>CAXXWW010000007.1:0-147324 GCA_963665215.2 Dehalococcoidia bacterium
GAGGGCCCCATGTGGCACCCCATGGAGAACCGGCTGTACTGGGTGGACATCGCAGGCGCCCGCATGTACCGGGCTCGATCCCGCCACGCGGCAGCATGAGCAGTGCTTCGAGGGCAAGGTTGTAGGGGGCTACACCATCCAGGCGGACGGCTCGCTGCTCCTCTTCATGGAAAACGGCGCGGTCGCCCTCTGGCGCGATGGGGCGGACCTCGACTACGTGATCGAGGGGATGCCGGGGGAGCAGGGCATGCGCTTCAACGACGTCGTCGCAGACCCCGCAGGGCGGGTCTTCTGTGGCACCATGAACCAGGACTCGGCCCTGGCCGAGTCCTGCGAGCGTACCGGCTCCCTCTACCGCCTGGACACCGACGGCTCCGTCACCACGGTGCTTGAGGGGACCAGGATACCCAACGGCATGGGCTTCACGCCCGATCGATGGCAGATGTACTACACCGAGTCCATGGACCGCGCCATCTACCTGTTCGACTACGACGCCGACTCCGGAGACATCTCCAACAAGCGCTTATTCGTCAAGACGCCCGCCGGCCATGGTCTGCCGGACGGCATGACGGTGGACGCTGAGGGGTATGTATGGTCTGCTCGCGCCGGCGGGTCGGCCCTGTTCCGGTACACGCCCCAGGGCGTCGAGGAGAGGTCGATACCCTTCCCGGCCAGATTGGTCTCCAGCGTCACATTCGGCGGGCCCGACCTGACCGACATCTTCGTCACGACCATCGGCGGCGACAACCGGTCCCAGGAGGGTCCCGGCGCCGGCGCCCTCTTCCACATGAATCTCGGAATCAAGGGTCTCCCCGAGTTCTTCTCGCGGGTCGGCCTCTAGCCGGGCGGACGTCTGCTTAGTCGGCCTCCGCGCCGTTCAGCCTTGCGAGCAGATCCTTGACCTTGTGGGCGGTCTGCGCGGCGCCCTCCGCAACGAACTTCCCGCGGGTGCGGGCAGAAGCCCGCAAAACACGCCGCTCCAGCGCGTGCGCCAAACCCGCGGAAGGGGACCGCCTTGAGCGAAGAAATGTTTTAAGCCGATGCCACCGGCCTTGCCGAGCGCATCCGCACCAAGGCGCTGTCGCCGGCGGAGGTGATAATGGCACACCTTGAGCGCATAGAGGCCGTCAATCCTATGCTCAACGCCATCGTCACGCTCTCGAATAGCGCCATGGACAGCGCACGCGATGCCGAGGCGGCGGTCATGCGGCGTCGGGCCAAGCGGCGGACAGCCGTCGCGCTGCTGGGTGCAGGGCCGGTAGCGCGACAGCAGGCCGTGCAACGGCCTTTCGAGCCGACCTGAATATTGTCCAAGCCAGGAGGAGGACACCAATGAGACGCCGCAGGACGATCTACTTCAACGATGCTCGACACTACTATCTGTTCGTCTTCGAGCCGCCGATGACACTGGAGGAAGCCTGGCGGCCGGTCGACGAGGTCGCGGGCACCGCCGTGGACACCTTCGCCTACGGCGTTGCGCGGGGCGACGGCCTCTTCTACCCCTCAAAGGTGGGCATGCTCTTCGGCGAGGACATACAGCCGTTCGAGTTGTCGGCGTACTGGCGGGCGTGGCACAACATGCAGAGCCTCATCGATAGAGGTCTCGACCCATTGACCGTCCTGATAGACCGGGCCCACGACAAGGGAATGGACTTTATCGCAAGCCTACGCCTCGCCAGCTACGGCAAGATGGACTCAGCCCTCAGGGTCGGTTCCGGCGGACGAGGCTACATGCATAACGAGGTCCGCGACCACCAGTTCGCGGTCCTCGAGGAGCTGGCCACCGAATACTCTACCGAGGGCGTAGAGCTGGACTTCGTCCCCGGCATGTCTGTCTACTTCACGCCGGAGGACGTGCAAAAGGGCACGCCGGTTATGACGGACTGGGTGAGGAAGGCGTCCGGTATGGTCCGGAACAGGGCCGGCGGTGCGGGCATCGTGGGCGCACGAGTGTACCCGACCGAGTCGATGAACCTGGCCGCGGGGCTGGACGTGCGAACGTGGTTACAGGAGGGACTCCTGGACTACGTGACGCCGATGATCTATTTGTTCATGCTGATGGACACCGACATGCCCATAGACTGGCTTGTCGAGGCGGCCCACGCCGTTGATACGCCCGTGTACCCCTTGATTCATCCCTACTCCCAAGACGGCGAGCGAGACTCCCAAGACGGCGAGCGAACTTATGCCACGCCGGCGATGATGCGCGCCGCCGCCGCCAATTACTGGCAGCGCGGGGCCGATGGCATGTACGCCTGGTTTCTACATTGGCCGCTGGGAGACGCGGAGCGCAGCATCCTGGCGGCTCTCGGTGACCCTGAGATGGCCAAGGAGGGTGACAAGCACTACGTCCTCACTCGAAAGGCAGAGAGCTCCGAGCAGGTTGGCTACCAGACACCTTTGCCCGTTGAGATCGCTTCCTCTGACACGGGTACCCGCCACGGCATCCCCTTCTACATTGCGGACGACATCCAGGGCGCAGCCGACCGCATACGACAGATCAGGCTCAAAATAAACATTCGTGACCTTGTGTCGGAAGACCGCCTCTCCATCCTGCTCAACGGCCAATCTCTATCCAAGGAAACGTGCCTGCGCGATTTTGGCGGCGCCATCGCCCCGTACGCGGGCCAGTGGCTGGAGTTTCACCTTGAGGGCGTCAGACCCAAACAGGGGGGAAACCTGCTGGAGATATCGCTGGACCGGCGTGCGGTAGGGCTGGTCAGCCCCCTGAGTGTGGACGAGGTAGAGATCATCGTCGAGTACGGCCCATACCCATCTGGCCTGGACCGTGCGCGCCCCTGAGTTGGTGGGTGTGCCACTCATACAGACGCCTATACGACGTTTGGCAAGTATTGTATAATCCGGTGCGGTCGACTCTAATCACTGGAGGTGGGGCATGGCCGGCCTGGTGCAAAATCGGTTGGTCCGCTTGGCGTCGGGGTACGTGGTCTCGGCGGTCCTGCTCGCCGTAATCGTGGTATTACTGGCTTCGGGTGGGGGGTCCTCCTCAGCCACGTCGGTAGGGGACAGGGTGTTCCTGACCAGTGGGGGCTCCATCCAATTAAGCGGCCATGCCGCCTACGTTCGCGGCCAGGGCCTAGGAAAGCTTAAATCCCAAATCACAGTGGACATGGACCTGCCACTCACGGCCGCCAAGGCGGTCGCGGACGGCTGGATCGACCCGATATTCTGCTCGGCGGGAAGGGGCCGCTACTTTCAGACGGGACCGGTGGGAGAGAACGAGCCCTTTTTCCTCATGTACAATGGCGACGACCAGCTAATAGGCATGTACTTGTTTAGCACGTCCGAGATGCCTTCCCCTTGGAAGCGCCTGGATGACTTGCGGGGCGGCGGGGGTCTCACCCTCATCGACTTCGAGCACTGGGGCCTGCTCGTGTACAACCAGGACCCGACCCGGGCATGTGGGGCAGGGCTAAGCGCGACCAAGAGAGGCCAGGATTGATAAAGATTACCCATGAGCCTCTGGATGGCGAGGTCCTCACCGCCCAGGTCCGGAGCGAGACTCAGAAGGCCCCAAGGCAGGGCCAGTAGCGCGGTAGCAGGCCTTGCGCGCCCCTGAGTTAGTTGGCGGTGCCAACTCGTGCGGGAGGGCCTGCGACGTCTGGCAAGAGTCGCATAACCAGGTGAGGCCGACTCTAATTACTGGAGGTGGGCCATGGCCGGTCTGGTGCAAAAGCGGTGGGTCCAGGAGGCTTCGGGGTTCGCGGTCGCGGCGGTCCTGCTCGTCGTAGTCGTTGTATTATTGGCTTCGGGCGAGGGGGGCTCCACAGGCAATTCGGTCGGGGACAGGGTGTTCTTGACCAGTGGCGGCACCATCCAACAAAGTGGGCACATGCCCGGAGTGCTCGGGAAGCTTAGATCCCAAATCACCGTGGACATGGACCTGCCACTCACGGCCGCCGAGGCGGTCGCGGCCGGCTGGACCGACCCGATATTCTGCTCGCCGGGCAGGGGCCGCTATTTTCACAAGGGACCAGCGGGAGAGGGCGAGCCCTTTTTCCTCATGTACAATAGCGCTGACGAGCTAATAGGCATGTACTTGTTCACCAAGTCCGAAATGCCTATCCCCTGGAAGCGCCTGGATGAGTTGCGGGGCGGCGGGGGTATCACCATCGTCGACTTCGAGCACTGGGGCCTAATCGTGTTCTACCAGGACTCAACCCGGGCATGTGGGGTCGGGCTAAAAGACGCGAGCCGCTCACGGACTTAGATCTTGTGAACATGCAGGGTCCCCGGCGCACACGCTGATGAGGGGCACCCTACCCTGGCATGTGGGGTCGGGTTCTCAGGCCGGTAGCGCCGCCACTCGTCCATTGGCGAAGCAGGGGCCTCGGCATCGCCGGCAGACTCGGCCATCTACGCGACCGCGGCAAGCGACTGCTCGGCGAGCTCCAGTGCATTCGCATAGTCGACGGTTCATATATTGTGGACAACGGCTACGCGGGGGCCTGGGAGCCCAGCCTGCAATATTCCATGACTCACTCCCTCAGGATTCGATCGTTTCTGTTCGCAGACCAGGTCCTGATTCGCTACTCGGGTCAGGGCAAACTATGGGTCCAGTCGAGAAGTCCGAGGTCACTGGCGAACTGGGTATACCCCTTCCGGCCTGAAAAGTCTCGGAGCTCGAATGAGTGAGCACGGTCCCGTTTCATAGCGCATTGCGGCTGCCCTGAGCTCTGGCAGCTTCGCGTTGTCCATCGACAGTTCCACACTCTGGGGCGGGTTCTTGCCCGCTCCATCTACCACTTCGGAGGCGGCTATGCAGCGGAGCACGCGCGACCAGGCGATGGAGTACGAGTTCGACCATCGGCACACGCCCAAGCTGGGGGTCAGTCAGGGGGAGAGCTTCGTCGTGGAGACCGAGGACGCCGGGTCCGGCCAAGTCCGCTCGGCAGACGCGGCATCCCGCCTGGACGACTTCCCAACTAGGAAGTTCGATCCGCCCAAGGGCAACCCCATAGGCGGCCCCATATACGTGGAGGGGGCCGAGAGGGGAGACCTTCTGGAGGTGACCATCGAGAAGATCATCGTGGACGAGCAGGGCTTCACCAACTTTCGGCCCAGCTCCGGGCCCCTGGGCGAGTCGTACAAGTGGCGGTCGCTGCGCGGTCCCTTTGTCCATATCATCAAACACCTGCCCGGCCCCAGCGGGACGACGCGCGACGGCAAGGGGGTACTCAACGACAAGGTGACCTGGGACCTTCAGCCCATGATCGGGACCATTGGCACGGCCCCCGACAGGGAGGTGGAGACAAGCGCCGTCGGCCAGGGGCCGTGGGGCGGCAATCTGGACGTCCGGGACATGAAGGAAGGTACCAGGTGCTTCCTCAACTGCTATCACGATGGGGGCCTTCTTTACGTGGGCGACGTCCACGCCAGCCAGGGAGATACCGAGTTCTACGGCACGGCCGACGAGACAAGGGCCGAGCTCACCCTGAGCTGCCGCGTGATAAAGAACAAGAAGATCCCCTTTGTGCGGCTGGAAAAGGCCGAGTCCATCGTGTCGCTGTACTCGTTCAGGCCGCTGGAGGATGCAGTCGAGTCGGCCATCGTCAACCTGATGGAGTGGATGGTCACTGAGTACGGCGTCTCGGAGCGCGACGCATACATGCACACGTGCATTAACCCCGACTTCCGGGTCAACGTTTACCAGATGGTGAGGCTCGGCAGAATCCAGTACACCGCGGGCGCGGAGATACCCAAAAAGTACCTGGTCCCTAGCTGATTCCGGTTCTCCGTTGACACGGCCATAGCCAGGCGATACGGTTAAACTGCGTCAGCCTAGGGGCTATCAACGGACGCAAACGCTTCAGGAGTTGCAATAGCCCCGAAGCATCAGCCTTTGCCGTTCCGTAAGTGCGAGCTCCGGGGAAACACAAGACGATTGGGTACTGACCCCCAGAGGTTGGAAGCCAGATGAACGCTATTCAGGTTTACTACGATTTAGCCAAGTTCCAAACAGAGGAGCAGGGGAAGCGTAGACAGCATCTTAGTACCATGGCTATCGGGCTCCTGGGGTTTTCAGCGGCACTGATAGCAATAACCGCTGTAACATCAGATCAGTGGACATCTTCGTCTATATGGATTGCCGTTGGTGCTCTAATCGGGTTCTTGTTTGTCGTGGTATCAGCCATCGGGGTGTTGAGGCCGAAAATATGGGACAAGCAACCGCCTCTAGACACGTTTCGTAAGCATATATTTGATCGGAAATACACGGATGCTGAACTGATATCATGGGCAGCAAAGCAGATGGCCGGCGCCGTGAACAACAATGAGGCCAAGCTACAGGCCAAGGCTATCCGGCTGGCCAGAGCCTATGTCGGCCTAGGAATGGAGGTCTTGTTTCTCGTTGGGTTAGTGTTCGCTACGGCGGCGCCATTCACTTCCCGCTAGCGCGGCCTCGATTGCCATTTCTTGGTTTCGGACGATACAGGTAACCCTCCAATATCGCAACCGGGTCCGAGTCGGGAGGCTCGTTGGTCGGGACTTCCCTCGGCGGCTTTGCGTCTTCGACAGGCTTGTCATCGGCACCGGGTGGGTTCGAGTCTTCGTCTTGTGCAGACATGATGTCCTCTCTGGCTGGATACCTAAATACATCATAAGCCAGAATCTATCGGCGCGCAACGCAACTAACTTCGTACTAACGGGTTCGCGCCGCAGCGCAAGTCCAATGTCACCAGGCGCAAGGCGCATGCTGTAAGGAGGTGGTGGCTTTCATGCCGTACACCAAGATGAAGTCATTCCTTGAGGAGGAGCTCCAGAGCATCCGCGACGACGGCCTGTTCAAGGCCGAGAAGCTGATCAGCACCCCGCAGGGCCCGCAGGTTGAGACGCCAGCCGGCCCTCACATCAACTTTTGCGCCAACAACTACCTGGGCATTGCGGACCATCCAGAAGTCCTCGATGCCGTGGCGTCTGGGATTAGGTCGTACGGCTTCGGAATGGCCTCGGTTCGCTTTATCTGCGGTACGCAGGACATCCACAAGACCCTGGAGCGGCGCATCTCCGAGTTCCTGGGCACAGAGGACACCATCCTATATACGTCCTGCTTCGACGCCAATACGGGACTGTTCGAGACCATTCTGGGCCCGGACGACGCGGTAATCAGCGATGCCCTGAACCACGCCAGCATCATCGACGGCATCCGCCTGTGCCGGGCTCAAAAGAGGATCTTCCAGCACAGCGACATGGGCGACCTGGAGGGGAAACTGAAGGAGGTCGCGTCGGCCCGGTTTCGCCTCATAGCCACCGACGGCGTCTTCAGCATGCAGGGCGACCGGGCGCGGCTGGACGAGATATGCGCCCTCGCCGACCGGTATGACTCCCTGGTCATGGTGGACGACTCTCACGCCACCGGGTTCATCGGCCCGAACGGCCGCGGGACTCCCGAAGAGCTGGGGGTGTCGGAGCGCATCGACGTCCTGACCAGCACCATGGGCAAGGCCCTCGGTGGCGCTTCCGGCGGGTTTACCACCGGCCGTAAGGAGATCGTCGAATACCTGCGCCAGCGCTCCAGGCCATACCTTTTCTCAAACACCCTGGCGCCGCCCATCGTCGTGGGGGCGCTCAAGGCCTTGGAGCTGGTCCAGCAGAACCCCGGGCTGCGCGAGACCCTTTGGGACAACACGCGCTACTTCAGGGCGGGAATCACGGAGTTGGGGTTCGACATCATTCCAGGCAACCATCCCATCGTGCCAATCATGTTGAGGGACGAGCTGAAGACGGTGGAGATGGCCAGGGCCGTAAACGACCGGGGGATATTTGTAGTGGGGTTCAGCTTTCCCGTGGTGCCGAGGGGAGAGGCGCGCATAAGGGTCCAGATTTCTGCGGCGCACACCCCAGAGCAGCTCGACCGGGCACTGTCTGTCTTTGAAGAAGCGGGGAGAGAGTTGGGAGCGATCTGATCCGCGCCGCGGGCGGTAAGTGTCCTTGCTGCGTCTTCTCGCCTCCTTCACCCCCGTGCAGCGGTCCGGCGGTTGGAGGGATGAGTGGTGCTCTCCCTTATAGTCCGGGATACTGCTGAGGAAGCTTTGCATGTCTTGCCGCGCAAGCCGTAGCGATAACGGGGACCTGAAATGCATACAGGAGACGAGTATTCGGGGAAGGTAGCCCTCGTCACGGGCGCCGGGCAGGGGATGGGCCGGGCCGTGGCCCACAGGCTGGCAGCCGGTGGCGCGCGCCTCGTGACAAACGACATCAACGCCGACGCCGCGGAGCGCACTGCCTCGGAGCTACAGGCAGGAGGGGCCGAAGCCGTCGCCGCTGTCGGCGATGTTTCCGTGGCGGCCGACGTGCGCCGGATGGTCGAGACCGCGTTGGAGCGCTACGAGGGGGTCGCCATACTGGTCAACAACGCGGGAATACTCCGCCGCACGGGTATCATGGACCTAGAGGAGGACGAGTGGGACCTGGTCCTCAACGTGAACCTGAAGGGCACGTACCTGTGCACCAGGGCGGTGCTTCCCGCCATGCAGCGGGCCGGATGGGGTCGCATCATCAACTTCTCCTCGACGGCGGGCAGGAGCGTGAGCACTCTTGGAGGGCCGCATTATACCACCGCCAAGGCGGCTGTCCTCGGCTTCACGCGGGCGGTGGCCAAAGAGGTCGCCCGGCACGGGATCACGGTGAACGCGGTATGCCCCGGCCTGGTGGACACGGAGATGGTGAGGTCCACCATCGACGACGCCCGCAAAAGAGCCTACGCCGAGAGCTTTCCCATCACCCGCCTCGGAGAGCCCGCCGAGGTGGCGGAGCTGGTGGCCTTCCTGGCCTCCGACAGGGCCGCCTACATTACCGGGGCCTCGCTGGACATCAACGGCGGCGACCTGATGATGTAGGGGCTCTGGTATACCCTCACCCCAGACCCCCTGTATAGACCGGGGACATAGCTTACACATGTTCGGGGACATGGTGGACACCATAATAGGCATGACTTCATTACAAGGAGGTGGTCATGCCATGGAAGGAGATGTCCGTTATGTCTCAGAGGAGAGAGTTCGTGGAGCTGGCGCAGGCTGAAGGCACCAACAAAAGGGGCCTTTGCCGTCGCTTCGGGATCAGCCCTACGACTGGATACAAGTGGCTTGGGCGTTTCCGTGAAGGGAGCGAGGCAGGCCTGGTCGAGCTGCCGCGGCGGCCTCACTACTCGCCTGCACGTACCCCATCGCAGGTTGAGCAGGCGGTGCTGTCTGCCCGTGCGGCCCATCCGGCCTGGGGAGCTCGTAAGCTGCGACGGTGGCTTTTGGACCGCAGGGATGTGTTTGAGGCGGACATGCCGGCCCCCAGTACTATCACGGCGATCTTGCGTCGTCATGGCCGCATTGACCCCGCCGAGGGGCCCAAGCACCGTTCCTGGCAGCGATTTGAACACCAGGCACCCAACGACCTGTGGCAGATGGACTTCAAAGGCCACTTCCCCCTTACCCGAGGACGCTGCCACCCTCTGACTGTTCTGGACGATCACTCTCGGTTTGCCTTGGGGCTGCAGGCCTGCGGTAACGAGCAGGGAGAGATGGTGCAACAGCGCCTGACGGCTATCTTCCGGCGCTACGGCCTGCCCAACACAATGTTGATGGACAATGGCTCCCCGTGGGGCCATGACCAAGACCACCCCTACACACCTTTTACAGTCTGGCTGCTGAGGTTGGGCATCGGAGTCAGTCATGGACGCCCTTATCACCCTCAGACACAGGGAAAAGATGAGCGCTTCCACCGAACCATGACCGTTGAAGTGCTGCAGGGGAGCAGCTTCACTGATCTGGCGCACTGCCAGAGAGCCTTCGACCTGTGGCGGGACATCTACAACTTGGAGCGGCCCCATGACGCCCTTGACCTTGCTACTCCGGCCACCAAGTACCAAGTGAGCCAAAGACTGTTTCCCGAGGTCCTTCCACCCTTGGAGTACGAACCAACCGACCTGGTACGCCGTGTTCACGACAAAGGTAGGCTCCAGTTGTTTGGCCGTATCTTCAAGGTACCTAAGGCCTTCAAGGGCATGCCAGTGGCTATTCGGCCGACAACTGACGATGGAGTCTGGAACGTCTTCTTCGCCACTCATCAAATCGCCCAGCTTGACCTCAGGCACGATGCCTAACATACTCAAATGTGTCCACCATGTCTCCGAACACCCGTCCACCATGTGTCCGGTCCATACAACCCCCACCTGGGGGGGCGACGCCCCCTTACGAATCCCCCCGTCATTGATGCGGCTAGTGGATGGCGGCGGCGGTCGCCGACGCCCGCTCGTTCACCAGCTGGTCTCGGGCGAACCTTGAGAGGGCGAAGGGCTTGATCAGGGCTGGAGTGTTGCCGGTGGCAACCAGCTCCGCGATGCACTTGCCCGCGATTGGCGCGGCCTTGAATCCCCAGGTGCCCCAGCCACAGTTGAGGACCAACCCGTCGGTCCCCTCGACGAGGCCCATGACCGGGGCGTAGTCGGGGGTCATGTCGCACAGCCCCGTCCACTGGCGCAGCACATTCACGTCCCTCAGGCAGGGCAGCAGCTCAAGGACGATTACCGCGAGCTCCTCGAGCATAGTCAAGGTAGACCGCTGGCTGTACGTGGGGTAAGGATCGACCGGGCCGCCGATCACCACCTCGCCGCGGTCGGTCTGGTAGGCATAGGCGTGGAGGGAGGGGGAGGAGATAGTCTTGTCAAGAAAAGGCTTGAGCGGCTCTGTCACGAACGCCTGGAGGGGATAGGTCGTAATTGGGAGCTCCAGGCCTACCATCGCCGCGCCGGTGGAGCTCCAGCCGGCCGTGGCGCTCACGATGGTACCGGCCTCGATGTGGCCGGAGCTGGTGTCGACCCCCGTCACCCTGCCGTGGTCGCGGCTGATGCCGGTGACCTCGGTAAAGGGATGAATCTCGATCCCCATCTTGTCGGCGGCGCGGGCCAGGCCCCAGACCACGGCGTCGTGGCGAAGCACTCCCGCGGGGGGATGGTATAGCGCCGCAAGCACCGGAAATCGTTTGCCCACGCGGAGGTCCAGAGGAGGTACCAGCTCCTTTATCTCCTCTGGGCCGATTATCCGGCTGTCGACCCCCAGCATCTGGTTGAACTCGGCGCGAAGACTCAGGCTGTAAATGTCGGAGTCGGTGTGCCCAAGGTCCAAGCGGCCCATCTGGGTGAACAGAAGATTGTACTCAAGCTCCCCTGCAAGGCCCTCGTATAGCCTCAGGCTCTCGCGGAAGAAGGGGATGCCCTCCGGAGTCAAGTAGTTGGCCCTGATAATGGCCGTGCTCCTGGCGCTGGCGCCTCCCCCGATGTAGCCCTTGTCCAGTACCGCCACGCTCCTGACACCCATCTTGCCCAGGTAGTACGCGGTGGACAGGCCGTGGACGCCGGCCCCGACGATGACCACGTCGTACCGCTCCCTTAGGGGGTGCTTACCCCACATCCGTGCCTTACGGAATAGCTGCAGCACGTATCATCTCCTACCTGAAACATTCACCGTTGAGAGCGTTCAGTATCCGGGAAGCCATTGTCAATCTGGTAAACCCCGTTCCTCAGCACCTTACCGTTGGATTTCTGCCATTTTGTCCCGCCCGCCCACCGTTGGGGGTACAGGGAATTCCCCATACCCCTTGCAAAGGCCCCCCCTCTGCACACCACATATTCCATCGGCCTTCCAGGCAAGAAAGGCGATCTCTCTGCTCCCCCCAATTACTGCGATTATTGCGCCCGTAGGCTTTCCATCGCTTCCGTCCCGAAGGGCACGAGACCATACTCCTCTCCGGCTTCCATCAGCGCATCCCAGATGTACACGCCGTACTCCCGGCCGACGTAGAGGTCATAGCTGGTGAGACCCCCGAGGTCGCGGCGGAGCACAGTACCATGTATCTCCGCGACCTTCACCTGGGCACAGGTCATGTTGGGGAACTCCCTCGGAGAGATATTCAGCTCGGTGACGGAGGCAAGCAGCCGGTGGGACAAGGGACCGGTGACCTTCAACCCCGCCAGCGCGGAGGTGACATCGACCGCGTGGGCGCAATCTTCCGGCGATAGGGCCAGAATGCCGGCGACCACAGGGGCCTGGCCTGGACCCGTCAAGACCAGGACCTCGTCGGCGGCCAGGCGAGCAAGGATCACGTCCATGGCCCCAGACTCGCCCTTTAGCTGATGGCGCGCCGCCTTCCCGATATCCAGCGTGCCCACGTCGGGCGCGGCTGCCTGCAGGAGTGAGGTAATATCTTCCCCGTGTAGAATCAGCTTTCCGACAGGGCTGACGTCGTGCAGGCCAACAGAGCTTCGTACCCGCTCCACCTCGGCCTCAACCGGCCCGTACCTGGCGGGACGTTGCCAGCCGTCGCTTTCCAGCATGACGGCGTCCAGGGCCACCTGCCTGTGGTGCATCGCGCTCAGGGCTATGGGGGTCAGGGTGGGCATAGCTACTCTCGCAACCGCACGCCTTCTGGGTCGTAAACGGGCTCCAAGGTGACCTGAGCAGGGAGGGTACGGCCGTCCACGCGAATGTATATCACCTCGCCCTCGTTTGCCAACTCGATGGGCACCCAGGCGAAACCAAACCCCTTACCCAGCGTTGGACTGAGCCGGGAGCTCGCGTGGACCCGCCCGACGGGGGCTCGGCCAGCCACGACCGGGTCTCCGTCGTCTGGCACCAGGCCGTCGCGCATGACGAACCCGACCAGCTTGTTGCGCAGACCGCGCTCCTTCGCCATTGCCAGGGCCCCCCTGCCGATGAAGTCCTCCTTGTCGAATCGCACCACCCAGTCCATGTCGCTGTTCAGGGGGTTGCTTACCATGTCGGTGTCATGGTTGGGGATGATGTGCTTTTTCTCGAGGCGAAGGATTCGCTGTGCCTCGGTGCCGAAGGGGGATATGCCGAACTCCTCTCCAGCGTCCATGAGCGCGTCCCACAAGTACTCGCCGTACTCCGCCGGAAAGTGGACCTCCCACCCCGTCTCGCCCACGAAACCGATGCGCAGTAAGATGCTCGGCACTCCGGCCACGTCGCCCTGCGCAGACCTCATGTAGCGAAAGGCGTCCGGGGAGAGATCGACCCCGGTAAGCTTGCCAAGGGTCTCGCGGGCCCTTGGTCCGGCCACGTTGATGGCGGCGAGGCCCGAGGTCACGTTAGTCACGTGGGCGCACATCCCCGTTCCGGCCAGCCACCACTTGAACCACTCCTCGATCGTCTCCACCGCAGCGGTGGACGTGGTGACGAAGTAATGGTCCTCGGCCAGCCTGGTCACCGTGCCGTCGTCCAGTATCGTGCCGTTGTCGGCGCAGAGCAGTCCGTACCGGATGCGCCCCTGTCTCAGGCTGGCGAAGTGGTGGGTATACACCTTGCCCAGCAGTGCGGGGGCGTCACGCCCCCTGACGTCCAACTTGCCCAGGGTGCTCACGTCGATGATGCCCACCCGCTGGCGAACGGCCTGACATTCATCCTGCGGGGGGCCGTAGCTATAAGGGCGTTGCCACGGCCCGACGTCGACCATGTGTGCGCCAAGCTGCCGGTGCCGGCCATCGATGGAGGTGCGCTTGATGGGCATGTATGAGGGGCCCGCCAGAGCACCCAGGGGCACGGGCTGCAACGGCGGTCGCGCGGTGGTGACGCCAGCTTCGCCGATGCCCTTACCCGCCCGCTGGGCAGAGATGCCGACAAAGTGCTTCAGGCACATCTTGCCCTGGCACGGGCCCATCGTGGCGGTGGTATACCGCTTCAGCGTCTGTACGTCGTCGAAGCCTTCGTCTACAGCGTACGCAATGTCCTTAGCGGTGACGTCCTCGCAGAAACAGACGAACCGTTTCGCGCCCTGCCCCGGTTCCACCAGCATCGGCGCAATGCTGACCCCGCTCCTGTATGACGCCTCGGCCGCCGCCAGCTCACGCCGCAACCCGTCCGCCTCGCCGTTGACCCCGGCGGCCGTGTGGCCGAGGCCCGCCGCAGCCTCCAACCCGGCCAGCCGGCCTTGAGCCATGGAAATAGCCAGGTCGTGAATACCGGTCACCTCCCCCGCGGCGAACATGTCGGAAGGGAGTTTCAGCGGAACGGTCTCGCCGAGGGCATCGTCGTAAGCTGGCTCACACCCCGCCTGGTAAAGGAGTGAATCGGCCGCCTGGAAGCCGCCGCTCACCGCTATGAGGTCGCAGTCGAACTGCCGCTCCTCGGTGGTGGGCTTGCCGTTCGCCTGTCGCGCCATCACGGCACCCACCACCCTCTTGCCGCCTTCCGCACGCGTCAGGACGTGGGAGTCCAGGACCAGGACGCCACGAGACTGCAGGGTGGCCGCCGCCGCCAGCCGATGCGGGAAGCTGGGACGAGAGTCCGCCACCGCCACGATTCGCACTCCCGCCTCCAGCATGTCCAGGGCAACATCATAGCCCTGGTCGTTCGTAGTGGCCACGACGGCGCTGGAGCCCGGCTTAATGCCGTACAGATGTATCAGCCGTTGGATTCCAGTGCACAGCATGACGCCGGGAACGTCGTTTCTGTCAAAGGTCAGCGGGAGCTCGTAGGAGCCGGTGGCTATCACAATCCGCCGCGCCCTGAGCTTGATCATCCGGCTCTCACTAAGTACTCCCAGCAGATTGCCCTCGTAGTGTCCGAAGGCGGTGGCGTTGGGCAGAATGTCGATGCCCTCCATCGACCTCACCGACCGCTCAAGCTCCACGGCAAGCGCGTGCCCCTCCATGCTCGGGAAGTCCGGCAGGCCGCCATGCGTCCTGGTATCGAAGCGCAGGTGCCCTCCCAGCGTTGGCTGGTCGTCGATCAGCACCACCCGAGCGCCCGCACCAGCTGCGGCCAAGGCGGCCGAAATCCCCGATGGACCCGCTCCGACCACGGCCACGTCCGCATGTAGGTTCTCATGGTGGTAGCGCGAACCGGAGGCCGAGTCGACGTTCACCGAGCCCAGCCCGGCCATGCGCCGAATGATGGGGCTGGCCAATCGCCATAGGAGTCTGGGGCTATGGAACATCTTGTAGTAAAAGCCTACGGGCAGAAGGCGGTCGAACCGATCGAGGATAGAGAGTAGGTCGTCGTCAAGAGAGGGCCAGGCGTTCTGATGGCGGACCTTCATCCCATTGCGCACCGGTTCTAGGCAGGCGCGGACGTTGGGCACGCCGTCAACGGTCACCATGCAGTTGGCGCACCGGCCAGCGACGCACAGCAGCCCCCGGCGGCGGTGGTATTTGAAGCTCCGGCTGAGGGTCCTGATGCCGACCGCGTGAAGAGCCGAGGCGATCGTATCGCCTCCGTTGGCCTTAATTGGCCAGCCGCCATACTCAAAGGCGACCACCCTGTTCCGGTCGATCAACTGTGACTCGTGGGGCTCCAGCCGGCCCTCACGAGGGGAGTTCAGCATCATCAGTGAGTCTCCTTCGGCCAGGCGGTCTCGTGCACCTGGTTAGTCACAGTGTCGCGGACCGCGACGAACCACTTGCGGCACCCGAAGGTGTGATACCACCACTCATGCTGCTCCCCCGCGACGTTGCGACGGAGGTAAAAGTACCTTGTCCACTCACGGTCGGAGGCGTCGGGGGCCGGCCGGGCCGTCACCTCGCCGCCGAACCGGAACTCGTATACGTCGCGGTTACCACAGTTGGGGCAATCTATCAAAAAGGCCATTGTGTTCCAGCCTCAACGCTTCCAAACAATTGTCCCGTGGCACAACACCTGCAGTCGGTGGTTGATGATTTCGTGGGTCGCAGGATACCATGGATTATAGGTCTCAAGTGCCAAACGATGCTCCTAATCGCACCGATTGCTGCCTGTCCCAACCCCGCCAGCTTCTTCGCCCGGACTTGTCGGGACTCAGAATGACATTAACCCTTGATGTGCGCAACATTACCTGTGGCCGTTCCCGGCATTCGCTGAGGGCGTTCAGGAGGCTACGCGCATCTTGCGGAAGGAGTTCTTGACAGCGATCTTACCGTCGCGGAATGTAAAGATGTCGCACCCTCTGACCTCGATATGCTCTCCAGTTTTGCCAGTGGCGGTGAAGGTCCACTCAGACACCCCGCGGTCGCCGGCGACGAAGTGGCTGGCGTCGCCCCATTGGCCGTCGGGGAAGGCGTCCAATACGGCCTGGAAGCCGGCCCGCACCTGGTCGCGCCCTTCGTGGCGGGTCCCGTCGATGCCAGGACCAGCCGAGAGCTGGAACACGCACTCGTCGGCCATGAACGACATCAGAGCGTCGATATCATGATCGCACCACGCGTCGGCAAAAGCCTGCAGAAACTCAGCGGTCACCTCACCGGTAGCTTGCACCGTCTTGCTAGCTCCTCCTTCAGACTCCCGTCCGTGTCTCTGACACTGCAATTTACCACGTGGTCGGGACCGGTAGTAAGAATCTTCCCTGTATGGGGGTGAATGAAGTTGCGCTCTGAACCAGGGAAGAGGCAGTTAGACCCGGAACTCCATATACATGTACAGATATTTCGTTTTCGTCCAGCAGCTTTTGGACTACTGATGCAAAATCCCCATCACCTGATGCCAGCACAACCACATCCGCCTTCCTGGCATATTCGACCATATCTAGCGCAATACCAACGTCCCAGTCTCCTTTTGCAGACCCGTCTCCACGTTGGATGAACGGCTTGAGCTTCACCTCAAATCCAATCGTCCTGAGTATGTTCTGGAACTGTATTTGTTTCTGATCACCGCGATCAATTGCATAGGCTATGGCTTTGACTAATTTCCTACTTGAGGTAACGTCCTTCATGAAGACGCTATAATCAAAGTGGGAGCCGTACTTATCCTTTACCGTGTAGTATATGTTCTGAACGTCTACAAATACGGCCACCTTTTCCATATCGTAGTCTGAAATCGATGTCATCTGAGTTCTATAGCGCGGCCGTCTCTCAGCGCTCGTGATCCCTCTCCTCATCGCGAGTAAGACCGAAGTCACCAGCTGCCATCCCACGGAGCTACGGATATTGGAACAACTCCTAGGGTGTCAGTCCCGCCCTCCTTATTAGGGCCCGCAGCGTGCCTCGAGCCACTTCCCGGTGATCAGGCACGGACAGTGTTGCGGGATTCCCCGGCTTCACGAGGATGATGTGGCTCCCTCGCTGCCTCGCGACCTGCCATCCAAGGTCCTCGAACCTCTGGACGAGCTCGCGTCCACTTACCAGAGGCAGCGAGGTCATCAGACAATAACTTCCACGTCGTGTATGGTCACCGAGAGCGGCATGCCGCGCTCGGCCCTGACCTCCAGGCACTGTCGAATAGCATCCGCGATGTTTTCGAGAGCCTCTTGCTCAGTCTTACCCTGGCTGATGCACCCGGGTATCGCCGGGCACTCGGCCACGTAGACCCCATCTTCGTCTCGGTCAATAGTGACAACGAATTTCATTTCTTTCTGACTCCTGGGGCATCCGCATCCTGTCGTTGGCCGGAGTCGATCGACGCCATCATCGACCAGAGTTTCTTAGGCTCCGCCTCAAAGTATTCCTCCACTCGATGCCAATCGGGTCCGCGCTTCGCCACATAGTAATACTCCCCTCCCGAGTACAGCCAAATCTCACGCAACGTCTTATTTCTAAGACCATTGAGGGGTTTATCGGCGCGCACTTGCCCAACCTCGACTGCGACCACTACAGGGTAACCATACCCTGTGTCGGACCTGCTCGAATCAGAGACCTTGGCCAGACCCACATCAGCCCGACCAGCTTGGTACTGGGGTTCACCCATGACTATGTACCCGCTGTTGAGCCGCCTTCCATATTTCCGATACAGATCTCCTGCCATAGCCAGACATTCCTCGTAAGCGCCGTGGAATTCGCCCAGCAGTCTCTTTCCTCTCCTCAGGAGGGACCGCTTCCCTCGCAGACGCCAGCAGTGGCCTTTCCGCAAGGGTCAAGGCGTCTGACTCGAAGAATGAGTGCACCACATCAAACCACCTTACCAACCCGTTGTGGTACCCAACATCATCGTTCGGGTCGCGTATGTGCCTTAATTCACTCTTGCTTAGGTTCATTACTTGTAACCTTGGGGGTCCAACGAGGAGCTTGAATCTAGGCCGCGGTGGTCGCCACGAGACCCCCTAGAACATCGTAAGGTACCTGTCCAACTCCCACCGGCTAACCTGACCGTGGTACTCCTTCCACTCCGCCTCTTTCAAGCGTATGAACTCGTCGTATATGACGCCGAGCGCTCCCTGGACCACCTCGTCCCGCCGAAGCTCCCCCAGCGCCTCCGCCAGACTCTGCGGCAGGAGGCGGATGCCCCTGCGCTGGATCTCCTCCAGGCCGAGGTCGTACAGATTGCCCAGGTTGGCCTTGCCGGGGTCGAGCTTGTTGCGCACGCCGTCCAGCCCCGCCGCGACTTATGCGGCCAGGGCTAAGCCCGAATCCACCGAAGGAGGGCGTCGGGTTAGCGTCCTGAGGCGGCAAGAAGGTGCTCCTGTGCTTCTGGGATAATGGTTTTGTAGCAAAAAAACGGCCCCGGAAAAGGAGCACCCAGTAGATGCTGCCACGCAACCACCCCGACCGGATCCAAATCACCTTCGACGACCGCCGCTTGGTGGCCAATGCCGGGCTGCTCCTTCCGGCCACCCTGGCGCGGCACCTCGGCCTGCCCGAACTTGTCCGGCAGCGCCTCGACCTGGGCGATGCCCCGGGGCGGGCGAACACGAGCGACAAGATGATGACGCTGGTGGCGTCTGCGCTGGCTGGGGGCGACTGCATTGACGACGCCGATGTGTTGCGCACCGGGGGGACGGCCTGCACCCTGGGCGGCACGGTCAAGGCGCCATCCACCCTGGGCACCTTCCTGCGCAGCTTCCGGTGGGGCCACGTCCGTCAACTCGACCGGGTGAGCCGCGAGTTGCTGGCCCGGGCTTGGCAGGCCGGGGCGGGACCCGGCGACGGGCCCCTGACCATTGACCTGGACTCCACCATCTGCGAGACCTACGGACTGGCCAAGGAGGGCGCCCGCCACCACGGCTATACCGGCAAGCGGGGCTACCACCCGCTGCTGGCCATCGCCGCCGGCACCGGAGACGTGCTGATGTCCCGGCTGCGCGAGGGCCGGGCCAACACCGCCCGCGGCGCCGCCCACTTCCTGCGGGAGACGGTGGGACGGGTGCGCTACGCCGGGGCCAACGGACGACTCACGCTACGGGCCGACAGCGGGTTCTACACTCATGGCGTGGTATCCGTCTGCCGCAAGATGGATGTCCGCTTCTCCATCACCATCCGCCAGCACAAAAGCCTGCACAATCTCATCGAGGCGATACCCGAAGATGCCTGGACGCCGATTCCTTACTGGATGGACGGCGCCGCCGATGTGGCCGAGACCACCTGCACCCCCTTCCAGGCCGAGGCGGACGCCGCGCCGGTACGGCTCATCGTCCGGCGGGTGAAGCCGACGCCCGGTTCCCAACTGGCCCTCTTCGCCAAATACAGCTATCATGGCTTCATCACCGACCGGGACGGGGAGTTGCTCGAACTGGAGGCTGACCATCGCCGCCACGCCGAGATCGAGAATGCCATACGCGACCTCAAGTACGGCGTCGGGCTGAACCATCTCCCCTCGGGCCGCTTCGCCGCCAACGGCGCCTGGCTGGCCGTCCAGACGATGGCCCACAACCTGGCCCGCTGGACGGCGCGGATCGGTCTGGGAGAGCGGATAGCCACCACCAAGACCCTCCGGCGGCGGTTCTTCTCCCTGGCCGGACGGCTCACCCGCTCGGCACGCCGGTTGACCCTGCATCTTCCGGATCGCTGGCCTTGGGCTGAGAAGTTCAGCCGCGCCTTGGCCCGGCTGCGAGCCATTCCACTCCCGGCCTGACGGCACCGTCGGCGACCGACCCACCCACCGGACAACCGAAGATCCCCGCAGACTCGTGCCAGCCCGGTCCGAGAGAGTTCCCTGCTGCGTATTCTCTCGCCATCCCGCGCATCGCAGCTCCCGCAGACGGCCATAGGGGCCCCTGTGCGGCGATGAAGACCGTCCGCCGACCTCCCTACCCCAAATGGAACCCAGGCTATTTCCCCTGTAGCTCCCTCACCCCCCTTCCGCTTTCCTCACGCCGTCCATCCGTGTCCTTCGGTGGATTCGGGCTAAGTAAGGATTGCAGGCGGCGGAGACGGTACGGTCCTCCAGGTGGCCCGGACCCGCGGTGCGGATCATCTGAGTACGATTGTTGTCTCCGTAGGAAACGAAGGCCGGCGTCCAGTTGAATCCCGAGCGCGCCCCGAAAAGCGCGGCGCCCACCTGGAGCCGCTTGTAGCAGTTGACGGTGGGTGACGTGATGGCGCACAGGGCCGGCGCGTGGGCGAAGATGCCGCCGATGAAGTTGTAGGCGAGCTGCGACAGCCCCAGACCCTGGGGGTCGCTCTCGTCGAGGAAGACGTTCTCATCCGTCTCGGCGTCGGCCAGGTGGAAGTGGATGTGACCGCCGCTGCCGGTTCGGTCAGCGAAGGGCTTCGCGATGTGGGTGGCGATGGCTCCCCGCATCTGCGCATACTGGCTGGTCATCATCTTGAAAAAGGTGTAGCGGTCGGCGGTGGTCAGTGCGTCGCTGTATCTGAAGTTAACCTCGTACTGGCCGTTGGCGTCCTCGTGGTCCGACTGGTATGGGTCCCATCCCAGGCTGCTCATACCATCCATCAGGTCCTGCAGATAGTCCATCACGCCGGCGATGCCCTTGAAATCGTAACAGGGCTTCGCCAGGGTGTCGACGCTGTCAGGGTCCCAGACCGACAGCGAGCCGTCGCCGTTCCTCGTGACGAGAAAGTGCTCCGGCTCGATGCCGATGTAGAAGGTGTATCCCTCATCACTCGCCAGCGACAGCACCCGCTTGAGGTTCTGGCGGGAGCAGTACATGTGCGGCCCATCGTCCACGTAAAGGTCGCTGGCAAAGCGGGCGACTCCGTCGGCCCATGGCAACGGGCTGTAGGTATCCAGGTCTATCCTGGCCATCATGTCGTGGGAGTGGGGCCCCTGACCCAGTCCAAGCACCGCCGCCCCGGCGAATCCGGCGCCGACGTCGATGACGTCCTCGAGGTGGGAGACCGGCACCATCTTGACCTTGGGGGAGCCGTTGATGTCTACGAACTGCACCAGCAGGTACTCAATGTTGTCTTCCCGGATGCGCTGGCGGATATCTTCACGTACGGCCATGTTGCCAGACTCCTTCGTTTTCCCGACCACCCACCCCTGGAGGTTAGGGGAATTCCACAATCCCCTTGCAAAGGGAACTCCGCACCCTTTCGAATCCCCCGTCATCGATCATGTCGACAAAGCCCACGCACTCTAACGGGGTGCGGACCCGCCTCAGACGGACGCCCATCCCCCTGGCCCCTTTTCCTTCGTCAGGCTCAGGACGGGCTCTGGTCAGGAAGAGTTCAGTAACCCGCGCGCCGCAATGCGACGACGATGAGGCCGCTGAAGACGGAAAGGGCTAGCCCGAATGCTCAGTCTAGCCTACTCTCCAAAGACCTTGTTCGTCCCGACCAGGGGCACCCGGGCCATCGCCGACGCCTCGATGGTGAGCGCGGCCAGGTCCTCGGGCTCCAGGCTGTGGACGTCGCCCTTGCCCAGCGAGCGCGTAAGCAGCGCCAGCTCCATGGTCATGGAGTTGATGAAGTTGGCCACGCGCTCAGCACCCTCGTCGGGGTCGAGCCGCTTCACCAGCTCCGGGTCCTGGGTGGTGATTCCCACCGGGCACTTGCCGGTGTGGCAGTGGTGGCACTGACCGGCAGGGACGCCCATCTCTTGCACGAAGTCGGACTCCGGGATCTCCCTGTTGCAGTTTAGGGCTATCAGGGCGGCGATGCCGATTGCGACCGCATCGGCGCCAAGCGCGAGTGCCTTCGCCGCGTCGGCCCCGCTCCGAATCCCGCCCGACGCGATTAAGCTTACCTTGCCGTACAGGCCCAGCTCCCGCAAGGCCTCCCTGGCCATGACGATGGCCGGAACCGTCGGGATGCCGCTGTGGTCCAGCAGGACCTCGGCCGAGGCGCCCGTGCCCGCCACCATGCTGTCTATGACGATGGCGTCGGCGCCGGCCTTGGCCGCCAGCTTCACGTCGTCGGCGACCCGGCAGGCGCCAAGCTTGACATGGATGGGGACGCGCCAGTCGGTGGCCTCTCGAAGCTGGTCGATCTTCATAGCCAGGTCGTCGGGTCCGAGCCAGTCAGGGTGGCGCGCCGGGCTTCGCTGGTCGATCCCCGCGGGCAGGTCACGCATCTCGGCAATATGGTCCAGTACCTTGACACCCATGAGTATCCCACCTGTGCCGGGCTTGGCCCCCTGCCCTACCACGATCTCAACCGCCTGCGCCTGCACCAGATGGTGGGGGTTGAATCCGTAGCGGCTGGGAAGCACCTGGTATATCAGCTTGTCCGAGGCGTCCCTCTCCGCCTGCAACATCCCGCCGTCCCCGGTGCAGCTAGCGGTGCCCACCATGGTGGCGGCCTTGCCCAGCGCCTCCTTGGCGTTGCCGGACAATGCCCCGTAGCTCATGCCGGTGATGTAGATGGGGGTCTCGATCACCAGCGGGCTCTCGGCATACCGGGCGCCGAGCACCGTCCGCGTATCGCACCGCTCCTTGTACCCCTCCAGAGGAAAGCGGGTGAGGCCCGTCGAGACGAAGGTCAGGTCGTCGAAGTGGGTTACCTTCTGAAAGGTGCTGAACCCGCGAATCCGATACCTGCCGAGCTCGGCCTTGGCGTGAATATCGTCGATTATCCAGGGCGAGAAAATCTGGCTGCTACGCTGCACCATCTGGCCCCACTCCCTCAGACCACCGTCTTCTCTAGCCGTTCCAGCCCGTCGAAGTTGTACAGCTTCTTGGCCGAGACGATCTTCGTGAAATGGGGCCTTCCGTCGATCCCGTGGCTTTCAAGCATGTCCCACAAGGCAACGAGCTCATCCTCCCCGATCTCTTCGATCTTTGCGTCGTTTCCCAGGGCGCCGGTCTCACCACCGACGTATATGACTCCCTCGTACATGGAGTCTCCCACCGCATCCCCGGTGTCGCCACAAACAATAATCCGGCCCTTTTGCATCATGAACCCGGTGAGGAAGCCTGAGTTGCCCCGGACCACCAGGGTGCCCCCCTTCATCGATATACCCGCCCTGGCCCCCGCGCCGCCCCACACGATCACTTCGCCACCCCTCATGCTGGCCGCAACCGAGGCTCCCGCGTCGCTGCCGAGAGCTATCTTTCCGGACATGAGGTTCTCCCCCAGCACCCACCCGGCGTTCCCATCGATTGTGACCTCCGGACCGTCCAGCAGGCTGGCGCAGTAGTACCCCACGCTCCCCTTGATGGATATCTTGCAGGAATGAAAAATGCCTACTGCGATGTTGTGGCGGGCCTGAGGGTTGAGGACCTCGATCTCTTCGCCGGCCTGGGCAAGCTCCTTCAAGCGGACGTTCAACTGGCGCGTGGTCAGCTCGCCCGCGTCTAGACTGACCAAGTCATGACCTCGCTCTCCTGCGGCTCAACCCTCTGGATCTCTCCAGAGAAGACCCGCCGGAGCGCAATCTCTTCTGAGGCCATGGCAACGACCTCTTCCGTTTCCATGGTGACCAGCGGCTTCGCGGACCACCGGTCCTTCGCGTACCCAAGCCCTTCGCGAGTGGAAACCAGGTAGGTAAAGGTGCCGTCCAGATCGGCGACCGAGTCCCGCAGCGCCTGCTCAAGGGTCGCTCCGCTCTCGAGCTTGCCCGCCAGGTAGACGGCAATTACTTCGGAATCGTTCTCGGTCTGGAAACGACTCCCCATGTCCTCAAAGTGGCGCTTGAGCGTGTGGTAGTTGGTCAACTGCCCGTTGTGCACGACGGTCACGTCGGGGAAGGGGTAGGCCCAAAACGGATGGGAGTGGCTGATGTCCACCCTGCTCTCTGTGGCCAGGCGAACGTGGCCGATGCCGTGAGTGCCGCGGAGCCGGCCGACCTGGTGCTTCTCGTCAATCGCCTGGGCATCGCCGACGTCCTTTACGACCTCAGAGGTCTCTCCGATGCTATGGAGCTCCACATCCGGGGTATCGATCAGCGCCTCTGCCAGCGCGGGAATCTCGCCTTCGTAGTTCACGCTCAGCCGGAGGAACTCTCCCCACGAACGGCTGGACCCGATGACGCCGCCAACGCGCTGCACCGCCTGTTCGGCCCGGGCCAGCACGTCTGACGCCTCCCCCCCATCGCCGGCCCAGACCCGCACTATCAGGTCCTCGGCCAGCTCCTGACCCGCAACGGTGATTCCAGTGGAATCGCGTCCGCGGTGGGCCAGCGCGTCGAGCATCCTGACCAGGTCTGCGCCTATGGGAGCCAGGCCCTGCGACCCGCTCTTTTTGTACATTATTCCGCTGACACCGCACATGTCTTCTTCCTGCCGGGCTCTCACCCCGCGCCGACCGTCGCAACGGCCCACGGACGGCCCCTCGGCACACAAATATAGCATCCGCTATCGCCAGCCGCAAGGAGAAAGTCTACCCTAACCATCCGCCGGGAAGTTCTTGGTGAAGAGCAAGATCGTCGCGGCCCAAACCCAAGGCCCACTCAGCTTCCTCAACCCCTACTGGCAACGCGCCCAGCTGGCCGTGTGCTCCGCCAGCTCGGTGGTGTCGGAGCAGCAAATGTCCTCCACGACCGTCAAGTAGTCGCCTCCAATCCCCTGGAACTTATTATCTGACCAAGTCCACTGCTGAATTGTCCCTTGGTCACGACTTCGTCGCAGCCGAGGTCTTTGGCAAGCCTCAAGGTTGCGACGTCGGCGTGGGGCCCAAAGGCGACGACCCTGGACTTCGCCTCCCCGCGACGCCTCAGCTCCTCGACCACGGCGGTCCAGGTATCCCTGTCACCCTCGAGGTCCACAAGTATCAGCGCGGTCGTCCCCTTCGCGTGCTCCTCCCAAAATCTCGCGCCGGTGGCCGTCTGGACGACTTCGTACCCAAAGGGGGCGGCCGTGTTCTGAATCCTGGGCAAAAAGAACAATCCCTGCCCGACCACCAGGACCTTTTCTTTTTCCTCGCGGACAGTCATTTTTGATACCCGTGATCCGGCGACTGACGACGGCGGAAGGTGTACAGAGGGTAGCACGAAGCATCTCGGCGGTCGAGTCATGCAACGCAGCGCCGGCCATGGGTACACGCTCCCCCGCTACCGGTTGGCGCCATCGGTGATATGATGTCCGACGCCCTTGCAAGCTGCTCCACATGAGGTGCCCAATTGCGTCGAGACCGGTCCGACGAACTGTACGCCGCGGCAAGAGGTCGGATTCCCGGCGGAGTCAACAGTCCGACGCGTGCCTGGACTGCTGTTGGAGGAGAGCCGCTTTTCATCGAACGAGGGGAAGGGTCTAGGGTCTGGGACGTGGACGGCAACGAGTACATCGACTACGTCTGCTCGTGGGGTCCGATGATCCTTGGACATGCCCAGCCGGAGGTAGTCGCCGCCATCAAGTCGGCGGTGGACAGGGGCACCAGCTTCGGCGCACCCACCGAGGAGGAGAACGAGCTGGCGCAGCTTGTAGTGGATGCGTTTCCCTCTATCGACACTGTGCGATTTGTCAGCTCCGGCACGGAGGCGGGGATGAGCGCCCTGAGGCTCGCACGGGCGTTCACCGGGCGAGACAAGATCGTGAAATTCGAGGGCGGCTACCACGGCCACGCCGACTCTCTGCTGGTCTCGGCCGGGTCAGGAGCGGCGGCCCACGGGGTGCCGACCAGCGCGGGAGTCACCCGGTCCACCGCCCTGGACACCCTGGTCGCCCAGTACAACGATCCATCCTCTGTGGAGGCGTATTTCGACGCACACACGGACGAGATAGCGGGGATAATAGTGGAGCCCGTCGCCGCCAACATGGGGGTGGTGCCACCACAGCCTGGTTTCTTGCAGGGGCTGAGAAAGGTGACGACGAAGCACGGGGCGTTGCTGATATTCGATGAGGTCATCACGGGCTTCCGAGTAGCCTATGGGGGCGCGCAGGCCCTGTACGACGTCACGCCTGATATCACCTGCCTGGGGAAGATCATCGGAGGCGGCCTGCCCGTGGGCGCGTACGGGGGCCGAAGGGAAATCATGGAGATGGTGTCCCCCCTCGGTCCCATGTACCAGGCCGGGACGCTGTCGGGCAACCCGGTGGCCATGGCCGCGGGGAAAAAGACCCTTCAGATGCTCCAGAGGCCGGGCGTTTACGATGGGTTGGAGTCCAGCGGCCGGCAGCTCGCACTTGGACTGCAACAGGCGTTCGACCAGGCCGAGACCCCCCTGACGATCAACCGGGTCGGGTCCGCGATGACCCTCTTCTTCAACCGGCGCGAGGTAACCGGATGGGAGTCGGTGTCCGCATCGGATAAGGAGGGGTTCGCACGGTTCTTCCACCACATGCTGGAGGAGGGCGTGTACCTTCCACCGTCGCCGTTCGAGGCCTTTTTCGTGTCAACCGCGCACAACGACATCGACATCCAGGCCACCATAGCGGCGGCGGAGCGGGCCCTGCAGTAGGTATGGGCCCACACCCGGGCTGTTCTATTCTTTCTCGGCGAGAATCTCCTGAAGAGCGGCGATGAGCGGTGGGAGGTCATCTGTGACTGTCTGCCATAGTACGTCAAGATCCACGACGTCATAATCGTGAATCAGCCGGTTTCTCATTCCAATGATCCGACCCCAGACAATGCCTCGATATTTGCGTCGTTCCCTGGCAGGGATTCTATTCGCCGCTTCGCCAACTATCTCCACCAAGTGGGTTAGCGCAAGAGTAAGCAGCCGGTCAGTCTCTAGGCTGTTTCTCGAACGGCCCACAGATAGCGAATGTGCCTCTGTAGCGTGGTCCAGGATGTGACGTAGAGAGATCACGTAGTTACGTCTTGTCATATAAAACCTCGGCTTCCGCAACCACCTCGTCTCGAAAGTACTTGCTGAGCATCATCAGCGTATTCATATCCACCTTGTGTCCACCAAGATGCTCAGAGAGCTCCTCTTCAATGCCTGCCAGCGTTATGAGTCCCGGTACGTGGCCGGGCTCAAACTCCACGAGGACATCCACGTCGCTGTCGGCGGTGAAATCGTCACGCAGGACCGAGCCAAAGAGCGCCAGCCTCCGAATGTGGTGGCGGCGGCAGAAATCGTGGACCTTGACGCGAGGTATATCGTCTATGCGCACCCTGATAGAGTGCGCCCCGTGACGCCCAGCTCCTTGATCTGCATCTTCGGCCATGGTCGTGCTCCCAGCCCGTCAGGTGCGGCGTCCCAGCGCGCTTGCGGCGCTATCTCTGATCCGGCTGATGGCCTCAGCGACGCGCGTCTCGGCATTGAAGACCGCCGACCCCGCCACCAGGACGCGCGCCCCTGCCTTGACCACCAGACTCGCGGTCCTCGGGCCGATGCCGCCGTCCACCTCGAGCTCCGCCGAATGGCCGGCTGCGTCAAGCATCGCGCGCATCCGCCCGATCTTGGGCACCATGCTCTCGATGAACTGCTGCCCTCCAAATCCTGGGTTGACCGTCATGACCAGTACCAGGTCCAGGTCAGGCATCACCTCCTCGACGGCGGAGACGGGTGTCGCGGGACTGAGGGCCACCCCCGCCCTCACCCCTGCCTCCTTGATCTGGTGCACGACCCTGTGGAGGTGGTCACAGGCCTCGGCGTGGACGGTGATGACGTCGGCGCCGGCCGCGGCCAGCTCCGAGATGTAATTCTGCGGCTTTGACACCATCATGTGGACGTCCAGGGGGACTTTCGTCCAGGGCCTTATCGCCTTGACGACGATGGGCCCTATCGTCAGGCTGGGGACGAAATGACCGTCCATGATGTCTATGTGGACGTAATCGGCGCCGCCATCGGCGGCCTCGGCCACCTGTTCGCCCAGGCGACCGAAATCGGCCGATAGGACCGAGGGCGCTATCTTGATCAGGCCCTCACGGGTCAACGTCATCCTCCAGCCGGGCCTTGGCCGCCGCGATGGCCTGACTTACCTGCGAATAGGCGGTGCCACCCGGTACGTCCCTCGCCCGTATCGACGATTCCACGGTGATCGAGTAGACATCATCGTCGAATAGAGGAGAGAAGCGGCGATAGGTGTCCAGGGGCAGCTCATGGAGCCTCACGCCCTCATCAACGGCGTGGGCCGAGAGCCGCGAGACCACCCCGTGCGCCTCCCTGAAGGGCACTCCCTTCGCCACCAGGTAGTCGGCTATGTCCGTGGCCAGCACGTAGCTGGCTTCGGCGGCCCGCCGCATGCGTTCGGTGTCCAGGCGCAGCGTAGACACCATCCGGGCAAAGACCTCGAGGGTCGGCACGATCGAATCGGCGGTATCGAAGAACCCCTCCTTGTCCTCCTGCAGGTCTCGGTTATATGTGAGGGGCAGGCCCTTGAGGACTGTTAGCAGACCGAGCAGGTTCCCGAAAATCCGGCCCGTCTTGCCTCTGGCAAGCTCGGCGAAGTCGGGGTTGCGCTTCTGAGGCATCATGCTGCTGCCGGTTGTGAACTCGTCGTCGAGCCGCACGAAACCGAACTCCTCCGACGACCACAACACCAACTCCTCGGCAAGGCGCGAGAGGTGCACCGCGCACATGGCGGCGGCAGACTGGAAATCGAACAGGAAATCTCTGTCGGAGACCGCGTCCATGCTGTTGGCGGAGATCGCGCTGAATCCCAGCTCGCGGGCCAGCCACTCCCTGTCGATGGGGTACGGCACCCCCCCCAGCGCTCCGCTGCCCAGGGGCATGACGTCGGCACTTTGATGTGCTTGCCGGAACCGTCCCGCGTCCCTTCCGAGCATCTCGAAGTAGGCCAGCATGTGGTGGGAAAACAGGACCGGCTGTGCCCTCTGAAGGTGAGTATAGCCCGGCATCACCACGCTCGAGTTGTCCTCGGCGACGCTGACCAGGGCTTCACGCAGACGGTGGACTGCCTTGAGGGTGTCTGCAATGGCGCCTTTCGCGTAGAGACGCATGTCCAGCGCGACCTGGTCATTCCGAGAGCGTGCGGTGTGCAGCTTGCCTGCGACCTCGCCTATCTTCTCGAAAAGCCGCCGCTCCACGTTCATGTGGACGTCTTCAAGCTCCTCCCGCCAGGGGAATTTCTCATCCTCTATCTCCCGGCGGACTTCCTCGAGTCCAACAACGATTGCCTCGGCCTCTCCGCCCGATATGATGCCCTGCCTCGCAAGCATACGTGCGTGGGCGATGGAGCCGGCAATGTCCTGCCTGTACAGGCGCCGATCGTAGCGAATGGAGACGGTGTAGTTGGAGGTGATTATGTCCATACGCGTTGGCCTATCAGGCTCCTGAAAAACCTATTCGACCATCCCCCTCCCCCCTTGCTGGCCAGGAAGGGTTCAGTAATCAGATCTGAGGGATATCCCTTCGATTATGCTCAGGGCAGGCTCTCGGACTCCCGGCCCTTCGGCGGGCTCAGAGCCTGCCCTGAGTTCACCGAAGGGACAGGCGCCGGGGCTTCGCCCCTCTGCACGCCCCCTATTTCATCAGCCTGCTATCGCCAGACGCCCGCGGCGCTTTGAGCCAGCCGGGAATGAGATGGACCCTTGAAACAGGGCCAAAGACGTGAACGAGCAGCGTCGCCAGAGGCTCTCCTCGCCGGTCGCCGGGCTCCCCGGCGCCCCGAGGCGCCAGGGCCTAGTCGCCTTCACTATTTCGGGTCGTACTCCCCCCCGAAAACGGCAGTCAACCCAGATGTGCGCCCATAGCGGCTCGTGCGCGCGACACCGCCACGGGATCGACAACTGCGCCGAGCCCCCGAATTACCCCCTCCGCGCTCCCCAGCCGTGAAGGGCCCGATATGCGGGCTGCGACGTGGGCCAACCGCACCACTCAAGCCGGTCGCTTGGGCACCAAAAAGCGGCGGCGAAGGGTCAGCACCTTGTCCCCATGCTGGTTGAAGGCCCGGCTCTCCATGTACACGATGCCCCTGTCGGGGCGGCTGCTAGACTCCCGCACCTCCAGGATCTCGCTCTCGGCATAGATGGTATCGCCCTGGAAGACCGGAGAGTCGTGGGTGATGCGCTCATACTCCAGGTTGGCGACCGCCTTGCCCGATGTGTCCCTAACGCTCATGCCCACCACCAGGCTTATGACCAGCGGACCCGCCACCAGTATCTTACCGTGCTGGTGGTCTTTCATGTAGTTCTCGTCGATGTGCAGCGGATTGGTGTTCATGGTCAGGAGAGAGAACAGGTGGTTATCGGCCTCCGTGACCGTCTTGCCCGGCCAGTGCTTGAAGACGTCTCCCGGCTCGAAGTCTTCCAGATAGCCGCCGAAGGATTCCCTGCCGTCGTGGATCACGTGTCGCAACCAGAGTGAATGGGGTCGCCACCAAGGGGGATTGAGATGTAGGTATGTACAGTCATGCCGCGTATGCGAGCTCCCGAAGTGCGCGAATTATGGACGGTCGCTCTGCATTGCCTTCCAGCTGACGACGGGTAATCTTGATGGTGTTTCCCTTCCCCCGAGTCCGCCGCAGCACAACGTAGTCTTCGCCAACCTCTTCGATCCGATTCTCCCACTGGAAGACCTTCGTCCTGACAGGCTGGCGCGCTTCCTTACCCCGAATCCACCGAAGGAGGGCGTCGGGTTAGCGTCCTGAGGCGGCAAGAAGGTGCTCCTGTGCTTCTGGGATAATGGTTTTGTAGCAAAAAAACGGCCCCGGAAAAGGAGCACCCAGTAGATGCTGCCACGCAACCACCCCGACCGGATCCAAATCACCTTCGACGACCGCCGCTTGGTGGCCAATGCCGGGCTGCTCCTTCCGGCCACCCTGGCGCGGCACCTCGGCCTGCCCGAACTCGTCCGGCAGCGCCTCGACCTGGGCGATGCCCCGGGGCGGGCGAACACGAGCGACAAGATGATGACGCTGGTGGCGTCTGCGCTGGCTGGGGGCGACTGCATTGACGACGCCGATGTGTTGCGCACCGGGGGGACGGCCTGCACCCTGGGCGGCACGGTCAAGGCGCCATCCACCCTGGGCACCTTCCTGCGCAGCTTCCGGTGGGGCCACGTCCGTCAACTCGACCGGGTGAGCCGCGAGTTGCTGGCCCGGGCTTGGCAGGCCGGGGCGGGACCCGGCGACGGGCCCCTGACCATTGACCTGGACTCCACCATCTGCGAGACCTACGGACTGGCCAAGGAGGGAGCGCGCCACCACGGCTATACCGGCAAGCGGGGCTACCACCCGCTGCTGGCCATCGCCGCCGGCACCGGAGACGTGCTGATGTCCCGGCTGCGCGAGGGCCGGGCCAACACCGCCCGCGGCGCCGCCCACTTCCTGCGGGAGACGGTGGGACGGGTGCGCTACGCCGGGGCCAACGGACGACTCACGCTACGGGCCGACAGCGGGTTCTACACTCATGGCGTGGTATCCGTCTGCCGCAAGATGGATGTCCGCTTCTCCATCACCATCCGCCAGCACAAAAGCCTGCACAATCTCATCGAGGCGATACCCGAAGATGCCTGGACGCCGATTCCTTACTGGATGGACGGCGCCGCCGATGTGGCCGAGACCACCTGCACCCCCTTCCAGGCCGAGGCGGACGCCGCGCCGGTACGGCTCATCGTCCGGCGGGTGAAGCCGACGCCCGGTTCCCAACTGGCCCTCTTCGCCAAATACAGCTATCATGGCTTCATCACCGACCGGGACGGGGAGTTGCTCGAACTGGAGGCTGACCATCGCCGCCACGCCGAGATCGAGAATGCCATACGCGACCTCAAGTACGGCGTCGGGCTGAACCATCTCCCCTCGGGCCGCTTCGCCGCCAACGGCGCCTGGCTGGCCGTCCAGACGATGGCCCACAACCTGGCCCGCTGGACGGCGCGGATCGGTCTGGGAGAGCGGATAGCCACCACCAAGACCCTCCGGCGGCGGTTCTTCTCCCTGGCCGGACGGCTCACCCGCTCGGCACGCCGGTTGACCCTGCATCTTCCGGATCGCTGGCCTTGGGCTGAGAAGTTCAGCCGCGCCTTGGCCCGGCTGCGAGCCATTCCACTCCCGGCCTGACGGCACCGTCGGCGACCGACCCACCCACCGGACAACCGAAGATCCCCGCAGACTCGTGCCAGCCCGGTCCGAGAGAGTTCCCTGCTGCGTATTCTCTCGCCATCCCGCGCATCGCAGCTCCCGCAGACGGCCATAGGGGCCCCTGTGCGGCGATGAAGACCGTCCGCCGACCTCCCTACCCCAAATGGAACCCAGGCTATTTCCCCTGTAGCTCCCTCACCCCCCTTCCGCTTTCCTCACGCCGTCCATCGGTGTCCTTCGGTGGATTCGGGCTTAAGCCGCATTAATTCGCGCCTTATCTTGTGCCACCCGTCCCTTTGCGGCGACCGCCGACCGCCAGCCTCTGAATCTCGACGCATGTTCACAGGCAGGAGATACCGCATGTCGATACGCTTAGACGCGTGGAGTATCTCAATTCCAACCAGCCGGTTCTTCTCATCGAAATTCAAGTAAATGTCGTCGTCGACCTGGCTGGCCTGTACCTTATCCTCGGTGGGGAAAAGCTTGATGTGCAGGGCATCGATCTGGGCATCGTAAGAAGAGGTGGTCTCGTTTGTCTGAACAGCGCTGCCCGGTTTGATAAGTGGAATCGCGCTGCCGTGCGTTAGGCCGCCGCGGACTCGGCAGGCGCTCTGTCAAAGAACTGGTCCGGCGTCATTCCCCCAAGGCTCGAATGGGGCCGTCCGGCATTGTAAAACTCGAAGTACCGCCCGAGGCCAGTTCTGGCTTCCGGGACCGATTCGTAGGCTCTCAGGTACACCTCCTCGTACTTGACGCTCTTCCACAGCCGTTCGATGAACACATTATCCTTCCAGCTTCCCTTCCCGTCCATGCTGATCTGGATCCCATTGGCTTTCAGCAGGCCGGTGAAGGCGTCACTTGTGAACTGGCTTCCCTGATCTGTGTTGAATATCTCCGGCGCGCCGTGGCGTCCCAGGGATTCTTCGAGCGCCTCCACGCAGAAGTCTGTGTCCATTGTGACCGATACCCGCCAGGCCAGCACCTTGCGGCTATGCCAGTCCATCACTGCGGCTAGGTACACGAACCCCCTGGCCATCGGAATGTACGTGATATCCATTGCCCACACCTGGTTGGGCCTGCTCACCTCAAGCCCGCGCAGCAGGTACGGATACACCGTATGGCCGGGGCCGTCGCCGGCTGGTGTTGGGCTTGCGGTACAGCGCCTCGATGCCCATCCGCCGCATCAGTGTGGCGATGTGTCTACGCCCGGAGGAGAGTCCCTCCTGGCGGAGCAGGCCTCGCATCATCCTACTGCCTGCAAACGGATACTCAAGGTGCAGCTCATCGATGCGGCGCATCAGCCCGAGACCGGCTTCGCCCACCGGCCGTGGCCGGTAGTAGATGCTCCCGCGGCTGATGCCCACTGCCTTTGCCTGGCGGGCGAGAGGCAGCTTGTGATCGCGGTCGATCATCGCCTTGCGCCCGGCAATCCCGCCTTCGTGAGCGCGGCCTCTAAAAAATCGTTCTCCAACGCAAGCTCACCGATCTTAGCGTGAAGGACCTTCATATCTACCGGCTTTTCAGCCTGCCCTGTCCCGGCCCCAAATAACTGCGCCGCCCGATCCAGCAACTGGGTCTTCCATTGCGTGATCTGGTTCGGGTGCACATCGAACTGGCTTGCCAGCTCCGAAAGTGTCCGGTCGCCGCGCACTGCGGCAAGAGCCACCTTCGCCTTGAACTCTGCCGAGTGGTTACGGCCGGGTCGTCTGCTCATCTCTCGCTCCTGTCTCCGAGAACACTATCATGCCCTCAATCAGGCAGCGATTCCACTTATCCCCCTGTTCAGATTTCCGGAGCCACTTCTAGATATGTTCATTCCCAAACCTCCCACTCCCCATAGTAAGAGAGGACCGTGACTATCACAATGTCATTGCCTTCCTCTATGTATACGGCCCTCACTAGCTTGTGAGGATAACGCTTGCCCTTCCAGCTGTATCCTTCTGCAAACAGCATTTCCCTACCGAGCCTAGGTGTCTTGACATTCGACGGCTGCCCGTCCGCCACAACTTGTTCGACTTCGTGTGCGGACACTCCACGCTCACTCATCTGCTCTCTGGCGTGGTCTGGGGAGCGATCATCCCACCAGCCTATATCTTATACCGCTCAAGCAGCCTCCGCGCTATTATGAGCCGTTGAATCTCGTTGGTGCCTTCTCCGATGATCATCAGCGGCGCGTCCCTGTAGTAGCGCTCCACCGGGTAGTCCTTGATGTAGCCGTAGCCGCCGTGGACGCGCATGGCCTCCAGGGTCACCTCGCCGCACACCTCGGAGGCAAATAGCTTGGCCATGCCGGCCTCGAGGTCAATCCGCTCCCCCGCGTCCATCTTCGCCACCGTATCATATGTGAGAAGGCGCGCCGCATGAATTTTGGTAGCCATATCGGCCAGCTTGATCTGGATGGCCTGGTGCTGTGCGATGGGAACGCCAAATGCCTCGCGGCGCTGGGCGTACTTTATGGACGCCTCGAAGGCGGCGGTCGCCACTCCCACCGCCCTGGCCGCGATGTTGACCCGCCCCGATTCAAGGGCGCTCATTAGCTGGCGAAATCCGCGGCCCTCTTCGCCACCCACCAGGTTCTCAGCCGGGACCCTGCAGTCCTCAAACACGAGCTCTCCGGTGTCCACACCCCGGTAGCCCAGCTTGTCCAACTTCTGGCCGACCGAAAGGCCGTCGGTGGGCTTCTCCACGATAATGGCGCTGATGCCACGATGGGCCGGTTCCGCGCCGGTATCGGTCTTGACCATAACCGCGAAGGCGCTGCCGTGCACCGAGTTTGTGATGAAGAGCTTGCTGCCGTTCAGGACGTACTCATCGCCGTCCCGGACGGCCGTGGTCTTGATGCTCTGCGCATCGCTGCCGGCGTCCGGCTCCGTCAAGGCCAGTCCGCCCCGGACCTCCCCCTTGGCCATCCTGGGCAGGTACCGGCGCTTCTGCTCCTCCGTGCCAAAGGAGGCGATGATGGTGCTCATCATATGATGGGAGCCGATCACGCCGGTGATGCTCATCCATCCCTTGCTGAGCTCCTCGAATATCCTGGCGAACGTGGTGTGGTCCAGTCCCAGCCCGCCGTACTCTTCCGGTATAGTTATCCCGAAGAGGCCCATCTCCTTCATCATCTCGACCAGCTCGTGGGGGTAGATGTCCTCGTTGTCGTACCGCCCGGCGACGGGCTCAACCTCGCGCCGGACGAAGTCACGCACCAGGTTCACGATCTGGGCGCTGACATCCTGCGAGGTGACGGTTGACATCGAGTGCTATCGCCCCAGCCTGGGAAACTGCTTGGCGCCGACGTTCTTGGCTGACACGCCCAGGACTTTCACGAATCCCTCGGCGTCGGCGTGGCCGTAGGAGCCCAGGGCCTCCATGGACGAATCGTCCGTGTAGAGGGAGTGGGGCATCGCCTCGGGCGTGTCCTCGGCCGTCTCGAAGTAGATATCGCCCTTGTGCAACCGCACGGCGATGGTCCCGGTTGCCAGCAGGCTTATCGGCTCCAGCGCGGCGAGCGCGGAGGTCGTGGCCAGGTCCAGCCAGTACCCCTGGTAGACCTGCTGGCTGATGAACGAGGATAGGTACTCGTACAGGACCCTGGCGCGACGGTCCAGGATGAACTGCAGCAGATACTCGTATGTCCTTCCGAGGAGCTCCATGCCGGGCGCCTCGTATATCCCCCGAGACTTGACGCCCACAAACCGGTTCTCCACGACGTGGGTCCCGATGCCGACGCCATGCGTGCCGGCGACCTTGTTGGCCCCGCTGAACATGGCGACGAGGTCGAGCGCCTCACCGTTCAGCCCTACGGGCACCCCCTCCTCCCAACGCACGCTTACCGTCTCACGTTGGTCCGGGGCGTCCCAGGGCCATACCCCCATAACCGGCTCCACGAAGTAGGGAGACTTGCTGACATCCTCCAGGTCTCCCGCCTCATGGGTCAATCCAAGAACATTGGCGTCGGTGGAGTAGCGCGACTCGGCGGCCGGCTTTATCGGCAGCTGGTTGGTCCGGCAGTAGTCGATCAATTGCTGGCGGCCCGGAAACTGGGCCACGAATTCAGGGTCCCGCCAGGGCGCGTAGACATCCAGGGCCGGGTCCAGGGTGTTGGAGGCGAGCTGGAACCTCACCTGGTCGTTGCCGCGGCCGGTGCAGCCGTGGAACAGCACGTTTATGACGCGATCGCGAAGCTGGGGCAGGACCTTCCTGACGGTGATGGGACGCGCGATCGCGGTCGTGTTCCAGTATCCGCCTTCGTAGCGGGCCTGGGCCCGGACCACCTGGAGCCCGGCGTCCGCCAGCGCGGCCTGACCGGGGATGATCTTTGCTTCCACCGCGCCGCAGCCGAGCATCCGGTCCTGTACCGCCACTAGGCTCTCTTCGTCGGGCTGGCCCAGGTCAACGGCAAAGCCGTGGACCGAAAAGCCCTTGCCGCTCAGCCAGTGGGTGACGGTACAGCTATCCAGTCCCCCGGATACCGCACCGCCGACGTCGGTAACGCCCCGTTCATTGAGCTCGCGCCAGTTCACGCCGCAGGCCCCTTGGCCGCCTCCGCAATGCCGGTATCCAGCCGATCCAGCGCCTGGTCGATCTCGGCCTTAGTCACGGTAAGCGGCGGCATCAGCCTCACGGCGTTTGGCTGGACCGGATTTAGAAGCAGGCCGGCGCCATTGCAAGCCGATACCACAGCCGCCGCCGCGTCCGAGGCGAACTCGACCGCAATCAGGAGGCCCATCCCCCTGACGTCCGATATGAGCGCCTGGCCGCCCCTCAGGCCATCAAGGCCCTCTCTGAGGTATTCGCCCATCTCCCGCGCGCGGGCCGGAACGTCGTTTTCGATGATATAGCTGGTCGTGGCGTAGGCGGCCGCGCAGGTAAGCGGGTTCCCCCCAAACGTCGACCCGTGCTCTCCCTTTGGCTCTAGCACCGCGGCGGCGTCCTTAGCGAGCAACGCGCCGATGGGCACGCCGCCTCCCAGGCCCTTGGCCAGGGTCATTACGTCCGGCTCCACGTCGAAGGTCTGGTATCCGAAGAGGGTACCCAGGCGGCCCATGCCGGTCTGCACCTCATCGAGAATCAGCAGCAACCCGTTCTCATCGCACCAGCGCCGGACCTGTCCCAGGTAGTGGCGCGATGGGACATTCACCCCACCCTCACCCTGCACCGGCTCCAGCATGACTGCCACCGTCCTGTCGGTGGTGGCGGCCTCGACGGCGTCGATGCTATCGTACTCGACCGTCGTAAATCCGGCAGGCAGCGGCTGAAATGGGTCCTCGTCATGGGGCTTTCCCGTGGCGGCCGTCATGGCCAGGGTCCGGCCGTGGAAGGAGCCGTTGGCGGTGATGACCTCATATGCGCCGTTGCGATGCAGCTTGCCGTACTTGCGAGCAAGCTTGACCGCCCCCTCGTTGGCCTCGGCGCCGCTGTTGGCGATGAACACCTTGTCCAGACAGCTATTCTCCACCAGAACCTGGGCCAGTTGGAGCTGCGGCACGCTGTAGAACTGGTTCGATGTCTGTATGAGCGTACGGGCCTGTTGGGCAACGGCATCGACGATTACTGGATTAGAGTGTCCTATGCTGTTAGTAGCCCATCCCGAGATAAAGTCCAGGTACTCCTTCCCCGCGTCGTCCCACACCTTCGTCCCCTCCCCACGGACCAGGACGATCGGCTGCCGCCGAACACAGAACATGTAATATTTGCTCTCGATTTCTTTCCAGTCAATGGCCATGCTACCGGTCTCCGGCCAGATCTTTCAGCCCCTGGAGCGCTTCTTCAAGAGATGCCATTCCGCTCTTGATCTCATCCAGCAATTCGGTCACCCTGTCGATCTCCGCCCGGAAGAGGCTCGGCGGCTCGGTCGCATCGGAAGGTGGAGCAGGCGTCCCGTCCGTTGGGGCGGCGGCCGCCGCCTCGGTGAAGCCCGTCAGCGCTTCCAACGCCTCGAGGACCGAGCCTCTCATCACAACCTTCTCGCCCGTCGCAAGGATTACCTGTTTGAGCTCGGGGAACTCCACCCCCTCGGCCTGAAGATAGACGGGCTCGGCGTACAGAATGCTGAATGTCTCACCAGCGGCGTCAGTCATCGGGATCACCAGCAGGTTGCCCCTGATACAGAAGGAGCCCTCCTGGCAGCGAAGTGTAAACCACTCCGAGATATCCGGGTCGTTATCGATCTTGGCCTCGATCTGTTCCGGGCTGTCTACCTGACGGTCCTTGGGGAAATTGAACGCGACCAGCTTCCCATAGTTCGCCCCGTCGTTACGGGCCGCCAGCCAACCAGCCATGATAGGCGGCTCGTTTCTCGTGTATGGCAGCAGCAGGACGAACTCTACACTCGTCTCGCCCGGCAGCTTCATTATCACGTAATACGGTTCCACTTCCTGGAGGGTGCCGCTCTGTCCGACCTTCTCCTCGGGGATGCTCCAGATGTCCTCCAGGTTGTAGAAGTCCTGGGAGTCGAGCATGTGGTACCTGATGTATTTGTCCGCCTGGAAGCCAAACAGGTCCCGGGGATACCGCAGGTGACTCAGCAGCGAGGGGGGCATGAGCTCGATTGGGACGAAGAGGTCGGGGAAGATCTTGCTGTATGTCTGAATCAGCGGGTCGGTTGGATCGACAACGTAGAAGACCACCGTCCCGTTAAAGGCGTCCACGGTGGCCTTGACGCTGTTGCGGATGTAGTTGAAATCCCCATTTTCGCCAAAGGGGTCGGAGTAAGGAAACCGGTCGGACACCGTGTACATGTCCTGTATCCAGAATAGGCCGCCTTCGGCCGCGACGATATAGGGGTCTTCGTCGAGGCGTAGGAAAGGCGTAACGGCGGAGATGCGTTCCTGTATCGCCCTGCGATACTGAATTTTACTTTCGCCGGTTATCTCCCCGGTGATAAATATGTTGACGTCGGCAAACTGCCACGCATAGGCAGCCCGCCTGATGAACGAGCTCACAGGCACGCCCCCGGCGCCGTTGTACCTTATGCTTTTTAGCTCACCACCCTCAACCTGATAGTCCAGCTCGTCAGTGTTCGTGTTCACGATAACGTAGTCAGTGGTCTTCTCGCCGTAGTAGATTCGCGGGTTGTCTATGACCGTCTCGGGAGCATCGATCGGCGACTTGGGCTGTACGGAGATGACGCCATCACTTGGAATGTCCTGCGCGAAAAACTCAGGCCTTCCCTCAGGCGTGAACTCGGTTACCGGACTCATCGCCACCCCAAACCCGTGCGTGTAACGCAGTCTGGTGTTCACCCAGGTCTGGGCATCCGGGTCCAGCTTTTCCTGCGCGATCTCCCGCGCCGCCAGCATGACCTGCCTGTACTCGCCCCCTACCTGATACCGGTCAACGTCCGCATCCTTGAAGTCGTAATAGGGCCGGATGAGCTGTAGCTGCCTGTACACACTCGACAGCGGACCGTGGTCCCAGAGCCTTATGTTGCGCACCGTCTGCAAGTTCTCGCTGACCAGCTCGGCCGTAAGGCTGGGGTCTACAGGATAGAGCTCCTCGGTGATGTTATCCAGGCCGAAGCCCTTGCGGGTGAACTCGATGTTGCGGTCGATGTACGGCTGCTCCCGGGCGAACTCGTTGGGGTTGACAGTGAAGCGCTGCATCGCGTTGGGCCAGACGACCCCCAGGAGAAGGGACATCACGACCCATAGCGCCACTCCACCGACAAGCAGGCGAATACCACGCATGTATGCGTTTACAAATATCAGCAGAGCGGCGACGAACGCGAATATCGTAAGCAGCAGAAGGGCCAGTTTTCGGGCGTGGAGATCAGTGTACATGGCGCCGAACGCCGCACCCTGATCGGACAGCACCAGGTCCCACCGGCTCAGCCAGTGGCCCACGCCCAAGAAAACCATAATCATCGCAGCAATTATAGAGACGTGTACCTTAAGCCCCGGAGTTATGAGTAAACCCACCCCGCGAAAGCTGAAGTTGACGAAGTACATGGCCAGGGTGGCGACGAGGATGACGCCTGCGGCGCCCAGGAGCCATCCCCGGACGAACTCATACAGGGGCAGGCTGAACACATAAAAGGAGATGTCCTTGAGAAAGACCGGATCGGTGTCTGCAAAGGAGAGCCTGCTACCAAACCTCAGGGATACCTCCCACTGAGCTGCGGCGAGGATGCCGAAGATCACGCTCAGGACGAGGACGGCGCCGACGGCCCCCCAGGTGATAAGCTTTTTGAGGACGTCACGGGTGGCCTGTGGCAGCGGGATTTCCTCCGGACCCTGCGACAGACGGTTGGCTAAGTAAAGGCTGACCCCCGCCGGCACGGCGAATATTGACGCGCCAATGATAAAGAGCACGACGCGGGTCAGCAGGATCTTGACGTATACCGCTCTGAATCCGAGCTCGCCGAACCAGAGCAGCTCAGTGTAGACCGAGCGTAGCAGAGACAGGAGCACAAAGAGCAGTATCAAGCCGACGATGACCACGCCCCACTTGAGCCTGCTCCTCAGCTGAGGCGGTATGGCCCCGCCGAAATCGAGGGTGAACTCGGAGTCCCGTTGAGAGAATGCCACTATTACCTTCCTCTACCCTACGCGCGTGCCTACCCGCTTGCCGGTTACCGTGTCCCTGAGAGAGTGGGGCCTGCGGCCGTCGATGATGTCCGTTGCTGGGACTTGACCGAGGGCGCTGAGACACGCCGCGATTTTCGGCAACATCCCTCCCGCGACCACCTTTGAGCGAATCAATCCCCTGGCCTGTTGCTCGGTCAGCCTCGGGATCAACCGGTGAGATGAGTCCACGACCCCCTCAACGTCGGTCATGAACACGAGACGGTCCGCCCTGAGGGCGACGGCGATCTCACCGGCGGCGGTATCGGCGTTTACGTTAAGCAACGGGCTCGATTCCGCGGAAGGGCCCCCGCTGTGCACAGCCACCGGAGCGATGATCGGCATGAACCCCGCCTGAATGACGGCGTCTATGGGGCCCGCGTCGACTTCCACCGCTCCGCCTACGAGCCCCAGCTCGGGCTCCACAACCCTCGCGCGCAGCATGCCACCATCAACGCCGGACAGGCCGACGGCCCTGCCGTTGAGCGCCAGGATCGACGCCACGATCGACTTGTTGATCAACCCCGTCAGCACCGCCACCACAATGTCAAGGCTCGCCTTGTCGGTAACCCGAAGCCCGTCGACGAACCTCGGCCTAACCCCCTGCCTTTCCATCCATTCGGTGATGATCTTGGCGCCACCGTGAACGACGACAGGCTGCACTCCCTCTTTCTGAATACTCACCAGGTCTTCAAGAGTCGTGTCGTGACTCCCCAGGATACTGCCGCCAATTTTTACAAGTATCGTCCCATCGCTGTAGGGTCCCTTCTCTGGAGTTGGGTCACCACCGAGGCCCGGCTGTTTTGCGGCGTGCTGAGCGTCTCGCTCCCGGCCTCCGTTCAATCCAGCGGCGCCGCGCGCGCGTCGTGCCATCACCCTAACACCAGTTTAGCAATAACCGCCGAAATCCCCAAGTATTTTGAGCTCCGATGGTGAACCCCCTGGGCGCCACGGCTGCCCCTTTTCGCACCCATCGGGCCCTAGAGCCCTTCAGGACTCCCCATACCCTCTTGTATCGGCGCTCCGCACCCAGTGCGCCCCAGACGGCCCGCGAGTGACGTAGCAGACGATTTGGGGAGGTCGGGAGGCCGTCTCCTCACAGGGCTCCGCGAATGTGCGAGGCGCGACCCAGCGAGGACCGGGCTAGGTGCTGTAGGCGGAGTTCAAGGTTACGTACTCCTCCGTAAGGTCGCAACCCCATGCCGTTGCGCTGGCCTCTCCCGCGTTAACGTTGACCCGGAAGCGCACCTCAGGGACGCTCATCGCGCTGATGACAGCATCCTTGTGATAGGAGTGAGCGACTCCACCGTGCACTATATGAATGTCGTTTATGTAGAGGTCCACGCTGGACTCCTCAAACCCGATACCGCTTTTGCCCAGGGCCATCATGACCCGCCCCCAGTTGGGGTCTCGCCCGTGTACCATGGCCTTGACCAGGAGGGAAGAGGCTATCTCCCTGGCCGCGGTGCGGGCGTCGGCAAGAGTCCGTGCCCCATCCACGACCACCTCTATCAGCCGCTGGGCGCCCTCGCCGTCCCTCGCCAGCTCCTTGGCCAGCGAGGTGCAGATAAAGGTGAGGGCCTCCTGAAAGCCCTCTGCCGAGGGCGACCCTTCCTGAATCTCCTCACCACCCGACGCGCCGTTGGCCAACACCAGCACCGTGTCGTTGGTACTCTGATCGCCGTCCACGTCGATCATGTTGAAGGATGCGTCTACCGCCCTCAACAGCGACCGCCGCAGGAACTCCCGCTCCACAGCAGCGTCGGTGGCGACGAAACAAAGCATCGTGGCCATGTTCGGGTGTATCATCCCGACGCCCTTGGCAGCCGCCCCCAGCGTTACTCTTCGACCGGAGACATCCAGTGATATGGCCATCTCCTTGGGGCGCGAGTCGGTGGTCATGATGGCGCGGGCAAGCTGAGGCCCACCCTCGTCGCTAAGCTGAATGTTGCCGATGTTCTGCCGGACCAGGGCCATCGGTATCTCGACGCCGATCAGCCCGGTGCTGCAGACCAGCACCTCTTCCTCCGCGACCCCGACGTGTCTGCCGGCCAGCAGGGCCATTTCTTCCGCGTCCCTGAGCCCCTGCTCGCCCACACAGCAGTTGGCGCACCCGCTGTTCACCACTACGGCCCGGACCTCGCCCCTGGCGACCCGTCGCTTGCTGACAGTCACCGACGGCGACACCACCCTGTTGGTGGAGAAGGTTCCCGCGACGGTCGCCGCGGACTCTGACAACAGAATCGCCAGGTCCAGGGACTCATCACCGCCGATCTTGATGCCGGCGTGTGTGCCCCCAGCCAAGTACCCCTTTGCTGAGGTGACGCTTCCCCCCTTGACCAGCTCGATCATGGCAGCCACGCTTCGTCCCCCGGGCGAGTGTTGCGTAATACGACTCCACGGCCTCGTCTCCACATCCACCACGTCGTTCGACGGACGGCAGTATAACATACCGCCGGATAGGCGAGAAGAGATGCGGCAGCCGACGGGCCCGCCTATGCCCGCAGTGGTGGCACATGGAGGCTCGGGACCCAGACCTCCCTTGACAGGACGGGACGGCGGGCTAGAATTGGCCTATCGCCTGCCCCGCGGCGGGCCAGACCGAACACACCCTGAGGAGGCCACGCAATGACGGAATTGACCCTTAGTAATGCGGTGAGGATCTGTGAAGGGGCGATAATGAAGGCGCAAGACCTGGGATTCAAGGTGGCGGTGTCGGTAGTCGACTCCGGAACGAATCTTGTCACGATGCAGAAGATGGACGGCACCCTGGTGCTGGCCATTGAGGGTAGCCGGGGCAAGGCCGTCGCGTCGGCCATTTTCGGCCAGCCCAGCGGCGAGCTGGAGCCCAGGGCCGACAGGCCGGTGTTTCGCGCGCTCCAGATACAGATGGCGGGACGCCTCATCATGGGACAAGGGGCCGTGCCCATCATGCGAGACGGCGGGGTGATAGGCGCGTGCGGCGTCGGCGGCGGCACCTCAGAGGAAGACGAGGAATGCGCCCGCGCTGGGATAGACGCCATATAAACGCCCGAGGCCCACTTGTCCCCCTTCTGGCGTTCTCAGCCGCATTGGCAAGCCGCGCCGGGCCACCAGCAGGTATAATGAGAGCGGACGCTTCCCAGGCCTGTTCGCGGTCTCTCTAGCACCGTTTAGACCACGGGCGCGACCGGCCCCAGCGACCCTCGACAACCTACTCTTGATCCGACAGCTCGCGCCCGGGAGGGCACCGTGGGAGGCTTCGAGCTCCTTGACCACACGGCGGACCTGAGGCTCGTCGGGCATGGCAAGGACCTGCCCGATGCTCTGGCCTGGATAGCCACCGGGATGTTCAGCGTCATCGCCGACCTGGACGCCGTCGCGTCTCGAGACACCATGCGCGTGTCGATTACCTCGACCGACCGGGAGGCGCTCGTGGTGGACTGGCTCAACGAGCTACTGTTCAGGTACGAGACCGAGGGATTCCTGCCCAGGCGATTTGAGGTGACGGTCAATGAAGCGGGCACGGCGCTGGAGGCGCGGTGCGTGGGCGAGCCGGCCGATCCGGACCGGCACCGCACATGGTCCGTGGTCAAGGCGGCGACCTACCATGCCCTGGAGGTCAGACACAATCGCGAGTGGCGGATTCAGGTCGTCCTTGACGTCTAGAGGCCGCATCATAGCCAGCCACAGCGCGCGTTGAGGTCAACGAGGAGCCCGATGGCCGGGCCCCAAAACGCAATAGGCGCGCACGGGAACAGAAACATGGACTGGACCACGGTACTCCAAAAGCGGGACGGACACAGGTGGGAGCTGCCACAGGACTACAAGTCCGGGATGAACGTTCCGGGAGTGGTTTTCGCCGACGACAAGCTGCTGCAGCTCATCAGGGAAGACCCGTGCATCGAGCAGGTGGCCAACGTGGCCTTTCTGCCAGGAATCGTGGGCCACTCGCTGGCCATGCCCGACATCCACTGGGGCTACGGCTTTCCCATCGGCGGCGTCGCAGCCACGCGGGTGGACGAAGATGGCGTGGTCTCGCCGGGCGGCGTCGGTTTTGACATCAACTGCGGCATCCGCCTGCTGCGGACCGACCTGACCGAGGCCGAGGTGCGCCCCCATTTGAAGGACCTGGTCAGCACCCTGTTCCGAGAGATACACACCGGGACGGGAGCCGGAGGACGCATCAGGCTGAGCGCCAGCGAGGTCGACAAGGTGCTGAAGGAGGGCGGCGCGTGGGCGGTCGGCCGCGGCCTTGGCGACCCGGACGACCTGGAGGTCACCGAGGAGGGCGGGTGCATGGCGGAAGCAGACCCCAGCGCGGTCGGCGACCGTCCGAAGGCCCGGGGCGGGCCGCAGATAGGTACGCTCGGCTCCGGCAATCACTTCCTCGAGGTGCAGGCGGTCGACGAGATACTCGACCGGGCCGCGGCTTCCACGATGGGGCTGACTGAACCCGGACAGGTGACCATCATGATCCACTGCGGCTCCAGAGGCCTCGGGCATCAGGTGTGCACAGATTCGCTCCGGGTCATCGAGGCCGCCGGTCGGAGGTACGGAATCGAGCTCCCGGACCGCCAGCTTGCCTCGGTGCCCGTGTCGTCGCCGGAGGGCGGGGAGTATCTGCGGGCGATGAACGCGGCGGCCAATTTCGCGTGGGCCAACCGCCAGTGCATCGCGCACTGGGCGCGAGAGTCCTTCGAGCAGGTGCTGGGCCGCTCCTGGGAGGACATGGGGATGTGGCAGGTGTACGACATAAGCCACAACATGGCCAAGATCGAGGATCACACAGTGGATGGGAAATCGACCCGCCTGTGCGTGCACCGCAAGGGCGCCACGCGGTCCTTCCCAGCCGGCCATCCGGAGGTGCCGGAGCGCTACAGGGATATCGGGCAGCCGGTGTTCGTCCCCGGCGACATGGGCCGGTACTCGTTCCTGGCCGTGGGGGCACCCAAGGCCATGGAGGTCTCCTTCGGCTCGACCTGCCACGGCGCCGGGCGCGTGGAGAGCAGGACCAGGGCGAAGAAGCTGCTCAAGGGCCGTGACATCCGGCAGGAGCTTGAGCGGGAGGGCATCATCGTCCAGGCGAAGGGCTGGGCGTCCCTGGCAGAGGAGGCTTCCATAGCCTACAAAGACGTCGCCGACGTGGTCCGCGTATCGGAGGAGGCGGGCCTGTGCCGCAACGTCGCCCGCCTCCGCCCACTGGGCGTGATCAAGGGATGAAGGGCATGGGGCATCGGGTGTGGGGTAAAGGGTAAGGGGAAAAGGGGGAGGCCGTGGTGTTACGACACACGGAGGGACCAGTGGCCCATAAAAGATCCGGGGTGGGGAACGCCTAGGACGGCGCGATGTTCCCCTAGCTCGACTTCGGGGGGCTTTGCACCTAAAGTCTCGGCTTTTGATTCAGAGGGTGAACTCGTCTAGGAGTAGCGGCATGTGGATTTGGGCGCTCATGCAATTCGTTGGCTTTGGGGTAGGCATCTTGGCTGGACTGGCACTAGGGCTGTGGGCTCTGTTCGTATTATTCGTAATCTTCGGCCCACTGGGTGTGATATTTGTACTCATCCTCGGGCCATTAACTATCTTGGCCTCAGTCTTGATCGTTTGGTTCGACTCTGGCGCGTTTCCTGTAATTGCGTTGTTACTATACCTAGGTATGTGGGGTGGCCTGATTATCGGAGGAATTGGAAGTTCCCTCACAGACCACAGCTAAAGGTCCGAAATATGACAGAGAGTCATACTGACCTTTGGTTCAGCAACGAGAACTTTTGATTCAAGAGGTCGCTTAGGTGCAAAGCCGACTTCCGGGTGAGCAGGGGCGTGCGGGGCTGGCGACCATGTCTTCCTTCAGGGCCAGACCGGCATAACCCTCGGCGGCCAGGGCTTCGTGGGCGTGGGGACCATCCGGCCCAGGTGGAGAACGCGATGGAGTGCGTGGAGACGCCGCTGGAAGAGGCCAGACCCATGCCTGGTCAGGCCGCCCTCGGTGGGTAGAGATACCGGGACCGGGGGCTCGTGATCGAGTATCTTGGACCGGCGTCCCTGGTCTAACGCGCAGGTAGCCGATACCGGGGCGGGACACTCAAGCCGTCGAGCTCTCCTCCGGCAACGTGTGAGAGCGCTGGAGGTGCCGCTGATAGTCCCGATACTGCTGCTGGAACTCATCCTCACTTATCTCCAGCTCATCGCAAATTACGCGCTCCGAGTCCCGCAGTCTCTGCAGGCGCATGTCGTTGCTCCAGGACAGGAAGGCGGCCCGCTGCTCTACCAGGTCCTGCAGCGTGCACACCATCTCGGAGCGGCAGATGTATCGGACCTCCGCATGAACCGGGTCCCCAGCGCTTCCGGCGCCGTTGGTCGAGAAGATGCTCGTTGCCTCGGCACAAATGCGGTCCGCGTCGACACCATAACGTTGATACAGCGTCTGGAAATACCCGGTGAGCCGGGGGCACCGCCGGACCCAGTACCGAAGCCCCGCAGTCATTTCCTGGTTGCCGCCGCCAACGGGGACCTCATGGGTACGACAGGGGCCCCACCCATCCGACCCCATCTTCCTTACAACCTGGTCGAGAACCCTGCTCGCCAGAGAGCGCGATGTTGTAAGCTTGCCGCCGACCACAGTGACCAGCCCCGACGACGCAATTTCGACCAGGTCCTCGCGGTTCACCGACGATGGGTCATTGTCCCCGGTACTTGGAAGCAAAAGGGCCCTGTAACCGCTGTAGCAGAACCGCACGTTCTCCCGCCCCAAGGGCGAGTAAGGCAGAAACCTGCGTACCGACTCTAGCAGGTACGCCACGTCTGCCTCACCCGGCGCGGGAGCATCGGGTTCCGTACCCTCCCAATCGTCTGTCGTCCCATAGAGGAAACAGTCGTCCCGCTTCACCAGGAAAAGGGGCCGCCCGTCCACGGGTGAATTGAACACAATACTCACGTTGAGCGGTACGTCCTCTTCGTCGAACACCAGGTGCGTTCCCTTGGACAATTTGATCAGGTCCGACGCCTCGGGGCGGTCCAGCTTCCTGATCCTATCCGTCCAGGCCCCGGTGGCATTGATGACGACGGAGGCGCGGGTCCCGTGGTCGGTTCCACCGACCTGGTCGTGAAAGACGACGCTCTCTATTCTGTCGCCTATTTTTGAAAAGCCCGTTACCGGGGCATGATTGACGGCTACGCCTCCGTTACGGACACCGTCCTTGACCGTTTCCAGGGTCCAGCGACTATCGCTCACAATCGCATCGTAATACAGGACTCCCCCTTTTAGCCCCTCTGCGTCAAGGCCGGGCGCCATTGACTGGGTCTCTTCCCGGTCAAGAAACTGGTGGAATCTGGTGTTCTTGAATCCCGACATGATCTCGTACAGCCACATGGCAGCCCGCACTTTCACGGGAGATTCGCCCTGGCCGCGATATATGGGGATCAGGAAGGGCCACGGCTGGACGAGCCGCCCGTTCAAGGCAGTGTGAAGGTTGCGCTCGTGAGAGGCCTCCCACGCCAGCCGAAACTGAAGACTTCCCAGGTACCTGAGTCCCCCGTGAATCAGCTTCGAGCTCCGCCCGCTGGTGCCCGACCCAAAATCGTTCGCTTCGACAAGCGCGGCCCGCAGGCCTCTCAAGACCGCGTCGCGGAAGATTGAGGCGCCGGTGATTCCGCCCCCGATGACAAGTACATCGAATTGCTCGTCGTGCAACCGCCGGAAGAGCTGCGGGCGAGACTGTTTGTTAAATAGCTCAAGCCCCATCAGGCCAGTACCCCGTTAACGGTCGGCTTCATTACAGGCTTTCTTCTTCATTTCAGGTCCTTTCCGCGGGCTGAAGTCAGCCCTAGCAGGGTGCTGATCCGCCGCGGGCGGACGACCATCCGCCTGGCCGCCTTTCCTTCGATAGACTCAGGACAAGCTCTGGTGAGTAAGGGTTCAGTAATTCAGATCTGAGGGACACCCCTTCGACTATGCTCAGGGCAGGCTCTCAGGGTCCCGGCGAAGTGGGTTTCTCCCGCTCTGCCCTAGACGGATCAGCTCTGGTTTCGACTGAAAAGCCCGTCCCTGGCAAACTTGGCCACGAGACTCAGCCTGCCCAGCCCCAGGGTCGCGTCGAGCGCATCCAGAAATCGACCAATCTCCTCGTCTGTGACAATCAAGGCCGGCGAGATGATCAGCGGGACCTCTCGATGCGGTCTAAAAAAGGTGAGAATGTTATGGGTCTTGTAGAGCTCGGATATGACGGCAGAAGCTATCAGCTTGTCGAAGAACTGGTGGTCCCTGAATATCCTGCTGGGAGCGATGTTTGTGGCCACCTTTAGCGCCGCATTGACGTCGGTGTTCAATAGGATGCCATAGAGCGCGCCGCTGCCGCGGACCTCGCGGATGAAGTCAGGATACTTGTCACGCAGCCTTGACAGACCCTCGCCGAGGAGCTGATGTATCCTCTCGGACCTACCCACGTAATCGTCGTCAATCACTATGTTAATTGCCTCAATAGCGGTCACACACTCCTCGCCGAACCCATTGTAGGTTGTGCTGTGAAGGGTCGTATCAGTGGGATTGTCGTAGGCCTGCCGGAACAACGGCTCTCGAGACGTATAGCACGATATCGAGGACTTGCCGCCTCCAAGGGCTTTGGACATCGCCAGTATGTCGGGGACGACACCCGATTTCGTGAAGTAAAAGAGCCCGCTGGCTTTGGCCCAGCCGGTATAGACTTCATCGAAAATCAGGATGATGCCCTCGTCCGTGCACAGCCTCCGGAGCGCCGCCAGAAAGCGGTCCGAGCAGGCAAGGAAGCTGCTGGCGCTGAACGGCTCCAGGATGATGGCATACACGTCGGCCCCGCCATCGCTCTTGCGGAGCCCGTCGACCACGCTGCGCACGCTTTCGAAGCTATTGTATTCGAATGATGCCACGTGAGGAATTCGAGGGAACTCGTAGTCTCGTTCGGGGGAACCTGTCAGGCTTGCCGCCCCGAGCAGATTGCCATGAAAGGAGATATCGGAGTGGAGGATGTGCTTTCGACTACCATCATGATACTTGTACGCGAGCTTCACAGCTCCCTCGACGGCCTCTGCTCCCGAATTACAAAAGAATGAGATGTTGAGGTCCTCTGGCAGCAGTTGGGCGATGTTGTGGCTCAACCCCGCCACGTACTGCGACAGAAAGGTCTTGTGCACCTCCATTCTTTTCTGACGCTGGAACTCGATCCGGGCCGCGAGCAGTCGAGGGTGATTGTGGCCGTGACTCAGGACGCCGAAACCACCGGTGAAGTCCAGGACTCGCCGGCCGCTGGCGGTGGTGATGTACATGCCCTCAGCGCTCACAGCAACATCTCGACCGAACTCGAACAAGCCGATCAACCGGGACTGACTCTTGTTGACGTAGTCCCGATAGAGCTGCTGAGTGGTCCGGCCGTCAAACACGGCGCACTCTTTCCAGGTGTAGAGATCAGCCATTACCTACCCCGCCTTTGCCTGCCGAGAATTCAAGGGTACCCCATGGCCCGCGCGGCAGTGACTCCCTCACTAATAGCCAGACCCCGTAGCTCACCACGGACCGCGTGACGGATCAACCGGCGTGTCTCCGATCAAAGCGACGGCGCGGCTGCTGGCGTGAATCTCTGGTCCTGGCAGCATATACGGTAGGCCTTATTTATCGCTGCATCGCGGGGCGCCGCGCTGCGCTCCCCCACTCGTGGCTGATCTCCCGCGGGAGCCACGACAAGGCCTCGGGCGGACGAGGGGTACCGCTGTCGAGTAGGCTACCACCGAAGACAGGCTCTTGTCACTTGCGTGACGGGCTATCTGCCGCGTTTTGGCCGTCGGCGCGGCGTGGCGCCTCCATGTGCCTGCCTTCTCTGACTTAGCCGCAGGGAGCTCGAGGTCGGAGGGGACCGTGGTCGGCGGGGACGACAGCGTGTGGGCGCAGGAGACAGCTTGTGGTCTCGGTGATGGCCCACGGATGTGGCCACAGGTCTGGATCGCTCAAGGGTCCCCCCCCCCCGGTGGCGCGGATGAGAACGGGGAGCGGTAGCCAAGGAAGAGGGAAGACAGACCGTGCCCGATCTGGTGAAAAGCCGGTAGTTTCGACTGGGCGCCCAGCCGTTTACTCCTCTAGCCCGCACTGACTCGGACATCGGACGAGAGCGGTAGACTCAGCTTGTCTCCACGGCACGAATATTTAGAGGAGCCAATGCGGAGCTGCCGTTACCTGCGGGACCTGTGTGGCCAGTGCGGTGGCCTCCGCCTCAGTATGAAGAGGTGCACAGACGACTCCAAGGCTTCCTCGCCGCCGAAAACGAGTGACAGAACAAATATCCACGTGATGTGCCAGTTCCAGGCGGCGCCCAGGCCAGCCAACGCCAAGCCAATGATTCGAAATCCCCGTATCACGGTCACCATTTTCATGGAGTCTCCGGTAGGGCGGCGGATTCCCTCCACTTCTACCCGTATCCCCGAGAACAAAATCGCCGCTCCGAGCGCCATCAAGGCGGCTTTGTTCCAAAAGTCCTATTCCCAGGCCATTTTTGGAACAACCGGCCCTTTTGTTCCAAAAGTCTCTGAGCCGAATATCGGCTCTATCCCCAGCTCGTAGACCGACTGAATCAAGACGCAGATGTTATGGCACAGAATCTTGACCAACACCTCATTGACCTGGGCCACCGGGGTCTTAGACCGGACGGCTCCGCCGAACTTGGCCTTGATCATCGCGAAGGTCGTTTCCACGTTCGACCGCTTGTGGTAGTGGACCAGGAACTCAGCGCGGTTGAAGTTGTAGTAGTGGTACATTCGCTCCCACAGCGGGTCGTGTTTCTGCTTGCGGTTCCTGGCCACCGAGTTCGCCCTGAATGGGATGTAGGGGGTGGCGCCCACAGCTTGCACCGCCCGCAGGTTCTTCCTGCTAACGTACGCCTTGTCGCCGGACACTTCGCTGACCTCGAAACCCCGCGCCGTGGTTTCGACGAACGGGGGCAGGTAGGGCGCATCGCCGGACTCGGTTTCAGTGACCTCAACGGCAGTCACGATGTTGGTCTTGACGCCGCACATCAGGTGAGCCTTCACCCATTTGGCTTCCTTGCGTTGCTTCCCCCACTTATGGTCGAACCAACGGTTGTAGACCGACGTGGAGAACCCGCTGGAATCCACGGCGAAGTCGCTTTCCACCGACCGGAGCGGCAACGCGCTCTGCTCGATCAGGGACTTCAACAGTGGGGCCAAGTCGGGATTTTCCAGGTAGCGGAAAGTGCTCGTGAAGGACGGTGGCTTATCAAGCTGCCCTTTAGCCTGAGCGTCACGGAAGTCGGTCATAGCCCGCCTGCCAGACATAGTGGAATAGACCTTGAGTCCGATACCGAACAGTACGTCGGAGAGTGGCAGCCGAGGCCGTCCGAAGGTTTGAGGCGGCTGGGGGATGGTATCGCACAGCTCACGCAGCAGCTCGGCAAAGTTTTCTTGTTCATGGGTCTGAGCCGCATTGTAGGCAGGCCAGTCCTGGCGATAGGTCACCCGCATGGTCTTGGTCTCAATGGTGACGCCATCGGGCCTTTCCTCGCGCTGGATGATGAATTCGACGGCGTAGATATGCTTGCACGGCTGCTGGTGCTTCTCGAAGGAGGTTACGTCAATAGGTGTGTAAACGACATCAGGCGGCGACCTTCTCAGCCGTTGATTCAATGGCGATTCCATCCGCATACTGTGCACCGAGATAGACGTCTTCGATCAACTCAGGGGCCTTCAGACGCCTGAAGCGCTGTTCGGCGACCATCAACATTTTCCAGATCACCGCTATCGCCCGATCGACCCTCTTGTAGCGCTTGGCGGCATCGGTCCGAAGCCTGAGGGCCGCGAAGGGTGATTCTACCGGGTTCGTCGTGCGAAGGTGCCCCCAGTGCTCCTTTGGGAAGTCATAGAAGGTGACCATGCGGTCCCAGTCCCGCTCCAAGGCCTCTGAGGCCGCCTCGTAGGAATGGTCGCCGCACCACCTGGTGAACACCGTCCTGAGCCGCTCAGCCTCTGTCCGAGTCGGCGCGTAGGGGATAGTACGCAGCATGAGCTTGGCCTGGTCCTGTTGTCGCTTTGGAAGCTTGGCGAGCACGTTTACGATCTTGTGGTTCCAGCAGCGTTGCTCTGCCGCCTGCGGATAGACGTTGCGCAGAGCTCCCCAGATGCCCAGGTGTCCGTCTCCAACCACCAGCCTCGGGCAGCTCAAGCCCCGGCGCTTGATGTCCCTGAGCACCTCGGACCAGTTCTCTGTGGACTCCCTGTATCCAGGAACAGCGCTCACCACCACCTTGCTCCCGTCGCTCAGGGCCGCCATCACCACCAGTACCGCCGCCTTCTCCTTCTCAAGACCAGCCTTGACGTAGACTCCATCCACCCACATGTAGACCACTTCCAGGTCATCGAGGGGCCGGCTGCGCCATTGGGCAAGCTCATCGTTCCACTTATCCTTCAACCGGGCCACCGTGCTCGCCGATACCGGTGCGTCCTCTCCCAGCAGCCCCCGCAAAGCCAGATCGAAGTCGCCTTCGGATAGACCGTGCAGGTACAGCTCGGGGATCAACTCAGCAACCTTCCTGGTCCTGTTGACGAACAGCGGCAGCAGCCGGCTCTCGAACTGCTCCTCGGTATCGCGGACTCGCGGCCGCCTCAGCTGTATCGTTCCCGAACTCAGCGTAAGCCTCCGGGCTCTGCCGTATCCGTTCCGATAGCCGGTATCTGAGTCCGAGTCGGATCTGAGCGCCGACTTCGCCCTTCCCAGAAACGCCGTCACCTCCTCCTCCAGCAACTCCTGGATCAGCCTCTGGACCTGGCTTCGCACCCAATCCTCCAACTGCTCCCACTCCGGCCTTGACTCCGACCTACTCTCAGTGCTTTCCTTCCTCATGGGCGGTCTATCTCCTCTCTTGGGCCTCGAGCCCGTGTTGTTCAGAGAGAGGGTACACCGCCTGACTGTTTACACACTTTTTGAAGATACCTCTCTCGAAGTCGGGGCAAGTGCAGAACGGCTCGCCGTCGAGATTCACCACGTAGGAGCCGCTGCCGGACTGAGACGGGACCTTGTAGCCGAGCTTGTTCTTCACCACGGGGGTCAGCGCGGCTATAGCCATCCCGCGCTGCTGGCGTCCGGCGTCTCCGTCGTCAATGGCGTCGGGGCCGAGAGCAGTAAGTTGCCGTGTCTGTTGTTCGTTCATTCTTGCACCTCTATCCGTAACTTCAACTTGTGCCTATTAGACCATACACTGTATAGGTTTGTCAACAGGGTAGTATCGCGCATGTCCGCCTTGACAAGCCTATACGTTGTATGGTATTGTCTCGCCATGAACGAAGTCCAAGCGCGCCTTGCGGGTCTCCGAGCCAAAGGCTGGACTATTGCCGCCATGGCGGCGGAGGTGGGGCTGACGGTTAATGCAGTTGAAAAGTGGAAGGCAGGGAGCAGACAACCGGGTAAGCCAACCATCATGGTGTTAGATACTCTTTTAAATCGGAAGCGCATCCCAAAGAAACGTAGGTATTCCAAGTCACAGCAGGGGGCAGGAAATGCCGAACAATAACTCTGGTAAGGTAATCTCCTTATTTCCTGAGGGGTATCGGCTAACTGACCGACTATCAAAAAAGCTTAATGCTGAATGGTCTCAACCTGAAGGCAAAGTGAGAGCACAATGGGTAGCCAAACTCATCAATGAGTATGGCTACAGCCAAGAGCAACTTGCCTTGAACGTCGCGGCAGGAGCTGGCCGCGATGCGGAGAAATCTACGATCTTTGCTGATATTGTGGCTTACAGAGATAAGCGCAGACGGGAGCCATTCCTTGTGGTTGAGACAAAGGCTCCAACAGAATCAAGGGGAGGTATCTTCAAAAAGTGTGTAAACAGTCAGGCGGTGTACCCTCTCTCTGAACAACACGGGCTCGAGGCCCAAGAGAGGAGATAGACCGCCCATGAGGAAGGAAAGCACTGAGAGTAGGTCGGAGTCAAGGCCGGAGTGGGAGCAGTTGGAGGATTGGGTGCGAAGCCAGGTCCAGAGGCTGATCCAGGAGTTGCTGGAGGAGGAGGTGACGGCGTTTCTGGGAAGGGCGAAGTCGGCGCTCAGATCCGACTCGGACTCAGATACCGGCTATCGGAACGGATACGGCAGAGCCCGGAGGCTTACGCTGAGTTCGGGAACGATACAGCTGAGGCGGCCGCGAGTCCGCGATACCGAGGAGCAGTTCGAGAGCCGGCTGCTGCCGCTGTTCGTCAACAGGACCAGGAAGGTTGCTGAGTTGATCCCCGAGCTGTACCTGCACGGTCTATCCGAAGGCGACTTCGATCTGGCTTTGCGGGGGCTGCTGGGAGAGGACGCACCGGTATCGGCGAGCACGGTGGCCCGGTTGAAGGATAAGTGGAACGATGAGCTTGCCCAATGGCGCAGCCGGCCCCTCGATGACCTGGAAGTGGTCTACATGTGGGTGGATGGAGTCTACGTCAAGGCTGGTCTTGAGAAGGAGAAGGCGGCGGTACTGGTGGTGATGGCGGCCCTGAGCGACGGGAGCAAGGTGGTGGTGAGCGCTGTTCCCGGATACAGGGAGTCCACAGAGAACTGGTCCGAGGTGCTCAGGGACATCAAGCGCCGGGGCTTGAGCTGCCCGAGGCTGGTGGTTGGAGACGGACACCTGGGCATCTGGGGAGCTCTGCGCAACGTCTATCCGCAGGCGGCAGAGCAACGCTGCTGGAACCACAAGATCGTAAACGTGCTCGCCAAGCTTCCAAAGCGACAACAGGACCAGGCCAAGCTCATGCTGCGTACTATCCCCTACGCGCCGACTCGGACAGAGGCTGAGCGGCTCAGGACGGTGTTCACCAGGTGGTGCGGCGACCATTCCTACGAGGCGGCCTCAGAGGCCTTGGAGCGGGACTGGGACCGCATGGTCACCTTCTATGACTTCCCAAAGGAGCACTGGGGGCACCTTCGCACGACGAACCCGGTAGAATCACCCTTCGCGGCCCTCAGGCTTCGGACCGATGCCGCCAAGCGCTACAAGAGGGTCGATCGGGCGATAGCGGTGATCTGGAAAATGTTGATGGTCGCCGAACAGCGCTTCAGGCGTCTGAAGGCCCCTGAGTTGATCGAAGACGTCTATCTCGGTGCACAGTATGCGGATGGAATCGCCATTGAATCAACGGCTGAGAAGGTCGCCGCCTGATGTCGTTTACACACCTATTGACGTAACCTCATCAAGGGGAGTTAAGCAGGCAGAATCCTACGCTCGCAATCTCGGAGCCGATTACCATGCCTGGTCAAATGGAACTCTCATCAGGTTTTTCCGAACAGCCAAATATCAGAATCAATCTGTTGAAGTAGGGAATATTCCGCATTGGCTTGGGGAGCATCCCGTCGGGGCTCGGCTCCCGAAAACTCAAGAATTGCCCCCGGAGGACGAGGGGTTTTTACGAGGGAATCAAATTTGACCAATTGTCCGAGATACTGGTTCCATTGCCGGATGGGGATGACTTTGACCTTTGGCTTGAAAGGATTCAGCAACTGACAATGGAAATTGATGAAGCTAGGAATTCCTTGTCCACTAATCCCGAATCCACCGAAGGAGGGCGTCGGGTTAGCGTCCTGAGGCGGCAAGAAGGTGCTCCTGTGCTTCTGGGATAATGGTTTTGTAGCAAAAAAACGGCCCCGGAAAAGGAGCACCCAGTAGATGCTGCCACGCAACCACCCCGACCGGATCCAAATCACCTTCGACGACCGCCGCTTGGTGGCCAATGCCGGGCTGCTCCTTCCGGCCACCCTGGCGCGGCACCTCGGCCTGCCCGAACTCGTCCGGCAGCGCCTCGACCTGGGCGATGCCCCGGGGCGGGCGAACACGAGCGACAAGATGATGACGCTGGTGGCGTCTGCGCTGGCTGGGGGCGACTGCATTGACGACGCCGATGTGTTGCGCACCGGGGGGACGGCCTGCACCCTGGGCGGCACGGTCAAGGCGCCATCCACCCTGGGCACCTTCCTGCGCAGCTTCCGGTGGGGCCACGTCCGTCAACTCGACCGGGTGAGCCGCGAGTTGCTGGCCCGGGCTTGGCAGGCCGGGGCGGGACCCGGCGACGGGCCCCTGACCATTGACCTGGACTCCACCATCTGCGAGACCTACGGACTGGCCAAGGAGGGAGCGCGCCACCACGGCTATACCGGCAAGCGGGGCTACCACCCGCTGCTGGCCATCGCCGCCGGCACCGGAGACGTGCTGATGTCCCGGCTGCGCGAGGGCCGGGCCAACACCGCCCGCGGCGCCGCCCACTTCCTGCGGGAGACGGTGGGACGGGTGCGCTACGCCGGGGCCAACGGACGACTCACGCTACGGGCCGACAGCGGGTTCTACACTCATGGCGTGGTATCCGTCTGCCGCAAGATGGATGTCCGCTTCTCCATCACCATCCGCCAGCACAAAAGCCTGCACAATCTCATCGAGGCGATACCCGAAGATGCCTGGACGCCGATTCCTTACTGGATGGACGGCGCCGCCGATGTGGCCGAGACCACCTGCACCCCCTTCCAGGCCGAGGCGGACGCCGCGCCGGTACGGCTCATCGTCCGGCGGGTGAAGCCGACGCCCGGTTCCCAACTGGCCCTCTTCGCCAAATACAGCTATCATGGCTTCATCACCGACCGGGACGGGGAGTTGCTCGAACTGGAGGCTGACCATCGCCGCCACGCCGAGATCGAGAATGCCATACGCGACCTCAAGTACGGCGTCGGGCTGAACCATCTCCCCTCGGGCCGCTTCGCCGCCAACGGCGCCTGGCTGGCCGTCCAGACGATGGCCCACAACCTGGCCCGCTGGACGGCGCGGATCGGTCTGGGAGAGCGGATAGCCACCACCAAGACCCTCCGGCGGCGGTTCTTCTCCCTGGCCGGACGGCTCACCCGCTCGGCACGCCGGTTGACCCTGCATCTTCCGGATCGCTGGCCTTGGGCTGAGAAGTTCAGCCGCGCCTTGGCCCGGCTGCGAGCCATTCCACTCCCGGCCTGACGGCACCGTCGGCGACCGACCCACCCACCGGACAACCGAAGATCCCCGCAGACTCGTGCCAGCCCGGTCCGAGAGAGTTCCCTGCTGCGTATTCTCTCGCCATCCCGCGCATCGCAGCTCCCGCAGACGGCCATAGGGGCCCCTGTGCGGCGATGAAGACCGTCCGCCGACCTCCCTACCCCAAATGGAACCCAGGCTATTTCCCCTGTAGCTCCCTCACCCCCCTTCCGCTTTCCTCACGCCGTCCATCGGTGTCCTTCGGTGGATTCGGGCTAAGGAGAGCGAGTTGGGGGCCATGATGGTGGGGCTTTACGTATAGGTATCTTTTGGGACAAAGCCGCCTGCCCTAAAGACTTTATGTGCAAAGCCGGCTGGCAATGCAAAATATTGCCGCTCTCGGAGTCGAGTCCCAAGGCAGTATTGCACGATGGACGTGGTCCAAAGCTCCAAAGTAAAGCCTTGACCCATTACTCAGCCCTCCCGACTTTAGGAACAGAATGCGGACTTTAGGAACAAGTGGCACTTTTGGTGCAAAGCCCCATCAAGGCCGACGCCGGATAAATTCTCCACGACAGGTCTGTCAGCGTTTCCATAATGGTGTGACGTTAGCCGTCTCGTGCTTCCGTTGTCTGCCTACCGGCGCCTTGCAAAGCTCGACTTAGTGAGATTCATCATGTCAACTAAGAAGCGTACTTCTGCGGCTCGGCCATGAACTTCGCATGGCAATCGTGAGAGCAGAAGTAGTAGGTCTTCCCTTAGTACGCCATCTGAGCGGCCGCGGTGTTGGGGTCGATGTCCATTCCACATACAACATCTTTGACGGTCGCCATGTCTTCCTCCTTTTCTGGTTCGTACCTTGGTACGTCAATGATTGTCTGCTTCTCGCTCCCTGACACCCCCACCGCAGCTACAGCCGGGCGCTGGTAGGTGCGCAGGCGGTTGGCGTTGGTGGTAACCGACAGCGAGCTCAGCGCCATGGCCGCTGCGGCGATCATGGGGCTGAGCGTGATCTCGAAGAAGGGGTACAACAGGCCCGCCGCGATGGGGATACCTATTGTGTTGTAGCCAAAGGCGAAAACCAGGTTCTCCCTGATGTTCCGCATGGTGGACCGGCTCAACGTTATGGCTGTTACTACCCCGCGAAGCTCCCCAGAGATAAGCGTGATGTCCGAGGCCTCGATAGCCACATCGGTGCCGGCGCCAATCGCGATACCCACGTCCGCCTGGGCCAGTGCCGGAGCGTCGTTGATTCCGTCGCCGACCATGCCCACCAGCTTGCCCTCATCCTGGAGCCTCTTCACCTCAAGGGCCTTGTCCTGAGGCAGGACCTCGGCAAGGACTCGCGATATCCCCACCTGTCGAGCAATAGCCTCGGCCGTTCGTGGATTGTCCCCAGTGATCATCACCACTTCCAGACCCAGTCCCTGCAGGGTAGCCACCGCTGCCGCTGAGTCCTCTTTCACCGTGTCGGCTACTGCCATGATTCCTCCGGGCTTTCCGTCTACTGCGACGAACATTGGCGTCTTCCCCTGCTCTGCCAACTCTTCTGCTCGCTGCTCCATCTGCCCGGTGTCGATGCCCGCATCGGCCAGTAAGCGCCGATTCCCGACCAGCACCTGCCGACCGTCCACGTCCACCTGGATACCCTTTCCCGTCACCGACTGGAAGTCGCCGGGTTCTACCAGCTGAATCTCTCGCTCGGCGGCACCCTCTACGATGGCCTGCCCCAGGGGATGCTCCGACGAGCGCTCGGCCGATGCTACAAGTCTTATCAGATCGGCGTCTTTCAGGTCCCCCATGGCTATCACATCAGTCAAGGTTGGCTTGCCCCGAGTAATGGTGCCGGTCTTGTCCAACACCAGGGTATGGAGCTTGTGAGCCGTCTCCAGCGCCTCTGCCGAGCGGATCAGGATGCCATTCTGGGCACCCTTGCCGGTGCTCACCATGATGGAGAGGGGCGTGGCCAGACCCAGGGCGCAGGGGTAAGCGATGATTAGCACAGACACGCCGCTAACCAACGCGAAGGTGAAGGCGGGGTCCGGGCCAAAGTTGAACCAGATGACGAACGTGGCAACGGTAATGAACATCACCGCAGGCACGAAGTAGCTGGCTATCTGGTCGGCTAGCCGCTGGATAGGCGCCGTGGAACCCTGGGCCTGCTCCACCAGCTGGATGATCTGGGCAAGCATAGTATCCTTGCCCACCTTGGTGGCGCGAAAGCGAAAGGAGCCGGTCTGGTTGATAGTAGCCCCGATGACCGTGTCTCCGGTTCCCCTTGTGGCGGGAATGCTCTCACCGGTGACCATCGACTCGTCCAGGGAGGAGCGCCCCTCGATAATCTCTCCGTCCACCGGCACCTTCTCACCGGGCCGGACTACCACGATGTCTCCCATGCGCACCGCTTCTATCGGAACATCCATCTCCTGGCCATCCCTCATCACCCGGGCGGTCTTCGCCTGCAGGCCGATGAGTGTGCGGATGGCCTCGGTGGTGCCTCCCTTGGCGATGGCTTCCAGCAACCTTCCCAACATGATCAAAGTGATGATGACGCCCACGGACTCGTAGTAGACCTCCTGCAGGCCCTCTGGAAATATCCCTGGTGATACCGTGACTATAAGGCTGAAGACGAATGCGGCCAACGTGCCTATTGTGATCAGGCTGTTCATGTCGGCAGCCCGGCGCGACAGAATGAGCCAGCCGGTGCGGTGGATGGGCCAGCCGGCATAGACCATCACGGGGGTGATCAACCCCAGCTGGAACAAGTTGTTGTCGAGCAAAGCTGGCACGAGGTCCTCGCTGATAAATCCCCCCACCATTCCGGCGTAGAGTACGGGGAGTGTCAATATGGCCCCTACGATGACCCGCAAAGTCAGGTTCCGGCGCTCCGCTTTACGAATGGCGGCCTCCCGTTCCTCGGTCTGCTGGCTGCCCGGCTCCTCCCGGGGCTGGACCTGGTAGCCGGCGTCCTGGATGACCTGTTGCATCTGCTCGGTGGTTACCTGGGCCGGGTCGTACTGGACAGTCACCCGCTCGGCAGCGAAGTTGACGTGGACCTCATCAATCCCTGGCAGGTCCCCAAGGAATGCCTCGATATTGACCACGCAGGTGGGGCAGGTGACGCCCCCGCCGATAATGGCGAATTCGGCCTGTGAAAGCTCGCCGACCTCCAGCTTGGGGCCTACGCCTACGGCCTCAGCAAAGGTCACGTGGTCCTCATGGCCCTCGGAAGGCTTGTCCGGACCCTTTCGGCCAACCCCATCCTGCTCCACAATGAGGGTCCCGTGGAGCATGTTTATTCCGCAGGCGAAACCGAAGGAGCCGGACTTGGTCGGCGTGAACTCCAGCGTGGTGGTGGCGAACGGGGCCAGGGATTTGCTGGCCTGGAAGTCGGGGAACACCACCCGGTCGCTGCAGTCGCTGGCCTCCTGCCGGTCGAACACCAACCGCACAGGCACGCCCTCCTTGACTCGGATCACGTCGGGGGAGTAACCACCTTTGACGGTGATCCGTACCTCCTGGACTCCATCCTTTACCTCCGCTTCTTTGGCCTTCTTAGGACCGAAGAAAAACCAGACCAGGAACAGTATGACCACGATTCCACCTGTGGTGACGCCTATATCTATAGCTGACATGCTCTTACCTCTGACAGGACCCCACCCGCCAGTGGGCGGGTGGGGTCTCCTCTCTTTCATCTGCAAACTTTAATTCATGGATTGAAGTGTTAATCGCCATCGCCTGCGGCGGCAGGCTCGTGGATGGGAGCAGGCGGTCCTTCCAGCTCTAGCTCTGGCAGACTGCTGTCCTCATCCTCACTCACATTAGTGCCGCGCGCCGGCATGAACCTGGCAACGATCAGCACCCCGACGAGCGAGAGCCCGGCGCCAATCAGCACGGCCAGACCCAGCGCATCCGTGAAGGCCGACTTCGCAGCGACGGTTAGGGCGAGCGCGTCCTCTTGTGGCAGCGACGCCGCCAGTTGAACTGCCGCCCCGATTGAATCTCGTACTAATCCCGAATCCACCGAAGGAGGGCGTCGGGTTAGCGTCCTGAGGCGGCAAGAAGGTGCTCCTGTGCTTCTGGGATAATGGTTTTGTAGCAAAAAAACGGCCCCGGAAAAGGAGCACCCAGTAGATGCTGCCACGCAACCACCCCGACCGGATCCAAATCACCTTCGACGACCGCCGCTTGGTGGCCAATGCCGGGCTGCTCCTTCCGGCCACCCTGGCGCGGCACCTCGGCCTGCCCGAACTCGTCCGGCAGCGCCTCGACCTGGGCGATGCCCCGGGGCGGGCGAACACGAGCGACAAGATGATGACGCTGGTGGCGTCTGCGCTGGCTGGGGGCGACTGCATTGACGACGCCGATGTGTTGCGCACCGGGGGGACGGCCTGCACCCTGGGCGGCACGGTCAAGGCGCCATCCACCCTGGGCACCTTCCTGCGCAGCTTCCGGTGGGGCCACGTCCGTCAACTCGACCGGGTGAGCCGCGAGTTGCTGGCCCGGGCTTGGCAGGCCGGGGCGGGACCCGGCGACGGGCCCCTGACCATTGACCTGGACTCCACCATCTGCGAGACCTACGGACTGGCCAAGGAGGGAGCGCGCCACCACGGCTATACCGGCAAGCGGGGCTACCACCCGCTGCTGGCCATCGCCGCCGGCACCGGAGACGTGCTGATGTCCCGGCTGCGCGAGGGCCGGGCCAACACCGCCCGCGGCGCCGCCCACTTCCTGCGGGAGACGGTGGGACGGGTGCGCTACGCCGGGGCCAACGGACGACTCACGCTACGGGCCGACAGCGGGTTCTACACTCATGGCGTGGTATCCGTCTGCCGCAAGATGGATGTCCGCTTCTCCATCACCATCCGCCAGCACAAAAGCCTGCACAATCTCATCGAGGCGATACCCGAAGATGCCTGGACGCCGATTCCTTACTGGATGGACGGCGCCGCCGATGTGGCCGAGACCACCTGCACCCCCTTCCAGGCCGAGGCGGACGCCGCGCCGGTACGGCTCATCGTCCGGCGGGTGAAGCCGACGCCCGGTTCCCAACTGGCCCTCTTCGCCAAATACAGCTATCATGGCTTCATCACCGACCGGGACGGGGAGTTGCTCGAACTGGAGGCTGACCATCGCCGCCACGCCGAGATCGAGAATGCCATACGCGACCTCAAGTACGGCGTCGGGCTGAACCATCTCCCCTCGGGCCGCTTCGCCGCCAACGGCGCCTGGCTGGCCGTCCAGACGATGGCCCACAACCTGGCCCGCTGGACGGCGCGGATCGGTCTGGGAGAGCGGATAGCCACCACCAAGACCCTCCGGCGGCGGTTCTTCTCCCTGGCCGGACGGCTCACCCGCTCGGCACGCCGGTTGACCCTGCATCTTCCGGATCGCTGGCCTTGGGCTGAGAAGTTCAGCCGCGCCTTGGCCCGGCTGCGAGCCATTCCACTCCCGGCCTGACGGCACCGTCGGCGACCGACCCACCCACCGGACAACCGAAGATCCCCGCAGACTCGTGCCAGCCCGGTCCGAGAGAGTTCCCTGCTGCGTATTCTCTCGCCATCCCGCGCATCGCAGCTCCCGCAGACGGCCATAGGGGCCCCTGTGCGGCGATGAAGACCGTCCGCCGACCTCCCTACCCCAAATGGAACCCAGGCTATTTCCCCTGTAGCTCCCTCACCCCCCTTCCGCTTTCCTCACGCCGTCCATCGGTGTCCTTCGGTGGATTCGGGTTTAGGATGGCAACGTAGCCAGTGGGAATGTCGGCGGCGTCCTCAGTCGGGCTAACTCGGACTTGGTTCGCCAGGTCGGGGAGGGTTATAGTAACGGTCACTCAGTGGGTTCCTTCCAATTCCGCCGAGGTTGTCCAACGTGCAGCGTTAGGTATTTCCAGTCGTTTTTGCTAATCCCTTGAATGTCCCACGTCACGGCGTCGTCGTCGATCAAAAGCATCAACTCATTTACGTCGGCACGCGCTAGAATCTTGAACTTTGCCTGTGACGTGTTGACCACCTTCGCGGAAGTCTCGATGAACCGCTCGGAGGGCTTCACTTGCAGCTTCTCAGCCCACACGGTAGCCAGCGTGTACCATGCCTTTAGCTCGCTACCGAACGAGTCCCTTTTGACAGTGTAGCGACGTAGCTCAATCAGCCTGTTAAGGGGCATCGACTGAGGCTAAGAGTGCTGGCTTTGCTGCTTGTAGAAGCCGCCCGATCGGAGAATCCGGACCGCGTGCAAAAGGACTGCCGTAAGGACGATCTGGCCGTTTGCCGCCTTCGTGATTTCGTCGGGAATCAGGGTCACGCCGCCCCACACCGGAGCCACCATGTCGCGCCGCTGGCCCAGGCGAATCAAGACGTTCTGCTTTGAGCCAGAGACGGCGGGAACATGGGCGCTTACCCTAACCCCGCCTGTGATCTCCGACAGCCGGTCGAGCGCCACATCATCCGCATTCGCATGGCGATATTGACTTCCAGCATGGGCATACGTCGACGAGCCCATAACCAAACGAACATCGGCGCCGCTGGCCGCGTAGCGCCCGTCCACGCGAGAGTAGCCAAAGTCGGATATGTAGTCGGAGAATCCAGTCACGGAGTTGACGTTGTGATTGCTCAGGTTGGTTCCGGTCAAAAGGCCGTTAGTGCCCCGCATGATCTCGGAGTCAAGCTTGTCAGCGATTCCGCCTTGAAGGGCCTCACGAAGCGCGTCACCCATACCCGCCATGCGAGCGGCGTCCTCACGACTCCAGAAGAACGACGCCTGAATCCGGGAAGGGGTGAGCACGTCGGCGGTGAACGCGCCGGTCGTCTCGGCTTGCGCGTCGTTCTCGGTGGGGGTGCCTGCGGCAGGGTCGGAAGTCAAAACCGGGAAGGTAGAATCGCCAACCGGGATGATGGGCGACGGTACACTGAGGAAGGCCTGGACGCTGTTCGCGAAAACGTAGCCCGTGATCTCGCTCTGGCTCTGTCCTACGTCGGACGGCGCAGGCGTGACTGCCCTCTTCTCCATGAGCATTTCGGTCGGGAGAGCGTTCAGGCCCAGGCCGCGCTCCTTCTGGACCTCAGCGATTGCGCCTGAGCTGGCCCGATGCTCCATAACGCCCTCGAAAAGCTCTCCGAGATCAAAACGGCCCGACACGTCGGCCCACTCCCGCGACTCAGACGTGGTGTCGTCGTCGGCTTTAATGGCCGCTCTCAACTCGGCTTCGAACCCCTGTATCTCGTCAACCAACTTCTGGCGGACGGCCAGCTTGTCGGTGTCGCCGTCCCGGACTTCGAGCATACCGTTGAGCTTCTCCCGCGTCTCGCTCATCTTGATTTGGAGCTTCTGAGTCGGCGTCATATCCTTCATCTCCTGGGTAGTAGTGGCGTAGCTCATCCATTCTCATCCAGTATGGGGCTTGAGTCGGCTCATGTCAAGGGGAGTACCTCTATGAGTAGCAAGCCATGTGACTACACAGAGGCATATTTCAACTCGCGCACCGGTGCCGAGGAAGCCCGCTGGAAGGCACCAGCGGCCAAAACCGCCGCCGCCGCAACGTCGTCCCTCGCCTTGTTATCGCTGGCCCTCTTGATAAGCCGCGAGTTGCCAGCCTTATCACTCTCGACGTAGGCCGAGGACATGGAGACCACCAGCAGATTCCGACTCCCAGGGTCCACGGAGAGCGGCCCGTCTCGGCATATCTTCCTGAGAGCCCGTATGTCCTCGCTGCTACTCGACCATTGCGTGACGCGGGGCTCGATGGTGGAGGCGTTGCCCACGACGTCTTGTAGCTCGGAGAGACGGAATCTATCACACACGATTTTGACCGGGATGCCCCAACGATCGACGACGCTTTCCCATAGGGCGCTCGGCGGCTGTACTCTCAAGCCCTGGGCCAGGGTGAGCGCACCGCTCCGCATGAGCTTGACGTAGACGCCGGACGGAACGTTGTCGCGCTTCTCTTGATCTTCAATCGAAGGGATTCCCGGAGCTAGCGCCAACGCCTCTATCCGCCCGGACTCCCAGACCGCGACGGCGGCGCTCCATGCTCGACCGCCGCCCAAATCTATACCTATAATCGGCTTCCCTACCGGCAAGCCTTGTGGACGCGCCGTTGCAAGCTTCCAGTCATCCACTGTCAAGAGGACCGCGTTCTCATCCTGAGTCGGTACGTTCAAACGATAGCTTAAAAATCGCGCTTTGAGGCGTGAATCCCGCCGCGCCGCGTCTCGCTCCTCTAGCAGGACTGCCCGACTCTCGGCGTACTTCGCTTTGAGCGGGTTAGCCTTGCCGATCGTCGGCCACTTGTCCCACGTCTCAGCGTCTCCCACAAGGGCTTGAACGAACGTTGAACCTTGCGTACCGGCGTCTACCAGATCATAGAACCAATGCCCCGGAGCGCCCATCGGGGCCATCGTCCCGACGTAGAGCACCCGTAGGCTCGATTCAGGCTTACCCTGGGCTGTCTGGATAGCGTCATGTAAAAGACCGCCGCCCACGATCTCCCAAGCCCCAGGCTCATCAGCCACAAGTAGCGGCGTCCCTACGATGCCGAATGCCGTCTTAGCGTTGCTGCTCATCACTCGGAGCTTGGTGTTGGTCGGCTTGTGGGTGATGCCTAGACGCATCTGAGAGTCAAGGAAGCTGTACTCGCCCGTGGGTTCGAGCTCGGCGCGGATAGGCCGGTAGACGTGACGGGCGCCCTCGATGCTGGCCGCACATAGCAAGTACTCGGCGCCGACCTCGAAGAGCGCGTCACCCGGCGTCATGCACCGTTGCAAGATGTAGGCCGCGAGCGTTGACTTACCCTCGCCTCTAGGGAGACTGAGGGCCGCCGTTCGAACCCCTGGGGCCAAGGCTCCACGGAGGAAGCGACGTTGCGATGGTAGTAGGTTGATCATGATGTTAAGTGCGAATTAGACGCCCCCACTGGCCCAATGATTCCTTCCATTTCGTTATTCAGGGTCCCGACCCCATGATTTCGTTCTCGTTTGCTTCTCTGCGCTGGCCGAGCTTCAACCATCAAATGCTTCTCTGCGCTGGCCGAGCTTCAACCATCAAATGCTTCTCTGCGCTGGCTGAGCTTCAACCATCAAACTCTCGATTAGCCTCTCAGCCCCATGTCAAGCTCTAGTGGGGTAGGTTCGCTCCTAAGCCCCCTAAACCTCGATCTAGTCCCTGAGTACCTTTTAGCCCCGTTTCGTTGCTCTGTGGCATGGTTAGGTGGGTAGACGGGATCGGGAGCTAGTTGAGGGAAATCGGCTCAGATGGAATAGTCAAGGCTTTGGCAGTCTTGAATCCAACTTCGTACATCACCTGATAGCAGGCGGTGGGGTGCTCTTGGATGAGGGGTGCTATCTTGGGGACCGCCTCATCTATGGCCCAGGTAGCCATCTCCTTGAGCAGGTCACCGAACTGTGTTGGTATCACATCGTCGTCGGTGACTTCTCCGCCTGCCACGGCTTCGACGAATCCTAGCATCCACACTTGCATCAACCCTACCCTCAACTCCTCTGAGATCGTCGGCTGTTCGTCCATCGGATTCTCCCTTCTTTGCTCAAACTTACACAAAAGCCCCCTCTCTCTTAGGAGAGGGCTTATGTAACTTACATGTATATTTGTCACTTGATAGCCAGGCCATACTTGCCCCGGTCTGGCTTCATAAGCCTGCCGTTCTGGACCATCCTAGTTAGGTTAGGCTGAATGGTGGTCCGGGGTATGTCTTGAAGGGCCTCACAGATGCCGTCCAGGTCCATAGCGCCGTGTTTCAGGGCCGCTAGGATGCGAAGGGGGGCGCTGAGTCCCTTTGCCAGCTCAGGATCGTCCGTCACGTCAGTTCGGCTGAATGACGCTGACTGTATGGTGTAGTCGTCCTCCTCGATGATCTCTAGGCTCAGACCGACAGGGGGGCCTAGACGTCCTAAGTTGGTCTTGCGATGGTAGAGCCCCATTGTGAGCTCCCCGTCCGCCGCTTGACGCATCTCCCACATAGACCGCCCCTGGTTTTTCTTGTAGGCGCTGCCGAACGCTCCCCGGTCTTCGGAGTCCGCCCCTTTGGTCATGTGGTCGATTAGTAGAACGGTTGTTTGTAGCGTACGGACCGCCGACATGAACGCCAGTACCTTTTCATCGCTTCCCGCGTCGCCGCCCAGGGCCATACCCACACTGTCAATGACTACCAGATCGAATTGCTCCGCCGCTACATGGTCCGCCAGGGTGTCAATCCAGTCCACGAGCGGGCTCTGAGCGGCGAAGTATCTCAAGCCCCATCCCTCATTAATGTCCGGGTCACCATGCTTGATCGCCCAGGCTCGCCCCTCAGCCGTGGCACGGTCGGTTTCCCAATCGACATAGAGGCTATTTCCCACGTCGGCATTGAGCCCGTTCTTAGTGAGCCCGTTGTCAACCAGGGCGCACAGATAGAGCGCGAGCCATGACTTGCCGATGCCGCCCTGCCCGTAGATGAACGTCGGTTGGCGGCTGGGCAGCAGGGGCCAGACTTGATAGACGGGCCGCTCTAGTTTGGGCTCTTGGAGCCCGACGATTTGAGGCTTGAGCCGTGTCCGCTGATTGTTCATGGCCCGGTCGCAAACGCCGTCAATGAGATCATCCCAGGCCAGGTCAGGAACACGCCGCTTGCAGGTGTCCACGCACCCCTTGATTCCTGAGCGCGATAACAACCCTAATCGCCCTCGGAAGACACGCCGGGGACGCTCAGGGGCGAGGTTCTTCTCCACGTCAATGACGACCTCGGCCTGGGGGCTCTTGGAGTAGTCGCGTGTGACGCGCCCTACCTCGACGTTGATACCCGGCGCGTATCGCAAGCTAAGTGTAGGTCCCGGTTTGTCGCCGTTGGTATTGGTGACCATCAACTCCCCTGGCTCACTCATAGCAGCACCGCCTCGAACTCGTGGGAGTAGCGGACCATTTCGGGCCAAACGTCGTTAGCGGCCATCGACACCGACGCCGCTAGATGGTCGGTGCAAATCCACGCGGTGCCGAGCTGGTAGAGGCTCAAGTCGGTGTCACAGAAAGCACACCGCTGGTCAGGAATCAGGCGTTTTGGAGTTGGTCTATCCATTCCATGACCTCACTTTTGAGCCATCGAACAGAACCGTCACCAATGGACTTAGGCCGCGGAAACGTCCCCTTGCTCATCTTGGAGTAAATGGCGCTGCGTGAGAGCCTGACAAGGCCCTCTACGTCGCTCCGTCGGAGTAGTAGGCTATCTGTGTCGCTTGTCATTATTCCCCCTCAGTTTTTCTTTGCGGCTTTGAACAAGGCACGGGTGAAGGTGTCAGGATAAGCCTTCTGGACGGCCAGAATTGCCATGTTGATTCTTCCCATAAGCTCATCGTAGGTCAATCTCTTGGCCGCTGCGTAGCCTTGCAGAAAGTCATGGGTTGATTCGTCCATGTCCCAATTGATGATGGTGTTGCCGTTCTTGGCCCTGCCAAGGGAGAACTTCATATCCTTAGCTATGCGGTGCTGGATTTCCAAACTCACGTCTGTGAATAGCTTCATGCCGCTTTTCCGCTCCCGATGCTCCCGAACTCTTTGAACGTTCGTCTTCATAAGAAAACCCCCGTTACTACTATTGGTGAAACTATTACACCTAAAGGTAACGGGGGTTTGTGGAACTGTCAAGGCTCCGAGGGCCGAATATCGGCCCAATGTTCTAACCGTCCAAATAGTCGGCCCATGCGTTCAAAAGCTCGCGGCGCATCTCCATGTATTCCGCCCTGTTGTAAATCTGTTCGATGGCGGAGCCGGTCTTGTGGGCCAGAACCTGCTCGGCGGCGTCACGGTAGGCCACGCCGAAGGTCTCCGCCGCCCAGGTGCGGAACGATGAACGCATACCGTGAGGCACCGCCTGAATCTGGCACAGCTTGAAAGGTCGGGTGAGGGCGTTCTCGCTCAACTTTCCGTTGGTGGACAGCACGGACGGAAAGACAATCTCATCGTCGTAGGTCTCGCGCATGGTTTCCAGCACTTCAAGGGCCTGTTTGCTCAAGGGCACCGTGTGGCCCTGTCTCATCTTCATCCGCTCCGCCGGTATCTCCCACGTCGCGCCGTCAAGGTCGAACTCAGACCAGACCGCGCCCTTGACTTCCGCGCCCCGAACGCCGGTCAGGGCCATCAACCGGATGGCGGCTTTGGCGGCCGGACTAGAGTTAGTTTCGTCTATCAGCGCCAGCGCGTCCGCAAGTTGGTCATAGGGTAGGGACTTCATCCGCACCTTTGACTTCCCAGGTGTCCCTAATTCCTCCGCCACGCCGTCCAGTGGATTGCTCTTGATGATGCCCCGGACTTTCGCCCTGTTGAATGTCCGTTTGAGGATGAGCCTTAGCGCGCGTCCGGTTTCAGGTTTGGCGTTGTGGATGGGCTCAAGTAGGTCTAGAAGTTGGCCGCTTGTGATGGCGTCAACCTCGATGCCAGCAAACACCGGAAACAGGTATTTCTCCGCCCGATTCAGCCAATTGGATTTGTTCTTGGGATTGTTCAACCGTCCGCTAGCGATTAGATGTTGGTGAGCCGCCCGTGCTATGTCCTCGAACAGGTGGGTAGGCTCGGAGATTCTCTGTGGTTTCGGCGTAGCCGCCTTGAACATCTGGCCCGAAAGCGGTGCCTTGCCGTCTGCTACTAGCGTCCGGTTCTCACGCGCCCTGTCCCTTGCTAGAGACAGCCCAACGTCTGGGAATGAGCCTAAGCCAAGGTCACGCCGTTTGCCGTCGTGGTGGAGGCGTTGCACCCAATTCTTGCGGCCAGTGGCCTTGATTAGCAGTGAAAGTCCGTCACCGTCTGTGTGCCGCCCCGCGGTCTCTAGGTGCTTGATGGTCTGAAAGTCCAGCTTTGGCATATCCGCTCCTTTCCTGTTACCCAGGGCCTTGAAACCCCGTTTTTGTTACCCTCTTTGTTACCTCAAAACGGGTAACAAAAGAATCATACAGGAAGATTTGAGCCGAGCCAACAGCTTTGGAAGGCAATATGTAGCTATACTGTGGTGCCGAAGCGGCGCAGCAACTCCTCACTGGCTATGGCGCCCACCATGAAGCCTCCCGCCGCCGGCAGGAATCGAATTCCCGCGGCCAGCGGGGTGTGTCCCTGAACGAACTGAAGGTACTGCGTGAGGCCGAAAATGAACCCGACCAACGATAAGAACGCCAGACTTACAGCGGCTGCTCCGGTAGAAAACCGCGGTAGCCGGAACAGCGCGAAGTGCAGCAAGAGGTATTCAGCTTGCCTCTCTCGCAGGACGAAGCCCAAGCCCAAGACGACCGCCGTGGCTACCGTAATCGCGAGCAGCGGAGACGCGATTCCCCACTCGGGACCCTCGATGATGGCGAGGATCAGCGCAGAAACCGCTCCCATCGATAGAAGTGCGCCCGGAATGTCGAGTGGCCTGCTCTCGGGGTCCCGGCTATCCGGCACGAGGAATAGGCTTGCTGCAATCGCAATCGCTGCAATCGGCACGTTCACCATGAACACCGACCCCCAGTAGAAGTACTTGAGCAGCACCCCTCCCAGGATCGGCCCAAGCGCGACGCCGACCCCCGCCATCATCGCCCATATCGCGATCGCTTTCGGCATCTCATTTTCTTTGAACACATTCACGATGATGGCGAGGGTAGCCGGCATCATCATCGCTCCGCCCACACCCATAATTGCCCGGGCCCCGATCAGCTGCGCCGGAGATTGCGCCAGCGCCGCGCCCAGCGAAGAAAGGCCGAACACCGCGAGCCCATAACGCAGCACCCGGGCCCGTCCGAACTTGTCACCGACACCGCCCATCGTCAAGAGCAAGCCACCGAAGACCAGCAGGTACGCGTTGATCATCCACTGCAGCGACGAGGCCGACGCTCCCAGGTCTCGTTGCAGCGACGGGATAGCCACGTTGAGAATCGTTTCGTCGATGGTTGCTAACACGACAGTGACCGAAACTACTGCGAGCGTCCACCAGCGCATCCGGTGATCGCGCGACTGCGCCTTCTCCTGGGTGGTGATGCCGTCCATGATCGCTTCCTTTCGGTGCTCCTGATTGTCTAACCTGGGTTCGTTTCCCGCTGCTGTTCTCATCTGACTGTCTCCTTTCTCGGTGCTTTCATCTGCATTCCCCTTTAAGTTTTGGGGCTGACTGACCACCATGATCGCTTCCTTTCGGTGCTCTGATTGTCATCTGCTGTTCTCATCTGACTGTCTCCTTTCTCGGTGCTTTCATCTGCATTCCCCTTTAAGTTTTGGGGCTGACTGACCACCAGTCATCATCTGGTAGAAATAGTAGACTCCCTGCCGCCTCTTGTAATCGGTAGGGTTGATGATTTTTCCATGGCCAAAAGACTGACCCCTCTATCCCCCATAAAGATGACTGACCCTCAGTCACTATGTTGCAAAAACCCTAACCGGTTCTTCGTCTTAGCGCGTTCAGAAGCAGTGCGGATACGCCTTGCTCAAGCCGGACCGACTCTTCCCCCTCACCAAAGACAAAGGCCTCGATCATGGCATGCTGAAGCAGGCCGATTGCCAGCCGAGCCGCGATCTCCGGGTCCATCGCCTCCATCTCCCCCGCGTCGACCGCATCCCTGAAGAGGTCCGTAATAGCTGTCAAAAACGAGGTGTGCTCCTTGGACTCGCTGTGCATTTCAGGGTGTGTTTCGTCCGCTCCGATGAACGCCAGCCTGAAGAGGTCAGCGTTCTTTCGAGCTACCTTGAAGCCTGCTGCGATCAGCGATTCGAGCCGGTCCTCAAAGGAGGTACGAGATTCCAGAGCGGTTGCCACCGCCTGGGCCATGGTCTCCATCAGCCCGTCACGCAGGGATACGGCGGCGTCCCTCTTGGACGGGAAGTACAGATAGAAAGTCCCCTGGGCCACCCCTGCCTCGCGGACTATCTCAGAGACACTCGCTCCATCATATCCTTTTGCACGAAACACCTTTCGAGCTGCTCTGAGCAGTTGTGCCCTCCGCACTGGTTCGCTTTCGGTCCTTCTTGCCCTGGTCGCAGTCACAGCGGTCTCCTCCTTTTCAACGATGCATCCACCATTATGACTGACGCTCAGTCATGTGTCAAGGGAGGAGCCTAACGCCCTCTCCGCCAATCGCTAAGCCCTCCACCCTCCTTACCTGCCAGCGCCAACCGCCCGGCGACCAACACCGTGCCCTCTTCAAGGAGCCCTGGCCAAAAGACACCTCCCCTAACTTGAATGCAGCTAAGGAATGGCGAGGGAGGATGAAGCGGATGGTGGAGAAAGGGGAACGGGTCTAAGCCCGAATCCACCGAAGGACACGGATGGACGGCGTGAGGAAAGCGGAAGGGGGGTGAGGGAGCTACAGGGGAAATAGCCTGGGTTCCATTTGGGGTAGGGAGGTCGGCGGACGGTCTTCATCGCCGCACAGGGGCCCCTATGGCCGTCTGCGGGAGCTGCGATGCGCGGGATGGCGAGAGAATACGCAGCAGGGAACTCTCTCGGACCGGGCTGGCACGAGTCTGCGGGGATCTTCGGTTGTCCGGTGGGTGGGTCGGTCGCCGACGGTGCCGTCAGGCCGGGAGTGGAATGGCTCGCAGCCGGGCCAAGGCGCGGCTGAACTTCTCAGCCCAAGGCCAGCGATCCGGAAGATGCAGGGTCAACCGGCGTGCCGAGCGGGTGAGCCGTCCGGCCAGGGAGAAGAACCGCCGCCGGAGGGTCTTGGTGGTGGCTATCCGCTCTCCCAGACCGATCCGCGCCGTCCAGCGGGCCAGGTTGTGGGCCATCGTCTGGACGGCCAGCCAGGCGCCGTTGGCGGCGAAGCGGCCCGAGGGGAGATGGTTCAGCCCGACGCCGTACTTGAGGTCGCGTATGGCATTCTCGATCTCGGCGTGGCGGCGATGGTCAGCCTCCAGTTCGAGCAACTCCCCGTCCCGGTCGGTGATGAAGCCATGATAGCTGTATTTGGCGAAGAGGGCCAGTTGGGAACCGGGCGTCGGCTTCACCCGCCGGACGATGAGCCGTACCGGCGCGGCGTCCGCCTCGGCCTGGAAGGGGGTGCAGGTGGTCTCGGCCACATCGGCGGCGCCGTCCATCCAGTAAGGAATCGGCGTCCAGGCATCTTCGGGTATCGCCTCGATGAGATTGTGCAGGCTTTTGTGCTGGCGGATGGTGATGGAGAAGCGGACATCCATCTTGCGGCAGACGGATACCACGCCATGAGTGTAGAACCCGCTGTCGGCCCGTAGCGTGAGTCGTCCGTTGGCCCCGGCGTAGCGCACCCGTCCCACCGTCTCCCGCAGGAAGTGGGCGGCGCCGCGGGCGGTGTTGGCCCGGCCCTCGCGCAGCCGGGACATCAGCACGTCTCCGGTGCCGGCGGCGATGGCCAGCAGCGGGTGGTAGCCCCGCTTGCCGGTATAGCCGTGGTGGCGGGCGCCCTCCTTGGCCAGTCCGTAGGTCTCGCAGATGGTGGAGTCCAGGTCAATGGTCAGGGGCCCGTCGCCGGGTCCCGCCCCGGCCTGCCAAGCCCGGGCCAGCAACTCGCGGCTCACCCGGTCGAGTTGACGGACGTGGCCCCACCGGAAGCTGCGCAGGAAGGTGCCCAGGGTGGATGGCGCCTTGAGAGTGCCGCCCAGGGTGCAGGCCGTCCCCCCGGTGCGCAACACATCGGCGTCGTCAATGCAGTCGCCCCCAGCCAGCGCAGACGCCACCAGCGTCATCATCTTGTCGCTCGTGTTCGCCCGCCCCGGGGCATCGCCCAGGTCGAGGCGCTGCCGGACGAGTTCGGGCAGGCCGAGGTGCCGCGCCAGGGTGGCCGGAAGGAGCAGCCCGGCATTGGCCACCAAGCGGCGGTCGTCGAAGGTGATTTGGATCCGGTCGGGGTGGTTGCGTGGCAGCATCTACTGGGTGCTCCTTTTCCGGGGCCGTTTTTTTGCTACAAAACCATTATCCCAGAAGCACAGGAGCACCTTCTTGCCGCCTCAGGACGCTAACCCGACGCCCTCCTTCGGTGGATTCGGGCTAAGCTAGAGATCACCCACGGGAACCGTGATAGGCGTCCTCCTCCTCGTTGGCGCGGTATGGTGGTTCATAGTGGTCTTCGCTGCCAGGTGGTACCTAAACGACCAGCGAGGTTCTGCCCGGCACCTTATTCCAGAACCGATGACCTCATTACTTGTTATCACTTGGACTCGCCATCGGTCTTTTGATACTTGGCTTAGCCTTACTGTTCTGAGGAGGCTCTGTCATTAGCGGAATCACAGAGTGGTACGCGGTAGAGCAGCCAAAACGGATGGGATCGCCCAAATCAAAAGGCATATTTCGCAAAGAATCGTACGTGGATGCGAGCACTTGACGTGGTCATGGAACAGTCCTTTCAGTCGGCATTGCTCACTCCTAATTTTGTTCGGGACAGGCACCCGACGGGTTCGATCAAGCGACATGCCATGCGGGCTACTTGGTGTCGGAAGCCCCACCCTTTGTCCTGAGAACCCACTCCGTGAGGGGGCTGGGCGAGGGCTGGGTCTTCACGTTGACAACGGCAGGCCTGTCGCTGCTCAGGGCTCGATCTAGGGCGCCCGGGAGCAGGTCGGCTCTCTCCACGTACTCGCCGTGCGCTCCCATGGCCTCGGCGATCTTGTCGTAGCGCGTCGGCAGCAGCTCGGTGGCCACAGCCTTCCCGAAGAGGCGCAACTGCTGGTGGTAGTCTATGCCCCACACGCCGTCGCTGCCCACGACGACCGTCAAAGGCAGCTTGTGCCTTACCGCGGTATCAAGCTCCATGCCGTTGAAACCGAAAGACCCATCGCCCGCCAGGACCACGACCTTCGAGTTGGGCAACGCCACCTGGGCGCCTATGCCGAAGGGGATGCCCCAGCCGAGCATCCCCAGCGTTCCGTTGGTAAACCAGCGCCGGGGGACCAGGCTAGGGTAGTAGGCGGCGCCGTAGAATCCGAAGTCGCTGCCCTCGAAGACCAGGCACGCGCTGCTGTCTAGGAGACGACACAACTCTCGGTGGACGGTCATCGAGTTCATCTGAGGCGCGCCTGTAGCCTTATCGTCAAGGCTCCACTCCGCGAGGATGGGCTGGTGCTTCCACCGGCGTCCCTCGGCCTCCTCGGCCAACTGCCCCAACACGCCCCCCACATCGCCCACGATGGCAACATCGACGCCGCGGGGGCCGCCTATCAGGTTGGCAGCCGGCTCCACCTGGATGATTCGCACGTCGCGGTCCAGCATCGGCGGGCCGCCGTACGAGACCAGGAAGTCCAGCTTCTTGCCCAACAGGAGCAGCACGTCCGCGGTGTGGAGAAGGGCCGGGGCGTCGCAGAGCCGGCCGTCCGCGTACCCGACGCAGTAGGGGTGGTCGTCGGGTACCAACCCACGCGCCGCCTCCTCGGTAAAAAGCGGGATACGGGTGACGTCGATAAGCCTCTGGATATCTTCGCCCAAGGCCGAATAGGCGCCGTTGCCGGCGATTATGACGGGACGGCGCGCCCTCTGCAGTAGCTCTATTGCCTGCCTGACGCGTGCCGGGTCGCCGAGGGATTGCCCGGTGGCGCGATACTCACTCGCGTCGTAGAGACTCACGTCGCCGTCGTCCACCACGGCCTGCTGCACGTCGATGGGGATTGTCAGATGCACAGGGCCGCGCCTACCTGAGTACGCCGTGCGAAACGCCCGTGCCAGGTATTCGGGGATGCGGTGTGGGTCGGACAGTAGCCACGACCCCTTGGTAACGGGCCGGGCCATCCCCACCTGGTCGATCTCCTGGGGAGCGCCCTTTCCAAGCAGACTCTGATCGGCGCAGCCTGAGATATTGACGACGGGTGACTCCATGTGCGACGCCAGCGTCAGGCCGGGTATGGCGTTCGCATGCCCCGGCGTGGTGAACATGGAGACCGCTGCTCTCCCTGTCACGCGCGCCCAGGCGTTAGCCATGTCGACCGCGCCCTGCTCGTGCCTGGTGTCGATGAACCTGAAGCCCTGGTCGGCCATGGCGTCCATCAGCGGTAGGGTGTGGTCCCCGGCGAGGGCGAACACGGTGTCCACCCCCTCAGCCTGCAGGGCGCGAACTATGAGGTCGGACCCACTTACCTTCATCGGTGGCTCTCCTGGCGCAGCTTAGCGGAGCGCACCTGTCGAACCAACACGGCCAGCGGACTCGTCATCGGCGTTGAAGACGCGCTGCATGGTCCGGCAGCCAAGGCAAATCGCTTGAAGTATGTGAGCCTTGTTGACGTCACAGAGCTTGCTCGTGTATCAGGCCAATGGTACTGGGCTAGTCCGGAATTCACCATAACAAGTGCCTGGGTCCAAGCACCTTTATATGGGGAATTCGGTCGTAGACCACCGGGTGGCGCCCGTCGTAGTAGAAAATCATTCTAGGCTCCGGCATGGGGGTTCGCGATTCGTCGGTAAGCATATTCTATGATAGACTCCCGTCAAGATTCGAGGGCTGGAGGTCCGCACAAGGGTGAGGTCAAGCACCGGGTGGCCAACGTCGGCTGCGGCAACATGGGGCAGGTCTAAGCCGACGCGCATCGGTCGGAGTCGAGGTGGCCGGCGTAGTGCTCGGTGTGGACGCCCCCATGCTCGGCAGCAACACGACGACTCAAATGAAGAGCAGCGCCCTGGCGTGCCGCCTCCCTCTATGATGAGCAATCTTCTGGAGGCGATTCGCACGGATGGAGACACCCTGTGCAACGCTCGTGACGGGGTGCGCAGCGTGTCTATCTGCAACGCCCTGGACGAGGCAGCCCGCACGGGCCGACCTCAGACAGTGCCGAACTAGGAGGCAGCGAAGCATGGGCAACTACACGTTCAAGTTGGGACTGTTCCTGGGCGAGTCCGGCCTGCCGTTTGAGCAAGCTGCGGAGTTGGCCCAGGAGCTGGGCGCGGACTACGCGGAGTTCGAAGTCAAGTCTGACGATTTGACCGAGGCGCATGCCGCCCACTGCCAGCAGGTACTCGACGCGACGGGGTTGCAGGTCCATGCCGTCGGTTTGGCACCGCCTCCTTTCAAACAGATTCACATCGACCAGATCGAACTTGCGGACCTGGCTACCCACCCGGAGTTTGCGCGCGACCTGGACATCGTGCGCCGGGGGATCGACTTTGCAAAGATTTTGGGGTCGCCGAACGTGCTGGTGCACGGGTTCGCCTGGCCGGGCGAGTATCAGGGCGGGAAGCAGGTCAGCCCTACCTGGCGCCAGCGGTATGCCAGCAGGGGCGGGGAGATCCCGCCGGCCGAGCTGGACAAGCTTGCCAAGGGGTTCGGTATGGCAGCGAACCTGGCCGAACGCCAGGACATCGACATCGGAATCGGCATGATGCCCTGGAACTACACGAACACCAGCGGCAACTTCCGGCGGATCATGGAGCGCGTGGGGTCGCCGCGCCTGAAGTGCAAGTGGGGTCCTGCGGATAACTACAACTCGGGGGAGCTCGATACGGTGACAACGGGCTACCAGAATCTCAAGCCCTACCTCACCAGCCTGCATCTGAAGGACCTGCGAGTGCAGGACGGGCCGGGCCGCAAGTTTGAGTACGGACCGATAGGGAAAGGCGACGTGGACTATGCAGCGCTCTTCCGCACCTTTGCCCGCGACCACACGGACATCGTGATCGCCGTCGCCACCCACTTCCAGCTCCCCGGTGACACGCGGCCGAACACGATGCGCCTAAATTATGCGAATACACTGAAACTCACCGAGCAGGCGCTTGCTGCGATCGCGTAGATCTGCCGGCGAAGCCGAGGCCCCTACTTCGCCAACGACCAGTGGCCGCGCTACCGGCCTGCGAGCCCGGCCCCACATGCACGGGTGGGGTCCTGCAAGAACACGATTAGGCTCCAGTACTCGAAGTCGATGAGGGTGAGACCCCCGCCACCGCGCAACTCATCCAGCCGCTTCCATGGCATAGGCATCTCGGACTTGCTGAACTGGTAAATGCCTATTAGCTCGTCAGCGCTATTGTACATGAGGAAAAAGGGCTCGCCCTCTCCCGCCGGTCCCTTCTGAAAGTAGCGGCCCCTGCCGGACGAGCAGAAAATCGGGTCGGTCCAGCCGTCCGCGACCGCCGCCGCGGCCGTGAGCGGCAGGCTCATGTCCACGGTTTCGGAGCTACGCCCCGCGCCGACAAATTTACTGGTCTTAGCCCGAATCCACCGAAGGAGGGCGTCGGGTTAGCGTCCTGAGGCGGCAAGAAGGTGCTCCTGTGCTTCTGGGATAATGGTTTTGTAGCAAAAAAACGGCCCCGGAAAAGGAGCACCCAGTAGATGCTGCCACGCAACCACCCCGACCGGATCCAAATCACCTTCGACGACCGCCGCTTGGTGGCCAATGCCGGGCTGCTCCTTCCGGCCACCCTGGCGCGGCACCTCGGCCTGCCCGAACTCGTCCGGCAGCGCCTCGACCTGGGCGATGCCCCGGGGCGGGCGAACACGAGCGACAAGATGATGACGCTGGTGGCGTCTGCGCTGGCTGGGGGCGACTGCATTGACGACGCCGATGTGTTGCGCACCGGGGGGACGGCCTGCACCCTGGGCGGCACGGTCAAGGCGCCATCCACCCTGGGCACCTTCCTGCGCAGCTTCCGGTGGGGCCACGTCCGTCAACTCGACCGGGTGAGCCGCGAGTTGCTGGCCCGGGCTTGGCAGGCCGGGGCGGGACCCGGCGACGGGCCCCTGACCATTGACCTGGACTCCACCATCTGCGAGACCTACGGACTGGCCAAGGAGGGCGCCCGCCACCACGGCTATACCGGCAAGCGGGGCTACCACCCGCTGCTGGCCATCGCCGCCGGCACCGGAGACGTGCTGATGTCCCGGCTGCGCGAGGGCCGGGCCAACACCGCCCGCGGCGCCGCCCACTTCCTGCGGGAGACGGTGGGACGGGTGCGCTACGCCGGGGCCAACGGACGACTCACGCTACGGGCCGACAGCGGGTTCTACACTCATGGCGTGGTATCCGTCTGCCGCAAGATGGATGTCCGCTTCTCCATCACCATCCGCCAGCACAAAAGCCTGCACAATCTCATCGAGGCGATACCCGAAGATGCCTGGACGCCGATTCCTTACTGGATGGACGGCGCCGCCGATGTGGCCGAGACCACCTGCACCCCCTTCCAGGCCGAGGCGGACGCCGCGCCGGTACGGCTCATCGTCCGGCGGGTGAAGCCGACGCCCGGTTCCCAACTGGCCCTCTTCGCCAAATACAGCTATCATGGCTTCATCACCGACCGGGACGGGGAGTTGCTCGAACTGGAGGCTGACCATCGCCGCCACGCCGAGATCGAGAATGCCATACGCGACCTCAAGTACGGCGTCGGGCTGAACCATCTCCCCTCGGGCCGCTTCGCCGCCAACGGCGCCTGGCTGGCCGTCCAGACGATGGCCCACAACCTGGCCCGCTGGACGGCGCGGATCGGTCTGGGAGAGCGGATAGCCACCACCAAGACCCTCCGGCGGCGGTTCTTCTCCCTGGCCGGACGGCTCACCCGCTCGGCACGCCGGTTGACCCTGCATCTTCCGGATCGCTGGCCTTGGGCTGAGAAGTTCAGCCGCGCCTTGGCCCGGCTGCGAGCCATTCCACTCCCGGCCTGACGGCACCGTCGGCGACCGACCCACCCACCGGACAACCGAAGATCCCCGCAGACTCGTGCCAGCCCGGTCCGAGAGAGTTCCCTGCTGCGTATTCTCTCGCCATCCCGCGCATCGCAGCTCCCGCAGACGGCCATAGGGGCCCCTGTGCGGCGATGAAGACCGTCCGCCGACCTCCCTACCCCAAATGGAACCCAGGCTATTTCCCCTGTAGCTCCCTCACCCCCCTTCCGCTTTCCTCACGCCGTCCATCGGTGTCCTTCGGTGGATTCGGGCTAACACGCGAATGGCACCCCCCACCAACTCAGCGGCTCGAGCGGCCTGAGCTCATGCCACCGCCCTGTGACGCGAGCCCGGACCCACATGCCCGGGTCGGGTCCCGGTTGTATAAGAAAAGACCCCAGTGCTCGAAGTCGATGAGGACCTGACTCCCGCCACCCTTCAATTCATCCAGGCGCTTCCAGGGGATAGGCATCTCGGACTTGCTGAACTGGTATATGCCTATTAGCTGGTCATCGCCATTGTACATGAGGAAAAAGGGCTCGCCCTCTCCCACCGGTCCCCTCTGAAAGTAGCGGCCCCTGCCCGCCGAGCAGAATATCGGGTCGGTCCAGCCTTCCGCGACCGCCGCGGCGGCCGTGAGTGGCAGGCTCATCTCCACCGGGATTTGGGAATCAAGCCTCCCGATCCACGCGCCGTGGCCGCTTAATTGGACGGTGCCGCCACTGGTCAAGAACACCCTGTCCCCCACCGAGTTGGCTGAGGAGGACCCCCCGCTCGAAGCCAGTAATACAACTATTACGGCGATCAGGACCGCCGCAACCACGTACCCCGAAGCTGCCTGGACCAACTTATTTTGCACTAGACCAGACATGCCCCACCACCAGTGATTAGAGTCGGCCGCGCTTGATTATACAACAAGTGCCAGACGTCGCAGAACCTCCTGCACGGGCGGCCCTCCACCAACCCAAGGGAGCGCACGGCCTGCTGCCGCTCTCGTCTCTCGGATTGCTGGTCTCGGTCAGCTTCATGGCCAGCGCCGCCGTCCCGCACTGGCCTCTGTGGGCCCTGGCGCGAGATGCCGCACCATCCACGGTATCGCCTCGACCCCGCTCCAGCGGTGCCCACCATCGAAAACATGGTGCCGTAGCAGCCCTTCAGCGCCGAGCAGACGGTATGCCGTGCGTATGGTCTTCATCTGAGGGCGGACGTTTTCCAGGCCACTGGCCCCGTTCAAATCATCGTGGGTGCCCGTCTCTACCAGCAAGGGTCTTGGCGCGATCAGGGCCCCGACGTCCCCCATGTCAACATGCTCGAACAGATGGGGAACGTAGTTACAGGAGCAGTTTCCCGGCATATCCAAGAGCGATTCCTGGTAGCCGTACATATAGCCGCTTACCACGGCGCACCGTATTCGAGCATCCAGGGCAGCGGCCCACAGCGTCTGGAGGCCCCCTCCGGACAGGCCGACGCATCCGATGCAATTGGCGCGGCTGTCTGGGCGGAGCTCTACGTAGTCGATGAGCCGGTGTATGTCCCAGGTCCACATCCCCGTGACAGTCTGGCCAAGGGGATGCGCTGCATGGTTGATGACCTCGCACGAGGAGGACATGATGTCGGCGCCGGCGTCCGGCTCCCGGCGCTCCCCATGGCCTCGCGCGTCGGGGCAAAAGGTAAGGAAGCCCGCGCGTACGAGTTCCAGGCCATAGGCCCAGTTATACGCGTCAATGCTCTCCGCCAGCTCGGGGGTCGCACGCACGCCAGCGACACCCAGCTTGCCTGCGCTGCCATGCCCGTGGGCCGCGATTACCGCTGAATACGGCGGCGTGTATTCTTTCGGTATCAGGACGTACATGGGCATGACGACGCCGGGCTCCGTCTGTATCTCCACTCGCTGCCGAGTGTAGTCCTCAAATTCCAGCTCTTCCGTGATCTTTGGCTCCAGCGGCGCTCGTTCCATCGTGCCGAAGCCCAGCAGGCCCCGAAGCTTCCTCGTCGCTCTTCGACGCCAGGCCCGCAAGTCGTCCCTAGCTCCGGACTCCGCCGGCAACGCAAACTTTCTTCCCACGGCGTCCCAACGGCGCCGCAGATAGGGTCGAATGGTATATGAACCGACATTTCCCATATCAAGCCGCCTGGACCCAAGCAACGCACCATCCTCGACGAGAGCCATAGTAGTATAGAGGTGGTCTCGTTTGTCTGAACAGCGCTGCCCGGTTTGATAAGTGGAATCGCGCTGCCGTGCGTTAGGCCGCCGCGGACTCGGCAGGCGCTCTGTCAAAGAACTGGTCCGGCGTCATTCCCCCAAGGCTCGAATGGGGCCGTCCGGCATTGTAAAACTCGAAGTACCGCCCGAGTCCAGTTCTGGCTTCCGGGACCGATTCGTAGGCTCTCAGGTACACCTCCTCGTACTTGACGCTCTTCCACAGCCGTTCGACGAACACATTATCCTTCCAGCTTCCCTTCCCGTCCATGCTGATCTGGATCCCATTGGCTTTCAGCAGGCCGGTGAAGGCGTCACTTGTGAACTGGCTTCCCTGATCTGTGTTGAATATCTCCGGCGCGCCGTGGCGTCCCAGGGATTCTTCGAGCGCCTCCACGCAGAAGTCTGTGTCCATTGTGACCGATACCCGCCAGGCCAGCACCTTGCGGCTATGCCAGTCCATCACAGCGGCTAGGTACACGAACCCCCTGGCCATCGGAATGTACGTGATATCCATTGCCCACACCTGGTTGGGCCTGCTCACCTCAAGCCCGCGCAGCAGGTACGGATACACCGTATGGCCGGGCCGTCGCCGGCTGGTGTTGGGCTTGCGGTACAGCGCCTCGATGCCCATCCGCCGCATCAGTGTGGCGATGTGTCTACGCCCGGAGGAGAGTCCCTCCTGGCGGAGCAGGCCTCGCATCATCCTACTGCCTGCAAACGGATACTCAAGGTGCAGCTCATCGATGCGGCGCATCAGCCCGAGACCGGCTTCGCCCACCGGCCGTGGCCGGTAGTAGATGCTCCCGCGGCTGATGCCCACTGCCTTTGCCTGGCGGGCGAGAGGCAGCTTGTGATCGCGGTCGATCATCGCCTTGCGCCCGGCAATCCCGCCTTCGTGAGCGCGGCCTCTAAAAAATCGTTCTCCAACGCAAGCTCACCGATCTTAGCGTGAAGGACCTTCATATCTACCGGCTTTTCAGCCTGCCCTGTCCCGGCCCCAAATAACTGCGCCGCCCGATCCAGCAACTGGGTCTTCCATTGCGTGATCTGGTTCGGGTGCACATCGAACTGGCTTGCCAGCTCCGAAAGTGTCCGATCGCCGCGCACTGCGGCAAGAGCCACCTTCGACTTGAACTCTGCCGAGTGGTTACGGCGGGGTCGTCTGCTCATCTCTCGCTCCTGTCTCCGAGAGCACTATCATGCCCTCAATCAGGCAGCGATTCCACTTATCCCCCTGTTCAGATTTCCGGAGCCACTTCTGTATCGCTCACGAACAGGGTCAACCTTTTCATTGAGCGCATGGTGAAGTGACACCCTACCGGCGTACGCGACCTTTTATGAGGTTACGTCAATAGGTGTGTAAACGACATCAGGCGGCGGCCTTCTCAGCCGTTGATTCAATGGCGATTCCATCCGCATACTGTGCACCGAGATAGACGTCTTCGATCAACTCAGGGGCCTTCAGACGCCTGAAGCGCTGTTCGGCGACCATCAACATTTTCCAGATCACCGCTATCGCCCGATCGACCCTCTTGTAGCGCTTGGCGGCATCGGTCCGAAGCCTGAGGGCCGCGAAGGGTGATTCTACCGGGTTCGTCGTGCGAAGGTGCCCCCAGTGCTCCTTTGGGAAGTCATAGAAGGTGACCATGCGGTCCCAGTCCCGCTCCAAGGCCTCTGAGGCCGCCTCGTAGGAATGGTCGCCGCACCACCTGGTGAACACCGTCCTGAGCCGCTCAGCCTCTGTCCGAGTCGGCGCGTAGGGGATAGTACGCAGCATGAGCTTGGCCTGGTCCTGTTGTCGCTTTGGAAGCTTGGCGAGTACGTTTACGATCTTGTGGTTCCAGCAGCGTTGCTCTGCCGCCTGCGGATAGACGTTGCGCAGAGCTCCCCAGATGCCCAGGTGTCCGTCTCCAACCACCAGCCTCGGGCAGCTCAAGCCCCGGCGCTTGATGTCCCTGAGTACCTCGGACCAGTTCTCTGTGGACTCCCTGTATCCGGGAACAGCGCTCACCACCACCTTGCTCCCGTCGCTCAGGGCCGCCATCACCACCAGTACCGCCGCCTTCTCCTTCTCAAGACCAGCCTTGACGTAGACTCCATCCACCCACATGTAGACCACTTCCAGGTCATCGAGGGGCCGGCTGCGCCATTGGGCAAGCTCATCGTTCCACTTATCCTTCAACCGGGCCACCGTGCTCGCCGATACCGGTGCGTCCTCTCCCAGCAGCCCCCGCAAAGCCAGATCGAAGTCGCCTTCGGATAGACCGTGCAGGTACAGCTCGGGGATCAACTCAGCAACCTTCCTGGTCCTGTTGACGAACAGCGGCAGCAGCCGGCTCTCGAACTGCTCCTCGGTATCGCGGACTCGCGGCCGCCTCAGCTGTATCGTTCCCGAACTCAGCGTAAGCCTCCGGGCTCTGCCGTATCCGTTCCGATAGCCGGTATCTGAGTCCGAGTCGGATCTGAGCGCCGACTTCGCCCTTCCCAGAAACGCCGTCACCTCCTCCTCCAGCAACTCCTGGATCAGCCTCTGGACCTGGCTTCGCACCCAATCCTCCAACTGCTCCCACTCCGGCCTTGACTCCGACCTACTCTCAGTGCTTTCCTTCCTCATGGGCGGTCTATCTCCTCTCTTGGGCCTCGAGCCCGTGTTGTTCAGAGAGAGGGTACACCGCCTGACTGTTTACACACTTTTTGAAGATACCTCCCTTTTATCGCCCGCCAACGCAGAGAACGCGGCGGTGAAGGTCAGGCCTGGAACGCTGCCCTGGCCGATGAGGCGGGGTAGCCACCGGGCCATCTGAAACCGCCGCATCGTTGTGCGGAGGTTATAAGAGTCCCCATGCATCAGCGGGAGTCCAACACGGGGTCTTCTGGCAGTATCTCCGTTTTGGGGTTGGAGACCAATCCACTGCGGGGTTAACAAACTTCTGACTTCCCAAAGTTTCAGCAGGAGTGGCACGCTTCGCCTGCCAGAAGGTGGATCTGTTGGCGCGGCTTCGGACCTCGAGCCGGGAAGGCCCTTTTGGGGAAATAACGGTCATTGCGGTGGCCCTCTATCCAATCCGCAGTTATCCTGAGCCCTACCCCCACATTGCCTGGAGGCGTTCGCGGAAATCGACCGCGTCGTGGACCTTCCAGAGCCAAACAGCCTGCGGGGTGAGCCCAATGGCTCGTGCAGCTTGCGTTGTGTTCCCACATCGACCGAAAGCGGCTAAAAAACGCTCTTGATTGCGGGACCTGATCTTTCTTTTGAGCATCAAGACCCAGTAAGAAGTCCCAGGTAGCTAGGGTGTGTTCCATTTGCTCGTTAGCGGCTTGGAGGACAGCGGGGAGAATGGGGTCGGCATCCTGCATAGCGGTACCGAGAAGGGCGGAGCGGGCTCTATAGGCAACGGTGGAATCCCGCAGCTTATGTATACGGCTTGCAAAGTCTCCTAAGACGCAGCTAGAATTGTCCGCAACCTTAATCCAATGTCACAGCCTCAGCATTCGAAATACCAGGACTACTTGATCAAGGACGATAACCAAGGAGGCAATTTGAGATGGAGAGAACTAAAGGCCGTACCGCTGAGACAGACGTGCAGCCGTCGTTCCCGCACACGGGGACGTGGCAGCAAGAGCTAGAGGAGATATTTGGACAGACTCGAGTGGCGATCCACCCCCAGCGCGTAGAGAGCGAGGCCGAAGAGGAGCTCCAGGCCCAACCCCGCGGTGACCATGACGATATCTCCCGGACCATGCGCACGTTCGAGGCCGCACTGGGGGACGTTTTGGCTACTATTGCCATCCGAGCTAGGTCCAGGCTCATGGCCTATGTAAAACAAGAGATCCCGCGGGTCCTTGAGGAGGCAATGGGTCCCGATGCGGAATTCGCAGACAGCACCGCGCGGGGTGTAATAGGCGGGTACCCCCAGCCGTCTGAGCAGCGGCGGCGGCGCGCGCCGGAGGATGGCTCGCAGCGGATTCCCAAATGGCTGGTGAAAGGGTCCAGGTGGTTGGGAGCCGCACCTCCGACACCCGTGTCGCGCGAGACCAATAATGCCACCGTGACCGAGGAGGCGGCCGAGCAAGAGGACCAGGGCCGGGCGCGTTGGGGGGACACGGGTATCGGTGAGGAACCTGTCCCAGCCCTGGTGGATGGCATCTATGAGGGCAACGTGAGATTGAGGGTGGATGGGAACGCCAATATCTACGTGGTGATCCGTTTTTTGCAGGCGCTGCGTCGAGAGGATGGGTTGCGGGTGAATGGGATGGTAAGCAACACCAAGAAGGATGTTGAGGTGTTGATCGGACTCAGAGAGCCCATCCACCTCGGGGACATACTCGCCGAAATGCGAGAAGTATCCCAGGTGAGGGTCTGTGGCCTCCCACCCCCGCAGGGAGTGGACCCCTCGCTCAACGTCAAACTCCACCATGCACTTGTTAGGTCTTAGATCTAATCCGACGTCGATAGCTTGGCAACTGCCCCAATAGTCGCCGGGACTCCGGAGGCAGGCCCTCTGGCGGTATCTCCGTCGTAGGGCGGCCAACCTACTTGCGAGTCTGCGCTTAACGGACGTATCCAAGAGAGGGAGGGCCTTTTAAGCATCGAGGCGGCGGCCCAGGCTACCGCCGCCCCGGGAGCCTTCAGAGTCGGTCTACGTCGCTCTCCGTCGGCACGAAGGCTAGATGGCCCGCGGCGCTCGCGATCGATGTCTCGGCTCGTGGCATATCGCCTGTACCGAGGTTGAACAGCGATAGCCCCGCCATGTTCAGCGACATACCCGCATGGACCAGGACCTCTGGTGGCCACCGTCCTGGGTCTTTGGCCTCAGACAACGCGGCTAGCCGCCAGACCTCCAGAACTATTGTAGTTACCCCGTGACGGACGCGATCCTCTGAATTCAGCGGCGTACCATCCACGAGGCTGTGCACCAGTGCAGCCGGGTGTTCAAATACCTGGCTTTCCGGCAACGTGCGGTCCCAGTCTGATACGGCATCTTGATCCAAACGGGACTCGGCTCTCACTTTCGTGTTGTCCGAGTCGTCGGGTACACTATCACTTGGGGGTGTCGATGCTTGTGTCATCGGTGCCTCCTCAAGCCGTCGGGTGCTCATACGCTCGGCGGCCGTCTATTGTATTTGCTCCAGCGCCGCCCGGGGCCTGGTCCCAAGCTGGCGCCAAGATGCCAAAAAGAAAACCCGCTGCCAACCTGAGGGCAACGGGTCCAGTATGCGATAATGCTATCGCGTCGACCTGTGCCAGCAGGTTGGGGTCACGGTCCGGGGTGTTCACGCACCGCCGGGCCACTTATGTTGTTGGAGCCATCCTAGGGCGGCGGGTCTGAGCTGTCAACCCCAATTCCGCCGTCCAGGGATTCCTGTACTGACCAAAAGTCCGGCCGGCGTCTGTCCCCGGTGCCGACGGTGATAGCCATCTTTTCGTACCTCCTCGGAATGTCCATATAGCTTTTCAGGATTTGCCGCGTATCGAGATTCCTCGATGGGCATTAATCTGATTACCGGCATCTCGGTCCCTGTACGTGGCATGAGGATCATAGGCCAGCCCCCGATACGAAGCCCATTGAGGACTTAACGGAACTGAAACGAGTACAGTTTGGTGTTCTTGAAATAGAACCGCAGCTTTATCGACTTGCCGGCAAGCCGGCTCAAGTCGGAGCTCCCGTTCCAGGCGACGACGTGGTCCACACCAGTCTTCGTGATCGGGTCGGCGTCTTCAAACTTGAACCCAGGGAGCTTTTTGTGGTTCGCCCTCACGATCTCGACCCGCACCTCCGAAGATCCTGGGCCCGCGGCTATCGGGGCCATGCTCGCGTTTATCTGCAGTTGCGACCCTGAGAAGCTGAACGGACGGGTCACCATCTGGCTGAAGGATTCAGGTCCCGTGAAGATTATCCGCTCGCCGGGCCTCCGTCGCTGTTCCTCTTCATTAGTATCCCTAACGACCCAGCCCTTCCCACTATCCAGGGAGACAAATCCGTCGAGACGGGACACCGCCAAGCCGATGCCCGTCGTGGCCTTGTCGCCCAGTTCCAGCGCGATTTGAGGTGAACGGCTGTTCGTCCCAATGTAGTAGGCGAGTATGCGGTCGCCGTGCACGACGACATCCTGGGCGTAGACGCTGCTGGAATCGAAGTCTTCGCGGGCCCCTCCACGGGGGATGAACGGCTCCCGGTAGTTTCGCTGGTAGTGGAACCCATCGCGGCTGAAGACGACCTCCGGATGGTGAGTCACGTTGGTGGTGCGAAAGATCCACAACATCCCTATGTAGACGCCCTCGTAGACCATGACCGGCATATTGTAAAACTCGGTGTCGGGAAAGTCGTCCTCGTCGGGCACGAGGATGATCTCAGGCTCGGTCCAGTCGATCATGTCTGGGCTCTCGGCCCGGGCGATAATACGCTTGCCATAGGGCCCCAGCCAATGGACGCTGGTCTCAAGATGGGCCGCATAGGTCTCCCGAATCGGGTCCCAGCCCATAAAATGGTGGGGGCCCCAGCGGCCGATTTCCGGCGTATTGTCGATGATTGGATTGTTCTCGTAGGGAGTCCACTCAAGACCGTCCGGTGAATAGAACAGGTGCTTCTTCATCGGTATTTTCACGGAGTGCGATCCGATGACCGCCTTGTACCGCTTGGCAGGGTCAGTCTCGTGGAGGTCTTGGAACGCCGGGCTCGTCGGCAGGTTCTGCTCTTCGGGGAGGATGTTATTGTCTTTCGAGCCGTCGAACTCCACGAGCCCCAGCGACGGTCTCTCCCAATGGACGCCGTCGTAGGAGGTGGCCAGGCAATTCACGCTACGTTGGCTATCTATGACGAGGCCGGAGGCACCACCAACCACAGGCTTGCCATCTTCCAAGCGCACCGTACTGGTGCTCCCCGAATACCACATCTTGAAGACCTGGTCGTTCTCGTCAAAAAGCACCTTGTTGGGTCTCAGGGTCGTCCCTTCCCAGGGTCGTTCCGGCAGCAGCACCGGGTTGGAGTAGGGCTTTACCGCGGGGTTCAACCCCTGCTTCGCATTGGTTAGGCTCTCGATCAGGTAGTCATCGAAGAAAAGCTGCTTGGACGTTCCGATATTGACCATAGCCATCGGCGTTCCCCCTTCTTATTTCGCTCTTTGCTTTGTGACTTTTTGTGCAGGCCAGCAGCGGGGCAAGGACCGTATCCTCATGCCAGCTTGGGCTCCCCCGACAGGATACAGGTTTTTGCCACCGCCCTTCCCCAGGCTACCCTCTTATGGGCACTATCACCATCAATTGCGCCCTCCACGTCCTTAGAGGGGGCAAGGTGGTGTTCAACGAACCGAAGAGCGCCAAGGCGCGTCTCCAGGTGGCAATGCCCCCGAGCCTGGCACTTGCTCTCACAGATCACTGCAAGAACATGGAACAGCTTCGGGGAGAGCTGGTGGACGACGGTCTCGTGTTCACGTGGTAAGACGGACGCCCCATCCTCCCATCGACTGTGACCCACGCGTTCCGACGCATAGCCCGGCGGGTAGGACTGCACGGGGTCAGGCTTCACGACCTGCGCCATACTCACGCTACCCTCATGTTGACGCAGGGCGCCCATCCCAAAATGATCAGCGAGCGCCTGGGGCATGCAAATATCGGAATAACGCTAGACGTCTACTCTCACGTCATGCCTGGCATACAGCAGGCCGCCGCTGAGACCTTCGACAAAGCCATGGCAGATGCACTCCCTGTAAACGGTGCCGTTGACAATACTGAGGTTGCCCCGTTGACAAACGGTTGACAATTGGCCTTTTTGGGCAAAAACGGGGCTCACAGCGATTTGCCGTGAGCCCCTTGGTTATGCGGTGGAAGCTGGCGCGCCCGGAGGGATTCGAACCCACGACCCTCGGTTCCGAAGACCGATGCTCTATCCGCTGAGCTACGGGCGCGCGTCTATACAGCCGTGGACGGGTTAAGAGAGGAGGTGAGAAAACCCTAATAGACCATCGGTTTGGAAGTCACAGGCACGTCACGCCAGGCTCACATTCACATAACACCCGCGTCACAGTTGCTGCACACCCTCCTGACGGAACGTGGCGAAGTGAAGGAGGGTGTTTTTATTATGGTATTGAGAAAAGTTCGCTGGGAAACCATGGTCAAGAACAACATACGGGTCTCCAAACTAGCCGAACACTATCTTATCACGTGCCGCTTGGAGGGCAAAACGGCTTCGACCCTGCGCGGCTACGAAGAGAAGCTGGGACGGTTCGTGCGGTGATCCGACGGTACCCGCCTGGGGGATTTCTCCGTGGAGCTGGCCAAAGAGTACATCTCCTGCCTGCAGTCGGCGCCCAAGTACGACGGCCAACCGGATCGGGTCTCAGAGAGTCAACACACGTCAGCCGCCAAGGTGCGAAATCACGTAAGGGTCCTCAGGGGCTCTGCGACCTGGCTGCAACGTGAGGCCTTTACGGATGACAACGTTCTGGCTCAGCTCAAGGTCCCACAGGCAGCGGCAAAGATGCTCCAGACGCTCTCCGACGAGGAGATCGGCAAGCTCTTTGGTGCGCTGGACCAAGACAAGTCAGCGGGATGCCGGAATGCGGCCATTCTGCTCCTGTTCCTCGACACTGGACTCCGATGCTCAGACCTCCTGAACCTCCCGCCGAAGACCTTCATATAGAGTAGCAGTGGCTCAAGGTAATGGGCAAGGGGAGAAGGACAGGGTGGTTCCCTTCGGCGGCCGGGCGGCGAAGCTGCTTCAGAGGTACCTTTACTACTTCCGCGCGGAGCCGGTGATCGTGGACCGGTTCTTCCTGTGCCTCGACGGAACCTCGATGTCGGAGAACACCATTAAGCTAATATTCGCGCGACTGGCCAAAAAGGCGGGGGTGCCCAGGCTGCACATCCACCTGCTGCGGCACACCTTCGCCACCCGCTACCTTATGAACGGGGGAGATGCCTTCTCGCTACAGAGGATCCTGGGGCACTCGACGCTGGAGATGACGCGGAGGTACGTGGACACGGTGGCGATGGAGGCGCCTCCGACGTGGATATCGGTGGAGAGCACCTGCGCTGGTAGGATCGACGGCTCAAGGGTAAAGACGACGGAATTGACGACGAACCACCAGGACGCTGAGACGCCCTCTTGCATCACCCTGCCGGCGGTACCCCGATGAACACCACGCGCTCCCGGAGTCAGGCATTCCACCACCGGCTGAATTGTCGGCTACATCTTTGAGGAGCAAGGACCATGAGGTTGATCCGGTAACCTTCGTTCGCCGCATGTCGTTGGAGACTCTCGAGACAGCTCCCATTCGGGGACTCGATTAAAGGCTAAGCCGGGTGTCGGCCAGGGCGAACTCGACAGGGTGAAGGGACTGCCCGACGCCTTCTGGCTCATCCCAATGAAGTAGACGTACCGACCATCACTTCGTATTCGTCACCGTTTCCGGGTCCGCTTCTTCGGCTGTTTCGGGGGCATCTCGGAGGCCCAGCTCAAGGACCGGCTCACCCAGTCGCGGGCTTTGTCAGACTCCTCGCGCCACGAGTTCGGCATCGTGACGTACTCGGCCATGGGCCTGCCGTGCACGGGCTCGAAGTGCGACGCGCCCGGCTCTTTCAGGAGCTCGGCCCGGTCCGCCTCCGCCAGGCGGACGAAGACGTCGGCGCCGAACACGCCGACGAACATGTTCCCGTTCACGAAGCCGGAGATGTTGCCGAACATCGGGCGGACCGTGATACCGCGGTCGTCCGGAAGGATCGACCGGAAGTAGGCTTTCGTATCTTCGTCCGGGCGGGGCATGGGCACGATAGCTCCTCCTGTCGAGACGTCAGAACGCACATAATGGCTCTATTCTTCTGTATGGGACAGAGTGCCGGCAGCTGGGGTTTGTAGCGACCCCTGGCGTTCCGCACTCTACGCCCGTGGAGGCGAAGCCGCGGCCGCCTGAATCTCCAGCCCCACTAGATGCCCCCCCCCTGCCGTAAGCCCCGATGAAGAGGGCTCGGCAATGCAACTGGCGTTTTTGCGAGGGGACGCCTAAGGTGACCAACTGCGAGAATGTGCTGAAGTGCTGGGTGAGCGAGGGGATTCGAACCCCCGATCTCCAGGGCCACAACCTGGCGCCTTAACCACTAGGCCACGCTCACCATGTGGCAACCCGGATTCTAGCATCGAGGCTGGCAGGGGTCAATGCGGGAGCGCGCAAGGTGGATGTGGATGCAAGACCGGAAGCGGCCCCGGACTTGGGGGGGGTCCGGTAAGGCCGTGGCGGGCTCGGCGCGAAACCCCGTTACCCGGCATTCTCGGTTGAGGGCTCAGACGTGAGGGACGCCAGCAGGTTGGAGACCAGGATGTCCTTTTTGGTGTGGTGGCGAAGGGGCAGATCAGGGTCCACGCGGTACTGATTCCTGCGCCCCATCTTGCGGCGCTCGATGTATCCGGCCTCCTCCAGGTCGGATATGATCTTGTGGGTCGTCCGCTCTGTTACCCCCACGTGGTTGGCGATCTCCCGCGCGGTGTGACTCGGGTTGTGGAAGATATAGCTGAGCACCAGCCCGTGGTTTGTGATGAAGGTCCACCCTGTGGTCGTCATTACAGGCGCATTGACCTCGACGAAAATTCGGTTGGATGGTACCACAAGCCAACCGGCTATTCAATTTGGGCTGCAGTGGCGGCTAACCTCGTGACTCCTGCGGCGCTGGGGGGCGGTCTACCGGGAGTTGGCTAGATTCAACACCAGCCTGACCAGGGCCCTCACCGGTACGCCGGTTGCCCCTTTCGGCACGTAGCCCCTGGTGCTGTCCGCCCTGGCCGTCGCGGCGATGTCCAGATGCACCCACGAGGCGCCGTCGGCGAACTCGCCGATGATCTGCGCTCCAGTTATAGAGCCGGCGGCGCGACCCCCCGTGTTCTTGATATCAGCCACATCGCTCTTGAACTGCTCCTTGTACTCCTCGAGGAGCGGCATCTGCCAGATTCGGTCCCCTACCTGGTTTCCCGCCTCAACCACCTGGTCGATGAGCTGCTGGTCGTTGCCGAATGCCCCGGTGCACAGCTTGCCCAGGGCGATCGACATGGCGCCGGTCAGGGTTGCCACGTCGACGAGCCGGTCCAGCCCCAGCGACCGCGCATAGGCCAGTGCGTCGGCCAGGACCAGTCTTCCCTCCGCATCCGTGTTGTCGATCTCGATGGTCTTACCGCTCATGGTCTTCACGATGTCGCCGGGCCGCTGGGCCTTGCCTCCGGGCATGTTCTCCGTGGCCGGCACCACAGCCGTCACGTTGATTTTCGGCTTTAACCGGTTGATGGCTATCATCGCGCAAATGACGGACGCTCCCCCAGCCATGTCGCCCTTCATCGCACCCATATTTGCCGAGGGCTTGATGGAGATTCCGCCGCTATCGAAGGTGATGCCTTTACCCAGCAGTCCCAGGCTATTGGACGGGTCATCCGGGTCACCCACGTAGCGCAGGACGATGAGCTTCGGCGGCTCCTCGCTCCCCTGGGCCACTCCCAGCAGAGCGCCCATACCAAATTCGGCCATCTGAGGCCGCTCCAAGACTTCGAGAGCCAGGTCCCCCTCCCTCGCCACCTCCAGGGCGACCTCCGCCATCCGAGTCGGCGTCATGTAGTTTGCCGGCTCGCTGCACATACTCCGGCAACGGTTGGTTGCCTCCCCCAGTAGTGTGCCTTCGGCGGCACCGTCCCGCAGCGCCTCGAGCTTGGCCAGATCGGACTCAATAATCGTCAGCTCCTTGATATTGCGGGCGTCCTCATTGTTGGACTTGTACTTGTCGAACCGGTATAGACCAAGGACGCTCCCTTCCGCGATGGCCTGACCCGACGCCCTCGCGTCCATTCCGCCGACGCCGGCACCGTGTGCGATGGTGGCAACCCGCTCGACTCCCAGCCTCCGCAGATAACGGCATGCCACACCCGACACCGTGCGGACCCTTTCGGCGCCAAAGTCCTCCACCTTCCCCAAGCCGGCCACAAGCACCCTGTCCGGGGCCATCATCCCCAAAGTGTGGACCAGAGTCATCTCATTTTTTTTGCCCTTGGTCTCCCCATCGTCGATGAGCTTGGATATCGCGCCATTCAGAGCGCGGTCCACCGCCCCCGTCGCGCCGCCGGGGCTGGTCACCCCTTGGAACAGGTTGACGATTATCGCCCCCATGGCCTGCTCCGTTATGTCGCCGGAATCCACCCTGATCTCCATTGGCCCTCCTGGAAGTGGTTAGGCTGTGTTGATTTCCTACTGTTCCGTCTCACCCACCCCTGGGTGTGTGGTGAGATTAAGTTTAACTACTTGCGGGCTGTTTCCGTCAGTGCCGAAGGACCTAGCCGTAGGCCCCTCGCCGAACACGGAGAGGGGGAAAGAACGGCAGGCTCTAGCGCCGCGTCGCGGGCCTCCCCAGTGATTGGATTCAGCGTATGACTCAGGATTGACTGCCGTCAAGTCTTCCTCCGGCGTGTCAGGGCCTTTGCCCCACACGGCGTCCCATCGGCCCCCCGATTCCGGCATCAGCACCCTAACAGTCGGCAACTGTCGAGTCAATCGAACGCGCTTACCGCGTCGCGAGGCAGTCCCCGACGGTCCCGGCGCACCATGAGGCTCTGCTATAATTCCCGCGACCGTCTGGGACGAAGGGGGGCGTTCATTGACGACAGCAGAAGCCCCTAGGGCCCACCGCCGAACTTGAGAAAGACACATCATTGAGCCTCGCGCTCGACGATTCACCCGCAGAAGGAGGGCACGGTGCCTGGAAGAGCAAGAATGACCGAAGAGTTGGAGGCGATCGAGAAGTCGAGAAGATACCTCCCCGGCGGCAGCACCGGCAACGTCTCCTTTGACGTGGTAATCCGACAGGGACGGGGCTCCCGGGTCTGGGACCTGAGCGGGAACGAGTATGTGGACTACCTGCTGGGTTCGGGGCCCATGCTCATCGGCCATTCTCACCCAGAAGTAGTCGCCGCGGTCACTGAGCAGGTGGAGCTGGGCACGACCTTCTTTGCCCTCAGCGAGCCCGCGATCCGCCTGGCAGAGGAGATAGTACGCGCGGTCCCCTGCGCCGAGAAGGTGAGGTTCCTCAGCAGCGGGACTGAGGCGACCCTGTACGCGATGAGGCTGGCCAGGGCTTACCGTAAACGCGACAAGATCCTCAAGTTCGAGGGCGGGTTCCACGGCATGAACGACTACGCCCTGATGAGCATGGCGCCCGCCCAGCCCCCGGATTTTCCGCTGGCCGCACCCGACTCTGCCGGAATACCCGAATCTGTCCGGGCCGAGATGCTCGTCGCCCCATTCAATGACATCGATGCCACTACCGCCATCATCGAGCAGCACCACGATGAGCTTGCGGGCGTGATAGTCGAGCCATTTCAGCGTGTTATCCCTCCAGTCCCCGGGTTTCTGAAGGGCCTGCGCGAGGTCACACGGCGGTACGAGATGCCGCTGATATTCGATGAAATCGTTACCGGGTTCCGTTTCGCCTACGGGGGGGCTCAGGAATACTACCAGGTCACCCCAGACCTGTGCACCCTGGGCAAGGCCGTGGCGGGCGGGTTTCCCCTGGCGGTGGTGGCAGGCAGCGAGGAGATAATGGACCTCTTCGACCCGGACAAGGCGCAGGCCGGAGAGCAGTTACCACAGATCGGCACGCTCAGCGGCAATCCGGTCGCCGCCGCGGCGGGACTGGCCACTCTGAGTGTCCTCAGGCGCGAGGGAACATACGACCGGTTGTTCGCCACGGGCCAGCGGATTAAAGATGCACTTCAGCGATTGCTGAACGAGGCTGAGGTGCCAGCCCAAGTTGTTGGAGAGGCGCCGCTGTTTGACATATATTTCGTCGAGGGTGAGGTCACCGACTATCGCAGCACCCTGGCCAGCGACAAGCCCAAGCTAGCGCGCTTCAATCGCCTCTTGCTGCAGCGGGGCGTGTTCAAAGGCGATACCAAGTACTACGTCTCCACAGCACACGACGACGACGACGTGGAGCTCACGCTTGCCGCCTTCGCATCGGCCATTGAGGAGCTGGGCAGGTAGCGCTCCCACGGGCAGCGCAAAGACCGCAGAATGCCAGGGTCGTACAAGGGAGGAGGACTGAATTGTGTACAACCCCTGTCCAAAGTCCTGGATCGATGGCACACCGCATTATCTCATCCCCGACAGTGCAGAAAGTGTGGTCCCCGGCCACCGTTCCTGATGTGAGCAACGGTGGCCGCAGTGTGACGGATTATCGTCGCCACCAACCCAGGCGTCTGTGCAGAATCGGCTAGATGCCTGTGCCTTTCGGTACGATTTGCGACAGGTATGGCTCAAATATCCAGGCTTGACGGCAGAGTTTCCCCGTTGCTGTTAATAAAGAACAAAATTTCCCTTGACAAATCGATGGTTTCGCCATATGGTTCTGGTGAGGGGGCTCAAACACGGCCACCCCGCACTGGTCCGGGACCCGGGGAGCCGGCGCAGCGCGCTTCTCCGGAAGCTGGAGGCGCCAATCCGGATTGGGGTGGCCTGGCGATCGCAAGGTAGCCGGTCCCGTTGGTCCTCGGCGCAAGTTGGACCGCGTCTGACACCTGGCTCGGGTGCGGGCGCGCACTTCTGTTACCCGACCCCGATTCCCCGAAAGGTCTGGTCTTGCTCGAAGAGGAAACGGGGTTTTTGGAGTCGTTCACTTCCTCGCTTTTGGTCAAGTTGCGCCATTTGAGGGAATGCCGCGCGTCAAATCAGACCCCTCAGGACCTGCAAGTTTGGCTCGCATCCGCACAGTTAACAACCCAGGGAGGTGACCCAGTGAAGCTTGGAGCTACATCGATCAGCGTGGTCAGTGACGGTACCTTCCTGTTGGACGGCGGGTCCGTGTTCGGTCAGATCCCTAAGGCGATCTGGGAGCAACAGGTGAAGCCGGACCGGAAAAATCGGATTCGGCTGGGGCTAAACTGTCTACTGATACAGACGCCATCCGTGAATATACTAGTCGATGCCGGCGCGGGCTCCAAACGGGTCGACAGGTATCGCGACGAGTACGGGCTAAATGGCAACAAACTGCTAAAGGGGCTCAAGAAGGAGGGATTGACGGCCCGGGACATAGACATTGTAGTGCTCACCCATCTCCACTTCGACCATGGCGGCGGTTGCACCAAGCTGGACCGGTCCGGTAATGCCGTGCCGACCTTTCCTAAGGCCAAATATTTGGTGCAAAGGGCGGCCTGGGAAGAGGCCACTGATCCCAACGAGCGTGGCCGCAATTCGTACCACCGAGACGACTTTATGCCGTTGCAGGAGAACGGCGTGCTCACCCTCCTCGACGGCGACACTGAGATCGCACAAGGGATCACCGTGAAGGTTACCGATGGGCATTCGCGGGGACACCAGATAGTGCTCGTCGATGCGGGAAGCGAACGGATCGCCTATCTGGGTGACTTGGTCCCGACCCCTTACCACCTACCTCTACCCAATATCACGGCGTTTGACCAGTATCCAAACGACACGTTGTCGGGCAAGCGCGAGCTACTTAATACGGCCATAGACAAGGGCTGGTTACTCATATTCGGTCACGCCCTCGAGCAGCGTTCGGGCTATTTGGAACAGCGAAACGGGAAGCCCCAGTTCTCGATAAGGGAGATCTAGTCTCGCTGGGTGCGTGGTACCCGACCCGCCTCAGGCGGACGGCACACTTGCTCAGGAGAAGTCAGAGGCGGTCTTCACCCCGCAGCGAGGCGCACTCTCGTTAATGCTGGAAAGTCAGATGGCAGTCCGGCGGTCGGCTTGACGCGGGGCGTCTAAAGGACCTGGGCGAGGACCAGGTCCTCTTCACGTGCGTAAAGGCGCGCCGATGTCATCTCGTTGGTCAATACCCTGGGGCTGCGCGCCGCCACCCTCACGTAGTTATCAGTCAGACCGACCCAGACATCCGGGCCCATCGACTCCCTCGACGCCTCCCATAGCACCGGTCGCGTCGTTCCCAGCAGACGCTCCCTGAAGGCCGCCGCATGGCGTCTCGACAGCCGGAGGAGCTCTCGTACTCGGTTCGTCCTGCCCTCCGGGTGCACACCCCCACCAAAATGGGCCGCGCTGGTCCCAGGCCGGGCCGAGAATGGGAAGACGTGCATCGCGGCGAATCCCACCTCGTCGCACAGGCCGTAGGTCCGCTGGAAGTCCGCGTCCGTTTCGCCGGGAAAGCCGACTATGACGTCGGTGGTGATCGACACGCCCTGCACGGCCTCCCGGACCATCTCGACGGCTTCCACGTACCGGCCGACGGTGTAGCGCCGGCGCATGCGCTTCAGCACCTCATCGCTTCCACTCTGCAGCGCGAGGTGGAAGTGAGGACATAGCCGCGAGTCTGTCCACAGCGCCAGCAGGCGGGCGTCGATCTCTTGCGGCTGCAGGGACGAGACGCGCAGCCGTGTCACCTGGGTCTCTGAGAGAATCAGCTCCAGCAGTCCCGCAAGGTCGATGCCGGGCAGGTCGAACCCGTAGGAACCCAACTGTGTGCCGGTGAGCACCACCTCCTTGTAACCTCGGGAGACATGCTCATCGATGCGCCCCACGATCTCCTCGGCGGGTATGCTGCGCTCTCTGCCGCGTACCTTGGGCACAATGCAGTAGGCGCATACCTGATCACACCCCTCCTGGATCTTGATCATGGCCCTGGTCCTCGCGTTCCTCGGACTGACCGGCCGCGTCTCGGCGGCCCGGGCGCCCGGCGTGAGCGCTCCACCCCATAGCTCGACGACCTGCCGGACCAGCGTCGCTTTGTCTGTGTTCCCGGCGACCAGGTCCACCTCCGCCAGCTTTCGGAGGGCTTCTGGGGCGCGCTGTGCGTAGCAGCCAGTCGCGACTATGGTGGCGTCGAGGTTGAAGCGGCGGGCGGCCCTCAAGGCATGACGCGCTTTGCGGTCCGCGACGTGGGTCACCGTGCAGGTGTTGACGAGGTACACATCGGCCGGCTCGTCGGCGCCTACGACATGGAATCCGGCACGGACGAAGTCCGACGCCAGTAGACCGGAGTCAGCCTGGTTTAGCTTGCACCCATGAGTCTCTATGGCGACTGTGGGCCTGTCCAAGAGGGCTTGCTTGCTGGGCATGAGCGATCCGACGGGAGATTGTCAGTCAAATCCGCTTTGATATTATAGGTTTGGTTCGATACCACCGTCAACGCGGACTCGACGGCGTGCCGGTCTTTGAGCTCTCCCCCTCCAACTCAATATGGGCAGGGGCACGGTGAGGGATACCAGCGGCGATACCCATCGGGAGATAGCCTGCCCTTTCCGGCGCCGGGCATCGCCGAGTTAACGGCCCCATGGGCCGAGGGTCGCGGCAGCTTATCGCAGCGTACACGCCCAGCGCCAGAGGACGCCCCGGTTCACAGGAACCGCGCCTGGAGCGACACGCATCGTAAGAAGTAACAGTGCTGCGAAGTATACCAGCTCCAGGAGGCGGATATGGGCCAGTCGAAGATCAGGATGTATGGCGCTCCATGGTGCCCGGACTGCAGGCAGGCCAAGCAATTCCTGGGCGAGCAGCGCGTAACGTACGAGTGGATCGACGTGGACAAGAACCCGGAGGGCCTGAAGTACGTCCAAGAGGTGAACGAAGGGAAGCAGATCATCCCCACCATCGTCTTCCAAGACGGCTCGATCCTGGTGGAGCCGAGCAACGCCGAGCTGGCTGCGAAACTGGGGATAAGCACCGAGGCCCGGAACGACTTCTACGACTTGATTATTGTGGGAGCAGGACCCGCAGGACTGACGGCGGCGATCTATGCCGCCCGGGAAGGGATAACCACCCTGGCCATAGAGCGGAGCGGCATCGGCGGACAGGCGGGAGTCACGGAGCGCATCGAGAACTACCCCGGATTTGCCCATGGAATTCGCGGAGCCGAGCTGGCTGACCAGCTCAGGATCCATGCGGAGCGTTTCGGCGTCGAGATCCTGCCCGCCCAGGCGGTGTCCGGCATCTCCATCATGGAGAACTACAGACTGGTGCGCACCGAAGCGGGAGGCGAGCACTGCTCTAGCGCGCTGCTGCTGGCCCCCGGCAGCCGGTATCGCAGGCTAAATGTACCCGGCGAGGAGGACCTTATAGGCGCCGGTATCCACTTCTGCGCCACTTGTGACGGGCCTTTCTAAAAGGGGCAGGAGCTGTTTGTAGTCGGCGGGGGCAACAGCGGCCTCGAAGAAGGCCTGTTTCTGACCAAGTTCGCCACCAAGGTTACGGTGCTGGAGGCCGGAGACCGGCTCAGGGCCAGCCAGATATTGCAAGAGAAGGCAGCCAGCCATCCTCAGATGGAGGTCCGTCTCCAACACACCGTCCAGGAGTTCCGGGGAGACGGCCACCTTACGTCGGTGGTCGTTAAGGACTTGAAGAGCGGGGCTGTGGAGGAGGTCACTCCGGGCGCCGTATTTATCTTCATCGGACTCGACCCTAACACCGAATTCCTCCGCGGGGCCATCGATCTGGACGAACGCGGCTTCATCAAGACCAACACGACTCTGGAGACCAATATGCCGGGGGTGTTCGCCGCCGGTGACGGTCGGATCGGAAGCACCAAGCAGGTGGCCAGCGCGGTGGGCGAGGGCGCCACGGCGGCGCTCATGGTGAGGCAGTACCTGGAGGAGACGCAGGGGAGCCGCGGCTACAGTGGGGAGTAGCCAAGCCTCCAAATCGCCCAGTCGCTCCGGGAGCGGTACCCCTCTCCGCAGGTCCAAGTGCCCGTCTGTTGGGAGCAGATGCTCGGGGTGGGGAGTGACGATCTCGTCAGAGAGCCAACGGAGGCTGGGGGCCGCTGGCCGCTGGAGCCCCGGGGTCGATCAGTTTGAGGCGTCCAGTTGCCCGAGATAGTGGCCACCGGCGAGTGCCTGATAGAGCTGTTCAGCGACGAGCCAATCGGCGCGGCGGAGTCGTACCACAAGTACTACGCAGGAGACACCCTCGGGGTCCTGACCATGGCTTCGAGGCTGGGCAGCACGGTGGGCTACATCACAAGGATCGGCGAAGACCACTTCGCCGACTACCTGCTCAACTCCTGGAGGGAGCGCAACGTTGATACCACCCTGGTGAAGAAGGTCCCCGGCTTCACCGGGGTACACTTCATCTCTCTTCTGCCGGGGGGCGACCGGGAGTTCGTGTACTACCGAAGCGGTACCGCCGCCACGACGATGGTACCTGAAGACCTTGACGCCGACTACATCGCCGGGGCGCGGGTCCTGCACATAAGCGCCGTTCTCCAGGCCATATCGGCCAGTGCCCGCGAGACGGTCCTGCGCGCCGCCCAGATAGCCCGCAGCCGCAACGTGCTGGTATCGTATGACACCAACCTGCGCATGAGTCTCTGGACCATAGAGGAGGCCCGCGAGGCGATGCGAGCCGTGCTTCCCTACGTCGACATGGTCTTTCCAAGTCACCCGGAGGAGACCAGGCTGCTGACCGGCCTGGACTCTCAGGCCGACGTCATCGAGTTCTTCCGGTCCAAGGGGGCACATACGGTTGCGGTGAAGTCCGGCGGCGATGGGGCCTGGGTTGGGACCGATGAAGGCGTGGGCAGGGTACCGGCCGTGGCCCCCCTCGGTGTGTCGGACACCACCGGGGCCGGCGACGCTTTCGTCGGCACGTTTCTTCACTGCCTGCTACAGGGACGGGACGCGTTCGAGGCAACTAGATGGGGCGTCGTGGCCGCGGGCCTCACCACCGGCGGCCGGGGGGCCATCCTCAGCCAGCCCGCGCCCGACGAAGTCCGGCGATACCTCGGCAGGGTCCAGGTCCAACGCGTCTGACCGGGTGCCCTACATGCGCTCCAAGGCCCACAGCGGCGGCCGAACTTGGCGGACTGTGGTATCCTCATTTGAACGAACAATTTAGGGCCGCTGCACCCTTTATTTATGCGCGGCCTTTCGGATACCCTCGTGACACGGCAGTCACGGGAGGCAACAAGTCCGATGGAGACGCCAAGCAGATGAAGCGCCGCGTAGTAGTCACCGGCATCGGCATCGTCAGTCCCATAGGCCTGACCAGAGAGGCGACCTGGAGCAACCTGCTCGCCGGAAAGTCGGGCATCGCTCGCATCAGCTCCTTCGACGCCGAGGAGCTGGAGACCACCATAGCGGGCGAGGTAGACGGCTTCGACGCCACGGACTACGTTGGCCGAAAAGAGGCCCGCAGGATGGACCGGTTTGTTCAGCTCGCCGCCGCCGCAACCTTGGAGGCCGTCGAGCAGGCGGGGCTAAAGATCGACAACGGCAACTCCGAGCGCGTATCGGTGATAATCTCCAGTGGCATCGGGGGAATCATCACCCTGGAACGGCAGGTTCGCGTCCTGGTCGAGAGGGGCGCCTCGCGTGTCAGCCCCTTTTTGGTCCCCATGATGCTCCCCGATATGGCATCGGGGCAGGTATCAATGCTCCTTGGCGCCAGGGGGCCGAACTTTGCGACAGTATCGGCGTGCTCCAGCGGGGCCGACGCACTGGGCCAAGCGCTGGAGCTCCTGCGAAGAGGGACCGTAGACGTGGCCATATCAGGCGGCTCCGAGGCGGCCATATGCGCCATAGGTGTGGCTGGCTTCAACTCGGTCCAGGCCCTATCCAAGCGCAACCACGAGCCCCAAAAGGCGTCTCGGCCATTCGACGCCGATCGCGACGGGTTCGTCCTTGGTGAGGGCGGAGCCGTCCTAGTCCTGGAGACACTCGAGTACGCCAACAGCCGTAACGTCGCGCCCATAGCGGAAATGATGGGGTACGCCTCGACGGCGGACGCCTACCACATAACGCAGCCGGCGCCCGGCGGCGAGGGCGCCGCGAGAGCTATGCGGCTGGCGCTCGAGGACGCGGAGCTCAAGCCCAACGAAATCGACTACATCAACGCCCATGGCACCTCTACCCAGCTCAACGACAAGTACGAGACGATGGCCATGAAGTCGGTCTTTGGCGATGATGCCTATAAGATACCCATTAGCTCGACCAAGTCCATGACCGGTCACCTGCTCGGCGCCAGCGGAGCGCTGGAGGCGGCGGTCTCTGTCATGTCCATCACCAACGGCGCCCTGCACCCCACCATCAACCTGGAGGAGCCTGACCCTGACTGCGATCTGGACTACACACCCCACCTGGCCAGGCGTGGCAGAATAAGGACCGCCATGACCAACTCCTTCGGGTTCGGCGGGCATAACGCCAGCCTCGTCTTCCAGGAATTCCAGCCTTAGCCGTCTATCCACGGCTCTCCCGCTCGTCGCTCGATGGGCTCAAACGAGTCGGCCCGGCGTCGGCCGCGGACTATGTGAGTGAGGCGCAGGATGTCTGCAAAGGTATGGAGTAGACTCCCCTCCCCACCCGCCGGCTTTGCCCGTGAGCTGGGGATGCCCCCATTCCAGGCTCATCTCCTCTTCAACCGCGGCATCCGGCGCCCCGAAGAGATCGAACCCTACCTGGCCGCCGATGACCGTCTTGCACACGACCCCTTGCTGCTCCCGGATATGGAGAAGGCCGTTGCCAGGCTTGAAAAGGCGCTGGCGGACGGGGAGGTCATCGGGGTGTTCGGTGACTTCGACGCCGACGGCGTCACGGGGACCGCCTTGATGGTCCAGGCCCTCTCCGAGCTTGGGTCCACGGTTATTCCGTATCTGCCCGACCGGGTCGATGAGGGCCATGGGCTCAGCGCTCAGGCAGTTCAGTCACTACGGTCAGAGGGCGTATCGCTCATGGTGACCGTTGATTGCGGCGTCAGCTCGGCAGAGGAGGTCGACCTGGCATCCTCGGTTGGTATGGATACGATCGTTACCGACCACCACAGTGTCCCTCCCTCCCTACCGGATGCAGTGGCGCTGGTTAATCCGAGGCGACCGGGTTCCCGCTATCTATTCGAAGGCCTCACCGGAGTCGGCATAGCGTTCAAGCTCGCGGAGGCGCTCTGGGCGGGACTGGGGCGGCCACGGCCCGTCCACCTGCTGGAGCTGGTGGCGCTGGGCACCATCGCCGACGTCGGCCCCTTAACAGGGGAGAACCGCTACCTTGTAAAGGAGGGACTGAGGCGTCTCAACGAGACCCGACATCCAGGGCTGAGGGCCCTCATCGCCCGCTCCGGCCTGAGGTCCGGGTCCCTGGACACAGATTCACTGTCATTCGGACTGATCCCGCGGCTGAACGCCGCGGGCCGGCTGAGCGATGCCTCCACGAGCCTCGATCTTCTCACGGCAGACAGCGCCGGGACGGCGGAATCCATCGCCGACGCCCTGGAGCTCCATAACGACGAGAGGCGGCGGCTGACGGAAGAGGGCGTCGCGCAGGCACACGGCCAGGTACAACCCCAGGACGGCACGGCTCCAGCCATCATCATCGTCGAGCACCAAGAGTGGATGCCGGGGATACTCGGTCTGATCGCCGGAAACCTGTGCGAAACCTACTACCGTCCCACCGTGGCTATCTCCGTTGGCGAGCGTACATGCCGGGCCAGCGCCCGCAGCATACCTGAGTTCGACATCGTGGAGGCTTTCAGGCGGAGCGGGGACCTGTTCCACCGCTTTGGGGGACATCCGCAGGCTGCGGGCTTTACGCTCCCCACCGGCCAACTGGGCCGCCTCAAGGACGAGCTACGCGCCGCGGCCAAAGAGCATCTGGACGGCGCGAAGCTGGTGCCGTCGATAGAGTTCGACTGCGAGATAGCGCCCGCGCTGCTAAACGGCGACAACCTGGCGTTCATGGAGGCGCTCCGCCCCTTCGGCGAAGCGAATCCGGCGCCGGTGTTCCTGACCCGGTACGCGCGGATAGTGGAGGCGCGAAAAGTGGGGAGGCGAGAAGCCCACCTGAAGATGCGGATTTCGCACGGCAACGGAACCTGGGATGCCATCGCCTTCAGGCAGGGTGGCAGAGTGGCGGCCACCGGCGACGTGATAGACCTGGTCTACACGGCCGGCATGAACGAATGGGGGGGCCGGGCCAAGCTTCAGCTCAACATTCTGGACTTCCGCCAGGCAGGCTAGGCAGGCGCTACCTCCGACGGCGTCGGCGCTGGGCCCTGGTGACCCGCGGGACCGCCGCAGGGACCTCCTGGACCACCACCGTGCCCGCAAACCTGGCCTTTACGGCCATGAGCGGCAGCGTGATGGCCAATACGAGCAACGCAATATAGTGCGCCTCCTGCATACCCAGCGCCCAAACCGGGTCTTCCCTGGCGAAGCTGACCCCGAATCGCCCGATGGAGTAGAGGGCAAGGTACAGCGCAAACAGCATGCCGTCCGGCTTCAGGCGGCCTCTGAGCTTCCAGATGACAACCAGCGCCAGCATGTTCCAGACCATCTCGTAGACGACGGCGGGATGCACGTTAGTGCTGTAGCCGTCGGCGCAAAACCGGGCCAGTGTACCTTCATGAGTCCACCTGAAACCGAAAAACAGCTCGGTCGCCGTGGAACAGTGCTCACCGTTGACGATGTCGCCCAGCCGCCCTATCGACTGCGAGAACAGCATAGTGGGGGCCGTCAGGTCGGCAATAACGCCGACGGGGAACTTGGCGATCAGAGCATAGACGGTCCCGCCGATGAAGCCGCCCAGTATCCCACCCCAGACAGCGATGCCGCCGCTCCAAATGTAGAGGACCTGGATCGGCCTCTGCTGGTAAACATCGGCCCAGTTGTCGATTATGTGGACCACCCGCGCTCCCAACACGCCACCGAGGATGGCCCAGATGGCGATTGAGTAGATGTCGTCGGGGTCTATGCCCTTAAGCGGGGCCCACCTGCCGACCAAGAAGACCGCCGAAGCCACGGCGATGAAGCTGAATAGGCCGTGCCAGCTAACTACCCACGTCGAGATGAAGTTGGCCGAGAACAGGTTGGGACCGATGTCTATGTCAATCATTCGCGCTGGCTCTACTCTAAGGACGGGGTGAACGGGTGTCAAGGGCGCGACGTGGCTAGGGGAAAAGGCGCCGGTGGAGTGGCCGGCTCGCAGGGGACGTCACTACGACGCCCGCCCGCAATAGGAGATGTGAGTCGAACCTTCGACCGCCTTCAGCAGGGCAAAGCCCCAGCCGTCTTCGAGGGGTAGCCAGCACGCGCCAGGGTGGGCGAGGCGACCAGGTACGGAAGGGCGGCTAGCTGGGTGTCGCTTAGACCAGCCGTGCTGTCTGAAGAACCTGTTCCATTTTGTTCCATTGTGTTCCACCCTTCGACAGGCTCCCTTCGATACGCCATTCCACCATGGAAGGGCTACTCAGGACAGGCTCAGGCAGGGTCTCATGTTCTTCTCGGAACATGGGGCGAAGAGAGGGAACACCCCATCGGGTCTGTCCCCTGAGGGGCTTTGCACCAAAAGGCGGAATGCGGAGGCGTGGTTCGACAGGCTCACCACGAACGGAGCTATAAACCAACCGTTCGCCCTGAGCTTGTCGAAGGGCAATTTACACGACCGCGCCACTTCTCGTGCAAAGCCCCCCTGAGGAGAAGTATAGCGCGGATGTTCTGGGGTGTCGATGGGAGCGAGTCAGGGGATTGGGCGCCGAATGGTGTGCTAAGATGTATCATCAAGCACACACCGTACCCCGCATGGTAGCACGATGAATGAAAGCGTCGATAGGTTCCTCAACTACATAACCGTCGAGCGGGGGGTGTCACCCAATACCTTGGCCGCGTACAGGAACGACCTCTATCAGCTCGTCGAATTCCTGGCCGCCCGGGACCACGGCGCCAATGGCGACGTCCCCTGGGACGAAGTGGACACCCAGGTTGTGATGGCCTACGTGCTCGAGCTCCACGACAAAGGATACTCGGACACGACTCGCGCCCGCAAGGTAGCCTCCGCCAGATCGCTATTTGGGTTTCTGGTGGAGGAGGATGTGATAGACAGCGACCCGACCGAGAATCTGAGCGTGCCGCGGGCGGGGCGGTCCCTGCCCGAGACCCTCAGCCTGGAGGAGGTCGAGGCGCTGCTGTCGGTGTCTGACGGCGACTCCCCCGACTCGTTGCGGGACCGCGCCATGATGGAGCTCCTCTACGCCTCTGGAATGCGGGTCAGCGAGCTGGTCGGCATGGACCTGGAGGACATGGACCTGGAGCAGGAATTTGTGCGGTGTTTTGGCAAGGGGTCCAAGGAGAGGCTGGTACCCATTCACGCTCAGGCGGCGGACACCGTAAGGGCGTACCTCGTGGGAGGGCGGCCCAAGCTGGCGAACAGGGTGTCGGGCCGGGCTGTCTTCCTCAACCAGCGGGGGGCGCGGCTTACCCGGCAGGGCTTTTGGCTCATATTGCGAGGGCTAACCAAGAGGGCCGGAATTCAGAGAAAGATCAGCCCCCACACCCTTCGCCATAGCTTCGCAACCCACCTCTTGCGCGGCGGAGCGCCGCTAAGGCACGTCCAGGAGCTTCTTGGCCACGCCAGCATCACCACGACTCAGGTGTACACTCACCTGACCAGTGAGCACGTCCGAGAGGAGTACGAGAAGGCCCATCCTCGCGCGAGATAGCTGCTACAGGCACGGCGCGGCGGCGCAAGGCGATCCGTCTGGCCGGTAACCCAGGAGAGACAAAATGCCGAGTAAGTCCCATCGAGCTGCGTCGAGGCAGGCGAAGCTGCGGCAGAAGAGACGGAGGGTCAAAGGCGCGGACCAGGTCTTCGAGGCCGGCCCTGAGAGGTCCACGGCCATGGTCGAGGCGACCGCCACCGACGACCAGGTTGGGCCTGATCCCAGACCGGCTGCGGTGGCCCCGGACCCATCGCCTCTACAGCCCGTCCGCCGCGCCAGACAGTCGCAGTCGGGCACGGCCGCTTCGCGCTACGCCCACCTGGGAGCGGAGATCCGGCGGATCGGTATCATCTCCATACTTATCTTCGCCATCCTGGCTGCGGTCTCTTTTGTCTTAGGCGGCTAGTGATCGCCGCGCTTTCGAGCGACGCTTCCCTTGGCACGCCCCTCCGGCGGTTCCCCGCAGGCCAGGCTTCACCTTCGCCGTCCAGGCGCTGGTGATGTCCGCGTCCTTCATTCCCCCGTCCGAGCGTGACTCATCGCTCATCAGCAGAATGCGCGCATGGGTCTGTTTGTACGCCGCAGCCCGACCGCGTGAGACCAAGGCGTTGAGTTCCTGCGCTGCAATACGGCCGGGTGGCACACCGGGGGTGATCGCCGCGCTTTCGAGCGACGCTTCCCTTAGGGGCCACGCCCGCCTTTCCGGACGCAGGACGATCGACCCTGCGCTGCAATACGGCCGGGTGGCACACCGGGGGTATCGGTGGCGCGGCGAAAGCCGGCTCAACCCGGTACAGTACGGAAGCGAGGCCTGGTTCGCAGGCAAATGAGCCGGGCACAAGCGATGCAAAGCAACTTTTCAGAGCGCCTGAGGGCCACACCGACGAAGCCCGGCGTGTACCTGATGAGGGACGACGCGGGGGAGGTGCTCTACGTCGGCAAGGCGTCCAGCCTGCGCCACAGGCTCAGGTCGTACTTCGCCGGCCGGTCGACTCTGACGCCAAAGATCCGCACCATGGTCGGCAAGGTGGCCGACTTCGACTTCATCCTGACCGAGTCCGACCAGGAAGCGGTCATCCTCGAATGCAACCTCATCAAGCGGCACCAGCCCGTCTACAACGCCCGGCTCAAGGACGACAAGAGCTATCCATTTATCAAGATTGACGTCTCCGAGGACTTCCCGCTCGTCTACGTCACTCGTCTGGTGGCCGACGACGGCGCACGCTACTTTGGGCCCTTTGCCAGCGCCAGCAGCGTCCGTAGAACCCTCGCCCTCCTGAAAAAGCTGTTCCCCTACCGCTCGTGCACCAAGACCATCACCGGGACCGATCCCCGCCCCTGCCTCGACTACTATATTCACCGGTGTGTCGGGCCGTGCATCGGCGCCGTCAACAAGGAGCAGTACGGTGAGATCGTCGACCAGGTGATCCTGTTCCTCGAGGGCAAGACTGACCGGATCGTCAAGGCGATATCGGGGCGCATGCGCCAGGCGGCGGAGGCGCTGGAGTTCGAGCGCGCGGCGGTGCTGAGAGACCAGCTTCGCGCCATTAACAGCGTCCATGAGGGCCAGAAAGTGCTGCACCTGACCTCGGAGAACCTGGACCTGATCGCGGTGGCGCCCGCCCTCGGGGAGGCATGGGTGGAGGTCTTTTTCATCCGGCAGGGGAAGCTGATAGGCCGGGACAACTTCATGATGGCCGGCACCGAGGACGACGAGCCGGGCCAGATATTGACCGCATTCGTCAAGCAGTTCTACGACGCCAACCCCTATGTGCCGCCGCGCATCTTGGTGCAGCACCCGCTCGAAGACGCGGAGGGCATCCAGGAGTGGCTGAGGCGGAAACGGGAGGGCCCCGTGACCATCCACGTCCCGCGGAGGGGCGAGAAGCGGAAGCTGATACAGATGGTCGCCGAGAACGCGGTACAGGGCCTGGAACATCTCAAGTACAGGCGCGCGGGCGGCGGAAACATGCACGCGGCGATGGCGGAGCTCCAGGAGGCCCTGAGCCTTCCCAGTCTGCCCAGTCGAATCGAGTGCTACGACATCTCCAACATCCAGGGCACCAACCCCGTGGGCAGCATGGTCGTCTTCGAGGACGGCAGGCCGAAGAGCTCCCACTACCGCCGGTTCAAGATCAAGACGGTGGACGGCATCGACGACTACTCGATGATGCGGGAGGTGCTCACGCGGCGGTTCCAGCGTCTCGCCAAAGGGAGGGAGGAGGCGACGGCAGAGGTCAACGGCCATACCAAGACAGACCGCTCGCCCGGCGACCGCGCATGGCAGACCGTACCCGACCTCGTGCTGATCGACGGGGGCAAGGGCCATCTCAGCGCTGCCCTGCAGGTGTTCCTGGAGCTGGGCACGGAGGATATCCCGCTTGCCAGCCTCGCGAAGGAGAACGAGGAGCTGTTCGTTCCCCAGACCCCGGAGCCCATACTCCTGCCCCGAGGCTCCCAGGGGCTGTTCCTGGTACAGCGGGCCCGGGACGAAGCCCACAGATTCGCCATCACCTTCCACCGCCAAAGGCGTTCGAAGCGCAGCGTGGCCTCGGCGATGGATGAGATACCGGGGATAGGGCCAAAGCGGCGGCGGATGCTGCTGAGGCGCTTCGGGTCGGTCAAGGGAGTGAAGGAAGCCGCCCTCGACGACATCGCGTCCGTCCCCGGTTTGACCCTGAAGCTGGCGACCCGCCTTAAAGAGCGCCTATGAGGCAAGCGGTCACCGGCGACAAACAGCGTGTAAAGCGACTCTAGGCGGTACGTCTCACGTCCCACACATTCCCTACGGCGAAGACAGGGCCGTCAGAGCGCCGGAGAGGAGAGGCTACCCGTCCTTCTCCCCGTCACCCTTATCCCGCTGGTCCGCCATCTTGATGAACGGGCTGAGCATGTTGGTAAACTCCATGGGGAAGATGAACTTGGTCGATTCGCTGTGGCCGAGCTGCTTGAGCGTGTCGAAGTACTGAAGGCTGAGAGTATTGGAGTCGATGTTCTGGGCCACGCTGTAGATCCTGTCCAGGGCCGTGGCGAAGCCGTCGGCCCGCAGGACCGCGGCCTGCTGATCGCCCTCGGCGGTGAGAATCTCGGCCTGACGCTTTCCCTCGGCGGTGAGGATGGTCGCCTGCTTCTCACCCTCGGCCACGGTGACCGCGGCAGTGCGGGTGCCCTCGGCCTCGGTCACCACCGCGCGCCGAATGCGCTCCGCCGCCATCTGCCTGTTCATCGACTCCTGTATGTCGCGGGCCGGCTCGATCTCGCGTATCTCCACGTTGGAGACCTTGATGCCCCATCGTTCGGTCTCGGAGTCCAGCTTCACCCGTATGTCGGTGTTTATGCGTTCCCGCTGAGACAATACGTCGTCCACGGTCATTTCGCCCACGACTGCGCGGAGAGTCGTGGTTGCCAGCCCGATCACGGCGGCGCGGTAGTTCTCAACCTCCAGAACAGCCCGATCGGCGTACTCGGTATGTACCCGCAGATAGACCAGAAAGTCGATGTCGATGGGGGCGTTATCCTTGGTAATGTTGGTCTGCCTGGGTATGTCGATAACCTGAGTCCGTGTATCGATCTTTCTCCCTGCGTGCATGATGGGTATGAGGAAGACTGGGCCCGGACCTTTCATTCCCTCGAAGTTCCCCCACTTGAACCGGGCGATACGCTCGAAGTCCTTCAGAAAGTTAATGATAGCCATGACACCCTCCTTTGCTCTGGCCTAAAAACACCGGTACGCAACGTAAGGCGCAAGTCTGATCAGACCTCCGCCGCCCTACGGGACACTCTCCTCGCTGAGGTCGCCGGTCTCAGGCGCCCTGAAGACCTTCAGGGTGAGGCCGTCGGCCTCCACCACCATCACCTCTTCGCCCTCGCCTATCTCCTCCCCCGAATCGGAGACGGCGCTCCATTGCTCGCTGGCCACCCGGACGGTGCCGCTGGGGTCAAGGGCGGTGGTGGCCAACCCCAGCTGTCCCACCAACGACGGCGCGGTTGTGGACCCGGCGCCCCCAGACCTTCGGGCGGCGACCATGCCCCGGAAAACGAACAGAAAGACCCCGGACATCGCCGCGGCGATCCCCGCGACCAGCCACGGGCTTGTCCTGAAGCTCGGCGTGGGAATCGGCGGGGGGCTGAACCCTGGAAGGTCGTACCCGCCGAAGAGGAAGAGCGCGCCCAGAACGAAGCTGATCAGGCCGGAAACCCCAAAAAAGCCGATCCCCGGCGCAACCGCCAGCTCGAGATAGAACAAGGCCATCGACAGGAATATGAGGCCGATACCGGCGATGTTCACCGGCAGGTTTCCCATTGCCACGAACGCCAGCGCCAGTAGAATTCCTCCGGTTATCCCAGGTACCAGCAGCCCAGGCGCCAGGACCTCGATGAAGACCAGAACGGTGCCCGCCGAGAGCAGTATAAACGCGACGTTGGGATTCCCAATAATGCCGAGGAACCGCTCCAGCAGCGTCGGCTGGATGCTACGGACCTCAAGGTCGGCAGTCCGGAGGACGATTGACCCCTCATCGAGCTGCACCGTCCTGCCGTCCAGCTGGGCCAGGAGGTCATCCATGTCCCATGCGATCAGGTCGATGATGTTGTTGTCCAGGGCCTCCGTGGCGGAATATGACCTGGCGCTCAACACGGTCTCCTCCAGGGCCTCGGAGTTCCTGCCGCGCGCCTTCGCGATGTCACGCATGAAGGCCGCCGCGTCCTGGGTCGCCTTGGACTTCAGGGTCTCGGGAAGGTCCTGTCCGCTGCCGCTGACCGGCGAGGCAGCACCGATGTTGGTTACCGGTGCCATGGCCGCGACGTGGGCAGCCGCGGCGATGAACGTGCCGGCCGAGGCCGCATGGGACCCAGTCGGAGCGACGTAGACCACAATGGGAATTCTGGAAGTCAGGATACTCTCGACCATATCCCTGGTCGAGTCGAAGAGGCCGCCGGGCGTGTCCAGTCGCACGATGAGAAGCTGAGCGCCCTCCTCGGTGGCCGTCTCGATGCTCCCGGACAGAAAGCGCGCGGTCACCGGCTGGATCGCGCCGTCTATCTCGATTAGCGTCCCGTGGGGGCCTGCCGCCATCGCAGCGGGGATGCTCTGGGAGGCGACCACCCCACTCAGGCCCAGAAACACCAGCATGACGCCCAGCAGCCGTCTCATGACGATCACCCGGTCTCAGTGTACCATTTTCCGCCCGCTAGGAACGGCGAGTATCTGCGCGACGCCGGTCCGTTGCCTGGGGACTTCGCGGTCCGAAGTCCGCTATTGGCGCTATTACGTTACATGTAATTGTACCTGAACCTTACGCCGGTGTCAATGATTCTGCACTCAGGCCCGAGGGTCATTCGGTTTTCGGGCCTTTGCCCAAAACTGCCGTGGTTCGACAAGCTCACCACGAACGGAGAGCGCCCTTCCGTTCGTCACTTCGGCAACCTCAGTGCAGGCTCTGAGCCCGTCGAAGGACCTGCCTGCGTCAATAACCGAAAGGCCCTGACTCAGGCCCACACGAAGAGTACCAGGGTGCTGAAAAACCCTTTTGACCATCCGCCTGGGTCCCTTTCCTTCGGCAGGCTCAGGACAGGCTCTGGCCAGGAAGGGGGGAGATATCATATCTGAGGGACACCCCTTCGACTATGCTCAGGGCAGGCTCTCAGACTCCCGGCCCTTCGGCGGGCTCAGGACAGGCGCCGGGGCTTCGCCCCTCTGCACACCCCATATTTCATCGGCCTGCTAGACCAACCGTGCTGGGCGCCGGGCAGGCTCTGGGAGCGGGCCTGCCGCTACTCCACCAGGGCGGCGCGGATGCCGTCGATCTGGCCGTCGGTCAGACCTATTGTCCGCGCGTAGGGCTCGACACCACCATACCGCTCATCCACGTGGTCCAGCACCTTGAGCATGGCCTCCGGGGGACAGAACTCCCGCTGGTAGTCCACCCAGGTGTAGTCGTCGGTTGGCAGGCCCGGCGGCACCTGCTCCGCGAAGTACCGCTCCACCAGGTAGCGGGCGGTGAGGGCGTAGTCCTCGGCGATGACGTCTGCCGGGACGCCGGCGATTCCGAGGAGAAGAGCGGAGATCACCGCGGTCCGGTCCTTGCCGCCGGCGCAGTGAAACATCGCCGGCCGCGAGGCGGGGTCGGCCAGGGTGGAGAGAGTCCGGCGTATCTGAGGCTGGCAATGGTCTATCCACGAGCTGTAGCTCCTCAGTATTCTCTCGGCCGCCTCGCCGGTCTCCACGGAGTCGTCCGTACCGGCCAGGGGCTCGTCACCTATCAGGTTCTGATGTAGGTACGCGATAGCCGATGAGCCTGCGAAGACGTTTGGCTTCTCCTCCAGCTCGTGCGTCCTCCTGAGGTCGATCACCGTGCGTATGCCGTAGTCGATCAGGGCGTCCTGGGACTCGCGCGGCAGCCCGTGAAGGCTGGCCGCCCTGATGAAAGTCTTCCAGCGGGTACGCCGGCCGTTCATTGCCGGGTAGCCGCCGAGGTCGCGCACGTTGTATGCGCCGCCTATGTCCAGATGACGGGTTGGCTGCAAACCTATCCTCCTTCTATCTCCATCTTTATCCTGCGAATCTCCTTGAGAAGCTGCCTGTTCATGGCGGCCCGGACCAACGGGCCAAACCAGGCGAATATGTCGCTGGCACCCTTAATGGCGGCTGCTGCGGAGCCATCAGAACGGACGCCCCAGGAACGAGCGCAGGTTAACGAAGTCTTTGTCGGGCCGCTTATCGCACCAACCGCGGCGGCTACTCATCCGCAGGAAGCCAGGTCTTGAAGAATCGCTGCCAGTTTCGGTGCATCACGTTGGCCATGTCCTCCTGGGAGTAGCCACGACGGTCCAGGACGTCCGCCACCTTCCGGTAGTCGGCCACTGTGTCGACCTCGTAGGGAGCACCCCCCGCTCCCCCCTGGCCATCGGTATCTCCGCCGATGGCGGCGTGCAGGGAGTTGCCCGCAAGCTGGCACACGTGGTCGATGTGGTCGGCGTAGTCCTCCAGGGTTACCGCCTCCACCGGGAAGACGGTGCGCCGGTCTGGGATGTCGCCGCCCCAGTCCAGCGCGTGCTCCCGGTTAAGCATCCAGGTGTCCATGGACGCGCCGATCACGGCTCCGCGCTCGATGATCCTTTTGAGCTGGTGGTCGGGAAACTGCCGCTCTCCCGGCACCAGGGCGCGGCAGTTCTGGTGGCTGGCCAGCACGGGCCCCGAAAATATGTCCAGCGCCTGCCGCACCGACTCGTCGGATGTGTGGGACACGTCCAGCACCATCCCAAGCGACTCCATCTCGCGGAGAAGCTGCCCGGCGCCGGGCAGGAGGCCGCCCGAGACGCCCGTTCCCGTGCCGTGCGAGTACGTGCTGACGCCGTAGTGGGAGAGGCTCACCACTCGCAGGCCGGCCTCCCACCACTGGTGGACCTGCTCTGGCCAAAGGATGGCGTCCGCTCCCTCCATCCCGATTACCATCCCTACCGGCAGGTCCTGGTACCCGGACGCCTCAGACCAGGTCCGCATGTGGTCGCTAAAGTCCTCGCGGCTCTGCAGAATCCGCGCCTCTCCCCTCGCCTCCAGAATGCGGTAGTAGGCGAGCTGCCCCTGGGCGACGGAGTAGGCGATCTCCACAGTGCGATATTCACCATGGGGATGCGCCGGTTTGGGGACGCACGCCGACACCTTGACCAGCGCCGCCGCGATCCCGCCGCGGCGCATCTCGGGCAGCGACGCCATGGTCTCACTGTCGGGCCATCCCCGGACGCCGGACCTGCCTTTCGGGGCGGAGCGGACCTCGTCGATGGGGCGCGTCAGGTCGCGGTCCATGTCCAGAGCGCCCACAGCCATCGGGTAATCTCCGTCAATGATCAGCATGTCCTGGTTCAAGGCCCTCCACTCCTCAGACGCCGCGTGGCTTCCCAGTCCGCCCCCATCCGAGGCGGTCAAAGCTGATTTTGGCGGCGCCGCGGCTCTTCATTATGAGTGCAGGAGGGTCCTTGGGCAAGCTCAGGATGAACGCATGTCGGGTTGTACCTTCGTAGCGAGCCCTTCGTCAGGCTCAGAGCCTGCCCCGAGTCAGCCGAGGCGACGGGCCCTGGCGATCCACATCGTATCGGGGTAAAGACCCGAGAACTGATTGCCCCTGGGCGAGGAACGGCAACCGTTGACCCTCTAGCGGGACGTAACTACAATTAAGGTCGCTCCCGGGAGCATGCTTGTAACGGCGCCCGACCTTCAAGGGAACCAGTTGATGGAACCTCTCCCTGGCGACAGGCCTCCTCACCCTCTACCGTCCACGCGGCTCCAGGTTTTCAGCGCCTTTCAGTACCGTGACTACCGGCTGTTCTGGGTGGGGAACGCCTTCTCGAATATGGGCATCTGGGTCTTGATCGCCGGTCGTCTCTGGCTGATGCGCGATCTGACCCGCGACTACCCGGACTCTGCCCTCTGGCTGGGGCTTGTGACGTTCTCGGGCCTGGGACCCATATTGCTGCTGTCCATGTGGGGAGGCGTAGTAGCCGACCGGGTCAACAGGGTGAGGTTCGTGACGTTCACGAGGGCGATGTTCAGCCTGACGGCGTTGTTTACCGCAGCTCTAATCATGCTCGACGTCATCCAGCCCTGGCACTTGATAGCCATCTCCCTCGCCAACGGCGTGCTCCTGTCCTTCGACATCCCGTGCAGGCAGGCGATAGTGCCGAACCTGGTCCGCAGGGAGCACCTGCTGAATGCCGTGGTCCTGCAGTCCTTTTTGGGGAACGGCGCGGCGGTCATCGGCCCAACCTTCTTCGCGCCTATGGTAAATAGCTGGGGGCTGGAGGGACTATTTCTCTTCGTGGGGGTCGCCTACGCCGTGACAGTGGTCCTGTTTGCGCTGGTGAGGTCCCAGCCGGTTCGGCGGGACGCTGGGAAGCATACGGTGTGGGCCGACCTGCTGACGGGGCTCTCGTACATCCGGGGACACGGAGCTATTCTGAAGCTAATTGCCATTGGGGTCGTTGCGGGGATTTTTGGGGCTTCCTTCGGCACGCTGCTCCCCATCTTCGCCGACCAGATTCTGAGCGGTGGTCTGGAGGGCTACGGCTCCCTGCTTCTGGGCACCGGCCTGGGCGGCATGGCGGGAGCCCTGGCCCTCGCCACATTCGGAAAGCTCAGGAGCTCGCTGCTCCTTCAGCTTGTCACGGGAGCAGGGTTCGGGCTGGGACTGGCCCTGTTCTCTCGGATCACATGGCTGCCCGGGTCAATCGCGGTAATCTTCGTGGTGGGCGCATGCAGTGTCGGCTTTGGCTCCATAAACAACGCGTTGATACAGGGCATGGTTGCCGACGAGGTCCGGGGCCGGGTGATGAGCATCCACCAGCTCGGCTGGGGCGCCAGCGCCATCGGCGGGCTCGTGATGGGGGCACTCGCTCAGGCGGTAAGCGCCCCCTTCGCGCTGATGTTAGCCGGAACGGTAATGGCCGCCGCCACGGCGGCGCTGAGCCTGTCTGCCGCCCGAAGTATTCGGACCGAGCTCCTGGCGGGCGCACGAGCCCCCGCGCGCGAGCCTGAGGCCACAGGCAGGGACTGAGGGGGTTCCCTACCCCGTCGGCCAAGATAACTCCGCGGCCTCGCGGAAGCCGTCCAGGCGGGGAAGCAGCAGGGGCAGGTCGACGCCGGCCGCCCGGTACTCGCCGACTCGTTCCATGACCCGCGGGGCCGGCCCCACCAGGTAGAAAGCCTCCACCATCTCATCGCTGATAAAGTGTATCGCGTCGTCGCCGCCGTCCTTAGCTACCGACGCCCGCAGCGGTCCCAGTATGGCGGGATCGAATCCCCCCTTCTCCAGCAGCACCTCCCCCACGTTCCTCTCGTCCAGGAGCCGCACGATGCGCTCCTTCAAACTATCCCAGATGGCCTCGGGGGCGTCCGTCTGCCGCACCACGAGCATGCAGGCGATGTCGACGGAGAGGGGGTCGCGACCCGCCTCGCGCGCGGCATGTCGAACCTCATTGACAGCGTAGGTGATGTACCTGGTGGGCGTGTAGGCATTGAGCAGCACCCCGTCGGCAACCGCGCCCGCGAGGCGTAGCGCCCTGGGCCCGATGGCGCCAAGATAGATCGGTATCCTTTCCGCGACAGTCCTGACAGCCAGGCGGGCGCGCGACAGTCTGAACCGGCCCGTGTGCGACGTGACCTCCTGTCCCGAGAGCAGGCGCCTGACGATTTCGGCGGTCTCCTTCAGGGTAGCCTGGCCGTCTCCATACGGAATACCCATCCTGCCCTCGACGACAGACCTGTCGCTCCTACCCATGCCCAGCGCGAACCGGCCGCCGGAGAGGCGGTCCAGGGTGGCGCATGCCATCGCAAGCAGGGCCGGGTTGCGCGTATAGGGGTTGGCGACGCCCACGCCGAGCCTGATGCTCTGCGTCGCCGCCGCCAGGAAACCGAGCATGGAGAAGGTCTCCTCGTGAAAATACCTCTCGGTCACCCATATGGAGTCAAGTCCCGCCCGTTCGGCTATCCGCCCATACTCTGCCAGCTCGGGCCCGCTCTCGATCCCGTGGTAGAGCACGATGCCGAGTCTGGCCATGGCGGTCCTCCTATGGATTGAGGCTGTGTGTTGCCTCACCCCTACGCCGTCTGAGCATGCGGATAGGGGCCTTCAGTAGAAAAACTCGAGGTGAGGTGATAGATACAACGCGCACAACCTGGCTCTACAATATTCACAGCCAGTCGATATCTTATCGGATGTCCGTTGACGGCGCATCGGGCCGCTGCTACACTCGGTCTCATCTAACGCCTACGGGCGACGGCGCCCCGGTCCACTTCCGGAAACACGGCCTCAGATTAAGACACTCCGCATGACAGAAAAAGACAGATGAGACCATTATCTCACCTCACGGTGCTTGACCTGACGGTCAACGTGCCGGGGCCCTTCTGCTCCATGATACTGGCCGACATGGGCGCCCGTGTGATCAAGGTGGAGCCGCCGGGGGGGGACCCCATGCGGCACAGCCCCGGGATGTGGGCGAGCCTGAACCGGGGTAAGGAAAGCGTGGTCCTTGACCTCAAGACCGACGGAGCCCGCGAGCTGCTGGTTAGGCTGGCAATGAAGACCGACATCGCGCTGGAGGGCTGGCGTCCCGGCGTGGCCAAACGCCTGGGCGCCGACTACCCTACCCTATCGGCCAAGAACCCCCGGCTGGTCTACTGCTCCATCTCCGGCTTCGGGCAGGGTGGCCCCTGGAGCGACAGGGCGGGCCACGATGTGAACTACCTGGCGCTGAGCGGCTACCTGGGCGTCCAGGTGGCCATCGAGGGGCGGCCCTGGCCCCCGCCGGTCCTGATATCGGACCTGGTGTCTGGGCTCTACGCCGCGATTTCTGCACTGGCGGCGGTATCGGGCCGGCAAGTGTCGCGGCAAGGCGCGTATATCGACCTCTCCATGACCGATGCGGCGGTGTCGCTCCTGGGCCCCGAGATCGGGCGCGCCGCCGCCGAGGGCAAGGCCGACGGCGGTCCCAACGTCACTTCTATTCCGCACTATGGGCTCTTTCCCTGCGCGGACGGGCGGTGGCTCAGTCTGGGCATCGTTCACGAGGACCACTTCTGGGACCGCTTCTGCCGCGCGGCCGGCCTCGAGGAGCTGGCCGGCCTCAACCTCGGCGAGCGGATGGCACGGGCTGAGGAGCTCCGCCATGCGCTCCACGAGACCTTCTCTCGCAAGCCGTCAGCCGAGTGGGAGAGGCTGCTTGATGAGGCCGACGTCCCGGCTGCGTCCGTTGCCGATCTCGACGAGATCTTCGACAACCCCCAGCTCAAGGCGCGCGGCCTGTTCGTGGAGGTCGGCCTCCACCGATTCCTGGCGCAGCCGGCGCGCTTCTCCACAGGCCCAACCCGTCCAACGGAGGGCCCGCCAACACCCGGCGAACATACTGACGTGCTACTGAAGGAGCTTGGCTACGGCGAGTGTGAGATCGCCCGGTTTCGAGAAGGCAACGTATTCGGACAGGTCCAGCGACCGGTGGTGTCATGAACCAGGACTACCAGATCGGCAACTACGAAGAGACCTACCGCAACTTCCGACTGGATGTGCCCCAGCGCTTCAACTGGGCTTACGACGTCTTTGACAGGTGGGGCAGGGACCCGAGTAAGGTGGCGATGGTCTGGGTAAGCTCGGACGGCCGCTCTCGTGAGATCACTTTCAGGGAGTTGGGACAGCGGTCGCGGCGCGCGGCCAACGCGCTCGCGGGGCTGGGCGCGCGGCCCGGGGACCGCGTGTTCATCATGCTGCCCCGCCTGGTGGAGTGGTGGGAGCTGATGCTCGGCTGCGTGCGGGGACGGTTCGTGGCGGTCCCTGGCACTCCCCTCCTGACCACGAAGGACATCGAGTACAGGATCAACTCCGCCGAGGTGACCATCGCAGTTACCGATCCCGAGAATCTGGACAAGATCGAGGCCGTGCGGGCCCGCTGTCCCAGCCTCAGGCAGCTGTTGGTCGTGGGAGAGACCGGCGGACCGAATCGTTACGAGGATATGGTGAGGTCCGCGTCGCCAGACCTGGCCCACCCGCACAATCTCTCGGACGAGCCTCTGGTCATTTATTTCACATCGGGCACTACCGGGCATCCAAAGATGGTACTCAACACCCATGCCTCCTACCCCATCGGCCACATCATTACGGGCAAGTTCTGGATGGACAACAGGCCCAGCGACCTCCACTGGACCCTCTCGGACACGGGCTGGGCGCAAGCCGCCTGGACACATTTCTACGCACCGTGGAACATGGGCGCCGCCATCTTCGTGTGGGACCATCGGGGGAGGTTCGATCCCGAGGCGACCATGGCCATGCTTCAGAAACACCCCATCACCACGTTCTTCGCGCCGCCTACGGCCTATCGGATGCTCGTGCTCCAGGACCTGCATCGCTACCGTCCAAAGGCGCTACGCCACTGCCTTGGCGCCGGCGAGGCGGTGAACCCGGAGGTGATCGACGCATGGCGAGAGGGGACAGGCCACCACATCTGTGAGGGATACGGGCAGACCGAGACCGTCCTGTGCGTGGCCACGTTCCCCGGCATGGCCTACAAGCCAGGCTCCATGGGCGTCGCCGCTCCGGGCTTCCGCATGGGCATAGTGGACGAGGACGGAAATCAGCTGCCCCCGGGTGTCGAGGGCGAGGTCGCCATCAGGACACGTCCCGGCCGTCCGGTGGGACTCTTTCCGGAGTACTGGCGGGATTCGGAGGCCAACGCAAAGTGCTTCCGGGGAGACTGGTACTACACGTCGGACATGGCAACGAGAGACGACGACGGCTACTTCTGGTTCGTGGGGCGCGCCGACGACGTCATTATCAGCGCCTCCTATCGCATCGGCCCGTTTGAGGTAGAGTCCGCGCTGGTAGAGCATCGCGCGGTGGCCGAGGCCGCCGTGGTGGGCGTCGCCGATGAGATCAGGGGCCAGGTGGTCAAGGCGTTCGTCGTGCTGGCGCCGGGGCACCGGCCGTCCGACACGCTGGTCGGAGAGCTACAGGAGCACGTCAGGCGCGTGACCGCTCCGTACAAGTATCCGCGCCGGGTCGAGTTTGTAGAGGACCTCCCCAAGACGATAAGCGGAAAGATCCGCAGGGCGGAGCTCCGCCGGCAAGAGCGGGAGCGGTCCGCGAAGACCGCTCGGCGAGCGTAGGCGGGAGCCGCCGATGCACTTCGGCCAGGAGCACGACCTCTTTCGGAGCGCCCTCCGGCGCCTGGTGCAGGAGGAGATCACCCCTCACGTCGATGAGTGGGAAGAGCGCGGTGAGATACCCCGCGATCTCTTCCGCCGCATGGGGGAGTTGGGCTTTCTCGGGGTCGAGTTCCCGAGCGCATACGGCGGGGGCGACGCCGACTTCTGGATGTCCGTTGTGCTTGCCGAGGAGCTGGCAAGGTGCCGCTCCGGCGGCGTGGCGTTCAGCGTCATTGTGCACACGGACATGTCCTCGCCGTGGCTCGCGAGGCTGGGGACCGAGGAGCAGAAGGCCCGCTTTCTCCCGAGCATCACCAGTGGAGAGAAGGTCAGCGCCCTGGCGATCACCGAGCCGGGAGCCGGGTCGGACATGGCCGCGTTGACCACCCACGCCCGGCGTGCCGGCGACGACTGGGTCATCACCGGCGCCAAGACCTTCATCACCAACGGCGTCTATGGAGACCTCTACTTCGTGGCGGCCAGGACGCGCGACAGGGGCTCCCGCCACAGCCGGCTCTCACAATTCCTGGTGGAGCAGGGCTCACCAGGGCTCTCTGTGAGCAGGAAGCTCCGCAAGACGGGGATGTGGGCGTCTGATACGGCGGAGCTGGTGTTTGACGAGGTGAGGGTGCCGGCTCAGAACCTGCTCGGGCAGGAAGGCCGCGGCTTCTACCAGCTGGCGGAGGGCCTCCAGCGGGAGCGCCTGATGGCTGCCGTACTGAGCGTCTCTGCCGCACAGCAGGCCCTGGAGGACTGCCAGGCCTACCTGGGCCAGCGCAAGGCCTTCGGGCGTAGCCTGGCGCAGTTCCAGGCGCTCCGGCACAGGATGGCCGATCTGGCCACCCAGATAGAGGCGGCCCGGCGGCTCACCTATCACGCGGCGTCGTTGTTTGCGGCGTCAAAGGAGTGCGTCACCGAGGTCTCGATGGCCAAGCTCTTCGCGACGGAGATGGCCAACCGGGTGGCCTACGAGGCCGTCCAACTCCACGGAGGCTACGGTTACACGCCCGAGTTCCCGGTCGAGCGGTTCGCCCGCGACTATCGCCTGTGGACCATCGCGGCCGGCACCTCGGAGATGATGCGCGAGATCATAGCCAGTTCGCTGCTCCCGCCCTCGGGATAGGGTCCGCTTTTGAAACGCTACTACATTGGGAGACCTGCGGTGAGTCCTCATGAAGACCTGGCGCCGCCCCGGATGACAGACTCCGCGCAAATCTATATAATACCCGCGACTCGACGCGTGACACCCCTGGCGACACGTAATTCAGAGCGCGTGAATACAGGAGGAGAGATGGCCCAGGACAAGCAGTTGCTGATGGAGATGCTGAGGCGCATGATACGGATCCGCTACTTCGAGGAGAGCGTCCTCGAGCTGACGGCAAGCGGCGAGATCGTTGGTGCCGCCCACTCTTACATCGGCGAGGAGGCGGTGGCGGTCGGGGCCTGTCTTGCCCTCCGCGACGACGACTACATAACCGGGAACCACCGCTCCCACGGGCACCCCATCGCCAAGGGAGGAGACGTCAGCCGTGCCATGGCGGAGCTCCTGGGCAAGAGCACCGGCTATTGCAAGGGCAAGGGTGGCTCGATGCACCTGGCCGACTTCAGCATCGGTATCCTCGGGGAGTCGGGCATCGTGGGCTCGTCGGTGCCCGTGGCGGTCGGGGCGGCCATGGGCGGCAAGATGCAGGGCACCGACCGCGTGGCAATGTGCTTCTTTGGAGACGGCGCCAGCAACCAGGGGTCGGTGGCTGAGTCCATAAACCTGGCCGCCGTGTGGAAGCTGCCGGTGATCTTCCTCTGTGAGAACAACCAGTACGCGCAGACCACCCACTTTCGGACCACCGTCGCCTCTGAGAACGTGTCCGACCGGGCCGCCGCCTACAACATCCCCGGCGTGGTGGTAGACGGCCAGGACGTGGTCGCCATGCACGAGGCGGTAACACAGGCCGTCGAGCGGGCCCGCGCGGACCAGGGACCATCCATGGTGGAGGGGCTTACGTACCGCTACGAGGAGCACTCCATAGGCATGGCGCGGATCATCCGCAAGCAGTACCGCTCGGACGAGGAGATGGAGCATTGGAAGAATCGGGACCCCATCAAACTGCACAAGAAAACGCTCCTGAGCCAGGGCATCGCCTCAGAGCAGGAGATAGCCGAGATGGAGGACGAGGAGAGGTCCAGGATAGACCAGGCGGTGGAGTTCGCCCGCGAGAGCCCCTATCCCGAGCCGTCGGAGCTGTTCGAAGACATGTACGCGGTCCCGATCCCCATTGATTGAGTGCCCGACACGGTCGATCCATCTGTATCCTCACACCCAAGGCACGGAGCGAGAAGCTCTGACTAAGGCACCAAGGAGCGCACCATGACTCAGCAGGCGCAGACGGCAGCGCGCGAGATCACGCTAACTCAGGCCATAAACGCCGCAATGCGAGAGGAAATGCGGCGCGACCCCAAGGTGTTCGTGATGGGGGAGGATATACGCTCGGGACTTTTCGGGCCCTCGGCGGGCCTCGTCGACGAGTTCGGGCCCGAGCGGATAATCGACACACCCATCACCGAGAACGCCTTTTGCGGCGCTGCGGTGGGCGCGGCCGCGGTTGGGATGCGTCCCATCGTCGAGAGCCTCTCCGCCTTCCTGTACGTCGCCATGGACCAGCTCGTCAATCAGGCCGCCAAGATGCGCTACATGTTCGGCGGCCAGGTAAACCTGCCCATCGTCTTTCGCATCTCCGAGTACTACGGCGCCAGCCTCGCCGCTCACCACTCCGACCGGCCGCACCCGATCTATATGAACATCCCGGGATTCAAGGTGGTCTTCCCCAGCGGCGCCTACGATGCCAAAGGGCTGCTGAAGACGGCCATCCGGGAGGACGACCCCGTGGCGTACTTCGAGGACCGCACCCTTTTGGGCAGCCGTGAGGCCGTGCCAGAGGAGGAATACACCATCCCCTTCGGGGTGGCCGACGTCAAGCGTGAGGGCACGGACGTGACCATCGTCGGAATCGGCGGCATGGTGGGCCTCGCCCTGGCGGCGGCCGAGACCCTGGCCCAGGAGGGCATTTCGGCTGAGGTGGTAGACCCCCGTACGCTGGTCCCCCTGGACAAGGAGACTATCCTTGCCTCGGTGGCCAAGACCGGCCGCCTGGTGGTGGTAGACCTGGCCCACAAGACGTGCAGCGCAGCCAGCGAGATCGCGGCAATCGTGGCGATGGAGGGCTTCTGGAGCCTCACGGCCCCCATCCAGCGGTTGGGCACCGCCAACGTCCACGTGCCTTTCAGCACCGCGCTGGAGCCGTTGATGTACCCCACCGCCGAGACGATCGCACAGGCCGCCAGAGTCACCATGGAGTAGTGAGGAGGATGAATGGCCACTGAGATCGCGCTGCCCCAGTGGGGCATGGAGATGCAGGACGGCACCGTCGTCAAGTGGTTGAAGAATGAGGGAGACCCCGTCGAGCAGGGGGAGCCCCTTGTAGAGATCGAAACGGCCAAACTTACCACCGAGATGGAGTCCACCGCCTCGGGTGTTCTCGCTCACATCCTGGTGAATGTGGGAGAGACCGTGCCCGTGCGCGCAGTCCTGGCCATCGTGGCCGCGCCCGGCGACGCGGTGCCTCGGCCGCAGCGGGCCGCCCCACGCTCGGCGACCAGCGCCGCCACGGCACCGACCCAGGTGGCGCGTCCGCCGGCCGGCAGGCCGTCGGACGGCAGGCCGTCGGCCCAGGTTACTCCTGTGGCCCGTCGCCTGGCGAAGGAGCATGGCGTCGACCTCGACACCGTCCAGGGCACCGGGCCTAGAGGCCGCATAACCGACGCCGACGTGCGAGGCGCCATCGAGGGAGCGCCCGCAACGGCCCCGGCCCCTGACGTTGGTATCCCCGTCGCCAAGGTGGTACCGCTGTCAGGCGTGAGAGGCGCCATAGCCCGGCGTATGCACCAGAGCGCCCAGAGCGCGGCCGGCGTCACGCTGACCACCGAGGCTGACGTGACGGACCTGGTAAGCTTGCAACGCTGGCTGGTGGCCGAGTGGCGCACCCACCGCCTACGGCCCATGGAGACGGAACTCATCGTAAAGGCCGTGGCCCGCGCGCTTAAAGGCCACCCGCGGCTGAACGCGGTCCTCGTGGACAACGAGGTCCGCGAGCTCTCGGAGGTCAACGTGGGCGTGGCGATGGCCCTCCCGGAGGGGCTAGTGGTCCCCGTGGTGCGCAACGCGGACCAGACGAGCCTGCTGGAGATCGCCCGGGCAGTGAGGGACGTCGCGAGCAAGTCGCGGGCGGGCGGGCTGTCCCCGCAGGAGACGATGGGAGGCACCTTCACCATCACCGCCCTGGGGGCCCTGGACATCGACGCCTTTACCCCAATAATCAATCCGCCTCAGGTCGCGATCCTGGGGGTGGGTCGCACGGTGGAAAAGCCCGCCGCCCACAAGGGCGAGGTCGCCCTACGGTCCATGATGCACCTGAGCCTGACCTTCGACCACCGCGCGATGGACGGCGCTCCCGCCGCAGAGTTCCTCCGGGCGGTCAAGCGCTCACTGGAAGCCCCGGAGTGGATGAGGGAGTGAGCGTCGGACGTCACGTCATCCCCCACCTCACGGCCCAGGTTCCGCCCACGCTGTGAGCGCTCGCATTGTGCCCGCCGCCTGATATATTATCTCAGAGAGGGCACTTGCATTATCATAGGCGGTTAGCTCCTCAGAACGCGATCCGCCGCGCCCCAGGCCCACGACCCGGGGTATGCTCTCGCCCGCAGCTATCAGCGCCGGAAATGTACGGTCAGGCGCGGACTCGGGACCGCCAATAGACCTTTCAACGCTGTGACATCTACGCGCGGGCCAGCGAAAGAGTGTTGCGGCCACACGGTCTGCCCTTGGACGGGCGGCAATGGCCAGAGGAGGTGAAGCCGATGGGGCAAGAAGTATTTGTAGGCACGGCCGAGGGCCTCCATGTGCTGGGCGACGAGCGGCGCGTCCGAGTCGCGGGACACGACGTGAGGTCTCTGGCAAGAGGAGAGACCGGCTGGTGGGCCATCATCGACAGTGGGGCGATCTGGCAGTCTAACGCCGCCGACTGGTGGACTCCTGTCGCCTCAATGGAGGAATTACAGGCGAACTGTCTGCTGCCCGCGAAGAACGGGCCATTCATCGGGACATCTGGGGCCCATATCCAGGCGCTGCGGGGCGAGGCCCTCTCGCCCGTCGACTCTTTCGAGGAGACGGAGGGTCGTGAGACCTGGTACACCCCGTGGGGAGGACCGCCCGACGTGCGCTCCATGTCTATAGACCCCTCAGGGGTGATATTCGCGAACGTCCACGTAGGGGGAGTGGTGCGGTCCACGGACGGAGGGATGTCGTGGCAGCCGACAATCGACATACACTCCGACGTACATCAGGTGCTATTCAACGCCGGCTCCGGGTTGCTGCTCGCGGCCACCGCCCGGGGGCTCGCCGTTAGCGCCGACGCCGGCGACTCCTGGAGGTTCGAGACCGGTGGACTGCACGGCGACTACCTCAGGGCGGTCGCGGTTTCCGGCGAGACTGTCCTGGTCTCAGCCTCCACGGGCCCGTCCACGGACCGGGCCGCCGTCTACCGTAAGTCCCTGGGAGAGGAAGCGCCCTTTCAGCGTTGCCGGCAGGGTCTGCCGGAGTGGTTCTCGGACAATATCGACACCTTCTGCGTGGCCGCCTCGGGCTCTGCAATCGCGCTGGGCGCCTCAGAAGGCTCGGTATACCTCTCGACGGACGAAGGGCGGAGCTGGTCCGTTCTCGCCGACGATCTCCCGCGGGTCCGGTGCGTGGCCGTCTAGTCGTTAGTTACTGGTGAAATGAAGGGCTCTTCTTCCCACCCGCCCGCCGCTTCGGCAAGCTCAGCGCAGGCTCTAAGGGTTTGGGGGAATCCCCAAGGCCCTGCCCATTCGACGGGCTCAGGGCAGGCGCCGAGGGTGGCAACCCGCTCTGTACTCTCCCGCCGGACGTGGCAAAACAGGTGTCATTAACGACTAGTTAATATCTGCCGGCATAGCGTGAGATCGCGGCCCAGCGCACAGCCTATTCGCGGCTTCATCTATGAGCGCGGTAGGGCGCTCAGAGGGGACTGCAAATGGCTTGACAGGCCATTTACAGCCAGCCGGCCGGAGAGTCAAAGGGGCAGGATCGAACAGTCAGGTGCGGGCGAGGTCGGCGAGAAACGAGTCGCACCACCACTGCGCCGTGTACTTGGAAACAACGCCCATCAGGGATTCCCACCGCCGCCGCCTCTCGACTCGCGGCATGTAGAGGGCGCGATGGATGGCGTCAGCGGTGCCTTCGAGGTCATAAGGATTCACGATAATCGCCTCTGCCAAGGCGCCCGACGCTCCCGAGAACTTCGAGAGCACCAGCACACCCGGGTCCTCTCCCTGGCTGGCGACGAACTCCTTGGCCACCAGGTTCATTCCATCGCGCAGCGGAGTTACTAGACAGACGTCGGCATCACGATAGAACTGGGCAAGACGCGACTGGCTATAGGCGCGATAGAGGTGGCGGATCGGTACCCAGTCGGCCTCTGAGAAGCGCCCGTTTATCTCGCCCACGAGTCTGTCTATAAGCTCCTTCTCCTGAGTGTAGTGTGGTAGCCGGGTACGGGAAGGGGAGGATATCTGTATGAAGGAGATTCTGCGCCTCAGCGAAGGGTGGCCCGCCAGGAGCCTCCCGAAGGCCCTCAGACGGTCAGGTATACCCTTGGTGTAGTCCAGGCGGTCCACCCCCAAAATCACCTTGTGCGGGGCGGTGGGCCGGCCTCGGGGACGCTCGGCGGAGTCGCGATTCCCCTGGGCCATCCACTGCCGAAACTGGGACGGATCGATCCCTATGGGGTACACGCCCAGCCGCACACTTCCCTCCGGGTGGACGAAGAGTCCGTCTGGCAAGGCGCGCCCCAGCTCGGTGTAAAGAGCGTCACGGAGGTGTTGCAGGTAGCCTTCCGTGTGCACCCCTACAAGGTCATAGTGCAGAAGGCCTGTGAGAATCTCCCGTGCCCAGGGCAGAATTGCAAATAGATCGGCAGAGGGGAAGGGTACGTGCAAGAAAAATCCGGTCTTCCCGCGCCACCCCAACCGCCTCAGCTCTTGCCCGATATGAAAGAGGTGGAAATCGTGCACCCACACGTGGTCACTGGCTCGAAGCATTGGGTACAATGCTGCTGCAAACCGGCTGTTGGTTCGCCGGTAGGCGCGATAGCTGTTGCTGCGTATGATAACTCGGTCGGGAAAGCTGTGTAACAGTGGCCAGAGGGTACGATTGGCGAAGCCGGAGTAGTACAGGCTGTAGTCGTCCTCGGACAGGTCCAGGGTTGCCATCCGAATGGAATTTGCGGAGGACAACATCGGGGAGTCGTCGGGTCGCCTTTGGGTGGTTCTCCCGCTCCATCCGAACCACAGCGCACCGCGTTCGGCAAGTGCCGCCTGCAAGCCGCTCACCAGGCCTCCCACGGGAGTGGAGCCCTGATCTCCTGCCGTCGCCACCGCGTCCGAAGACGGCACTCGGTTGGAAACTACCACCAGCCGCGGTCGTTTCACAGCCCCCCCTGTACCGGCCAAGCCGCCGCCACCTGGGATGCACCCATAGCGACACAGCGCATCACGCCCCCTTGGTCCAACCCAGTGCGCAGCGCCAGCTTCCCACACCGCTGATGAAGTCACGGTGTTCGACGGTGGACTCGCAGAGGTATCGCTCCCTCTCTCATACGTCCCAGAGCCCGCCAGCCCGCGAGACGCAGGGAATCCACACTCGATGTCATGATGGGCCGAGGCACGGCCACACTTTCTGTCGGCCGATGAGCCGCGTTGGCGGGGACGATCCCTGAGTCCGGTCATGGCGACCGGCACGTTCACGGCATCAGGAGATAGCGTGCGTAAACCGCGAGTATTGTAACACGTCCCACGGGTGGCCGCCCCAAGATTCGTGGCCGAGCGCCCGAATTCCCACGATATTGGGATAGGCGTCGTGGCGTCATTCGGCCGACTCCGGTCCAATAGCATCCTGAGCCCTCGGTGCGAGCGCACGGTCCCCAGGACATCTCGGCCGGCCGGCCGCTTGCTGAGCGGTTGCGGACGACGACCGTCGCGCCAATGGTTCTTGCGCAGCCACAGTGGGACATGTATTCTGTTCGCGGACTTTCGATCGAGGTCCACTGTGGCTTCAGACGTAGAAATTGGGAGGCCTGTAGCTTTGGAGCGTGGAACCCGGGGCCGGCACGCGCACTCGGCTCGTCGCGGAGTGCATGCCCTAATGAGCCGCGAGAGGGGAACATGCTGGCCCGATTGGGACCGGCGGGAAGACCAAGAGCTGTGGGACTACTATGCGCGCCACATCATCGAGCCGGGCTGGGCCGGCGAGCCCAGTGAAAGCCAGGTCCGCTACATACAAGGGGTGCTGAGCAAGAAGACCAAGAGCCCGTTCTTCAAGCGGGGCACGCACCTCCGGCGCAGGTGGGGGTTCCCCGCCGACGAGGCGAGGACCACCGAGCCCGCAATCCATGAAGTCGCCATGTGGGGGGACCCTGACGACCCGGACCACAACGCGGAGCTAATCCGAACGGCCGAGCAAAGGCGCTCCGAGGGAGCAGTCCAGCTCCCTCTCTGGCCGCCGCCCGATGCACCGTCCGTAGCCGCGGATCTCTCCGACACCTAGCGGCAAGATGAAGCTAAGGTCTACCGGGTACCTCCGGGGCACCTGCTAGCCCTGCCCTCTCTCCTCCATGGCCCTGCGCATGATGGTCTCAGTGTACTCCACTGCGGTGACCTTGAAGTCCTGCTTAAAAGGGATGTCGGTAAGTAGAAGGGCGATCGAATACGGGTCCTCGGCCTCCACGAGAGAATAGGACACGTGCTCCGGGGCAGCGTTGACGAGGAACAAGGGTTTGACGTGCAACTCTTTGGCCCTCGCCGGCATCTTGCTCATTGCTGCTGCCAACTCGGGGAGCCTGTCCTGATTGTAGCCCGGGCAGTCGTCCACTGAATGAGTCGCCGTTATATGGAATAGCACCGAAATACCTCCCTGTCTGATATTTCACACAGGGTAGCAAGCGGCCCAGACGCTGTCAAACAGAGCAGAGGAATGGCTCTACGCAAGGCCGGGGGTACCACCTTGCCCTAACAGGCGCCACGACAACAGCCGGATTCTTTTCCGGACCATGTACAGCATTCGCCCTATCCGACTGCCGATGGTCGGCTAGTGCATGACCAGGGGACGTATAAGGGAATAGGGTGCCGACGCCTTATGCCGGCCTGGGTAGGGGCAGGTTTGAAACCTGCCCCTACGGTACGGTTTCGTCGTGGGCTCACGCAACGGCGAGAGTGCCGAGTGGACCGTCCCTGCGGACCCTATCCGCTTAAGGAGTCGGACAGAACCACATCTGCTATTGCTCAGCCACCACCGGGTTGCTGAGCACCCCCACGCCTTCTACCTCGACCTCGACGGTGTCTCCAGGATGGATGTCGCCGGGGGAGCCGGGCGTGCCCGTCATGATAACGTCGCCAGGCTCGAGCGTCACGACGCTGCTGACGAACTCGATGATCCTTGCCACGTCGTGGACCAGGTCCGAGGTCATCTGGTCCTGGACGGTCTTCCCGTTAATCCGGCAGGTCAGGCGGGCGTTGCCGGAGTCCACGTCCGACACGATGTAAGGCCCCACCGGCGCAAACGTGTCCGAGGACTTGCCGCGCCACCACTGCAGGTCATTGCCCTGCCAGCTACGCGCGCTGACGTCGTTCCCGCAGGTGTAGCCGAGGACGTAGCTCAGCGCGTCGTCTCTCGTAGCCCCCTTGCATCGTTTGCCCATGACGACCGACAACTCCGCCTCGGGCTGGATGGTTACCCCCTCATCGAGCGCCAGGCGGGGTATCACGATAGGATCTCCGGGACCTATGAGAGCCGATGTGGTCTTGTAGAAGGGCTCCGGAGTCTTCGGCGGCTCCTGGCCGCCCAGGTGGCTCCGGTAGTTCTGACCGATCGCGACGATCTTCCCCGGCACCGTGGGCGCCAGCAACTTGACCTCCGAAAGCCGGTGGACGTGGTCCGTTACCTCGTGGTCCTCGAAGGGCGACGCCGAGAGTTGCCTGACCGAATCGCCCTCGACCACCCCGTAGGCGGTCTCTCCATGAGCCTCATACCTAGCGTACTTCATTCTCTGTCCTCCCGAATCTTCTTTACGCCTGCGCTACTAGTGGTTCAACGTTTTTGTATTGATGGGTAGAGTGACTTTAGCTTGATGCGCGCATCCTCGGTAGTGAAGCGCCAATCCACTCGTATCACATCCCGGTTGCGTTGATTCTGCCAAGCATTGACCTCGCCGCGCAGGATGTCTTGATTGGCAATCCGTCGGTCCAGGCACTGTCGAGCCAGCACACCGATCTCTATCTCCGCCATATTCAACCAACTCCCGTGTTTGGGAGTGTAGTGTATCTCCAGTCGCTCAGCTATACGCCTCGCCTCAGCAGGCTCGAATGCCTCGTATAGCGAGGACAGCTTGTGAGTGTTGAGATTGTCCATTACCAGCACGATCCGGTCTCTGTCAGGGTAGTCCTCGTCGACCAGTTCCTTTATCACATGCGCCCAGTCCACCTTCGTGCGACGCTCTCTGACCTCGACTCGGCGCCATCCGTCCAACGGTGCAAACAGCATGAACAGGCTGCTCACTCCATTGCGCTCGTATTCGTAGTCGTATGCCGCCGATAAGCCGGGCGCCGGGACGCGGCACTCGCGTCTCCTTGACTGTTTGCTCGTCTCATCCATGCACACCAGAACCTCATTCCCAACGGCCGTTGGTAGACCTCCAGTACGTCTTCCATCGCGCACACAAACTCCGCGCTCTGACCGGGCGGGATGCACCAACCTTCAGCCACGGCTTCAGGTTTTTTTTTAAGCGCCTGGCGAACCGTCTCGGTGCTAATGGTCCCGACTATCTCACACTCGACCAACTGGTCAGCCAACAGCTTCAGGGTCCAACTGGCACGCCCCTCCGGCGGTTCCCCGCAGGCCATCGCTATCAACCGTGCTTCACCTTCGCCGTCCAGTCTCTTTTGACGCCGACGCAGTTGCTTTTTGCGATTCAGCGCAGACTCGACCCCCTCCTCCACACAGCGCTTGCGTATTCGCTCGACCGTTGATCCCACACCGAGCGCGCTGGTGATGTCCGCGTCCTTCAGAGCGTGACTCATACGCTCATCAGCAGAAGCATGGGTCTGTTTGTAGCCCGACCGCGTGAGACCAAGGCGTTGAGTTCCTGTTGTTCGTCAGTCAGTCTGATACGGTACCTCCCATCGTTCGATTGAACCCCCAAGAGGAACAATGCCATGGCAATGATGTTGGACTACTAGACGTCAGGGCTAGTTTAACCCATTGGGCCTGGACAGACCAGTGAGTCGCGAAGTCCAGGACTTTTGGCGTCCGATGGGCCCTTTGGCGGCTTGCTCTCGTCCGTACGACCCTTGTTGACGAACGACTCGGGTTTTGTGTAACCTGCCGTCGCGGTCAGGGCCCGCACCCATTCAATCTCGACCCGGCCAGAGGATTCCAACTCACACCGACGAAGTTGAGCTCGGCTGATACGAAGACGCTCACGGCAGAGTACCGGGTAATCAGGGCGCCCATCTCGACCGGAGCCGCGGGGTCGGAGATGTCCACGGCCCGCAGGCCGGAGCTCCCGCTGGCCAAGTAAGCAACGCCGCAAGATAAGGCCACATCGATCACTGCTCCGTGGTGTCCAGTTCCATTGCCTCCCCTCCTACCGGGGCCGCCACACCGGGGCAATGCCCGGCCGCGCCCTAAAGCATGGGCGGCCGTCTAGATGAGCGGTATGGGCTTTTTAGCGCCCCTTCTTGTTCTCCTCGATAGCTGCCTCTAGCTCAGCCCGCTCTACCCCCAGTGCAACGGCGCTGTCGACGTCACGTCGAGCGTCCTCGTCGTTTCCGAGGGCGGTATGAATTATGGCTCGATTGTTGTAGGCCTGGGCAAGCTGAGGATTGAGCCGGATGGCTTCGTCGTATTCGGCTATGGCCTTGTCCAATTCGCCCAGTTCGTGGTGTGCGACGGCCCGGTTGTAATAGGCGACGGCATACTGAGGATTGAGTCGGATGGCCTCGTCGTATTCGGCTATGGCCTTATCCAGTTCGCCCATTGTTAGATAGGCATTGCCGCGATTGGAGTAGGCTTCGGCAAGCTGGGGATTGAGCCGGATGGCCTCGTCGAGATCCTGGATGGCCCGCTGGGACTCGCCCAGGCTGACGTACGCGCTGCCCCGGTTAGAGTAGGCTAGGACAAGCTGGGGGTTGAGCCGGATGGCCTCGTGGTATTCGGCTACCGCCCTTAGGTACTGGCCCAGGTTGGCGTATGCGTTGCCCCGGTTGGAGTAGGCTAGGGCAAGCTGAGGATTGAGCAGGATGGCCTCGTTAAGGTCGTCGATGGCCGGCCGTGGCCGGCCCAAGTCGCTATATGCCGCACCCCGGTTGGAGTAGGCTAGGGCAAGCTGAGGATTGAGCCGGATGGCTTCGTCGTATTCGGCTATGGCCTTGTCCAATTCGCCCAGGTTGGCGTACGCGTTGCCCCGGTTGACGAAGGCTAGGTCATACTGGGGGTTAAGCCGGATGGCCTCGTCGAGGTCCTGGATGGCTCGCTGGGACTGGCCCAAGTCGCTATATACCGCACCCCGGGCTGAGAGGGCTAGGGCAAGCTGAGGATTGAGCCGTATGGCCTCGTCGAGATCCTGGATGGCCCGTTGGGACTGGCCCAGTTCGTGGTATGCGATGCCCCGATTGCTGTAGGCATCGGCAAGCTGAGGGTCGAGCCTTGTCGCCTCGTCGTATTTGGCGATGGCCTCTGCCAATCGCCCCTGCTGCTGGAGCTCGACCGCTGCGTTGTAGTGCTCCTTTGCCTCACTCAGACCGCCGCAGGCGAGTAAGGCCAGTGTCAGCAGGAGAGATAACCCGACTAGAGACGTTGAGGTTGTTGCGCTGCGCTCGACTTCTTCTGCTGGCACCGGGCTCATGAGACTTGCCTTCCGAGAGGGACAATCCGACCTTTAGCATTCTTTTGAGTTTCAGGGGTTATGCAATTGCTCTAGCCGCCATGATACAGTAGCGCTCTCTTGCAGCGTAGCGGCCCTTATGGAGAAACCCCCGGCTCAGGCCGGGGGTTCTTACTGGCTCGCCCGGTGCCGACACTATTCAGCCGTAACGAGGTCACGGCTCCGGACACGTGGTATTGCGAATGGGATGGTGAAGCGACCTCCACCGTTTTTACTCACCATTGCACGAACATCGGCATGACGACGTGGACGTATTGGTCGTTGCCGACCGGCCTGAGCACGCCGGGACTCGCCGACGTGGTCGTTTCCAGCGCCACCTCGCCTTCCTCCAGCACGCCCAACACGTCGGAGAGGTACTTGCTGTTGAACGCGATTTTTGCCTCGCCCCCCTCGACGCTGGCATCGATCTCCCCCTGGTTCTCCCCTACCTCCTCAGCCCTGGAGAGGATCGATAGCTTACCGGGCACACCATCGGTACCTCCGGTAATCTGGACCCGAACTATTCCGCTGCCATCTCGCGCGAAGATCGATGCGGTCCGCGTCGCCCTCAGGAACTCTTGGAGGTTCACCACCGCCCTGGTATCGTAGGCCTGGGGGATTAGCTGAGCGTAGTTGGGAAAGGTCCCCTGAATTAGCTGCGTGACGACCTCGATGTTCTCCAGCCTGAACAGCGCCTGGCTCTTCGCGGGTGTTACCGTAAACCGTATCGGCTCCGACTGACCTCCGATGAGACGGCCTACCTCTTGGAGCGCTCTGGCGGGGACGATAAAGCTCACGTCTTCTGACGGGGCCTCAGCTAGCTTGCCTTTGAATACCGCCAGCCTGAACCCGTCGGCGCCGGCAAACGTGAAGTCGTCGCCGGCTATCTCGACTTTTATGCCAGTCAGAACGGGCCGAGACTCCTCAGTGGCTGCGGCGAAGGCTACGTGAGCTATGGCGTCACGGAGGACATGGGGCTCCACGGCGCCTACCAGTCCGGACTCTACCGTCGGTATTGGAGGGAAGTCTTCGGCATCGGTGCCGTTGATCTGGGCCTCGAACCGAGCACATCGAACGCTGAGACCCGTGGATGGCTCTGTGGTGGACAAGTCTATTCTCTCCTCGGGAAGAGAGGTCACAAGTTCAGTGAACAGACGCGCCGGCACGGTGATGGCGCCTTCCTCCTCGACCTGAGCGCCGATCCAGGTGCTGATCGCGATCTCCAGGTTAGTGGCGGACAGCTTCAGCCTGGACTGGTCGGTTGAGATGAGGACATTCTGTGTGATTGGAAGGGTCGTCCTGGTCGCCACCGCCCTGGCAACGATGGTGAGGCCGGGGTTCAGATTCTCCTGGAGACAAGATAGGCGCATTCCACCACCCTCCAAATTGGTAGACGTAGTATAGAGGTGCTGCGGATGGCCGTCAACGTCCTCCGAGGAGTTGTATCCCACGGCTTCACAGACCAAGCGGGCGCCCCAGTTTGCTGGTGCGCCCGGGGATAAATTGGGCCGATATCCTGGACGGGAGCGCTACTGGACTACAGTGATGGTGCCCACCATGCCGTTGGCCTCGTGAAAAAGGCAGTACAGCCTGTAGGTGCCCGTGTCGTTGAACGTGAACTTCAGCTCGACCGTCTCCCCGGTATTGATATCCTGGTCGATATTGAGCTCGTCTACCGAGAAGTTGTGGAGCTCGGTCTCAGCCTTTATGGAGAACGAGACGGTCTCTCCCACCTTGAATGTGAACTCCAATGGGGAAAACTTGTACTCCCCGGTCGGCCCTGCGGGGTCCCCATTGATGACTGAAACCAGGGTAACCTCACCCTCCGATGGCTGTCCCGAAGCCGCCGACGCGGGTGGGCGGACATCTCCAGCGGCTGGCGCTGCTGGAGGAGGTGGTGGTGGAGGCGGCGAGGGGGCACCCTGGGTCGTGGGGGTCGCGTCTTCGCCGCCGCCGCACGCGAATATGGCCACGGAAATCATGATCGAAGGTAGGACTTGAAAGAACCGCCTCTTGAGCACGCTGCCTCCACTAAGCTAGGACGAATCTAGACCGGACATGTCGCCGGTACTCAACGGTGATCTGTGCCGAATATCGTATCAGCTTGCCTGGAACGGGTCAACGCAACCACGCCTCCCTCGGTAACCGTTTCTATTGACGCAACACGTGCAGTCAAGTCTGGCCTGAGGGGTTCCAAGCTCGCGTGCGATTCACTTGCGGCTCTTCATTATCTGGTACAATGCCAGTAACCAGTCTTATGGGGACGCGTGGGTTCGACAGGAGGTGTCCCTGCTGGATTGCAGGCCGAGGCGCCATCACACCTCGTAAAAAGATGGCAAAACAGTAACCGGCAACAATCAACAGCTGGCTTTAGCCGCCTAACAGGGTGGCTACGTCCACCGGCTCCTCTCCCCGAAGGGACCGGCTGGGCGACGCAAATCGGGGTGCTGTCCCACCGACGCCGATAGGGAGGATCTAAGACTCATCGGCTGGCCTCCAACGGAGCCCTGTGCTGGTCGGGGCTGTTGGAGGCGAGACCTGACCACCAGCTAAGCCTGTAGCACATCCGGCCCAGGGAGTCTTCTGGACGGGGAGTTCGACCCTCCCCCGTCTCCACCAACTCCAAACTTTCAACCTCTCCGACTCATCCTCGGAGAGCAGCGTTGCGGCGGGGCTTTCTGCCCTGGCCATCGCTCCCTCCAGTAATCGGCGAAAAGCCGACGCTGGCACGATGGCCCCGATCATACTGCAATCCATGTCCACATAGACTCGCTCGATGAGCGGGCTGATTAGCTTCCTTCTTTCTTCCGGCGTCGCTTCCCTCCATAGTTGGGGTATATCCTCGAACAATTGTGCTGCTTCTTCCAGTGTAGGCAGACCCACACTCTCGGTCAATCTCAAACTGGCATCAATCTCAGCCAGCCTCGCATAATATTGGGGGTAGGTGAATCCTCCATTAGCAAAAGCCACCGAAAGCCTGCGCCTTTTGTCCTGTAGCTCCCTCGGGTCGGGCCCTTTAGAGTCCTCGACTGCAAGTTGGGACATTCGGCTCCGCCATTCCGGCATCAATTCCATTGCTGTCAGAATATCCTCGATCTGCTGGTCCACGGTTTTTGCCATTATGGAACGCCCGTTGGTGTCACACTCACGGGAGTGTCGTTCCCGGTACATGGGCCCGCCGAATCGGTGGCGGTCGGACTGGATTCCTTTGCCGCAGTTGCCGCAACATATAATCCCTTGGAGGAGCCCTTTCGGACCCTGGACGGTTCGCACTATTGTGCGGCGTTGCCGGCGCGCCTGAACTTGATGGTAGAGTTCTTCGTTGATGATCGGCTGGTGTTGGCCTGCGTATTCCTCACCGTTGTAGCAGACTTTGCCCACGTAAAACCGGCAATTAAGCATGTCCTTCACAGCATGGCTGGTGAAGATCCCACCTTTCCTAGTCTTGAATCCCAAGTCGTTTAGCCAGTTAGCAAGCGATCCCGTGGATTCTCCATCTTGCCTCCGTTGGTAAACTTGTAAGATCGCTTCCGCTTCACATTCGACGACCTGGGCCACCCCGCCCGGCTCTAGCGCCAGGTATCCGAAAGGTACTGGACCTATCTGGAATCCCGATTCGGCGCGAACACTCAAGGCCTTTCGCACGTGGAGACCAAGCTGGTCTGAGAAAAACTCGTTGATGCTCCCCATTGTGTTGAGCATTAACCGGCCAGATGGTGTGGTCATGTCGATATTTTCCATGACGCTCGCGAACCCAACCCCTACCTTGCCCAAAACCCCGAAAGCTTCGGATTGGACGCTGAGCTTTCTTGCCCATCGGTCGAGGGTATGAACCACGACAATGTCCGTCTCATTCTGACCTGCAGCGTCGAGCATGGGCTTGAATACCGGACGCTTTTGGATTTCATCTACGTGGGCCGACCGTCCCTCCTCGGCAAAGATTCTTACGGAGTCGTATCCGTTTTGCTCGCACCACCGGCGGATTCCAGTTTCCTGTGCTTCCAACGAGTGCCCTAGGATCTGCTCACGGCTCGAGACCCGAATGTATCCGAAAGCCCTATTCCCCTTGGTTGGTTTCATGCCGCTCCCCTCCGGCGCATCAGAATGGCACGCCCGACCTCTGCCCAGACATTGCAAAGATGATCAACCTCTTGCTGCGTGGGTTGAATTTCGGCGTCAACACCGTATTTACGCTCTAGTGGAGGCGACTTATCAAGTGAATAGGTCGGTTTCCCGTCTGGCCCGGACCGAGGCATCCCATTCTCCCAATCCAGAGATGCGAGCCCTTCCCAGGCCCGATGGGAGCCTCTCCGCTGCCCCAGGCGCGTCTATTCCATTGCTGAGTTCTAAAGCTTGAGTTCCAGGTCCACCTCTATCTGATCGTCTTTCTTATTGCGGCGCCAAACCAGTCGTCCGTAGTTCACCGAGCGTGATAGGACTTCCCGGTTGGCCTGCAATTTTTGGACAATGGAATTAATCAGATGATCTACCAACTCGTTGGTCTGGCCCATTGGGTTCTTCATCGTCCTCCCATCAACGTCGAGAACGCGGGTTGGAGATGAATTATTTTTCTCCCACCTTTCTGCTCAACGATGATCCGCCCTTCCAGATCCAGTTGTTTCACTAGGGCCGATCGATTGACGCCAATTTCCCATGCGGCTAGGTTCAGTAGCCGCCACATCTCTCCATTGTCCTTAGCCCGAATCCACCGAAGGACACCGATGGACGGCGTGAGGAAAGCGGAAGGGGGGTGAGGGAGCTACAGGGGAAATAGCCTGGGTTCCATTTGGGGTAGGGAGGTCGGCGGACGGTCTTCATCGCCGCACAGGGGCCCCTATGGCCGTCTGCGGGAGCTGCGATGCGCGGGATGGCGAGAGAATACGCAGCAGGGAACTCTCTCGGACCGGGCTGGCACGAGTCTGCGGGGATCTTCGGTTGTCCGGTGGGTGGGTCGGTCGCCGACGGTGCCGTCAGGCCGGGAGTGGAATGGCTCGCAGCCGGGCCAAGGCGCGGCTGAACTTCTCAGCCCAAGGCCAGCGATCCGGAAGATGCAGGGTCAACCGGCGTGCCGAGCGGGTGAGCCGTCCGGCCAGGGAGAAGAACCGCCGCCGGAGGGTCTTGGTGGTGGCTATCCGCTCTCCCAGACCGATCCGCGCCGTCCAGCGGGCCAGGTTGTGGGCCATCGTCTGGACGGCCAGCCAGGCGCCGTTGGCGGCGAAGCGGCCCGAGGGGAGATGGTTCAGCCCGACGCCGTACTTGAGGTCGCGTATGGCATTCTCGATCTCGGCGTGGCGGCGATGGTCAGCCTCCAGTTCGAGCAACTCCCCGTCCCGGTCGGTGATGAAGCCATGATAGCTGTATTTGGCGAAGAGGGCCAGTTGGGAACCGGGCGTCGGCTTCACCCGCCGGACGATGAGCCGTACCGGCGCGGCGTCCGCCTCGGCCTGGAAGGGGGTGCAGGTGGTCTCGGCCACATCGGCGGCGCCGTCCATCCAGTAAGGAATCGGCGTCCAGGCATCTTCGGGTATCGCCTCGATGAGATTGTGCAGGCTTTTGTGCTGGCGGATGGTGATGGAGAAGCGGACATCCATCTTGCGGCAGACGGATACCACGCCATGAGTGTAGAACCCGCTGTCGGCCCGTAGCGTGAGTCGTCCGTTGGCCCCGGCGTAGCGCACCCGTCCCACCGTCTCCCGCAGGAAGTGGGCGGCGCCGCGGGCGGTGTTGGCCCGGCCCTCGCGCAGCCGGGACATCAGCACGTCTCCGGTGCCGGCGGCGATGGCCAGCAGCGGGTGGTAGCCCCGCTTGCCGGTATAGCCGTGGTGGCGGGCGCCCTCCTTGGCCAGTCCGTAGGTCTCGCAGATGGTGGAGTCCAGGTCAATGGTCAGGGGCCCGTCGCCGGGTCCCGCCCCGGCCTGCCAAGCCCGGGCCAGCAACTCGCGGCTCACCCGGTCGAGTTGACGGACGTGGCCCCACCGGAAGCTGCGCAGGAAGGTGCCCAGGGTGGATGGCGCCTTGACCGTGCCGCCCAGGGTGCAGGCCGTCCCCCCGGTGCGCAACACATCGGCGTCGTCAATGCAGTCGCCCCCAGCCAGCGCAGACGCCACCAGCGTCATCATCTTGTCGCTCGTGTTCGCCCGCCCCGGGGCATCGCCTAGGTCGAGGCGCTGCCGGACGAGTTCGGGCAGGCCGAGGTGCCGCGCCAGGGTGGCCGGAAGGAGCAGCCCGGCATTGGCCACCAAGCGGCGGTCGTCGAAGGTGATTTGGATCCGGTCGGGGTGGTTGCGTGGCAGCATCTACTGGGTGCTCCTTTTCCGGGGCCGTTTTTTTGCTACAAAACCATTATCCCAGAAGCACAGGAGCACCTTCTTGCCGCCTCAGGACGCTAACCCGACGCCCTCCTTCGGTGGATTCGGGCTTAGTGGTCCCCTTATCCCCCAGCCGACAAAACCCCTGGAAAGCTTCCGATCGGGACAAGGCTTGATAGGAAACGGCCGCGGCCCGCCCGGCTTCCTCGGCGAAGAATTCCCGCATCGACTCCGGAATGTCGCCGCTGGAACTAAATCGCTCACCGGGACGACGCCAGTTGCGAAAGTCCCGGTGGCAAACTATCTTGGTTGGCGGCCCGAAATCTGGTAGGGTCAACTGGGGTCCTGATTTCAACTCGGATATGTCCCGCTCGACGTGGACGGCTTCGTGGAGCATGGCCACGTTCTGGATTCCTTCTACGTCCTTCACCCCAGGAATCTGACCCGTGAATGAGTTCACCGTCACCACCGGACGATCGTCCTTCCACTCGGTCTGGGCGTATATGTTGAGTGGCAGAGGGCCGAAGCGAAGATTAGCTCCCAGGAAGTCGGTCAACAGCTGATCGGCGATCTTTGCTGGAGGAGGTGGCACATCTTCGCCATACTCTTCCCGGTACTGGGTCAGCAGTTGATCTCGCAGCGATCGGCCGTAATCCCAAGCCTCTTGACGCAGTCGGTCTGTCATCTAGCTGTTGCTACCCTCTTGTGCCGATAGATCCGCAATCAATGTGAATATCGAGGCACGCTTGGTTCTTTCCAGGTTCATCAAACCGTCGATGGCCAACGCAAGAGCGCCCGCATCCATGTCCTCTAGGTTGTACATGTCCTTAAGCGGTGCCGACAAGGCGTGGTCGACGCCACGCATCGCTTCCTCGGCCGGATCGCCACCCGTTCCAGCGGTCCGCATCAGGGAATCGGCCGTGGACTCCTCTTGGGACCTGATTCGGTCGAGGATTACCCGGGGAAGGCAGTTGGACAGTTCCAACATAATCTTCACATCACCATCCAAGGCCTCGGACAACCGGACTACCGATTCGACTGAAGGGACGACTGAATCGTTCTCCAGGCGGGAGAGGTGAGGATAAGAGATATTGCAGTTCTCAGCGAGTTGAGTGAGACTCCACTTGCGGGACCGGCGCAGGCGTCGCATGTACTCGCCGAACGTCAATTGGGCCTGCATCAAATCTCCTCAGAAGTATTGCCGTGAAAGGCATATTTAAGAGTAATTAGCTATATTATAATGTGTGCCGCAAAATTTGTCTAGTAATTCTACGCAGGATTTCGGAAACGATTTCTAGGCGCAATTGGACCCACTTGTTAGACCCAGGTTCTCAGCAACCTGCTCCCAAGCGGTGTCCCGGTCGCCTTCTAGCTGCCGCAAGTACACCGTGGTCACCGCCAGCGAGCTGTGGTCTAGAAAGCGGCTCACCTGCTCGATCGACTCACCAGCCTCACGTCGCAGTCTGGCTGCCGAGTGACGGAAGATGTGGACGCCGGCTGGCCGCAGCCCCGCCACCTTGAAGTACCGGAGCAGATTGCCGTAGAAGGTGCCGCTGGTGATACCGCGCCCACTGTCGGCACTGGATGGCCACACAGGCTCCTCGGGTTTCATAGCGTCTAAATTGACATCGCCGACGCTTCGGACAGGATAAAGGAGCACCGGGAGAGGAAGGAGCGCCTTGAAGATGCGGCGGCGGACGCCAGGGCGATCGTCTCCCAGCGCAGGGCGTACTTGGACGACGTAAGCACCATCGCCGCCTACGCCAAAGACATGAAAGACTTCCTGAACGAGAGTGAGCTGACCAGGGCCTTCATCGAGTCCTTCGTCAAGGAGATCATCGTCATTCCCGGCGACGCTCTCATACGCTATACCGTGCCTATGCCCGACGACAGTTTTTTAGCCGGACGGGCCACCGAAAAAGTGCCCCTTGACGCCTCGGTTCTGTCTACCGTCCACTTAGCCCGAATCCACCGAAGGACACCGATGGACGGCGTGAGGAAAGCGGAAGGGGGGTGAGGGAGCTACAGGGGAAATAGCCTGGGTTCCATTTGGGGTAGGGAGGTCGGCGGACGGTCTTCATCGCCGCACAGGGGCCCCTATGGCCGTCTGCGGGAGCTGCGATGCGCGGGATGGCGAGAGAATACGCAGCAGGGAACTCTCTCGGACCGGGCTGGCACGAGTCTGCGGGGATCTTCGGTTGTCCGGTGGGTGGGTCGGTCGCCGACGGTGCCGTCAGGCCGGGAGTGGAATGGCTCGCAGCCGGGCCAAGGCGCGGCTGAACTTCTCAGCCCAAGGCCAGCGATCCGGAAGATGCAGGGTCAACCGGCGTGCCGAGCGGGTGAGCCGTCCGGCCAGGGAGAAGAACCGCCGCCGGAGGGTCTTGGTGGTGGCTATCCGCTCTCCCAGACCGATCCGCGCCGTCCAGCGGGCCAGGTTGTGGGCCATCGTCTGGACGGCCAGCCAGGCGCCGTTGGCGGCGAAGCGGCCCGAGGGGAGATGGTTCAGCCCGACGCCGTACTTGAGGTCGCGTATGGCATTCTCGATCTCGGCGTGGCGGCGATGGTCAGCCTCCAGTTCGAGCAACTCCCCGTCCCGGTCGGTGATGAAGCCATGATAGCTGTATTTGGCGAAGAGGGCCAGTTGGGAACCGGGCGTCGGCTTCACCCGCCGGACGATGAGCCGTACCGGCGCGGCGTCCGCCTCGGCCTGGAAGGGGGTGCAGGTGGTCTCGGCCACATCGGCGGCGCCGTCCATCCAGTAGGGAATGGGAGTCCAGGCATCTTCGGGTATCGCCTCGATGAGATTGCGCAGGCTCTTGTGCTGGCGGATGGTGATGGAGAAGCGGACATCCATCTTGCGGCAGACGGATACCACGCCATGAGTGTAGAACCCGCTGTCGGCCCGTAGCGTGAGTCGTCCGTTGGCCCCGGCGTAGCGCACCCGTCCCACCGTCTCCCGCAGGAAGTGGGCGGCGCCGCGGGCGGTGTTGGCCCGGCCCTCGCGCAGCCGGGACATCAGCACGTCTCCGGTGCCGGCGGCGATGGCCAGCAGCGGGTGGTAGCCCCGCTTGCCGGTATAGCCGTGGTGGCGTGCGCCCTCCTTGGCCAGTCCGTAGGTCTCGCAGATGGTGGAATCGAGGTCGATGGTGAACGGCGCGTCGCCGGGTCCGGCCCCAGCGGCCCAGGCCCGGGCCAGCAGCTCCCGGCTCACCCGGTCCAGCTGGCGGACGTGGCCCCACCGGAAGCTGCGCAGGAAGGTGCCCAGGGTGGATGGCGCCTTGACCGTGCCGCCCAGGGTGCAGGCCGTCCCCCCGGTGCGCAACACATCGGCGTCGTCAATGCAGTCGCCGCCGGCCTTGGCTGAGGCCACCAGGGTCATCAGCTTGTCTCCGGTGTTGGCCCGCCCCGGCGCGCCGCCCAGGTCAAGGTGATGGTCAACGAGTTCCCGCAGGCCCAGATGCCCGGCGAGGGTGGCCGGCAGGAGCAGCCCGGCATTGGCCACCAGGCGGTGATCGTCAAAGACGATACGGATACGGTCGGGGTGGTTGCGTGGTAGCATCTATTGGGTGCTCCTTCTCTGGGACTGTTTTGCTGTTACAAAACCATTATCCCAGATTCAGAGGAGCACCCTCTGGCCACTTCAGGATGCTAACCAAACGCCCTCCCTCGGTGGATTCGGGCTAAGGAACATCAGGAAGTTAGTAAATCCAAATATCCAAAAGCTACAGGCCGCATCGGAAAGCGTTAAAGATGCAATGACTTCCACTGCGGGTCAGGCACGGGGTCTTTGGAGAGACGGAGTCTCCCTCTCGAAAAACAAAGCCAAAGCGCTTGCGGCCTCACACAATCTTGATTCTCTCGTAAAAAGTCTGTGTAGGTTGAATTAGAACAAACGTACCCACACCTGGGTACAATATACAGTCTCTGTTCCGCACACTACCCCAACATACGGTAGCGCGCAGATGTGCTAAATCGCTGGAACTTCCTCAAAACGGGTTTTTACGAGGGAATCAATCTTACGCCGACATACATCTCTCCCGACGTGTTCAATCTCCAGGGTGAGCGCTACACAATTTGCGGCAGTGATTCTCAAGGTAGTTCATCCGAGGAGACGTCGAAGCTTCAGCTACACGTAGGTGCGTTGGTTGGACACTTCAAACACTCTGGAGATGGTGAATTCACTGTGGCGTTGGCTCGCAGCGACGGTGGCTTCGAGGTACTGGGTGCGGACGCGGGAGAGGGCGATTGGATAGGGGCTTGGCAAGTCAAAGGTAGCTGGCTGGGATGGCTTAGGCCAGGTAAATCCAGGGATGGCTGGTTAAGTCAGGTGAATCCTGGCGGATATCGTCTGAAGGTCGAAGCGTCAGGCAATTGGATGTTTCGTCTCATTCAGCCTGCCTTGAATCAGTCCCCCTCCGGCATTCCCTATCGTTGCGAAGGCGCTGCCGGTAGTCAGGTTGCTGGTCTCTTCAAGGTTGGCTCCCACCCGCTGCGAGTCAGGGCTCAGCATGATGGTGGCGGCTCGTTCTTGGTACGCCTGATCAGCCTTGACGGTACTGACGAACGCGATGTCGTCGAGGAAGAGGGTCAAACCCACCTTGAGGAGCATCCTATTGAAGCCATGCCCGGCAAAGAGTATTTGCTATTCGCTAAGGCTGGCGGTACTTGGGAGTTGGAGTTCACGGAAGGTTACTAGCCATGGGAAGCGGCCACTGCCGTCCGGTCTGCTTCCCACCGCATCAGTGCCGACCTGCCCGTCTCATAGGCGAATGTCGTGTGGCATCGCGGGCTACAGAAATACGTGCCTACACGGTTCAGAGGAAGTCCGTCATCCAGTGCGCTCGAGATGCGCTTTACGGCGGTGTACGCGTAGAGGGTCATCCCAACGGGCATGAGGTATCTTCAAAAAGTGTGTAAACAGTCAGGCGGTGTACCCTCTCTCTGAACAACACGGGCTCGAGGCCCAAGAGAGGAGATAGACCGCCCATGAGGAAGGAAAGCACTGAGAGTAGGTCGGAGTCAAGGCCGGAGTGGGAGCAGTTGGAGGATTGGGTGCGAAGCCAGGTCCAGAGGCTGATCCAGGAGTTGCTGGAGGAGGAGGTGACGGCGTTTCTGGGAAGGGCGAAGTCGGCGCTCAGATCCGACTCGGACTCAGATACCGGCTATCGGAACGGATACGGCAGAGCCCGGAGGCTTACGCTGAGTTCGGGAACGATACAGCTGAGGCGGCCGCGAGTCCGCGATACCGAGGAGCAGTTCGAGAGCCGGCTGCTGCCGCTGTTCGTCAACAGGACCAGGAAGGTTGCTGAGTTGATCCCCGAGCTGTACCTGCACGGTCTATCCGAAGGCGACTTCGATCTGGCTTTGCGGGGGCTGCTGGGAGAGGACGCACCGGTATCGGCGAGCACGGTGGCCCGGTTGAAGGATAAGTGGAACGATGAGCTTGCCCAATGGCGCAGCCGGCCCCTCGATGACCTGGAAGTGGTCTACATGTGGGTGGATGGAGTCTACGTCAAGGCTGGTCTTGAGAAGGAGAAGGCGGCGGTACTGGTGGTGATGGCGGCCCTGAGCGACGGGAGCAAGGTGGTGGTGAGCGCTGTTCCTGGATACAGGGAGTCCACAGAGAACTGGTCCGAGGTGCTCAGGGACATCAAGCGCCGGGGCTTGAGCTGCCCGAGGCTGGTGGTTGGAGACGGACACCTGGGCATCTGGGGAGCTCTGCGCAACGTCTATCCGCAGGCGGCAGAGCAACGCTGCTGGAACCACAAGATCGTAAACGTGCTCGCCAAGCTTCCAAAGCGACAACAGGACCAGGCCAAGCTCATGCTGGGTACTATCCCCTACGCGCCGACTCGGACAGAGGCTGAGCGGCTCAGGACGGTGTTCACCAGGTGGTGCGGCGACCATTCCTACGAGGCGGCCTCAGAGGCCTTGGAGCGGGACTGGGACCGCATGGTCACCTTCTATGACTTCCCAAAGGAGCACTGGGGGCACCTTCGCACGACGAACCCGGTAGAATCACCCTTCGCGGCCCTCAGGCTTCGGACCGATGCCGCCAAGCGCTACAAGAGGGTCGATCGGGCGATAGCGGTGATCTGGAAAATGTTGATGGTCGCCGAACAGCGCTTCAGGCGTCTGAAGGCCCCTGAGTTGATCGAAGACGTCTATCTCGGTGCACAGTATGCGGATGGAATCGCCATTGAATCAACGGCTGAGAAGGTCGCCGCCTGATGTCGTTTACACACCTATTGACGTAACCTCACGGGCATCAGAACAGGGGCGATGGTCACCACCAGTGGTGCGGCGCCAGTGAGGGCTATGGCTGCCTTTACCGCAAACCCCACGACCGCTCCGGCAGCAGCCCTGTCCTTTATGGCAGTTGCGGCTTCTTTGATGGCTTCCTCACCAGTCTTGCGTCCCTTTCGGTAGTGGATAGCGTTTTCCACAATGCTGATCGGAGATTCTAGTAGCGCTGCGAACAGCGCTGTTGTCGCAGCTGCCCCGAGGCATTCCCGAAATACGATACCAGATGTATGGAATGCATTGGTGCCATGCAACCTGAACTCTTCCATCCCCGTCATGGTTTCTGCCCCTCGGGACCGATTGAGGCTCT
>CAXXWW010000008.1:0-946107 GCA_963665215.2 Dehalococcoidia bacterium
CAGGGCCTCGAGCTGATCTTGAGTCACGCTTGGCATGGGTTACCTCCTGACGGGGCGGCCTGAATTCATCGAACCTATCGGATATGACCACTTCTAACCTGCATATCGACCTTTTTTTCCTGCGTCTCGCCACCTGCCGCGGGCCTCAACACAACTGAGGCTGGCGTCCCATCTTCCACGCTCCAAGATTAACTCGCGTCAGCCAGGACACTCCGACGCGGAGGCCTCGTGGTCCGACCAGGTTGGCGATGGGCCTGTCCTGAGCCTGTCGATGGGCCGGGCGCGTTCACGGCCCCGCATCGCACGGGCCGCCATATGGTCCAGCGAGGTTGAGGAGCGCGGCGCGCCAGGGCCTCAAGGCGCCTCCTGCGCGGCCGCGTCGCCCTCATCGATGACTTGTAGCGTGCTGGTTATCTTGCACCGAGCCTCGATGGTCGCACCCACCGAGCAGTACCTGGTCTCAGATAGCTCAATCGCGCGCTCGACGGCGGACCTGCTCAAGCCGCGTCCGCGAACCACGTACGCCAGATGTATCTCTTCCCACGTCCAGGGCGCCTCAGCCACCTGTGACCCCAACACCCGGATATCCACGCCCGTCACCTCCTGACGCTGCTTGCGTAGAATGTCCACGACGTCTATGGCGCTGCACCCCGCCAGGCTCGTCAGAAGCAGCTCCCCCGGCTTGAAGCCGTCGAAAGGCTCCCCGTCTTGCGCCGGCGCATCGACCGTGACCGTGTGGCCGTGCGCGTCGGACGAGGTGAATCTCAGCCCGCCCTCCCACCGGAGCTCCACCGTCGTTTGTGGTCTTTCCGCCATATCCCCTGTCACCTTAGCGCCGAGAACTCGTGCCTGTGTGGCTTCACTCACACGACTGATAACGGCGACTCGCTGGAGGCGGGTCCCCCAGGGTGCGGGTCCGGGGCCGGTCCTGAGTCCGCCGAATGGATCACCTCCGGATACACGCCCAGGGCCGGTAGGTGGGAAGGGACCCGCTTGCTCCCGTAAAGTAAATACAGCGGCCGCTGCCAAGTCACGGTCGTGCGTCCACATTCACCGGAGCCATGTTAGCCCCTGCCCAGGAACGCAGTCAACCGGCGCCGCCCGCCGCGTGTCGCGGCCCTTGACGCAGCCGACGGCTTCACCAATAATGCACCTGGAGTTCCCCCAGCGTCCCGCTCTTCGGCAGTCTGAATGGCGACGGGCGCCGCTAGCGTCTGACGTCGGTCAGAGTTCTGGGCGCGCTCGGGGCGAGGAAAGGAGAGAGCAATGGCTGATAAGGACGTAGGATTTGTGGGGCTGGGCATCATGGGAAGGCCGATGGCCAGAAACTTGATCAAGGCGGGCTACTCGCTAACGGTCTACGATATCGTGGAGACCAGCACAGAGGCGCTGGCGTCCAAGGGCGCAAGAGTAGGGCCCTCGGCCAAGGACGTGGCGCAGAAGTGTCCCGTAGTTATCACTATGGTGCCCGATTCCGCTGACTCAGAGGCCGCGATCCTCGGGCCCGATGGAGTGTTGGAGGGCGCGTCGGCGGGCTCCACCGTCATCGACATGAGCTCTATCGCTCCCGGCACCTCCCAAAAGATCGCCGCCGCCTGCGAGGCCACTGGGGTCGACTTCCTGGACGCCCCCGTGAGTGGAGGTGAGCCCAAAGCCATCGATGGCACACTGGCGATCATGGTGGGAGGGAACAAGGGGGTGTTCGACCGTTACGCGGGCCTTCTCGGGGTGATGGGCGGCAGTATCGTGCTGTGCGGCGGATACGGCGCCGGCAACACCACCAAGCTGGCCAACCAGATCATCGTGGCCGCTAACATAGAGGCCGTCGGGGAGGCGCTTGTCCTGGCCAAGAAGGCGGGACTCGACCCGAACGTAGTCTTCGAGGCCATCAAGGGTGGCCTGGCCGGAAGCACGGTCCTGAACGCCAAGGCGCCCATGATGATCGCCGGCGACTTCAAGCCCGGGTTCAGGATCAGGCTGCACCAGAAGGACTTGCACAACGCGTTGCTCACCGGCAAGGAGCTGGGGGTGCCTCTGCCAGTTACCAGCCTCATCCAGCAGATGCTCGGCTCCCTTATGAACGACGGCAAGGGGGACGCCGACCACTCGGCCATCGCCAACTTCATCGAGGGTATGGCTGCCACCACCATAAGCGGCAAGTAGCCGCGGCCGGCGCTCGCTGAGGTGTCTGGCCGGTCCCAGGATCTATAGAAGACGGGGCCACAGGTTTCAGCCGGCCACGCCTTGACACCTCACCTTGGGCCCCCGCTATAATAGAACAGTCGTTCTTATCAAGAAGACGGGGCCACAGGTTTCAGCTGGCCACGCCTTGACACCTCACCTTGGGCCCCCGCTATAATAGAACAGTCGTTCTTATCAAGGGGGCCCGGCTTGCACGCGAGGACACTGGCCGCGCGCCTGTGGCGCACCCACGACCTCAGCATACCCGTGGACCTGCGGGGCCTAGAGGTCGTATCCTTCCCCTTCGACGGCCGCATCAAAGAGGTCATCATCGGCCGGACCATCGGCGTCCAGCCCGGGTTGCCGCGGCCCTGGTTCCGGTGGTACGTCGCCCACGCCATCGGGCATCACCTTCTGCACGTGGGGACCAGCTTCTACCTGGAATCCTGGCAGTGGGTCAACCACGCAAAGGCCGAGAGGCAAGCCGAGGAGTTCGCCGCGTGGCTTGTCGGAGGCCCAGACGGGTGGCGCCGGGCCGCGTCAGACGTCGGCGTTCCCGCCGATAAGCTCACCCTGGTCCGGCGTCTCACGAGCCCTCAGGAGTGGCCCGGTCCGTGACTCGTGCTTACGCCCCTCGGGGTGTCTCGGCACGGGATCGTCAGCCATCGACGTGGCGCCTGCTCCTGACGTACCGGGCAAAGTCCTTCACAGAATCCCACTCTACATCCGTCAGGTCGCCGATCTCCGTGAGGCGCGCGAGCTGGCGCTGGTCGATGGGGCTCTCGTACTCTTCGCGGGTTAAATACCCGGCCGCCACCGCCAGCTCACCGTAGACCAGCCCCAGGACAGTCGCCAGCGCCTTCAAGGTCTCCACGCCCGGCCTTATCGTCCCGCGCTCCAGGTGGCCGACGTATCCCTCGCTCATCTTGAGCGCGCGCGACAGTTGCCTCTGCGTCATGTTCTTGGACAGCCGCGCCCGCCTGACCAGACTCGCTAGCCTCTGGAAACGGCCGTCCACTCTCTTCATCATGCTCACCGCATTCTACCCACTTGCCCCTGCTCTTCCACCGGTCCCGGTCCGTCTACGCTCGTGGACACCTGTCCACACGGCCTTGACAGTGGTGTTCGTCACCGTGCATTATATGATGCGTCAGCCCTAGAACATATGAGCGCTCTGGTCCGGCCTGGCATCCAGGTCTTTTTTGGAGGTTACGTCAATAGGTGTGTAAACGACATCAGGCGGCGACCTTCTCAGCCGTTGATTCAATGGCGATTCCATCCGCATACTGTGCACCGAGATAGACGTCTTCGATCAACTCAGGGGCCTTCAGACGCCTGAAGCGCTGTTCGGCGACCATCAACATTTTCCAGATCACCGCTATCGCCCGATCGACCCTCTTGTAGCGCTTGGCGGCATCGGTCCGAAGCCTGAGGGCCGCGAAGGGTGATTCTACCGGGTTCGTCGTGCGAAGGTGCCCCCAGTGCTCCTTTGGGAAGTCATAGAAGGTGACCATGCGGTCCCAGTCCCGCTCCAAGGCCTCTGAGGCCGCCTCGTAGGAATGGTCGCCGCACCACCTGGTGAACACCGTCCTGAGCCGCTCAGCCTCTGTCCGAGTCGGCGCGTAGGGGATAGTACGCAGCATGAGCTTGGCCTGGTCCTGTTGTCGCTTTGGAAGCTTGGCGAGCACGTTTACGATCTTGTGGTTCCAGCAGCGTTGCTCTGCCGCCTGCGGATAGACGTTGCGCAGAGCTCCCCAGATGCCCAGGTGTCCGTCTCCAACCACCAGCCTCGGGCAGCTCAAGCCCCGGCGCTTGATGTCCCTGAGCACCTCGGACCAGTTCTCTGTGGACTCCCTGTATCCGGGAACAGCGCTCACCACCACCTTGCTCCCGTCGCTCAGGGCCGCCATCACCACCAGTACCGCCGCCTTCTCCTTCTCAAGACCAGCCTTGACGTAGACTCCATCCACCCACATGTAGACCACTTCCAGGTCATCGAGGGGCCGGCTGCGCCATTGGGCAAGCTCATCGTTCCACTTATCCTTCAACCGGGCCACCGTGCTCGCCGATACCGGTGCGTCCTCTCCCAGCAGCCCCCGCAAAGCCAGATCGAAGTCGCCTTCGGATAGACCGTGCAGGTACAGCTCGGGGATCAACTCAGCAACCTTCCTGGTCCTGTTGACGAACAGCGGCAGCAGCCGGCTCTCGAACTGCTCCTCGGTATCGCGGACTCGCGGCCGCCTCAGCTGTATCGTTCCCGAACTCAGCGTAAGCCTCCGGGCTCTGCCGTATCCGTTCCGATAGCCGGTATCTGAGTCCGAGTCGGATCTGAGCGCCGACTTCGCCCTTCCCAGAAACCCCGTCACCTCCTCCTCCAGCAACTCCTGGATCAGCCTCTGGACCTGGCTTCGCACCCAATCCTCCAACTGCTCCCACTCCGGCCTTGACTCCGACCTACTCTCAGTGCTTTCCTTCCTCATGGGCGGTCTATCTCCTCTCTTGGGCCTCGAGCCCGTGTTGTTCAGAGAGAGGGTACACCGCCTGACTGTTTACACACTTTTTGAAGATACCTCGCGGGTCACGGCCACGCCCACAACACCGTCTAGACTAAACAAGATTTCGGCATGTGCATCCGCTACTTCGCTGGCGTGGTCTAACCCGGGTTCGGCAGGCTTGCCGGGATTATCAGGTTTGCCTCCGCCTAACAACGGTGAGGCGCTGAATGCAAAGGCCAAGATCACCGCAAGGGCCGCGATCGCCCGCCAAGTCTTCCCGTTCATCCAATCCTCCTACGCCCCGCGGCTTCAACAACCCGAATTACAGAGTATGATACCCATTTGGCACGAATACGGCGCCATTAGATAGCGTACCTAAAGTTGAACGGCCGAGTCAATGCCTCGCGTGGTGAGCCATCCATGGAAAGGGCCCGCGACCCAAGAGGCCGCCTTTGTGGCCGGCCGGTCGGGGAAGCCCTGCACAGGCGGACCGTCGACTACCACAACCCAAGAGAAGGCAGCGCGAGCGCCTGCTGGGGATGGGGCGACACCGGACGGCAACGCGCCACTAAGCATCAACGTTGCGCCAAATTCTCCGCCGCCAACAGTGGACGGCCTTTGGAGCCAGCGCCCAGAGGGCAGTTCTAGACCTTTGACCCAGTTTTCTCCCTCGCGGTGCCGAGAGGAAACACTTTCCTTGCACCTCTCACATATCTGCTATACTATCGCCTCCAATGGACGCGTCATGAGGAAAAAAGACTTTCTATCGATAGCCGACCTGGCCCCTGAGGAGGTCGGGTTGATGGTCAAGAGCGCCGAGCAAATGAAGAAGGGCGATCGCGCTCAACGCCCCCTGGCGGGAAAGACCGTCGCCCTCCTGTTCGAGATGCCTTCCCTGCGGACACGGGTCAGCTTCGAGGTGGGAATTCGCCAGCTCGGCGGCGAGTGCATCTACCTGAGCAAGGACGATGTGGGGCTGGGCGTCAGAGAGCCCGTGGCCGACGTGGCCCGCGTGCTGGACAGGTGGGTGGACGCCATCGTCGCGCGCGTGTACTCGCACGGCACTCTCGGGCTGCTGGCAAGACACGCCGCGGTGCCGGTGATCAACGCCCTATCCGACGTGGAGCACCCTTGCCAGGCCATTGGAGACCTGCTGACCATCGCCGAGCAGAAGGGAGAGCTGCGAGGGCTGCGCGTGGCCTTCGTCGGAGACGGGAACAACGTCGCTTCCAGCCTCGCGCTGGCCTGCGCCTCCGTGGGCGCGGACTTCATCCTCGCTGCTCCCACGGATTACCAGATAGCGTCTTTCGCTTGGGAAGAGTCGGTGGAGCGGGCCTCATTGAATCATTCGAGGGTGGGTTGGGTAGAGCTTCCTCAACAGGCGGTCCGAGGCGCCGACGTCGTGTACGCAGATACCTGGGTGAGCATGGGCCAGGAGTCAGACCGGCCAGAACGGCTCAGGGCGTTCGGAGACTACCAGGTGAATGAAGCGCTGATGGGCTACGCGAAGGCCGACGCCATATTTATGCACGACATGCCCGCCCACGAGGGAGAGGAGATCGCCGAGGGCATGCTGGAACACCCCCGTTCGGTGGTCTTTGACCAGGCCGAGAACCGGCTGCACGCCCAGAAGGCGGTCCTGGCGCGGCTTTTCTAATGATTGTGGCATGGGATGTCTGTAGGGGCGCACGGCGGTGCGCCCCTACGCGAGTACGCAGATAGGTCAGCGGAAGACGCCTCCGATGGATCGTGACACAAAGCCCCTCGTCGCCATAGTGGGACGGCCTAACGTGGGCAAGTCCACGCTCTTCAACCGCCTGGCCGGGCAGCCCACGGCCATTGTCTCCGACATCCCCGGCACCACGCGTGACCGTGTGACCTCCGAGACCGTCTGGGGGGAGCGCCCGTTTATCCTCGTGGACACGGGCGGCCTCGAGGCGGCCCCTCAGACGGAGCTGTGGCGCCAGATCAAGGGCCAGATAGAGATGGCCATCGCCGAGGCCGACGTGATCATCATGCTGGTTGACGCCCGCTCCGGCGTCACGCCTGCCGACACGGACGTGGCCGACGCCCTTCGCCGCGCAGTTAAGCCAATTGTGCTGGCCGCGAACAAGGCAGATATCGAGGCGCACGAGAGCGAGGCGCTGGTCTTCTACGAGCTCGGCCTGGGCGACCCCCTTCCAGTCAGCGCCTACCACAACCGCGGAATCGACGACTTGATGGCACAGGTCATCGCCCTCTTCCCCGCCGGACCGCCGAATCCGGCGCCGGACGCCGACCTCAGGCTGGCGATTGTCGGCCGCACAAACGTCGGAAAGTCGATGCTTCTCAACACTCTCGCCGGGCAGGACCGGGCCATCGTCAACGAGGTCCCCGGGACCACCCGCGACGCGCTGGACACGCTCATGGCCTACGGCCCGCTGTCGGTCCTCCTGATCGACACCGCGGGCCTCAGACGAAGGGGCAGGATCGAGCCCGGCATCGAGCGGTACAGCGCCCTGAGGGCCATCAGGGCGATCGACCGCGCCGACGTGGCAGTTCTGCTGATGGATGCGACTGAGCTAGCGACCGCCCAGGACGCCCACATCGCCAACTACATTCTGGACGCATATAAGGGCATCGTGCTCGCCGTCAACAAGTGGGACCTGGCCCGCGATCTGGACCTCACCCAGGACGAGGCGAGCATGAGGGTTAGGGAGCGGTTCAAGTTTGCCCGCTACGCCCCAGTGTGCTTCGTATCCGCGCTTCGCGGCACGGGGATCGATGGGCTGGTGGACATGGCCCAATCCGTGTCCCAGCAGTGGAGCAAGGGACTACCCCGCTACGCTCTGCGGCGGACCATACTCGACGCGGTAGCTGAGCACCCGCCGGCGACATCTGGGCGCCGGACGCTGAAAATCTACGGAGTGGCGCAGGACCAGGTCGGGCCGCCCAGCTTCACCTTCTACGTCAATCGATCAGACATCGTGCACTTCGCCTACAAGCGCTACCTGGAGAACACGTTGAGGAGGGTGTACGGGTTCGAGGGCAGTCCGCTGAAGATGAGATTCAAGGGCAGGGGGGAAAGGTGATGGGTCGGAAAGCCCAAGGCCATGTGGCAGGGCGTCGACCCTTCGTCGACAAGTAGCCTCCACGCGACGGCCGGGGAGTTTCACCTGCGCGTCGGCCAGTTTCCATGGTCGCGTCTCCGTTGCAATCTGGTCGTATCCGGCGAATACGCTGGGAACCAGACCCTCTGGGCCTCGTTGCGCGATGTATTGAGTCATGAACCGCAGTGACACGCAGCTCGTGCTGACGACTCAACCCGGGTGGGCCTTCGCGACCCTGGCGGAGGTCCGGTCTCTGGGTGTCAAGAGTTACCTCACGTTCCACCACCGCGACTCTTCGGTTTTGGTCGGCAACGAGCCCTCTCTCATCGCAGAAAGGCTCATTAGCCCTGCAGCGGTATTCGGCTGCCTCATGCACGTAGAGGCACGTCCGGGTGAGGAAGCAATTCAATCTCTCGTTGGAGGATTTCGATCCGACGACCCTGCCCGGCAATACCAGATTGGTCTCTAACCTCCCATTCGGCGAGCGATTCGCCCGGGTGCCGACGGTGAATCTCCTCCAGTTTATCGCCGGTCTGGGGCTGCCGCCGAAGCGAATGGTGCTCCTGACTTCTCGACGCCAGGGCGTGAAGATGGCGCCGGCCCTGGGCCTGAGAGCAAAGAATGTACTGCTGCTCGGCCAGCCGGACTCGATCCTCCACGGCGGGATACCCGATGCCCGGAATTGGCCCAGGTGAGCGCCTAAACCCGAATCCACCGAAGGACACCGATGGACGGCGTGAGGAAAGCGGAAGGGGGGTGAGGGAGCTACAGGGGAAATAGCCTGGGTTCCATTTGGGGTAGGGAGGTCGGCGGACGGTCTTCATCGCCGCACAGGGGCCCCTATGGCCGTCTGCGGGAGCTGCGATGCGCGGGATGGCGAGAGAATACGCAGCAGGGAACTCTCTCGGACCGGGCTGGCACGAGTCTGCGGGGATCTTCGGTTGTCCGGTGGGTGGGTCGGTCGCCGACGGTGCCGTCAGGCCGGGAGTGGAATGGCTCGCAGCCGGGCCAAGGCGCGGCTGAACTTCTCAGCCCAAGGCCAGCGATCCGGAAGATGCAGGGTCAACCGGCGTGCCGAGCGGGTGAGCCGTCCGGCCAGGGAGAAGAACCGCCGCCGGAGGGTCTTGGTGGTGGCTATCCGCTCTCCCAGACCGATCCGCGCCGTCCAGCGGGCCAGGTTGTGGGCCATCGTCTGGACGGCCAGCCAGGCGCCGTTGGCGGCGAAGCGGCCCGAGGGGAGATGGTTCAGCCCGACGCCGTACTTGAGGTCGCGTATGGCATTCTCGATCTCGGCGTGGCGGCGATGGTCAGCCTCCAGTTCGAGCAACTCCCCGTCCCGGTCGGTGATGAAGCCATGATAGCTGTATTTGGCGAAGAGGGCCAGTTGGGAACCGGGCGTCGGCTTCACCCGCCGGACGATGAGCCGTACCGGCGCGGCGTCCGCCTCGGCCTGGAAGGGGGTGCAGGTGGTCTCGGCCACATCGGCGGCGCCGTCCATCCAGTAAGGAATCGGCGTCCAGGCATCTTCGGGTATCGCCTCGATGAGATTGTGCAGGCTTTTGTGCTGGCGGATGGTGATGGAGAAGCGGACATCCATCTTGCGGCAGACGGATACCACGCCATGAGTGTAGAACCCGCTGTCGGCCCGTAGCGTGAGTCGTCCGTTGGCCCCGGCGTAGCGCACCCGTCCCACCGTCTCCCGCAGGAAGTGGGCGGCGCCGCGGGCGGTGTTGGCCCGGCCCTCGCGCAGCCGGGACATCAGCACGTCTCCGGTGCCGGCGGCGATGGCCAGCAGCGGGTGGTAGCCCCGCTTGCCGGTATAGCCGTGGTGGCGGGCGCCCTCCTTGGCCAGTCCGTAGGTCTCGCAGATGGTGGAGTCCAGGTCAATGGTCAGGGGCCCGTCGCCGGGTCCCGCCCCGGCCTGCCAAGCCCGGGCCAGCAACTCGCGGCTCACCCGGTCGAGTTGACGGACGTGGCCCCACCGGAAGCTGCGCAGGAAGGTGCCCAGGGTGGATGGCGCCTTCACCGTGCCGCCCAGGGTGCAGGCCGTCCCCCCGGTGCGCAACACATCGGCGTCGTCAATGCAGTCGCCCCCAGCCAGCGCAGACGCCACCAGCGTCATCATCTTGTCGCTCGTGTTCGCCCGCCCCGGGGCATCGCCCAGGTCGAGGCGCTGCCGGACAAGTTCGGGCAGGCCGAGGTGCCGCGCCAGGGTGGCCGGAAGGAGCAGCCCGGCATTGGCCACCAAGCGGCGGTCGTCGAAGGTGATTTGGATCCGGTCGGGGTGGTTGCGTGGCAGCATCTACTGGGTGCTCCTTTTCCGGGGCCGTTTTTTTGCTACAAAACCATTATCCCAGAAGCACAGGAGCACCTTCTTGCCGCCTCAGGACGCTAACCCGACGCCCTCCTTCGGTGGATTCGGGCTAAAGCGGCAGGGACAGAACTCGCTGGACGGTCCGGGGGGCTGATGTCAGTCCTGGCCCAGCTCGCCGAACTCCAGGCTCTCCGGCGCGACGAAGAAACGGTGCATGCTACCGCACCAATGCCACGAGGCTGACCCAATCGCCGTCGGCGCGGCTCCGCAGGATCTCGGCCCCCTCTGCCTTCAGATGCTGGGTGACCTGTGCCTCGCCTTCCAGAAGAATCCCCGAGACAATCAACGTGCCACCCGCCCTGACCGCCGCCACCAGGTCACCAGCCAGGTCCGATATGACCCTGGAGGATATGTTGGCCAGAGCCACGTCGTAGCTGTCAGCTGGGACTTCAGGGTGAGGTAGGGTGCCCCGGACGACCCTCACACAGTCGGCAACCCCGTTGCGCCGTACGTTGGCCTCTGCGGCGACTACCGCCACGGAGTCGATCTCCAGGCCGAGGACGCTCCCCACGCCAAGCTTGGCGGCCGTGATCGACAGGATTCCGGAGCCGCACCCGAAGTCCAGGACATCCACGCCGGGCCTCACCAGCTCTTCCAGTAGCTCGAGGCACATTCTGGTAGTGGGATGGTGCCCGGTCCCGAACGCCATGCCCGGGTCCAGCTCGATCACTATCTCATGCTCCTTCGGCCTGTACTCACGCCAGGTGGGAACGACGACGATTCCCTTGCCCACATGGAGTACGTGGAAGTGCTGCTTCCATGCGTGCTCCCAGTCCTCCTCCTCTAGATGCCGCTCCCGAAGGGAAGAGATCGGGCACAAATGGGATACCAGCCTGACGCCGAGGTCTATCCGGCTGCGGCGATCTTCGGTCGTGGAGTCGAGAGGGATATACGTCTTAACGGTGACCCAGTCGGCCTTTGGCGGCGTCTCCCCCTCGTCCGGGTCATGGCCGCCGCTTATCTCGACGGCCACTCCTCCGTGCCCATAACGGTAGAACACCTCGGACAGCGGCTCGACGAATTCCGGAGGCGTTTCGACGCTGAGCTCAACCCACTTCAAGTCGAGGTGCCTCCTTGAATAGCTGGGGGTTGTGACGGCTGTAGGGCGGAAAGATGAAGAGGCCGAGGCTGTGCGACCATGCTTCGTAAAGGGGGCCCCGCTCGGGTGAGCCAGATGCTGTCGGGGCCACGGACCGCCCGATGGCCTGGTCTGGCTGCGCGGCTATCTTGCAGCCATTTTGAGCGGGCGTGGGACCCACCGTGCGCGACGGTGTGCCAAGGTCGAGCCGAGTCCTGCTGGGTACAAGCGCTGATGGCCCGAGCTGTTGATACCGGAGTGGGGACGAGGCAGCTCTATTCGTAGCCGCTGAGGGTTTCCTTGAATTTCTCGAACCAGCCCTTGTCCTCATGGTCCGGTCCGTCCGTGTCGTCGCCGAGGCTCTTGCCGAACTCACGCAAGAGCCGCCGCTGCTCTTCCGACAGCGACTTGGGCGTCTGGACGAGCATGGTGACAAGCTGGTCGCCTCGCTGTCTGGACCGGCCCAGGTGCGGAATGCCACTTCCCCTAATGCGGATTACACTGCCCGTTTGCGTGCCCGGCGGGACCTCGATCTCCGTGTGGCCTTCCAGAGTAGGGACCTTGATGGTGGCGCCCAGCGCGGCTTGCACGATGTTGACCCTTTGGAGGTGAATGAGGTCATAGCCCTCCCTCCGGAAGACGGGATGGCTCTTGACGCGGATGGAGACATACAGATCTCCCGACCGGCCTCTGTTGGCGCCGGGCTCACCCTCGCCGCTGAGTCTTATCTGGGTTCCGGTCTCGATTCCAGCCGGAATGGAGACGGCCAGCTTGCGGTCTCGCACCACCCTGCCCGTGCCCCTACACGTGGAACAGGGCTTGGTAATCACCCTGCCCTCGCCTCGGCACCTGCTGCAGGTCGTTACCTGCATGAACTGACCGAAAATGCTTTGGTGGCCCCGCCTTATGTGGCCCGTTCCGCGGCATTCGGAGCACAAGGTAGGCTCCGTGCCGGGATCACTTCTGGTGCCTTTGCAGCGTCCACAGATCTCGGTGCGCCGCAGATCGAACTGCCTTTCAACGCCGAAAGCCGCTTCCTCGAAGGTGATAGTCATGGAGTGCTGGAGGTCAGCACCCCGAGCGGCGGCCGTCCGCGACCGGGTGCCCGCCCCACCGAAAAATGTGTCGAATATGTCCCCGAAGCCGCCAAAGTTCTCGAACCCCTCGAACCCCTGGGCGCCGTTCTGACCGAGGCCTGCGTGCCCGAAACGGTCATAGGTCGTCCGCTTCTTCGTGTCGGTGAGGACCTGGTACGCCTCGTTGATCTCCTTGAACTTCTCAGAGGCCCCGTCGCCTTTGTTCCGGTCGGGGTGGAACTCCAGAGCCAGCCTCCTGAAGGCCCTCTTTATCGCCTCCTCAGAGGCGTCTCGAGGGACCCCCAGGACCTCATAGTAGTCTCGTTTCTTGGTTGTCATATACCCGCCATGAGCGCACTCAGAATCCATTATAGTTGTTAGGTGACCCCACGACAAGGCCGGTAGCGCCGTGGAGTGGGTCTATCTGGATGTCCCGTTTCGTGGCTCAGCCCTTACATGGTCCCGCGAGACCAGCCACGCGCTGGGCGCCTCCACCGCAGGGCCAGAGCCTGGCAAAGGGTCGGCAACGATCGCGTCCACCGAACGTAGCTGCCCCGATCGCCGAGAACGTTGTACGCGGGCTGGAGGATTGCTATACTCAAGGGGACACCGGCTCCCTGCCCCAGGTATGCAAAATGGAAATTACGTGGCTTGGCCACTCTTGCCTCCGAATTCGCTCCAACGAGGTCACGCTGATCACGGACCCCTACGGCGATTCCCTGGGGATCTCGTTGGGCCGCCAGAAGGCCGAAATAGTGACGGTAAGCCACCCGCATCCTAATCACTCGGATTACCACGCCATAGAGGGCAGCCCAAGGGTGTTGAAGAGCCCTGGTGAATATGAGATCGCCGACTTCTACATCACCGCTATGGGCACTGAGCGCAACGATCCAGAAGGCGAGCGTCAGGTAAACACGGTGTTTACGATCCGCTGCGAGGGGGTGACCCTGTGTCACCTGGGGGACCTGAACCGCATGCTCTCCCCCCGCCAGATCGAAGAGCTGAGCCAGATGGACGTCCTCTTCGTGCCCGCGGGAGGCGTCTGTACCATAAGCCCATCTCGCGTGGCGGAGCTCATCAACCTCGTGGCTCCGAAGATCGTGGTGCCGGTGCACTACCGGACCGACGGTCTTCTGACCGAAATTCAGCCCCTGGACGTGTTTTTGGGGGACATGGGGGTCACCGACCCGGGGCGGTCGTCCAGGTTAAACGTCACCGACTCAAACCTCCCTAAAGACCTGCGCCTGGTGGTCTTGGACCGGGTCTCCTGAGCCGGGCTGGCCGGCGTTTGCCCCCCACGATTGCGGGGGCCGAATACACGGTAGATTCTCCGCCCCTCGCCACTCTTCTCGTGCTTCCCCGATCCCTGCATGGATTTTTGGCAGAGTGCTAGCCTGTCAGAGTATCCGTCATTCTGAAGGGGGATTCCTCTAGACGAGTGCCGTGCGTGAACGGCTCTGCCGGCCGTTCTAGGCTTCGAGGCGGCGTGAGCGGCGGCGAAGCGCCGGCCCTCGGAGGCGCCTGTATCCCAGGATCATGCCTGCCGGCGCGATCAGGAAAAGCAGGTTAGCCAGTCCCGCCGCCAGGGGTGCGCCGCTCACGGCGATACACTGGCCGGCCGGCGGGGCCGGAGCGGTAGTCGTGACAAACGGCGCTACAGCCGCCGGCGGCGTCGGGGTTGACGTGGGCGTCGGCGTTTCCGTCGGGCGAGGCGTCGGCGTCGGCGTGGGCGGAACGGGCGTGGGGGTGGCTGTGGGGACTGGAGTAGGCGTCGCGGTCGGCGTGGGCGTCGGCGTGGGCGGAACGGGCGTGGGGGTGGCTGTGGGGGTAGGAGTAGGCGTGGACGTCGGCGTGGGCGGAACGGGCGTGGCGGTGGCCGTGGGCGTGGCCGTCGGCACGCCTACGAAAACCAGGTCGAACTCCTTCTTGATGCTGCCGCTCTCATAGGGGTCGGTGGTCCTGGACAGGACGCCGTTCAGGTAGAACGTGACCGTATCCCCGATAAGGCCGAACTCGTGGGGGTCCACGACCAGGTTTCTGTACGTGTCGTCCTCCTCTATCACCGCGGGGAACGACTCGTATTCGCCAATCCGGGCCACGAGCTGTGAGCCCGGCGGCACCCTGATGCCGGCGACCACGACGGACCCCGAGTAGACGCCCGGGAGGGCGACCTGCGGCGTCGGGGTCAACGTTGGTGTAGCGGTGGGCTCGGGAGTCGTCGTCGGCGTGGGCTCAGGCAATCTGGAGAACCTGAGGTTCAGGACCAGCGGAGTGCTCCCCGGTCCCGACTTTGCGGCCTGGAAGCGGTCGGTCTCGAGGGCCTGGACCCCGTCCAGATGAAAGGTGATGGGCTTGTCGAGATACGTGCTGTCGGGAGGTGCGACGATGAGAAGCGAGTACCGCCCATTAGTCACGGTTACGGGCTGGGTCTCATAGCCGGGAGCTATCCTGGCGACGATCGTCAGGCCATCTGGAACGGGAAGCCCGCCGGCCGTCAAAGCGCCACGGTAGACGGACGGAGCTGGGGGAGGCGCCACCGGCTGCGCCGTCGCCACCCCGTGCAGGTGCACGGCCAGCCACGCCGCCAACACCGCCGCGCCCGATAACGCTGCCAACGACCGGCCCGTGCGCATCAAACCTCCCTCAAAAAGACCTCCCTCCCCTGGAGTTAGGAGGAGGGAGGTCTGCTAATTGCCGGATTCTACGATTGGGACTATGGCACCAGCACTGTGTCGGCCGCGACGAATATCCAGTAGCCCTGGCCAATAACTACCTCGTCGTCAGTGTCGTCGCTGATGTCTACCGGCGTTAGTCTACCGAAGACATCCAGCGCAAAGACCCTTACGGCACCCAGACCAGCGACGTAGTCGTCTGCGATGATTCCAACGCCCGCGTCCAGGTCCCCGCTCACGTCTAAGACCGGCAGGAGATTCCAACCCTGCCTCAACGACACGCTGGGCGGCAGAACCTGCTCGCCAGCGCTCAGCCTCGGGATGAGCACGTCGAGCGGCTCGAAGGAGGTGGTCCGGACGAAGTAGGCTAGGTTCGAACTGATAGTAGTCAGGGTCCCGGCGAACGGGCCGTCGTCGCCCCGCACGGCCACCTGCCAGCCACCCAGCACCGAGGGATCGTAGGACAGCACCTGGTTAAGCGGATGGTCCGCCGGTATCACGTCGTTGATGAGGCTGCTAGCCGGCGCGCCCGGGAGGGAGATCAGGTTCAGGCCCGGCCGTAGCGGGATGCTCAGCGGGTCCCTCACGACGATCGTCACCAGCGTGTCGTCGCCGCTGAAGGTCTCAGTGTTCCCCGCCTCGTCCGTCGCCGTCACCACTAGGTCGTGGTCGCCCAGGGACCATCCATCCGACGGCGGGGCGATGGTGTACTCCACGTTGTCGATAGTGTTCGCCACTACCGACGCGCCATCCACCGTAGCCGTCACGGACGTTAGCTCGTCATGCGAGTCCCCGGCGTACTCGTCAGCTTCCTCGAAGCCAAGGGTGATGAACGTCTTCGGGTTGTCATCACTGTAGGCCACCAAGATGCCGCCTACCTGGGTATCGACCTCGAAGATTAAGGCATCGTCGTCGCTGGCGTCACTGATGTGGCCTGCGGTACCTGAGTTGGTCCCGTCGGTTATTGTCACGTAGGCGTTGTAGAGACCGTCCTCCGTGTTGTCGTCCGTGTCGAAATTGAACTCCCACTCCCACACTCTGCTGGCGTCGTCGGTGGAGAAGTCATCCGCGACGCGCTCGGCGAGGAGATCAGACTCAGTACTACTCACGTTATTTACAACAAGCTGACCACCGGTCCTCGTCGGGTCGGTCGAGTCCTCGTCCGCGCTCACCCGGATGGTGAGGTCTCCGTTGGTTACGATGCCGTCTTCGGCCGTACCCTGCAGAACCAGGGTCACCGCGGGAGCGATTCCATCATCAGCCGTGACGGTGTCTCCCAGGCTGGCGGTATTATTCGCCTCGTCCCGTACGTCGCCGGTGATTTGCACCGTCGGCACCGCGTCGGACGCGAGCTCGTCATCCAACGTAAGGTAAACGTTAAACGGCAGATCATCGTAGGCGGTGGCTGACGCGATCTCCAGCTCGTCGCCGTTGATCTGCACCAGGAAGTCCGCTGCATCCACAGTGTCCCCGTCAAGCTCGTCGTCAAATACGAGCAGGATGCTATTTAGCTTGTCAGGGGTACCAGAGTTAACTACCGGGTCGTCCGACGTATCCGCCTCATCTCCGGTTGTCGCCGACACAAACGCCGGCTCTTCCGAGTCGATGTCAATCGTGAAGGGGGTCGTCGTGCCCCCCAGGTTGCCCAAAGCGTCCCGCGCTCTTACGTACCAGTTTAAGGTACCCTCTGGGTTATTCAACGAATCCTTCTCGAGCAGCCACTGGAAATCATCGTCGTCCTCAATCGCGACTACCGGTCCTGGATTCGAAGGCACTCCCCGTATGTTGAACGTTACCCGGGCCCTCACATCGGCGGCCGTGGTGCCGATCCCAACCCCCGCATCGCCGATATCGAGCTGCAACGTTTGGTCGTCGTTGTCGGAGGTGGAACCGTCCGCCGGGCTCTCGTTACCGATAACGGGGCCCAGGGCGTCCACCGTAATTGCGCTGGCGAAGCTCGGCGTCTCGGCCGCTGTGCTGCCCGCAGAGCACGAAGTTCCAGTTGTCTCGAAGCAGTACACAACCTGTATATTATCTCCGTCGGACGCCGCTATTCGGAAAGGGTCCGTCGTAGTGGTAACGGCCTCCGTAACTTCGAACACCACGACGAAGATTCCGGTATTATCCCCGGTCTCCGTGGATGTCACATTGATAGAGACGCTGGTGTCAAGGTTGGTGACGGTAACCTCAGTGGGTGGAATCGTCTCTATCGAAAGGGCGTTGTCGTTCCTACCAGCGTCGGTGATCGTAGCGGTGACCGAGTTCTGCACGTTTGCGTCAGAGGTGTTATTGCCTATGAAGTCACTGTTTACCGCAACCGTGACCGTGAGCACCTGGGCGGACGCTGGCTCGGCCTGGTAAACCTCGCTGACCACAACGACTAGCACCATGAGCAGCAGGGCTACGAGTGCCGCCGAGTACTTGGCTACCTTATTCACTGGATACCCCCCTTAGATTTGCCTGTGTTCGTGAGACTGATAGCCCGGCCCCTGCTCAGGGGATCCGTGGCCGCTTACACCCGCTCACCCCCGCGACGGCACACGCCGCCCCAAGGGGATTCTATTGTCTATTTGTCGGTGTCGCTTCTCGTTACTCTCAAAAGCCCGTAAGATTTGTACACCATGGGCAAATCGTTGTCAAGTGCTGTACGAGGCCGTTTCCGCGAAAACCCACCCCTGGCAGATAGCCGCGGGTGGGCCCTCAGTCGTCTCGGCACGCTCCCTCCCCGTGCACGTGATGCTCATGGCGGATTCCGTACAAATCATGCGCAACTATAAATCACGCGCGTCTATATTGTCAATAAGCCACGACGCCACTATTTAAACGTTCTCGTGGGTGAGGAGGGAATGGGGTGTGTGGTACATGGGTGCGGGGTTAAGGGGTACGGGGAGCAGGGGTGGCCTGGGGCGCTGGGTGACAGGTGCGGTCCCTGGTAGGGGCCTAATTCTCTTTGCTGAGGTTGGCCAGGAACTCCTTGTTGTCCGAGCTCTTGCGCATACGCTCCAGCACCTTCTCGGTGGCGTCGGTGGAGTTCATCCCATCGGAGGTGATCATTGTGACCATCCGGCGCAGCAGCCACACTTGCTTGAGTGTCGTCTCGTCCAGCAGAAGCTCCTCGCGTCGAGTGCCGCTGCGACCTATGTCGACGGCGGGAAAGATACGCCGCTCGGCCAGCTTGCGGTCGAGGTGGACCTCCATATTGCCGGTGCCCTTGAACTCTTCATAGATGACGTCATCCATGCGGCTGCCCGTTTCAACGAGGCATGCCGCCAGTATCGTCAGGCTGCCCCCGTTTTCGGAGTTCCGCGCCGCGCCGAAGAAGTGCCTGGGCGGATAGAGGGCGACGGGATCGATGCCGCCCGACAGCGTACGTCCACTACTCGGTACGGCAAGGTTGTAGGCTCGCGTTAGCCGCGTCAGGCTATCCAGCAGAATCACCACGTCACGGCCAGCCTCCACCAGGCGCTTGGCACGCTCCAGGGCCAGCTCCGCCACGCGGGTGTGGTCTTCCACCGGCTCGTCGAACGTAGAGCTGAATACCTCGCCGTCCACGGACCGCTTCACGTCCGTCACCTCTTCCGGACGCTCCGCGATGAGAGCGACCATTAGGTGGATATCGGGGGCGTTCGCGGTGATGCCGTTGGCGATATCCTTCAAGAGGGTTGTCTTGCCGGCCTTTGGGGGAGAGACGATAAGCCCTCGCTGCCCACGGCCGATGGGGGCCACCAGGTCTATGAGACGGGTGGAAAGCTGGCCGCGCTCAGTCTCCAATTTGATGATCTCGTCGGGGAAAATGGGGGTTAGCTTTTCAAAGTGCGGCCGCTCACGCGCGCCATCGGGGCCGAGTCCGTTGACGGCCTCGACCCGGACCAGGCCAAAGTATCGCTCGCCGTCCTTCGGGGGTCGCACCTGTCCAGCCACCTCATCTCCGGTCCTGAGGCTGAACCTCCTGATCTGTGACTGAGACACGTACACGTCGCCGGGTCCGGCGTTGGCGCCGTTGGGCTTCAAGAACCCGAATCCTTCACCGGTGATCGAGAGGATGCCCCCAACCAGGATGTGTCCGTTTTGCTCGGCGTTGGCCTGGAGGAGCTTCATCATCAGGTCTTTTCGTTTAGGCACCCCCTCGCTCTCCGACAGCCCCATGTCTCGTGCCAGCTCCACCAGCTCCTCGTTTGTTTTCGCCTGTAGCTCGGTTATGTTCATCTCGACCATCTTTGCCTGTGTTTCAGATTCTGGTCCGCCGGTAAGACCCTTCATACAGTGTCGACGATTTCCTGAAATACTACTCTTGCTTTAGATCAGGGCAATTGACTCCCTCGCCGGTAGCTCAGCTTGGAGTAGATGAATGTCGCAACTAGGCAGATGTGCGGGCGCCGACAGCCGGTAGGGGAGAGTGGCTGTTACCCTGGGATAGCCGTTTCCCGCCGGCGGAGGCGCGACGTCAAGCGAGAGTGCAAGCTCTTATAGCTGGTGGCCGTCCTTTGGGTGAAGTGCAGATCTTAGGAAACTGCTACACCGCTAACGGGGCCATTCTCCATACCCTGCCCGATAACTTGGGGACCGCCTGCCCACGCGTTCCGCTCACTGTAGCCGGGAAGGTGGTTACAAGAAGGGAATGTGTCCAATAGACACGGCTCATGGGACTCTGGTTGTGGACCTAGCTGACTTCGAGGTAGGTAATGGCCGTGTGAAAAGGCTGAGGAGCACTGCATTTCCACCATAACACACAATAGTGTCTCCGTCTACACCTTTCAGGTCGAATTTGGCGTCTCCATCGTCAGCACGTGCTGACCGCCCTCTCGGAGCGTCTCCTTGGCCGCGCCTACGAACTCTCGAAACAGCGGGTGTGGCCGGTTGGGCCGCGACAGAAACTCGGGGTGAAACTGGACGCCCACCATGAACGGCCTGTCCACCAACTCCATGATCTCAACCAGCCTCCCGTCCGGGGAGAGGCCCGTAGGCCAGAAGCCCACACTCTCGAACCCCTCGCGGTAGGCGTTGTTGACCTCGAAGCGGTGCCGGTGGCGCTCGTAGACCCGGGGCTGCTTGTAAGCACGGGAGGCCCATGTCCCTTCGACCACGTCGCAGGGGTAGAGGCCTAGGCGCATGGTGCCGCCCATCTGGGTGATGTCCCGCTGGTCCGGCATCAGGTCGATGACGGGGTCGGCCGTGTCCGGGTCAAACTCTGTCGAGTTGGCGTCCTCTCTGCCCAGCAGCCTTCGGGCAACCTCTATGACCATCACCTGTAGGCCGAGGCACAGACCCAGGTAAGGCACCTCGTTGTCGCGCGCGTAGCGCACCGTCTCGATCATTCCCTCGACGCCCCTGGGTCCGAACCCGCCGGGCACCACGATCCCCGACACGGAGTTAAGGAGGGCGTCCGGCCCTTGCTCCTCTATATCTTCCGCGCGGACCCAATGGATCTCGATGCTGCGTTCATGCTCGAGCCCGGCGTGAAGCAGGGCTTCCTTTACGGAGATGTAGGAGTCCCGCAGGTCAACGTACTTCCCCACGACCGCGATGTCCAGTGGGTCGTCGCTGTCCCGAATCGCCTCCACCATCTCTCGCCAGCGGGCCATGTCCCGCGTTGAAGAGGGTAGACCAAGGCCATCTACCACCAGGGTGCCCAGGCCCTCATCCTCCAGGACCAGGGGGACCTCGTATACCGTACCCACCGTAGGCAACGCGACTACGCCGCGCCGCAGCACATCGCAGTGGATGGCTATCTTGTCCTTGATGTCGTCGGTGACCGGCTCGTCGCTCCGGCACACGATGGCGTCCGGTTGGATGCCCATGCTACGAAGCTCTCTGACACTGTGCTGGGTGGGCTTGGTCTTGAGCTCTCCGGTAGTAGATATGAATGGGAGGTATGTGACGTGTATGTAGAAGACGTTGTCTCTGCCCACTTCGTTGCGCATCTGGCGAATGGCCTCCAGAAAAGGCTGGCCCTCGATGTCGCCCACCGTACCCCCCACCTCCACGACGATCACCTGGGCGCCGCTCTCCTTTGCCAAGTCCAGAATGCGCTGCTTGATGGCGTCGGTCACGTGCGGGACAGACTGGATTGTGCCACCCAGGAACTCGCCGCGGCGCTCCCGGGCGATAACATCGCTGTATATTTGACCGGCGGTGACGTTGGAGGATCGGGTCAGGTCTATGTCGATGAACCGCTCGTAGTGGCCGAGGTCCAGGTCGGTCTCGCAACCATCCTTGGTCACGTAGACCTCCCCATGCTGGTAAGGCGACATGGTGCCGGGGTCCACGTTAAGATAGGGGTCCAGCTTGAGGACCGATAGCGATATGCCGCGGCTCTTCAGGATGCGGCCGAGCGAGGCCACGGTGATTCCCTTGCCTACCGAGCTCACTACCCCGCCGGTGACAAAAATGAACTTGGTCATCGTATCGTCACCTCGCTGGCTGGAAGGCGCCCCGAGGACGGAGCGGTAGAGTGGTACGAAGCCTTTCGGGGGGGCTCGAAAGGATGGTCCGAGAGAGGTGGGCGGGATAGGAAGCTAGTGGCCGGTGCCACTAGGGCACAACCCTGAATGCGGTTAGCCGGGTATGGCTTCTCACGGCTTGGCGACGTCTCCCATCTCGCTTGAAAAAGTATAGGCTTGAGCCCATTCGATTGTCAACATGGTGAAGAGGCTCCCTCATGACATTATGGAGACGGGCTCGAGAGCTCGCCAGACAGGGTGATGCCGTCCGAATACACCCGCAAGCCACCGGCCCAGGATATTGTATGATGATGCCGACTTGATCTTCGGCCCGGCTCCGCGATCCGGACCGAAAGCGTTGGCGCTGATTGGCGGACGCTGCTGCTAATGTGCTTGCGTTGCCCGGCGTCGCCGTTCGAGAGGGAAGCGGCTATGCGCCTCCGCGTTGACTCAGACGGGTCATTCCCTCGTGCTCCAGGTTGGTGACCTTGGCTCCTCTCTCGGTCGAGCTCGCGCGCGGGTGATCAACAAGAGGAGACTACGCTTGACCTGCCGGGCTCACGCGGCTCGGGGAATGAGAGGCACACGATATGAGGTACTTTAAGCTGCTGGGGGCCGGAGGGGACCCGCGGCTGGCGGTGGAGGCGACGGATGGGGGGCTAGTCGATCTGACATCGATTGACGAAGATGTCACCGAGGTCGCCGACCTGGCCCTGGCCGCATCCCTCTCGGGCCTCGACATCGACCAGATTGCCCGGGAGATGCTTGATTTTGGTCGGCCCGACACCTACGACCTATCCCGGGTGTTCGACGACTCCAGGGCAGAGACGGGCGACCTATGGCTTGACCGTCCCCTGGAGCCGCCGGAGGTGTGGGCCGCCGGGGTGACCTACAAGTCCAGCGAGATGGAGCGGCGACGGGAGAGCTCGACCCCGGACATTTACTCCAGGGTGTACGCGGCGGAGCGGCCGGAGCTGTTCTTCAAGGCCACCGCGGAGCGTTGCGTAGGACCCTTCGAGTCCGTCGGCATACGCGCGGATTCTGACTGGAACGTGCCCGAGCCGGAGATGGCGTTTGTCCTTTACAAAGGCGAGATCATAGGCTATACCATCGGCAACGATATGAGCAGCCGGTCCATTGAGGGGGAGAATCCCTTATACCTGCCCCAGGCCAAGCTCTACGACAGGTGCTGCGCCATCGGCCCCTGCTTCGTCACCCCAGAGGCCCTCGGCGCACCCGACAAATTGGGCATACAATGCGCAATAGTCCGCGAGGGGGAGGAGGTGTTCAACGGCGAAACATCCACCTCGCTCATGTCCAGGAGCTTCGAAGACCTGGCGGAGTGGCTTCAGCGGGCCAATGGAGTGCCTAACATGACCACGGTGCTTACCGGGACCGCCATAGTGCCGCCCCCTGATTTCACCCTGCAGGAGGGCGATCTCGTCGCCATTACGATAGAGGGGATAGGAACGCTTGAGAACGACGTCGTAGTGGTCTAGCGCCGCTATCGAAACACACCACGGAGTACGCGTAGACCAGAGAGAGATGAGATTTACAAACGCAATTCCTCTGTGACCTGTGCGCTCTCTGTGTTTACGTCAGAACTTCTTAGGTTGAAAGTCCGGTCGGGGAATGGCCTTCCAGCCAGAGGTTCCTCCTCGGAGCAACGTCTGCCATCAGGTATTAGAGCAACACTTAGCCCACATTTCCCAGATCAGCCGCGTGGGTGCGTCGTAATCCGGTAAGAGTGCTGCCTATTTGAGCCGCATACCTGGGCATTATGGGCAGTGTGGGTGCTAGACTGGCCGAGCTAGCGGGTCTAGTTCTGGATACCGCAATCTCGCTGGAGGCACCCAATGGGTGAAAGCTCCGACACCCCTTTGAAGCTCCAATTCGACCGCAGAGTCCGCCTGGATTTTCGTGGCGCTACGATCACCTCGGACGCCGGACTCCTGGCATGCCGCGAGCTTGATGCCGCTCTGGGGCTCACAGAGACAGCCAACGATTATATCCATGAAAGCCGCACCGGCCGCAATGTGCAACACCCGCTGTTGCCCTTGCTCAGACAATCGGTGTATAGCCGTCTCGCTGGCTACGAGGACACCAACGACGCTGAACGGCTTGCCCAAGACCCGGCTATGCGTGTCATCGTCGGGTGGCAAGGTACTGATAAGCAGGCAGCCAGCACCAACACTATGAGCCGATTTGAGACTGAGGTGTTAACCGAAGAGGAGAACCTGGATGGGCTTGCGCGCCTGAATGTTGAGTGGGTGGACAGGGCCATGGCCCAGACATCTCACCAGCGAGTTATCCTAGACATGGACAGCTCTGAAAGCCCGGTGCATGGGCAGCAAGAGGGAGTCGCCTACAACGGCCACTTCGAGTCCGTATGTTATCACCCGCTCTTCCTGTTCAACCATTTCGGAGATTGCGAAGGTGCAATGCTTCGCCCGGGCAACGTCCACAGCGCTGAGCGGTGGCGGGAGGTTCTGGAGCCAGTCGTGAAGCGATACCAGGAGAAAGGAGTCCGGCTGCTGTTCCGGGCCGATGCTGCCTTTGCCAAGCCCGAGGTGTACGAGTACCTGGAGTCAAGGGACACTGGCTACGCTATGCGGCTTCCGGCCAACGAGGTATTACAAGGAAACATCCGGCACCTGCTGAAGCGGCCCGTGGGCAGGCCGCCTAAAGCCTGCCCTGAGCCTGTCGAAGGGAAGCCCGTAGTCCGGTATCACGACTTCGTTTACCAGGCCCAGAGCTGGGACATTCCCCGGCGTGTGGTCGCCAAGGTGGAGTGGCGCCAGGGTGAGCTATTCCCGAGGGTCGGGTTCGTCGTCACCAACCTCAACCTACCGCCGGCAGGCGTAACCCACTTCTACAACGGGCGGGGCACGGCCGAGCAGTGGATCAAGGAAGGTAAATACGCCCTGAACTGGACACGGCTCTCGTGTCACAGGTTCGTTGCTAACCAGGTGAGGCTGTGGCTGTTTGTGCTGGCCTACAACCTGGGCAACTTCATGAGAAGGCTGACTTTGCCAGAGTCAGTGAAACACTGGTCACTGCGAAGCGTGCAGACCAAGCTCATCAAGATGGGTGGACGTCTGGTGCGGCATGCCAGGAGGTTGGTGTTTCAGCTTGCTGAGGTGGCAGTGTCCCGGGAGGTATTCCGGCAAGTGTTGGAGCGTATCGCCGGGCTCCATCCAGCACCAGGGTAGCGATTATCCTTGAGGTCATCAGAGGTGAAGAGAGGCAACCAAGGGCGAGGTGCGCGCCCGGAGGAGTTTGAAGGGAGTGCAAACGTGGTGAAAGCCACCTCCGCTGCCTGGGGCCGCTAACTCACCACGCCGAGAGATGGTTTTGTGAGCTTGATTGGATGGTTGACGGCATCCGTGACTGATACTACGATGGCTCTCGTCGAGGATGGTGCGTTGCTTGGACCCAGGCAGCTTGATATGGGTAATTCCGGGTATACATCAAGGGCGCAGTAGTCGTCCTCGTCCACTGGGACCCGCTGCGACTCGGCTAGCTCCAGCACCGTCTCCATACTTATGCCCGGCAACACGTTCTCGCGGTTGGGGAGCTTGATGCGGCCATCTTTTACGAACAGAAAGTTGGCATGACTGCATTCGGTGACGTTCCCTTTGTCGTCTGTCAAAAGAGAGTATGTTTCCTGGGCGGACCCGTCGGCGCTCGATTCGGGCTGCGCCGAAGGCACCGCGTATGTGATCGGCGTTACCACCCTGATACCTCTGACATAGCTGTGGGCGAAGGCGGAGAAATCGATGAACTGACAGTATATGACGATGCTCACACCGCTCTGGCCATTGGAGCCCGACTTTGCTCCGCCGCTCACCACCTGGCCGAGGATGAAATCCTCGCCTGCCTGAAGCAGGTGCCGGTTGGCTTCCAGAACCTGGAGCGCGAACCCTTCCATCTTGTCCAGGCTCAGCCCGGGGTCTAGGTGTGCGGTGTCCAGGCTGCGGTAGAGACGCTGGAGGTGTTGGCGGAGCTTGAACACCTGACCGCCGAAGGTGCGCTCCGCATCGTACAGCGCCACGTTCGACTTAGCCTGTCCGTCGGTCAAGTCGGCGGCGGCCTGGCTGTAAGGGACCAGCCGGCCGTTCAGGTGTGCTACCAGCTCGCGCTTCTCATCCATCCTGGGTGTCCTTGCGGGCGTCGGCCAAATGCGAAGGCGGTGGCGCGATGTTGGACCTGTTGCCTACCTCATTCGCCTCGTCGACTCATGTCAAGCCCTATAGCTTGGCCGCGCCCATCACCTCCTGGACGGTATTGCCGATATCGGCTGGGGAGGGAACAATGGCGGCGCCCGCGCTGGCAAGCGCCTTGATCTTCTCGTCTGCGCGCGCGGCCCTCCCTGTGATGATCGCCCCCGCGTGCCCCATTCGCCGGCCCGCCGGCGCGCTCCGCCCAACGATTAGGGCTACCACCGGCTTGCTGACATCCCCCTTGATGTACTCAGCGGCCTCCTGTTCCCTTGTCCCACCAATCTCGCCGATCATCACCACGCAGTCGGTATCTGAGTCGTCGTTGAACATCCTGAGAATATCGATAAATGACGTGCCGCTCACCGGGTCGCCACCGATACCCACGCATGTGGACTGGCCAATTCCAAGGCCCGTCAGCTGCCCGACAGCCTCGTAGGTCAACGTACCGCTCCTGGATACCACGCCGATCCTGCCGGGCAGGTGGATGGCGCCGGGCATGATGCCGACCTTGCAACGGGCGCCGGGCGAGATAACCCCCGGGCAGTTGGGGCCCACAAAGGTAACGCCCTTGTCCTTGACGTTATTCACGACCCGGACGGTATCCATTACCGGGATACCCTCGGTGATGGAAACGATGGTCGAGATGCCAGCGTCCACCGCCTCGAAAATGGCGTCGGCCGCGAAGGCGGGCGGAACAAAGACCAGCGAGGCGTTGGCCCCCGTCTCGGACACCGCCTGGTCCACTCTGTTGTACACAGATACCCCGTCCTCGAACGCCATCCCGCCCCGACCGGGAGTCACCCCGGCGACCAATCTGGTGCCGTACTCCATGCAGCGCCTCGCGTGGAAGCTGCCCTCTCTCCCGGTGATGCCCTGGACCAGGAGCCGAGTATTTTCATTCACCAGTATGCTCATTCGACCGTACCTATGTTAACACCGTCCACATGGCTCGGGATGGCGGCAGCTCAGCCCATGGCCCTGATAGCGCGCGCCGCCTCTCCAAGGTCGTCGACCAGCGTCACGTCAAGGCTTGATCCGGCCAGGACCTCTCGCCCTTGCTGTGCGTTGGTTCCGAGCATCCGGACTACCATAGGACGGACCGCGTCCGGCATGGCCTCGGCGGTCATCAGGATACCGCGCGCCACGACATCGCAGCGCAGGATGCCTCCGAATATGTTCACCAGCACCCGGCTGACGCTGGAGTCGGAGAGGATGATCCTCAATGCCTGAGCGACCTTGTCCTCGTCGGCCCCGCCGCCGACGTCCAGGAAGTTGGCGGGCGAGGCCCCGGCCGCCCCGATGACGTCCATCGTCGCCATCGCGAGGCCGGCGCCGTTGACAATGCAACCGACGTCGCCGTCCAGCTTGACGTAGCTGATTTCGTGCTCGCGTGCCTGCGCCTCAAGGTGGTCTTCCTGCGCCGGATCGCGCAGACGCTGGATCTCGGGGCGCTTGAACAGCGCATCGTCGTCGAAGCTCATCTTGGCGTCGGCGGCGAGGGCTCGGCCGTCCCTTGTTATGACCAGCGGGTTGATCTCCGCCAGCGAGCAGTCGTGGTCCTCGAATACCCTGTACAGGTCCCCCACGAGCGCCGCGATGGGGCTCACCAACTCGCGCTGGACGTTGAGGCCGTAGGCCAGTCTCCGGGCCTGATAGGGCAGCAGCCCCAGGGTTGGATCGACCGCCACCCGCAGGAGCTTCTCGGGCGTCCGCTCCGCCACCTCCTCGATCTCCATTCCTCCCGACTCGCTGGCCATCACCACCACCCCGCCGGCCGCGCCGTCGATGACCATGCCCAGGTACAGCTCCCGCTCCACCTGCAACGCCTCCTCCACTAGCACCGCGTTCACCGGCACGCCCTCCGGCCCCGTTTGAAACGTGACAAGCCTGGAGCCCAACATGGCCTCCGCCGCCGCCTCGGCCTCCGCCGGCGACGAGACCAGCCTGATGCCCCCCGCCTTTCCCCGGCCCCCGGCGTGGACCTGGGCCTTGACTACCGAGCTACTCCCCAGGCCCTCGGCAATCTGACGGGCCTCCTGCGGCGTCAAGGCGACCCTACCTTCGGGCACCGGCACGCCGCCTGCGGCTAGTATGCTCTTGGCCTGGTACTCGTGCACCCTCAATTCCCGGCTCCTGTACGATATCCTATCGATGAGCTAGCCACAATCAAGTCTCGGTAAGGCCGTGGCGCCCAGGTACTCGCCGGAGCCCCAAGGCATACCCGTATAAGCCCCAGGATCCCATTGCACATCCTGTCCAGGTGAGCTGGCGGAGGGGGTGGGATTCGAACCCACGTTCCCGCGAAGGGAAACCTGTTTTCAAGACAGGCGCCTTAAGCCGCTCGGCCACCCCTCCTGACCTCCTCGCCATCCATGTTGGAACGATCGCGGAATCTATTTTAACCCAACTGCCGGTCCGCCGTGCCGGAAGAGGGGACCTTCAGCGACCGATACGCCTCGGCGTCATGGTCCTGCAACGGCTTTGGTATTGTAGTCACTGCACCCCATATGAGCAACATCACCTGGGGTGGCATTTGGGCAGGATTGGGACAGCGATTTCGCGCCTCGTCTAGGTGGGTCCACATTCCGAAGTGAGTGTTGTGCCCTATCTAAAGTAGAGGAGTTCCCACTAACTAATGAAGGGGCCATGCGGTAGCCTGGGTCTTAGTGACCGCAACTTCTGGAGCGGATATGGTTGCTATTGCAGAACTGGGGCGAAGTAGACAGCTTCGTTCACTCGGAAAAGTAGCCGCTTTTCTAGGCGTTAAAGAGGCCGAGGTTGATCGGCTCCTCGAGGAAGGCAGGCTCGAAGGGGCTATCCTGGCCACTCTGCGGCGCCGGGGGGTTGCGGTCACGCCAAATCTGAAGAATTCCGTGCAAAAGCTGGTGCGGACGATATCCCCGGACCGTGCGGCCCTTGGCTCTCAGTTGAACACCGGGGCATCACTCAACTCCGACACCACCGCCACCATCATGTTCACCGACATTGTGGGGTCGAGCGCCATGATGGAGCGGCTAGGCGATAGAGGGGGCAGGCTGGTCTTGAGCGCCCACGAGGAGATCATCCGCAGCAACACCGCGGCCCACAACGGCACCGAGGTCAAATCATTGGGCGACGGCTTCATGCTCATATTTCCCAGTGTTCGCAGGGGGGTGCAGTGCGCCATAGCGGTGCAGAAGGCGCTGATCGAGCACAACAGGAATCAAACCGAAGCTCGAATCTTGGTGCGCATCGGTCTCTCCGTCGGCGAGCCGATACGTGAAGATGAGGACATGTACGGGACATCCGTGATAAGGGCGTCGCGCATCGCCTCAATGGCCAAGGGCGGCCAGGTCCTCGTATGCCACATCGCCTATACTCTGGCTTCCACCAGCGGCGACTTTGAGTTTCGTCCGGTGGGTGTGACGCAGCTGAAGGGGATCGAGGGCAAGCACCCCCTGTTTGAGGTGGTCTGGGAGCGAGATTCGGGCACGGAGTATGAGTCAGGACCTGTACGCTAGGGTCGGTGAACTCGGCTCAGGAGGGCGGCTTATCGTATGGGCACTGACACCGGGTGGGCGATCTCAAACCACGCCAGGGACGCGCTGGAACGGTGCGATCTTTTTCAGGACCTCGGCACCGAGCAGCTGATGGAAATCGCGGCACTGGTTGAGGAGCACCTGCTGGAACCGGACGAGTTGCTGCTTCGAGAGGGCGAAGCTGCGCGCTATCTCTTCGTGGTCGTCGAGGGCCGGGCCCTCGCCCAACTGGAGATGTACAGGAGCTGGCTGTCATTGGGACTGGTGGGTCCTGCGGAGACCGCGGGCTGGTCGTCCCTGATCGGCGGTCTGGTGTATCCGGCCTCCGTCAAGGCGCTGACTCCCATGCGGGTGGCGCGCATAAATTCCAAGGGCCTGGCGCTCCTGATGAACCTCAATCCTGCACTCGGATACCCGATCAACAGACGACTGAGCTGGGTGTTTGGTCGCCAGTACCAGGCGGCTCTGGAGGCGTTCCGCACTAATGGGTAGACGGTGCGGCGGGCCGCGGAGTGCGTGCAGGAGGGTTGGGAGCGCCAGACACCTGGACCTGGCCGGGGGTGCTTAGCGAATCATCCGCGTCAGGTCACTCAGGCCTTTGCCGGACGCCACCTGCCGCATTATCTTCTGCGCTTGCCGGAACTGGTTCAATAGCTGGTTGACGTCCTGGGGCGTGGCCCCACTGCCCCGAGCGATGCGACGCCTGCGGCTGCCACCGATGACCTCGGGACGGCGCCGCTCCTCGGGCGTCATGGAGTAGATAAGCGCCTCAATCTTCTTGACATGGCTGTCCCCCAGCTCTTCCGCCGGTAGTCGGGCGGCGAACGAAGACAGACCGGGCACCATCTCCATGATCTGGCTGATGGGGCCCATGCTCTTCAGCTGCTGAAGCTGCCCGAGAAAGTCCTCCAGGTCGAAAGTTGCCCCGCGCATCTTCTTTTCAAGCTCGGCGGCCTTGTCCGTGTCGAAAGCGGCCTGGGCCTTCTCGACGAGGGTCAGCACATCACCCATGCCGAGGATCCGAGACGCCAGCCGGTCGGGGTGGAAGGGCTCCAGCGCGTCGACTCCCTCTCCGGTCCCCAAGAACTTTACGGGCACCCCGGTGACCGAGACGATGGAGAGGGCCGCCCCTCCCCTGGCGTCGCCGTCGATCTTGGCGAGGACTAGACCGGTCAGGCCGATTCGCTTGTGGAACTCCTCGGCCGCATTGACGGCGTCCTGCCCCGTCATGGCGTCCACGACAAGCAGCGTCTCGGCGGGAGACACGGCGCTCTTGACCTCCTCAAGCTCTGACATCAGATCATCGTCGATCTGGAATCGGCCGGCCGTGTCCACTATGGCCCAGTGCGCCTTCAAGTCCGCGGCACGCTTGACCCCATCCTGAGCGACCCTGACCGTGGATTTGGAGACGTCGCCCCCGTGCACCTCCACATCTACCTGCTTGCCCAGTGTCTCCAGCTGCTGGACGGCGGCCGGGCGTTGCAGGTCCGCCGCAATCAGGACCGGTAGCTGCCTCGACTGCTTGAGATGTCTGGCCAGCTTCGCCGCCGTGGTCGTCTTGCCCGACCCGTTCAGGCCGATCACGAGAATAACGGAGGGCGGCTGAGGATTGGACATAAGGTGCCGTATGCCGCCGCCCAGGATGGCCGTCATCTCTTCGTTTGTAATTTTGACCACCTGCTGGCCGGGGCTCAGGCTCTTGAGCACGTCTTCCTGGAGCGCTCGCTCCCGGATCCGTGCGACGAAGTCCCGCGCCACGCGGAAGTTGACGTCGGCCTCCAGCAGGGCCAGGCGGACCTCGCGAAGCGCCTCGTCAACGTCCTTTTCGGTGAGCCTGCCCTTGCTGCTTAGGCGCGAGAACACCGCGTTCAGCTTGCCCGAAAGTGCCTCAAACATCCGTTGCTCCAGGAAGGGGATTCAGGATCAGGTATTACCTCGGGGGGCCCGCCGGAGGGCCCAAACGACGCTTCCCCGAAGGCTGACCGGCTTGCCAGTCCTCTTAATTCTAGGCCGGCCTAAACGGCGGGTCAAGGTCGAGCTCCCATGAATGGATAAGCCACTGGCCCCATGAGACACGCGCATACTGCGATAGCCGACGCTGAGTGCGGCGGGCCGCCCTACCGCCCCGCCAGGCTGTCCAGCAGGCCCAGACCCAGGGCCGCGGCGGTACCCATGAGCTCCGGCTTCACGAACTCCAGGTCGTCTCCCGGTGCGTTTATCCGTGACAGGTCATCGGCCAGGAAGAACATCGCTGGAATGCCCGCCTCCATGAAGGGAGTGTGATCGCTGCTGGCCCCCCCCAGCGGGAATCCCATTTTCACCGCCACGCCGCCGGACGTACCGTAGTCCAGGACCTGGATGACCAGGTCAATGTTGCCAAGCACCTCGATGCCGTCGCCGGAGCCCGTCACGTCGAAGTTCAGCATGGCGATCACGGCGTCCCGGTCGTCGGCCGACAGTGAGTCCACGTAGGACCTGCTCCCGAAAAGCCCCACCTCCTCGGAGCCGAAGGTGACAAATCTCAGCGTGAAGGGATAGGAGACGTCCCTAACCTCCCGGGCCAGAGTCAGCAGTGTCGCAACGCCGGAGCCGTTGTCGTTGGCGCCGTTGGTGTTGGGCACAGTATCGTAGTGGGCTCCCAGAACGACAACCCCGTCTTCACCCGCGGCCCCAGGCAATTCGGCGACGACGTTCCTTGAATCGCGGGTCTCCACGACGACCGAGACCGTGGCCTCAACGTCGCCGTTTGCCATCAGACTCAACACGCTCTCACCGCTCTCTCTGGAGATGGATATGACGGGGATGTCGGCCTGCGTCATGAGGCGGCCCCCGAAAGGGCCGGGCTGGTTGTTATACACCACGGCGGCTATGGCGCCCGCTTCCGCCACCCGCTTGACCTTCTCCTCGAACGTTACCACTCCGCGCTCAATGATGGCGATGTTCCCTTCGAGGCCGGCATCGGGCAGGTCGCCCTCGAGGCCCTTGCCCGCATCCACCAGGAAGCCTCGTGCCTGACCTCTCCCCGACAATCTCATGGGAAATCCCTCGATCTCGCGCTCCTCAGGCGCGTTCAGCGCCAGCGCCGACGTCTCAGTTGAAAGCACCTCGATAGTGAATGGCCGAATCTCTGCCTGGTAGCCCAGAGCCTCGAACTCCCCCGCCAGGAACTGTGCCGCGACTCTTTCCTGGTCGGTTGCGCTGGCCCGCGGGCTGAATTGCTCCGTCAACGCGACGAGGAAGTCCCATGCCCTCCCTCCCAGCCTCGCGACCAGCGCGTCGCCTTTTGCTGTGCCGGGGCTGGAGCGGTCGTGGCGGTGGTTGAGGTTGCCCCAAGGAAATCGCCCGGCGTAGGGGTAGGCGTCCCCGCTGGCGTGGGAGAGGGCGTAGGCGTCTCCGTTGGAGAGGGGAGTGGGAGAGGGTGTAGGCGTCGCCGTCGCGGCGGGCGTGGGCGAAGGGCTCGCGATTGCCGTCGGAGATGGGCCCTGCTGTGGGCCGGTCACGGCCACCGGGGCGTCCGGTGTCGCCGTGGCGGCGGTGTCCGGCCCACAAGCGCCCAGGGTGACGACCAGCGCCAGCAGCCCCGTGCCGATGGCTAGCCTGAGTCTGGCTCTGCTCAATAGAGGCTCCTTATTTGATACAACGGCGCTCGGCCGGCTGAGTTATGCGCGGAGCCCGCCTACGGCATCGTGTTGGAGCCGGCCGGTCTGACGTCCATCCATGTGGTTAGATGGAAGTGTGCCAGGTGGGGTGCACGGCGTACAGGGAGCCGGAGGGACCTGACGCATAGCAACAGGACGGCGCCGGGGATGTGGTCCCAGCGCCGTCATTACCCGCACCTCGCCAGACGTCTATATCGGTGAGTTGGGCGGCACTCTCCCGTTGCCCTTTCCGTTGGTCCGGGCTGCCGGCGGGTCCTCGTCTCCATTCGGCACCTGCAGGTCCCTGACGCAGGCGATCGAGGAGACCGCATCGCCGGGCTGTGGCTTGAAAATCGTCACGCCCTGGGTAACCCTTCCGATGCTGCGGATCTCCGACAGGCTGGTGCGCAGCACCTGAGCGTGCTCCGAGACCACGTAGACCTCGTCGCTGCCGGCGATGACCTCGCCGGCGGCAACGGCGCCGGTCTTCCTCGTAACCTTCAAGGTCTTTGTCCCGGAGCCTCCCCTGCCCTGACGTCTGTACCTGTTCAGGTCGGTTAGCTTGCCGAATCCCTTCTTGCTGATTACAAGCAGCTTGCTGTCGGGGGTTACGATGTCCATCGACACGATCCTGTCCTTGCTGGCCAGCGTCATTCCCCTGACGCCACCCGCGGCTCTCAGCCGCGGGGTGACGGCCTCCACGGGGAACCTTATGGACATTCCCTGCTCCGACACCATGATCAGGTCGTCCGTGGCCCTGGCGACTCGGGCCGTTACCAGTTCGTCATCGTCCTTGAGGTTCATGATGATGAGGCCGGCCCTTCGGATGACCGACATCTGTGAGAGGGCAACGCGCTTGACGGCGCCTTTACGAGTCGCCAGCGCGAGGAAGAGCTCCGGCTCCTGAAGACTGGGGACCCCAACTATCGCGTTGACCCGCTCGGTGTCGCTCAGCGGGATGACATTGACGACGGGGACACCGCGGGTGTTTCGTGATATGTCTGCCCTCAACTCGTAGGACTTCAGGGACAGTACCCTGCCCCGGTTGGTGAAGAAGAGCAGCGTGTCGTGCGTATCGCCCACCAGGATGTGCCGCACCGGGTCGTCATCCTTAGTGTTCATGCTGGTGACACCCTTGCCCCCCCGGTGCTGGTTCCGGTAGGTGCTCGCAAGGATCCTCTTGATGTAACCGCCCTGGCTGAGTGTGACGACCACCTGCTCATGCGCCTCGAGCTCTTCGCGACTGAAGTCTTGCACCTCGCCGGTGATGGCCGTGCGCCGCGCCCCCCGCAGCATCTTTTTCATCTCCCGGGTCTCCTCGGCCACCGCGGCCAGGATCTTCTGGGGGTCTGACAGCAGCTCTTCCAGGTCACGAATGATAGCCTGCAGCTCCTGGAACTCGCTCTCTATCTTCTCTCTCTCCAGGGCGGCAATGCGGCGCAGCTGCATGTCAAGTATGGCCTGGGCCTGTGGCTGGTCCAGGTCAAACCTCTCCATCAGGCCCTCTCTGGCCGCCTCCACGTCATCGGCGCCCCGGATCAGGGCTATGATGGCATCCAGGTTAGAGAGGGCTATTCTCAGGCCCTCCAGGATGTGGGCGCGCTCCCTGGACCGCCTGAGCTGGTACTCTGAGCGGCGTGTGACGATCTCGCGGCGAAAGTCTATGTAGCTCTGTAGGGCCAGCTTGAGGGTAATGATCCTGGGCGTGCCGTTGACAATCGCCAGCATGTTCGACGAGAAGGTGCTCTGCATGGCAGTGAGCTTGTACAGGTTGTTCAGGACCACCAGTCCCTGGGCCCCTGAGCGCAGCTCCAGGACGATCCGCATTCCATGGCGGTCGGACTCGTCCCGTATCTCCGAGATGCCCTCGATCCGCTTGTTCTTCACCAGCGCGGCTATCTTTTCCAGTAGGGCGGACTTGTTGACCTGGTAGGGCAGCTCCGAGACAATAATGTGCATTCGGCTGGAACGCTTCTGCTGCTCAATCTCCGCGGTGGCGCGGACCACCACCTGCCCCCGTCCGGTGGCGTAGGCACTCTTGATACCCTCTCTCCCCATGATCGTAGCGCCGGTCGGGAAGTCGGGCCCCTTGACGTATCGCATCAGGTCCTCGACCGTGGCCTCGGGGGTTTCGATCAGATGCAGGATTCCGTTGCACACCTCCGTGGGATTGTGCGGCGGGATGTTTGTAGCCATGCCCACCGCGATGCCCGTAGCTCCGTTTACGAGAAGATTTGGAAGCCTGGCTGGGAGCACAACCGGCTCTTGCAAGGTGCTGTCGAAGTTGTCGCTGAAGTCGACGGTCTCCTCGTCCAGGTTCGCGAGCATTAGCTCCGCCGCGGCGGTGAGTCTGACCTCGGTGTACCGCATCGCCGCTGGGGGGTCATTATCTACGCTGCCGAAGTTGCCCTGGCCGTCCACCAGCGGCTGGCGCAGGGAGAACGGCTGGGCCATACGGACCGCGGCGTCGTAGACGGCGGTGTCCCCGTGGGGGTGGTATTTGCCGAGCACCTCGCCCACCAGCCGCGCGCTCTTCTTGTATGACGAGTTGGGCCTCATGCCCATGTCGTGCATGGCGAAGAGGATCCGCCGTTGAACGGGCTTGAGGCCGTCGCGGACCTCGGGCAACGCGCGCGCGACGATGACGCTCATGGCGTACTCCATGTAGGAGTCACGCATCTGCTCTTCTAGCTGCGTCGGCCTCACGAATCCGTATTCCATCTTGGTTACCATAGAGGACTCCTAATAACGCGGATCTCTGGGTCGTGCAGCCGTGAGCGCCGCGTATTGAGGCACGGCCCCATCTGCTGGTCTAAACGATTTAGTAAATGCTGCGGTGAAGGCTTGCTCGTACCCGGGGCCGTCGGCCGACCGAGAAGGCGTTGCGTGGCGCCGGCCGGGTGCGCCCTGAGACTGGTCTGCTTCCCCTGTTCCCATGGGTACGTTGGGCTGGTACCACCGGGCCCCACATCTAGCCGCCACGCCCTATTATACCACTCTGGGTAGTACCGCCAAGGCGAGATGATGCGCCTTTTTAGCTCCTTCGGCGCATGGGCGCGCCGCCTCCCTGCTTCACGTGCCTCCTCGGACCCACGGCGGCGAGGCCAGGCGCGTTCGGTCACTCGCTCGCTAGCAGACATTCATCGGTCCCTCCCTGGCAGGATGGGACTCCAGAGGGGGCGAGGGCCCCCTCTGGACCGCTTTGGGGGCCTTTCCATACACCTCTCGGCGCGTGGGAAGACCGCATCTGCGCGCCAGCGGGGTAGCCGGCACACGTCTAGTCTATCTGTGCCACACACTAATTTCACATTTTGTCCGCGGCTATGCCGGATTGGGCTGGCACCGAGAAGATGACGGCTGTACAATGGGTGCCGACGGATCCGGCTCCAGAGTTGAGGAGAAATGGCATGCTAATCGACAATGCGGCATCCGAAGACGTGCAGGTGGCCATGGGGCGGAATGAGGTTGTGGCCCCACCCTATGTGAGCTTCAACACGGTGAAGAACCTGCTGGACTGGCTCAATTCAGAGGGCGTGCCTCTACGGCTTGACCGCTCATTCTGGCAGGCCAAGTTTAGCGGCAGCACCGGCACACAGCTCATGGCAGCGCTCCGCTTCCTGGGCCTGCTTCAGGGGAACCGGCCCATGCCGGACCTGGAGAGCCTTGTTGAGGCGACCACCGGTGAACGCCGGTTCATCCTCAAGGAGCTGCTCAAACACTCCTATGGCGCTGTGCCATTCGATGAGCTAGAGCGTGCCACTCCTGCGATGCTGAGGGGGTGGTTCAGGGCATACCCCATAGACGGGCACACCCTACGCAAGGCCATTTCTTTCTTCGTCAATGCCGCCCGCGAGGCGGAGATGCCCATGTCCAACTCCGTGAGGAAGATGGCCAAGAGTAGGGCGGCCGCTGTCCCCACCGGCGCAGCCCGGGAGAGAAGGACCGCGCGGCCGGATCTATCATCGCCCGCCCCGCACCAACGGCCAGGAGGTCTTATCCCGGGCCAGCAGGGCCGGCAGCACAGCCAGACCGCCATCGACCTGGAGAGCGGCGGTGTTGTGACGGTGGGCCTCGCCGTGGATCTGTTCGAGCTCTCGGACCGGGACCGCGAGTTCGTGCTGGCACTCGTCGACCTTGCCCAGCGGTATCAGGAAGAGCTCGCGGATGCTCCCGGTGGCCGAGGCCGTGCTACGGCTGACTGAGAAGCGGCCAACTCCGTGAGAATTTTCTGCCCTGCGTTGGCGATACCATGCGCCAGGGCGCGGCGTGCCTGCGGCTGCCTCAGCCCAAACGCGCGTCTGCCCGCTCCACCAGCGACTGGAATAGCCGGTCGAAGTGCGGCGGCACTTCCAGGCGGAGCTCCGGACGAAACTGGACCCCTATCACCCAGCCGTGGTCCGGGCTCTCTACCGCCTCGACGACGCCGTCATCCAGTGAATAGGCGGAGGCCATCAGCAGAGGCGACCTTTGCGCGTCTCTCATGCCCAGGTGATGGCGGCTGTTCACCCTGACGAAGCCACCGGAGCCGACGACGGCCGCCAGCTTGGTGCCCGGCGCGATGTAGATCCTATGGTACGCTGAGACCTCCACGCCGTCTTGCTCAGATGGACCGTGGCCCGCCAGGCCGCCCACCAGTGTCCCGCCGAGTACCACGTTCAGAGCGTGCATCCCGTGGCCCACCGCCAGCACCGGCATGTCCACTGTCAGGGCGGCCTGAAGCAGTGGCAGCGGGACTCCCGCCGCGTCTAGAGGTGTCTCACCCGCCTGGCCCAACCATCGCGGTCCATGCGTGGTGTCAGGGCCAATTTGCCGCCCACCGGCGACGATGAGCCCCGCAACCTGTTGCAGCTCCTCAATTGGCGCACCGTCCTGCCCCGGCACGATGAGCCTGGAGATACCCCCGCTCCTCTTGACGAGCTTGGCGTACAGCCCGGCGCCCGTCTCCGAGTCGGCGACAATGCCGATAACCGGCCCTTTACTTGCTGAGACAGCCTCCATCTGAACCGGCGCACACCTCTCGGATTGCTGCACTTACCGTAGCACGAAACCTATCTACGCGACACCCCCGGGGTGGTCACGGGCGGCGTGCGCTCGTGGCGCATTGGGCCGGGTGTTGGACGTTAGCCTGCCCCCGTGGCAGACAGTCTATTTATGACATCGCGGGCTCCGACTACATCCGGGGGCGCATGCCTGCACGACCGGCCAGACGGTTGTCCCGCTGCGCGACCCCGCGCCGGCCTTCACCGTCGCGCTTGTGGGCGATGATGCGCCATGCTATGATGTCCACACTGCAATAGCATCACGCCGCCAATCGTCGAAATGCCGGCGTATCGTGGAGAAGCCAGGGTCACATGTCGAAGGAAAAGGCAAAGGCTCTTGAGTTGGCCCTGTCGCAAATCGAACGGCAGTTCGGCCGCGGTTCGGTGATGAGGCTGGGAGAGGTGGACAGCCTCCCGAGCGCGCAGTTCATCTCCACCGGCTCCCTCTCCCTGGACATGGCCCTTGGCATCGGCGGGATCCCCCGCGGCCGCGTCACGGAGACGTTCGGCAACGAGGGATCGGGCAAGTCCACCCTGGCATTCCACGTCATGGCGGAAGCTCAGCGCGCCGGCGGCACCGCGGCCTACCTCGACGCTGAGCACGCGCTTGACCCGCAGTACGCTGCTAGGTGCGGTGTCGATACCGAAGACCTGCTGGTGTCCCAACCGGACTCGGCTGAGCAGGCCCTGGAGATATGCGAGTACCTGGTCCGCAGTGGGGCGATAGACATCGTGGTTATCGATAGTGTCGCCGCCTTGGTCCCCAAGGCTGAGTTGGAGGGGGACATGGGCGACAGCCATATGGGGCTGCAGGCGCGCATCATGTCCCAGGCCCTCCGCAAGCTCACCGCAGCCATTAGTCGCTCCAACACCGCCGTCATGTTCATTAACCAGGTAAGGGAGAAGGTCGGCGTTATCTGGGGAAATCCCGAGGTTACTCCCGGAGGAAGGGCGCTGAAGTTCTACAGCTCCGTACGCATCGACCTGCGGAGGTTGGAGTCCATCAAGCAGGGGACCGACATCGTAGGCACGAGGGTGCGGGCCCGTGTGGTGAAAAACAAAGTGGCCCCTCCGTTCCGGGTGGCCGAGTTCGACATCATGTTCAACTCGGGCATCAGCAAGGAAGGGGACCTGATTGAGCTCGGCGAGGGCGCGGGTGTGATAAAAAAGAGCGGGTCGTTCTACTCCTTTGACGACACCCGCCTGGGCCAGGGCCGCGAGAACGCCAAGGAGTTTCTCACGCAGCACAAAGATATCGCTGATCGCTTGGAGAGCTTGATCAGGGCCGGAGACGGCGCTGCGGCAAGCCCCGGTGATGGAAGCGATCAGCTGGTCGCCGTAGCGGATTCAGGACAGGATTCCGCCACCTAGCAGCACCTCCAGCCCTCTATCCGATGGCTCCTTCGTCGAATCTCCCATCGCTGAAAGCTCCCACGCTTCCTTGGAGGCCGGTGGTCCACCCTCGCCACCTCCTCGCATGAACGACACCGAACCCTTCCAACGGGCCCAGGCCGCAGCCTTACGCTTCCTTTCTCACAGGCCACGAAGCGAGGCAGAGGTCCGGTCCCGCCTCCGGCGCAGTATTCCCCCTCATCTGGCGGACCAGGTTATTGATGACCTCAAAGAGCGGGGTCTGTTGGACGATGCCCTGTTCGCCAGATTGTGGAGAGATAGCCGGGAATCGTTCAAGCCCCGCAGCGCGTGGGCCATAAAGCGGGAGCTCATCGCCAAGGGAGTCGACGATGGGCTTGCGGCGAAGACTGTACAGGACATCGACGACGAGGAGAGCGCGTACAGGGCCGCTCTCAGCCCGGCTCGGAGGCTCCGAGCGGCCGATTTCACGACCTTCCACCGTCGCCTCTGGGGGTACCTGCGGCGCCGGGGATTCAGCGACTCGATCTGCCGGCATACCCTCGACCGGCTCTGGAACGAATTGGGTGGCGAGGGCCACCCTCAGCAGTAGGAGGAGCGACCGATGCTCGGTGGAGAGATTGGAATCTACATAGTTGTCTTGGTGTGCATATTCCTCTCTGCGTTCTTCTCCAGCTCTGAGGCCGCCTTCCTCTCCTTGCAAAGGACGAGGGTTACGCACCTCGTGGGCACTGGGGCTCCCGGCGCATCAAGGGTGGCCCAGATGATAGACCAGCCGGAGAGGCTGCTTTCCACCATTCTCCTGGGCAACAACCTTGTGAACGTCGCCTTTGCCGCTCTGGTCACGGTCATAGCTCTTTCGTTCCTGGACGAGAGAGTCGGCGTTGCCGTCGCCACGGCAGTCGCCACCAGCCTGCTCCTGGTATTCGGCGAAATCGTTCCTAAGACCATTGCCGTTCGTCACTCAGAGCGTGTGGCGTTCCTCTACGTGCGTCCATTGAAGTGGTTCGAGACAATGCTCTGGCCCTTTGTCATAGTCCTGGAATGGATCAGCACTCTGTTTGGCGGGGGCGGCGTGGGCGTTAGGAGATCCGTCACCGAGGCCGAGCTACGGACTCTAATAGGCATAGGCGAGGCGGAAGGAGCCTTCGAGCCCGATGAGGCCGAGATGCTGGAGAGCGTCTTCCGCTTCGGCGATCGCCAGGTCCGCGAGGTCATGACGCCACGCACTGAGATCGCGTTCGTTGAGCGGGGCGCCAGCATGAGGGAGTTCCTGGAAATGTACGCTGAGCACTCCCACACGCGCTTCCCCGTGTATAAGGGCGGCATGGACAACATCGTGGGCATTCTGTCCGCCAAGGATATTCTGAATGCCATGGCTTCCCGGGAAATCGAGCGCGGCGATGCGGTTACCGACGTGATCAGAGACGCCTTCTTCGTTCCTGAGTCCAAGCGGATCGCGGAGCTCTTCGACGAGCTGCGAGGGTCGGGTAACCAGATGGCCATCGCAATCGATGAGTTCGGCGGCATCGCCGGGCTGGTGACCCTAAAGAGCCTGCTGGAGGTGGTGGTCGGACGAGTTGGTGAGGAGGGCGCAAGTCCTGAGGAGGAGTATGAGGCAATTGGTGAAAACACCTACCAGGTGGATGGGGGGATGAGCATCGATGAGATAAAAGAGGAGCTGGGGATCGATCTCGCCGAAGGCGAGTACGAGACCGTAGCCGGATTTGTACTGGACGTCCTCGGGCACATCCCCGTTGATGGCGAGCAATTTGAGTACGGGCACCTCAACGTGGAGGTTACCAGCATGAGACACCTGAAAATTGAGACTGTCAAGCTGACCAAGAACATCGAGTCAAGGAGGCCACGGTCCCGTTGAGCCTCATGCTGGTCTCCCCCAAACGGCACCCCGAACTCGCGGGATGCGACCCGCACCCCGGCATGGACCACGATGAGGACAGATAGGGCCGTCTCCCGACTCGAACGCCACGTAAGCCGCGCCCTTCAGGCGGGGGACGTGACACAGCATAGTGCGCTTATTGTCGCCGTCTCGGGCGGCCCCGACTCCCTGGCCCTGCTTCACGCCCTGTGCCGTCTCAAGAGTGGTCTGGGACTGGAGCTGCACGGCGCCCACCTGGACCACGCCCTCAGGGGCGAGGAATCGGCGGACGACGCCCGTTTCGTCGCCGAGACGTTTCGCCTTTTGGGGCTAGCTCATACGTCCGAACGGGCGGACGTTCGGGCTTTCCAGAAACGTCACCGTCTCTCTCTGGAGGAGGCCGCCCGCCGGGTCCGCTACGATTTCTTGGCTCGGGTCGCCCGAGAGCAGGGGGCGGGCGCGGTTGCCCTGGGCCACACCTCCGACGACCAGGCCGAGACGGTGCTGATGAACATCATACGGGGCAGCGGCCTGGCCGGACTGCGAGGCATGGAGACAGCGGCCCGGCACACCATCGGCGGGCAGGACATCCTGCTATTGCGCCCCCTTTTGCATTCGACGAGAAAGGATACGTTGGACTACTGTAGCGCGCTGGGGCTGAGGCCCCGCGTGGACCGGACAAACCTGTCCACTGCGCTGCGCCGCAATCGGGTCAGGTTGGAGCTCCTCCCCGCGCTGGAACAGTACAATCCCGCCGTGCGCGATGCGCTCATAAGGCTGTCCCGCAGCGCGGCACAAGAGGTGGCGCACCTGGACGGGATGGTGGATGGCGTGTGGCAGAGAGCGGTGCGACAGTCGGACGGATACGTCGCCGTGAGCAAGGATGCTGCTCTGCGACTGGACCCCGCGCTCAGAGCTCACCTGCTGCGTCAGGCGGTGCGCCTCGTGAAGGGCGATCTTAAGGGGATCGAGCAGTACCACATCGACAATATGGTCCGTCTGCTGGAGGGGGGTGCCGGGAAAGCGCTCGATCTGCCCGGTGGCCTCCGCTTCACGGTGGGCTATGCCGAAGCAACCGTCACTACAGCCGAGCACGACCTTTGCCCGCTCCCTTCTCTCGAGGGCGAGCACCCTTTGAATGTGCCGGGTGAGACGCTCATTCACGGGTGGCGCATTACAGCCGCTCTGGTGGAGCCCGACTCGGAGCCAGCTCCCGACGGTTCCTGGGACTACGCCCCGGGCGGCCTTAGAGCCCGCCTGAGCTACCGGCCCGTCGCCGATGGGATGTACGTCAGGGCCCGCAGACCGGGCGATCGCTTCCAGCCCCTGGGAATGACTGGTCGCAAAAAGCTACAAGACTTCATGGTTGATGCCAAGATTCCGCGCTGGTGGCGGGACAACGTCCCTCTCGTTCTGTCGACTGGGGATATCGTGTGGGTGGTGGGTTGGCGGACTGCCGAATGGGCCAGGGCTAAAGAGAGGGACGCTCCACTGCTGGAGCTTGTGTTCGCCCTCGAAGGCGGGGGGATTCCTGGGGTCGGGGGTTAGGGTTTAGGATTGGCCGGCTGGGGCTACATCACGCGGTCCAGGCGGGGGTTGGAGGTGACGCCGGGCGTGCGGCCCCTCTTGGCGATGGGCCGCCCGTCTATCTCGTGAATGTCGGCGGTGATGGGGTTGGGCGGCGAGCTGGCGACGTACGTCCCAACGCCGAAGGAGTTGACAGGTGCGCCGGATTCCACGAACTCCCTGATTCGCTCCGGGGTGAATCCGCCGCTGACCATGATCTCTACGTGCCTGAAGTCGGCCAGGTCCAGACGCGCTCGAGTCTCCTTGACCAGGTCAATCGTCACGCCGCCCCGCTCAATTGGGGTGTCCAGCCGAATGCCGCGGAGCCTCTCCCTGAGGGCGCGTGCCACGTTCAGCGCCTCCTCCGCCTCGTCCTTAAAGGTGTCTACTAGGGCCACCCGCGGGACCTCCTGGGGCATGTGCCTGTCAAAGGACTGTATTGCCTTGACCGTGTCTTCCATCAAGAGGGCTAGGGCATGGGGCATGTTGCCCGACGGGGTGACCGCTGCCAGCCTGGCGCCTAGGATGGTGGAGCATGAGACGCAGCCGCCCTTAATGCAAGCGTAGTCCAGCTCGGCGGCTACGTTGGGGTGCACGTGGCGGGCTCCCAACGCGACCACGGGGGTCCCCCCGGCGGCATCCACGCACTCCCGCGCCGCGGTCGCCCAGCCCGTGCTGTGGGCCAGGATGCCGCAGATGGCCGTCTCGTACAGCCCCAGCGAGCCGTAGGGCGACTTGACTCGCAGCGCCACCTCTTTCGCCGACACGGTGTCCCCCTCCTCCAGCGCCCACACCTCGCTCCCAGTCTCGGGCAGTATTCTGGCCAGAAGCACCTTCACCTCCGAGAGCCCGCAAAAAATCCCGCTTCTCTCGGGCGAGAACTCCATCGTCACCATGGGGTTCATGCCCTCGTTGCGCAGGATCGTGAGGGTGCGCTGGAGGTAGACGTCGGCGGTGTCGCCGACGAGCACCGGCCGTCGGACCTCGAACTCAGAATTGACCATGTTTGTTCACCCCGGGCTGTCTGGCGAGCAGGGCATGGAGTCCCTGGCGGAGGTGGTCGAAACCGTGAAGGCTAGCTGGCAGTGATGGCAGTCTGTCCCACCAGGTTGGCCCCCAGAATCTTCTCCATATGCTGAAGCGCGTAGGCGTGCGCCTCTGGATCGAAGGTGGCTACGCAGTCCACGGGTACTTCAACGATGTAGTCGCGGTTGCGCGCGTCGGCCGCCGTGTGCATGACGCAGATGTCTGTGCAAACGCCGCAGACGATAACCTTCTCCGGATCGAGTGCTGTCAACCGCTCCTCAAGCGTGGTCCCGAAAAACGCGCTATATCTCTTCTTGTGGATCACTTCTCCATCGTATCCCGAAAGCTCGGGAATGAGGTCCGCCTCTTCGGTACCGCTGACGCAGTGAACGGGGAAGATCTTGAACTCCAGGTCATCCGCGTCGTGATTGTCACAGATGAAGAACAGCCGGGAGCCGGCGGCCTGCTCTCGCTCGATCAGTCGTTGTATATTGGGTATAACCCTTCGCGCGTCATCCCCGCAGTATAGCTCGTGGCCGGCCTCCATGAACCCGACCAGCATATCCACCACCAACACGGCGTTGGCCATCGATTATCATCCCCCGACGGACGCGCATTGCGCCGTCAGGAAAGGTATGGTACCGCGCGATCGGGGAAACTGCAAGGGCCTAGATTTGAAAAAGGTTTAGGGCGTGTATAAGAAATTGACAGGAGATGAAATTGACGCTGCATATGCGATGGCCTAGAATCGGCCCATGACTGTACCCGTAAACGGCACCGGTACATCCATTCGAAGGACCGCCCTCGAGAACGGGATGCGTGTCGTGACCTGCGCAATGCCCCACACGCGGTCCGTTGGAATCAGCGTCTTCGTCGGAGTCGGCTCCAGGTATGACCCTGAAGACCGCGCCGGGATATCCCATTATGTCGAGCATCTGGTATTCAAAGGCACGAAGCGGCGGCCCACGGCCCGTCAGATAAGCGAAACGGTGGAGGGAGTGGGGGGCCTCATCAACGCCGGCACCGAGCAGGAGCTCACCGTCTACTGGTGCAAGATAGCGCACACCTACCTGGATCACATGCTGGACCTGCTCCTCGACATGCTGCGGAATTCCTTGTACGAGCCAGCAGAGATCGAGAAAGAGCGCATGGTGCTCCTGGAAGAGCAGAGCATGGTAAAAGATTATCCCAGCTACCAGGTCGAGGCCCTCATAGACGGGTTGCTCTGGCCCAACCATCCCCTGGGACGCGATATCAGCGGCACCAGGGAATCCGTGAGCGGGATTAACCGGGACATGATTCTGGACCATGTCTCCCAGTTTTATACACCCGCGAATATCGTGGTGAGCGTAGCCGGCAACGTGGACCATGACCACGTGGTGAGCCGGGTACACGCCTTGACCGGCCGATGGGCGCCTCACGCTCCTCCCGCGTGGGCGCCGTACACCGGCGTTCAGTCGGCGCCGCAGGTCTGGCTTGAGTACCGCAAGACCGAGCAGGCCCACCTGGCCATAGGCCTTCCCGGTCTCTCCATAATGCACCCTGACAGGCACGCTCTGGACCTGCTCAGCGTCGTCCTGGGAGAGGGGATGAGCAGCCGTCTCTTCCTTGAGGTCAGAGAAGAACAGGGGCTGGCCTACGATATCCGCAGCGGCGTGACCCACTACCAGGACTGCGGTGATGTTGTCATCACCGCGGGCGTGGACCCGAAGCGGGTCTACAGCGCGCTGCAGACCATACTTGCCGAGGTCAGCTCCCTTAAGGAAGCCATACCTGCCGAGGAGCTGGAGAAGGCCAAGCGTCTCAGCACGGGCAGGCTGCTCCTCAGTATGGAGGACACCAGGGCCGTCTCTTCATGGAACGGTTCCCAAGAGCTGCTGCTCAGCCAGGTCTTCGAGGTGGATGAGATTGTCGAGGACATCAATGGGGTGACTTCGGAGGACGTACACAAGGTGTCCAATGCCCTGCTGATGACTGAGAAGCTGAACCTGGCCGTCGTGGGCCCAAGTCGTGGCCAGAGCCGTTTTCAGAGGGCGTTGCGGCTGTAGCGGTGGCGCGGAAGCCTCGCCGCTCCAAGGCGGGGGGCCTGTCTCAGAAGTCCCTTCTCCCTTGGAGGGAGAAGGTCAGGATGAGGGGGTGCCGACGAAAGTCGGCAGCTCGCTATCTAGAAATAACGGTTCCGGGCCGATGAGAGGATCACCCTCACCTTAATCCTCTCCCATCAAAGGGAGAGGAAAGAGACCAGCGCCCCTCAGAGCAGCGAGGAGACAGGCTGGGTGTGGGGGACGCACGACCCACGCACTCCCGGCAATACGCCGGCGCGCGGCCCGGAGTTCACCCTGCTAGCCCGTCCTGCTTTCCCTCCTCCAGCTCGACGCCCAGGGCTTTGATCACCCGGTCGAGCAGGGCGTAGTAGCCGACCAGCACCACCAGGTCCACCGTTTGGGACGGGCCCAGAAGGTGCAGGATGGCCTGGAAGGTGCGGTCGGTGAGCGTGCCGTCGCGGACCAGCTCCCTGGCGGCCTGGGTGAAGACCCCTTCCTTCGCTGGCAACCCCATGGGCGCGCGGCCGGTGCGGATCGCCTCGATGACCTGGTCTCGCACCCCGGCCTCCCGGGCCGCCGGCTCATGCTGGGCCCACTCATAGGCGCTGTTTAGCTCCTTTGCCGCGCTGAGGATCGCCGTCTCCCTGACCGCCGGCTCGAGGGGAGACTTGTACCGGATATACTCGCCCAGCCCTGCCACCGCCTCGGCGGCGTCCGGGCTGTTGAGCAGGGCCTGAAAGACGTGCAGCACGCTGCCCCGGGTGCCGGCGATATCGTCGTAGACGTGTTGCTTGTTCGCCGGGAGGGCCTCCCTTGAAACGTAGGGGACACGGGCCATTGCGGGCTCCTTTCTATATATCCACGGGGCCTGGGGCACCATAACATTCTAAGCCTTTCACCTGCCGCGGGTAGAATCATGGCCGTTACAGCTCACAGGATATCCCGAGCCGACATTTCCTATTTATGAGGCCTACCCTCCACCTTCGCGCCCCGTCGCGTCGTCGGAGACCGTGCGCTGAAGTGTCGCGAGCTCGGCGCTGGTGGAGACGCGGTACATGGCCGGCGACCTGAGGGCCTTGTGCCTTTCAGGCAAGTGGCCGAACTCTTGTGAGAATTTCTCCCTCAACCGGTCAAGAGGGTGTGTCGGCTGCGTAGGTTTCCCACCCGCCATGACCTGGCTGAGCAGCGGCTCTCCTCCCTCACGGGGTGGACGCTCGCCCGCCAGGCCAACGATGTCGTGGAGGTACGTCCCATCTGCATCGCGGTAGCGAAACACCTGTTTTGGGCCGGGCGTGGACTCCTTTCCGGCGCTGAGCTTGACCACCGGGCGGCCGTCGTACTCGACCAGCTTGTAGGCGCAGTCGGCCCAGGGGGCGTCCGCTGAGACCCCCACCTTCGTGCCTACGCCAAATCCGTCGATCGGCGCGCCCGCCGTCAGCAGCGAGTCAAGCTCGAACTCGTCCAGGCCGCCGCTGGCGAACACCTGAACGTCGTTGAGCCCGGCCTCGTCCAGCACGGCGCGCGCCTTGATGGAGAGGTCCAGAAGGTCCCCGCTGTCCAGGCGGACCGCCCTCAGACCGTGTCCTCGCCGCCGCATCTCCTCGGCCACCGTGATGGCCCTGCGGACGCCCTCAATGGTATCGTAAGTGTCCACGAGAAATGTGCTGCTTTCCGGAAAGGAGCCGGCGTAGGCTCGAAACGCGTCCTCCTCGCTGGGAAAGCACTGGACGAAGGAGTGGGCCATCGTGCCAAATGTGGGAATGCCGTACAGCTCGCCTGCCATTACGTTGCTCGTACCTGAGAAACCGGCCATGTAGCTGACCCGGGCCAGCTTGTTCGCGGCGTCGATACCTTGGGCACGCCTCGCCCCGAAGTCGACCACCATCCTGCCGCGGGCGGCGTGTACCACCCTCGAGGCCTTGGTCGCCAGGACGCTCTGGAGGTTGATCTGGTTGATAAGGAGCGTCTCCACGACCTGGGCCTCTATGATCGGGGCGGTCACCTCCAGGACCGGCTCGTTGGCGAAGAAAATGGTCCCCTCAGGCATCGCGCGCACGGTGCCTCTGAAGCGCAGCTGCCGGAGGAAGTCGAGAAAACCCTCTGCGAACCGCCCCTGGGCGCGGAGGGCCTCGATATCGCCGTCTGAGAACTCAAAGCCCTCGAGGTATTCGAGTACGTCTTGCACGCCCGCAAGCACATAGTATGCGCGGTCGGGAGGGTAGCTCCGGATAAAGAGGCTGAAAGTGGCCGACGCGGTTATGCCGCTCTGCCAGTAGACCTGGGCCATGGTCAGCTCGTACAGGTCCATGAACATCGCCGGCGACGGCTTTTGGTCGGCCATGCGTCCCTTCCGGTCTGTGGATGAGTCGCTCTGGTGCGTTCTCTCTTCTACCCGAGATAGATCGCTATCCCCGCGTGCGGGAAGAATACCTCCAGGTTAGCCTGCCGCTCCCTCTGAAGGGCATGAGCGTAACCCACGTACCCCGGGTCTGTCACCGGTAGCCTGTGCGGGCACGGCTGCCGCCTCTCCTCCTGGGGACAGAGATGGATGTCCTGGCGGTGGTCCCAGAATCCCACCAGTCGCATCGGGTAATAGAGCGTCTCGGCGGCGGTGCGAAGGTCTGCGATGATCTCGCTGGCGCGGGACTCGCCCTCGGTCTTGATATCGACGACTATCCGGTCCAAGCTTCACTCCCGGCGAAAGTGGTCCCATCCACCCTGTTCTATTGGGACCGCCGCTCCCGATGGGTCGAGCACAGTGACGCCCGGTGGCCCGTCTGTTATGTCGCCTATGACCGTCACCGGCACGGCCACGAGCGCGCCCAACTGTCCCATGAGCTGAGGCGGCGCCGTGAACAGGAGCTCGTAGTCCTCGCCGCCCGACAGGGCCAGCGACAGCCACTCCTCGGGGTAGGCGCGCCTCAGGAACTCATCAGCCGGCACCCGGTCCGAGTGCACCCGTGCGCCCACTCCGCTGGCCTCGCACAGCTTCCCCAGGTCGTCGACCAGGCCGTCGCTGACGTCGATGGCCGCGACGACCCCGTGCCGCACCAGCAGCATCCCCTCAGGCACGCGTGGCACAGGCCGGTTGTGAGCGTTGGCGAGGTGGGCTGACGTTTGAGCATCGAAGCTCAGCTCGCCCTGCAACATCCGTAGTCCGCCGCCTGAGCAGCCGAGGCTTCCCGTCACGGCGATCTTATCACCGGGTGCGGCGGCGCTCCGCCTCAGAATGGGCTTCTTCCGTGGCGTGCCTCCTTCGGGGAACGCTGTGGCGCCGACCATCGCGACGCTCACAAAGAACACGGGCGAGCGCACCACGTCTCCGCCCACTATGGACCCGCCCCACCTGTCGCAGGCCTCCAGCATGCCCCGGTACATCTCGACCAGCCCGTCAACGGGCAGGTCGCCACGCAGGCCCAGGGTTATGACCGAGTAGACGGGCGCGCAGCCCATGGCCGCGACGTCGCTCAAGTTGACCGACAGAGATTTCCAGCCCAGGTCCGCCCAGTCTATCCGGTCGAGGCTGAAGTGGACCCCCTCCACCATGGTATCGGTGGTCAGTACCCTGCCGCCCGCTGGAGCATCCCACGCCGCGGCGTCGTCTCCGATGGAGAGACAGAGGCGGAAGCCTAGCGAGTCCGTCTGTTGGGCAGGCGACGCGCTCACGGCGCCGATCGTGTTGGCCAGCGTTTCAATGAGCCGCGCCTCGCCCAGTTCCTTCACCTGCATGGCTGCAAATTATACCGGGCTACAAGACCTGCGCTCAACCTCGACTTGCCCAAAAACCCATATTTAAGTACCTGATCAGTAATAATTTAACACGCCGTCATGCTGAGTCGGGACTCAGGGTGACATCTGTTAGGTCTGTCTGACGACGGACCTAGTTGGCCTGTGTTGTACAATGACCTTACATAGTACCGGCGTCCAAACGAGCGCCCCTGGGTCCCACCTGCTGGTTGGGCTAACCACCGTGGGCCAGCGTACTCCCAGGCAACTTGCGGTCTGCGACCTGCAGCGCACCAAGCGCGCAGCTGGAGCGCATACCGGAGGCAATTATGGCGGACGACGAATATCAATACGAATTGCTGGTGATCGGCTCCGGCCCGGCCGGGCAGCGTGGGGCGGTCCAGGCCGCCAAGGAGGGCAAGCGGGTCGCGCTCGTGGAGCGCAACGAGGACATCGGCGGCGTAATGCTTAACACCGGCACCATTCCCAGCAAGGCGATGCGGGAGGCGGCAATGTATCTGACGGGCTACCGGGAGCGGGCAGTGTACGGTGAGTCTATCAGGTCCAAGCAGGACATCGGGATGCAGGACCTGCTTAAACGGACCGATCACGTCATGCGCAACGAGATCGACGTCATGAGGCACCAGCTTTTGCGGAACCGGGTGGAGCTTGTCACCGCTGAGGCCTCGTTCGTCGCCCCCCACACTATACGCCTGAGCTTCCCCGACGGAAAGGGATATCGTGAGGTCTCCTCCGCCAATGTCTTGATCGCCACCGGCAGCTCATCCACCAAGGCTGAACACATCCCTTTTGACGGGAAGCGCGTCTTTCTTAGCGACGACATCCTCAACCTTGATAGGCTGCCGCGCTCCATGACCATCGTGGGAGCGGGAGTCATAGGCCTTGAGTACGCCAGCATCTTCGCCACGCTCGGCGTCCGGGTGACCTTGGTAGACAAGCTCCCTCGCCTGCTGCCCTTTGTAGACGCCGAGATCATTGAGACGCTTGTCTACCAGCTCCGGGATTACCGTGTCACGCTACGCCTGGGCGAGGAGGTCAGCGGGATCGAGCCGGTAGAGGACGCGCGGGGAGAGCGCGTCATGATTCACCTGGCCAGCGGCAAGCAGATCGTAACCGAGAAGGCGCTATACAGTATCGGCCGCACCGGGGCCACCGACAAACTCGACCTTCCGGCAGCCGGACTGGAGGCTGACGAGCGGGGCCGGCTCAAGGTGAACTCCTTCTACCAGACGAGTGTCCCGCACATATATGCCGCCGGCGACGTGATCGGATTCCCCAGCCTGGCTTCAACCTCTTCCCAGCAGGGACGGCTGGCAGCGTGCCACGCCTTCGGCGTCGAGGTCAAGAGCGTCCCCGAGCACTTTCCCCTTGGAATCTACACCATACCTGAGATATCCACGGTTGGACGGAACGAAGAAGAGCTTACCGATGAGGCCATACCCTACGAGGTCGGCAAGGCGCAGTACCGTGAGATCGCCCGCGGCCAGATCATCGGCGACAGCACGGGCATCCTGAAGCTGCTCTTCCACCTGGAAACCAGAGATCTGCTCGGCGTGCATATCATCGGGGAGGGCGCCAGTGAGCTGGTGCACATAGGGCAGGCAGTCCTGGCGTTCGGCGGCCAGGTCGACTACTTCGTGGACACGGTCTTCAACTATCCCACGCTGGCCGAGGCCTACAAGACCGCCGCGCATGACGGAATCAACCGACTTGCCAGATGAGGCTCTCCCCGCAGGGTGAAGGAGGTCTCCACGCCTGGGGTCTGACAATGCCTGTGCCCAACCACTTGACACTTCAAAATGCCTCACCACTCGGCCGGGTGCTCGGCTCAAGCAGAGCCCCGTTCTGATTGGCTGGAGCATGGGCGGACTCGTGGCGATGATGAGCCCGTCATCGGGCCGCGCCGCCGTACGTTAGACGTTCAGAGGGAGCCGCCTGGTCGAGTATCAGGTTGATGAAATACGGGGTGTGCAGAGGGGCGAAGCCCCGGCGCCTGTCCTGAGCCCGCCGAAGGGCCGGGTGTCTGAGGGTGTCCCTCAGATATGAGTTCCTCCCTTCCCGTCCAGGAAGGGGGCCGGGGGGATGGTCCAGTAGAAAGGACAGAGATGCTCAAGAAGCTGGGACGAGTGACGAAGATCAAGCAGCAGCGCGACGGTGCGAAGGCGCCACCCGGCCAGTATGTGACAGAAAAATTTCCGGTCCTGACCTTCGGCCCAACGCCCAAGATCGACCTCGACACATGGCGGTTCAGGGTCTTCGGACTCGTGGAGGATGAGCTGGAATTGGACTGGCAACAGTTCTTCAGCCTGGACAAGACAACAGTTGACGCCGAGTTCCATTGCGTCACCCAGTGGAGTCGCCTGGACAATACATGGGAGGGCGTCGCCTTCAACGAGCTGATAAAGCTCGTCAAGCCCAAACCACAGGCAAAGTTCGTCATGGTCCATTGCTACGGCGGCTACACGACCAATCTGGCGCTGGACGCCCTCCAGGACAGCGACGTCCTTTTTGCCCACCGGCACGATGGCGCGCCACTCCCGGCCGAGCACGGCGGCCCTCTGCGCCTGGTCGTGCCCAAACGGTACGGCTGGAAGAGCGCCAAATGGGTAAACGGTGTGGAGCTCTTGGCCCAGGACGCACCCGGGTTCTGGGAGCAACGGGGCTATCACATGGAGGGTGACCCGCTGAAAGAGCAGCGGTTCTGGGACCGCCTGGGCTAGCGTAGGCGTACCACGCGGATGAGGGTGTCCCTCAGATCTGATTACTGAACCATTCCTGGCCAGAGCTTGTCCTGAGTCTGTCGAAGGAAGGGGGGCCAGGATATCAAGCAGTAAAAAGCCCGGCCCTCTCGTGCGAGAGGGCCGCGGACGTCGGAGGGCGGGAAGCAGGACTGTGGGGCGGACTCGACAACCCTATGCAACCTTCTCCTTACGGTCTGATTTTTGTGCAACCATGATTCTCTCGTAAAAAGTCTGTGCAGGTTGAATTAGAACAAACGTACCCACACCTGGGTACAATATACAGTCTCTGTTCCGCACACTACCCCAACATACGGTAGCGCGCAGATGTGCTAAATCGCTGGAACTTCCTCAAAACGGGTTTTTACGAGGGAATCAACCATGGACAGCATGTCGTCGTCCTTGGCGATATCCACCATGAGCCCGCACATCAGACACTCTTTGTAATCGCCGTAAATGTCGCCGGAGACATGCATGTCCCCTTCACATCGAGGACACGCCTTGAATAGCAGCATCTCACTCACCTCCTTAAATACACCTCACGCCCATGGCCTGTTCGACAGGTGCCTGCCTACGTTCTCAGTTTTCATCGGGGGGCCTGGCCTGTGCAGGCGCCACCGCTTGTAGGCACTTGGACTTGGGAAACGACCTGCCCTTTACTTACGTTAGAGTGGCTTTTTCGGATTTGGGTTCCTCGCCGACCAATCACTCCCGTATCAAAGCCCGGCATATTATATCTCTTGACACAGAGCGTGTCAACGTTTATAATCTCACCGTCGCCCTGCTAGGTTAGTTGGACAGGGTTAACGCCTATGAAACCTACTACATACAGGCCTGAGAAGCGGTCTCTCATGCCCAACTCGCATAGTACAACGATTGTGCCGGGGAGTAGGTTAGGCGTGACTCACGCGCGCTCTCGTCAGAGGGGCCTCTGTCCGCAGCCTCGAGGTCGACGGCCATGAGGGAACGGCGCTCCGCATCAAGAGTCCGGGGTGGTCTCGACCAGGTGGAGGGAGTCTACATAATTAGCGTGGCCGCCCGCATCCTCGAGATGCACCCTCAGACCCTCCGAAAGTACGAGCGCGCCGGGTTTGTCACACCGTCCCGCACAGGCGGAATGTTGCGCCTCTATTCGGAGGTGGACATCGCGCGGTTGAAGCTAATAAAACATCTGGTCGGAGACCTGGGGCTTAATCTGGCGGGCGTGCAGCTGGTGCTGAACGTGTTCAACCATCTGCTCGGAGTCCACAAGCGACAGAACGCCGTCGAAGACAGCTCCCTCAGCCGCTTTTTGGCGGAGAGCCTGGACGAGATGTTTGAGCTGATTCACGCTCATCAGCCCTGATCTACCTGTGTAGGAGAAGCGAACTCATGGACGAAAAAGACCAACCGCCCGACGCGCCTTCGCCTGAGGAGGACCAGCCGGGGACCCCCGAGTCGGAGGACGTCGCCTTTCTGCGGGAACAGCTCGAAGAGGCGCTGAGGGAAAAAGACCAGTTCCGCACGATGGCTCAGCGCGCTCAGGCCGACCTGATGAACCTCCGGCGCCGGGCCGCCGAGGAGTTGGGGGAGCAGAGGCGCTCGGCCAACTCCGAGTTGCTCCTCAAGATGCTGTCCCTGGCTGACGACCTGGAGCGCGCCCTCTCCCTGATACCCGAGGACGCCGTCGCGCCGGGATGGCTTGATGGGGTGCGCCTGGTGCGGCGAAATATCAGTAACATCTTGGAATCGGAAGGGGTCAGCAAGATCGAGGCGGTGGGAAGGCCCTTCGAGCCATGGGAATTCGAGGCTGTCCAGTACGCGGAAACGTCCGACGCAGATGAAGGCCAGGTCATCCAGGTGCTGCGCGAGGGCTACAAACACCGAGACAAGGTCCTGCGAGCGGCCCAGGTCGTTGTCGCCAAAAAACCGGAATCGAAAGCTGATGCGCCTGAGACCACAGAGGAGGAGCCTGAATAATGCCTAAGGTATTGGGAATCGATCTGGGAACAACCAACTCTTGCATGGCCGTCATAGAGGCCGGCGAGCCGCGAGTCCTAGAGAACTCGGAAGGAGCGCGGACAACCCCATCCGTCGTCGCCATCAATCCCAAGAGCGGTGAGCGGTACACGGGGCTGACCGCAAAACGACAGGCCGTGACCAACCCCGAGAACACTGTATTCTCAGTGAAGCGGTTCATGGGCCGGCGCTTCGCAGACGAGACCATACAGAGTGACGCCAAGCTGGTGCCTTTCAATGTGACGAAACACACCAATGGCGATGCTTACGTCACCATGGGTGAAAAGCAGTTCTCACCGCCCGAGGTCTCGGCCATGATCCTGCAGAAGCTCAAGCAGGATGCCGAGGCCAAGCTGGGGGAGAAGATCACACAGGCGGTCATCACCGTGCCGGCCTACTTCAACGACAGCCAGCGGAACGCCACCAAGGACGCAGGGAGGATCGCGGGCCTCGAGGTGCTGCGCATAATCAACGAGCCGACCGCGGCATCGCTGGCGTACGGGCTGGACAAAAAGACCGAGGAGAAGATCGCGGTCTACGATCTGGGCGGCGGCACCTTCGACATCACCATCCTCCAGATCGGTGAGGGCGTGTTCGAGGTCAAGGCCACCAATGGCGATACCCACCTCGGCGGCGACGACTACGACCAGCGCATCATCGACTGGATCTGCGAAGAGTTCCTGCGGGACCAGGGCATCGACCTCAAGCAGGACCGCATGGCCTTGCAGCGGCTCAGGGAGTCGGCCGAGAGGGCGAAGGTCGAGCTCTCCACCCTGATGCAGACGGAGATCAACCTCCCATTCATAACCGCGGACGCCTCCGGGCCAAAGCACCTGGTCATGACCCTCATGCGTTCGAAGCTGGAGCAGCTGGTCGGCGACCTGGTCCAACAGACCATCGAGCCTTGCAAGCTGGCCCTGGCCGACGCCGGAATCGCCTCCTCCGACATTCAGGAGGTGATACTGGTCGGCGGAATGACACGTATGCCCGCGGTCCAGAAGGCCGTCATCGACCTGTTCGGCAGAGAGCCTCACCAGGGGGTTAACCCCGACGAGGTGGTGGCCGTCGGCGCCGCCATTGAGGGGGGGGTCCTGCAGGGCGAGGTCCAGGACCTGCTCCTCCTGGATGTGACGCCTCTTACCCTTGGCATCGAGACCCTCGGGGGCGTCACCACCTCATTGATCACGCGCAACACCACAATACCAACCGCCAAGACCGAGGTGTTCACCACCGCGGCGGACGGGCAGACCAGCGTCGAGGTGCATGTGCTCCAGGGCGAGCGTAGCATGGCCCCCGAGAACAAGACCATCGGCAGGTTCATGCTGGACGGCATCCTGCCCGCACCCAGAGGTGCGCCTCAGATTGAGGTGACGTTCGACATCAACGCCGACGGCATCCTAAGCGTCTCCGCCAAGGACAAGGGCACCGGCAAGGAGCAGCGCATAACGATTACCGCCAGCTCCGGTCTGTCCAAGGACGAGATCGAGAGCATGATCAATGACGCCGAGCTGCATGCCGAGGAGGACAGGCGTAGGCAGGAAGAGGCGGAGCTGCGAAACGGCGCCGAGACCGCGGCCTTCACGGCCGAGAAGCTGCTCAGCGACAATGTCGACAAGGTCCCCAGCGAGCTTAAAGAGGAGATCGAGGGCAAGATCTCCACGCTGCGCACCGCCCTCCAGGGCGACGATACCGGCCAGATCAGCACTGCGCTACAGGACCTGCAGACGTCGGTCCAGAAGGTCGGGGAGGCAGTCTACAGCCAGGCCCAGCCCGAATCTGGTAGCTCTGAGCCCGAGGGCGACTCGGGGGAAGAGGATAGCCAGCCCGACGATACGGTCGAGGGCGAGTACCGTGAGGTGTAGAGGGCTACCCTACACCCGTTTGCTGGAGATGCCCATCATAAGACGGTGACAATTGGCTCCCCGCGCAGGGGGATTTTGCGAACTTTTGTGGTCGCCATCACCGGAGTGGCCCTGCGGGACCGTCGCAAGAATCCATAGGCCCGCGCCCGATTCGCCTTCGCCCAAGACCTGCCTAGCGGCCATCACGCCAGCAACTCACCCGCGTTGTGGTCAAGTATGGCTGCGCTATTGCGAGGCAGCAAGATGTTGATGTGTATTTGGATCTGTTCCCTTGTGAAGGGCATTGCGGCGATCGTGGAAACTAACGCTCCGAATCGACGGAGCAGCGAGAGCCGGTAGTCATGCAGACATTCCTCAAAGGCGTACCCTTGAATGCCATTATCGACCGGGATTTGGTGATAGTCGCCTAAGAGATCCATCTCTATTGCACGTCGATCTTCCGGATGTAAGTCCTCACTCAAGAAGTAGGCCACGTCACATATCCCACGCCCGAGGCCCATAAGCTGCCAATCGATGACGGCAAATGGGATACTGCCTTCTGGCGTTCCGAAGATAAGATTGTCGAGTGAGTAATCCCCGTGAAGCAGCGTTCGCGGCGATGTTCTAGTGGTCCAACATCATTGAAATGAATACCATGATAGTCATTGTTCCTCTTGGGGGTTCAATCGTAACGTTGAACCGAGGAGGAACCATGATGTCTACCAAGAAGTACCGTATCAGACTGACTACCGACGAACAACAGGAACTCAACGCCTTGGTCTCACGCGGTCGGGCTGCGGCGTACAAACAGACCCATGCGCGCATTCTGCTGATGAGCGATGAGTCACGCTCGGACGGGGGAATGAAGGACGCGGACATCACCAGCGCGCTCGGTGTGGGACAGTCAACGGTCGAGCGAATACGCAAGCGCTGTGTGGAGGAGGGGGTCGAGTCTGCGCTGAATCGCAAAAAGCAACTGCGTCGGCGTCAAAAGAGACTGGACGGCGAAGGTGAAGCACGGTTGATAGCGATGGCCTGCGGGGAACCGCCGGAGGGGCGTGCCAGTTGGACCCTGAAGCTGTTGGCTGACCAGTTGGTCGAGTGTGAGATAGTCGGGACCATTAGCACCGAGACGGTTCGCCAGGCGCTTAAAAAAAAACGAACTGAAGCCGTGGCTGAAGCAGAGTTGGTGCATCCCGCCCGGTCAGAGCGCGGAGTTTGTGTGCGCGATGGAAGACGTACTGGAGGTCTACCAACGGCCGTACGATGGGAATGAGGTTCTGGTGTGCATGGATGAGACGAGCAAACAGCAAGTCAAGGAGACGCGAGTGCCGCGTCCCGCAGCGCCCGGCTTATCGGCGGCATACGACTACGAATACGAGCGCAATGGAGTGAGCAGCCTGTTCATGCTGTTTGCACCGTTGGACGGATGGCGCCGAGTCGAGGTCAGAGAGCGTCGCACGAAGGTGGACTGGGCGCATGTGATAAAGGAACTGGTCGACGAGGACTACCCTGACAGAGACCGGATCGTGCTGGTAATGGACAATCTCAACACTCACAAGCTGTCCTCGCTATACGAGGCATTCGAGCCTGCTGAGGCGAGGCGTATAGCTGAGCGACTGGAGATACACTACACTCCCAAACACGGGAGTTGGTTGAATATGGCGGAGATAGAGATCGGTGTGCTGGCTCGACAGTGCCTGGACCGACGGATTGCCAATCAAGACATCCTGCGCGGCGAGGTCAATGCTTGGCAGAATCAACGCAACCGGGATGTGATACGAGTGGATTGGCGCTTCACTACCGAGGATGCGCGCATCAAGCTAAAGTCACTCTACCCATCAATACAAAAACGTTGAACCACTAGTAAGGTGCCGCATAATACTCGCCCGATGCTGACCAAGTCGTTCCCCAATTTCCTTGATCGGGTCAGGTAAGCGGTGCTCGGCTTGTCTCAAGAAGTCCGGCCACCATCGGTTATGAGCGTCTCTTAGCACAACAGGGTCAAAGTCAACGTCTGTCAGCCAGCTTATTTCTTCGAACTGTGGCTTCTCCCACCAGGTGGCGTGGAAATTAGCGATCTGGTGGATGGCAAGCTTCGCCTGTTCAAGGGAACAGCCGGCGACCTTTGAGCCACTGCCTGCCGGGCCTAGGTCCTCCAGCAGAAGGATATGCATGCCCGTCTCGGTGTTGATATCGCTGTAGTAGCAGGTTGGTGTTGGGAGCGAGGTTTGATGCGCCAAACGCTGGTAGAAGCGAACCTCTCGCTCATACGCAGCAATTGTGTTGGGCCGCATGCGCATTTTCAGCGCTGCTGAGGAGAATTTGGCGATCAACGACTGCGGCGCGCCCGCTTCATCTAGATCATAATCGAGACCCAAGCGGGCGATTTGCGCGAAGAACCCTCTGCCCTCGGCAAGCGGCCCGGCTTCGAATGAGGCAACAGCGGCCTTGTTGATTGTGCCCCCTTCGCGGAGGGCTGAAGTGAGCCAGTCGGCGCTCAGGTCTTCGGGGCCGGCGGGGATTTTCATCGGTTGTCTCTTCTCACAGGGGCTATATTGAAGGAGCGCGCCCGGAGACGGTTGCAGGTGAACTGAGGCTGTAGGGGGCTAGAGCGTCATCCTGAGAGCTGTGAATAAGTCCTGTTTTGTTGGGGAATCAGGCCAAGATTCAGCTACGAATAAGAGCCCCAAAGTGGCCTTAGATCCAAGAAAGTCACAAACTCTGACGACGACCGCTCAAAGTGCTCGGAGTGTCTAGCAAAAGTTTGCTGGCTCCCCGGGTGGGGTTCGGACCGACTGCCGAAGTCCCTCAGCCATCTGCGTCACCATCATATCCCGAGGCTCATTGGGTCGAAAAGCTTGTAGCTTTTCCGGCCATGTCTTGAGCCAAGCACGCTTGTGCTCACGCCGACCGCAACCCGTGCGCCGGGAAGACCAGCCGCTCGACGGCCCGAACGCTGTTCTCCGCGAATGCCTTGGCTTCGTTGCGGACCTCATCGGGGAACTGCGGCTCCTCGGTGTCGCTCAGTGTGGCGACGCCGTACTGGTCGCGGTAGGAGGCAGGGACCTCATCGGGGAGCTGCCGCTCCGACATGATGGCGTAGGCGGTCGTCCACGCGCGCGCCACCGCCTGCAGGTCGTAGCCCCCACCGCCGAGCGCCAGCCATTTGGGAGCCCATCGCGAGAGCTCGGCCACGGTATCTCCGAAGCCCTGGACCGTCAGCGCCAGATGCGTGATGGGGTCACGGTAGTGGGAGTCGATTCCCAGCTGAGTCACCAGGACGTCCGGTCGAAAGGCCTCCAGCAGGGGTGGCACGACCCGGCGGAAGGCCCAGAGGTATACGTCGTCGGTGGTGTACGGGTATAAGGGGAGGTTCACAGAATAGCCACGCCCCTTTCCGCTGCCCGTTTCTTCGGTGAAGCCGGTCCCTGGAAACAGGAACGCGCCGGACTCGTGGATGGAGATGGTGAGAACCGCGTCGGTGTCGTAAAAGGCGTGCTGGACGCCGTCGCCGTGGTGGCAGTCGATGTCCACATACGCCACGCGCATCCCGCGTTCGAGCAGGTGCATTATGGCCAGGACGGGGTCGTTGAACACACAGAACCCGGAGGCGTGCCCCGGCATGGCGTGGTGCAGCCCGCCCGAGATGCTCAGGGCCGCGTCCGCCTCGCCCGACGCCACAAGCTCTGCCCCCCTCAACGATGCGCCGGTGGACCAGCCAGCGGCCTCGTACATGCCCTCATACGCCGGGTTGTCGCCCGGGCCGATGCTGAACGCGGACCCGTCGACCGAGCTGTCGCCGCGGCTGATTCCCTTCACCGCCTCCAGGTAATCGCGCGTGTGAAAGCGAAGGACCTCCTCCTCGGTGGCCGGACGCGGCTTCACCATCTCGGCGTTTGGCGCCTCAAAGGCCCGATAGGACTCCAGCAGCTCGTAGGTATACCTGAGCCTTGCGGGCTTGAGGGGGTGGTCATCGCTCAAGACGTGTCTGGCGAGGACATCATCGTAGACGAACGCGGCTTTCCTGAGCATCACGGGCCCTTCCTGAACTTCACCAGCTCCGCACTCATGTTTCGCCAGTGCGTTCCCCGCCAGTAGAGCCTGGTGCACTTCGGACACACCAGGAACCGGTCCTGCGTGCTGAACACGAACGGCGGTACTCTATCGCGTGCCGATTCCTTGCTGGTGTGCCGCAGCGGCTCGTTGCACTCAATGCAGCGCGAGAAGCCGTAGTGGAAGCCGAGCCCCAGCGCCTCGGTCACCTCCCGCATCTGCTCTCTGAAGTCGTCCGATTGGATCAGGAGCACTTCGACCTGGCCCGTGGTAACTACCCTGCGCTCCATGATGTACCGGTTACGCGTCAGGAGGGTGCGGTCTTGGTCCATGGCAACCTGGAGCAGCTCCTCGTCATCCGCATCGGGAATGAACAGGGTGTCGTAGCCGATGACCCGCATCCACTTGGCGAGCCGGCCTACGTTCACGTCCGCCAGGAACCTGTCTCCCATGCCTGAAGCCAGCCTCGGGGCTTCATTGCGCCTATCGCGATAAGTCGGGAGGGCGGTAGCGCCCAGGGGGCGGGCTCTCTAGATATCGTGCGCTTCAGGACACCTGGTTTCCAGGCGCCGACGGCCCTGCCCGGTGCGTGAGCCACCGGTAGATCCACACCACAAAGGCCGTCGCTATCGCGCCCGCAATGAGCGCGGTCGTGGCGATGGTCCCCGCGTCCGGGCGCGGCGTCAGCGTGGTCGAACCGATGACGTCCTCTCGCCACCGGTCCTCTAATTCGCCGAGGCTGACGCCGTATACCTCATTGACGGCCGCGCCAATGCGGCTGCCGCCGTTTAAGGTGCGAATCAGGGAGGTCATGCGCTGCGGCCCGTAGGTGTCGATCAAGTAGCTGACGACACTCCGGGACTGAGCGTAGAACACCCTGACGTCCTCGGGCCTTCCGGGGACGGAGTTCATGGCCGGGAGGCTTAGCAGGTCGCCGTCGCGAACGGCACGCGCCAGGGCAGGCTCCCCCCGCTGCCCGCTGGACTCGAAATACGTCGCCAGCCCCTCATTCAGCCAGTCGGGGACACGGGCGAGTGGGGAATCGACGGCCTCGTTCACCATCAGGTGGGTCGCCTCGTGGACTATGCCGTCTTCGCTCAGGCCCAGCAGGACAAACAGGTCGTAGTCCCGAAACGCGAACCCGCCGTACAGATGCCCCCGAGTCGCCGCCTCGCTGACGGTCGGAAGACCCCGGTCCGCCTCCCGGCGGTTGTTGAGGATTACCGCCTTCATCGGCGGCGCCGTGACCAGGCCGAGCACGTTCTTAACGTCCTCGAGCCGCCGGCCGACGTTGGCCGCCACCTCCCTGACCCTCTCCTCCGGTAGGTCGTGCCACAGGAGCACCAGCCCGCCCTGGCGCAGCTCCTGCCAGAGATAGCCGGGATCGCTGTATTCCAGCGAATAGCGCCGCGTCTCAAGGCTGTTTCCCAGCTCATCGACTATGCGGTAGTAGTACTCGATGTCGAGGCCGGTGGGAAGGTAGCTGGCCCCTCCCGTCTTCAGCCTGAAGTCGGTCGACACGCGAGTCGACGGGGTGAAATTCGGATACCCGTAAACCTTGACGCTTTGCCGGGCCAGCCGGTAGTAGAGGGCCACCTCGACTATGCGTGACGTGGCCTCCGCCTCCAACGTGAACACCACCTCATCGGGGTATCGCACCTCATGAGAGTTGGAGACGACGCGTATGGGGACCTCGGACTGGGGCTGAGGTGACCCGCTAGGCGCCCCGAATGCCACCAGGGCGAGGACAGAGCTGACTATTATGCCATGCATGACGGTCCGGTCTCATCTCGTGGAAGGTGAGTCCACCGTCGACGCCGCGCCGCTGGATGGCCCACCCTCCCGGGTGTGGATATGGTAAGCAGGTGATGTGCGCAACATTACTCGCTCATGACGCGAGCCATCGGAGGAGCTTATCCCAGGCTGCGTCCAACGATGTTGATTATTTCCGTCGCCCTCTCTGCATCAGCGACGACCGCCTGTGTCGGTCAAGCGACCGGACTGAGAGCTCCCCCTATTTTGTACAACGCGGGTCGAGTCTCTCGGGGTAGGCCGGCACCTAACACCATTCAAATGCCCGTGATCTTTATGGACGATCGCGTCCTGTACAGCCGGTTGATGTTGAGGAGGAGGGCGGTGAGGTTCTCCACGTAGGCGGCATTCTGAAGGCTGCCTCCGTTGACCGCCCTGATGCCCGGGACCCTCTCGGCCAGCTTCATCACGATGTCCCTGGCGTCGTTATCGTCCGCGCACACCACCACGTCCGAGTCCATGGATGCGTCGGGGTCCAGCAGATCGCGGGCGCTGATCGTCTGAAAGGCTGCGGCCACGGCGGAGCCGGATAAGATAGCCTGCGCTTCCAGGGCCGCCGAGCCCTCGGCGACGGGTACAGCTCTGGCCACCCCGTTGCTGACCTCCACCGGCGCCACGACATCGACGACTACCTTGCCGGCCACAAGCCCGCTGACATCTTCCAGGAGCTGACGCTGTGCGGGGTACGGTACGGTGACGAACACGACGGTGGCCTCGCGCGCGGCATCCGCATTGAGCCCACCTGAGATAGAGGTTCCCGGCGCCAGCGCCGAGATGCTCCTCGCCGCCTCCTCTGCCCGGGCACGGTCCCGCGAGCCGATTGAGACTCGCTCTCCCGCAAGGGCCAGGCGCAGCGCCAGACCCCGGCCCGCCGGACCCGTTCCGCCTAGAAACCCAAGCATAGGCTCTCCCGCATGGAAATTCGGAGTGGGCCGGTCCCTTTGGGCGCGCTCTCGCAATGACGAGAACGCCAATGGTTAGGCAACGTCACGGGGCCATCGGCCCCCTTGGAGCGGCCGCCTAGGTCAACTGAGGTCTGACATCGGAGTCGACGGTAAGCCCTTGTCCGCCATCATAGAGCTCCCACGGCTTGAATGACTCGACGAACCCCTTGGCCTCGTCCATCGTTTCCATGCCTTTCATGGCCCGGCCGGGCTCATAGCTAAATGTCTTGGCGAAGGCGTCAAAGCCCCTCTTGGTCTCCCTGACGCCACCTATCTCCTCTTCGCCCATACCCTCGCCGGTGCTGAGAACGAGCCGCTGTCCCCTTCTTACCTCGCGCCAGAAGATTTCCATATCTGACTCCCTTACGGCCATCGCAACCCGCGTCGGGGTAGAATGCCCCATACCTAACTCTAACGGCAAAGCGGCTGGCATTGCAACCATTGCCCAATCAGGACCGGCCTCGTTGCACTAACGGCGGCATTTGACTAGAATTAGCCAAGGCATCAAGCAGGAGGAGATTGGCATGGCCAAATTCGATACCGAACGGTTGCGTAACATCGTGCTGCTTTCCCACAGTGGTGCCGGCAAGACTATTCTTTCCGAGGCGATGCTTCACAGCGCGGGTGTAACTTCCCGCTTCGGCAGCGTTGAGGACGGGACCACGGCCTCGGACTACGAACCCGAGGAGCAGCAGCGCCAGGCTAGCATTCAGACCTCGATTCTCCTGTGTCCGTGGCGGCAGCACAAGGTCAACGTCATCGACACCCCGGGGTACGCTGACTATCGGGGCGAGCTCATCTCAGGGATACGAGTGGCCGACGGCGCAGTCATCCTGGTCGCCGGGCCGGCTGGGGTGGAGGTCGGGACCCGCGAGATGTGGCGCATGGCCCAGGAGCGGATTCTGCCGCGGATAATTTTCATCAGCAAATTGGACCGGGAGAACGTCGAGTATCAGGAAGTGCTCGATTCACTGGTGGAGAGCTTTGGCCGGCAGTGCGTCGCCACCCAGGTCCCAATAGGTTCGGAGGCTGATTTTTCAGGTGTGGTGAGTCTGCTGGACCCGGATGCAGATGTGCCTCCCGAGATGCAGGGGCTGGTGGATGCCGCCAGAGAGCGGCTTATCGAGGCCGTTGCAGAGACCGACGACGACTTGGCGACCAAGTACCTGGAGGGTGAGTCCCTCACGACCGAGGAGATAGTTGGTGGTCTCAAGCGAGGGGTGGCCTCCGGCGCAATCGTCCCGATCATGGTCGGCGCCGCCGCTTCAGGTACCGGCGTGACGGAGCTGCTGGACGCGATTGTCGACCTCATGCCCTCGCCCGCGGAATCTCCGGCGGTGAAGGCGACAGGTCCAACGGACCAGGAGGAAGTGACGCTTGACTGCAACGGGGCCGGGCCGCTTGCCGCGCTTGTCTTCAAGACCGCTGCCGACCCATTCGTCGGCAAGCTCTCATACGTCCGGGTCTACAGCGGCACTTTCAAGGGCGACTCTCAGGTCTGGAACGCCGGAAAAGGAGAGGCGGAGCGGGTGGCGCAGGTCTTCGTCGTGACGGGAAAGTCCCAGGAACCCGTCGATGAGCTGGCCCCGGGCGATATCGGGGCAGTCGCCAAGCTCTCATCGGTGCTGAGCGGGGACACCCTGAGCAGGAGGGACGCCCCGATTACCCTGCCGGGACTCGACTTTCCCACGCCGGTATACCAGATGGCTGCGTACCCCAAGTCGACTGCGGACCTGGACAAGATAACCAGCGCCCTCTCGCGAATTACCGAGGAGGACCCAAGCCTCAAGATCGTCAGGGACCCCGATACCCTCGAGATGCTGCTCAGCGGTCTTGGCGACACTCACGTAGAGGTCGCGGTGGAAAAGATGAAGCGCAAGTTCGGCGTGGAGATCGTGCTGGAGACACCAAAGGTGCCCTACAAAGAGACCATCGGCGCTCCCACCAAGGTCGAGTACAGGCACAAGAAGCAGTCGGGTGGCCATGGCCAGTTCGGCCATGTTTGGCTGGAGATCATGCCCCTATCCAGGGGGGCCGGTTTCGAGTTTGCCCATAAGGTTGTAGGCGGCTCGGTGCCCAGAGAGTACATCCCCGCCGTCGAAAAGGGCGTTCAGAAGGCCTTGGTGGACGGCGTGATCGCCGGGTATCCTGTGGTCGATTTGAGGGCGACCCTGGTGGACGGCAGCTACCACCCCGTTGACTCCTCGGGTGTCTCCTTCGAGATCGCGGGTGGCCATGCCCTCTCGAAGGGTATCAAGGAGGCCGGCCCGGTCCTGCTGGAGCCCGTCATGCTGGCGCGAATTACCGTGCCTGACACGGACACCGGGGAGGTCATGGGAGATCTGAACAGCAAGCGGGGGCGAATTCTCGGAATGACCCCACAGGACGGCGGAACGACCGTGATCGAGGCAAATGTGCCGCAGGCCGAAATTCTGCGGTACGCCACCGAATTGCGCTCCCAGACCCAGGGCAGGGGCACCTACACCGTCCAGTTCGACCACTATGACGTGGTGCCTGGACACCTGGTACAGCAAATTGTTGATGCCCGTAAGGAGGCCGAGGCGGCCCGCGCCTGAGCACCTGTCGCCACGCTCCGAGCGCATTCAGCAAGGCCATCTCCTTATCGCAGGCCCTATCAGCGTGCTCCTCGAGCTCGCTTCGGGTGGCGCCGAACCCCGCGCGGCGCTGGGACCTGTTCACGGTCTCGGTTGGGTTATGCCGCGTCTGCCTGCCGCAAGGGAGCCGAGAAGATGCTCTTGAAGGCCGCCTCTAGCTTCCAGGGGCCATGGCGCATCCGGACCTATGCTCGGCGGACCAGCATCACCCCGTCGCGGACCGGCAGCAGGACGTGCCGGACCCGGGGGTCCTGCCGGACGTGGCGGTTGAACTGTACTATGGCGTGGTCGGTCTCCGATTTGGGGTCCAGGACGCGACCGCCCCACAGCACGTTGTCCACGGCGATGATGCCCCTGGGTGACAGCAACTCCAGCGCGCGATCGTAGTAGGCGATGTAGCCTTCTTTGTCGGCGTCGATGAAGACGAGGTCGAAAGGGCCGTTCAGAGCCTCGAGGGTCTCAAGGGCCTCGCCCAGGCGCAGCTCGATCTTGTGGCCGTGGGGAGTCTTGGCGAAGTGCTGGCGGGCCATCTTTGCCGCCCTGGGGTCGTTATCGCAGGTGACCAGAACGCCGTCGTCGGGCAGGGCCGCCGCCATCATCTGTGCGCTGAATCCTGTGAAGGTGCCGATCTCGAGGACTCGTCGGGCGTTGGTCGCCCACACCAGGAACTGGAGCAAGGTACCTTCCACGGGACCGGTCAGCATCGCGGGGGAAGCCATCTTCTCATATGTGACACGAGTCAGCTCCTCAAGGTAATCGGGCAGCGGGGTCGTGTGGTCCACGGCGTACCGCTCTATCTCAGGCGACACTAGGGTAATCACGCTTGCCTCCAGGGACTTCACAGTCTGTCCCCCGCTCGCCGGCTCTTCCCCTCAGCGGGTGAGAGAGGAATCAGACCTACAAATACGGTCAGTTGGCCATCGGGCCCTGCGGTGCTAGCTGGCGTTGACCAGCTTTTGCAGGCTGCGCACGTGGTCTTTCGGCTCCCCGAGGTTGTTGAAGTTAGTCCAGGCCACCTCGCCAACGTAAATGTCGCCCTTCGAGTCCAGGCTTATACCATGGGGGGCCACAAACTGGCCCACCTCGAGGCCGAAACCCAGGTGGCCGATTCGCGCCAGTCGATCGCCGGACGTATTAAATACCGTGATCCTTGGGCCGATGTTGGGGAGCTCACGATTTACATTCATCCCTGAGCCCAGCTCACCGATGTACACGTGCTGCTCCTGCGAGACATAGATGGCGCAGGGCCGGTGCAAGTTCACCCACTGAGTCTCAAACCTTCCCCTGGGGTCGAAGACCTGGACACGGTGGTTCTCCCTGTCGGCGACGTACAGGTAGCCCTCGGCGTCGGTGGCGATGTTGTGCACGATGTTGAACTCCCCGGGGTCGGTGCCGGGTTGTCCCCAGGAGAACAGCAGTCTGCCGTTGGGCGTGAATTTGTGGACCCTGGAGTTGCCATAGCCGTCCGAGACGTAAAGGTCGCCCGTTCTGGGGTCTATCGCCACGTCGGTGCACCGGTGAAACGGCTCTCCGCTCTGGTATCCCGCGGGCTGCCCCGGCACTCCGATGGTCATGAGCACCTCGCCGTCGAGGGTGCACTGGCGTACCGTGTGGTCGCCGTCGTCCGTGCAGTATAGGATGTCGCCGGGTCCCAGGGTCAGGCCGTGGGGCCGTGTAAATACCCCCTCTCCCCACGAGCGGAGGAAGTTCCCCTCGCGGTCGAAGACGATCATCGGGTGGTCTCCCCTGTTGAAGACGTAGACCTGGTCTTTGGAGTCGACCGCCACCGCGGCCACCTCACGCCAGGAGTAACCGGGTGGCAGCTTCTCCCACGCGACCTCTACCTCGTACGTAAACCGCCCTATCCCTAGCTTGACCGTGCTGACCATGATCGCACCCTCGCTTTTGCGTAGTACCGCTGGCCTCTATTCGTTCGGCGCCGACCGGTCCGACGGCCGAAGCCTCCAGGGGATTATATCTCAGTTTGACCAGATTGGGGCCGCGGACCTGAACGCAGGGTGGGCCGGGGAAGATTCCAAGAGGCCGCCCGGCTCCGCCGGGGCTCGACCCTGCCTGTCCCCCTTCGGTGAACTTATGGCAGGCCCTGAGCACCGTCGAGGGGAGGGCCTTTCGAAGGACGGATGAGACTCGGGGTCGAGCGTGGGTGATATAATGCGGCACATCCTAGAAGCAAGCCGATGGGCGCCCGAAGCAGGATGACGTCGAGCGAACTCGGTCTGCTGGAGGACGCTGACAAACGGGCCTGGGCCGACGGAGAGGTCTTGAGTCGTGAGGGCCCTGAGCGCCCATGCCGTCGCGACTGCTGCCCACGCGGCGGCTTCAAGGAAGGTGAGCGATGTCGCAAAAAGCGCATTTCGGGAGGTATCTTCAAAAAGTGTGTAAACAGTCAGGCGGTGTACCCTCTCTCTGAACAACACGGGCTCGAGGCCCAAGAGAGGAGATAGACCGCCCATGAGGAAGGAAAGCACTGAGAGTAGGTCGGAGTCAAGGCCGGAGTGGGAGCAGTTGGAGGATTGGGTGCGAAGCCAGGTCCAGAGGCTGATCCAGGAGTTGCTGGAGGAGGAGGTGACGGCGTTTCTGGGAAGGGCGAAGTCGGCGCTCAGATCCGACTCGGACTCAGATACCGGCTATCGGAACGGATACGGCAGAGCCCGGAGGCTTACGCTGAGTTCGGGAACGATACAGCTGAGGCGGCCGCGAGTCCGCGATACCGAGGAGCAGTTCGAGAGCCGGCTGCTGCCGCTGTTCGTCAACAGGACCAGGAAGGTTGCTGAGTTGATCCCCGAGCTGTACCTGCACGGTCTATCCGAAGGCGACTTCGATCTGGCTTTGCGGGGGCTGCTGGGAGAGGACGCACCGGTATCGGCGAGCACGGTGGCCCGGTTGAAGGATAAGTGGAACGATGAGCTTGCCCAATGGCGCAGCCGGCCCCTCGATGACCTGGAAGTGGTCTACATGTGGGTGGATGGAGTCTACGTCAAGGCTGGTCTTGAGAAGGAGAAGGCGGCGGTACTGGTGGTGATGGCGGCCCTGAGCGACGGGAGCAAGGTGGTGGTGAGCGCTGTTCCCGGATACAGGGAGTCCACAGAGAACTGGTCCGAGGTGCTCAGGGACATCAAGCGCCGGGGCTTGAGCTGCCCGAGGCTGGTGGTTGGAGACGGACACCTGGGCATCTGGGGAGCTCTGCGCAACGTCTATCCGCAGGCGGCAGAGCAACGCTGCTGGAACCACAAGATCGTAAACGTGCTCGCCAAGCTTCCAAAGCGACAACAGGACCAGGCCAAGCTCATGCTGCGTACTATCCCCTACGCGCCGACTCGGACAGAGGCTGAGCGGCTCAGGACGGTGTTCACCAGGTGGTGCGGCGACCATTCCTACGAGGCGGCCTCAGAGGCCTTGGAGCGGGACTGGGACCGCATGGTCACCTTCTATGACTTCCCAAAGGAGCACTGGGGGCACCTTCGCACGACGAACCCGGTAGAATCACCCTTCGCGGCCCTCAGGCTTCGGACCGATGCCGCCAAGCGCTACAAGAGGGTCGATCGGGCGATAGCGGTGATCTGGAAAATGTTGATGGTCGCCGAACAGCGCTTCAGGCGTCTGAAGGCCCCTGAGTTGATCGAAGACGTCTATCTCGGTGCACAGTATGCGGATGGAATCGCCATTGAATCAACGGCTGAGAAGGTCGCCGCCTGATGTCGTTTACACACCTATTGACGTAACCTCAGCAACACGAGAAAAGGTACAGACTGATGGCTCAAGAAGAAAAAAACGACCTGATCGAACTCAGGAGACGGATACGCCACTCAGCCGCCCACGTCATGGCCGATGTAGCCGCCAGGATGTTTCCTGAGGTGAAGCTGGCCATCGGCCCACCCACGCAGGACGGCTTCTACTACGATTTCCTGGCGCCGGAGCCATTTACCAGCGAAAACCTGGAGGAAATAGAGAAGCAGATGAGGGAGACCATCGCGCGGGACCTCCCCTTTGAATACCACGAGTACTCGCGAGAAGAGGTCGTCACCTTGAACGCCGAGGAGCCCTTCAAGCTGGAGATCATCAATGAGATCCCGGAGGGGGAGACGATATCGACGTACCGGCACGGCAACTTCGAGGACCTGTGCGCCGGCCCTCACGTGGACTCAACCGGAAAGATTCCTGCTTTTAAGCTTCTGAGCGTGGCGGGCGCCTACTGGCGGGGTGACGAGAAGCGGCCCATGCTCCAGCGCATCTACGGCACCGCCTTCGAGTCCCAGGAGGCGCTGGACGTGCACCTCGAGCTGCTGGAGGAGGCCCGGCGCCGCGACCACCGTGTGCTGGGCAGGGAGCTGGACCTGTTCTCCGTACACGATGAGACCGGGCCCGGCCTCATCATCTGGCACCCCAAGGGCTCGCGAGTGCGCGGACTCGTGGAGGACTTCTGGAAAAGCGAGCACTACAAGTGGGGGTACGACTTGGTGTACACGCCCCACATCGGCCGCTCCAGGCTCTGGGAGACCAGCGGCCACCTGGAGTTCTTTAAGGAGAGCATGTTCGCCGCCATGGACATGGACGGGCAGGACTACTACCTGAAGCCCATGAACTGCCCCTTCCACATCATGTACTACGAGACTGGTCTACGCAGCTACCGAGACCTGCCCATGCGCATCGGCGAGCTGGGCTCGGTCTACAGGTACGAGGCAAGCGGGGTGCTCCATGGCCTCCTTCGCGTGCGAGGCATGACCCAGGACGATGCCCACATCTTCTGCCGGCCGGACCAGGTCGAAGCGGAGATCAACGGCGTTCTGGACCTGACGTTCCACCTGCTGCAGAGCTTCGGCTTCGAGGAGTACGAGGTCATGCTATCGACGCGCCCTGAGAAGGCGGTTGGCGCGCCGGAGCAGTGGGAGCTGGCCACGTCCTCCTTGCGCAGGACGCTGGAGGCCCGCGGCTTGAGCTACGAGGTCGAGGAGGGCGGCGGCGCCTTCTACGGGCCTAAGATCGACATCCACATAAGAGACGCCATCGGCCGGCTCTGGCAGTGCCCAACGGTACAGTTCGACTTCAATCTGCCGGAGCGCTTCGGACTGACGTACATCGGGGAGGACGGGCGGGAGCATCAGCCGTACATGGTCCACCGCACGCTGCTTGGCGCCATGGAGCGGTTCATGGGCGTGCTCATCGAGCACTACGGGGGCGCGTTTCCAACGTGGCTTGCGCCCGTCCAGGCCGAGGTGATACCTATTGCCGAGCGGCATAACGAGTACGCCCTGAGCGTGGAGTCCCAACTTGCGGAGGCGGGCGTCAGGGTCCACGTCGACCTACGTAACGAGAGAATGAACGCCAAGATCAGGGACGCCCAGCTCCAGAAGGTCCCCTACATGCTCATCGTGGGCGACCGCGAGGCTGAGTCCAGCGCCGCCGCCGTCAGGCTCCGCTCCGGCGAGGACCTGGGGGCGCTTCCCGTTACCGAGGTACAGGCCCGCATCGCCGCGGAGAACGACGAGCGACGGTAGGTTGCTATTGAGCGCGGCCCGGAAGGCTACCTCCAGGTTCCATCCGGCGCATTTCATTGCGGACAAAGGCTACGCGACTAGGGCGCCGTTCCGGCTGGTCCGCAGGCAACACCGCGCGACACCTGTTAACGACATCCCCTCTAACCGAGTGCACATGCTGGCGCGAGAGCGCGTTCAAGCAAGTCTGCCCGGATATTAGAGCCTGAGGAAGCAAAGGCAAAGTGTCGAGAGGGCTTTTTCTCGGCTCATAGGCCAGCGGTCGTTGAACCACATCACCGTCAGAGGTCGATGGAAGGTGACTGCTCACTGTTATCTGTCCCTGATTGCGATGCAAGCCGCAAGAATCTAAAGTACTCATAACTCACTCTTGAGCCGGTTGGCCTTTGCCTTTAGCATCCTCCATAACTGATCGCCCTCAGTTACGAGCGAAACGTGTTCGGCGTTATACCCGCCGTGCGGGTAATTAACCACCCTCGGAGATTCATCAGCAATAAGCGGCGATACGTTTAGCTTCCAGTGCGCATAATCCGTTTTCCATTGGATAAACTCAGAGTCATCCGCAACTCTTACATTAAACCCGAATCCACCGAAGGACACGGATGGACGGCGTGAGGAAAGCGGAAGGGGGGTGAGGGAGCTACAGGGGAAATAGCCTGGGTTCCATTTGGGGTAGGGAGGTCGGCGGACGGTCTTCATCGCCGCACAGGGGCCCCTATGGCCGTCTGCGGGAGCTGCGATGCGCGGGATGGCGAGAGAATACGCAGCAGGGAACTCTCTCGGACCGGGCTGGCACGAGTCTGCGGGGATCTTCGGTTGTCCGGTGGGTGGGTCGGTCGCCGACGGTGCCGTCAGGCCGGGAGTGGAATGGCTCGCAGCCGGGCCAAGGCGCGGCTGAACTTCTCAGCCCAAGGCCAGCGATCCGGAAGATGCAGGGTCAACCGGCGTGCCGAGCGGGTGAGCCGTCCGGCCAGGGAGAAGAACCGCCGCCGGAGGGTCTTGGTGGTGGCTATCCGCTCTCCCAGACCGATCCGCGCCGTCCAGCGGGCCAGGTTGTGGGCCATCGTCTGGACGGCCAGCCAGGCGCCGTTGGCGGCGAAGCGGCCCGAGGGGAGATGGTTCAGCCCGACGCCGTACTTGAGGTCGCGTATGGCATTCTCGATCTCGGCGTGGCGGCGATGGTCAGCCTCCAGTTCGAGCAACTCCCCGTCCCGGTCGGTGATGAAGCCATGATAGCTGTATTTGGCGAAGAGGGCCAGTTGGGAACCGGGCGTCGGCTTCACCCGCCGGACGATGAGCCGTACCGGCGCGGCGTCCGCCTCGGCCTGGAAGGGGGTGCAGGTGGTCTCGGCCACATCGGCGGCGCCGTCCATCCAGTAAGGAATCGGCGTCCAGGCATCTTCGGGTATCGCCTCGATGAGATTGTGCAGGCTTTTGTGCTGGCGGATGGTGATGGAGAAGCGGACATCCATCTTGCGGCAGACGGATACCACGCCATGAGTGTAGAACCCGCTGTCGGCCCGTAGCGTGAGTCGTCCGTTGGCCCCGGCGTAGCGCACCCGTCCCACCGTCTCCCGCAGGAAGTGGGCGGCGCCGCGGGCGGTGTTGGCCCGGCCCTCGCGCAGCCGGGACATCAGCACGTCTCCGGTGCCGGCGGCGATGGCCAGCAGCGGGTGGTAGCCCCGCTTGCCGGTATAGCCGTGGTGGCGGGCGCCCTCCTTGGCCAGTCCGTAGGTCTCGCAGATGGTGGAGTCCAGGTCAATGGTCAGGGGCCCGTCGCCGGGTCCCGCCCCGGCCTGCCAAGCCCGGGCCAGCAACTCGCGGCTCACCCGGTCGAGTTGACGGACGTGGCCCCACCGGAAGCTGCGCAGGAAGGTGCCCAGGGTGGATGGCGCCTTGACCGTGCCGCCCAGGGTGCAGGCCGTCCCCCCGGTGCGCAACACATCGGCGTCGTCAATGCAGTCGCCCCCAGCCAGCGCAGACGCCACCAGCGTCATCATCTTGTCGCTCGTGTTCGCCCGCCCCGGGGCATCGCCCAGGTCGAGGCGCTGCCGGACGAGTTCGGGCAGGCCGAGGTGCCGCGCCAGGGTGGCCGGAAGGAGCAGCCCGGCATTGGCCACCAAGCGGCGGTCGTCGAAGGTGATTTGGATCCGGTCGGGGTGGTTGCGTGGCAGCATCTACTGGGTGCTCCTTTTCCGGGGCCGTTTTTTTGCTACAAAACCATTATCCCAGAAGCACAGGAGCACCTTCTTGCCGCCTCAGGACGCTAACCCGACGCCCTCCTTCGGTGGATTCGGGTTAAAGAGACCTATCCAGACCTCCTCCAGCCTATCCAAGCGTTCTAAGAGGGCCTGGCCTTTTTGGGAGTCATCTTTATCGCCCTGAAGCTCTCGTACCGCCTCGCGTGCCTCGTTGCGCTGCCGATAGGATGCAGCAATCCATTTGACCCCAAAAACTATTGCGGCGAATGTGGCCGCCCCCGCTGCAACAGAAAGAACCTGGAATACTCCAGCCTGCGATCGTGTGTAGCCCTCTGGGATAGATAGCAGGGCGATAACTTCCACTAGGGCGGGAGTAATCAAGCCGCCCACCCAAAGCCATGGAGCGCGCAAAGCAACCCCAGTGTCGTGCTTAGCCCGACTCCAAGCACTTTCGGTGAGACGGTCTCTATTTCCGTCCATGCTCTGATTCTACCAGCAAGCCAAAACGTCTGAAATAAATATGCAACAAGCTCTATTGCCTAGCGGCGGGCCTTATGCTATATTCGATATCAAGCAGGAGTAGGCTGGGCACGGACCGGCCGGGGAGGTGTTGCCATACCCAGGGAGTACCGACTCAACCACTTGATACGGGTCCCCGAGGTCCGCGTGGTAGACGGTGCTGGCAAGCAGCTTGGAGTCATGCCCACCCGCCAGGCGCTGTTGCTGGCTGACGAACGCGGACTGGACCTGGTCGAGGTGGCCCCGGCGGCGGTGCCACCTGTGTGTCGGCTGCTGGACTACGGCAGGTTCCGCTACGAGGCGACCCGCAAGGAACGGGCGGCCCGCAAAGACCAGAAGGCCAAGGTGTCCAATGTCCTGCGACAGGTCCGGTTCAAAACACGCATAGGCGAGCACGACAAGATGTCCAAGGTCCGACTGGTCAAGCGGCTGCTGGATGAGGGCTCCAAGGTCAAGGTCAGCGTAATGTTCCGGGGAAGGGAGATCACGCACCCCGAGGTGGGCATGGCGGTCTTGAAGTCGGTGGCCGAGGACCTGGCCGACGACGCGCTGATGGAAAAGCCCCCATCCTTCGAAGGTCGCTTCCTGACGATGATCCTCAGCCCGCCGGCGGGAACCGCCGTGAAAGCCACCAGCGTCCAGGAGCCCGAGAGTGCCCAAGCTTAAGACACACAAGGGAGCCGCGGCCCGGTTCCGGGTCACAGGCGCCGGCAAGCTGCTCCGCATGAAGGGGCATCGGACCCACCTGCGTCGCAAGAAGCCGGCGGCCGTGCGACGGCTCTACTCCCGCAAGCTGTCGGTAAGCAGCGGCGACGCGGCCAGGGTGAGACGACTGCTGCCGAAGAAGCGGCGTTAGCTTAGAGGAGACGCCATTGACCAGAATAACGCGGGGCGTAATCAAGCGGCGCCGTCACAAAAAGATGCTCAAGCTGACCAAGGGCCACAAGGGGGTACGGCACACACTGTACAGGAGGGCGCACGAGTCATTGATTCACGCGCTCCGGTACTCCTATGCCCACCGCAAGGAAAAGAAGGGCGACATGCGTCGCTTGTGGAACATACGGATCAACGCCGGCGCCCGCTCAAACGGCATGTCCTACAGCAAGCTCATTCATGGCCTCAAGCTTGGGGGAGTAGAGGTCAACCGCAAGATGCTGGCGGACATGGCCGTGCGTGACCCCCAGGGATTCTCGCAGGTAGCCGAGCAAGCCAAGGTGCACCTGCAGGCCGCAGCACCGTAGCGCCGGCCGCCACATGACATGAACGCCGCCGGGGGCGGGCCGAGTGCCCGCCCTGCGTTTGTTTGGAAGGAAATCAGTCCAGCAGCAGTCTTATGTCGTGCACGATGGATATGGGGTCGAGGGGCGGCGTGAACAGCACGCGCATGATACCCTCCCGGTCGATCAGGTACAGGGCCGCAGCGTGAGCGACCTCGTACTCGGCGGCTATTCCGCCTCCCGAGGTTTTGACGCCACCTCTCGGGGACCCTTGCGCGTGCGCCGATTCATCGGATGCCTTGCTGTGAGAGACGTCGTCTTTCGTTGGGTCGATGTAGTAGGCGCGCCATATCGGCGATAGCTGCTCCTCATCGCCCACTAGAAAAGACCACTTGCTCACCATGCCCCAGTTATCGGAGTAGGCGTACGCCCTCTCGACGGTGTCCCGCTCGGGATCGACGCTGATGGCTACAAAGGCGACCCCGTCCACATCGTCGCCCAGCATCTCGTGGGCCTGCTTTAGGTTGGCGGTAACGGCAGGGCAGATGTCGGGGCAGTAGGTGTACAGGAAGGTGAGGGCGACGACCCGGCCCTCATAATCGGCCAAGGACACCTGCCGACCGTGCTGGTCTTGCAGCTCGAAGTCGGACGCGGGGTTTGAGGAGCTCAGGACCGTTCCCAGCATGGAGTCCGCGCCAGAACACGCGGGCGAGCCCGCAGCCAACAGGACCGCTCCGAAGACTGCCCAGAGCATCGGCCGCAGGAAATCCACCATAGTCCGCAACGCCGCCCCCGGCCGGATCATCAGCTCCGCCTCACGCGTCGGCTATCTCCGGTCGACCACGCGTTGAGCGAGGGCCGCGACGGTGGGCACCCCCACGACCAGCGACAGCCCCAGTGCGATGACACCCCATTCCCCAACGGCGGTCTCGTTGATAATCATAAAGAGGACCCCGAGCCCGCCGCCTAGCGCCACTATGAACAGCACGGCCAGCAGCGGGAACAGCAGCGCATCGATCTTGGGGCTCTCGTTCATAACTCCACCGTCCCCTCCGCTAAATCCGGAGTCTCGATGAGCGGACCTTCATCCGACCTGGCCCATCTCCACTCACCCAAGTGATGGGGCCCAAAACGGGCCTCGGAATGCCGACCCCCGCGAATCGGGGCATTCACTCTTGCACATCAGCCACTACGGCGTTACCCACGCGGCCGCGGCCCTCAGTCCGCGTACCGATACTCGGTGTCTGATGCCGCGGCCCTCGTCATCTCCTCCTCGTGGCCGTACCAGCGGAAAAAGGCCACGATGAGAAGCGTCAGAAACAGGCCGCCGCCGCCTATCTTCATTATGATCGCGCCAACCTGCTGGTCAAACAGGGGCGACAAGGCAACGATCCGCGGTGCGTCCGCGTACCACTGGTAGAGGGGCTCGCGCGAAAATGTAATGGGAGCGAATAGTATGAGCTGGGCGATGGAAAGCAGAAATAGGTAGATCATCTGGAGCGGGTAGGACAGGCGTGGCAGCTCCGGCATGGTGCTGGTGATCGGCCACCACATCAGCACCGCCGTCGACATGAACAGGAGATGCTCGAACATATGGACGCCGTGGTTTGTAACCGACAGGTTGTAGAGGGCCGGCATGTGCCACACGGAGAATATAACGTTGAACAGAACGAACGCCGCCACAGGGCGGGTCACCAGCCGGACCAGCCGGAAGACCGCGTCCGGGCGAAGGAAAGGACGCAGCAGCCAGTCGGGCATTCCCAGGATCAGCAGCGGCGGCGCTACCAGCGTCAAGAGCACGTGCTGGAGCATGTGGGCGCTGAAAAGGTACCGATCGCTCAGGATATGCAGGGGTGACAGGAGAGAAAAGAACACCACAAGTACGCCCAGGGCGAATGTGGCGGTCTGCCTGGAGTCGGCCTGGTCGGCGAGGCCATACCGTTCTCGCAGAGGGCCGACGCCCAGCAAGTAGGCGCCCTGGAGCACCCCCAGTCCAACCAGTACCTCGGGGTGGCCGTGCCAGTGCGTCCAGACGGACCCCACTATCTCGTCCAACGAACGTGTGCTCCCTTCTCAGCCTCTACTCTAGCAGGTGGGTGAGGGTGTCCCTCACGTCTTATTACTGAACCCTTCCTGCTGGATGGTCGAATGGGTTTTTAGCACCCTGCTAGACAAAGATCTTGAAGAGACCCAGCAGCGCCAGCACCACAGCCATCGCCAGGGCAAGCCCGCCCACGAACAGGCCGATAAACAGGCGGTGGTCGTACCTCAGGTGCATGTAGAACATCGCCACCAGAGCGAATTTGGAGGAGGAGAGGACGGCCAGCACCGGGATAATGCCCTTGCCCAGCGCCTCGATATAGAAAATGCCCACCTCCACGGCGGTTATCGCCACCAGCGCCATCGCCACCTTGAAGTAGGTGAGCGGCGTCGGGTGCCCGGTATGGACCGCCCCCGCGGTAGGTTGTTCTGGTTGTGTCATAAGCGCAACCTCAAGGTGCTTTATGCGATAGATGAGGACTCACCGCTAGAACCCGGGAAACACGCCGAACAGGTACACGACGGTGAAGATCACGATCCAGACGACGTCTACAAAGTGCCAGTAAAGGGCGGCCAGGTCTACGTCTAGGCTCCTCTCAGGCGTCACGCCGCCCCGGAACGAATAGAAAAATAGCGACAGCAGCCATATCACGCCCAGCGTTACGTGGGCGCCGTGAAAGCCGGTGAGGGTAAAGAACGTCGTGCCGAAAAGGTTGGTCTTGAGGGTGAGACCGTGCTGCTCCGAGAACTCCTCATCCACGGCGGCGCATCTTGGGAGGAAGGTCGTTTCGAAATCGGTCAGACCTTCGAGATAGTCTGCGTCCTCGGCCTCTACTCTGGCGCAGTCCAGATGCACCTCATAGTTGGCGAAATCCCTGAACTCGAACGTCTGAAACGCCAGGAACGTCATGCCCAGGACTGCCGTGGAGAGGATCCATATTCGGAACCCCTTGATGCTCCCCCTTACGAGCGCCGAGTAGGCCAGCACCATGCTCATGCTGCTCATGAGAAGAACGAAGGTGCTGACAGAGGTCACCGGTATGCTGAACACGTCCTCGGGGAACGGACCCACGAGGCTCTTGCCCCTGTACACCATGTAGGTGGCTATCAGGGACCCGAAAAACATACAGTCCGAGCCCAGAAAGGCCCATATGAGCAGCTTCCGGTGGCTGAGGCCGGTTGTGGTCTCCTCGTGCTCCTCGCCGTGGGGGACGGTGGTTGCGTGTGCCAAGTATCGGTCTCTGTCAGTGCTCTGACGTTTCAGGGGGGTCGTTGACGGGCTCGAAGGACCAGGCGTAGACCGAGACCATCGCGATGGCTCCACCCAGGACCGCTGCGGCCAGGCCAAATATGGACGAGACATATATGAGGCCGTAGGCCGCCATCAGCAGGCCAATCGGCGCCACCAGCGGCCAGTAGGACGGCTGAGGCATATGGATAGAGTGCTCGCCCCCATTGTACGATCCCCCGGCCACGGCGACAGTCCGCACTCCCTGCCGCTTCTGCGCCCAGAAGGCGTCCCTGCCGTGTACTGTCGGGATCTGTTCAAAGTTGTACTCCGGGGGGGGAGACGGTATGGACCACTCCAGCGTCCTGGCGTCCCACGGGTCGGCGCCGGCCTCCTCGCCCTTCATCAGGCTCCGCACGACGTTGGCCACGAACACCAGCATCGACACGGCGATTAACCCCGCCCCGGCCGAAGCTACCGCGTTCCACAGGTTCCACCCCATGTCGGCATCGTAGGTGTAGATGCGCCTGGGCATTCCGTCCAGCCCGAGAAAATGCATCGGGAAGAACGTAAGGTTGAATCCGACGAACATGATCCAGAAGTTCAGCTTCCCCACCCGCTCGTCCAGCAGGCGGCCGGTAATCTTGGGGAACCAGTAGTAGATGCCCGCCATCAGGGCGAATATGCTGCCCCCAAAAAGCACGTAGTGGAGATGCGCCACGATGAAGTAGGTGTCCTGCTGCTGCGCGTCCGATGGGGCCGAGGCGTGCATCACCCCGCTCAACCCGCCGATAATGAACGTCGCGATGAACCCGACCGCGAAGAGCATCGGCGTCTTCACGTCTATCGAGCCCTTCCACATGGTGGCGATCCAATTGAATATCTTTACCCCCGTAGGCACCGCGATGGCCATGGTGGTCAGCGCGAATACCGAGTTGGCCACGGGGCCGAGGCCCACGGTGAACATATGGTGGCTCCACACCATCCATCCCATGAACCCGATAATCACGCCCGACAGCACCACCACCGGATAGCCAAAGAGTGGCTTTTTGGAGAACGTGGGTAGGACCTCGGATATTATCCCCATGGCAGGCAGGATCAATATGTATACTTCGGGGTGGCCGAAGACCCAGAACAGGTGCTGCCACAGGAGCGGGTTGGCCCCGGCCCTGGTGACGAAGAAGTTGGCGCCGAACAAGCGGTCGAGCATCAGCTCGATCAAGGCCACCGTGATCACCGGGAAGGCCAGGACCAGAAGAAATGAGGTGATGAGCGTCATCCAGGTGAACAGGGGCATCCGCATCAGCGACATGCCCGGCGCCCGCATGTTGAGGATGGTGACTATGAAGTTAAAGGCCGCGGCAAGGGAGGCGATTCCAAGCAACTGAAGACTCATGATCCAGAAATCGATGCCGTGGCCGGGGTTGTAGGCCACTCCCGTAATTGGTGCGTACCCAAACCATCCGGAGTTGGGAGCGCCGCCCATCAACCAGCTAAACTTGAGCATTATGGCGCCGGCCAGGAAGGTCCAGTAGCTGAAGGCGTTGAGCCTGGGAAATGCAACGTCCCTGGCGCCGATCTGTAGTGGGATGAGGAAGTTGAAGAATGCCGCACCCATCGGCATGATGGCCAGGAAAATCATCGTCGTCCCGTGCATCGTGAAGAGCTGGTTGTACACCTCCGGGCTGACGATCTCCTGCCCGGGCCGCGCCAGCTGGACACGCATATACAGGGCCTCGACGCCGCCCGTTAGGAAGAGAATGATGGCGGTGACGCCGTAGAGTATGCCGATTCTCTTGTGGTCTACGGTGGTCAGCCACGACCAGACCCCGGTGGGGTGCACCGGCCGCTTAGGGAGGGGCAGTGCGAGTGTAGTCACCGTTCGCCTCCGCTGTGGCCAATCGGGCAGGACGGCATCGATGGAACTCGGATATTATACCGCATGCGCATCGGACTCCACTACTCCAGGGTGCGGAGGTAGGACACCAGGGCGGAGACCTGAGCCTCGGAGAGGCTCTCATTTGGAAGGGGCGAGTACCCTCCGTCGGCGTCCTTGTAGATCAACGCGTCCCGGGCCATGATGTTTCCCGGCTTGACGGCATTGGGGTCCTTCAACCACTGTCGCAGGTTGAACTGTGTGTTTTCCAGTTCGCCGGCGGCGATATGGCCCCGGCTGGCCACATGCGTCAGGTTTGGCCCTATAAGGCCCCGCGCCTTCTTCAAGCCTGAAACCGTATGGCAGGAGAAGCACTGGGCCTGGCCCTCGAAAAGGGCCTTGCCCTTCAACGCCAGCGGGTCCGGCGGATCAACGGCGGGGAGCGCCTGCGCCGCTAGCCAGGCGTCGAACTCCTCCCGGGGCTGGGCGATCACCCTGAGGCGCATGTGGGCGTGGGCCACGCCGCAGAACTCGGCGCACTGCCCCAGGTATTCGCCTGGGATGTCGGCCTGGATCCACATGGTGTTTGCGTTGTTGGGGACCACGTCCACTTTGCCGGCGATCTTGGGTATCCAGAAGCTGTGAAGGACGTCCAGGGAATCCAGCGTGACGTTCACAACCTCATTCACCGGGATGTGCAGCTCGTTGGCCGTCACCACCTCATTGCCGCTTTCATCGGGGTGCGGGTAGCGGAACTCCCACCACCACTGGTGCGCCACCACATCCACTGTAAGAGCACCCTGATCGGGGGAGTTGGCATTGTCGAAGATCGTGGTGATCGTGGGCACCGCTACGACGGCCAGGACGATCGCGGGGAGCACGGTCCAGGCTATCTCCAGGGGCTTGTGCCCGTGGACCTGCGGGGGGTCGCCATCACCCGGCTTCCTGCGATACCGGATGACAATGTACAGTAGGGCTCCCACCACCGTTACGAAGACGAATACGGCAGCCCAAAATATCCAGTAGAAGAGGACCAGTTGGGAGCGGGCGACGGGTCCCACGGTATCGAAGGTGGACTGCCCGTGGGAGGGCGTGCAGGCGGCCAGAAGGGCGATGAGTAGAATCGAAAGCGCCACGCCGAGGTGTCTAATCGAGTGGTGGATCATCCTCGTCATCGCTTAGAGTCAGGGCCTCCTTAGATTGGCGCACACTGGCTCGCATCCATCCCAACGACATAAGAATCTATCAGGCGCCCTGGGGCCAGTCAAGAGGTAGGGGGCCCTCACAGCTCTACCAAGCTGTCGACCGCAATGGCGAGGAAAAGCAGGGCGAGGTATAACAGCGAGTACAGGTAGAGTGCTCTGGCTCCGAGGATGCCGGGCTGCCTAAACAGGCGCCAGGCGTAGAATAGGAACGCGGCCCCCAGCGCGCACGCCGACGCCAGGTAGACCCATCCCACCGCCTGGGTGGTGAAAAACATGATTGTGAGCGCAACCAGCAGCAGCGAGTAGAGCAGGATCGACCATTTGGTTTGGGCGACCCCCGCGACCACCGGAAGCATAGGGACTTTTGCCCTGGCGTAGTCGTCTTTAATCAGCAGCGCCAGGGCCCAGAAATGAGGTGGAGTCCAAAAGAATATGATGGCGAAGAGGTAGACCGCCGGGAGGTCGAGGCTTCCGGTAACAGCCGTCCAGCCTACCATCGGCGGTACCGCCCCCGCCGCGCCCCCAATGACGATATTCTGAGGAGTGGCGCGCTTTAGTCCCATCGTGTAGACGAGCGCGTAAAACACCGTCGCGCACAGGGTTAAGGCCGCGCTGAGGGGGTTGACCAGCGCTCCCAGCATGACGAAGGCTATCAGATTGAGCAGTATCCCGAGCGCGAGGGCCCGCTGTGGCGGAACGCGCCCGCTGGCGACGGGGCGGCTGCGTGTCCGCCTCATCAGGCCATCGATATCTCTGTCCAGGTAGTGGTTGAGCGCGTGGGCGCCCCCGGCTGCCAGCGCTCCACCAACCAGGACCACCAGCGTGAGTGATGCGTCTGGCACGCCTACAGACGCCAAAAACATCCCGCCCAGGGCGGTCAAAAGGAGCAGCGATACGATGCGCGGCTTGGTCAGCGCCACGTAGTCTTTGACGACGCTCCGCGGCGCTGCCGCCTGCGCTATCACGGTGCCACCTTCCCGGGTCGAGTTACCCACCCAGGGCTATGCGCCGAGCTTTTCAGGGGCAGCCGGTGGGGCAAGAACTGTAGCGTAGCAAAAAACACGAGGGCCGCCCACAGCATGGTCGCCACACTAAGATGAATGGACTTAAGCGGCACGGAAAAGCCGGTCCACACCGTCGCTGCTCCAACCAGTACCTGGGCCACGAGGAGGGCTGCAGCCAGGAGCGAAGCCCACAGGACGTGCGGGCTTCGGGCCCTTCTCGACCAGGCTGTTATTACGGTGGCCGCAACCAGCACCGCCAGCAGGGCGGCCACGAACCGGTGCGCCATGTGCACCAGAGTCGCCCCTCCCTCGGGCAGCAGGCTCCCTCCACACAGTGGCCATGCGGCGCAGGCGGAACCGTACCCTTGCCCTACCATGTACGAGCCCGACATGATCAAAGCGAAGCCGCCAACCACGCCGCCGATCACCAGCAGACCAAACCAACTGGATGTGCTATCGCCGACTTCAACTACCCTCGGTCCTTGTCGCACTTTCCAACTCGCCGCCGCTGTGACAACCATGCAGGCCACCACGAATTCCGCGATACCCAGATGCAGCAGGACCACCCACCAGGCCAGCTCCGCCCACACGGTGATCCCGCCCAACACCGCCGCGACTACAACGAGCGCCATCGCCATCGTACTCGAGACGGTTACACGGAGATCGTCGCGAGACGTGCGCCACGCCATGACCGCCGTCGCCAGCACCAGGACTCCAAGAGCGGTGGCCGACAGCCTGTGGGAGTACTCGATGAGGGTTGTGAGCTCCAGGGGGGGAAGGACCTGGCCGTGGCACAGGGGCCAGTCCGGACACCCCAACCCCGAGCCTGTCACCCGCACGACTCCCCCCAGAGATACCTGTCCCACGGCGACTACCAGGGCGACCAGAGCCACGATCCGGAAGGCGGCGCGACCTGTCTTCTCAGACGCGGGCCCCCGGCTCACGAGATACGCCCTCTATTGTTCATGGTGGTTTGTGCAAGCGTTCACAATCATAGCATAAGGCCCAAAACCCGTCAACGAAATCGGCGTTGGCGACTCTGGGCATGGCGCCGACAAGGAGCGGCTATGTCGGGGGTATCGGTTGACTCGCCACACGGCGCAAAGCTACAATTGGACAGCCCTAGGCAGGCGCACCTGCGGCCGTTACCCGGCTCCGCCGCCACAATGTATGGGTGTGACTCCGCTTTTGCGCGGCAACCGCATCCGCCGCGCGAAACCCCGCGCCGCGATACCGGCTCCGCGTGGGGGTTGCCGTTTCCCCCGGCCCGCTAGCTCAATGGTAGAGCAACTGACTCTTAATCAGTAGGTTCTCGGTTCGAGCCCGAGGCGGGTCACTTCCATCCACCGCATGACGAAGGGGCTTCTGCGTAATGCGACGTGCCCCTCGTGCACTGCAGAGCGGGCTGCTGCTGCGGTCATGTAGATGGCTGCGTCTGTCGGCGATGTCGAGGCCCCTACCTCGCCAATGACCAGCCGGTCGCGCTACCGGCCTGCGAGCCCGGCCCCACATGCCCGGGTGGGGTCTTGGAAGTACACGAGCAGGCCCCAGTGCTCGAAGTCGATGAGGGTCAGACCCCCGCCGCCCCGCAACTCATCCAGGCGCTTCCAGGGAGTAGGCATCTCGGACTTGCTGAACTGGTACATGCCTATTAGCTCGTCGTCGCCATTGTACATGAGGAAAAAGGGCTCGCCCTCACCCGCCGGTCCCTTCTGAAAGTAGCGGCCCCTGCCCGCCGAGCAGAATATCGGGTCGGTCCAGCCGTCCGCGACCGCCTCGGCGGCCGTGAGTGGCAGGCTCATGTCCACGGTAATTTGGGATTTAGGCACCGCAGCACGTGCGCTACGATACCGAAAGCCTTGGAATTTGCCGCTTAACATGACGGTGCCGCCACTGGTCAAGAACACCCTGTCCCCCACCGACGCGGCCGAGGAATCCCCCGCCGAAGCCGACACCACGAATATGGCGAGCAGGACCGCCGCGGCCACGTACCCCGAAGCCAACTGGACCCACCGATTTTGCACCAGGTCTGCCATGCCCCACCTCCAGTGGTTAGAGTCGGTCACACCTGATTATATGACACGTGCCAGACGTCGCAGTGAAGTCCTCTTCATCGATAACGGGTGAGCACTCCGAGCTGTGTCAGCGTGAGCGGAGCAGTTATCCCCTCACAACGCTCCTTCAGCCTGATGTGTAGCTTGTTGCCCCCTTTCCGAGGTAGCGGGCCCTGCGTCAGATCGTACTCTATCCATTTATAGACGAAGCCATCGAAGTCAAACGTCGTCTTGAACTTTTCAAAGGGGAGGGCGGCCCCGTTGAGCTCAAACTGGACACGGTCTTCTTCAATGACAAGGTCATTGAACTCCAATCGCAGACTCACAGACTCGAGCGACCACTCGTCCGCTGCCGACCTCGTGTCATCCCCCAATGTAAAGGGAATTATATACAAACTTACCTGGCCGTGGTATAATGGAGGCATAACGAGGAGGGTACAAGGACATGGACGACGCCGACCAGGTAGAATATCTAGAGGGCAAGGTGCAGGGGCTAGAGCGCCTCAGCCAAGCCCTAGTTAACAGCACCCAAGACCTCTGGGGTGACTTGCCCAGCGGTCTGGAGTGGCGGATCGGCTTCCGCGCGCAGCTTGTCGATCTCATCACAGGACTTGAGAAAGGCAACGCCATCGTCACCCGACGCGGACAAGGACAGCGCGATGCTCTTGCGGAGTTCGAGTCCAAGTTCTTTAGCCGCTAACTTTGGGTTAGTCTTCATTTCCATTTTCATAGCCTAATTCTAACACGAAGGAGCCAGATATGACAAAGAGTGCACCGGGCAAGCACTACAGGGACGGACTGACTATGGCTCAAGCGGTCAGGCTGTTCTCCGACGAAGCCAAGATTGAGCGCATGTTCATTGAGGTTCGCTGGCCCAACGGCATCGCCTGCCCGTTGTGCGGATTGTTGAACTCCGTAGAACGTCCCACAACGCCTATATCCTTCCGGTGCCGCGATTGCAAGAGCAATTTCTCAATCAAGACAGGCACCGTCATGCAGAGCTCTAAACTCCCGCTCACCATGTGGGCGCTGGGCTTCTACCTATTCTCCACGAACCTCAAGGGCGTATCCAGCATGAGGCTTCACCGTGAACTAGGCATCACACAGAAGTCCGCTTGGCACATGGCCCACCGCATCCGCAAGGCATGGGAAAAGAACCACAGCAAGTTCGAAGGGCCGGTAGAGGTTGACGAGACCTACGTGGGCGGCAAGGAGGCCAATAAGCACAAGAGCAAGCGCCTGAACGCCGGACGCGGGCCAGTCGGCAAGACGGCGGTGCTCGGCATCAAGGATAGGGAAACGAACCAGGTCGCGGTTTCAGTGGTGGAGTCCACAGACAGGCCGACGATGATCGGTTTCGTGGCCGACCACACCACGGACCGCTCGACGGTCTACACGGACGAACATGCGGCCTACAAGACCATGACGAACCACATCACCGTCCGCCACAGTGCGGCGCAGTATGTCGAGGGTGAGGCCCACACGAACGGCATCGAGTCTCTATGGTCGATGCTCAAACGCGGCATTTACGGAACTTACCACCACATAAGCCCCCAGCACACGGCCCGCTATGCGACGGAGTTTGCCGGACGCCACAATGACCGGCCGCTGGACACCGTGGATCAGGTAAAGTCACTGGTGAAGGGTGCAGAGGGGAAGCGGCTACGGTACAAGGACTTGGTGCCAGAAAAGGAAATAGACTAGGAGACCTTTTTACGAGGCGCTGGCTTTTTCACTGGCGGCGTGTTGACCAGCGCCGAGATTATCCTTCGCGCTTGTTCCGGTATCTTTGGCTTGGTTGCCATCGTGTCCTCTAGAAGTTGGAACTAGTGCCACGCTGCATGGCCTCAATGACCCTATCGGCCTGCTCCCTGCTGTACTTCTTGAACAGTTCCTCTAGGCGTTTCTCCATAGCCTCTAGGCGTTCCGCCAAGTCTTCCTTCGTGACATATTCTGCTACTGCCATGACGCCTCCCATCATGCAAACGGTGAGTGCTAGGACACTCTAATGGTATGGTATGTATGTCAGAAGTGCAAGGGCTTGTCAAGGGGTTCTTATCCAACGAGGGAGACTAGGACCGCTTCCGTTCCCAGGTAAGTTTGTATATAATTCCCAATGTAAAGCTGATACTGTGCTACTTCAACCACCGCCCCCACCCTCTCACGGAGGCTGACCGACACATGTTGCAGGAGATAGGAGACCCTCAGCTCATACGCAGGAAGGACAAGAGATTTGCCCTCACCAGTGCAGAGCCCAAGGAGAGCTATCAGCATGAGCTTCCTATGGAGCTGACGGGAGAATACATTATCCTGCGTTTCTTAGAGGTTGAGCTGTTTGTCACTCGGCTTCTACTTACCAACAGATCGCACATCAGCCGCCGACATCCCCTGCAGGCCTGGGGCTCAACAGAATACGAGGGCCTACGTCATGAGACGAGCTCCGTGACAAAAGCACAGGACTATGCCAGGCGGAAGGAGCTGCCGGCGATGTGGCGCGTCCCACCGAAATTGTTGCCATCGTCCTCCATGAAGTAGTAGGCCGTGAAAATACGCCCATCGTCCAGTTGCGTGGCGACCGGATAGCTCAAATCCGAGCCACTCCCATCGTTTCGGATAATGGCGTCCGCCGACCAGGTTGCCCCGTCGTCCTCACTGACGATCAGCCCGAGGCCGTACGGTGGCTTGCGATGCCCGAAAAGCACCACAATCCGGCCGTCGCGCAGTTGAATCGGCCAGGGCGAGCGGTAAAACGGCCCGCCAGGGCGTGTCTTGTACTCGGGGATTTGATAGTTCTCTGGATTGCGACGGGCCGCCCAGGGCGATTGGCCCCAGGCCACAATTGGCTTCGGCTCGCTCCAACTATAGCCGCCATCGTCGGAGTAGCTCATCTGAATTGCGTTGTAACGCAGTGCACCCACGTTGAGCATATAGCACTGCAACCGGCCGCTGGGCAACAGGATCAAGCTTTGGTAAACGGGCCGCCCCAGACCCGTTGGGTCGCTTGCCACTTCGGCCAGGTACTCCCAGGTGAGGCCATTATCGTCGGAGCCGAAGACAGCTATGCCACCCGGACCCACACGCTCTACCTCATTGAACGTGGGGTCGGCGTAGGCCATCGCGGCCATGAGTGTACCGTCGGGGAACTGCACCGGCGGATAGCCATTTTTGTCAACGTTCCCCCAAAAGGGATGAGTGACGCGCGTTGGCACCTCCTCCCACGTGCGGCCCCGGTCCCCTGACCGGAAGGCGAAGCATTCTAGGGTGGGTTGGGATTCTCCATGCTCCTCGGCACGCCAGGCCGGTCTCGGCGGACCGGTTGCCGCGTAGGTAAAGTACACTGCCGCATCCGGGCTGGTGAGGTCGATCTGTTCGCGGGCCACGCCCGGCTCGTCGGCCCGGTACAAGATTGCGCGTTTTTCCTCAAGGGGACGAGACTCATCCCACACCACCACGTCGTGCTCTCTCGGCCAGGTCTCGCCGCCATCGAGAGACCGCTGGAGCAGGATCTTTGCACGGCTCGCGTAGCCGGTCGTAAAGGAATGGTCGACGTCGTCCCGGACCTCGTACCGGGACGGCGCGTGCGAGTGCAACACGCGATCGAGGTATCTTCAAAAAGTGTGTAAACAGTCAGGCGGTGTACCCTCTCTCTGAACAACACGGGCTCGAGGCCCAAGAGAGGAGATAGACCGCCCATGAGAAAGGAAAGCACTGAGAGTAGGTCGGAGTCAAGGCCGGAGTGGGAGCAGTTGGAGGATTGGGTGCGAAGCCAGGTCCAGAGGCTGATCCAGGAGTTGCTGGAGGAGGAGGTGACGGCGTTTCTGGGAAGGGCGAAGTCGGCGCTCAGATCCGACTCGGACTCAGATACCGGCTATCGGAACGGATACGGCAGAGCCCGGAGGCTTACGCTGAGTTCGGGAACGATACAGCTGAGGCGGCCGCGAGTCCGCGATACCGAGGAGCAGTTCGAGAGCCGGCTGCTGCCGCTGTTCGTCAACAGGACCAGGAAGGTTGCTGAGTTGATCCCCGAGCTGTACCTGCACGGTCTATCCGAAGGCGACTTCGATCTGGCTTTGCGGGGGCTGCTGGGAGAGGACGCACCGGTATCGGCGAGCACGGTGGCCCGGTTGAAGGATAAGTGGAACGATGAGCTTGCCCAATGGCGCAGCCGGCCCCTCGATGACCTGGAAGTGGTCTACATGTGGGTGGATGGAGTCTACGTCAAGGCTGGTCTTGAGAAGGAGAAGGCGGCGGTACTGGTGGTGATGGCGGCCCTGAGCGACGGGAGCAAGGTGGTGGTGAGCGCTGTTCCCGGATACAGGGAGTCCACAGAGAACTGGTCCGAGGTGCTCAGGGACATCAAGCGCCGGGGCTTGAGCTGCCCGAGGCTGGTGGTTGGAGACGGACACCTGGGCATCTGGGGAGCTCTGCGCAACGTCTATCCGCAGGCGGCAGAGCAACGCTGCTGGAACCACAAGATCGTAAACGTGCTCGCCAAGCTTCCAAAGCGACAACAGGACCAGGCCAAGCTCATGCTGCGTACTATCCCCTACGCGCCGACTCGGACAGAGGCTGAGCGGCTCAGGACGGTGTTCACCAGGTGGTGCGGCGACCATTCCTACGAGGCGGCCTCAGAGGCCTTGGAGCGGGACTGGGACCGCATGGTCACCTTCTATGACTTCCCAAAGGAGCACTGGGGGCACCTTCGCACGACGAACCCGGTAGAATCACCCTTCGCGGCCCTCAGGCTTCGGACCGATGCCGCCAAGCGCTACAAGAGGGTCGATCGGGCGATAGCGGTGATCTGGAAAATGTTGATGGTCGCCGAACAGCGCTTCAGGCGTCTGAAGGCCCCTGAGTTGATCGAAGACGTCTATCTCGGTGCACAGTATGCGGATGGAATCGCCATTGAATCAACGGCTGAGAAGGTCGCCGCCTGATGTCGTTTACACACCTATTGACGTAACCTCAGTACGGCCGCATTATACTCACATCATCCATCACAGGGCCGATCACAGGGTACGCGGGCTGGTCGCACTACGGTGCGAGCAAAGCGGCGCAGCTGGGATTCATGAGGACAGCCGCTATCGAGTTAGCGAAGAACAATATCACGGTCAACGCGGTGATGCCTGGGAACATCATCACCGAGGGGTTGCAGGACTTGGGAGAGGAGTATCTTGAGACCATGGCAGCATCGATTCCTCTAAAGACGCTGGGAACAGTGGAGGACATCGGTTATGCGGCCCTGTTTCTCGCGACGAAAGAAGCCGGCTATATCACCGGTCAAACCATCGTCGTCGATGGGGGACAGACTGTGCCCGAGTCTCTGGAGGCCATGGAAGAGGCATAGCAACTCGAGATGCGCAGCGTACCTTTGACCACCGTGGCGCGACGTTTTACACGCTCAATGTGCCTAGATGGGGTCTATACAAGGAGTGACGCGGGCCAGGTTAATTGAGCGCCGTCGCACGCCCTGGTGAGTTCGGGCACGTCGGATGCGGAACATCCCGTCCACGGAGTATCCCACCATCCGTCAGCGATATTGCCGGGTGTGCACTGTACGAATGTACATCGTCGAGCTCAGGGCTTTTCCGGACCTGAGAGGGTGTGTGAGAAGTACGTGGAACTGTGGTTCGACAGGCCTGTCCTGACCTTGCCGAAGGGCTCACCACGAACGGAAAACTCCGTTCGCCCTGAGCTTGTCAAAGGGTATGAGGGTCGTATTCACACACCCTCTCAAGAATTGAACGGTGACAGAAAGTGCCTGATACGAACCGTCCGCAGGAACCGCTGAATCAAATCGACGTTCTCGCGCGAAACGCGTTGAGTGAGTTTGGGCTGCCGCCTGGCGTTCAGATGGAACTCGTGAACTATTCCGAGAACATCACCTACAGAGTGGACGACACGCATACTGGCGAACGATTCGCGCTTCGTGTCCATCGACCGGAGTATCACACACTGCAGAACATCGAATCGGAGCTTACGTGGATGGCGGCCTTGGCCCGTCAGGGAAAGGTTTCTACACCAATGCCAGTGCCGGCGCCGGACGGAACGCTCGTGCAGGGTGCCGGGGCGCCGGGTGTGCCGCACGACCGGTATTGCGTGCTGTTCCGTTGGATAGATGGGGAATTCCCAGACGAGGATAGGCTCACTGAGTCATTCGGACCCCTTGGTGAGATAACAGCCCGTTTGCATGCTCACGCACAAGGCTGGAAGCCTCCAGCCGGCTTCAAGCGCCAGACCTGGGACCTCGATTTCATGTTCGGCGAATATCCGATCTGGGGAACTTGGCAAGATGGCATGGGTCTGAGTGGGAACGATCGAAAGCTGTTGGACCGTCTCGTAGCGAGGCTCCGACAGAGGCTGGACCAATTCGGACGATCGCCCGAGCGCTTTGGACTGATACACGCGGATCTGAGGCTGGCCAATCTCCTGGTGGAGGATGGCGAGACCAAAGTCATCGACTTCGACGATTGTGGTTTGAGCTATCTTCAAAAAGTGTGTAAACAGTCAGGCGGTGTACCCTCTCTCTGAACAACACGGGCTCGAGGCCCAAGAGAGGAGATAGACCGCCCATGAGGAAGGAAAGCACTGAGAGTAGGTCGGAGTCAAGGCCGGAGTGGGAGCAGTTGGAGGATTGGGTGCGAAGCCAGGTCCAGAGGCTGATCCAGGAGTTGCTGGAGGAGGAGGTGACGGCGTTTCTGGGAAGGGCGAAGTCGGCGCTCAGATCCGACTCGGACTCAGATACCGGCTATCGGAACGGATACGGCAGAGCCCGGAGGCTTACGCTGAGTTCGGGAACGATACAGCTGAGGCGGCCGCGAGTCCGCGATACCGAGGAGCAGTTCGAGAGCCGGCTGCTGCCGCTGTTCGTCAACAGGACCAGGAAGGTTGCTGAGTTGATCCCCGAGCTGTACCTGCACGGTCTATCCGAAGGCGACTTCGATCTGGCTTTGCGGGGGCTGCTGGGAGAGGACGCACCGGTATCGGCGAGCACGGTGGCCCGGTTGAAGGATAAGTGGAACGATGAGCTTGCCCAATGGCGCAGCCGGCCCCTCGATGACCTGGAAGTGGTCTACATGTGGGTGGATGGAGTCTACGTCAAGGCTGGTCTTGAGAAGGAGAAGGCGGCGGTACTGGTGGTAATGGCGGCCCTGAGCGACGGGAGCAAGGTGGTGGTGAGCGCTGTTCCCGGATACAGGGAGTCCACAGAGAACTGGTCCGAGGTGCTCAGGGACATCAAGCGCCGGGGCTTGAGCTGCCCGAGGCTGGTGGTTGGAGACGGACACCTGGGCATCTGGGGAGCTCTGCGCAACGTCTATCCGCAGGCGGCAGAGCAACGCTGCTGGAACCACAAGATCGTAAACGTGCTCGCCAAGCTTCCAAAGCGACAACAGGACCAGGCCAAGCTCATGCTGCGTACTATCCCCTACGCGCCGACTCGGACAGAGGCTGAGCGGCTCAGGACGGTGTTCACCAGGTGGTGCGGCGACCATTCCTACGAGGCGGCCTCAGAGGCCTTGGAGCGGGACTGGGACCGCATGGTCACCTTCTATGACTTCCCAAAGGAGCACTGGGGGCACCTTCGCACGACGAACCCGGTAGAATCACCCTTCGCGGCCCTCAGGCTTCGGACCGATGCCGCCAAGCGCTACAAGAGGGTCGATCGGGCGATAGCGGTGATCTGGAAAATGTTGATGGTCGCCGAACAGCGCTTCAGGCGTCTGAAGGCCCCTGAGTTGATCGAAGACGTCTATCTCGGTGCACAGTATGCGGATGGAATCGCCATTGAATCAACGGCTGAGAAGGTCGCCGCCTGATGTCGTTTACACACCTATTGACGTAACCTCTGTGGTTTCGGCTGGTACCTCTACGACTTCGGGACAGCGGTCAGCTTCATCGAGCATCGAAAGGACATGGACGAACTGATCGCCTCATGGGTTGACGGTTACCGCAGGGTTTTGCCCCTGTCCGGGGAGGAGGAGAACGAGGTCCCGACGTTCATCTTGATGCGGCGCCTGTTGCTCACCGCCTGGATCGCGTCGCACTCTGATACAGAGCTTGCTCAGGCACAGGGAATCGACTACACGGAGGGCACCTGCGCGCTCGCCGAGGACTACCTCAGGAACTATGGATGATTTTCGTGTGAGTGGATGATAATATGCCGCAGACAGAGTAGGGAGGTGGTCGATGGTCTCCACGAGGGTAAGTGGTGAGGAGCTCGAAGAACTAAAGGACCTGGCCAGGGTCCATTTTTGGCCCCATGACAATCTCGCCGGAGATATGTCGGAGGAAACCGGGACGCGAATCCTCGGGTCCGGCGAAGGCGTTTGGGTCGACGATATTCAGGGCCGGCGCTGGTTCGACTTCACGTCCGGGGCGTGGCTGTTGAACGTCGGCCACGGCCGGAAGGAAATCGGCCAGGCCGTGTACGAGCAGATGACCGAGGGAGTTACCTACACGCCCCCCAACACCGTGAGTCCGGCGACCATCAAGCTGGTGTCCAAGGTAGCGAGCCTCGCCCCTGATAAGGAGTCGCGGACCTACCTGGTCAGCGGCGGATCCGAGGCCGTGGAAACGGCCTTGCTGATGACCAGAAAGTACCATAGCAACAATGGCGAACCGACGCGGTGGAAAGTCGTAAGCCGGAAAGGCTCTTACCACGGAGCCACCCACTTCTGCAGGGGCCTCGGGGGATCGGGCTTCGCAGCATCCAGCACCGACTTCGGCCCCCTGATGCCGGGCAACGTGTACATTACCAACCCTGACGAGTACCGCTGCGCGTACTGCTCCGACAAGGGCAGCTGTAACCTCGAGTGCGCAAGGGAGCTCGATCGCGCAATTCAGTTCGAAGGCCCGAAGAGCGTGGCCGCCTTCATCGGCGAGCCCATCTCGGTCCACCATGGCATCCACATGCCGCATGAGCAATACTGGCCGACGATCCAGGAGATCTGCGACAAACACGGCGTCATCATGATTTGCGACGAGATCATTACCGGCTTCGGGCGCACAGGCAAGATGTTCTGCGTCGAGCACTGGGGCATCAAGCCCGACATCATAACCGTGGCGAAAGCGCTCACCGGCGGGTACTTTCCCATCGGCGCGGCCATCGTTAGCAAGAAGGTCTCCGACGCCTTCCTGGGCGACGACAGCAAGGCACTGCGGCACCTGATCACCTATGGCGGAAACCCTCCCGCCTCCGCCGCAGGAGTCAGAAACCTCGAGATCATGGAAGACGAGGGCATCGTCGAGAACTCGGCCAAGATGGGCGACTACCTCTACGAGCAGCTCCAGACGATGTACGAGCACCCAATCGTTGGCGATGTTCGTGGCGGTAAGGGGCCTCTATGCGGAATAGAACTGGTCAAGGACCGGGAGACCAAGGAGAAGTTTCCAGTCGGGGCCAACCTCCGTGGGGTAATGGCCAGGGCCACCCTGAACCAGGGCTTGTTGGGGCGCGCCGTCACGGACACGATGCGCATCGCTCCACCTCTCGTCATCACTAAGGACGAGGTCGACGACCTGGTGGACCGAATAGACCGTGCCATCGGGGATGCCGAGAAAGAGCTGGGCGTCAGCTAGGCAATTCAGCGCGAGACAGGGAGAGGCTCACTGGGGGGGGTCAAGCCTCCCCAATGTCGGTGAGACACAACACTGTATTCGAGTCCCTGAGCCAAAGAGGGGCGCTTGCAGTCGGCGGTTTTGGGAGCCCTGGGGCTGATCATGGATGCCCTACATGAAGGGTATATCGACGCGGGTATCAAAGTGAGCGCATTTCCTGAAATAACACCGGCAAGACAGCAATCGCATTGATGCGTCGGGTTTGACTTAGAGAGAGGCGCACATCCAATTTCTGACAGCCGCCGCCACCTCCAACATCGCGTCTTTCTGAGTCCTTCCCGAACTCTCTGGCACATTGTAGAAGTGATCGGCGCCGTCAACCACATGCAGGGTCGCGCGGTCACCAAGGCTGTACAATATCGGCTGTAGCTCGTCCAGGTCCGTGAGGTCGTCCTGGTTGCCCTGGACGAACAGCATCGGAGTGTGAACTTTCTTCAGGTGAGCGACAGGGTCATCCAGGAGTTGGCGCCAACGCATTGGGAAGGCGAATAACACGACTCCTCGCACGTCTGGCGTCGCACCGTCGGCCACGGCTAGGGACATAAGCTGGCTGCTCATAGATCGGCCTCCCACAAACAACGGCAATCCCGGTGCGGCCTTGGCGGCGACGACCACGGCTGAATATACGGTGGCCAGGAGCAGCTCTAGAGGATTGAGGGAGCTGCGCCATTCGGCCCCTCTGCCTTGCTCGGTGTAGGGATAGTTGAAGCGGAATGTGGCGACTCCCTGCCCCGCAAGCGCGTTGGCCATTCCCACCATCACGGGGTGTTGTATGGGCGTCCCTGCTCCATGGCCGAATACCATCAACGCGTGTGCGTCACCGGGCCGCTTGAGGATCGCGGAAACTTCCGGTCCGCCTTCGGTCGCGGAGAACTTGGTTTCCAAGACTTCACCGTCAATCATGATGCCGATTCGTTTGGAAGGGTCTTTGCCGGCACGGTGTCTCTGCGGCCATCTCACCGTTTACTAGCTTCAATGCTCATTCTCGCTGACAAATTGGATTGATTCAAGCCGACGCTATTGCCCCAGAGGCCACCTATCCATCGAGTATTGCTACGAACAAGTAAGTCCGAGTTTGACTCTCCCTGATCTCGGTGACGCACGAAGCCATATTGAACTCTTTTAGCCAGAGAGGGGCGCTCGCAATCGGGGGCTTTGGGAGCTTTGGGAGATGATCATGGATGTCCCAAACGAATGGGCATATCGGCGCGGGGATTCACGTTCTCTCGGAAATCCCGGCTAAAATAGTCATCCTGCGCCAACCAACTGAAGGAGGTTCTCATGGTCCTGAACATTTTCCGGCCCGCTGGTTGGGAAGCCCGGTACAACGTCAAGGTACCCATGAGAGACGGCGTTCGCCTGTCGTGCGATATCTACTCGCCACGCGGCAAATCGGGGCCGTTTCCTGTGCTCCTGGTCCGGACCCCATATGACAACATGCACGAGATGTTTGTGGAGGCCGGCGAGTTCTTCGTGCAGCACGGGTACGTCTACGTGATCCAGGACGTCAGGGGCCGCAACGACTCCGACGGCGAGTTCTACCCCTGGGTCAATGAGTTTAACGATGGCCACGATACTATCGAGTGGATCGGTGCCCAGCCCTGGTGCGACGGCAACGTAGGGATGCATGGAATCTCCTACCTGGCAAACGTCCAGTGGTACGCGGCCATGTTGGGGAGCAGCTATCTCAAGTGCATCGTGCCCCAGGCCATCGGGGACAACCTGCACGATTCACCCTTCTACCAGGGTGGCGCATTTTCGCTAGGGTTGAACGTCACCTGGGCATTTTGGGCAGGCGAGGGCCGCGTCTGGCAGAACATAGACCGGTACAACTGGCCACAGCTCTTCCATGCCCTTCCACTGAAGGATATGGCCAAGATGGCCGGCAAGGACGTAAAGTTCCTCCAGGACTGGATTGACCACCCCGACTACGACGACTACTGGAAAGCGCTGTCCGTCAAGGAGCGGTACGAAGACGTCAAGGTGCCGGTGTTGCAGATGACCGGTTGGTACGACATTTTCCCGGCAGGGGTCTTGAACAACTTCCTCGGGATGCGTGAGAAGGGCGGCTCGGAGCTGGCCAGGAACAACCAGAAAGTAGTGGTGGGCCCGTGGACCCACTTCCTCAGCACACTTACGAACGCCGGAGACGGGGACTTCGGCAGGGACTCGATAATCGACCTGCGTGAGATAGAGCTAAAGTGGTACGATCACTGGCTCAAGGGCGTCGACAACGGCATCGAGCGGGAGCCGCCACTGCGCATATTAGTCATGGGGACCAATGAGTGGCGAGACGAGCACGAGTGGCCCCTGGCAAGGACCAGCTTCACACCCTACTACTTCCACAGCGGCGGCGCGGCCAACTCCTACACTGGAGACGGTGTGCTATCTACCCAGGCACCCGGCGACGAGCCGCCCGACCGGTACGACTACGATCCCGCATTCCCCACCCCCACCCTGGGCGGCAGTCCCTGCTGCAGAAATGACATAATCCCACCAGGCGCGTTCGACCAGCGAGAGGTCGAGGCCAGGAACAACATCCTTGTCTACACTTCGGAGCCTGTGCAGGAGGACCTGGAGGTCACAGGGCCCATCATCGTCAAGCTCCACGCCAGCACCGATCGCTTGGACACGGACTTCACCGCCAAGCTGACCGACGTCCATCCCGACGGATACTCGCTAAACCTCTGCGACGGCATCATCCGGGGCCGCTACCGCGAGTCCACCGAGTACCAGAAGCTGCTCGAGCCCGGCACCGTCTACGAGTTCACTATCGACCTATGGGCCACCAGCAACCTGTTCCTGAAGGGCCACAGGATTCGTGTGGACATCGCCAGCAGCAACTTCCCCCACTTCGACCGCAACCCCAACACGGGCCATAAATTCGCGGAGGACGCTGAGATGCAGGTGGCCCACCAGCAGGTGTTCCACGACGGGGCGCACCCGTCCCAAATTATCCTGCCGGTGATTCCCAGGGGCTAGTGTTAGCCAAGTTTGTCTGAGCGAAGTGTCACCCTGAGCCCCGGATACATCGGAGCGAAGGCCGGCCCGGGTACCTCCCGCCGAAAAGCGAGGGTCCTGATATGGTCCCTAAAGTCCAGCCGCGAATGCGGAGTGGAACGTGTCGACGCCCGCCGTCAGCTCGCCGGCGCTCCGCCTCAAGATTGCGATCGCACTGGCAAAGCTGGCGAAGCCGGTCTGGACAAAGCCCTCGCCTATCACCTTCAACCTGTGCCCCTCACCTCCAGGTCCGCCCTCACCAGTAATAAGCCACCGCGAGACGGCTTTCCTCGTCGATCTGGACAGACGCGCAGATCGGCAGACTGAGCGCTAGCCAGTCATCGATCTGCCCGCTCCGTTGCCAACAACCCATCATCGTAGAGTCTGCAAACGACCATAGCCGACGCCACGCGGGCACTAGCGAGCCGAGCTCGGCTATATAGCGACGATGATGCGACACAGCTGACGCGGTTGCTCCCACCAACGATCCCTCCGTTCTAGCTTATTTGCATCTATTCACAAAGCGGATTCAATGTTTCAATAGAGGGACATAAATGTGATGCCCTCCACGGGTACGTCCCATACATCCCACAACATTGGCGGTTCTCGCCCTATGTCGCGCATGAGTAACCCCGTTCGTCGCATGAAAGACCAAACCGTCGGATAAACGTCTATTGTGAATGGCTTCACGGGTGGGATTCGCCGCTTTTCTCCAGGCGCTTTCTACCATCATGGCTGGGCGGTCGCCGCGAAAGCCGGGACGTCTTGAGGCGCGTTCCGCCCGGAAGCGTAGGGACTTATTCCTCCGCCGCATGCGAGATCAGTAATCCCCCTGAGTCCGGAGGGTTTCGCCTAGAGCCTTGACAGGATGTGCCCGATACGATACCCTACGCTGGCCCCAAGACATTGAGCCGAATGCACTGAGCCGAAGAGCGGAAGCTGGTTCGCCAGGGGAAGCTTGAGGGCAATGAGTAGATAGGCAAGGTTTCTTGGGGCGTCTGTTTTTGGGCCTCAGGGCTTGGAATCCGGCTTCAGTACCGCTATGAAGGGCAGGTTGCGGTACTTCTCCAGATAGTCTAGGCCGTATCCCACCAGGAACTCGTCGGGCACCTCGAATCCTGTATAACGAATCGGCACGTCCGCAAGCCTCCTGACCCTCTTGTCCAGCAGGGCGCACACCTCGACGGAAGCAGGCCCCTTAGTCCTGAGGTGGTCAATCAGCAGGTTTAGCGTCATGCCCGTGTCGACGATATCCTCCAGGAGTATCACGTCTTGCCCTGAGAGATTCATGTCCAGGTCCTTGGTTATTCTCACCCCTTGCTGGCTCCCTTCGGCGTAGTGAGAGATGGACAGGAAATCGATCCCAATGGGCAGCGAGATCTCACGCATCAGGTCCGCCATGAAGCACCCCATTCCCCTCTGCACCCCTACCAGCACGGGCTGGCTGTCCCTGTAGTCCTGAGATATCTGGAGTCCCATCTTGGCGACCCGCATACGTATCTGCTTTGCGGTGAACAGGATCCTGTCGATGCCCTTCACCTCGGCCTTTGCCAGCGGCCCGAACCCGAATTTGGCCAGCAGGCGGTGAAAGTCACGCCTGTACAGGAGCTTGATGTTTACCTCAGGGTACTGCTCTCTCATATGGCGGATCTTGCGGTTCTTCTCGGTGACAAGGCTCTGCTTCATCGTGGTCAGTTCCACGTAGAGGTCCAGGTCTGTCAAGTAGAAGTCCGGGGTTAGCATCTCCACGACCCTGTCCCCCTGCCACATTAGAGGGAATGAGCGAGGCTCGTAGTCCCACCTCACGCCGTAGAAATCAAGAATCTGGGCGAACTCCCTTTCGCTGGGATGGGCGAACGCTTCAGATTCCGCCCGCGGCCTGTCTGTCTCCTCTGCGGTGACCAGTTCGGCACTGGGCCGTTTAGAAGGGTACGCACCTTCAGCTCTGTCCATTCGCGCTCCCTCCTTCTCTACCTCTTCCGGCGCCGCCTGCCCCACCTCGCCAGGGTCATCAGCTTGCCCGGGCCGAACGTTGCGCCCGACCCACCAACGGCAGGCTTGACGAAGCTTTGCGAAAGCGCTGAGACGATCTCCGCTCCATGAGTCATGGTCCGCCTGGCCGCCCTTATTGTCGCCGACACCTTTCGGTACAGAATCAACGTCAGCAACGGCCCCACCAGCAGGAAGGAGATGAAGGCAATATCTCTCACCATCGCGATTATTTCTGTTGGGCTCAATTGGGCTCACCGGCAGGGGTCGTCGCCCGTAATATAACACAGGGGAGACGTCCAGCCCGGGTCAGCGGCGCGGCGCCTTTTTGCCCACCGCGATCAGAAACATTGCGCATTGGATCGAGCGCGTGCCTGGGGTCCATGAGCCGGCCGCCGGCGTGCTTGGTCCCGTCGTGGTATCGCCGCGCAGCTTCAGTATCGCTGTTGCTCACATCTGATAAGTCACGGAGTTCGAGGGCGCGGGATGACCGCGAGTCGCTCGGTGGGCCTCAGGTTCCGGGTCGTTGTGGCCCCGCGTGAACGAAGCGGCGATGGAGGTGATGATTGCCTGCCTCCCGTAACACCGGCCTCATTTGATGGCGACGACGTGGATGTCGCCGTCTCTGCGGGCCACGTTGATGCCCACGTCATTGTCGTAGCGTCGCAGCACCAGGTCTAACGAAGCCGCGCCGACTTTGAGGTTCCTGATCTCTAGCTCCTGAATGAAGCCCGGCAGAGCCGGATGCGCGAAGCGTATCTCCCCATCGGGTGCGTGAATGGATAGCCCCAAGCAGGCTTGCAGCAGGCTGCTAGACCCCGCCGCCCAGCGCCTTGTCCAGGTTATATGCCGCGCTGATGAGCCCGAGATGGGTGAAGGCCTGAGGGAAGTTGCCCAACGCCTCTCCAGATGGGCCGATCTCCTCAGAGTATAGTCCGACATGGTTCGAATATCCAAGCATCCTCTCGAATATGAACCTGGACTCGTCCAGCCGGCCGGCGCGGGTCAACGCCTCCACCAGCCAGAAGGTGCACATCGAGAAGCTGCCCTCCTGCTGCCCCCCCCGTCCGTCTCGCGCGGCCCGGCCCACGTCATAGCGGTTCACCAGGCCGTCGCTGGTCAGGTCGCTCAGCACGGCGTCGATGGTGGAAAGCATGCGAGGGTCGGTCGGCGACATGAAAAACACCAGGGACATCATCAGCATGGAGGCGTCCAGCACGTCAGAGTCGAAGTACTGGACAAACGCCTTCCGCTGCGGACTCCATCCGCGCTCCAAGATCGTCTCGTAGATGGCGTCTCGCTCCTGCAACCACAGCGCTCGGTTCGCCGGGAATGACCGTTTGTCGGCCAGCCGCAGGGCGCGGTCCAGAGCTACCCAGCACATCAGCTTCGAGAAGACGAACTGCTGCTGTCCTCCCCTGACCTCCCAAATCCCTTCGTCTGGCTGGGTCCAGTTGTTGGCCACCCAGTCCGCCATCCTTCTGAGGTGCTGCCAGAGGTCGTAGGAGATGGGCGACCCGTATTTGTTGTAGAGGTATACCGAGTCCATTAGCTCCCCGAAGATGTCGAGCTGCACCTGGTGATGGGCGCTGTTGCCGACCCGCACCGGCCGCGAGCCTCGATAGCCGTCAAGATGGTCCAAAGTCTCTTCGTGGATCGTGTGAGTTCCGTCCAGACGGTACATTATTTGCGGGGTCCCATCCGGGGTCAGCTCGTTGGCACGGGCCTCGAGCCATTTCATGAACTGGCCCGCCTCTTCCATAAGGCCAACGCGCATGAATCCATATATAGTAAAGGCGGCATCTCTCAGCCAGGTGAAGCGATAGTCCCAGTTACGCGAGCCACCGATCCACTCCGGCAGGCTACAGGTGGGCGCGGCGACTATGGCGCCGGTGGGCGCAAAGGTCAGTAGCTTTAGGGTCAGCACGGACCGGTACACCATCTCGCGCCAGCGGCCCTTATACGTGCATCGGCTTAGCCACCTCCTCCAGTAGCTAACGGTCTCGTTGAAGAGGAGACGGGCATCCTCCTCGTTTACAGCCATCGGTTCGGGGATTCCTTCATCCATCACGTACATGGCCACGCTCAGACGCTCCCCAGCCGACAGGTCGAACTCCATGACCACGCCCCCCTCCCGGATGTCGTATGGCCCAGGCAGGGAGAGGCCTAGCTTCTCACCACTTTCAGACTCGAAGACGACCCCCCACTCCGTAGATGTGACTCGATGGGAGCCTCGGGCATAGTTGAACGCGGGAAAGCACTCTAGTTGCATCCGCTGGGTGCCGCGCACGCCGGTCACCCTGCGTACGATCATGGGGAGGCGCGGGCGGCCCGCTCTGGCGGGCACTCCCCCCGGCGGCATAAAGTCCTCAAGGAGGGCGACCCCGTCTGAGCTCGAGAAGTAGGTCATCAGCACATTGGTATCCGGGTGGTAGAGCTGCCGCTGGACGCCCTCCCCCGCACCGCAGATCTTGAAGTAGCCACCCTTCTTGTCATCCAGGATGGACGCGAAGACGCTGGGGGAGTCGAAATGTGGTAGGCAGCACCAGTCGAGGGAGCCATCGGTGCCGACCAAGGCGACGGTGTGCAGGTCTCCGATAATTCCGTAGTCCTCGATGGGTTTGTAGCTCATGATCGCTCCCCGCCGTTGGTCTCTCTCTGCCTGCTATTACCAGGGAACAGCCCCAACGGGTTTATTATACCGTGCCGCCGCCGCGTAGAGCATCGGGCTGATCAGCCCCCGTCGGCTCGGGTGAGATGGGCGCAACCTGGGGCCTGCACCCATGCGAGATGGGGCTCACCCCCATTGAACCCGTATTCCCCATTTAGCTCAAACAAGTGATGCGGTAAATAGGCAACTTTCTTGCTTTTCTAGTCGTTACATGAATCTCTTAGCCGTATTTCAGATATAATACATGCAATAAGTTGGCTATTTCAGATAACTTGCGTACCGACATTGGAGGCACCCGATGGGTGACGGCGACAAGACCCCTCTCCGACTCCAGTTCAACCCCAAAGTCCGTCTGGAGTTTCACGGTGCCACCATCACTTCCGACGCCGGACTCTTGCCCATTCGAGAGCTGGATGATGCCCTGGGCCTTACCCCCATAGCCTCCGACTATCTCCAGGAAAGCCGTACCGGCCGCAACATCCGCCACCACCTGGTCCCTCTGCTCCGCCAGTCCATCTACAGCCGCTTGGCCGGCTACGATGACACCAACGATGCAGAACGTCTTTCCCAAGACCCAGCCATGAGAGTTGTCGTGGGCTGGCAAGGCTCAGACCGCAACGCCGCCAGGACCAACACCATGAGCCGTTTTGAGACGGAGACTCTGACTCAAGAGGACAACCTAAAGGGGCTGGCCCTGATGAATCCCCAGTGGGTGGAGCTGGCCATGGCTCACACTCCACACCGGCGAGTGATTCTGGACATGGACAGTTCGGAGAGTCCAGTGCATGGTCAGCAGGAAGGAGCCGCCTACAACGGGCACTTCGAGTGTGTCTGCTATCATCCCCTCTTTCTGTTCAACCAGTTTGGGGATTGCGAAGGAGCGACGCTACGACCCGGAAACGTGCATAGTGCCGATGGCTGGCAGGAACTCCTTGAGCCGGTGGTGAAAGGATACCAGAAGAAAGGACTGCGGTTGCTGTTCCGGGGTGACGCTGCTTTTGCCAAGCCGGAGCTATACGAGTATCTGGAACAAGGAAAGATCGGGTACGCCATCCGGCTTCCCGCCAATCAGGTAATTCAGGAGCAGATCCAACCCTTGCTGGAGCGTCCTACCGAATGGCCGTCCCGGGAGCCTATCGTCTCCTACCATGACTTTGCCTATCAGGCCCAGAGTTGGCACTTGCCCAGGCGAGTGGTGGCTAAAGTAGAGTGGCATCAGGGGGAGCTATTTCCCAGGGTTGGTTTCATCGTGACCAACCTGAGCTATCCACCCAAAGGGATAGTCCGCTTTTACAATGGCCGTGGCACGGCGGAGCAGTGGATCAAGGAGGGCAAGTACGCCCTGAACTGGACCCGGCTTTCCTGCCACAAGTTCGTGGCCAACCAGGTGAGACTATGGCTGTTCGTCCTGACTTACAACCTGGGCAACTTTATGAGAAGGCTGGTGTTGCCGGAGGATATGAAGCACTGGACTCTGACCAGTCTTCAGACCAGGCTGATCAAGACGGGTGGGCGACTGGTACGCCACGCAAGGAGGCTGGTGTTTCAGCTTGCCGAGGTGCTGGTAACCAGGGAAATGCTGACCGGGATACTAGAACGGATCAGCCGGCTTCGGCTGGCACCTGGCTAGCCTGCTTTGAGAGCACAGGTATTTCGGACAGTTATGGGGTCGTCCGGGGTAAATAGACCACCCCGAGGGAGACGCTTGGGCAGGGGCAGGCAATTCTAGACTTTTACGCTCGTCAGGGGGGTGGTTACCCTATGGGAGTGGGTCAGTTGAGTGAATCGGATGCAGTTGACGCCCTCAGGCTGCCCTTTTATAGTTCGAGCCATCCCACAGGGTCACATGGTTGGAGGAATCAGTTTGATCTGGGCAATCCCGACTGGGATGTGGAGGGGGGGCAAGTTGTAGATGTCCCGCCACAGGTCGAAGGCTCTCTGCACCCAGTCTGAGGGTGAAGAGCGATGCCCCGCCGTTGTGTCTAGGGGTGGTCTATGGCCCCACGGGGAGCAGTTTCTCAACATTGTGTTGGGCAGGCCGTCAAGAGCGGCCGGTCTATGGCTATCTGAGCGTTTCTCTTGCCGGCTGACGTCTTCCTCCAATCGTTTTCCTCAACTCCAACCGTGAGGCCGCGTCAGCACGTGGCCATCTGCCTTGGCAACGCGGTCCGGGAACTGGCTGTCGCTGCACAGGTCTCGGGCCTATGGTGAAGTGCCCCGACGCCGCGCTGCGGAGACGCCGCTATAGAGCTCGAACCGATCAACAACTTCCCGCGCTACTCCAGGGGAGTCGCCAAGGTCAATCTTGGAGAGTACGACTTCTCCAGCGCCCACGGCCAGCGCCGGGATTCCAGACCCTAATCCCAAGTCCGCTAATGGTAAGGCCACAATCATTATCGCTCCGAATATCCTCATTTGCCACTTACCTTTCATGCAGGATCTGCCAGCTTAATGAACAATCTAACTTCCTTGTAGCTAGAGGACGGCGGATGCATTGATTAAGGTCGACCCCAACCGAAGTAAGGAATAAAATAACCCTCGTCTCCCTTCCCCGACCAAGGGAGCTATCAAGCAGGGAAAGGTTTGCCGACTCATGGACAGTTCCGCTCCGCTTGCTATCCTCAAAGCCCGCTTCGGATACGATAGCTTTCGGGCCCTGCAGGAAGAAATAATAGGCAACGTCCTGGGCCGGCGGGACAGCCTGGCGCTGATGCCCACAGGTGGCGGCAAGTCCCTCTGCTACCAGTTGCCGGCCCTCGTCTTTGACGGCATCACCCTGGTAATCTCGCCACTGATTGCCTTGATGAAGGACCAGGTGGATGCGCTGAACGCCAACGGTATCGCCGCCCGGTTCATCAACAGTTCCCTGCCGGCATCGGAGATAGAGCACACGCAGGCACAGGTCCGTCGGGGCCTGGTCAAGATTCTCTACGTGGCCCCGGAGCGGCTGGCCCTACCCGCGTTCCGCCGTTTCCTCCACGGCCTGAACCTGAGCCTCATCGCGATCGACGAGGCCCACTGCATCTCCGAGTGGGGCCACGAGTTTCGGCCCGACTACCGCAACCTGCAGCAGCTGAGGCAGGACTTCCCGGCGGTGCCGGTGATTGCCCTGACCGCCACCGCGACGGAACGGGTGCGGGAGGACATCATCGGCCAGCTTGACCTGCAGCGTGGCCGGGTCTTTCTGTCCAGTTTCAACCGGGCAAACCTCAGCTACTCGGTGCAACCCAAGGCAAGTTCCTGGGGACAGCTGATGTCGCTGCTCCAGCAGCGACTGAGCCAGTCCATTATCATCTATTGCTTCTCCCGGCAGGAGACCGAGGATCTGGCCAGGGACCTGAACGCCCGGGGCTTGCCAGCCCGCCCCTACCACGCCGGGCTGGACCCCGAGGTGCGTCGTCGGACCCAGGAAGACTTCATTCGCGACCGGGTGCCCATCATCGTCGCCACCATCGCCTTTGGCATGGGGATAGATAAGCCCGACATTCGCCTGGTGGTCCACTACAGCCTGCCCAGATCCCTGGAGGGCTACTACCAGGAGACGGGCCGGGCCGGAAGGGACGGGCTGCCCAGCGAGTGCGTCCTCTTCTATAGCTATGCGGACAAGGCCAGGCAGGAGTACTTCATCAATCAGATGGGGGACGCAGTAGAGCAGCGGAACGCCAGGCAAAAGCTGGCTAAGATGGTGGAGTTTGCCCAAGTGCCCAGCTGCCGGCGCCGGTTCATCCTGGAGTATTTCGGGGAGCGATGGCCGGAAGAAAACTGCGGCGCGTGCGACGTTTGCCTGGAATCCCGGGATGAGTTTGACGCCACGGAGATCGCCCAGAAGATACTCTCGGCGGTAGTCCGCACCGGCGAGCGGTTCGGGGCAAACCACATCATCCAGGTACTGAGCGGGAGCGGGGAGAAACGAATCCTGGAATTGGGCCACGACCGGCTGAGCGTGTACGGCATCGCCAAAGATGTTGGGCGCCCCGAACTGAGGGAGATTATCGGCCAACTGCAGGCGAGGAGGCTGCTGGTACGAAGCGAGGGGGAGTACCCAACCCTGGCCGTCACCGCCGGAGGACGACAGTTTCTACAGGGACGCCAAGTCGTGACCCTGCCTCGACCCAGGACCGCCGACGCAGGCTATGCGCCGGGGAACGGATCCAACCTGGGCGGTTCCCCGGCAGCGCCGATGGAATACGATAGGGCTCTGTTCGAGGAACTGCGCGCATTGCGCAGGCGGCTGGCCGATGTGCGGGATGTTCCGGCCTTCGTGATTTTCGGAGATGTGTCCCTCCGTCACATGGCCGAATCTTTCCCCCGGAGCATGGAAGAATTCTCCCGTATCCACGGGGTGGGGGACGTCAAGCTGGAGCAGTACGGACCGGAGTTCCTGGAGGTTATCCGCGGCTACTCCGAGTCCAACGGCTTGCCGGACCGGACCGGCGTATCGGTAAAACGTCGTTACAGTTAACGTGCAGGGACGCTACCGGGGCTTCCTTGCATCGGCGATGTTGGAGATAGCGCCCGGCGTGTACACCTCTCCCCAGATGACGAACGGCATACGGGAGCGAATCTGGGACGTGCTGACCCGGTGGCACTACGACCTGAAGCAAGGCGCGATAGTGATGACCTGGCGGGACCCTACAGCGGTGGGCGAACAGCGGATTCGGACACTTGGAGAGGTGCCCAAGGAGATCGTAGACGCCGACGGCGTGTACCTCGTAAAGCACAGCTAGCAGTATTCCTCCCACGCATAAGTACCCCTCGCTGACATTATTTCTTCAAGGGGTTCCCCCGCCCACGCGGGGATAGACCTACCGCGTAGGCGGTTCGACCGCTGGATGGTGGGGTTCCCCCGCCCACGCGGGGATAGACCTTACAGATGGGACGAACGGGCCGGACAGCGTGGGGTTCCCCCGCCCACGCGGGGATAGACCGGTCACGCTGCCCTCGTCGTTCAGCGGCAACATGGTTCCCCCGCCCACGCGGGGATAGACCGTACTCAGACCTGTACTTTGGGCGTCCTAGCACGGTTCCCCCGCCCACGCGGGGATAGACCTCTAGAGGGTTGCGTTTGCAAAGGCGCTCAGATGGTTCCCCCGCCCACGCGGGGATAGACCGTACGAGGCCGCTCTTCGCCAAGGCTGGAAAGTGGTTCCCCCGCCCACGCGGGGATAGACCTCCGTCGTGGCTTGAGGCATACCGGTTTAGTCCAGGGTAGTCTCATGGGCAATCTCCCTTGAAGTGAAAGCACCTCTGTTAGTACAGTACGCGTGAGGCGCCCTTGTCAGCGGCTCTCGGTACGGATTGAGACGACGGTCCAGCTCCGAGAGAGTTTGAGACGCCTTCGGAGTACGCGACTGCACAAACTACCAGAACCCGCACGCCGGCACGGCTTTCAGGACATAGGGTAGTGCACGAGTCCCCACCAGCGGGAGGCTGGCGGCGCATTCGCGGCTGGGAACCGCAGTCTCGTGAACCTCATCGTCACATGGGGACACGCCGACTTGAGTAGTCAAGGCTACCCTGTCGTGGCTTCATCCTTGCGTCGATACATCCCCGCGGCTCTGACGCTTGGCGCGGGCGTCGTTCTGTCCATCGTCTTGTTCTCCCTGATCCGGGAACGAGAGCAGGCCCTCACCCAGGCCGTGTTCGAGCGAGAGGCGAGTATCCGCGTGGCAGCGATTCAATCGGGCATCGATCGCAGTCTGGAGATAGTCGAGTCAATCGGTGGGCTGTACGCCGCCTCGGACAAGATTGAGCGTCGTGATTTTCGAGCGTTCGTGCAAGAGCCCTTGTCACGTCATAAAGATATTCAGGCGCTGGAGTGGGTACCCCGGGTGAAAGATTCGGAGCGGGCGTCATACGAGGAGGCCGCGCGGGTAGACGGGCTCGACGGCTTCCAGTTTACCGAGCGCATGGTCCAGGGCCTGATGGATAGGGCTCCGCCGCAGACAGAGTATTTCCCCGTCTACTACGTCGAGCCCCTGACGGGAAACGAGTCCGCCATGGGCTTCGATCTGGCCTCCAGCGCGACTCGACTGGAGGCGCTGGAGCGGGCGCGGGACTCGGGAGAGATTGTAGCCACCGGCCGGATCACCCTTGTGCAGGGGACCGGCGAGCAATCTGGCTATTTGATATTCCGCCCGGTCTACCGCAACGGTGCTACACACGGGACCGTACAGGAGCGCCGCGAGAGCCTGGAAGGGTACGCGCTCGGGGTCTTTCGTGCAGGCCGGATGGTGGAGGAGTCGTTGAAGGAGTTTCCCGTCGCGGGCATCGATTTCTCCGTCTACGACGAGGCGTCTCCGCCGGGTGAACGCCTGCTGTACTACCACCAGTCGCGTGCTCGGGGGGCGGCGGCCCCAGCCCTCGGTGAAGAGCGAGCGCAGGCCTCGGAGGGGCTGCACCTGCGCGCAGCGTTGGACGTTCCCGGCCGCCGGTGGTCGCTCTTGTTTTCCCCGACGCCGGAGTTCTTGGCGGCCCAGCGCACGTTGCGCGCGTGGGAGGTCCTGGCGGCGGTGCTCATGTTCACCAGTCTGCTGGTGGCCTACCTTCTCACCGAGCTGGCGCGCACCGGCAAGATAGAGCGACTCGCGACCGACCTCTCCAAGGCAAACAAGGCGCTGGAAAGACAGATCACCCAGCGCAAGCGGGCGGAGGAGGCACTCAAGTCATCCGCCGCCAGACTGGAGCGCAGCAACCGCGAGCTTGAGCAATTCGCATCCGTTGCGGCCCACGACCTTCAGGAGCCGCTGAGAAAGGTCCAGACCTTCGGAGAGCGGCTGAGAGCCGAGGCCGGCCCCCAGCTTACCGCCGAGGGACTCGACTATTTGGAAAGGATGCAGGATGCGTCGGGCCGTATGAGGACACTGATCGACGATCTGCTGACCTTCTCCCGGGTGACCACCAAGGGGGAGGCCTTCGTCCCCGTCGACGTGACCGGGGTAGCGCGAGAGGTGGTGTCTGATCTGGAAGCCAGCCTCGAGGAGGAAGGCGGCCGCGTCGAGGTGGGACACCTCCCACACATCGACGCCGATCCCATGCAGGTCCGTCAGCTGCTGCAAAACCTCATCAGCAACGGCCTCAAGTTCCGCCGCCTGGACCAGGCGCCGGTCGTCAAGGTCCGCGGCCGGCTTCTCGGCGGCAGCGGAGATAGAGGGGACCCGGCCTCCCCGGTCAATGGAATGTGCGAGATAACGGTGGAGGATAACGGCATCGGTTTCGACGAGAAGTACATCGACCGCATCTTCACCATTTTTCAGCGCCTCCACGGTCGAGGCGAATACGAGGGCACCGGCATCGGCCTGGCACTGTGCCGGAAGATCGCCGAGCGCCATGGAGGGACTATCACCGCCACGAGCAGACCGGGACAGGGCTCGACATTCGCCGTTACCCTTCCCGTCAAGCGATCAAGTAGGCAGGCCAGGGAATGACTAGACGGGGAGAGCCTGTCATGATCCTCATGGCCGACGACGATCGCGAAGACTGCATGCTGGCAAAGGAGGCCCTGGCAGAGAGCCGCCTGGCGAACGACCTCCGTTTCGTTTACGATGGCGAGGAGCTGATGGAGTATCTGCGACGGCGAGGCAGATACTCCCCGCCCGCTGATTCACCTCGCCCGGGCTTAATCCTGCTGGACCTGAACATGCCCAGGATGGATGGTCGAGAGGCGCTCAGGGAGATCAAGGCCGATCCAGAGCTCCGGAGGATCCCCATCGTCGTCCTGACGACGTCAACGGCCGAAGAGGACATTTTTCGCACCTACGATCTGGGGGTCAACTCCTTCGTCATCAAACCGGTCTCCTTTGAGGCGCTCGTCGAAACAATGAAGACGCTGGCGCGGTACTGGTTCCAGATCGTGGAGCTGCCGCCTTAGCCCGAATCCACCGAAGGACACCGATGGACGGCGTGAGGAAAGCGGAAGGGGGGTGAGGGAGCTACAGGGGAAATAGCCTGGGTTCCATTTGGGGTAGGGAGGTCGGCGGACGGTCTTCATCGCCGCACAGGGGCCCCTATGGCCGTCTGCGGGAGCTGCGATGCGCGGGATGGCGAGAGAATACGCAGCAGGGAACTCTCTCGGACCGGGCTGGCACGAGTCTGCGGGGATCTTCGGTTGTCCGGTGGGTGGGTCGGTCGCCGACGGTGCCGTCAGGCCGGGAGTGGAATGGCTCGCAGCCGGGCCAAGGCGCGGCTGAACTTCTCAGCCCAAGGCCAGCGATCCGGAAGATGCAGGGTCAACCGGCGTGCCGAGCGGGTGAGCCGTCCGGCCAGGGAGAAGAACCGCCGCCGGAGGGTCTTGGTGGTGGCTATCCGCTCTCCCAGACCGATCCGCGCCGTCCAGCGGGCCAGGTTGTGGGCCATCGTCTGGACGGCCAGCCAGGCGCCGTTGGCGGCGAAGCGGCCCGAGGGGAGATGGTTCAGCCCGACGCCGTACTTGAGGTCGCGTATGGCATTCTCGATCTCGGCGTGGCGGCGATGGTCAGCCTCCAGTTCGAGCAACTCCCCGTCCCGGTCGGTGATGAAGCCATGATAGCTGTATTTGGCGAAGAGGGCCAGTTGGGAACCGGGCGTCGGCTTCACCCGCCGGACGATGAGCCGTACCGGCGCGGCGTCCGCCTCGGCCTGGAAGGGGGTGCAGGTGGTCTCGGCCACATCGGCGGCGCCGTCCATCCAGTAAGGAATCGGCGTCCAGGCATCTTCGGGTATCGCCTCGATGAGATTGTGCAGGCTTTTGTGCTGGCGGATGGTGATGGAGAAGCGGACATCCATCCTGCGGCAGACGGATACCACGCCATGAGTGTAGAACCCGCTGTCGGCCCGTAGCGTGAGTCGTCCGTTGGCCCCGGCGTAGCGCACCCGTCCCACCGTCTCCCGCAGGAAGTGGGCGGCGCCGCGGGCGGTGTTGGCCCGGCCCTCGCGCAGCCGGGACATCAGCACGTCTCCGGTGCCGGCGGCGATGGCCAGCAGCGGGTGGTAGCCCCGCTTGCCGGTATAGCCGTGGTGGCGGGCGCCCTCCTTGGCCAGTCCGTAGGTCTCGCAGATGGTGGAGTCCAGGTCAATGGTCAGGGGCCCGTCGCCGGGTCCCGCCCCGGCCTGCCAAGCCCGGGCCAGCAACTCGCGGCTCACCCGGTCGAGTTGACGGACGTGGCCCCACCGGAAGCTGCACAGGAAGGTGCCCAGGGTGGATGGCGCCTTGACCGTGCCGCCCAGGGTGCAGGCCGTCCCCCCGGTGCGCAACACATCGGCGTCGTCAATGCAGTCGCCCCCAGCCAGCGCAGACGCCACCAGCGTCATCATCTTGTCGCTCGTGTTCGCCCGCCCCGGGGCATCGCCCAGGTCGAGGCGCTGCCGGACGAGTTCGGGCAGGCCGAGGTGCCGCGCCAGGGTGGCCGGAAGGAGCAGCCCGGCATTGGCCACCAAGCGGCGGTCGTCGAAGGTGATTTGGATCCGGTCGGGGTGGTTGCGTGGCAGCATCTACTGGGTGCTCCTTTTCCGGGGCCGTTTTTTTGCTACAAAACCATTATCCCAGAAGCACAGGAGCACCTTCTTGCCGCCTCAGGACGCCAACCCGACGCCCTCCTTCGGTGGATTCGGGCTTAACCGGCCCATCTGCGCTGACCGCCGGCACAACCGCAAACTATACGTTCACGCCGTCCGGAACGGTCAGGCTTAGGGCATCGAGCGACTACTGGGTGGTGGCCCAGGAAGGCTCGGACGACGGCGACTGGACAACAACGGCATCGGACGCAGAGGACGCCACTCCCGCCAGAAACTGGAAGATCGCGAACGACTCTGGGACTCGCACCGCCGCTTCAACAGGGAGTTTCACGACCTCGACGTCATCCTTAAAGCTCCGCGTGCGCGGGGATCCCATCGCCAACGCCACCGCCGCCGGCGCGCCGAGCATCATCGTACCGGACGTGTTCGGCGCGACGAGGGTGCTTAGCGTGGACCTCAGCGGCATCACCGATGCCAACGGGGTGTCGGGCATCGCCGCAACGGCCTTGTACAGATGGCGCCGGTTCGCCGCGGACGGCACCACGCTGGAGAACAGAAACATCGGGGAGGACGCCACCTACACGCTGACCGCCGCGGACTTGAACAAGCGGCTGCAGGTGGTGGTGAGCTTCACCGACGACGACGGCTACAGCGAGCGGAACCTGAGCAGCGCCGCGACCGACGTCATCACCGATGTGTCGAACTGCAACCCGCCCACCTACGTCGGCGGCGCGGCGCAGCTCGGGCCGGCCAGGAAGGTGAGTGTTGGAACCCGTACTGCGCCGGGTGCTGATCTCTACGGCTACTCGCAAACGAATAGCTACGGCAGTATTGACCTCGCCACGTTCACGACAGCCGCCTCCAACAATTATGAAATTCGGTCCGTTTATGCCCATAGTTTGGAAGGTGGCACATTGGTTTTTGGCCTTGACACGGACCTGTCCGCCGCCGACAAGAAGACGGTGGTCCTGCACGTCTGCGATCAGGCCTACGCCTTCGGTCCCGGACCCAATCCAAGCGCCAATTCCACATACGCATTCAAGAACACCAACCAGGACTGGTCGACGCACGCGGAGCGCACGATCTACGTCAGCCAGGACACCGCCGCCCCGATATTCGACTCGGCGACGGTGAACGGCACGTCGCTGGTGGTCACTTTCGACGAGCCGCTGGGCGCGGCCGCCAGCCTGGCCCACGGTGCCTTCTCGGGCAAGAAGACCCCGGATGCCGGCTCGGAGACGGCTCTGACGTTCACCGGCACGCCCTCCATCAACGGGAACAAGGTGACGCTCACGCTGGCCTCGGCCTCGTCGGTGGCGGGGACGGACGCGGACGTGAAGGTGACCTACACGAAGCCGACGACGGGCACGGGCACCAAGGTGGTGGACAAATTCGGCAACGAGGCGGCAACCTTCACCGACCAGGAAGTGGACAACCTGCTCGACGACAGCACTCCTCCCACGCTGGCGACACCCACTCCCGTGGTGGCCGCCGGCGGCGTTACCCTGACGCTGACCTTCAGCGAGCCGCTGAAGGAGGCGTCCGTGCCGGCAGCGACCGCGTTCACAGTGAAGGCAACGCCGGCCGGGGGCAGCGAGACGCCGGCGCCGCTGGCCGATATGGACCCGGTGACGGTGAGCAGCAGCACGGTGACGCTGAAGCTGGCGGCGCCCATCGCCCACAACGACACCGCGGTCAAGGTGAGCTACGCCAAGCCCACGTCCGGCTCGGTGATCGAGGACGCCGCCGGCAACGACCTGGCGACGTTCCCGGACCAGGCCGTGACCAACAACAGCATTGCGCCGCGGGTGAGCGTCGTGGCGGTGTACCCCGACGTCTCGTCGCTGATCGCATTGCCGGTCGTGCGGGTCACGCGCTCCAACATAGGCACTGACCCGCTCTCGGTGAGGCTCGATATCACCCAGGACGACAATTACGCGAGCAATGCGGATACAGGATTCTCGATTCCCGCCGGCAATACGTCGGTCGAGACGGTAATCCCCGACCTCGACTACCCCGGCAATATGGACGGCACCATGACGTTCACGGTGGCTGCGAGCCAGGACTACGCGCCCGCGCTCGCTCCGAACAACGCGGCCACGATGGAGTTCAAGGCGCCGGCGTCGGGCCTGCCCCTCTCCGTTCGTCACGACCAGCCCAGTTGGACGGTCGATGAGGGCGATACCGCGAATCCAACGGTGACCTTCACCTTGGCGCCGGGACTGGCGGCGCCCAGGGACTCATTCACCATCTTCCTGTTGACCGAGGGCGGGGGGGCGGAACCTCCTGATGACTACATCGAGTTCCCGGAAGGAGGAAGCGATCCGAAGGCGGCAGCTCTGCCTGAGGACTGGGTGACCGCTGCCGGCGGAGGAATGACGCAGACCGTCACGATCTTGGTCGAGACCTTCCAGGACACTGAGGTCGAGGCCAATGAGACGTTCTACCTGGACTTCAGAGAGGAAAACGTTTGGGATGCGCTTGATATCCCATTAACCGGGGCGGACAACCGCACGACGATCTCCATCCTGGACGACGACCCGCTGGTGGTGACCGACGTGCAGGTGGCGTCGTCGCCGACAGGGGGGTACTACGGCGTCGGCGACACTATCGAGTTCACCGTCACGTTCAACGAGTACGTGACCGCCGAAGGCGGGCCGCAGTTCGAGTTCGAGCTGGGCGGCGCGACTCGCCAGGCGGTGGGCCTGGACTCCGAGGATGAGATGGATGTGACGTTCGAGTACACCGTGGCGGCGGGGGACGCAGACGACCGCGACGGCATCTCCTGGGGCTCCAACGCGCTGAGCTTCAATGGCGGCTCGATCGCGTTACTGGCCAAGGAGGACTTGATTCCCCGCAATGCCAACCCGGACCACGCCACGCAGGCGGCCCTACCGGCCCACAAGGTGGACACGACAAAGCCCAGCCTGGTGTCGGCTGAGGTGGACCGGACCACGCTCACGCTCACCTTCAGCGAGGCGCTGAACACCACCGCCCCGGCCAACACCCAATTCTCGGTGAAGGTGGACGGCGGCGCAGGGGCGAACCCGACAGCTGTGTCGATTGCGGACCGCGACGTGACCCTAACGCTCGCCGCGGCGGTGACGCCCGCGCAGACGGCGACGGTGACCTACGCCAAGCCCACGTCGAACCCGATCAAGGACCTGAGCGGGAAGGAGGCCGACGCCTTCACCGACGAGGCCGTGGTCAACCTGCTCGCCGACACCACTCCTCCCACGCTGGGGACCGCTGCGTCCGACGCCGTGCTGGCCGCCGACGGCGTCACCCTGACGCTGACCTTCAGCGAGCCGCTGAAGGAGGCGTCCGTGCCGGCCTCGACCGCGTTCACGGTCAAGGCGACGCCGGCCGGGGGCAGCGAGGCTGCAGCGCTGCTGGCCGGAGTGGGCCCTGTGACCGTGGATGGCAGCGAGGTGAAGCTGAAGCTGGCCGCGCCCATCGCCCACAACGACGGCTCGGTCAAGGTGAGCTACACGAAGCCCGGGTCCGGCGCGGTGATCGAGGACGTCCTCGGCAACGACCTGGCGACGTTCCCGGACCGTGCCGTGACCAACAACAGCACTGTGCCGCGGGTGAGCATCGCGGCGGTGCACGCCGACGCCTCGCCGCTGTTCGCGCGCGCGGAGTTCACGGTCACGCGCTCGAACACCGGGACCGACCCCCTTGATGTGGAGCTCGCGGTCACGCAGACCGACACCTACCTCGGTTCGACGACCCAGACGATCACGATTCTCGCCGGCGACACCATGGCGACGGGGTTATTCCCGAGCGTCTACGCAGGCAACACGAGCGGCGACCTGACGGCCACCGTGGCTCCGAGCCAGAGCTACGCAACGGCGCTCGCGCCGGGCAACGCGGCCACCGTCCGGATGAAGCTTCCGGCCTCGGGCAAGACGGTGATCTACTCGCACCAGCAGGGCGCCTACACGGTCACCGAGGGCGACGCCTCCGTCCCGGTGGCGTTCACGCTGCGCACCGGCGAGGGTGTGGCGCGGCCGAGGCAGACCATCTCGCTTGCGTACTCGCTCTACGCGGACACGGCCCTTCGAATCACCGACTACATCGGTTACGGCCGCGCGGTAAACATCGAAACCTACAACTGGGCCGCCGACGGCACGGCGTTCAGGGCAACGGAGCCGGAGACGGTTGAAATCGTGGATGACAGCCGCCACGAGGGCAGCGAGCAGTTCCTGCTGGATGTTCTTTTGGTCGTTGACCCACTCGTTCTCGATCCCGCGGTGTTCACTCCCACCTGTCCTCCGGGGATCGCGGTCGGCGACGACTGCCAGGCGACGGTCACCATCATCGACGACGACACTCTGGCGGTGCAGAGCGTGGGGGTGTCCTCGACGCCCACCGGGGGGTACTACGGCTTGGGCGACACGATCTCGTTCACGGCGACGTTCAACGGCGCGGTGACGGCGACGGGCACGCCGCAGTTCGCCTTCAGCCTGGGCGGCCGGACCCGCCAGGCCGATTACGCGAGCGGCTCGGGCTCGACCGAGCTGGTGTTCTCGTACACGGTGGCGACCGGGGACGACGACCGCGACGGCATCTCCTGGGGCGCCAATGCGTTTAGCCTCAATAGCGGCTCGATCAAGTTCACGCACACGGACCCGGCCGAGCGGGTGGACGCCAACCTGGACCACGCCGCGCAGGCGGTCTTGCCGGCCCACAAGGTGGACACGACGAAGCCCAGCCTGGTGGAGGCTGTGGTCGACCAGACCACGCTCTCGCTCACCTTCAGCGAGGCGCTGAACACCACGGCCCCGGCCAACACCCGATTCACGGTGAAGGTGGACGGCGGCGCGGGGACGAACCCGACCGCTGTGTCGATTGCGGGCCGCGTCGTGACCCTGACGCTGGGCGCGGCGGTGACGTCCGGACAGACGGTGACGGTGAGCTACACCAAGCCCACGACGAACCCGATCAGGGACCTGAGCGGGAAGGAGGCCGACGCCTTCACCGACGAGGACGTCGAATCCGCTTCCGACGTCGTCAACTTCAGCGCCGCGCCCGGCGACCGCAGGGTAACGCTGAGCTGGGACAATCCCAACGACAACACCATCGTCCGGTACCAGTACCGCTATATGAGCACGAGGTATCTTCAAAAGGTGTGTAAACAGTCAGGCGGTGTACCCTCTCTCTGAACAACACGGGCTCGAGGCCCAAGAGAGGAGATAGACCGCCCATGAGGAAGGAAAGCACTGAGAGTAGGTCGGAGTCAAGGCCGGAGTGGGAGCAGTTGGAGGATTGGGTGCGAAGCCAGGTCCAGAGGCTGATCCAGGAGTTGCTGGAGGAGGAGGTGACGGCGTTTCTGGGAAGGGCGAAGTCGGCGCTCAGATCCGACTCGGACTCAGATACCGGCTATCGGAACGGATACGGCAGAGCCCGGAGGCTTACGCTGAGTTCGGGAACGATACAGCTGAGGCGGCCGCGAGTCCGCGATACCGAGGAGCAGTTCGAGAGCCGGCTGCTGCCGCTGTTCGTCAACAGGACCAGGAAGGTTGCTGAGTTGATCCCCGAGCTGTACCTGCACGGTCTATCCGAAGGCGACTTCGATCTGGCTTTGCGGGGGCTGCTGGGAGAGGACGCACCGGTATCGGCGAGCACGGTGGCCCGGTTGAAGGATAAGTGGAACGATGAGCTTGCCCAATGGCGCAGCCGGCCCCTCGATGACCTGGAAGTGGTCTACATGTGGGTGGATGGAGTCTACGTCAAGGCTGGTCTTGAGAAGGAGAAGGCGGCGGTACTGGTGGTGATGGCGGCCCTGAGCGACGGGAGCAAGGTGGTGGTGAGCGCTGTTCCCGGATACAGGGAGTCCACAGAGAACTGGTCCGAGGTGCTCAGGGACATCAAGCGCCGGGGCTTGAGCTGCCCGAGGCTGGTGGTTGGAGACGGACACCTGGGCATCTGGGGAGCTCTGCGCAACGTCTATCCGCAGGCGGCAGAGCAACGCTGCTGGAACCACAAGATCGTAAACGTGCTCGCCAAGCTTCCAAAGCGACAACAGGACCAGGCCAAGCTCATGCTGCGTACTATCCCCTACGCGCCGACTCGGACAGAGGCTGAGCGGCTCAGGACGGTGTTCACCAGGTGGTGCGGCGACCATTCCTACGAGGCGGCCTCAGAGGCCTTGGAGCGGGACTGGGACCGCATGGTCACCTTCTATGACTTCCCAAAGGAGCACTGGGGGCACCTTCGCACGACGAACCCGGTAGAATCACCCTTCGCGGCCCTCAGGCTTCGGACCGATGCCGCCAAGCGCTACAAGAGGGTCGATCGGGCGATAGCGGTGATCTGGAAAATGTTGATGGTCGCCGAACAGCGCTTCAGGCGTCTGAAGGCCCCTGAGTTGATCGAAGACGTCTATCTCGGTGCACAGTATGCGGATGGAATCGCCATTGAATCAACGGCTGAGAAGGTCGCCGCCTGATGTCGTTTACACACCTATTGACGTAACCTCATGAGCACGTCCGACAGCGGCTGGAACCCCGACTGGCGGAACATCTCCGGCAGCGGCGCCGGAACGACGTCGTACGCGGCGACGAGCCTGACCAACGGGATCGAATACACCTTCCAGGTGCGGCCGGTGTACACCCCGGACGCGCCGGGGAAGGAAGGCGAGGTGAAGTCGGTTCCGAGGGGTCCCCTGGCGGCGCCCCGCAACCTGGTCGCGGCCTCCGCCGGCGACGGCGAGCTCGTCTTGGTCTGGGCCGACCCCAGCGACATCACTATCACCGGTTACCAGTACCGCCACCGCAACACGTCGGACACCGGCTGGAACCCTGACTGGACGGCCATTCCGGGCAGCGGCGCGAGCACCACGACGCACACCCTGACGGGGCTGACCAACAACCTGCTCTACACCCTGGAGGTGCGCGCGGTCCGCGACGGCACGGGAGGTCCGTCGGCCCGCGATATGGAACCGCCCCGGGGTCCGCTGGCCGCGCCGGCGAGCTTGGCCGCCGCCTCCGGTGAAGACCGGCAGGTCACGCTGAGCTGGGACAGTTCCGGCGACGACTCCATCACCGAATACGAGTACCGCTACCGCGTCAGCTCGGAGAGCGGGTGGGACCCGGACTGGACGAGCATCCCGGGCAGCCGTTGGACCACGACGTCGTACACGGTGACGGGCCTTTCGAACCGGACGGGCTACACCTTCGAGGCGCGCGCGCTGCGAGGTAGCCGACGCGGTCCGGAGGCCACGGCCAGCGCCACGCCCGAAGGACCGCCCACAGTGCCGCTGGCGCCCGGCAGCCTGGATGCGGACGGGAACGATAGGAGCATTTCGGTGTGGTGGCAGAAGCCCGCCGGCGAGGACGCGCGTGCTCCCGTGACCTCGTACCGCGTGCGTTACCGGCAGGTGGGAACGTTGTCTTGGCGCAACGTGTCACGCGCCAATGATGACGACAGCGGGAGGCAGGTTATTTCGGACCTGGCGAACCGGACGCACTACGAGGTGCAGGTGGCGGCCGTGAACCGGGTGGGCACCGGCGCGTGGGCTTCCGCCAGGGCGACGCCGCAGGGCCCGACCGCGCCGCCGCCAGAACCGGAAGGCGACGAAACGTCCGACGTGGGCACGCTTTCCACCTATTGGGACCACCCCGATGCTCGTCGCAATCTGCTGCAGATCGAATCCTGCAGCGGCTCCCTGAGTTTCCGGGTCATCTGGGCCGGCCCCGCTCAAGACAGAAGGCAGGCGGACGAATGGGCTGCGCATGTCAACACTCTTGGCGGCGCCGGCAGGGTGAGTTACAGCTTCAGTAGCTCGCCCGGCGTTCACGGTGGAAATTACTTTGAGATGAACGGCACGGTGAGGGTGGAGGGCACATCCAGGCTGACGATACAGGTGCGGGGCCGGTTCGGCTCCAACTGGGGCAGTTGGTCGCCGCGTTCGAGCCTGTATTGCGTTGAAACGCAGTGAGAAGGCGGTTGAAGATTAGGACATACGGAGCCCTTCAAGAAAGCAACAAGGACGTATACATCTTGCGCCTGAACATTCCAATTGCCCGCATGTATCCCGGCCGCTTTCTGCATGTCGGCTTGTTAGCGGCAGTAGCTGCTCTGACGCTCGCCGGCGTGGCCTGCGCCGACGAGCCTGTCTCACCGGATAGGGAAGCGCTCGTTGCGTTCTACAATTCCACCGACGGGGAGAACTGGTCGGTTAACACGAACTGGCTCTCCGATGAGCCGGTTGGCTCCTGGCATGGCGTCACAACCAATGACGAGGGCCGGGTTACGCGCCTCGTCATTGAGAACAACCGGCTGAGCGGCCCGCTGCCTCCGGCCCTGGGCAGCCTCTCTGCGCCGGAATACTTGAGGCTAGGCAACAATCGGTTGATAGGACAGATTCCCACCGAGTTAGGCAACCTATCCAACCTGCAACTCCTGAGTTTTAGTGGCAAATTGCGGATCTAACCCCAGGCCCATAGCCGCCCAATCCATCGGCTTCCGTCACCGACAATCTACAACAAATGCCCGGTGGCTACGAAATCACAATGCATCAATCTGAATAGGCATAACGCTGCCCTGAAAACAGGGAAAAGACAAAGGCCAATCTTTCCTTTTTCACCTATTCAAACGCCGAAGGGGAGTGCCAGACTTGAAAGGTTGCCCTGGGCTGCCGAGGGTGGAGCATGACTGCCGCACGGGTGGCAGGCGCCACACCGTACGGTGTTGGATCCCGGAGTAAGGCCGGAACGCACAACAAGTGATGGTGATGCTTGAAATGGAAGACGTCCTTCGCCTCAGCCGCTTGCCCACCGCCCCGAACGACTCGAGAGAGCGGCGGGAGGCGATCGGTGTTCCGACCGGGAACGGCCACGTGCCCGAGCTCTTGTACTCCGGAGAAAGCCAGCCTTGGACCCCCTAGCTTGAGGTCCAACCGCAAGTACTTACCGCCATATCAACCAATCGTCTTGTGCCCGGATAGAGGCTGGGAAGGCAGTCGTCCCCGTCTCGGCGCCTTCTGTTGCACCGGCGGGTTTCCCGCTGCGTCGCCAACGGCCCATGACCCCATGTGGCTACTCCAATCTCTACTGACAGGGACAAGCCGCGGCCGTCCGGGCGCCCAGACTCCACGACCTCGTATCTCGCAGTGTTCTCTCTGCTGGGACAGCCCGGCGGATACTCTTATATCAGCGGCAACGCCCTAACGCCCATCCGGCAACTGATCATGGAGCCACTTAAGGACACCGATGGACGGCGTGAGGAAAGCGGAAGGGGGGTGAGGGAGCTACAGGGGAAATAGCCTGGGTTCCATTTGGGGTAGGGAGGTCGGCGGACGGTCTTCATCGCCGCACAGGGGCCCCTATGGCCGTCTGCGGGAGCTGCGATGCGCGGGATGGCGAGAGAATACGCAGCAGGGAACTCTCTCGGACCGGGCTGGCACGAGTCTGCGGGGATCTTCGGTTGTCCGGTGGGTGGGTCGGTCGCCGACGGTGCCGTCAGGCCGGGAGTGGAATGGCTCGCAGCCGGGCCAAGGCGCGGCTGAACTTCTCAGCCCAAGGCCAGCGATCCGGAAGATGCAGGGTCAACCGGCGTGCCGAGCGGGTGAGCCGTCCGGCCAGGGAGAAGAACCGCCGCCGCAGGGTCTTGGTGGTGGCTATCCGCTCTCCCAGACCGATCCGCGCCGTCCAGCGGGCCAGGTTGTGGGCCATCGTCTGGACGGCCAGCCAGGCGCCGTTGGCGGCGAAGCGGCCCGAGGGGAGATGGTTCAGCCCGACGCCGTACTTGAGGTCGCGTATGGCATTCTCGATCTCGGCGTGGCGGCGATGGTCAGCCTCCAGTTCGAGCAACTCCCCGTCCCGGTCGGTGATGAAGCCATGATAGCTGTATTTGGCGAAGAGGGCCAGTTGGGAACCGGGCGTCGGCTTCACCCGCCGGACGATGAGCCGTACCGGCGCGGCGTCCGCCTCGGCCTGGAAGGGGGTGCAGGTGGTCTCGGCCACATCGGCGGCGCCGTCCATCCAGTAAGGAATCGGCGTCCAGGCATCTTCGGGTATCGCCTCGATGAGATTGTGCAGGCTTTTGTGCTGGCGGATGGTGATGGAGAAGCGGACATCCATCTTGCGGCAGACGGATACCACGCCATGAGTGTAGAACCCGCTGTCGGCCCGTAGCGTGAGTCGTCCGTTGGCCCCGGCGTAGCGCACCCGTCCCACCGTCTCCCGCAGGAAGTGGGCGGCGCCGCGGGCGGTGTTGGCCCGGCCCTCGCGCAGCCGGGACATCAGCACATCTCCGGTGCCGGCGGCGATGGCCAGCAGCGGGTGGTAGCCCCGCTTGCCGGTATAGCTCCCTCCTTACCGTAGGTCTCGCAGATGGTGGAGTCCAGGTCAATGGTCAGGGGCCCGTCGCCGGGTCCCGCCCCGGCCTGCCAAGCCCGGGCCAGCAACTCGCGGCTCACCCGGTCGAGTTGACGGACGTGGCCCCACCGGAAGCTGCGCAGGAAGGTGCCCAGGGTGGATGGCGCCTTGAGAGTGCCGCCCAGGGTGCAGGCCGTCCCCCCGGTGCGCAACACATCGGCGTCGTCAATGCAGTCGCCCCCACCAGCGCAGACGCCACCAGCGTCATCATCTTGTCGCTCGTGTTCGCCCGCCCCGGGGCATCGCCCAGGTCGAGGCGCTGCCGGACGAGTTCGGGCAGGCCGAGGTGCCGCGCCAGGGTGGCCGGAAGGAGCAGCCCGGCATTGGCCACCAAGCGGCGGTCGTCGAAGGTGATTTGGATCCGGTCGGGGTGGTTGCGTGGCAGCATCTACTGGGTGCTCCTTTTCCGGGGCCGTTTTTTTGCTACAAAACCATTATCCCAGAAGCACAGGAGCACCTTCTTGCCGCCTCAGGACGCTAACCCGACGCCCTCCTTCGGTGGATTCGGGTTAAGGACAGCGCTATCGGCGCATACGTCACCAAGGTTCCCGACGATGTTTCCCTCAAGGACATCATGCTGATAAGTGAACCCCTGTCGTGCTGGATGCTGAAGGTAGAGGTGGTCTCGTTTGTCTGAACAGCGCTGCCCGGTTTGATAAGTGGAATCGCGCTGCCGTGCGTTAGGCCGCCGCGGACTCGGCAGGCGCTCTGTCAAAGAACTGGTCCGGCGTCATTCCCCCAAGGCTCGAATGGGGCCGTCCGGCATTGTAAAACTCGAAGTACCGCCCGAGGCCAGTTCTGGCTTCCGGGACCGATTCGTAGGCTCTCAGGTACACCTCCTCGTACTTGACGCTCTTCCACAGTCGTTCGACGAACACATTATCCTTCCAGCTTCCCTTCCCGTCCATGCTGATCTGGATCCCATTGGCTTTCAGCAGGCCGGTGAAGGCATCACTTGTGAACTGGCTTCCCTGATCTGTGTTGAATATCTCCGGCGCGCCGTGGCGTCCCAGGGATTCTTCGAGCGCCTCCACGCAGAAGTCTGTGTCCATTGTGACCGATACCCGCCAGGCCAGCACCTTGCGGCTATGCCAGTCCATCACTGCGGCTAGGTACACGAACCCCCTGGCCATCGGAATGTACGTGATATCCATTGCCCACACCTGGTTGGGCCTGCTCACCTCAAGCCCGCGCAGCAGGTACGGATACACCGTATGGCCGGGCCGTCGCCGGCTGGTGTTGGGCTTGCGGTACAGCGCCTCGATGCCCATCCGCCGCATCAGTGTGGCGATGTGTCTACGCCCGGAGGAGAGTCCCTCCTGGCGGAGCAGGCCTCGCATCATCCTACTGCCTGCAAACGGATACTCAAGGTGCAGCTCATCGATGCGGCGCATCAGCCCGAGACCGGCTTCGCCCACCGGCCGTGGCCGGTAGTAGATGCTCCCGCGGCTGATGCCCACTGCCTTTGCCTGGCGGGCGAGAGGCAGCTTGTGATCGCGGTCGATCATCGCCTTGCGCCCGGCAATCCCGCCTTCGTGAGCGCGGCCTCTAAAAAATCGTTCTCCAACGCAAGCTCACCGATCTTAGCGTGAAGGACCTTCATATCTACCGGCTTTTCAGCCTGCCCTGTCCCGGCCCCAAATAACTGCGCCGCCCGATCCAGCAACTGGGTCTTCCACTGCGTGATCTGGTTCGGGTGCACATCGAACTGGCTTGCCAGCTCCGAAAGTGTCCGGTCGCCGCGCACTGCGGCAAGAGCCACCTTCGCCTTGAACTCTGCCGAGTGGTTACGGCGGGGTCGTCTGCTCATCTCTCGCTCCTGTCTCCGAGAGCACTATCATGCCCTCAATCAGGCAGCGATTCCACTTATCCCCCTGTTCAGATTTCCGGAGCCACTTCTTTCCTTGCGTCTGGAGCGCGTTCAATTCAACGAATCAAACAACTAAGATTCCCTCGCAAAAAGGCCTGTTTGAGATGAACCCTGGCGTGCGAAGGGGCCTGGAAGGGAGGAGGCCACGGGATGCCGGCTGCTGGGCTCACCGCACCATCTGCCGCGCTCAGGACAAGCGTGATCCCGTTGCGGTACCCCTTCCGTGGCTCAGGGCACCCGGTGGAAGCTGTGGAGCGGCGCCCTCATGCGGCCGCGACCGCAGGTACCGTCCCGACCGCCCGCTGAGCCGTGTTCTCCATCTCCGCCAGGCGTGCATGGACCATCCGCTTGAAGTTGCACGCCAACGTCTTCAGGTAGACGGCAAGCCGCACCCGACGGCCCCCTCGCACCCGCAAGCGCCCAAGCCCGTGGGCGCGCTTGAGCTCGGAGTTCGTTCCCTCGATCCCGGCCCTTATGTCATACCGCTTGCGCCACTCCTCGGTGGCCTCGGCCCTCCGGCGCCGCTCGATGTTCACCTTCACCAGGTCCGCCTTGAGGACGTAGGCCCCCGCACGCCGGTCCAGCTTCACTGGGCAACGGGATCGCAAGGGGCAGGGCTCGCATGTTGTCCCGGCAAAGTGGACCTCTACCCGCTCCGGCGCATCCTTCAGCTCGTACTCCTCGATGGACGGGTGGCCGGCGGGGCACACCGTGGCCTGCTCCCCTGTGACGTCGATCTGAAAGTCCGCGGCGGTGAGCGGCGGTGGTCCGTCACCCTCTCCTTCGTGCGAGTTCCCCGGCGCCGACCCCGCCACCGGGCTCACCAGTTCCGTTCCCCGGCGCGAGGCTTCGAAGGCATTGCGGCCCGACCCATACGCCGTGTCGGCGAAGAGCTCGTCCGGTCGGACCTTCCGCTCCGCGAGCCCGTCAACGACCGGCACGCTCACGTCGGTGTCGCTCCCACTCGAGGGGGTCACCTCCACGTGGGTGATGAGCTGGGTGGCGTTCTCCTCGTGGCAGGTCTCCGCCACCTGCACCTCGTACCCCTTCCCCTTGTGGCCGCTGTAGGTCACATCCGGGTCGTGGGGCGATTGCAGCGAGTCGGCGGACACCTGCTTCGGGTCCTTCAAGGCCACGGGCACCTTGCATTCCCCAGCATCGTCATCATCGTCCCTGGGGCGCCCGTCCTGGTGTTTGCCCACATGGCACTGCTCCCGCAGCAGCCGCTCCAGCAGCCGGTACTCCTCCAGCTGGGCAGCAGTCGTGCCATGGAACCGGTCCACCAGCCGGTAGAGGTCCCGGGCACAGACCGAAAGGCGTCGCCGACCCTCCCCCGTGCGGGCGTCCTCGTAGTGGGTCGCCTCGTCTTCTTCCTTCAAATAGCGCCCCAGGAGGCCCTCCGGAACCCCAGGGCGAAGCTCTGGGTGCTCCCAGCGCAAGGCCCGCAGGAACAACCGCATCGTCTCACAGAACAGGCCCAGCCGGGTGAGTGTGGCGATGTTGCTCATGATGTGGGTGGAGTCCAGCCGTTGCTTTCCGGTGCGTATGCCCAGCGCCTGGATGATCCGGTCCGTGGTCTCCTGGAAAGCCAGCCGGCCACCGTCGTGCTGCATCAGGCGAACTCGGAAGTTGTGGAGGGTCTTCTGGGGCAGGTGGGTCTCCTCGATGTCCAGCCGCAGGGCGTGGTGCCAGAGCAGGTTGAACTCTAGTTGTTCCAGAGCTTCATCGTCGGTGAGGTTGAACATCTCTTTGAGGAGGTGGACCCCGAGGACGGTCTGCACCGCCCGGTTGGGACGGCCGTTGTCCACGCAGTACATGGGAGCAAAGCGCTCCTCGTCAATCAGGGGGAGCGCCTCGTTTCGGAAAACCTCGGCCCAACTTCTCTCCAGGCGCTTAGCCTTCTTCGGCGTCACCAGGAACTGGGACTGCCAGAGGCTCTCTTGCGGGTCTCGCGCTCGGAACATCCTCCCCTCCCTCGCCCGGGCGCTGCCCCAACGCCCTTTCCCCACATTATCCTCCCATTGCCCCCGGAGGACGAGGGGTTTTTACGAGGGAATCAACTAAGGCATTCGGTAGTGCATCCTGAGAATCGTGTTCATCTCAATTCCCGTTGGGAAAAGATTAATGATGCGATAGATTTGGAATTTGGCGGTGACCGTCTCCGAATGACTCTCACCGCTCAGATCGCGCTCGACGAATACCTGGGCTGGCTGCGCGAAGATCAGTGGAAATGGTTGCATCAAGAAGTTCGTGAGCCAAAGAGCATTACTCGCCCGCCAGACCTTGATGAGTACCGGCGCCTAGATAATCTGCGTTCAGCCAGAATTATCCTCTCTAGACCTTTGCCGTCCATGGGTGGTTTCGCAGCCGCGGATGAAGTGCAGACACCGCCGTCAATCCTCGCTTGGAAGTCGCTCATCGATGCGCTTTCGACCCCTGCTCCAAACCAAACTGTGTACCCGGAACACCTAAACCCGAATCCACCGAAGGAGGGCGTCGGGTTAGCGTCCTGAGGCGGCAAGAAGGTGCTCCTGTGCTTCTGGGATAATGGTTTTGTAGCAAAAAAACGGCCCCGGAAAAGGAGCACCCAGTAGATGCTGCCACGCAACCACCCCGACCGGATCCAAATCACCTTCGACGACCGCCGCTTGGTGGCCAATGCCGGGCTGCTCCTTCCGGCCACCCTGGCGCGGCACCTCGGCCTGCCCGAACTCGTCCGGCAGCGCCTCGACCTGGGCGATGCCCCGGGGCGGGCGAACACGAGCGACAAGATGATGACGCTGGTGGCGTCTGCGCTGGCTGGGGGCGACTGCATTGACGACGCCGATGTGTTGCGCACCGGGGGGACGGCCTGCACCCTGGGCGGCACTCTCAAGGCGCCATCCACCCTGGGCACCTTCCTGCGCAGCTTCCGGTGGGGCCACGTCCGTCAACTCGACCGGGTGAGCCGCGAGTTGCTGGCCCGGGCTTGGCAGGCCGGGGCGGGACCCGGCGACGGGCCCCTGACCATTGACCTGGACTCCACCATCTGCGAGACCTACGGACTGGCCAAGGAGGGCGCCCGCCACCACGGCTATACCGGCAAGCGGGGCTACCACCCGCTGCTGGCCATCGCCGCCGGCACCGGAGACGTGCTGATGTCCCGGCTGCGCGAGGGCCGGGCCAACACCGCCCGCGGCGCCGCCCACTTCCTGCGGGAGACGGTGGGACGGGTGCGCTACGCCGGGGCCAACGGACGACTCACGCTACGGGCCGACAGCGGGTTCTACACTCATGGCGTGGTATCCGTCTGCCGCAAGATGGATGTCCGCTTCTCCATCACCATCCGCCAGCACAAAAGCCTGCACAATCTCATCGAGGCGATACCCGAAGATGCCTGGACGCCGATTCCTTACTGGATGGACGGCGCCGCCGATGTGGCCGAGACCACCTGCACCCCCTTCCAGGCCGAGGCGGACGCCGCGCCGGTACGGCTCATCGTCCGGCGGGTGAAGCCGACGCCCGGTTCCCAACTGGCCCTCTTCGCCAAATACAGCTATCATGGCTTCATCACCGACCGGGACGGGGAGTTGCTCGAACTGGAGGCTGACCATCGCCGCCACGCCGAGATCGAGAATGCCATACGCGACCTCAAGTACGGCGTCGGGCTGAACCATCTCCCCTCGGGCCGCTTCGCCGCCAACGGCGCCTGGCTGGCCGTCCAGACGATGGCCCACAACCTGGCCCGCTGGACGGCGCGGATCGGTCTGGGAGAGCGGATAGCCACCACCAAGACCCTCCGGCGGCGGTTCTTCTCCCTGGCCGGACGGCTCACCCGCTCGGCACGCCGGTTGACCCTGCATCTTCCGGATCGCTGGCCTTGGGCTGAGAAGTTCAGCCGCGCCTTGGCCCGGCTGCGAGCCATTCCACTCCCGGCCTGACGGCACCGTCGGCGACCGACCCACCCACCGGACAACCGAAGATCCCCGCAGACTCGTGCCAGCCCGGTCCGAGAGAGTTCCCTGCTGCGTATTCTCTCGCCATCCCGCGCATCGCAGCTCCCGCAGACGGCCATAGGGGCCCCTGTGCGGCGATGAAGACCGTCCGCCGACCTCCCTACCCCAAATGGAACCCAGGCTATTTCCCCTGTAGCTCCCTCACTCCCCTTCCGCTTTCCTCACGCCGTCCATCGGTGTCCTTCGGTGGATTCGGGCTAAAGCAGAACCCAAGCCACGGCCAAAATGCGTAATCAAACCGCACGTTGAGGGAGTGCTTCATGCAAACATCGTCCTGGAAAAGGCTCGCCGGGTTAGGACTGATAGTTATCCTTCTGCTGGCCATCATGGCTTGTGAAAGAGGTGGAAGTGAGGGCGACAGTGCTCCCTTTCGGATAGGCGTGATGGAATCCCTGACGGGCGCCGGCGAGACCTACGGCATGGTGGCCCTGCAGTCCAAGAAGATGGCGCTCGACGAGATCAATGCCGCCGGCGGAGTCAATGGGCGCATACTGGAGTTCGTCGTCGAAGACTCGAAGTGCAATGCTCAGGATGCCATCACCGCCTACAAGAAGCTCACCGACGTGGACGGGATTAAGATCATCCTCGGCACCTCGTGCAGCGGGGCGATGCTCGGGGTCGCGCCCCTTGCCGAAGAGGATGGGGTGGTCCTGTTCTCGGGGCTGGCCAGCAACCCGGACATCGCCAACGCGGGCGACTACATCTTCCGCACCCAGATCAGCGACATCGAGGTGGAAATCAACACCGGCAATGTCCTGTGGGCCGATGGTATCCGCAGGTTGGCCACCATCACCGAAAAGACCGACTACGCCGAGGATGTGAGGCGCACCTCCGTGGCCCAGTTCGAAGAGAACGGTGGCCACGTCGTCGCCGCCGAGCGCTACGCTACCGACGTCACCGATTTCGAGACCCAGCTGACCAAGCTATTCGCGGCCAGCCCTGACGCTCTCCACATAGCCCCCCAGTCGGAATTTGCAGCGGGTGCTATCGTCAAGCAGGCTCGGGAGTTGGGCTACGAAGGCCCCATCTACGGCGAAACCGTCACGGTCGGAACCACCGCTCAGGACATCGCCGGCGACGCGGCCACCGGCCTGAAGGCCCGTCACTTGCCGCAGTAGAGTCCCAGGAAGTCCTTGCCAACTTCAGGGAACGCTACCAGTGCATCACCCTTCCCTGGCACCTTGGGTCCGCCTACGACGACGTGTACATCACGGCTGAGTGCCTCAGGCAGACCAGCGACGACCAGGATGCCGACGGATTTCGGGACTGTCTCTACGATATAACCTGGAGTGGCGCCATCGGAAACAACTACAGCTTCGACGAAAACGGCGAGGTGGTCGGCCTCTCTAGGGTGGTGGTTGAAGTCCTTCCCCACGCAGAGAGGACAGAAGAGAACTATGGTTACAGGGTTCTGAGCGGTGGTCAAGGGAAGTAGTTCCGATGGGAATGCGCGAAGCGCTCTGCGATAGCGAGGGTGCATACAGACGGGCCCATCTGAGAAGGCTCGAGCCGACCACTAGGCCCGGGGGTGGCACACCCATCTGTCGGAGCCATACTCCCCACCGGATTCTCTTATGATCTCATTATCGCTGACGGCCTACAGTGGAATACCGTGGACAGGTGTATCGCCGTGAGTGGCATTCCAAACTTGAGCCCCACAGGAACCGTATTCACTTCCATGTAATTGGTAGCATAGGCGAGATGAAAGTCTTAATCGGCATCTTTCATGAACACTTGGCAACCTGAACCAGATTGGGACGAGTCCGCGGGAAGCGCGCCCTTTAGTTAGCGTCTAGCAATGCGACCTAGCTTTAATGGGCCGAGGTATCCTCAAAGGGTGTGTAAACAGTCAGGCGGTGTACCCTCTATTTGAACAAGACGGGCTCGGAGCCCAAGAGAGGAGATACACCGCCCATGAGCAAGGGAATCACCGGGAGCGTGTCGGAGTCAAGGCCCGAGTGGGAGCAGTTGGAGGATTGGGTGCGAGGCCAGGTTCAGAGATTGATCCAAGAGTTGCTGGAGGAAGAGGTGACGGAGTTCCTGGGAAGGGCGAAGTCGGCCCGCCGGTCTGAGTCGGACTCAGACGCCGGCTATCGGAACGGATACTCCAAACCCCGGAGGCTGACACTCTGTTCGGGAACGATACAGCTGAGGAGGCCGCGGGTGCGCGACACCGAGGAGCGATTCGAGAGCCGGTTGCTGCCACTGTTCGTCCACAGGACCAGGAAGGTATCCGAGTTGATCCCTGAGCTGTACCTGCATGGCCTTTCATAGGGCGACTTCGATCTGGCGGTGCGGGGACTGCTGGGAGAAGAGGCGCCGGTGTCGGCGAGCACAGTCGCGCGGCTCAAGGACAAGTGGAACGCCGAGCTTGCCGAGTGGCACGCCAGGTCCTTGGACGACCTCGAAGTGGTGTACATGTGGGTGGACGGGGTGTACGTGAAGGCTGGTCTCGAGAAGGAGAAGGCGGCGATCCTGGTGGTGATGGCAGCCCTGAGCGACGGGAGGAAGGTGGTGGTGAGCTCCGTTCCCGGCTACAGGGAGTCGACAGAGAGCTGGTCCGAGGTGCTCAGAGACATGAAGCGCCGCGGGCTGGAGTGCCCAAGGCTGGTGATTGGAGACGGACATCTGGGCATCTGGGGAGCTCTGCGCAACGTCTATCCCCAGGCGGCGGAGCAGCGCTGTTGGAACCACAAGATGATGAATGTGCTGGACAAGCTACCCAAGCGACAGCAGGGCGAGGCCAAGCTCATGCTGCGCGCCATCCCCTACGCCGAGACCCGGGCCGATGCTGAACGACTCAGGACGGCGTTCAGCAAGTGGTGCCGGGACCGCTCCTACAATGCGGCCTCAGAGACCCTGGAGCGGGACTGGGACCGCATGACCACCTTCTATGGCTTCCCCAAGGAGCACTGGGTTCACCTTCGCACGACAAACCCAGTCGAGTCGCCCTTCGCCGCGCTGAGACTTCGAACCGACGCGGCGAAGCGCTACAAGCGGGTCGACCGAGCCATGGCGGTGATGTGGAAGATGTTGATGATCGCCGAACAGCGCTTCAGGCGTCTGAAGGCCCCTGAGTTGATGGAGGAGGTCTATCTCGGCGCCCAATATGTCGATGGAATCGCCGCTGAGGCAACGCTAGCAGCCCGTCCGAGGATTATCTAAACGGTGCTTGCGGGTCAGCGACAATGGATCGCGACAACTAATATTGCCGGTTGCCCCGGCCGGCCCCAGATAGCTTTGCGAATAGCGCCGTGCTCACTACCTCGGCAAAGTTCCTGATGCGTTGGGCTGGCCCATCGACCCGTGCTTTCCTGTGCAGATTGACCCCAAAGCGGAACAGTTTGAGCAGGTTGTGGCCGGTGCAGATCAGCGACCATTCGCCGTTCACCTTCTCCAGTCCCCGCAGCAGGAACTGCCGGAATCCCCGGCCCTGCTTGATCTGGCCGAATACCGGCTCCACAGTTTGCATCCGCAACGCGTAGCGCTGCCGACCCCGCCTGGTCTGTAACTTCCGTCGCATCCGGTCCCTGGAAGACAGATGGCTGGGTATGCGACCTCGGGGCGCGGGTGGCACGACCCGGCCGTGGCGGGTCTGCTCCGGCGCGACGAACGGGTCCACGCCCAGAGCATAGAACTCGTCGACTGCCTTCGCCGAGTAATAGCCAGCATCAGCGGATACTTCCCTGGGGACTGCACCGACGTTGTCGATGGTCTCCTCCATCATCGCTGCAGCCTGTTGCTTATCCGAAGTCTGGTTGGTGGCCCGCGCCGCCACGATCACCTGGTGAGCGCTGTCCACCACCGCCTGACAGTTGTACGCTTGCAGGAAGTCCTTTCCTCCAGGTGCGGGGATGATGCGCGACTCGGTATCGGTGAAGTTACGCTGGGCCTTGTCGTCGGGCACCCCCGGGTGCTTACGACCTTCGGCCTCGGCCTGTTCGGCAGCCGCCTGCGCCTCGGCTTCCAGCGCCGCCATGGCTTCCCGTATCTTCTCCAACCGACCCTCTCGAAAGGCCAACTCCTCCGGCAACTCATCTCCACGCTTGTCTTTGCCGTACCGCCGGTCTTCCTCATCATCCGCTGCCTGGGCCTGTCGCAACAACTCCGCTACCTCCGCCGCCAACTGCGCTGCCTTCTCCTTCATCCGTTGGTAACTCATCGCCTTATGCTTCGATGCGTTGGCCTTGACCTTCGTGCCGTCCAGCGCCACGTGCCCCAGCTTCACCAGGCCCGCCTGCTGGCACAACGCCAGTACCTGTACGAACAGGCCCGACGGCGCATCCAGATTATCCTTGCGATAGTCGGAGATGGTCCGGAAGTCCGGTGTGTTGTTCGCCGCCAACACCCTGAAGGCGATGTCCTCGTAGAGACGCTGGGCGATGCGGCGTGAGGACGCCACCCCCACGCAGTAGCCGTAGAGCAACACCTTGACCATCATCCGTGGATGATACGGCGGCCCGCCACGCCGTTCCCGCTCGTAGCGAGCGGTGACCTCCGACATGTCCAACTGGTCCACCACGTCGGATATGAAGTAGGCCAGATGGTCGTCAGGCAGCCACTCCTGCAACGCCGCTGGCAACAGCAACTGCTGGTCGGGTTCGTAGGGAGGGTAGGTCTTGCTCATCAACAACTCCCCGCTACTGGACTGGGCCCATCATACCCCAAAGCGCCCGCCAACCGTGTTTCTCGGACGGGCTGCTAGAGGAGATCGCCGCCTGATAACGTTTACACACCTATTGACGCAACCTCCAGGTTGAACTCTAGTTGTTCCAGAGCTTCATCGTCGGTGAGGTTGAACATCTCTTTGAGGAGGTGGACCCCGAGGACGGTCTGCACCGCCCGGTTGGGACGGCCGTTGTCCACGCAGTACATGGGAGCAAAGCGCTCCTCGTCAATCAGGGGGAGCGCCTCGTTTCGGAAAACCTCGGCCCAACTTCTCTCCAGGCGCTTAGCCTTCTTCGGCGTCACCAGGAACTGGGACTGCCAGAGGCTCTCTTGCGGGTCTCGTATTCGGAACATCCTCCCCTCCCTCGGCCAGGCGCAGCGCCCACGACCTTTTATTACATTATCCCCACCTTGCCCCAGGCTGGCGAGGGGTTTTTACGAACAAATCAATCTTACCTGATACCGTATCGCATGCCAAGGCGCGTCGGCCCTCATGGAGCGAGGATGCCGAAGTCGCCAATCCCTTGTCCAGATATCCCAGGTACAAGGCCCACCGCAGTCAGTGGCGGCCCCGGTGGGGCCAGGTGGCATGCATCGTGACTGCAGAGGACGGCACCTGGGGGCTAGGCATGACCACCAATGACAAACCCGTCGTGTCCATCATCAACGACCACATGGCGTCTCTGCTGGGAGGTGAGGACTGTATGGCGACGGAGAAGCTGTGGGACACGATGTTCAGGCTCGCCTCGCCTTATAGCTCTACCGGACTCGCGAGCTATGCCATAAGCGCGGTCGACCTGGCGCTTTGGGACCTGAAGAGGAAACTTCTGGGAAGGCCGGTGTACGAGCTGCTGGGTGGGCCGGCGCGGGACCGCATGTTTTGCTATTCGACGGGAAACGACACCGATTGGCACATGGAGCTAGGGTTCAAGGCAACGAAGTTGGCCTGTCCATTCGGTCCCGCTGACGGCCTCGAAGGCCTCGAGAAAAACGAAGAGTTGGTTGCTCAGGCGAGAGAGCTGATGCTAGACTGCTGTATGGCCTTCGACCTGGAGTTCGCCGTCCAATTGGCAGAGCGCCTTCGCCCATATCAGCTGAAATGGCTGGAGGACTGCCTGATACCGGAAGATTTTCGGGGTTTCACCGAGCTGCGAAGGTGACTCCCTTGGCAGACCCTGGCCACAGGGGAGCACTGGTACACCCCATTGCCGTTCCTATCCGCGGTCAGCAATCGGGTCGTGGACTATCTTCAGCCCGACATCCAGTGGGTGGGTGGAGTGACTGCGACGGTAAAGATATGCCACATCGCGGAGGCCGCCGGAATCGCGGTGATACCTCATGGGGGAATGAATGACGCCTATGGCCAGCACACTTGCTTCGCCATGCCAAACATTCCGTGGGGAGCCTGTCTCACAAGTCTGGGTTGGCGTTGAGTATGGGTCAGGTGTACGTTTGAAGCGACATCAAGGTGGGAGATATTGAGATGCCGCTTCGACCGATGGGCCGAGAGCAGATGTGGATGTTGCCGCCGACGCTTGACGAGTTGTTGCCGCTGGACCATCCGGCGCGGTTCGTGGCCGAGTTCGTTGACGCTTTGGACCGGGAGGACTGGGGGGAGCTTGGGGTGAAGATAGACGGGGAGGTGCTGGGAGCGCCAGCCTACCATCCACGTGCGCTGTTGAGCGTGTGGCTGTACGGCTTCATGACCGGGGTGCGCTCGTGCCGGAAGCTGGAGGCGGCCTGCCGGGACCAGATACCGTACCTGTGGCTGACCGGGTGGCAGCATCCCGACCACAATACCCTGTGGAGGTTCTACAAAGGGCATCGGCAGGCCATGCGGAAGCTGTTCGAGCGTACCGTGCGTACGGCGGTGGCCATGAAGTTGGTGGATCTGGCGGTTCAGGCGGTGGATGGTACGAAGGTGGTCGCCAACGCGTCAGTGAACAGGAGCTGCGATGCCGAGGGGCTGAGAGGGCTATTGGATCGGTTGGAGCGGGCGATAACCGACCTTGAGGCACAGAACGAGGCGGGAGAAGACGCTGCCGTTGCCCGTCTGCCTCAGAAGTTGGCGGACAAGGAGGTCTTGAGAGAGCAGGTGAAGCATGCGATGGCCGATCTTGCGAGTCAAAAGCGCCACAGGCGTATCAACCTGACCGACCCGGAGGCCCGGCTGATGAAGGGCAGGCAGGGCATTGTGGCTGGCTACAACGCCCAGGCTATGGTCTCACCCATGGAGACCGATGGGGGAGCGACAAGCATGCTGGTCACAGCCGTGGACGTGGTTGATGCGGCCAATGACAATGCCCTGCTGGTGCCGATGATGGAGCAGGCTGAGGAGACTACGGGGACGAAGTCGCAGATGACATTGGCCGACGCCGGATACTTCGCCGCCAGTCACCTAGCGGAGTGCGACCGTCGAGGTCAGAAGGTGGTGGTGTCAGAGGCACGACAACGGTTCCTCGAAGACCCATATCACAAGGACAGATTCACCTATGACGAACACAGCGACAGCTTCAGGTGTCCCCAGGGACGGACGCTTGCGTTCGTTCGCATACAGCATGCGAACGGAGTCCCGTTGCGACTGTACCGGGCTGCAGGTGCTGTCTGTCAAGCATGCCCGGCCTTCAGAGCCTGTACCAGAGCCAAAGAGATTGGGCGAAGCCTGGCCATAGGGCCGCACGATGACGTGCTACGTCGCCATCGCTCCTGGATGTCCACCTCAGTAGCTCAAGAAGCTTACAGGCTGAGAAAGCAGCTGGTCGAGCCTGTCTTCGGAATCATCAAGGAGCAACAGGGGGCACGGAGGTTCCTGCTGCGCGGCCTCGTCAACGTGGCGGCCGAGTGGACCATGTTGGCCACCGCCTTCAACCTGCGTACTCTCTGTCGGGTGTGGCGCTCCAGCCCCTTCATCGGTCTATTTAATGGCCCGGAGCCTCGTCCCGTCTCCTGACCTGCAGTGATGACAGCAGCTGACCCATCGCTCCGTCGCCTGTCCTACCCGCTCAGGCCAGGGCCTTTCAACGAACCCTCCGACCTCTATCCGATCCCCCTATCCGCAATGCCCACTTCTGGGACAGGCTCTGGGGTGAGTTTTTCCTCGGGTCTCCTCCTGGCGTCCCATTGAGCGAAGCGTATCGCCGCACGCCTGGAATGTCATTGCCAGACAACGGCTACCTGGTCCCGAGCGACGCCCCAGGATTTGGTATTGAGCTGACACTGGATGAGGTAGAGGCGGGCGCATCATAATTGGCGCGACGATCAGCGCCATCTGGCTCATGGCGCTGATGACACTCTTGGTAAGGGATGCCCATCAACCTAAACGGACGCTGACTTGCTGAAAGACCTCGGACCGCTCCTGGCTGCGGTAGGAACCGGCCCACGTTGCTTTCTTCGGTGGTGTGCGTTTCTGAGTGCGGCGCAACAACCGGAATGGGAACCCAGGAACTCGGTCCAACTATTTGATACGGCTCCACACCGATGACCGGCAGTCCTCACGGATATGGCGAAGCATCTGGCCGACCTCGGTCGGGACATGCGCTGATCTGGCGAAGGACATATCCTGCATCAGGGGCCGTCTCAGTGGTAGCTAAAGATGTTTGTTTTGGCCCCTGAGACGGCCGCAACGCTTTCCTGGGTAAGGTAGACACACCGAAGGCCAGAAGACGGCGCTCTGAGCGAAGGCGTGGGCTTATCAGCCGAGCATAGCCTGGGCGACTCGTAGCTCCGCCAGCTATGGCCGTCTTCGCACGTATGGCGCGCCGAGCGGTTTAAGGGCTCGGAATCGCTCCGATCTGCTGCATCATCCCCATGGCGTCGAACTGTTCCCAGTTCGACGATCTTGCCGTCCATGATACGGTCGATGCCGATCCCAGTGACCGTTACTTTGTTCCCTGTCGCCGGGACGCCCATGAACTCTCCCTTGTGTGTGCCGGTCGCGGACCACCTGGAAACAACCCTGTCACCTTCAGCTATCATATCTTCCGTCGAAACAGCCATATCAGGAAATGTGGTTCGCATCATCCCTATCAGCTGCTTCATCCCCTCCCGACCGGGCGCCTGTTCCGGGAAAGGGTTGTGGTCGACGAAGTTACTCGCCAGCACCTCGTCGAGCGTAGAGAGGTCCCCTGTCTGAAAGACCTCCGTGAATCGGCGGACGACAGCTTTGTTCTCCTCGGACATGACATGCCTCCTTGTATCGATGATGGTGCAATGTACGCCCGCCGAGTCCTCGTGTCAAGATATCGCCTCTGGCGAAAATCACTTCTGAATCGCAAAGACCCCGATCACGCCTCCACCGACAGCCGGGATCGGGGCGACTCCCCGAGAGACCTGGCGCGCCCTTGTTGAGACTGCCGCTGACAAGGAGTTCAGTAGAGATGAGCTTCGAGGCGCCGCCCACGAGCTGAAACTGCTGAGACACAGACACGACTGCGGGACCCAAAGCCGAATTGCTTCCACGCTTGACCGGACACTAAACTCTCTTGCCTATCCCCTGACTGGCGCCAGTGCGTGATAAGGTGTCCCTCATCGCGGCCACGAAGCTGAGCGCAGGCTTGGAGAGCGTCTTTCCCCTGAGCGTAACGATACCTACCTGCTCAACGGGCAACAGATTTGCGAGGCTGACGACCCCCAACTCCCGCTCATCTTCCGGCTCGATAGCAAGCCTTGGTCCTACAGACACGCCCATCCCCAACGCGACGTACCGTTTGATCATGTCCATACTGTCCAGCTCCACCACTATCTCGTAAGCGGTCCCCCTACGCCGAAGCTCTTGCTCCAACATCGCCCGGGTGTATGTCTCACTGCGCATAAGGACCAGCGGCCACTGCGCGACCTGGTCAAGTGAGGTCAACGGCTCCTCCAGCAGGGGGTGGTTACGAGGCGTGATGAGGACTCGCTCGTATGCAAACAGACTGACGAAATCGAACTGCTCCAACCTGCCAGGGTATGGTGTGAGGCCGAGGTCCACCTCGCCCTCGGACACCATAGCCAGAACCTCTCCCATGAGCCCAGATCGGATACTCATATGAGCGTGAGGATGCGTATGCAGGAAAACCCTGACCACCCTGAGCAGTGTGTGAGGAATAATGTCGTGGACGGAAGCAACGGCCACGGGGAGTTCCTGTTCTGCTGCTGAAGTTCTCGCTGCAAGGGCATCTATCCCCTCGACTAAAGGTGTCGCCAGCTTGGCCAGAGCGCGTCCAGAAGGGGTGAGCTGGATCGGTCGCTTGACTCTATCGAAGAGCACTATGTCGAACTCGCCTTCCAGCTTTCTGATATGCGTGGTGACGGTAGGCTGGCCGATCCCCAAGTAGTCAGCTGCCTTAGATATGCTTCGCATCCTTGCGGCTACGCAAAAGCTTCTGAGTTCGCGCAGTTCCATTGCGTACTCCCCGGGATAGTATTACGAACACTGATATTGATTATCATACGATATGTCTTGATATGATGCCACTAATGTACGCATAATATTTCATGTAATGTAATTCACATGGCGCAGGCCGATGAGGTGGCCTGTCAGTTATCAGGAGGAGAAAGTGCTGCACAAGTTGCTTGACCTGGTCCGCTACATGAAGCCGGCTTCCGCGTTCGAGACGTATCTGAGTAGGCTTCAGGCCAGTGGCATGACGGGCGTGCCTACCGCGGACGAAGCCAAGAAAGACTACCTGAGCCGAGACGGGTTCGCTCTAAGGCGTTAACCAGGAACGACGAAAGAACTTCAAGTCCTCTCATGGCTACCGATCGGCTCGCTATGGGACTCTAGCTCGAGCTTCCCGACGCCTTCGTATTGGGCATGGGCGTGGATATCGGCGCCTCGTTCATACTTCAGTGGCGGATAAAGTACGGCGGGTGTGAGGTTGTCGCGCTGCCGGTCGTCCTATTCAAGAAGCGGTACACCACTTACTGCGTGCCACTGGTGGCCCTGGACGTGGTGGAGAAGCAGATCGTCGATAGACTGGCAAGGCCGCGCGCCGAGGGTGAGTTCCAGCCGCAACGCGAAGTGCAAAACCGCTGAACACTGGTACAATGTCACAAACTATTGCCCCACCCGCGGGTGGGGCATCGAGGTTACGTCAATAGGTGTGTAAACGACATCAGGCGGCGACCTTCTCAGCCGTTGATTCAATGGCGATTCCATCCGCATACTGTGCACCGAGATAGACGTCTTCGATCAACTCAGGGGCCTTCAGACGCCTGAAGCGCTGTTCGGCGACCATCAACATTTTCCAGATCACCGCTATCGCCCGATCGACCCTCTTGTAGCGCTTGGCGGCATCGGTCCGAAGCCTGAGGGCCGCGAAGGGTGATTCTACCGGGTTCGTCGTGCGAAGGTGCCCCCAGTGCTCCTTTGGGAAGTCATAGAAGGTGACCATGCGGTCCCAGTCCCGCTCCAAGGCCTCTGAGGCCGCCTCGTAGGAATGGTCGCCGCACCACCTGGTGAACACCGTCCTGAGCCGCTCAGCCTCTGTCCGAGTCGGCGCGTAGGGGATAGTACGCAGCATGAGCTTGGCCTGGTCCTGTCGTCGCTTTGGAAGCTTGGCGAGCACGTTTACGATCTTGTGGTTCCAGCAGCGTTGCTCTGCCGCCTGCGGATAGACGTTGCGCAGAGCTCCCCAGATGCCCAGGTGTCCGTCTCCAACCACCAGCCTCGGGCAGCTCAAGCCCCGGCGCTTGATGTCCCTGAGTACCTCGGACCAGTTCTCTGTGGACTCCCTGTATCCGGGAACAGCGCTCACCACCACCTTGCTCCCGTCGCTCAGGGCCGCCATTACCACCAGTACCGCCGCCTTCTCCTTCTCAAGACCAGCCTTGACGTAGACTCCATCCACCCACATGTAGACCACTTCCAGGTCATCGAGGGGCCGGCTGCGCCATTGGGCAAGCTCATCGTTCCACTTATCCTTCAACCGGGCCACCGTGCTCGCCGATACCGGTGCGTCCTCTCCCAGCAGCCCCCGCAAAGCCAGATCGAAGTCGCCTTCGGATAGACCGTGCAGGTACAGCTCGGGGATCAACTCAGCAACCTTCCTGGTCCTGTTGACGAACAGCGGCAGCAGCCGGCTCTCGAACTGCTCCTCGGTATCGCGGACTCGCGGCCGCCTCAGCTGTATCGTTCCCGAACTCAGCGTAAGCCTCCGGGCTCTGCCGTATCCGTTCCGATAGCCGGTATCGTTGTCCGAGTCGGATCTGAGCGCCGACTTCGCCCTTCCCAGAAACCCCGTCACCTCCTCCTCCAGCAACTCCTGGATCAGCCTCTGGACCTGGCTTCGCACCCAATCCTCCAACTGCTCCCACTCCGGCCTTGACTCCGACCTACTCTCAGTGCTTTCCTTCCTCATGGGCGGTCTATCTCCTCTCTTGGGCCTCGAGCCCGTGTTGTTCAGAGAGAGGGTACACCGCCTGACTGTTTACACACTTTTTGAAGATACCTCGGGGCATCTGCATCGGGTTACACATTGGGGACGACCAGCACAGACGCCGCAACCCCGGCTGCGACCGCCGAGTCGGACAGCTACGAGTTGGCCCCCGACTCCCCAGCGGGATGGGACCTGGTCTGGCACGGTGCATTTTTCGACATCGTCGTCCTGGCGGGGCTAGTGGCGCTGCTCGATACAGACGAGTCCTGGTCACTCCGCGGGTCGATGCTCGGCGTCGCTATTTTGTTCGCGCGTGGCCTGGCCTGGCGATGCGGTAAGGACATATCATGAAGAGCCCTGACTTCACCTCTCTCGTGCCGCGATACAAGTTCGCGGAGACCCTGGTCGAACAGGAGGCTCAGCTCAAGGACAACCCGTTGCTGCAGCGAATGATGGCATTACGAAAGGAGAAGGCGTCAGATGCGCACCGCCCCATCTACCACTACGTCAACCCGGAGAACACGCTGAACGACCCCAACGGGCTCTGTTTCTGGCAGGGTCGCTGGCACCTCTTCTACCAGGGCTATCCTCCGGAAGACCCCCGGCAGCACTGGGGGCACGCCGTCAGTGACGACCTCATCCACTGGCGGGATCTCCCCTATGCGATCTACCCCGACCCGGAGGAGTGCTGCTTCTCCGGCGCAACTCTGGTCGAAGAGGACCGCGTGATAGCGATCTACCACGGGACCCAGGTCGGCAATATGGTCGCCGTCTCTAGCGATCCCCTCCTGTTAAACTGGGAAAAGCTGACCGGCAAAGCCGTGATCCCCATCGGGAAGCAAGACGGCTCTCCCCAGCCGTACACGGTGTTCGATCCATGCATATGGAAAAAGGACGGGGAGTACTATGCGCTCTCGGCGGGAACCCTGCCGGACGGACCCGGTGGCAGTCGGGTTGCTTCCGATTTCCTTTTCCGCTCGAAAGAGCTGAAGACGTGGGAGTACCTGCATCCGTTCAGTGAGGACGATCGGTTCACGCTGGTTGGAGACGACGGCGCCTGCCCGTACTTCTGGCCGATCGGTGACCGACACATCCTCCTTTTTTTCAGCCATATGAGCGGAGGACAGTACCTGCTCGGCGACTATGACAAGGACCGGGACAAGCTGGTCGTCACCTCCGGCGGCCTCTTCAACTTCGGGCCATCAACCCCTTCCGGGGTGCACGCACCCTCGGCCACGCCCGACGGACGGGGAGGGGTTGTCGTGATCTTCAACATGAACCCGGGCATGCCGACTGAGGGATGGAACCAGCTCATGACGCTGCCCAGACGGCTTACCCTGGCCGGAGACGATGAGCTGAGAATGGAGCCTGTCGGAGATATCGAGTCCCTCAGATATGATCATCGGCATTTGGGAAGCACGGTGCTGCAGGCCAATCAAGAGGTGGTCCTCGAGAGTATCGAGGGCAACGCGATGGAGCTGAACGTAGAGATCGACCCCAAGAGCGCTCCTATGGTTGAGCTGAACGTCCTTCGCTCGCCGAACAGAGAGGAGTTCACCCGAATCGCCTTCTTCAGGGACCGGGGTTTCAGAGTCCAGAGTCCTTCCGCTCAGTCAGGGGCGTTGCTGGCGGGTGGACGGCCGGTCGTGGCCCGTTATGGTCAGCCGAGGCCTGTCCCGGTCCGTGAGAGCCTGCTCACGCTTGACTCGTCCTTCTCGTCGACCCTCCCGGAGGCGCTCTCAAGGGCCCCCGAAACGGCGCCGCTCCTCATCGAGTCCGACGAGCCGCTGCAGCTGCGGATATTCATAGACCGAAGTGTGGTCGAGGTGTTCGCAAACGGGAAGCAGTGTGTCGCGGTGCGAGTCTATCCCGGACGTGAAGATAGCACCGGTGTCTCTCTGCGTGCCCAGGGCGGCGATGCCGAGCTAAGATCGTTGGACGCCTGGCAAATGGAAAACATCTACTACGGTAGCTAGGAATCCGTCGTCATCAGCGTCACTGCGGACTCTTCGAGCTAACGGGACTGCACCTGCTCCGCGATGCCCCGTGCCTGACCTGGTGGAGATAACCACCGACTCCTCTAGCAGCTCCTCGGACTTGTCGCGGTCCACTTCTCCTGATGCAAGCAGTATCTAGGTGTTCCGGCGGCTGCGTCTGATAGCTCGGTAGCCGCGGTAGATGAGGACGGCTATGCCCGCCACTATCCAGAGTCTCCTCAGTCGATAAGGCCAGCCGATCTCTGGTTCCGGTGCGTCGGGGGCACTCTGTCCCTCCTTGGTCTCTGCTTCCTGGGCGAGTCCCTCGACCATATCCCCGTGCGGTCCAGTGTCAACGCCAAGCTGGACGCACACACGGTGAAGGTCCTCAGTTCGGAACAGCGCGAGGATGTCCGACACGGTGCGTCCTTCAGTTGCGGCCAGAACGTGGGTCATGCGTTGGCTTTTGGTGCCTGAAGTCGCCAAGCCCAACGCTCGCAGGGTATGGGCGGTATCCTCAGACCGGAAGCGTTCGAGCAATTCCTTTAGAGGCATGGCGTCTAGAGGCATGGCGTCGACACTTTTTCGTGTTAGGAGGGTCGGGTCGGTGAATCTTGGGTGGTGGTAGCCTCTACTGGGCCGTGATTCCCCCGTCGATGAGGAGCTCGCTGCCAGTCATGTAGGAGGACTCGTCCGAGGCAAGATACAGCACTCCGTAGGCGACGTCTTCGGGATCGCCGAATCTGCCCATGGGCACCCGCGCCAGATTGAACCCGTACCGTTCCGGATCGCGGCGTACGCTCGCGGTCATCTCCGTCACTATCGGACCAGGGTGCACGGAGTTGACCTTGATTCCCTCGCTCGCGTACTGAATTGCAGTAGCCTTGGTCAGCAGCCGGACTGCGCCTTTCGAGGCATTGTATACGGCTGCACGTACCGATGACCCACCATGCCGGCAACCGACGAAATATTGACGATGGAGCCGCCCCCGACCCTCCGCATCTCTGGGATGGCCACCTTCGTGCCCAAGAATACGCCCTTGGCGTTGATGACCATGACACGGTCCCACTCCGCTTCAGTGGTGTCGTCCAAAGTGCCATAGGGAGTCACACCGGCGTTATTTACAAGGATATCTAGCTTGCCGAAGCGGGCAACTGTAGCCGAGATAGCCAGCTGCCATTCGGACTCGCTGGTCACGTCAAGACGCACGAACAGGCATTCGCCGCCCAGCTCGTTGATTTCCGCCTCGACCTGACGGCCCTCGTGCTCTAGTATGTCTCCGATGCCGACCTTGGCTCCCTCCCTGGCAAACAGCCGGGCCTCGGCGGCCCCCATGCCTCGCGCGCCACCGCTAATGAACGCGACCTTTGCATGAGGTATCTTCAAAAAGTGTGTAAACAGTCAGGCAGTGTACCCTCTCTCTGAACAACACGGGCTCGAGGCCCAAGAGAGGAGATAGACCGCCCATGAGGAAGGAAAGCACTGAGAGTAGGTCGGAGTCAAGGCCGGAGTGGGAGCAGTTGGAGGATTGGGTGCGAAGCCAGGTCCAGAGGCTGATCCAGGAGTTGCTGGAGGAGGAGGTGACGGAGTTTCTGGGAAGGGCGAAGTCGGCGCTCAGATCCGACTCGGACTCACGATACCGGCTATCGGAACGGATACGGCAGAGCCCGGAGGCTATCCCCTACGCGCCGACTCGGACAGAGGCTGAGCGGCTCAGGACGGTGTTCACCAGGTGGTGCGGCGACCATTCCTACGAGGCGGCCTCAGAGGCCTTGGAGCGGGACTGGGACCGCATGGTCACCTTCTATGACTTCCCAAAGGAGCACTGGGGGCACCTTCGCACGACGAACCCGGTAGAATCACCCTTCGCGGCCCTCAGGCTTCGGACCGATGCCGCCAAGCGCTACAAGAGGGTCGATCGGGCGATAGCGGTGATCTGGAAAATGTTGATGGTCGCCGAACAGCGCTTCAGGCGTCTGAAGGCCCCTGAGTTGATCGAAGACGTCTATCTCGGTGCACAGTATGCGGATGGAATCGCCATTGAATCAACGGCTGAGAAGGTCGCCGCCTGATGTCGTTTACACACCTATTGACGTAACCTCCTGCTATTTCGGAGATTATGCTTCACATCCTTCACCGATTGGGTGACGTGTCGCGCTCCTGGGGTGACTGGTCAATGACGTGTCGTACCCATGTGCTAATAGTAATTGATTAGCGGGATCGGCGTCGGTAGGATTGTCCATGAGCCGGGCAGCTTGGCATTGAGCGGGTATTCAGCCGCCGTCCTGGGAGTGGCGTAGTGCCAGCGGACCGTCAAATCACGGTGAACGTCTACGGGCCGTACACCCGGAATCAAGACAACGAAGAGGTCCGGGGTGAGTTGACGCCTATACCCGTTTGGGCCTCACGCCGCGACCGTTCGCAAGAGGACATCCAGCAAGAGGGCGGGAGTTTGACGTCCATACGCCGGGACTGGCGGGTACCGTATGACGCTAGGTATGCGGAGACGCCTACCCTACTGCTAGAGGTCGTGGACGGCGCTTTCACCTTCGACGTGGTGAACATGATTGAAGTCACGCGACAACGCGGTCAACCGGACCTACGGCGTCGCTTTGTGGACATTCAAGGGCGGCACACCCGATGAAGATATGGCCGTTTGGCAAGCTCGAAACGCGAGACGATTCTTACACGTCCACGTTGATAAGCCTACTGGCGTCACGCGCTCAGGGGCGGACGCTTGCGGTACCGTCGGCGCTAGGTGCGCTTGAGGCTTGCGCCGGTGTAGTCGGGCGCGGATTCGTCAGCGCCGAGGTAGAGGGCCGGGGTGTGCTGATTGACGCACTCACGCCGTCCGTCATGGAACTGGTAGGGCGGTCTCTAATCCGTCAAGGCGAGATCGTGATGCTGGTGGACACGACCGGCGGCCGCTTGCAGATTCTACCTTGCGAGACGTGGGACGTAGAGGGCGGGCCGTTCCCGTCGTCGTGGGAGTACCGCTTGACCCTCGGCGGACCGTCACGGACGCTAACGTATGACTGGATGCCGGCGTCGTCTGTGCTGCACTTCCGATATGCGCCGGACGCCGCGAAACCCTGGCGCGGGAATTCACCCCTAGAGGTCGCGGCCCTTGCCGGTCGTCTTAGCTCGGAGACGGTCAACGCGCTAGCAGATGAATCAAGCGGGCCGGTCGGCTCATTGCTAGGCATACCCAAAGACGGCGACGACGATACCGTTACGGCGCTCAAGTCGGATATCAAGAACGCTCGCGGACGTGTCGCGCTGCTAGAGTCCGGGGATTGGGACAACACCGGCGGCGGCAACGTGGACCTTGAAACGAAGAGGTTCGGCGCCAACCCTCCGGCGGCCCTGGTGGAACTTCTGGAAGTGTCAAGCCGTGAGGTCTGGTCGGCGTGTGGATTCAACAGCGCCCTGTTCATGGGCAGTCAAGCGGCGGCGGTGCGCGAAAGTTGGCGGCTTGCCCTGTTCGGCGTCTTGTCTCCCCTGGGGCGACTGGTCGAGACCGAATTGCGGGCGAAGCTGGGCGACGTGACCCTTGACTGGTCGGAATTGCGGGCCAGCGACCTATCCGGTCGGGCGCGGGCGTTCCAGTCGATGGTTGGCGGCGGTATGCCGGTTGCCGACGCCGTAGCGATTGCCGGGCTGATGGTAGACGACTAGCGCCGCGTGTGCGGTTATGGTGGTGGTATAAACCACTGAATTCTAGCATAAACCGGCTACCCCAGGTTAAAAATCCAATAACGGCAGGGGTACTTCCTCTTAACCCCATAACAACGGCGCTCCCGCTATTCTGTGAGCGCCGCCCATCGTGCCAACGTGGCCAAATGGTCACGGAGGCTACGAATAGGGCTCTTTTCGTATTGGGAGCGTTGATGGCCCTGGACAACGTCTTGAGGCGCAAGGGCGTGCCGAAGCATGGAGGGTATGCTAAAGACAGCCGGCGGCGGGAGCTGAGCCCCAGGACCGTGCCATCAGACGCCCACAACCGTCCCAGGACCCCCGTGAAACGGGTTTTCGGGTAGCGTGGACGGGGACGGGGAAAGTGGGGGAGACTGGTCTGTAGGCGGCCCTCAGGTGGTAGCGAAGGTAGGCCAGGGATCGTGTTAAGGTAAAATAACCCATGGATATTGCGATTCCCGTAGGAGCGTAGAGCCCAACATGAGCACTCAGCCCTTAACGTCCAGATGGCTCGAGTTCGATGACCCTACCGAGGCCATTGAGTTCTACTTCAGCATGGGGTGGACTGATGGGCTGCCCGTCGTGCCGCCTACGGCCGAGAGGGTCAGACGGTTCCTGGAGCATGCGGGTCGGTCGCCGTCGCAGATCGTGGGCGAGGAGCCAATTAGAGGCCGGGTCATCACCGCGGAGAAGGTCGCGACAAACGCAGTGATGGCTGGCTGTCTGCCTCAGTACCTCCCGGTTGTCCTGGCGGCTGTCGAGGCGATGTGCGAGCCACAGTTCAACCTCCACGCCGTAACCGTCAGCACCATGGGGGCCGCGGTCCTCGCTGTGGTGAACGGGCCTATCTCCAGAACACTGGGGCTGAACTCGGGTGTAAGCGTCTTCGGCCCAGGGCACAGGGCGAACGCCACCATTGGACGGGCGATCCGTCTGGTCATCTCCAACGTCACCGGGGCGGTGCCCGGAATCCTCGACAAGGCGACCCTGGGGCACGCAGGCAAATACACCTGGTGCATCGCCGAGGCGGAGGACGCGAGCCCGTGGGAGCCTTTGCACGTTGAGCGGGGCCTGACCGCTGACCAGAGCGCCGTGACTATTTTCCCCGGTCTTTCACCCATCCAGGTCGTCCACGAGGTAGCGGCTGGCCAACCTGGATCGATTCTTACTGGCCTCAGCGAAGGCATCTTCCTCACAGGCTCAAACCAGGAGGAGATAGTCGTCGTCCTCACCCCGGAGACAATTGGCCATATGCAGTCGGCAGGGTGGTCCAAGAGGCGGGTCAAGGAGCTGGTGTTTGAAGAGACGCAGCGGAGAGCATCCGACCGGGCAAGGTCAGGTGAGACGGCAGCCAGTTCGAATGACGGGGATAAGCTCACAGGGGTAGCCCAGGCCCCAGACAGCATCACGTTGATCGTTGCCGGTGGCCAGGCGGGGACATTTTCGCATATAATCCCTCTGTGGGGCGGAGGGTCTAACTCCCGCCCAGTCACCAGAGAAATACGAGCTCCCGAGGTGGAGGCGGCTTAATGAATGCAACTACCAGGCTTGAGGTTCTAGACCCAACGGTTGAGCCGATCCCGATGGACGCGGCTTTGGCGCCCAGGCCTAAAACCCTGGATGGCACGGCCCTCGGGCTGCTGGCGAACGGCAAGCGCAACGCCGATGTGCTGCTGGAAATGCTACGAGAGATCTTGAGCGACCGGTACGAGTTCAAGGCGGTCGTCACGAAGAACAAGGGCAACGCCTCGCGGCTCTGCCCGACGGACATAATGGATGAAATGGCTGAGCTGTGCGACGTGGTGATCAGCGCCTCGGGCGACTGAGGGTCATGCTCCTCGTGCAGTTTGCACGATGGCATTGAGCTCGAAAAGAGGGGAGTGCCTACCGCGGTCATCTGCACAGAGCCCTTCGTGTCCAGCGCCAGGGCGATGTCCAGGATCGGTGGGATCCCGGACTACCCATTCGTGATGCTGCCGCACCCACTAGGGAGCCTGGGGCGTGACGCCCTCCATGAGCGCGCCATGCAGGCCGCACCGGAGGTGGTGCAGATCCTGCTGCTACGCGGGTAGGTCTAAGCGGGTGTGTTTGGAGTATGTGGAACTGTAGTTCGACCCTTCGACTTCGCTCAGGACAGGCAGGGCCGCCACGATGGTTCGATACGGCCTGCGGCCTACTCACCATAAGCGGTATTTGCCCGTTCGCCCCGAGTAGTCACGACGAGTCGGGACGTATCGAGGGGAGCTTGTCGAAGGGTATGAGGGTCGTATTCATACACCCTCTAAGTCGTCTGGATTGTAGGCGACCTGAGTTCTGGCGCGATCTGAAGTGGCTCCGGAGCGCGGCTATCCCTCTGGTGGCGTCGCCAACGAGCTCGTCCGCGTATCGGCCCTCGGGGTTGAAGGGCCGGACGCGATTGTTCCTCCAATCGGCCACGATGATTGAGCAGCCATCCCGATCTGACAAAATTGCCAACCTCCGCTCTTGTTCACTATCATGGACTCGATGAAGTGCCCGAGAGCTCCGTTCTAATTGGCTGACTCCTGGAACAGGTGGGCGTTTGGGGCACAGCTTTTCGATATTAGAGTGACTTGCGCGCTTGCCCGTCGTACTTATGCATCAGACCTCCCGTTTATCTTCTCAATACTCTTCCCTGGAACGCGTTTGAGTGATACTTCCACGGCTCTCGTCGAAGATGGTGCGTTGCTTGGGGTCCAGGTAGTTTGATATAGGGATTGTCGGCTAGAGTGACACTGCGGCGTCGCAGGCGTTGAGCGCGTGTGTTGAGTCGACGAATCTGCGGTGAGGGAAGTCGCGCTCGCTCCCCCACCCTTCAAGGAGGCGAGCATGGGCTTTCCAGTCTACAACTACCGTACTGACATCCGTAACGTCCTGGTCACTCCCCAGATCAGGGCGCGCTTCCTAAAGATCGAGCCGGGGCCAATGGGGGAAGGTCACAGCCACGACCTCGGCCACGAGATCTTCCTGGTCCTCCAAGGTAAGGCCGAGTTTGAGATCGACGGGGAGAGGGATACCCTGGAGCCGGGCCAGATGTGCGTGGCCTTGACGGACCAGACCCACGCCGTCCGAGCGGTAGGACCGGAGCCGGTGATCATGTACCTCTCAGTCACCCCCCACATCCAGCCGACCCACACGATGTGGGACGAGCGCGGTAAGCGCCGCCCTCACCGTTTCGTCGGGTCCGAGTCGTACGACACAGAGATCGAGCGCTCAGTGACCAACGACCAGGTGGTCGATAGGTATCTGGACGCGCTAGGCGCGACGTCGGAGGCGGCTCAGAAGGCCGACGCTGCTGGAGCAGACGTGACACGGAGGCTCAAGACGGCCATGGATGAGGGCGACAGTGCAGCCATCGAAGAAGCCCGGAACGTGCTGTGGGACTCGTTATCCCCTGTCTACGAGCGCGTGGCTGAGATGGCTGACATCTGGAACGACCTCGCCGCCAGGACCGTGGAGTCCGGCCAGCAAGACCGTTAGCCGTCACAAATTCCCGCGACGCGGTGAAAACGATGGAGGAAGGAATGGCACGGACCAGTATAGGCGTGATCGGCTGTGGGACCATCGCTCAGATCCAGCACCTGCCGTCGCTGGCTGAGCTCGAAGAAGAGTTCGAGGTCTCCATCGTCTGCGACATATCTGCAAAGGCTGCGGAATACGTTGCAAGGCGTTTCCACGTCCCGCGGCACGTCACGGACTATCGGCGAGTCCTGGACTCGGACCTGGACGCCGTCTTATTGTGCCACGCCGACCCCAAGTTTGAGGTGGCCATGGCAGCCTTCGACGCGGGCAAGCACGTCTTCATCGAAAAGCCGATGTGCCAGTCACTGGAGCAGGCCGACGCTCTTATTGCCGCTGCAGGAAAAGCAGGCACGCAAGGCCAGGTCGGGTATATGAAGCTCTTCGAACCGGCCTTCGAGATGGCGCAGGGCGAGGTCGCCGGGATGGAAGACGTGCGCTTCGTCCAGATCAACCACCTACACCCGAGCAACGAGCTACATGTTGCTCAGTATCGGACCAAACGCTTCCACGATGTCCCGGCCGAAGCAATTGATAAAGGCCGCGCTGCGAAGGATGCCGCAGTGACCGAGGCAATAGGGGAAGTCTCGCCCGAAGTGCGGCGCGTCTTCTCCCTGCTCTCAGGTAGCATGATCCACGACCTATACGGCCCAAGGGTCTTGTTTGGGTTGCCGATCAGAGTCGTCAGCACCGAGGCTTGGAGGGATGGCCGCGCCTTCACGACGACACTAGAGTACGGCAGCGGCGCCCGATGCGTGGCGACATGGGTAGACCTACCAGACCTGTGGGACTTCCGGGAGACCCTAGAGGTTTTCGGGGACACCAAGCGGGTCATTGTCTCCTACCCCACCGGCTTCTCACGGGGCATGGCCCGCCTGACTATAAGCGGCATCGATTCGGCGGGCGTCACCTATACCAAACAGCCCAAGATACCCTGGGACATCCCGTTCAAGCGGGAGCTGAAGCACTTTCACCAGAGCATCAACGGCACTGTCTCCAACAGGGCGTCGGTGGCCTCGGCCCGCGACGACATCGAGCTCATCATTGCCATCACGAAAGCATACATGAACCGGGCACCGGTGAAGCTGTAACGGATGTAACCGCCGGGGACTCCTTATGGCGGGGAAGCCGATGGACCCTCCCGGGGGGCGTAGTTAACGGCGTGCTTGATCTGTTCGGGACTGGCGTCTTTCAGCAGGTACCCTCGCGCGCCTCCCTTCAACGCGTTGAATAGGTCCGCATCTTTTTCCGAGACAGTGAGTATCAAGACGGCAATACTCGGCATCTCAGCTTGAATCTGACGCGTAGCCTCAACACCGTCGCAGTGCTGTCGCCACCTCGTCCATTGGTCCCTCTGTCACAGGACCGAAACGAGACTATTATGCCCTCCAGCGCTCCTATTCTACGTCGTGCCTCTCGGTGCTATACTGCCAGCATGAGTAGGGTTAAGCTGGCCGTTCGCAAGGGCAGGCTGGTCACGGCCAAGGAACAGGCATTCGCCGGGGCCTACGACGAGGCCGCCACGGTCATCGAAGCTCGCTTTGGGGAGGTCGGCGGAATCCAATCGGACGTTAACTTAATCCTTGCCACGACCAGCAACAGGGCGTGGATATTCCTCGTTCAAATCCCGAGAGCTGCGATCAAACGACTATTCCGAGATACACGATTATCCTCGCGCGCCGTGCGTCAACGCGGACCCATAGGCCTATTGGGTCGGCATCCCCCTATCGTCGTAGGCGGGATCAGTAGGAATGGGGATGACGAACGGGTACGCTAAGGTTGTGGTGGACGCATGACCGTTCTCCTTAGGGCCGATGGCCTGACGAAGCACTACGGCGCCACCATAGCGCTCGAGTCCGTCGATTTCGAGGTGTCCCGAGGCATCACCGGCCTCTTGGGGCCGAACGGGGCCGGGAAAAGCACGGCGATCAAGCTGTTTCTGGGACTCCTCAAGCCTACCGCCGGCTCCGCCGAGGTGCTTGGCGAGAAGCCCTACGACTCAATCGAAGTCCGCGGTCGCCTAGGCTACATGCCCGAGGACGACTGCCTTCCGACCGCCATCACAGCGTCAGAGTTTCTCACTCACATGGCCCAGGTGAGCGGCCTGCCACCTGCCCACGCGAGGACCCGCGCGGCTGACATGTTGCGACACGTGGGCGTCGATGAGGAGCGCTATCGGTCCTTGGGAGAGTACTCTACCGGCATGAAGCAGAGGGTCAAGCTGGCGCAGGCGCTCGTTCATGATCCCATCGTCGTGCTGCTGGACGAGCCCACCTCCGGCCTCGACCCCGGCGGAAGGGAGGAAATGCTTGAGCTGATCCGACGCACCGGAAAGGAGTTCGGGATCAGCGTGGTCCTCTCGTCGCACCTCATGGGCGACGTGGAGGCTACCTGCGACAACATCATCTTGCTCGACGGTGGCCACGTCGCGGAGGAGGGGACCATATCGGGGTACACTCGGGAGACCCAGACGATTCTGATCGACGTTGACGACAAGCGAGACGAGCTGGTGGCTGCGTTGGTCCGCCTTGGCATCAACGCGACCATCGACGGCCACTCGATCGCCGTTGAGCAAGACAGCGATGAGCAGTTCGACGAAATACGCGACGCTCTGGTCGAGGTGGACGCGCGGCTACGACGGATGACACCCCGGCGCCACCGGCTCTCCGATATCTTCCGGAGCGCCCCGAAATGACCGAGCCGGCCGGCGAGCTATACGATCTCGGCTACGCTCATTACGAGGGGCCGCGCGAAGGCCGGATGCGCGCCCGGAAGGCGGTGTACTCAAACGGTGTCCGCACTGTCCTCGGGCTCGGACGCGGGCCCCTCGCCAAAGCCCTGCCCATGCTGCTTTTCGGCGCCGCAATGGCCCCCGCGGTTATCCTCGCCCTCGTAGCCTCTCAGGTGGAAGGTCTCGATGTGCCCGGCCACTCGGCCTACTACCAGATCGTCTCCATAATCCTGATCCTATTCTCAGCCATGATCGCGCCCGAGCTCCTGTGTCCGGACCGGCGTAGCGGCGTTCTAAGCCTCTACCTCGTTCGGCCGCTGACCTCCACAGACTACGTCGCGGGGCGATGGATGGCGTTCTTTTCGATCACCCTGCTGCTCGTCTATTCTGGGCAGGTGGTCCTGTTCGCAGGGTTCCTTCTATCGGCGGCGGCCCCCCTGGACTACCTGCGTGACCACTGGCTGGACGTTCCCCGGTTTCTCGGCGCCGGCATAGTAGTTGCGCTGTTCACCACCACCCTACCGCTGGCTGCGTCCGCATTCACGCTGCGCCGCGCGTACGCGGCCGCGTTCGTTATCGGGGTCTTCATCATCTCCGCCGCGGCCGGGGGCATCCTGACAAGCTGCGAGGACGAGGACCACGAACTACTAGACACGCCCGGAGAGTGCGAGCCGCTGACCGGTGAGGCAGCGAAGTGGTTCGGGCTTCTCGACATGGGCAAAGTGCCTATCCATGTCAGCGACATGATCTTCGCGGTGGGGGACAAAGACTCGGGCCTGTCCAGAGAGGTAGCGAAGTTGCCGGACATCGTTCCTATCGGCTGGTACCTGCTCCTGACCGGAGGGCTGGCCCTCATCCTGTTGTGGCGCTACCGGAGGATAGCAGCGTGAGCGAATCCACGACAGGCCACGTGATCGACGTTCGCGATGTCTCCAAGTGGTTCGGAAGCGTCGTCGCCGTAAGCGAGGTGTCCCTGCAGGTAAACCCGGGCATTACGGGGCTTCTTGGGCCCAACGGGGCCGGGAAGACGACGCTATTCCACATGATCGCCGGCCTTGCGAAGTGCTCCGATGGCGAGGTGAGCCTGCTCGGCGAGCCTGTGCGCGACAATCCGCAGCTGTACCGCCGGCTCGGGTTCATGTCTGAGCATGAAGCTGTGTACTCCCTCTACACCGGCCGCCAGTTTGTGGAGTTCAGCGCCAGACTTTACGGGCTGGAGCCGCGGGGGCCTGCCGTCGACCGCGCGATCGAGATGGTAGGGCTGACGGAGGTGCAGGACCGGTCGCTGGGCACCTACTCTCGCGGGATGCGCCAGCGGATGCGTCTGGCCGCAACCCTGGTCCATGACCCCGAGGTGCTGCTGCTGGATGAGCCGCTCACAGGCACCGATCCTCGCCAGCGCGTCGAGTTCCAGGAGCTGATGCTCCGGCTTGCCGCCGAGGGCAGGACCATCCTGATCTCATCGCATATCCTCGAGGAGGTCGAGGCCCTGGCCGGACGCATCCTTCTCATGGTCAGCGGCAAGCTGGCGGCAGCAGGCGACTTCCGCGCTATTCGGGCGAAGCTGGATGAGCAGGCGTACAGGGTGCGGGTCGTTTCGAGCTCTCCCCGTCAGATGGCAGCAGCCCTGGTCCAGACAGACGCCGTGGACTCGGTCAGCGTCGAGGCCGACGGCGGGCTGGTGGTCCAGAGCCGCAACGTGGCCGCGCTCATGAAGTCGGTCCCTCTACTCGCCCAGCAGCATCAGGTCCGGCTGACGCGCGTCGAGCCACTTGATGACTCGCTGGAGAGCATCTTCAGCTACATAGTGGAGCGATAGATGGGACCGATACTCTGGCTGTCCTTGCGCCAACTGGGCGGTCGAATGCGCCTCGCGATCGTGCTCCTGCTGGCGGCCCTGCCGGTGGCCCTGGCCGTCATAATCTTTTTCACCGCCGGGGACGAAGCGGGGTACGAAAGCGACTTCGTTAACGTACTACTGGATGGGATGATCGTCGGAGGCATCATGCCCATCGTCACCATGGCGCTGTCGACCGCGGTGTTCGGCAACGAGCTGGAAGACCGCACGCTGAGCTACCTGGTCTTGAAACCCATCCCCCGCTGGCGGATCGCGCTGCCGAAGCTGCTGGCGCCCATAGTTATCGCAGGCCCGCTCCTGGTAGCGAGCGGCGTCGCCGCGACCATTATCGGACTGGATTCCGGGCCTCGGGCGGCCGCGGCCGTCGGCGCTGCGCTGTTCGCGGGAGTGGTGACCTATGCGGCTATCTTCACGTGGGCCGGACTCATCAGCACGCGCGCCATCGCATTCGCCCTCATCTACGTGTTCTTGTGGGAGGGGCTGATCTCTTCGTTCATTCACGGGGTCGACTACCTCAGCGTGCGAGGCTACACGCTGGCCATAATGCACGGGATAGACGAGACGGGTCTCCAGGTCCTGAGCTCTCGGGTGATTGGTCTGCCTGCAGCGGCCGTAGGCGCCGGCGCTGTGACCGTGGGATTCTTCTTGCTTGCGGTCCGCCGCCTACGCACAATGGACGTGCCGTAGGACCCTCTTTCTGGCCAGGAAGAGGGTCGATTTTTAACTGAGGGGCGTCAAGTCTTGCCCTTCACCCTCACGCATGCTTGAGGGAGGCCACCAGGTCCATGGCCATCTTCTTGGCGTCCCCGAAGAGCATGAGGGTATTGTCCGCAGCGAAAAGTGGATTGGCGATCCCGGCGTAGCCGGGGCTCAAGCTCCGCTTGATCACCACCACCACGCGGGCCGCGTCGACGTCCAGTATCGGCATGCCCGCTATGGGGATGGACGCGTCGTCGCTGCGAGCCATCGGATTTACGACGTCGTTGGCCCCAATAATGAGCACTACGTCCGTCTCCCTGAAATCCGGGTTTACCTCGTCCATCTCCTTGAGCTTGTCGTACGGAATGTTCGCTTCGGCCAGAAGAACGTTCATGTGGCCCGGCATCCTTCCAGCGACGGGGTGGATGCCGAACTCCACCTGAGTCCCGTTGGACTCCAGGAGGGTGGTGAGGTCTCGAACTGCGTGCTGGGCTTGGGCGACGGCCATCCCATAGCCTGGGACTATCACCACCCGCCGTGCGGGCTCCAGCAGCATGGCCACCTCCTCTGGAGAGGCTGCCTTGACCCGGCCGGAGTAGATGTCGTCGCCCCCCGACTCGGCCGCGACCCCAGCTCCCAGCCCGCCAAAGAGGACGTTGACCAGCGAACGGTTCATCGCCTTGCACATCAGGCGGGTGAGTATCAGCCCCGCCGCGCCCACCAGCGAGCCCGTGATGATGAGGATGTTGTTATTGAGAACGAACCCTGTTGCGGCGACGGCCAGGCCCGAGTAGGAGTTCAGAAGGGAGATGACCACCGGCATATCGGCGCCCCCGATGGACATCACCAGCATTACACCCAGGACGGCCGACACTGCCAGCAAGGCCCAGTACAGCTCTGTCGTAGACGGCTCGACAACCAGACCGGCGCCGAGGCCAAGGAGAACCAACCCCAGCAGTACCATCAAAACGTGCCGCCCGGCAAACAGCACCGCTTTCTCCGGTATGACGGCCTGTAGCTTGCCAAAGGCGACCAGGCTTCCAAAAAAGGTGATGCCGCCGATGGCCCCCGAGGCCACGGTGGCGACGGTGGTGTCCAAGCCGGGGATCCGGCTCGCGGCCACGGCCCCAACCAGGGCCGCCCCGGCCACCAGGGCGGATGCGCCGCCGCCGAGTCCGTTGAACAGCGCGATTAGCTGCGGCATACCGGTCATGGGGACCTTCACCGCCAGGGCCACCCCGATAAGCCCTCCCAACACCAGCCCGGCCACTATCACCTCGTAGCTCACGATGCGCCGGTCCACCAGAGTCACCACCACCGCAATGAGCATTCCTGTCGCGGCCAGAAGGTTGCCTCGGACCGCGGTCCGAGGGTGGGTAAGCCCCTTGAGGCCCAGGATGAATAGGGTCGCGGCCCCCAAATAGATCAGGTTGACCAGGCTTTCAGGCATGCTAATGCTCTACCTCTTGAACATTCCCAGCATTCTGTGGGTGACCAAGAAGCCGCCCACAACGTTGACCGTCGCGAAGACGACGGCGCCGAGTCCCAGCAGCGTTGTCAGAGTGCTCTGCTGTGTGCCGGCCGCTATCAAGGCGCCTATCAGGGTCATGCCTGAGATGGCGTTCGCCCCTGACATCAAAGGGGTGTGCAGTACCGGGGGCACCTTCGTGATAATCTCGAACCCCACGAAGACCGCGAGAACGAACACCGTCAGCCCAACGACGAGACTCTCCATCAGGCCTCCTCTCTTACATCTCGGCCATCATGAACCCTCTCCGGAGACAGGCCCATAAGCTCCCTGACTCTAGGGTGCACCACCTCTCCGGAGTTAGAAACCAGCGTCGCCTTGACAACGTCGTCCCCCAGATCGACGTTCAACGCGCCTTCTTTCAGCAAATTAAGCAAGAAGTTGACCATGTTCCTGCCGTACATCTGGCTCGCGTCATGGGGTACCGTGGAGGGAAGGTTTAGGGGGCCCATGATGGTGACGCCGTGCTCCACCACGGTCTCACCCAGCCGCGTCAGCTCACAGTTGCCGCCGGTTTCAGCGGCCAGGTCGACGAGAACCGAGCCCGGGCGCATACCTTTAACCATGTCGCACGTGATCAGGATGGGCGCCTTTCCCCCCGGCACTGCTGCGGTGGCGATCACCACGTCGCTTTCGCTGACGACCTTCCCCATGAGCTCACGCTGGCGATGAATGAACTCCTCGTCCATGGCCCGGGAGTAGCCGCCGCCGGCCTCGGTCTCACCGGATTCCAGGGGGAGCTCGACGAACTTCGCCCCAACGCTCTCAACCTCCTGCCTCACGGCCGGCCGGATGTCGTATGCCTGCACCACAGCGCCCAATCGGCGGGCGGTGGCGATTGCCTGTAGCCCTGCCACACCGGCGCCAATCACCAGCACCTTGGCCGGGGTAACGGTACCGGCGGCCGTAATCAGCATCGGGAACATCCGAGGCAGCGCTTCCGCCGCTAGGAGCACCGCCTTGTAACCCGCGATGGTGGCCATCGAGCTCATCGCGTCCATACTCTGGGCCCGGGCGGTCCTGGGGATGAGCTCCATCGCGAACGCGGTAACACCCCTTCGCGCCAGCTCCTCTAGCTCTCCAAGGGAGGTAAGGGGCTCGAGGAAGGCGATTAGCGCCTGGCCGGGCCGAAGGAGCTCCAGGTCGTCGCGGCCCGGGTCGGGGTTGGCCCCAAGCCCACGGACCTGGAGCAGCACATCGGAGGACCGAAAAAGCTCGGCGCGATCTCCCGCAATGTGGGCGCCCCTCCGGCGGTACACATCGTCGGTGAAGCCGGCGGACTCCCCCGCCCCCTTCTCCACCAGCACCTTCACGCCTCGCTCAGTAAGAAGGGGCAGCCCCGCGGGCACTACAGCGACTCTGCGCTCGCCGGGATAGGTCTCTCTGGGCACCCCAACTATCATTCGTGTTGCTAGCTCCTCGCGCTCTGCCGGCCAGGCCGGGGATGTTAGGTCCAAGTCCTGCCCCGGTCATGGCCACGTACTCCGCACGCGTCTACACCGGTAGCGCTGACGGATGAATGACCTCACCCCTACCATTATCGCACGTCGCCAGCGAGGTTAAAGCGTGGCCACCTCCGGCCGGCGCACACTTTATACACATGTCCTGGAAAACGGCGTAGCGCGGCTCTGCCCCACCGGGTCCGTTCTCCGCATCACTCATATCTTCGGCGCGTCAACGCCCGCGCTAAACACTCGGCAGCCTACGTTGTTGCGATATCGGCGTCCCCAGGTCCCGCTCAAGACAGTGACTTCCAATGGGCACTCCGGCGTGGGCACCCCGGCGTCGAGGACGGGCCAGATGCTTACGCCCACCTTCCATCCGAGCTATATGGGATTAGATGCCTTGTGTCCTCGACTTTCAACTTCTTCTTATACATGTCAAAAGTCGCACATCGGGTTAACTGATTGATAGACGCTATCGTTGCGAGTACTCCGCTGGCGGTCCACATCTTCGGGACGCGTCTTGGCTTCGAAACCCATGTGTTCCCCAACATGATGACGACGACATCGTTATCTCCGTATATCCGGATAATAGCCTGATAGCCGGGAAACCCGCCACCGTGCAAAACGTGGGGAGGATCGGAGGACGTGTTGATATACCAGCCATAGCCGTAATCGAAGATATCGTAGGGTACCGTTTCGACGTATGGAGTGAACATCATGTCAATCGAGTCCTGAGCGAGCAGTCCCCCACTACTCAATGCTCGGGACCAGAGGTATAGATCCCCTGTCGTCGATGCGAGAGCACCTGATCCATGGGCGGTGGTGATGTCAATGCGCTGCGCCTTGGTCAGGTCACTGTTGTATCCTTGCGCTCGACCAGCAGAGGAGTCCCCTGGTCGATCATACGCCGTATTGGGCATGCCAAGTGGCTGAAAGATGTTTTCTTTCAGGAACTGTTGATACGGCCTGCCCGACAACTTCTCGATCAGGTAGCCAAGCAGCACGTATCCCGAATTGCTATAACTGAACCGCTCTCCAGGGATGAAGTCCAGTGGCTCGTCTCGGAACAAGTCCATTACTTCGTCCGATGACAACTGTGAGCTAAGAGTCTCTGTGTCTAAGAACCGGTAGTAATCGGGTATTCCTGACGTATGATTTAGCAGGTGATGAACGGTGATGTTCTCGCCGTTGGGATAATCGGGCAGATGGTCAGCAATGGGTTCCCTCACGTCCAGCAGACCTTCCTCTTGCAACTGCATTATTGCCGCCGCGGTAAATTGATTCGTGATGGACCCGATGGGGAAGACAGTCTGGGGAGTATTGGGAATCGCTTCCTCGTAGTCTGCCATACCGTAGCACTTGCTCAGGAGGACTTTGTCGCCTCTAGCTATGAGGGCACACCCGCTGAACTCGCTGTACGAAGAAGACATGTAGGCATCTACCTGCGCTTCGATGTCTGGCGCGGGCGTGGCAGTGGCGGCTGCCAATGCGGGAGTCGGCGTCGGGGCCTCTCGCGTAGGGGTCGGAGTAGCAGCGGCCGTTGGGGCCTCTACCACGACAGGCGCGGGCGGCACAGGCGTTGGTTTCGGTTCCTCGCCGCACGCGGCAACCATCACCGGCGCAGTGATGGCGAGCAGAATCGAGATTGACTTGTAGATCATACCTTAATGCACGTCCCGGTCCCCCACATCGGTCCGCGCGCGGTGCAAGGCCGCCTTTGAGTCTGCGGCCTCTGATCCTGCGTAATCGCGTACTGCCGACGGTCTGCTTCAGGGGGCGAATCGCTCATCCCGCCAGGAGAAGAGGGGCTCCCAGTCGAAGAGGCGCCTGGCCCTGGCCGTCTCAATGGGCGCCTCAAACTCGCCAAGCTGCCTGCGCATGGGTACCGTGGGATAAACCTTCGCGATGGCATCCGCCGTGGGCATGCCCAGCATGATGTCCCGGGCGTTGAGAAAGAAGCGGTGGTGCCCCCGCCACTCGGCCTCGATTGACATGCGGCAGGCCCGGGCCGCGTCCCTGATGTGGAGATAGGTCCAGAACGAAACTGCCCTCTCGCCGACGTCCATGATTGGCTTCGCGTGGAGCTCCCGCATGCGTTGATCGTCCCACATGCCGTTGAAGCGCATGCTGGCGAGCTGCATGTCGGGGTTCCTCCGTTCAAAGGCGTCGGCCACCTGCTCACCCACCCACTTGCTCACGCTGTACGCCTCCTCGGCGCGGGTGGGGTGGTCCTCATCGATTGGAAAGTACTCCGCCGGCTTCACCTTGCCTCCCCACCGCACCGAGGTACCCAGCGCTCCGATGGCGTTGTAAGACGAGCCCAGTACCACCTTGACCACGCCTAGTTGCTCGGCGGCTCGCATGATGTTCCACATCGACGTGGTGTTGGTGGCGAAAACGAACTCCTCGATAAAGCCGTCGTTGGTCGGCGCGGCCGCGAGGTGGACCACAGCGTCGCAGCCCTCCATGGCCGAGACCACCTGGCCGTAGTCCGTCACGTCGAGCTGGACGAACCCCACGTCGGCCCCCCAGTCCTCGCGCATCCGGGCGGCAGTCTCGCGGGAGGCGACTGATGATGTGCTGCTGTGGCCCAGGTCTCCAGGCCTTGTCCTGTCGGCGTTCAAGACCTGATAGTCGTGGGTCACCAGCTCGCTGATGACGTAATGCCCGACAATGCCGCTTCCGCCGGTAACCATTACCTTCATTGGGTATTATCCTGGCTCCTTTGATTTCCCAACATCTTTTTGCTCGTTGCCCTTTGCTAAGGCAGGTCCTCGGGCAGGTAGAGCAGGGCCGCTCCGTGGCTGCCAGCGCGCAGCCGCTGGTCGGGCTCGGCGACGGTGTCCCACGCATAGTACACCGTGGACGATGGCGCCGTCGTCCCGCCGCGCCGAGCTGGGCTCGTGAATCACCGGCCAGAACACGCCCATGATCATCATGATGTACCGCCGCATCTCCAGCGGGCGGTATACCCCGGGGACACGGGCGTCGCACCTCCCAGTCGGGCCTCATGGTGGCGGACGGCTGAATGAAATCGCTGTCACATTCCGCGGCCCACTCCTAACCGCTAAGCTTCACCGCTCCAACGACCACCGTGTGGCCAAAAGGCTGGCCTTCTCGCCGGGCCTGTCGACCTGGTAGTAGACCGTCAGTAGCTCCCCCGGCTCCAACTCCACGGACGCCGGATAGCCGAGGTCGCCGTTGGCGGCGTCACCCCGCAAGATAATCTCATTGTCCGTGTCCCAGGTCAGCCCGCCGTCGTGGCTGAGGCAGGCCCGCTGCCCGAATGCCGGGCGCCGGTGGCCGTAGGTGGCCAGCACGTCGCCGCTGCGCAGCAGGACCATGTGCGGGGGACCACCCCACATCGGAGTAGGGTGAGTCACGCTCCAGGTCCTACCCCCATCCGCGCTCTCAGTTTGCCGCATGTAGTTGTCAAGGGAGCCATCTGGCTGGTAGCGCCAGAGGCAGACCAACCGTCCGTCGGGCAGCTCCACGGGGTGCGGCTCGGAGTACGCCTCGCCATGCTTGTCACGCTCCGACCTGGGGATGGTCCCTATCTGTCTCCAGGACTGCCCTTGGTCCGTCGATTCGACGGACACCAGCGGCCTCCCGTCCGCGTCCGCGTTGCCGACGTAGAGCAGACGCCCGTCCTGAAGCTCTATCGGGCCGTGGGGAGTGCTAGCGATGCTATCTACCGCGGGCTCCCAGGTATTGCCGCCGTCGGTGGAGCGTCGAGTCCAGTGGCCGCGCCATCGCCGACGCGCCTTGGCGGAGATCTTGCCGCTATGCCGGACCCAGGCATCAACCACGTGGTCGGGGTAGCGTTTCCGGTGCCGCTCCGCGTTCGCCCCGGTGCCGCCCGTGAACCAACTCATGACGATGGCTCCCGAGCGCAGGACCACGATGCCTGTGTCCCGGTCATCCAGGGGCGTGTTGTTTATTGTCTCGGGCGCCGACCACGTCTCCCCTCCGTCGTGGCTGCGTACCATCTGGTTCTTGCCGTAGGGGCAGACATGCTCCTCCCTGTCGCCGGAGAACACCGCCAGGAGCTCGCCATCACCCCTGCGGGCGATAGTAGGCCACCCGATATAGTTGCCCGGCTGCTTGCATATGGCCTTGCTCCAGTGGACCGTCGCCCGAACGCTCTCGCTCATGGCACGAGTCTCCTTTTAGCAAATGTCCTGGGCGGACCGGGCCTCACAACCACGACCGCGAAGGTCCGTCACTTCGCCCACCCGGGTAGCTCTTGGCGCGTTGCCTGCACGCGGCCCAGAAACGACACGCACACCATACCATGCCTGAGCGATAGCCTATCAAGGGTGGAGGCGGGGACCTGGTTCGTTGAATTACAGCCCCCTTCTTGGTAATCTATGAGAGTAGGTTATCTCTCGGCCGGACGGTGAACTGCCGTGAAGGAAGTCTTCCACGAAGCCATAAAGCTGTTGGGAGAAGGTGGCCCTATAGTGGTGGCCACCGTCGTGCGTACCAAGGGTTCCACCCCCCAGAAGCCGGGAGCCAAGCTATTGGTCCGCAGCGACGGGAGCGGCGTCGGCACCCTGGGTGGTGGCTGTGTGGAGGGCGACATCTGGTTTGCCGCCAAGGAGCTGATGAGTCGGGGTGGCACGGCCCAGCATCGGGACTACCAGCTCAACGAGGAGCTGGCGGCGCAGGATGGCCTGGTGTGCGGCGGAACCATGTACTTCCTTATCGACCCCATCTACAAGCCCGACCAGTACCTCTCATACGCCACCGAAATCGACGAAGCGTATCAAGGCGGCACCGCCGTCGCCCTGGCCAGCATCATCCAGGCGGCCAACGGCGCAGCGGGGCAGACCGGGAGCAAGCTGTTTATTCGCGCGGACGGCTCCACCGAGGGGACGCTGGGCACGGAAGATCTCGACCGGGATGCCGCCAGAAAGGCGCTGGGCCTGATGGTCCACGGGGCCAACGAGTACGTGGTCTCGGAGAGCGGCGCAGAGTACTTCATAGAAGCGTACACCACACCGCCGCAGCTCGTGCTGTGCGGAGGAGGTCACGTTTCCAAGTCCATCGGGCCGCTGGCGAAGACCCTGGGTTTCCGCGTGTTCGTTACCGACGACCGGGAAGAGTTTGCCAATAAGGAGCGCTTCCCCGAGGCCGACATGCTGCTGGTCCGCAAGCCCGAGGAGGCGCTGCCCCAGCTCCCAATCAACCCCAACACCTTCATCATCATCGTGACCCGCGGCCATCGCTACGACAACGTCGCGCTGGAGGCGGCGGTAAACACGCCCGCGAGATACGTTGGGCTCATGGGCAGCAAGCGCAAGACCATCCTCATCTACGAGGACCTGATCCGGAGCGGCGTCCCCGCTGACCGCATCAAGGAGATCCGCTCCCCCATCGGCCTGGATATCCACGCCAGGACGCCCGAGGAGATCGCCGTGAGCATTATGGGCGAAATTCTCATGTTCCGGCTCGGTGGGACAGGCCTCCCCATGAAGCTGGAGGAGTGGCGGGTCGACAGGATACAGGATAAGGTAGAGGAGCCGGTGGCCATCGCCGACTAGCCCATGGCCCTCGTATCCGCTATCCTGACCGCCGCGGGAGAGTCCACCCGCATGGGGCGTCCAAAGCCGCTCCTCTCCTGGCACGGCGTCACCCTCGTCCAATACCAGGTCGCCGGCCTGCTGGACGCGGGCGTCGCCGAGGTGGTGGTCGTTCTGGGCCACCAGCATCAGGCGGTGACGCCATACGTCGAGGGCCCGTCCGTGCGCTACGTCGTAAACCCCAATTACCGGCAGGGCAAGACCACCTCGATCAAAGCCGGTCTGAGGGCCATCGACCCCGCCGCGGAGGGCATTCTCCTGCTGGCGGTTGACCAGCCCCGCCCCCCCGAGATCATCTCCGCCGTCATAGAGGCCCAGGTAAATAGCGCCGCCCTGATCACCTCTCTCAGATTTAATGGCCGTGGCGGCCACCCTCTTGTGTTTTCCCCTCTGCTCAAGAGCGAGCTGGAGGCCATATCCGAAGAGCGACAGGGGGTGAGAGAGGTCCTTCGGGCCCACAGGAGCGAGGTCAACGAGGTGGATATCGACGACCCCATCGTCCGCCTGGACCTGAACAGCCCCGAGGAGTACGAGGCCGCCAAGGCGCGTTACGGCGCGTGAGCTGATCGCGGGGAGGGACAGGGTGCGGCCTTCGGCACGGTCGAACCTCGCGAGGAATCGCTACTGGTCCCCGGCTTTCAGATACACGTTGTGAGGGTCCACCTCCTCGCGGAGCAGGCGCAGCTCCCGCTCGCTGGGCGGGTCCACGGAGGCCGTCTCCGACGGTAGCAGGGGCTCGAAGCCGGTGTTCTCCCCAACCTTACTCAGCGATACGCCGGGCATGAGCTTGTCCAGCCTGAGCCGTCCCACGGCCTTGTCGATGGACATGACCGCCAGGTCCGTCACGACGATGATGTCGGGGTAAGGTACCGGCAGCCCAGCCTTCTTCCTGCCCTCCGGCCCATCGATGTAGCCGGGGCTGGTGATGTAGTCGCACCGCTCGGGAAAGCGGCGCCTCTCGTGGCGGGATATTATCAGGACCTTCTTGGCGTGGGACGCCAGGTCGTTGGCGCCCCCGCTTCCCGGGAGCCGCACTTTGGGACGGCTGTAGTCTCCGATGACCGTGGAGTTGACGTTGGCGAACTGGTCTATCTGCGCTCCCCCAAGAAAGCCAATGTCGGCCAGACCCCGCTGGAGCACCCCGCCGAGGGCGTCCAGCAGCGAGCCCAGCCTGACGGCGCGGTACATCACCCGAGCGTCCGACACCGAGACGGGCGTTCGGATGACCTGCGGGGCTATGGTGCCCGTCTCGACCACAAAGCACATGTTGGGCGCGTGGTTCTTCAGCGCCAACAGGCTGGCCACCATGGGCATGCCGGTGCCGACAATCACGATGTCGCCGTCCGCGATGTACCGCGACGCCTCCACCACCATCAGCTCGTCAAGCCTGTACCAGCTCCCCATTTTCGGCGCTCTCATAGCAGGCTTAGCATGGTGTCACGCAACTCGCTCAGCCTATCGGCGCCGGCGGCCTCCTTCAAAAAGTCATCGAACGTCGCATGGCCGAAGATGTGCTGCTGAAGGTACTCCTGGTAGGCGTCACCGCCGGCGCGCGCGCGCTCCTGGTAGTCCCGCAGGTGCGGCTCGTCGTGCTCGTAATAGCGGAAGGTCGACGTCGGGTACGCCCCCCAGGGCTGCAAAACAACGGCATCCACGAAGAGATAGGGGATCGTCGTACGGTCCGGGTCCCGCCTGATAGTGTCTGTGTCTACCAGCTCCTCGCAGCTCACGATGACGGACCCGGACGCCTTGACCATTTCCGGCTCGTGGGTGGTAAACCCCTCGATTATCACGTTGCCCATCGAGTCCGCCTTCTGCGCGTGGACGATGGACACGTCCGGGGTGAGCGCGGGCAGGAGAACGACCGGCTCACCCTCGTTCCAGGGGTTGTCCACCAGCGCGAACGGCTTGCGGTCGTCGAAGGACTTCTTGTTGAGGATGTCAGTGCCCAGCAGGCTCTTGGAGGGCATGAATGGCAGCCCGAGGGAGCCCGCCAGGAACCGCGACGCCATTGCCAGGTGGCTGTAGTCTTCGACCTCCAGGCGGCCTTCCTCGATCGCCGCGCGCCACTGGAAGGTGGTGCCGAGCCGCTCCAGGTTCCCGGTGCCGCACTCGGTGCGCTTTACCAGGCCTGCCCCCACCATGATGTCCATGGAGATAGACATGCTGCACCCGACGAGGACCAGGTCCTTTATCCCCTGGCGAACGATCTCGTGGACCAGCGCCATACTGCAGCGGCCGATGGTCTGCCCGCCGATGCCTACGGTCGCTCCCTCGGCCACGAACCTCTCGACCGCCTCCGCGGCGGTCATGACCTTATTTCCGGTTTTCCTGCCCATCGTGTATCGCGGACCTGCTCCAGGGCGTCAGCGGATTGTGGGATAGAGCGCGGCTATTGTACCAAAACCGGATCAGCCCGTTGGACGTTCGGGTGCCACCGGCAAGGCGCCCCTGCCCATCAACTGGACGGCGTCACGCCCTTGTAGGGTACGGAACATCATCATATGATTGAGCACGACTCGACTACGGGTGCCGGGACGGCAGTAGTGCCTGGGGAGTGGTGCAGATGGACATCGAGGGGGTCGTGCAGCGGGCGCAGGAGTATTTGAAGGCCCAGGGCATAGGTGGGTGGCTCCTATATGACTACCGGGGCATGAACCCGATATTCTGGGACACGGTGGGGCACATCCCCAATGTTACCCGGCCGTGCTGGCTGTGGATTCCGTCTCAGCGCGAGTCGCGACTCCTGGTGAGCTACGTCGACCAGGGCCGGTTCGCTCATCTCGGCCTGGCCACGACTCTGTTCGTGAGCCGGCAGGACATGACGCAGCGGCTCGAAGAGATGTTGCGGGACGCCCGCCGGATCGCCATGGAGTACTCACCCCAGGGCGAGTTGCCACGGGTCTCCAAGGTAGACGCGGGAACGCTGGAGCTGCTGGCGGGGCTCGGGGTCGAGGTCGTATCCTCGGCCGACACGCTCCAGTTCGCGGCGCAGCGATGGAGCGAGGCCGACCTGACGTCCCACATGGCCGCGGCCGGCAAGCTCGACGCAATAGTTCACCAGGCGTTTCAATACATCGCTACGGCGATGCCCTCCGGGCCCACCGAGTCAGAGGTCGCAGACCTCATCAGGCGCCGGTTCGAGGAGGAGGGGCTGCAAAAGACCGACGGACCCGTGGTCGCGGTTAACGAGCACTCATCGGACCCGCACTTCGAGCCCGCCCCCGAGACCTCCAGGGCGATCGAGCCGGGCGACTGGGTGCTCATCGACCTGTGGGCGAGGACCTCCGGCGACGACGCGATGTACGCCGACATTACCTGGACGGCATACGTTGGGGAGCGCGTTCCCGCGCAGCATCAGCGTGTGTTCGACGCCGTCATAGGAGCCCGAGACGCGGCCCTGGCCGCTCTGGATGACGCCTTCGCCTCCGGCAGAGTCCTGCAGGGGTGGGAGCTGGACAGCGTGGCGAGAGACCAAATCGCCCGGGCCGGGTACGGCCCCTACTTCAATCACCGCCTCGGCCATAGCCTCGGCAGAGAGGTGCACGGCAACGCAGTCAACCTCGACGGCTGGGAGACCCACGACACTCGCCAGGTGATTCCGGGCGTGGCCGTGACCATCGAGCCGGGAATATATCTGCGCGAGTTCGGCGTGCGGTCAGAGATCGACGTGTATATCTCGGCGAGCGGCCCCCAGGTCACGACGGAGGTACAGCGCTCGGTGGTGCTGATACAGAGCTAGCTGTGGGCCCATGGGCCTGGGGGGGGCAGAAACAGGGGGCGATGCGGCCAGTCAGGAGTCGCTTGACTCCCATCGGACCACGTTACGCGGCAGCTACTATGCGAAGGAGGCAGTGGGGGGCGAGGACGATTTTTCGCGCTACCCGCCGCCAGAGTCGGCCCAGTATGCCGCTGCGCCCCTGAGTCCCGAATCGTCGCCGCCCCGCGCGCGGACTACCCTGACCCCTCTGGCGGGACACCTATCCATGCACTGTGCCAGCATCTCCCGGACAGGGTCCAGGAGCAGGTCGCCGGCCTGCGACATGCCCCCGCCAATTACCACCAGCTCAGGCGAGAAGCAGTGGACCAGGTTGAACACGCCAACGGCCAGATCGCCGGCCACACTGGAGAAGAGCCTCACGGCATCCGCGTCGCCAGACCTGGCGCGGGCCGCTACCGAGGCCGCCGGCTCTCCGGCCAGCCGCTCGAGGGCGGTCCCCGATCCCAGGCTCTCGACCGTGCCGTGAGTGGCGCGGTCTATGATCGTGTGTCCCACCTCGGCTAGGGACAGTTTCCCGTGCAGAAGCCTGCCTCCGACGATGATACCCGCGCCCACTCCGGTGCTTGATGTGACATAGACCATGTCCTTGGTCCCAATGCCGGCGCCAAACCTGTGCTCACCCAGCGCCGCCAGGTCAGCGTCGTTGGCCAACTGGACCGAGACCCCAAGCTCTCCACTGAGACGGGCTATGCTGATGTGCCCAACCCAGTTCGGCAGGTTTGGCAGGGTCAGCACCTCGCCGGCCGCGTAGTCGATTGTCCCGGGCATGCCCACAACGGCGCCCGCCACCGTCCCCTCCGCCCGTTCGATGGCCAGCCGTATCATTCGCGTGAGGGCGCCAGGGTCATCTTGGGGAGTGGCAATCGATTTCTTGGAATGGACCGAGCCATCCGGCTTGACGAGGGCGACCCGGAGCGTGGTGCCACCCACGTCGACAGCAATAACGAAGTTACCTGTCATCCGCTCTCGACCTTGCTCCTTGATGTGGTTCGCCGGACCGCCGGGCGGCCCCGATCTGCGCTCACCGCAAACGGACAATGTCGTCTTTTGCGAAGATGGGTCCGACCGTCAGCCCGATTCCCAGACCCGCATAGAGCTCGCGCGGTACAGAGATGTCCGCCAGATACAGCTCCCCCACGTTGGGGATGGCTTTCGAGCTGTCCAGGCCTGTCTTGGGCAGGGCAAGCGTGAGCGTGGCCGTGGCACGAATAGCGGGGTCGTAGACCCTTCCTGTCGTCGCGTCCACCCCGCTGGGCACGTCGAGGGACAGGATGGGAGCGCCGTGAGCGTTGGCGGCCAGGATCAGGCCGGCGGCGACGCCGGTCGGCGCGCCACGCAGGCTGTAGCCGATTATCGCATCCACGATCAGGTCCGCCGCTGGAAGCTCTGGGCTCTCTGAGCCGTCGCTGACCGGAACGCCCATGCTCCGCAGTATGTCAAGCTGCTGTGCGGGCACGCCTTGAAACGTGGGAGACGGACCTGCGGTGACTACGTGTACCTCCGCCCCCCAGTTGTGAAGGCGGCGGGCGCATACAGCCCCACCACCGCCGTTCCCACCCTTCCCGGCGAGAACCAGGACGCGTTCGCCCCTGGGGTCACCCTCCAGGAGCCGGTATCGGGCCAGATGCGCCAGGTTTCGACCGGCGTTCTCCATCATCTGCGTGAGCTGGATGCCGTAGTCTTCCACCATGGCCCGGTCCACCTCGCGCATCTGGTCGGCGGTGATAGACGGCCTACTCTCCATGTCCACCGCACACCTGGACCCACTCGTGTCCGTCCCCAGCTAGCAGCGCGTCTGCTTCACGGGGCCCCCAGGAGCCCGGCTCATACGTGTGCGGGGCCGGCGCGTGCGGGTCTTGCCAGTAGTCGAGCAACGGGTCGACAATACGCCATGCCTCTTCAATGTGGTCGCTTCTTATGAATAGGGACGCGTCTCCCTCGAGAGCATCTTGCAGGAGCCGCTCGTAGGCCTCCGGAATCGCCCGCTTGTTGAACGCGGTCTCGTAGCGGAACTCCATGTCCACCGGCCGGGTATCCATTCCCTGGTCCGGGATCTTGGCCTCAAACTTGAGATGGGTGCCTTCATCCGGCTGCAGGCACAGTGAGAGAATGTTCGGAGTCAGCTTGGAGTCCTGGCTCGAGGAGAAGAGCAAATGCGGTGGAGATCGAAATTGAATCACGATCTCCGACACCTTATAAGCCAGCGATTTCCCAGTACGCAGATAGAAGGGCACCCCCTGCCAGCGCCAGTTATCCACGTACAGCTTCAGGGCGGCGTAGGTGCCGGTGGTCGAATGTGGCGTCACCCCTTTTTCGCTCAGGTAGCCCCTATACTGTCCCCGCGCCGCGTGGGTTGCAGCTTCCTTGGGGGTCCAGCGCCGAATGGCCTTGAGCACGTCCACCTTCATGTTCCGCAGAGAGCTAGCGTCCATGGTGCTGGGGGGCTCCATGGCCACCATGGTCAGCAACTGGAGCAGATGGTTCTGCACCATGTCCCTGATCACGCCTGACCGGTCGTAGTAGCCCGCCCGGTCGCCGACCGAGACCTCTTCAGCGACGGTTATCTGCACGTTGTCCACGTAGTTGCGGTTCCAGATGGGCTCGAAAATCGCATTGGCGAACCGGAACACCATAAGGTTTTGCACCGTCTCCTTGCCCAGGTAGTGGTCTATCCGGTACACCTGCGACTCATCGAAGACACGGTGTACGGCCTCGTTCAGCGCGCGGGCAGAGTCGAGATCGGTCCCAAAGGGCTTTTCGATCACCACCCGACTCCAGCCTCCAGCGCCTTGCGGAAGGCCGCTCGCCCCCAGGTTACTTATGGCCGTTTCGTAGAGCTGAGGCGCGATGGAGAGGTAATACAGGCGGTTGGCCGACACGCTGTCGCCTTCCAGCTCGTCCAGCCGCGCTCCCAGACCCACCAGGTGCTGGGGATCGGCCAGGTCTCCGCTAAAGTAGGTCAGGCCCCGGGCGAACTCCTCCCACTGTTCCCGGAGTCCCGCAGGCTCGCCGGCCTCCCGGATCCCCTCCCACGTCATCTCTCGGAACTCGTCGTCCGAGAACCCGGAGCGGGAGAATCCCACTACCCGGACGCCCGGTGGGAGCCTGCTTTTGCAGTACAGGCTGAACAGCGCGGGCAGGAGCTTCTGCCGGGTCAGGTCGCCGCTGGCGCCAAAAATGACGATGGCGGTGCTTTCCTCGGCCATCACTCCACCTTTCGGACCGAGTGGCCGCCGAACTTATTGCGCATCGCTGCCAGGAGCCGGAGACCATAGGCGTTTGCCTGGCGAGAGCCGAACCGCGCCTGAAGCGAAAGAGCGATCACCGGAGCGGGCACCCCGAGCTCGATAGACTCCTGCACGGTCCAGCGTCCCTCACCGGAGTCTTCAACGTACGCCTCAAGGCCCTCCAGGGCAGGGTCTTCCAGTAGCGCCTCGGCGGTCAGGTCCAGGAGCCAGGAGCGGACCACGCTGCCGTGCCGCCAGGTCTCCGAGATTTGAGCTAAATCGAGATTGAACTCGCTCTTGGCGCGCATAATCTCGAATCCCTCGGCATAGGCCTGCATCAGACCGTACTCAATCCCGTTATGGACCATCTTGACGAAGTGCCCGGAGCCAGCGGGGCCCATGTGGCCGTAGCCCCTGTCGGGCGCCGGCGCCAGTGTCTGAAATATCGGCTCCAGCCTGCGGAACGCCTCTGCGTCGCCGCCTACCATCAGGCTGTAGCCCTCCTTGAGTCCCCAGATGCCACCGCTGGTGCCGGCGTCTAAAAAAAGCAGGCCCCTCTCGCCCAGCGCCGCTGCCCGGAGTACGCTGTCTTTGTAGTTTGAGTTGCCGCCGTCGATAATCACGTCGCCGGGGGAAAACTCCTCCGCCAGGTCGTTGATCGTGCTCTTGGTGGGCTCGCCGGCCGGTACCATCACCCATGCGGCGCGCGGCTCACTGAGCCGGCCGGCCAGGTCCGAGATCGACGACGCGCCGTCCGCTCCTTGCCGCGCGACGGCTTCCACCGCCTCTGCCCTCGGGTCGTAGGCCACAACGCGGTGTCCTCCTCCGAGGAGGCGTTGGACCATGTTGCCGCCCATGCGGCCCAGTCCGATCATTCCTATTTCCAAGGCAAGTCCTCCCCGTCGAGCATTACATTCCGGCCCGGCATATCCCCTCATGCCCGCCCTGGCCGTAGCAGCGAAGCGTCTGGGTAGAGCATGGGGGCCATGTCATTGGGTATCCACATTATTTACCCAGCTTGAGTGCCAGATCCTCGATCGCCGCCCCGGCATCCGCGCCGAGTTCGAGGCGCGCCACGCGGCGGCCCTCCGAACGCAGGGCCCGCAGGTCCCCAAGAGCCTGGGCGTCGGCCAGGTCCCCAAAGGTGTAAGCCTCGCCGGGGATGGGCAGGTCTCTATCGTGGGCCGCCGTCAAGAACAGGAATATGCCGGTGCCCGGGCCTCCTTTGTGGAGCTGGCCGGTGGAGTGCAGGTAGCGCGGACCGTATCCAAGAGTCGTGGCCACGTGGAACCCCTCTCCGATACTGCGGCGGAGCCCTGACAGCGACTCGTCCGCCTCCTCGGTCTGGGGGATGTAGGCCAGGATGGCGACGTAGTGGCCTGGTTTTACCTGCGTGCCCAGCTCTCCCGGCGTGAAAGAGGCCTCCTCCTGGGGTAGCCGCCCTGAATCCACTAGCTCCTTCAGCACCTGCGCCGTGGCGTCTTTCGCCAGCTGCACGTTGGGCTGATCGAAGGGCTGTATGCCCAGAATCGCGCCCGCCACCGAGGTCGCGAACTCCCAGCGCAGGAACTCGGCGCCGATGTCGTACCGGTCCCGGAGCGAGTGGCGTATCATGGGCTGTCCAGCGGCGATTAGGTCCCCTACCGCCTGGTCCAGCTCCGCGTTGTCGTCTCCCTCCACGCGCAGGTAAACGAATAACCGGTCGTCGCCATAGCTCGCGGCGTCCATCAACGGCTCGCCCGCCACCGGCACAATCCCCTTGCCCTCCTTCCCAGTGCTCTCAGCCAGCAGCTGCTCCAACCAGAGGCCGAAGCTGCTGATACCCGGCGACGCGATGACGGTGAACTTGTCCACACCCATCTGGGCCAGGGCGCCCATCGCCGCCCCAAACCAGGCGCCATGGTTGTCGTGGATGGGCACGCACGATGCGCACCCCTCCCGCATCCGGGCCGCCCGGTCCACCAGCTCGGCCACGTCGATGCCCGCGAGGGCCGCAGGCACCAGGCCGAAGTAGGACAGCACCGAGTAGCGTCCACCTATGTCGCTGGGGTTGAGGAACACCCTCCTGAACCCATCTTTCCTGGCCAGTTCGGCCAGAGGCGTTTTGGGATCGGTGATGGCCACGAAGCTTTGTCCCGCGTCCTCCATGCCGATAGCAGCCTCGACCAGGCCGCGGAAATACCTGTAGAAAACCAGTGGTTCCAGGGTAGTGCCGGACTTGGAGGACACCAGGAAGAGCGTATGGGCCGGATCGGTCCGTTCCGCGACGCTCGAAACCGCGACGGGTGTCGTCGAGTCCAGCACAATCAGCTCGGGATACCCCGCCGCGCTCCCGAAGGTCTGACCCAGCACCTCCGGGCCCAGGCTGCTTCCCCCCATCCCCAGCAGGGCCACGTGGCGGAATCCGGCGGCCTTGACCTCCCGGGCGAAAGACTCCAGCGCGGGGACCTGCTCGGACATGATGTCGGTGACGTTTAGCCACCCCAGCCGGTTGGAGATCTCCTCCGGGCCGGGCTTCCAGACGGTGTGGTCACACTGCCAGATGCGGGACACTATGTTCTTCTGGCTGAGATCGGCCAGCACGCTCTCGACATCGGGGAGATACTTCCCGAGTCCCACGTGGGACTCGGCGAGACGTCCAGCCTTCAGCTCTGCCATCTTCCCCGTGATATTCGCCAGGAGCTTGTCGAAGGAGTCGGCAAATGAGCTCACCCCGTCTTCAAGCAGCTTCGCGCTGACCTGCTCGAAGCTGATGCCAAGCCTCTCTAGGGAACCGACCGTATCTCCGGCCTCGGCGACGTGCTGCCCTAGCGTCGCCTGCGCCCTCCCGTGGTCGAGGAAAGCAGTCAGCGTCGCCGCCGGCACGGTGTTAACGGTGTCCGGGCCAATGAGGGAATCCAGGTATAGCACGTCGCTATACGCCGGATTTTTGGTGCCGGTGCTGGCCCATAGGGGCCGCTGGACGCGGGCCCCCCTTGCGCGCAGCGCGGCAAATCGCTCACCGCCAAAGGCCTCTTCGAAGGCCGCGTAAGCCAGCCGGGCGTTGGCTATCGCCGCCTTGCCTCCCAGGCCCTCGAGCTCTTCATTGACCGCGCGCTCCTCCAAAAGGGTGTCGACCGCCGTGTCAACCCGGCTAATAAAGAAGGAAGCCACCGAGGACACTCTCGACACGTTTCCTCCCGCCGCAGCCAAGTCCTCGAGGCCGCTGATGTAGGCCTCCATCACCTGCCGGTGGGCCTCCAGAGAGAAGATAAGCGTGACGTTGATATTGATGCCCATGCCGATAAGCTGCCTGACCGCCGGTATTCCCTGGGGGGTGGCCGGGACCTTGACCATTACGTTGGGGCGGTCCAGGGCCGCGAAAAGCCGCCTGGCCTCTGTGACGGTCCCCTCGGTGTCGTATGCCAGGGTCGGGCTCACCTCCAGGCTGGCGTAGCCGTCCACCCCCTGGGTGAGGTCGTGGACCGGGCGAAGCAGGTCGGCCGCGCCGTGTATGTCCGCAATCGCCAGCGCCTCGTACACCTCCACACCGCTGCCGCCGGCATGTGCCAGCGCCTCGAGGGTCTCGTCATAGTCCGTGCTGCCGGAAATGGCCTTCTCGAATGTAGTGGGGTTCGAGGTCAGCCCGGTGACTCCAAGGTCGATCAGACGTTGGAGCTCGCCGGAGGCGAGAAGCCCGCGCCGCATATTGTCGTACCAGATTGACTGGCCAAGCTCTTTGACCTGCTGAATGGGGTTGGTCATTCTACCCAACTCTTCCGGCCAGGCGCACGGCCTCCTCCACCACCCTCTCGGCGGTGAGGCCAAACTGCTCGTATATCTCGCCAGCCGGCGCCGAGGCGCCAAAGCGAGAGATCCCTATCGCGACGCCATCGACACCCACATACCGCTCCCACCCTAGGGGCGTGGCCGCCTCCAGGGAGACGCGGGCACTGATCCCGCGCGGTAGCACGCTCTCCCGGTACTCGGCCGGCTGCGCATCGAAAAGCTCCCACGACGGCAATGATACGACCCGCGCCGAGAGGCCCCGCTGCTGAAGCAACCGCCCCGCGTCAAGGGCGATATGCACCTCGGACCCTGTGCTCATCAGGATGATATCAGGTTGCGGCGACGCCTCCCAAAGCACATAGCCCCCTCGCCGCACGCCGCTGGCGGAGCCTAGCTCGTCCCGGTCCAGAACCGGCAGGTCCTGCCTGCTCAGGAGGAGGGCCGTTGGACCGTCGCGCCGCTCCAGGGCCAGCCTCCACGCTTCGACGCTCTCGGTGGCGTCGGCCGGACGCACGACCACCAGGTTTGGGACGGAGCGGAGCCCCAAAATCTGCTCGACCGGCTGGTGCGTCGGCCCATCCTCGCCGAGGCCCACGGAGTCGTGGGTGAATATGTAGACGACCCTCTGTCCCATGAGGGCCGCCAGCCGCATGGGCGGGCGCATGTAGTCAGAGAAGATGAGGAAGGTCGCCGTATACGGGATGACCCCACCGTGGAGCGCCATCCCGTTGGCTATCGCTCCCATGGCATGTTCCCTCACCCCGAAGTGCATGTTATGGTCGCAGTATTCCTCGAAGCCGTAGTGCGCGTGGTCCTTTAGCAGGGTCTTGGTAGAGGGGGCAAGGTCCGCAGACCCACCCGTGAACGAGTGGACCCTGGACGCCAGGGCGTTCATGACGCGGCCCGATGCCTCGCGAGTCGCAATGGGCTTGTCTCCCGCTTTGAACAGGCTGTTCAGCTCGTCGTCCCACCCCTCCGGCAGGGCCCCGCTGAGCGCCTCCTCGAGCTGCGCGACCTCGTCTGGAAAGTCGGCGCGGTAGGCCTCAATGCGCCGCTCCCAATCGCCCTGGAGGTTGCTACCCCGCGCGAGCGCCTTTCGGAAGTGGTCCAGCGATTCCGGCGGTATGAAAAAGGGCTCGGAGTATGGCCACTGCAACCTTTCCCTGGTCAACGTGACCTCTTCCTCTCCCAGCGGCTCTCCGTGGGCGGAGGCGGTGCCTTCCTTGTGGGGACTGCCGTGGCCGATGACCGTGCGGCACACGATCAGGCTGGGGCGGCTGGTCTCGGCGCGAGCAAGGCGGATGGCAGACTCCACACGAGACGTGTCCATCCCATCGATGGGGCCCACAACATGCCAACCGTAGGCCTGGAACCGCTGGGCCACGTTCTCCAAAAAGGATATGTCCGTGGTCCCCTCTATTGAGATGTCGTTGTCGTCATAAAGATAGACTAGTGGTCCAACATCATTGAAATGAATACCATGATAGTCATTGTTCCTCTTGGGGGTTCAATCGTAACGTTGAACCGAGGAGGAACCATGATGTCTACCAAGAAGTACCGTATCAGACTGACTACCGACGAACAACAGGAACTCAACGCCTTGGTCTCACGCGGTCGGGCTGCGGCGTACAAACAGACCCATGCGCGCATTCTGCTGATGAGCGATGAGTCACGCTCGGACGGGGGAATGAAGGACGCGGACATCACCAGCGCGCTCGGTGTGGGACAGTCAACGGTCGAGCGAATACGCAAGCGCTGTGTGGAGGAGGGGGTCGAGTCTGCGCTGAATCGCAAAAAGCAACTGCGTCGGCGTCAAAAGAGACTGGACGGCGAAGGTGAAGCACGGTTGATAGCGATGGCCTGCGGGGAACCGCCGGAGGGGCGTGCCAGTTGGACCCTGAAGCTGTTGGCTGACCAGTTGGTCGAGTGTGAGATAGTCGGGACCATTAGCACCGAGACGGTTCGCCAGGCGCTTAAAAAAAAACGAACTGAAGCCGTGGCTGAAGCAGAGTTGGTGCATCCCGCCCGGTCAGAGCGCGGAGTTTGTGTGCGCGATGGAAGACGTACTGGAGGTCTACCAACGGCCGTACGATGGGAATGAGGTTCTGGTGTGCATGGATGAGACGAGCAAACAGCAAGTCAAGGAGACGCGAGTGCCGCGTCCCGCAGCGCCCGGCTTATCGGCGGCATACGACTACGAATACGAGCGCAATGGAGTGAGCAGCCTGTTCATGCTGTTTGCACCGTTGGACGGATGGCGCCGAGTCGAGGTCAGAGAGCGTCGCACGAAGGTGGACTGGGCGCATGTGATAAAGGAACTGGTCGACGAGGACTACCCTGACAGAGACCGGATCGTGCTGGTAATGGACAATCTCAACACTCACAAGCTGTCCTCGCTATACGAGGCATTCGAGCCTGCTGAGGCGAGGCGTATAGCTGAGCGACTGGAGATACACTACACTCCCAAACACGGGAGTTGGTTGAATATGGCGGAGATAGAGATCGGTGTGCTGGCTCGACAGTGCCTGGACCGACGGATTGCCAATCAAGACATCCTGCGCGGCGAGGTCAATGCTTGGCAGAATCAACGCAACCGGGATGTGATACGAGTGGATTGGCGCTTCACTACCGAGGATGCGCGCATCAAGCTAAAGTCACTCTACCCATCAATACAAAAACGTTGAACCACTAGCTTGCCCAGCCGGAGGGTGCCAGCCAGGGAGGCGGCCTCAGAGGCCACCCCTTCCTGCAGGTCGCCGTCGGAGACAATGGCATAGGTGTAGTGGTCGACGACTCGGTGCCCGGGCCGGTTGTAGTGCTCGGCGAGCCAGCGCTCGGCGATAGCCATTCCCACCCCGTTCGCAAACCCCTGCCCGAGGGGGCCGGTTGTGGCTTCCACGCCGGGTGTGAGGCCGTACTCAGGGTGGCCGGGTGTCTTGCTCTCCCACTGGCGGAACGACTTGAGCTCGTCCATCGGCAGGTCGTAACCCGTGAGGTGGAGGAGGGAGTACAGCATCGCCGATGCGTGGCCAGCCGACAAGACAAACCGGTCGCGGTCGGGCCACTTCGGGTCGGCAGGGTTGTGCTTGAGAAACCGGTCCCAAAGCACGTAGGCCATTGGCGCCGCGCCCATGGGGGTGCCGGGATGACCGGATTTGGCCCGCTGCACCGCGTCGACGGCGAGAAACCGCATGGTGTTGATGTTCAGCTCGTCCAGGACTTTGTCAGTCATTTTCTCCCACCTTCGGGGTGCGCTGCCTATATGATGGCCAACAAATGGTCGTCGTTGCGGGGGAGATGACGGCGCGGCCGAGAAGCAGTCAGCACCGGGTGCCGCCCTTCACACTCGGGGAGACGTTCAGAGCACGACTTTGCTACAAGAACACGGAGGGATTGGGGCCGCGGGACCCCACTGCGGTTGAGTTCCTGCCGCCAATATTAGTATAGCAGACGAACGGCCAACGAGGCGTCCTTCGGTCCCGCCGAATTCTCGGTGGCTTGCCCCCGCCGGGGGGTATCGCGGCGGTCCAGCGTGGCACTGGCCAGGCCCGCATATAGGCTAATCGTCTACTCAGCGTCACTCGTCCGGAGTGACACTCGTTTAAAGGGTGTGCGAATACGTCCCTCATATCCTTCGACAAGCTCCCCTCGATACGTCCCGACTAGCCGTGACTACTCGGGGCGAACGGGCAAATACCGCTTATGGTGAGTAGGCCGCAGGCCGTATCGAACCATCGTGGCGGCCCTGCCTGTCCTGAGCGAAGTCGAAGGGTCGAACCACATTTCTACATACTTCTCACACACCCTCTTAGAAATCTATCGCCGCCAGGCAGGGCAAGGCTTGGGCCCCGTGCCTTCACACGACCGGCCGTGTAAACCGAATCTCACCAGCCCGCCGGGCATCTAACGTGCAATGGCCCGCTTTAACATCGACATGGCCCGTATATCAAACCGGATGGCACTGGTAGCCACCGTCACCTTCGTCATGTTGGTTGGCCTGATCGCGACCGTGCTTCTCGTCCTGACGCGGCTGGACAGCGGCGGCGCCGGGCTCGCGCAGGGCTCGCCCTCAGACGAACCAGATGTCGAGACGCCGGTCACTCCCCCGGTCGCCGGCGCCTGGTCGGCCGATAGACACGACATAGATTTCCGGAGGGACCGGCTGTACGGCAGCCTGGGGCTCGATACGATTACTCCAATCTACAGGCCGGAGTACTCCCTTGCGAACGAGGCGCCGGTCCATGACGAGACCTTCGTGATAGGAGTGGCGATAGACGGCGAGGCACGTGCCTACCCCGTCAGCATCCTGAACCGGCACGAGATGGTAAACGACGTCGTAAGCGGAGTGCCCTTGCTCGTCACCTGGTGACCTATCTGCGGCACCGGTCTCGTGCATGACCGGCGGATCGATGGCAAGGCACACGCGTTCGGCAACTACGGCGCCCTTTATATGAGCGCCATGACCTGGTTCGACCACGAGACTATGAGCCTCTGGTCTCAGCCCACTGGAACGGCCCTCGATGGCCCATACGAGGGAGTGCGCCTGCAGATGATACCCGCGGCGGTGGTGCCGTGGGCCACGTGGAAACAGGAGCATCCCGATACCCTTATTCTGGACGTGGGCGTGGGCCGGGGTGTGACGTCAATTATCGATCCCTTTGGGGGGAACCGCGGAGCCTACGTGGCCGGGGTCGCTCTTGGAGACCACGCCAAGGCCTATCCATTCGACGTGGTGAGCCGAGAGGTGGTGGTCAACGACCGGATGGGCGAGCTACCCTTGCTGGTGTACGGCAATCCCGCCGACAAGTCGGTGCACATCTTCCTCCGCGAGTTGCCGGGAGAGGTGCTAGAGTTCGAGTGGGCTGACGGGGAGCTGACGGACAAACAGACCGGTACTCGATGGGACCCGGCCAGAGGCATTGGCGTCGAGGGGCCGTTGAGAGGTGAGATCCTGAAGGAGTTGCCCTACAGCGGTGCCTACGACTGGGCCTGGCGAGACTTCTACCCACACACCGAGGTGTATGGGCGCTGAAGCCGGTCGGCGAGATTTAAGGGCCGCTCTTCCCTGAAGGCATTCATGCCGACTGGGAGATCGCCCGATTTCGCCGTAGAACCTGCACGCACACCGGTTCCGTGCGGCTTCCAGGGTCAGCGGAAACCGTTACGATCCTTCTTGGACCTCGACCACGTCGTCCGTCACAAGCCCATGCGCTTCGCGGTGGACGGCAATTGCCGCTTCTTTACTCGGGGCGTCGACCAAACAGAATACCGTACCTTCGGCCTCGTTAAACCAATACTTGAGGTAATTTACTCCGTGCTTGCCCTGCACCTCAAGGTCCTTCTGGTGAGCACCGGCGACTGCTTCTGCAGTCAAGTCTGTTACGTTCTTGTGCGAGTCCATATACAGTGGCAATTGAACACCCTCCTACCTCTCAGTTACGAGATGGGCTGAGTGTAGTAAGTATAAGTGTGCCTGTCAACGTCGTGAGGTCTCGGTGGGAGCGTAGCCTACGTCGCCCTGCGCTTCCACTCGGTGCCGCCGGGCGTATCTTCCAGCAGGTAGCCGAGGTCGGAGAGCCGCTGTCTGATTCGGTCGGCCAGGTCATAGAGCTTGGCGGCTCGAAGGCGGACACGCGCGTCGAGCAGCAGCTCGATCACGGAGGCTACCTCCCCACTCGCCGTACCTAAGGGCGCCTTACGAAAACCCAGGACCGCTGCGAACTCACCGAACTCGCCTCCGAGGTCCTTGAAGCGGTCCTTCATCTGGTCGGCAAGGTCGGAGCGCCCTGTGGAACGCAGCTCCGCATGGGTATCGAAGAGCAGATGGAAGAGCGGGAGGAACTCGCCCTCGCTGCGAACGGCGGGTTCCTCAAGGGTCAAGCCCAGGACTCCGGCGAGCTCCCGGAGGGTATCCTGGGCCTCAGCAACCACCCGGTCCTCCTCGCGGCTGCGGTTTATGTCGTGGGACAGGTCGAACAGGGCGGCAATAGCCCTGGGGGTGTTGAGGTCGTCGTCCATGGCGGCGATGAACCGCTCTCTGTGCGTCCCGGCCTCCAGAGGGGAGCCCTCTCCCGGCGTCGGGCCCGGATCGGCCGCGTGGCGGAGGCGTTCCGCTCCCCGCTCCTGCGCCGCGATGGCCTGCTCGCTGTAGGTCAGAGGGCTCCGGTAGTGGGACCCCAGGAAGAACAGCCGGAGCGCATCGGAGGAGAAGCGCTGCAGCGCTTCGTCCACCGTGACGAAGTTGCCGAGGGACTTGCTCATCTTGTCATACCCAAGCCTGAGCAGGCCGTTGTGCACCCAAAAGCGGACCATCGGCCCGGCCTTGGTGAAGGACTCAGTCTGCGCGATCTCATTTTCGTGGTGGGGGAAGACCAGGTCCTGCCCACCGCCGTGGATGTCCAGCGTCGCCCCCAGGTATTTGAGCGACATGGCGCTGCACTCGATGTGCCAGCCCGGCCTGCCAGGCCCCCATGGGCTCTCCCAGGAGGGCTCACCGGCCTTGTGGCTCTTCCAGAGCGCAAAGTCCATCACGTCTTCTTTTCTGTCGTCGATTTCGACCCTTGCACCCGCCCTCATGCTGTCCAAACTGCGATGGCTTAGCTTGCCATAGCCGTCGTTGCGCCTCACACGGAAGTAGACGTCCCCATCGACCTCGTATGCGAAGCCTTCCTCCAGGAGTCCGGTGATGATCTCCTGCATCTTGGGTATCTCCTGGGTGGCCCTGGGAAAGATGTGTGGCCGCAGGATGTTGAGGGCCGCCATCTGGTCCAGATGTGACTGGATATTTCTCTCGGCCAGCTCCTGGGTTGAGATACCCATCTGGGCGGCGCCCTGGATCATCTTGTCGTCGATGTCGGTGAAGTTCTCGACGTGCTGGACCCTATGGCCGCCGAACTCCAGGTAGCGGCGGAGCACATCGAAGACCACGGCGTACACGGCGTGTCCGACGTGAGAAGGCGCGTAGGGGGTGACGCCGCAGACGTACATCTTCACGACGTCATCGGCGGGAGAGAAGGTTTCGGTCTTGCCGGTCAGGGTGTTGTAGAGCTTCATTCCGCCGATTCAAGGGTGGCGATAGCCAGGGCGGCGACCCCTTCGCCCCTGCCTATGAACCCAAGACCGTCGGTGGTCTTGGCCTTGAGGTTCACGAGACGGCGGTCCACACGCAGCGACGCAGCAAGGCCCTCGGCGATCTGATCGATGAAAGGGTGCAATACGGGGCGTTCGGCGATTATTGTAGCATCAACAAACACGGTCCGCCAGCCTTGGCCCTGGACCAGCTCCACGGTCCGTTCGAGCAGCAGGGTGCTTGCGACGCCCCGGTAGCGGGGGTCGCTGGACGGGAAATGGGTGCCTATGTCTCCCAGGGCGGCGCCTCCCAGGATGGCGTCGATAACCGCGTGAACCAGGACGTCGCCGTCGCTGTGCCCAGATAGCCCTCTGGCGAAAGGGATGGCAACCCCCGCCAGGAGCAGCGGGCGCCCCTCGACCAGCGGGTGAACGTCAATTCCGAGTCCCGAGCGCGTGGTCATTGTCCCAGGTGGGTCCTGCCAGCCGACCGCGCCTTAAGGATGGCCTCGGCCGTGATGATGTCTTCCGATGTGGTTACCTTGATGTTTTGGTCGGAGCCCATGAATATCCTGACGTCGCCGCCCATCTGCTCCACCATCGATGCGTCGTCCGTAACGTCCTGTGAGACGTGCTGATGAGCCCTGGTCAAGACCGCTGTTTTGAACACCTGTGGTGTCTGGACGGCCCACAGGCCGTCGCGAGAAAGGGTGTCGGTCACGATGTGGTCGGGAGCAGCCACCTTGATGGTGTCTTTGACGGGCACGGCGGCCACGGCCGCTCCGGTCTCACGGGCCTCGACAAGCCCCCGCTCGATCGTGCCCGCGTCTATGCAGGGTCGGGCGCCATCGTGTACAACAGCCCAGTCGGTGTCTTGCATCTTCTCCAGGCCACGCCGCACCGAGTCCTGCCGTCGCGCGCCGCCCACACACACGTCCCTCACCTTGTGCCAGCCGTTCTCATCGACCAGACGGCGCCCCTCGTCGATGTTCTCCCGCGCCATGACCAGCACGATACTCCCAATAAGTGGGCAGTCGTTGAACGTTCGCACGCTGTGGGCGATGAGGGGCAGCCCCATGACTTTCGCCAGTATCTTGTCCACCCCTCCCATGCGCCGACCCTGCCCAGCGGCAACGATGATAGCGCCCACACGTGAGACTGGGCCGCGTTGGCCGCCGCCCTGCGCAGTAATCGACATGAATATCCCCTGGCCAGCTTTTTCCAGTATGATACACCCTCCCGCGAGATGTGGGACCGGCATGGCGCCATACCAGCGACAGAGGGGTGGAGCATCGCCTATCCCATACCGGGACCCCGCACGGCAGTAGTGGTAAAATATGGGCCAGCGCGACACGTAGACGGGAGCCGACGTATGCTCAAAAACTACTGGATGTTCGTCCAAACACAGGAAAACTTCGAGATAAGCAAAGAGCGCAGGTTCAACCTTCATGGGTTGAGGTCTCGCCAGAGGCGAAGGGCCCAGCGAATGGGTCCAGACGACCGGGTGCTGTTTTACGTATCCGGGATCCGAAAGTGGACGGCAACGGCGTCCATAACCTCGAAGTACTTCGAGGACCGGACCCCCATCTGGAAATCCTACGGCAAGAGAGCGGAGGAGTTCCCCTACCGGGTGAGGCTGACTCCCGCGATCGTGCTAGACGAGGAAGACTACATCGACGCGCTGCTCCTGGGTCCCAGGTTGGAGTACGTCAAACGATGGGCTCCTGAGCGCTGGTATCTAGCCTTCCAGGATACATTGCATCTGCTGCCCCAGAGAGACTTCCGTCTTATCGAGAGTGAGATGAAGAAAGCGCCTTCCGGTAGGCGGAAGAGGCGGGGGAAGATGCGGTCCGGAACAGGGGGCAACGGTGAGAGTGCCTTCGGCGCGTCAGAGGAAGTGGGCCCCGAAGACGAGGGGGCCGACGGCGATGCCCCCTACCCGGAGGCCGAGGACTCCGCTACGGACTCCAGATAGAAGCTCTCGCTGTACAGCTCCGAGATGCGGTCGAGAAGGTCCTGAGGAATGTCCTCCGTCTCCGGCGTGGCGGCGAACTCATCTAGCTGGGCCGGGTTGGTGATGTTCGGCAGCACGGCCGCCACCATCGGCGCGGCCAGCGCGTACTTGATGGCGATCTGGCCTATGGTGGACTCCATGTTATCGGTGAGGAAGTCGAGCGTGGCCAGCTTCTTGAGGCCCTGGTCCAGCCATTGCTGCCGTCGGTGGCTCCTGTGGTCGCTCGGGTCGAACACGGTGTCTTTGGTGTAGGTGCCGTCCAGCAGCCCCGATGCGTGCGGTACTCTGGTGAGAAGGCCCGTACCTTCCTCCTGTGCTATGGGGAAAAAGCGATCGGCGGGGTCCTGCTCCAGGATGCTGTAGATGATCTGCATGCACCTGATCTTCCTGAGCCTCATCGACGCCTCGCCCTCCTCGAACGAGCCGATGTCCGGCCCTATGGCCACCGCGTATTCACGGACCTTTCCCTCGTTGACCAGCAGGTCCAGGGCGTCGAAGACCTCATCCTTCTCGATGGTGTCGACGCGAGGGTTGTGGAGCTGGTAGAGATCGATGTAGTCGGTGTTGAGGCGTTGGAGACTCATCTCGCAGGCGCCCCGTATGAAGTCCGGGGAGAAGTCTTGAGGGCGCTCCCTGTGGCCTTCTCTGGGGGTGTCGGAGTAGATGTCGTAGCCGACCTTGGTGCCGATGACCATCTCGTGCCGGTTGTCGCCCAGCGCCTTGGCCAGTATCTCCTCGCCGTAGCCTTCGCCATAGGCGTCGGCGGTATCGAAGAAATTGACCCCGAGACTAAACGCGCTGCGCAGGAGCTTGACGCCGTCGTCCTGGTCTATCTTTCCCCACCAGTCGGTGCTGACCGTCCATACCCCAAATCCCACTTCTGAGACACTGAGGTCGGTGGCGCCGATATTGCGAAACTTCATCTTCAGATATGACTCTCGGTGGCGTTGATGCTATCAGGCGGCTGCGGGGCTACCCGCAACAGTAAGCCGTATGGCCTGGGCACTCTCTTCGTATTCATCCTCGGGGAGGACCGGGGTCAGGTCGCCCAGGGGCACCTCTTGCCCAAGGTCCACCCACGACTTGCACCCATCGTACTCGTCGAGGACGGGCAGCGCCTGGGGCTGCTGGAGCCGGTAGACCCGCAGCAACGCGACCGTGAGGGGATACTTGGGTCGCCAGTGCAGGCGCTTCTGTGCATAGTCCGATGTCCACACGTGAAATGGGGGCAGGCGCGCGAGAGTCCCCTCGTCCCTCAGCTCGAACACATCCGTAACCTGAGTCCAATAGGAGAACGTGACCAGGCCGGGCGCGTCGTCCTCCTCGAGGGTCTCCTGGAGGTCTTGGTGGTAGGCGTCTTGAAGCAGCTCGGCCTTCTGGTGCTCGAAGGTGGGATAGAGCAGGAACTCACGGTGGACCACGCGGAAATCCTTGTCGTCCCGGTGGATGCCTCCCTTCCGGAGGGTCATGATCTGCTTGCCCTTGGACATGGCGTTAACGGCCACGGCCCACTCTTTGAGCGCGAGCGAAGACACAGGGGGTAGAGTTGACACAGCGCGCACCTGGGGAGGATTTTTTTATCCGGGGACCGTCCAGTATCATACCAGCCTGGCAAACCAGCGTCGAGGGGAAGGCTGGGGCGAGAGGTGAACCATTCAGCCTCGCCCCGGGGTCTATATTATGCGGTGTGACAAGCGCACCGCCGAAGGAATCCGCTGATCGAGAAGGTGGTGGTCGATCGAGCCTGGCGGGGCAACCTGGATGCGTTCGACGCGTTGGTCCGTCGCCATAACGTGTAGGCGTACCGGTGCGCCTACCTCATTCTGCGGAACGAGGACGACGCGGTAATCAGCGTTGGTCCCGTGACCTGGCTAATGAGGCGGACATGGTCCGGTTCGCCGAGCCTGTGGCGACCGACCGGGCGTGACGGGCCGACCCGCCCTCAGGCCGTGCCACCAACATACCGTCAGGCGACGCGGGGACGGGCGAAGCCTTCGTCGCGGCGGGGGCGGACCTCACCCCCACCTTATCGAGGGCAAAGTACAGTCTGAGTTCGCCCCCTCTCCACGTTGTGGAGAAGGGGAACGGGGGTGAGGTCTTCACGCACCTCCTTGGCGCTGGCCCCCGTTACGAGAAAGCTGTCGTGTCGCGGCGGGGGTGCCCTCCCCTATTCGGCCTCGCATATCATCTTGAGGTTCTCCAGGGAGCGCTCGGCGTTCTTATCGTTCAGAAGTGGCTCCGGAAATCTGAACAGGGGGATAAGTGGAATCGCTGCCTGATTGAGGGCATGATAGTGCTCTCGGAGACAGGAGCGAGAGATGAGCAGACGACCCCGCCGTAACCACTCGGCAGAGTTCAAGTCGAAGGTGGCTCTTGCCGCAGTGCGCGGCGACCGGACACTTTCGGAGCTGGCAAGCCAGTTCGATGTGCACCCGAACCAGATCACGCAATGGAAGACCCAGTTGCTGGATCGGGCGGCGCAGTTATTTGGGGCCGGGACAGGGCAGGCTGAAAAGCCGGTAGATATGAAGGTCCTTCACGCTAAGATCGGTGAGCTGGCCGCCGACCGGCCAACACCACGACGGAGACCAAGATGCGTTGGAGAACGATTTTTTAGAGGCCGCGCTCACGAAGGCGGGATTGCCGGGCGCAAGGCGATGATCGACCGCGATCACAAGCTGCCTCTCGCCCGCCAGGCAAAGGCAGTGGGCATCAGCCGCGGGAGCATCTACTACCGGCCACGGCCGGTGGGCGAAGCCGGTCTCGGGCTGATGCGCCGCATCGATGAGCTGCACCTTGAGTATCCGTTTGCAGGCAGTAGGATGATGCGAGGCCTGCTCCGCCAGGAGGGACTCTCCTCCGGGCGTAGACACATCGCCACACTGATGCGGCGGATGGGCATCGAGGCGCTGTACCGCAAGCCCAACACCAGCCGGCGACGGCCCGGCCATACGGTGTATCCGTACCTGCTGCGCGGGCTTGAGGTGAGCAGGCCCAACCAGGTGTGGGCAATGGATATCACGTACATTCCGATGGCCAGGGGGTTCGTGTACCTAGCCGCAGTGATGGACTGGCATAGCCGCAAGGTGCTGGCCTGGCGGGTATCGGTCACAATGGACACAGACTTCTGCGTGGAGGCGCTCGAAGAATCCCTGGGACGCCACGGCGCGCCGGAGATATTCAACACAGATCAGGGAAGCCAGTTCACAAGTGACGCCTTCACCGGCCTGCTGAAAGCCAATGGGATCCAGATCAGCATGGACGGGAAGGGAAGCTGGAAGGATAATGTGTTCGTCGAACGGCTGTGGAAGAGCGTCAAGTACGAGGAGGTGTACCTGAGAGCCTACGAATCGGTCCCGGAAGCCAGAACTGGCCTCGGGCGGTACTTCGAGTTTTACAATGCCGGACGGCCCCATTCGAGCCTTGGGGGAATGACGCCGGACCAGTTCTTTGACAGAGCGCCTGCCGAGTCCGCGGCGGCCTAACGCACGGCAGCGCGATTCCACTTATCAAACCGGGCAGCGCTGTTCAGACAAACGAGACCACCTCTTTCATCCGCTCTACCAGGATGGCATTCAAAGCCTTTCCAAGGATGCCACCCTTGATGCTGTAATCGAACCGTTGAGTGACCTTGACGCCATCCCCCTGCACGTCGAACGTGGTGGTGACTACCCCTGGAAATGCGCCACCCAGGCTGGACACCATTCGCACGTTCTCGTCCCACTCAAGGACCGATGAAGGGACCTCGAAATGGATCCCCAGCACCGAGTAGGTGAACTTGAGGGAGTCTCCGACGCGCTCCGGCGTCTGCTTGTAGTCGGACACGCCCACGACTCCCGAGAAATACTCCGGGACCCGTGCGGGATCGTCTATTACCCCAAAGACCTTCTCCACCGGAGCATTTATGACGATGCTGTTCTCCACGATTGGCATATCGCCCTCCCATAGCTGCTATAGCCGGTCATATTGTCTCCGCCGCTGATGGCCGAGAATTGTAACATAGACTGCCGCTTCCGGGTCGCCGGTCACTTCGGCACCGGGGGCAGGGGCCGCTCTTCCTGCAGGAAACGCAGGAAGGCGCGCTGGGCCGACGGGAGACGCTTGTCCTGCCGGTAGAAGACGGCCAACGGCCTGCGGCACTCCCAGCCGTCCACGGCCAGGGCCACGATGAAGCCGCCGGCGACGTCGGGGGTTGCCCCAAACTTCGATACGACGCCGAGGCCCAACCCCGCCCCCACGGCCCTCTTCACGGCCTCATTGCTGCCCAGCTCCATGACCACCTTTATCGCGATTGCGTGCCGCTCCAGGCAGGCCTCCGCGGCATGGCGCGTCGCCGAACCGGGCTCCCGCAGTATGAAGCGCTGGCCCTCCAGGTCCGTCAGGCCCAAGGCCTCACGTTGGGCGAGGGGGTGGTCCGGCGCCGCGATTATGGCGATGTCGTCGTCCACGTACAGGAAGGAGTTCAGCCCCTGCAGGCTTACCGGCGCTCCCACCATTCCCAGGTCGAGCTCGCGGTCGTTAATCCTATCGACAATGGCCTGGGTATTGGATATAGAGAGCGAGACCTCGACGTCGGGATACCTTTTCTGGAACTGTCCGATGACCCACGGGAGGATGTACTCGCCCGGGGTGGTGCTGGACCCGATGGTCAGCCGGCCCCCCTTCAGCCCCCGGATATCCTGGACCGCCTCCTGCATCTCCTGGGCCAGGGAGAAGATCCGTTGCGTGTAGCTGAAGACCGTCTGCCCGGTGTCCGTAAGCTGCGGGCCCTTGCGGGTCCGGTGAAGAAGAGGAGACCCGAATGCGGTCTCCAACTCCCGCACCTGGATCGAGACCGCGGGCTGGCTTATCGACAGCGCGTCCGCCGCCCGGGTGAAACTGCGCAGCGACGCCACCTTGTGGAAGATGTAGAGCTGATGAAAGTTCGTTTTCCCCATAATGATTTTTTATATAGGCGGGAAGTCTTCCGCCCCTGATATTATACTTCACACCCTTTAACCTGCTCAGGAGTTCATGTTCAGTGTGATTGGGCCGTCTCAGGGGTCCTCCAGTGCGACCGCCCCCGGACGGCTGATGATGGGACCACCGGTGCATCGGTCCAGCGGCCTTGCCCCTTCAAGCCGGCGCCACGCTCGATACTAGGACAGGTGTTATCCTCGGCGAATGGCCAAGCGTCCGTGATAAGCACGCACAGGTGGTCGATTAGTGGCCAGATACCGCCCCGGTTGAGGATGCCGACCGGCGGTCCATCCAGCTCACACACCCACCGGCAATGCTTTACCCCACCTGGGGCTTGAGCTACAATCGCCCGGATTGAGGCCGCTTGGAGGAATCTGACCATGCGCGCCATGCTGTCCCAGGCAATAAAAGCCGCACGGCTGAACCGTGCGATATACGGCGTCATCGAGGAGGACGCCGACGCGATACTGCATGCCCTGGGCGCCGTCATCCTGGCGGGCATCGCCGTCGGGCTCGGGCTGATGAGCGTTGTGGCAAACCTGGTCGAGGGGCCCGCCGAGCTGGGGAGCATCGTGGACAGGCTTCTCGGCCTATGGCTCGCGATCATGGCCATGTTGGTGGGGTGGATCGTTTGGGCGGTGGTCATCTATCTTCTGGGGTCCCGCTTTCTGGGTGGCAAGGCCAAATTCCGCATTATTCTTCGAGCTCTGGGCATATGCTACGGCCCGGCGGTGCTGCTTATCTTGATAACCATGCCCCTAGTAGGGAACCCGGCGTCGGTGCTCGGCGCGGTGTGGGTGCTGGTCGCCGCCGTGGTGGCCACGCACGAGATAGAGGACATGGACTGGGTAGGGGCGACGCTTGCCACGGTGCCGGGCTGGATCATCGCCTTTCTAGTGCTGCCCGTATTCTTGCTGGCGCCCCTGGTGGTCAGGTGATGGGCAGCCGACAGGGACCTCCCTCTCGGAGAGTAGGACCCTTTCGACCGCATCGCGCCTGGTCCCGATGAGGGAGAGAAAGTTCCGGCTGGTGGCGGCCTCGACCTCTTGCAGCGACCTGCCCTGCAGCTCGGCGAGCTTCCGGGCGACGTCTCTTACGTGGCGCGGCTCCGTCCAGTTTTGGCGCTTTGCCTTGAAGGGCTGCGGGGCGGCGTCGGACTCGAGGACAATGTAGTCCAGTGGCAACGCGGCGGCCACCCGCTGGAGATGGGGTAGCCTGAGCAGCGGTCTGGCCAGGGAGATGTAGAAGCCCAGGTCGATGGCGCGGCGTGCCGTGTCGCCGTCGGCCTGGAAGTAGTGCATGACCCCCGCGACCTCGTACGCGCGCTCCTCTCGAAGGACGCGAAGGGTCTCCTCGCCGGCCTCGCGGCTGTGGAAAACGATGGGCAGTCCCAGCTCCCGTGCCAGCCGAATCTGCTCCCGGAACGCCTGGTACTGGACCGCGCGGTCGGGCGAGCCTTCCATGAAGTCCAGCCCTATCTCGCTGACGACGAGTACCTTCTCCGATGACACGGCCAGTTTGAGGAGTCGGGCGTACGTCCCATCGTCGACCGGACCACGCAGGTCCATGGGGTGTATGCCGACTCCGGAGAATAGCTCGGGGAATCGGGCGGAGAGCTCCACGGAGCGGGCCGAGGTCTCCAGGGTGGTACCCGCCGTTACGACGAGGCGCACCCCCGCGCTCCGCGCCCGTTTTAGTATCTGGGAGACCTCCTCTTGGGAGAAGGGGTCCAAGTGTGTATGGCAGTCTATTAGCATCGTGCTGGTTTCATGTCACACCGACGATGTGGCCGTGGAGGTGGCGACGCTGCGGAGGCTAAATTATACTACTAGGCGATTGGGGGCAGACGTGACGTACGAGGAGGTGAGAGTGGCAAGGTCATCAACGGAAACGTCATGAGAGGCCGGGTACTTCGTTGGGGCAGGATTATCGTCGGCCTCCTGGCCAGCGTGGGGTTTCTCTGGCTGGCGACCCGCGGCCTGGACTGGGAATCTCTTGCCGGGAACCTGGCGGGAGTATCCATCACCCTCCTCCTGGTCTCGCTTGGCGTGTTCATGTTCGCAAGCTATGTGAGGGCGGTCAGGTGGCGATTACTGTTCGCGAAGGAAAACATCACCATCGCGCGCCTGTTCATAATCCAGAACGAGGGCGTCGGCGTCAACAACGTGCTGCCCGTACGGGTTGGAAGCGAGATCACTCAGCTGGCGGTGCTCACCACCAGGGACGGCGTAAATAAGGCCACCGCGGTCGCGACGCTGGGTATGGAGCGCGTCATCGACGTCGTTGCCAGCACGGGAATACTCGGCGTCGCCTTCTTGTTCGTTCCCGAGATGAGGCCCTTCGCGATATACGTTGGGGCGCAGCCGGCTTCGCCCTGCTCGCGGTAGTTGCGGTTATTCTACTGGCGCGGGGTAGCACGCTGACGATCGTGAGGCGGTTCTCGTTTCTCGCCGCCCTCTCTCTCGCGGTCAGGGACCTTGAGCGGGAGCGACTGCGGCTCCTGGGTTCCTTCTTGGTCAGCATCGCATACTGGATTCTGGTCGGTATTACGGCGTGGATTGTATCGGTAGCAATCGAGCTACCTATATCCCCGGTGACCGCGACTCTCGTCATAATGGGCACCATCTTCTTTGCCACCGCGGTGCCCGCCGCCCCGAGCGCCGTCGGCGCGTTCGAGTGGGCGGTGGTCTATGTCCTGACTTTCTTCGGAATCGAGCGCACGGCGGGGTTTGGCTACGCGGTGGTCATCCACGCCGTGTTTTTCCTGCCGCCGACCATTATCGCCGCGATTTTCCTTCCCGGGGAGGGCGTATTTTCCCTGATTCGCAGGCGCAGCCCGGCGGCGAGGGGGGCGAGCGCAGGCCCCTAACGCTGAGAGCGGCGAGCCTTAGAGGGTGTGTGAGAAGTGTGTGGAACTGTGGTTCGACCCTTCGACTTCGCTCAGGACAGGCAGGCTCACCACGATGGTTCGATACGGCCTGCGGCCTACTCACCATGCGCGGTATTTGCCCGTTCGCCCCGAGTAGTCACGACGAGTCGGGACGTATCGAGGGGAGCTTGTCGAAGGGTATCAGGCTCGTATTCACACCCCCTCTTAGAGCGCGAGCTGCTTTCGGTATTCCTCGACCCCTTCTGAAAGGGCGGACCACGCCAGCAGGGTGCACTTTATGCGGACTGGGAACCGCTGGACGCCGAAGAGGGCACGCAGCCCGCCCAACCGGCGCAGCTCTTCATCCGATGGCTCGGAGCCGCCCATCACCCGTCTGAAGAGGCCCGACAGCTCCTGTACGTCCTCGACGGTCTTGCCGACCAAGGCCTCGGAGAGCATCGACGCCGAGGCCTGATTTATGGAGCATCCAGCGGCCTGGACGCCGACGTGGGAGATGCGGCCGGAATCGACGACGACCTGCAGGTCTACCTCGTCCCCGCAGAATGGGTTGACGGCGCGACCGGAGATGTCGGGGCTCTCGATTTGGTCGTGATTTCGGGGGTGTCGGCAGTGGTCAAGAATCGCGTCGCGGTAAAGGTCGTCGAGGTCAACCATCACGGGGCGAAGTATCTCAGGGCGCGTTTCAGGGCGTCAACAAGCACGTCGATCTCTTCCTCGGTGTTGTATATGTAGAAGCTGGCCCTGGCGGTGGCGGCCACGCCCAGGAGTCGCATCACCGGCATGTTACAGTGGTGCCCCGTTCGTATTGCGATGCCCTCCCTGTCCAGGAACGTCCCCAAATCGTGGGGGTGCACATCAGAGGAGTGGAACAGCACGATGCCGCCTCTGCTATTCACGTCGCTGGGGCCAAAGAGGTCCAGCTCCTCGATCTCCTGTAGGGCATTCAGGGCGTGCGAGGTGAGGCGCATCTCGTGCTCTCGAACGTTGTCCATGCCGATGGCCTCAAGGTAGTCGATGGCCGCGCCAAGGCCGATGGCGTCGGCGATATTGGGTGTGCCGGCCTCGAAGCGCATAGGCAACTCGTTCCACGAGGCATGATCGTACCACACCTCCAGGACCATCTCCCCACCCCTCAAGAATGGCTCCATCTCCTCCAGCACGTCTCGTTTCACGTAGAGGACGCCGATGCCCGTCGGGCCCAACATCTTGTGGCCTGAGAAGGCCAGGAAGTCGCAGTCCAGCTCGTTGACGTCGACCGGCTGATGCGGAACGCTTTGAGCGCCGTCGACGAGCACCGCCGCGCCGACGGCGCGGGCCTTGACCGCCAGCTCCTTCACCGGGTTGATGGTGCCCAGCGAGTTGGACTCGTGAACGACGGATACGAGCTTGGTGCGGGCGTTGATTATGGAGTCGACGTCTTCTAGATTCAAGGTGCCGTCCTGGGCCATGGGCAGAAACCTCAGTGTCGCGCCCTTCTCCGAGGCGACCTTTTGCCATGGGACCAGGTTGCTGTGGTGCTCCATCTGAGTGAGAACGATCTCGTCGCCCGGCTTGATGTGGCTCTCGGCCCAGGTGTTAGCGACCAGATTAATGGACTCGGTGGTGTTTCGGGTCCAGATTATCGACTCAGGCGAATCGGCCTTGATGAAGCTCGCTACTTTCTGGCGGGCCTCTTCGAACCTGTCGGTGGCCTGCATGCTCAGCGCATGGACGCCCCGATGCACGTTGGAGTTGTACCCCTCGTAGTAGTCCGTCAGCGCCCGGATCACGCTATGGGGCTTCTGCGAGGTGGCGGCGCTGTCCAGGTAGACCAACGGCTTGCCATAGACCGTCCTGGACAGTATGGGGAAGTCCCGCCGGATGGTCTTGCTGTCCAGTCTCTTTCGTTCCTTCGATATGGTCATTGGCTTGTCCTGTGTCTGCCGGCGGGCCAACTCGTTACCCGTGCCAGGTAGTCTCGACGCGACCCCTGTTACCTCAGGGGAGTCAGGGCAAGTGCGAGGCGTTTGGGCGAAATAAGCCTCGAATTCGCCTCAGCCGCATGTCGTATGCTCAAACGTCGACCTCAATGTCCTCACCATCCAGCCGGACCGAGAAGGTGTCGATCGGCAGCACGGCGGGCGCCTCCGTCACCTCGCCGCTCCTGACGTCGAATCGTGCCCCGTGCCTTGGGCACTCCACCTCGTACCCCATGACCTCGCCCTGGTCAAGAGAGCCTCCGTCGTGGGTGCAGACGTTGTCTATGGCGTACAGATCGCCGTCGACGTTGCAGAGGGCGACCTCTCGGCCGCGAACGTCGTACACCCGGACTGTTCCAGGGGGTACATCTTCCACCTTCCCAACATTTATGAAGGCCATTCCCAGGACCTTACCTTCGTGCTGTGCCGGCCAGAGGTCTCGCGGAGCCCTCGGCCACGCCGTCGAGATGCGCCTTGCGCTCCACCAGATCAGCGATGCTGATGGCGTCCAGGACACTGTGGATGGCCACCTCCACGTCTCTCCAGACGCCCCGCTGGCCGCACGCTGGCGACTGATCGCACATGCCGGCGTCGTCCAGGCAGCCCACAATAGTCGTCGGCCCGCCCAGGCGCGTCATCACCATGCCCATGCTTATCTCCGACGGGTCCTTCGCCAGGGCGTGGCCGCCCTGGGGGCCGCGCTGACTCCTGGTAAGGCCGTTCTTCTGCAGCGAGTGCATCACCTGAGCGAGGAACGGCTCAGGAATGCTCTGGCGGCCTGCGATCTCGGCGGCGCGCACCGGACCTTCATTCTGGTGCGACGCCAGATCGACCAGCGCCCTGACTCCGTAATCGACCTGCATTGGGATGTGCATGCCTGCTCCTCCTCCGCACCCGCGGCGCCTCTGAACGCCGCCTACTCGGTCTTGACCGTCCCCTCCTGTCCCTTCAACGCGGCCTTGAGCGTGTGCCAGGACAAGACGGCGCACTTTATCCTGGTGGGAAATTCGGATACCCCGGCCAGCAGCTCCAGATCACCGAGGCGGTCGGGATCGAAACTCCCATCGGGGCCGCGTGTGAGCATCTGGTGGAAGTCTTCGAATATGGCCTCAGCCTCGGCCGAGGACTTGCCCTTGATGCTCTCGGTCATCATCGACGCGGAGGCCCTGGAGATAGCGCAGCCCGAGCCCTGGAATCCCACCTCTGTTATGATGTCGTCGGCCATGTCCAGGTAGAGGGTGATCGTGTCCCCGCAGAAGGGGTTGAAGCCGTTGGCCGACCGGTCCGCGTTGTCCAGGGCCCGGAAGTTTTTGGGCTTCCGGTTGTGCTCCATTATGATCTCTTGGTAGAGCTCTTCTAGCTCGGACATATCTTCCTGTCTCCAGTCGAGCCGGCGAGAACTTTCGGTCACGAATTCGCGGCGGCCTGCAGCCGCGGCAGGGCGCCCGAGAACAGCTTATCGAGGTGGTCTCGAAGGGGTCCGAGCCGTACGCGCTCGGTGATCTCGCTGGCGAACCCGTACACCAGGAGCTCGCGGGCGGTGTCCTCGTCGAGCCCCCGGCTTGTCATGTAGAACAGGGCGTCCCGGCCCACGGCGCCCGCCGTGGCCCCGTGGAAGCACTGCACGTCATCGGCGAAGATCTCCAGGCTTGGCTTGGTGTTCACCCTGGCGCCCTCAGAGAGGAGCAGGTTCTTGTCGGACTGCCTGGCGTAGGCCTTCTGCGCTTGGGGCCGGACCAGGACCCTGCCGCTGAATACGGCCCTGGACCTGCCGTCGATGATGCCCTTGAAGTACTGGTCGCTGGTGGTGTGGGGCATGGCGTGGTCGATGTTGATGTGGTTGTCGATGTGCTGCGTTCCCGACGTGAAGTAGAGGCCGTTGAGGTAGCAGGCGCTTCCGGGCGCGTCGAGTAGCACGCTGAGGTCGTTCCTCGCCACACGCGCGCCCCTGGCGAATGAGGTCGAGCTGAACGTGCTGTCACGCCCCAGACTCACGCGGGTAGTGCCGATGTGGAACGCCTGGGGGCTCTCCATGAGGTACCGGTAGTGCTCTATCTCGGCGCCATCATCGGCCACGATCTCCGCGACGGCGTTGGTGAAATATAGCCCGTCGGAAGCACTCACGTAGCTCTCCACCACCGTCAGCCTGCTGTTCCGGCCGACCACGATCAGCGTTCGGGGGTAGGAGACGGCAGGCTCCGTCCGGCGGGTAGTCAGGAAGACCAGGTGCAGCGGGGAGTCGGGTACGCTGCCATCAGGAACGTGAACAAACGCGCCGTCCCTCAGAAACGCGGAGTTGATGGCGGTGAACCCGTCGTCTTCGGCGCTGGCATGGCGCCCCAGGTACCTCTTCACCAGGTCGCCATCCTGAGACGTGGCATCGGCCAGATTGGCAGCCATGAGGCCGTTTGTCGAACGGGTCGGGCCGGAGAGGGACTCCGAGTAGCGGCCGTCTACGAATACCAGACGGGTCCAGCCCTCCTCCCAGGGAGCCAGGTCTCTGACGGCGGAGCCATTGACGCCATTGGTGTCGACGTGGAACGGGTACTCAAACTCGGCCCTGGCGATGGGGAGGACGTTGGTGAACTTCCACCTCTCGTTGCCACGAGTGGCCGTTGGGAATCCAAGGTCGTTGAAGGTAGCAATCCCCTGATTGCGCATGTCGCTCAGCCACGGCGGTCCGCCGGAGGGCAGGCCGTCCTCAAAGGCCCTGAAGTCGGACCGGTACCTGTCGTAGCTCGCCAACGCCTGTGCCATTATTCCTCTATCCCCAACGTGCAACACGTCTCTCCCGGCCGCCTGCCGACGATAGAGCCCCGGAGGGATGCCTGCAGCCCCCATGTGCGCCCAGCAGGGCATCGCGGCGTCCCATACGCCTATGTGGGCCAGCCGATGCCGGGAGGCACTTCACACTCCTGCCTTGTCGCCGATGGACTCCTTTACCCACTCATAGCCCTTGGACTCAAGTTCCAGGGCCAACGGGCGACCGCCGGACCTCACAATGCGACCGTCGATGAGGACGTGGACGAAGTCGGGGACGATGTAGTTCAGCAGGCGCTGATAGTGAGTAACCAGGACTACGGCCTTGTCCGGGCTCCTTCTCTGGGTTACCGCGTCGGCCACCGCTTTTAATGCGTCTATGTCCAGCCCCGAGTCGGTCTCGTCGAGTACGGCGAGCTTTGGGTCCAGGATCGCCAGCTGGAGGATTTCGCTGCGCTTCTTCTCGCCTCCCGAGAAGCCGTCGTTTACCGACCGCTTCATGAGGTCTGGGTCGATCCCGACCATCTTTATTTTTTCCCTGTACAGCTTGTCGAAATCCCGAGCGCTCAGCTCCTCTTCGCCCCGGTGCTGGCGGAGGGCGTCGAGGGCCGCCTTTATGAATTGCCTGTTGCGGACGCCGGGGAGCTCGACGGGGTACTGAAAGGCCAGGAAGATGCCCTCTTTCGCCCGCTGCTCCGGGGTGAGGGCAAGGAGATTGGCGCCTTCGTATAGGACCTCGCCCTCGGTGACATCGTACTCGCGCCTCCCCACCAGGACGTTGGCCAGCGTACTCTTGCCGCTGCCGTTTGGCCCCATAATAGCGTGGACCTCACCGGCGTTGACGGTGAGGTCCACTCCCTTCAGGATTTCCTCACCCGCCACCGAGACGTGCAGATTGCGAATCTCGAGCATTTGGTTGTGCTTCTCCTCCGTGGCGGGCCCAATGCGATATCTATGTGTTGCGAACTCGTGGTGGCGGGACACGATCGCCCCAGGGCGACCTTGGACCTGGCTGGGCTCAGCCCACGGCCCCCTCCAGGCTGACCCTCAGCAGCTGCTGCGCCTCCATGGCGAACTCGAAGGGCAGCTCCTGAAAGATCCCCCGGCAGAAGCCGTTGATGATCATGTAGTGGGCCTCCTCCTCGGATATACCGCGCTGCATGCAGTAGAACAGCTTGTCGTCGCTCACCTTGGAGGTGGAGGCCTCGTGCTCCATTCGGGCCGTGGGATTTCGTACCTCGATGTAGGGCACGGTGTGAGCGCCACATTGGTCGCCTATCAGCAGGGAGTCGCACTGGGTGAAGTTGGTGGCGTTCTCGGCCGAGGGCAGTATCTGGACCAGCCCCCGGTAGGTGCTGCTGCCGTGCCCCGCCGAGATCCCCTTGGCCACAATGGTGCTCTTGGTGTTCTTGCCGATATGGGTCATCTTGGTGCCGGTGTCGGCCTGCTGATAGTTGTTCACCAGAGCGACAGAGTAAAACTCGCCGGTGGAGTTGTCGCCCTGGAGGATGACGCTGGGATATTTCCATGTGATTGCGGAGCCGGTCTCCACCTGGGTCCACGATATCTTGGAGTTCCTGCCCTGGGCCTTGCCGCGCTTGGTGACGAAGTTGTAGACGCCGCCCTTGCCCTCCTTATCGCCGGGGTACCAGTTCTGAAGCGTCGAGTACTTGATCTCGGCGTCGTCAAGGGCGACCAGCTCGACCACTGCGGCATGGAGCTGATGCGACTTGCGCATGGGGGCGGTGCACCCCTCCAGGTAGCTCACGTACGAGCCCTCGTCGGCGATGATGAGGGTCCGCTCGAACTGGCCTGTATTCTCGGCGTTGATGCGGAAGTAGGTCATCAGCTCGATCGGGCAGCGCACGCCTTTCGGGACATACACGAAGGAGCCGTCGCTGAAGACGGCCGAGTTGAGGGTCGCGAAGAAGTTGTCGCTGTAGGGCACCACGGACCCAAGATACTTCTGCACCAGGTCGGGGTGGCGCTGGACCGCCTGGCTGACGGAGCAAAAGATGACGCCGGCTTCCTCCAGCTTCTCCTGGTAGGTGGTGGCGACGGAAACACTGTCGAAGATCGCGTCCACCGCCACGCCCGTAAGCTTCTTCTGCTCCTCAAGGGGAATCCCCAGCTTGTTGAAGGTCTCGACCAGCTCGGGGTCGACCTCGTCCAGGCTTGCCGGGCCGTCCTGCTTGGAGGCGGGGGCGGCGTAGTAGTGAATGTCCTGGTAGTCGATCGCGGGGTACTCAACCTTCGCCCAGCTTGGCTCCTGATAGTCCTGCTTTATCCAGTGCCGGTAGGCCTTGAGCCGCCACTCGAGCAAGAACTCGGGCTCGTTCTTCTTCGCTGAGATCATGCGGACTACGTCCTCGTTCAAGCCCTTGGGAGCGATGTCCGACTCGATGTCCGTCACGAACCCGTACTTGTAGTCGGTGTCGAGGTCGGACTCGGCTGATTTCCGCGAGAGGACTTTGGGCGTGGCCACCGGCATTCTCCCTGATCTTGGGCCTTTGTTGATCGAATTGGTCAAGAACCAGTGTAGCGCGGACGCATATCCCCGTCAAGGGTTCTTACGCAATTTGGCATCTAAAGCCGTTGTGGTGAATTTCACAGGGGCCTGAGGTCATCGAAGGTGATGAGAGGTAGCCAAGGGGGAGGTGCCTTGCGGGTGGAGCTCGAAGGGAGAGCCCATCTCAGAAGTCCCTTCTCCCCTGGCGGGAGAAGGTCAGAGCCTGCCCTGAGCTGCCCTGAGCTTGCCGAAGGGATGAGGGGGTACCGACGAACGTCGGCAGCTCGCTATCTAGGAATGACGGTTTCGGGCCGACGAGAGGATCACGCTCACCTTAATCCTCTCCCGTCAAAGGGAGAGGAAAGAGACCAACGCCCCCCCCCCCCCCCCCCCCCATGGTAGTTATGAGACAGGCTCGGGAGTGCAAACGTGGTGAAATCTGCATCCGTTGCCTGGCGGCCGCCAGTTCACGACGCCGACGGATGGTTTTGTGAGCTTGATGGGGTGCTTGACGGCATTCGTGAGTAATACTACGATGGCTCTCGTCGAAGATGGTAAGGTGCTTGGGTCCAGGCAGCTTGATGCTGGGAATGCCGGATTAGTGGTTGCTGGCCGCTCCAGCAGACTCACTGGCCCTGGTCCGCGCCCAAGCCGATCGCTTTACAACACCTCGATGCCACCCATGGAAACCCGAGGGGACACGGTATGAAAATCCTCATTACGGCAGCGGCCTCTCGCCTGTCGCGGGAGCTGGCAGCATCGCTCAGCGATGGCCACGATGTCGTCCTGACTGACCGAAAAGAGGTATCCACCGGTAGGAGCTTTACGCGCTCCGATCTGGGCCACGACGAGGCGACCAACGATCTGGTCAAGGGAGTGGAAGCCATCGTCCACTCAGGGACGGTGGGCGTCGGCGCCAGCGTATCCGACCATTTGGACGCCGCCATGCGCTGCACCTACAACTTGATGTATGCCGCCGCGGAAGAGGGCGTGCCCCGGTTCATCTACCTGAGCTCACTGCGAGTCCTGGACAGGTACGACGAGGACATGGTGGTCACAGAGACGTGGCGACCCATTCCCTCCACCGACGCCCATGTGCTCTGCTACCACCTGGGCGAGTACGTATGCAGAGAGTTCGCCCGGGAGCAGAAGTTAGACGTGGTATGCCTGAGGCTGGGTGAGCTCGCCTGGGACACGGACCAGGGGGGCGCGGCTGCGACGTCGGCCTTGCACCCGCACGACGCTATCCAGGCTGTAGAAAGGGCATTGACCGCAGAGGTCTCCGGCTGGAACATATTTCACATCCAGTCGGCCGTGCCCAACGCGCGCTACCTGACGGAGGCTGCTGAGGGGACCCTGGGCTACGCCCCGGCTCAGCGGGAGTGAAGGAGGAGCCGTGAAGGTATTGATACTTGGGGCCAATGGCATGCTGGGGCCCCACGTGGTCAAGGCCCTGGAGGGCGATCACACGCTGAGGCTCACCGACGTCAATGACCTGGAGGACACTCCCCACGAGTATCTGAAGGTTGACGTCTCAGAGCTCGACCAGGTGGTGTACGCCGCCGAGGGGATGGATGCGATCGTCAACCTTTCAGTGCTGCGCCGCGACCGACAGCTCGCCTTCGACGTCAACGCCCGCGGCTGCTACAACATGATGACGGCGGCCGTGCGGCACGGGATACGCCGTGTGATCAACACCGGCCCCCACTACACTATCGCCGGACCTGCATACGAGGAGCTGGACTATCTGGTCAATCCTGATATTCCGCCCCACTCAGGCACCTACATCTATGCCATCACCAAGTCGCTTGGCCAGGAGATCTGCGAGATATTTACAGACAATCACGACATTTACGTGATGGCTTTACTGTTCTACCACTTCCGCCAAGCGGACGACCACGACCGCGACGGCCGGGACATCACGCCCTACAGCGTCACCTGGGGTGACGCGGCGCAGGCGTTCCGGCCTGCCCTGAGCATCGACCTCAGCCAGCTCCCGTCGCGTTGCGAGAGATTCTTCGTCTTCGCAGACCTCCCGCACCAGAAGTTCTCCAACGAGAAGATCAAGCGTGTTCTCGGGTGGCGCCCTACAGACCAGATGGAGCACTCCTGGAGAAGGAAGCGGTGATGCGGGCCGGCGAGGCCGGCCTGCCGGTCTTCCTGGGATGCTGTTGCGTCTCATCCAGAGGCGGACGTCTAGCGTCCACGCAGTCAGCGCAGGAGATCAGCTACCGGAGGCGTTTTGTTGAGCGATCAGACGGTCGAGGGTAGTTCGAGCAAGGGTGAACGCCGCGAGGTCCCGGAGTGGGCGGCGGGCGACTCGCTCATGGAATGGTATGCGATGGAGGTCTGGGGCAGGCGGGTCGACAGCGACGACGCACTGTTTGAGATCATGAACCTTCAAGTCTTTCAGGCGGGGCTCACATTTCGTATGATCCTCTCCCGCAGGGATGCGTTCAGGAAGGCGTTCCACGGCTGGCGGATCGACAAGGTAGCGAAGATGGGCCCTCAAGACATCCAGCGGCTGACAGAGGATGCGTCGATCATCCGTAACCGCAGGAAGATCGAGGCTTGTATCTCAAACGCGTCGGTCATTGAGGACATACAGGCCCAACACGGCTCCTTTTGCGCCTGGTTTTACGATGTACTGGAGGGCGACGACCTCGTCGCGCTTCAGCAGACACTCCGAAAGACCTTCAAATTCATGGGCCCCGAGATCGCCCGCATGTGGCTGATGGCGACCGGCCGCATCGCAGACAGTGGCTAGTCGCTCCCCGATCGCATCTACGGGCACTCGTCGTCTTGGCCTATTCCTCCTTAGATGTTTCCGCAACGGTCAGCAGGTGATGGTCAGATAGACTCGCCATTTTCTCGGGGCAAGGCTGAGCACGTCGAAGGGATAGACTCCGCGAAGGTTGTGGTGGGGATGGGGGCCGACCGGCGACGATTGCGCGCCGCACCCGCGGCAAGGGAATAGGACGTCACCGGCCACGCAGGGCTATACGCCGGCGATCGACCCGGCGATCAGGCCCTTGGCGCGGTCTACGTCGACTCCTGACGCCACCTTGACCCGGCCGCTGCCGTAGCGCGCGACAGTGAGTCCCAGCCGCTCGGAGTCTTCGGTTTCGACGGAGACCTCCGCCCGCCTGTATGCCAGGAGGTCCGGCTGGATGACGGCCGCCATGGCCAGCGGGTCGCACAGGTCGTAGCGATCGCGGTCCGGGTGAGTCCGGAACCAGTTGGCGAGTACCTTCCGGGCCAGCCGCGCGGTCCTGGTGTTGCCCGAGACCCACGGCCCCTCGTCCCTTCTGAAAAAGGTCTGCGTGCACACGTCGAGAGGGACGAGAGTCACGGCCATGCCCGAGGACAGGACTGTGGCGGCGGCCAAGGGGTCGTTGTAGATGTTGAACTCGGCATGTTGAGTCACGTTGCCCTGCGCCTCCACCGCGCCACCCATGACCACCAGCTCCTTGATCCAGCCCGCAAGCCGTGGCTCCAGGGCCAGCGCCTTCGCGATATTCGTCAGGGGACCGAGAGCGACCACCACCAGCCCGCCGCGGCGTCCTGACGCGACCTGAGTGATGACCTCCGGTGCCGCCGTGGGGTGCGGCGCGGCCTTGGGGGACGGCAGCCGGACTCCCGGGCCCGCGGCGCCGTGGAAGTAGTAGCCGTAGTGGTATCTTCCTCTCAGAGGGCGCGCCGACCCCCTGTACACCGGGACGTCGGTCCGCTCCATGTACTCCAGCAGCCTGAGGGCGTTCCGGGTCGTGTGGGCCAGGGTCGCGTTGCCTCCGACGGTCGTCACGCCCAGGACGTCCAGGTCCGGTGAGTTCAGCGCCATCATGAGGGCCAGGGCGTCGTCTGTGCCCGGGTCCGTGTCGATCAATACTTTTGCCATGGGAGCCACGCCTTGAATACGGTCACTAGTGGTCCAACATCATTGAAATGAATACCATGATAGTCATTGTTCCTCTTGGGGGTTCAATCGTAACGTTGAACCGAGGAGGAACCATGATGTCTACCAAGAAGTACCGTATCAGACTGACTACCGACGAACAACAGGAACTCAACGCCTTGGTCTCACGCGGTCGGGCTGCGGCGTACAAACAGACCCATGCGCGCATTCTGCTGATGAGCGATGAGTCACGCTCGGACGGGGGAATGAAGGACGCGGACATCACCAGCGCGCTCGGTGTGGGACAGTCAACGGTCGAGCGAATACGCAAGCGCTGTGTGGAGGAGGGGGTCGAGTCTGCGCTGAATCGCAAAAAGCAACTGCGTCGGCGTCAAAAGAGACTGGACGGCGAAGGTGAAGCACGGTTGATAGCGATGGCCTGCGGGGAACCGCCGGAGGGGCGTGCCAGTTGGACCCTGAAGCTGTTGGCTGACCAGTTGGTCGAGTGTGAGATAGTCGGGACCATTAGCACCGAGACGGTTCGCCAGGCGCTTAAAAAAAAACGAACTGAAGCCGTGGCTGAAGCAGAGTTGGTGCATCCCGCCCGGTCAGAGCGCGGAGTTTGTGTGCGCGATGGAAGACGTACTGGAGGTCTACCAACGGCCGTACGATGGGAATGAGGTTCTGGTGTGCATGGATGAGACGAGCAAACAGCAAGTCAAGGAGACGCGAGTGCCGCGTCCCGCAGCGCCCGGCTTATCGGCGGCATACGACTACGAATACGAGCGCAATGGAGTGAGCAGCCTGTTCATGCTGTTTGCACCGTTGGACGGATGGCGCCGAGTCGAGGTCAGAGAGCGTCGCACGAAGGTGGACTGGGCGCATGTGATAAAGGAACTGGTCGACGAGGACTACCCTGACAGAGACCGGATCGTGCTGGTAATGGACAATCTCAACACTCACAAGCTGTCCTCGCTATACGAGGCATTCGAGCCTGCTGAGGCGAGGCGTATAGCTGAGCGACTGGAGATACACTACACTCCCAAACACGGGAGTTGGTTGAATATGGCGGAGATAGAGATCGGTGTGCTGGCTCGACAGTGCCTGGACCGACGGATTGCCAATCAAGACATCCTGCGCGGCGAGGTCAATGCTTGGCAGAATCAACGCAACCGGGATGTGATACGAGTGGATTGGCGCTTCACTACCGAGGATGCGCGCATCAAGCTAAAGTCACTCTACCCATCAATACAAAAACGTTGAACCACTAGGACTACGGTACAAAGCTAAGCGCCTCGCGTAAATGTCGCTCGACGGCGTCCTCCCACACCAAATCTTGAGTCAAATCTTTCATCCAGCTTGTGCAAGATCGGACAAACCACTCGACGACCCACAGGCGGTTCCAAAACGGCGCCCAGTCTTCCGGCGGCAACGAGCCCCGGGGCTCCAGGGCTTCCTCGGGCCCACCCGCCGCCGCGTAGGCGTCTATCATCGAACGACACTGTTCGCTAGTGGGCGGCCGCGCGCCGTATTGAAACCAGGAGGCCAGGTCCAGTAGTCCCGGGCCTACATAGGCCTGCGCCCAATCGATGACGACTGTTCTTTTTGTCCCAATAGGGACGCTGGTCGGATGAAACTCGCTGTGACAAAGGCCAAAGGGCGGATGGGTCGCTCCCTGGACCAAAGACGGGGCCGCATCCTCAATCCCAGTCAGGAGTATGAACATGTGGTGTGTTCGTCCCCACCTACCGGAAGACGCAAGTTCGTCAATCCCTTGCCTTATCTTAACGGGAAAGGCCAGCAGGGCCTCTCGGTGCAGCACCGACAGCCCCGCTGGCGGAGGGGTGGCGTGGATTCGGACCGCCATTTCAGCAGCGTCGCTAACGGTTGGCTGCCGTTTCGGAGGTCCGGCATCCTCCATAACTAAAGTCAGAACATCACCTTCGAGATGAGCCAGATGCAAACTTGGCACTGGTATGTCGCTGTCTCTGAGGCCAGATAGAACACGCCCCTCGTCGACCAGGGGCGATTTGGATCGCTTCAGAATGATGGTGGAGCCATCATCCAGATAGACACGCTCCACCCGCGACAGCTGCCAGTCGGAAAGGGTTTCGCGACGGATTACATTCCTAGCTGTCGTTGCTTTTCTGACCAGTTCCCGCAGCGTGTCAGCGTTTAGAACGAGTCCCACATTTGCCCCCTATACCTGTGCCGGTGCAGACCGCGCGTGCCGCTCCGCAAAGGCCTCCCACGCCTCTCGAGAGGTGTAGCAAGGCTCCCACTCCCAGCTCCCGCCTTATCTTGTCGGTGCCAGCCGTCCAGGGGTAGCGGATGAAGTCTAGGCCGGATGATGGGGAGTATGACTGGAGCCTGAGCCGCCAGGCGGCATCGGTGGCCCAGTACAGCAGAGGCGCCGGCAGCGATACCAACCTGCGGCCCAGGGTCTTGGCCATCTCGCTCCATCGGATGACCCCTTCCCCCGCCACGTTGTACAGTCCCGGCGCGCCGCCCAGGGCGCACATGGTGAGGACATCCGTCAGGTCGTCCTCGTGGATGAGCTGCAACGGCGGATCGCAGCCCCGCACCGCTACCAGAAACGCCTTCAGAAATGCCATGGCGATGAAGTTGTCCGCGTTTGGACCCATTACCGGGCAGCATCTCAGTATGGTCGCCGCCACGCTCGGATTTCGGGCTGCGTAGCGCTCCACCAGGGCCTCGGCCTCTACCTTGTCCTCGCTGTACTGGAAGCCCCTGACCGGCCTTGGGGTAAAGTCTTCGGTCAGTACCGGCGGGTTGTCGGCGCGCGCACCGTACACGCTGGTGCTGCTCAGATAGACTATCACCTCTACGCCCGCAACGGCGCTGGCACTCAGCACGTTGGCGGCGCCGCCGACATTGACCCTGCGGGCGGCATCCCTGCGGCGGCCCGGCCTGAGCTCGAAAGCGAGGTGTACTACGGTGTCTATGCGGTGCTGCGACAGGAGACCGTCCAGGGGGGTCAAAATATCGTGCTGGACGTAGCTCACGCCGGGGCCACGGCTCTCAGAGAGCGGCCTGACGTCGGTGGCGAGGACGTGCTCAACGCGGTCGTCAGCTTCGAGTCGTTTGACCAGTCCGGACCCAATGTAACCGGCCGCGCCGGTGACCGCCACCCGTCGCCGGGAGTCAGTCATCCGCCACGACGTCGGTGACGTCGAACGTCAGTGTGCCGAGCCCCGGAACGTCGAACCCCATTTCCAGCTTGTGTACCCCGGGCTCCAGGGCGACTCCGTCGGCCCAGATGGTGATGGTCTTGTTCATCGCCAGCGTGAAGGTCTTTTCCTTCGATACATCTGCGAAGGCCGTCTCCCGTCCGTCGTAGTAGAAGTATGTAGACTCCGCCGGGACCTCGACGCCGTCCAGCTTGAGGGGCGACATCTTGTGGGCGTAGCCGGAGCCCAGGCCGTTCTTGAGCTGGAACTCGAAGCCTCCGGTTGCGTTTTTCAGGCTGCCTTTCACGTAGAGCCGCCTCAATAGAAAGCCCGGTACCGATACCAACTGCTGCTCCTCCTGGTAGCGTCGCTTGCTACGTAGCTGGAAATTCTCTCTGCCGACGCATCCTGAAAATGGACCGCTCGGCCTCGACGGCCTCCGGCGGGAGGACGTTTACGCCCCCAAGCAGGGACGCCTGAAAGAAGATCTTCGCCATCCGCTCGGTGATGGCGCACACCTCCATCGCCTCGTCCAGGTCGCGTCCGACGCAGACCCCACCGTGGTTCCCGATGAGCGCGGCATTCCTCTCACCCAATGCCGAGCAGACGCTGTCGGCGAGCTTCTGGGTACCGGGGAAGGCGTACTCGGAGACCCGGACCGCTCCCCCGATAGCGATCACCATCTCGTCGACTATGGGGGGAATCTCACGCCCAGCCACCGCCGCCACGCTGGCGTATGGGGAGTGGGAGTGGATTACCGCGCCGACGTCTCCCCTGGCACGGTATATGGCCACGTGCATCAGCGTCTCAGACGAGGGCGCCAGGTCGCCCTCCACCGGCTCGACGTTGAAGTCCACGACGACCACGTCTTCCTCAGCCAGGGCGGCACTTTGTTTTCCGGAGCCGGTTATGGCGAGTATCTCGCGACCGCGGTCGGGCTCCAGCCTGACACTGATATTACCGCTGGCGCCGGGCAGCAAAGCGTGCTCAGCCATGCGGTGCGCCGCCTCGACGATGGCCCTCTTTTCGGCCTGCCACCCGCTGGTCATTCTACAGGTGAGTCTCCCGGTCTCGCTACGGCGATGGCGCCATCCCCCCCCCAGCCGGTCGGCGGCCTCTACCCACCCATGATAGAGGTCCTCATACTCCGCGCGCGCCAGCGGGTCGGGCTCGACGGGCTGCAGGGAACCTGCAACGCTTCCGGCGGCCTCCTCCAGCGACGCGAACCCGCCGATGGCCGTGGCCGCGCACAGGTAAGCGCCGAGGGCGCTGACGTGCGGGCTAGGGGCGAACCGGACCTCTCGGCCGATCACGTCGGCCAGGAGTTTCACCCAGGTATGGGTCCGGGTCATGCCGCCGCCCACGGCGATCTCCGTGCTCACCTCACCCGCGACGGCCTCCGCCTGCTGGAGGTTGGCCCTCATCGCGTAGGCTATCCCCTCCAGGGCGGCCCTGACAAGGTGTCCGCGCCCCATATCGCTGAAAGTCAGCGGCACCGGGAACAGGAACCCTCCCCTCCGGAGGCCCAGCCTGCTCACGTCCATCCGGGATGGCCCCAGGAATGCGAGCGTCCCCTCAGAGCCGGCCGGCACGGACCCGGCCAGCGCGTCCATCTCGGAAAACGCGCTCTCGCCAGCCCCCCACATGGTCTTGTATAGACCGGGGACATAGCTTACACATGTTCGGGGACATGGTGGACACCATAATAGGCATGACTTCATTACAAGGAGGTGGTCATGCCATGGAAGGAGATGTCCGTTATGTCTCAGAGGAGAGAGTTCGTGGAGCTGGCGCAGGCTGAAGGCACCAACAAAAGGGGCCTTTGCCGTCGCTTCGGGATCAGCCCTACGACTGGATACAAGTGGCTTGGGCGTTTCCGTGAAGGGAGCGAGGCAGGCCTGGTCGAGCTGCCGCGGCGGCCTCACTACTCGCCTGCACGTACCCCATCGCAGATTGAGCAGGCGGTGCTGTCTGCCCGTGCGGCCCATCCGGCCTGGGGAGCTCGTAAGCTGCGACGGTGGCTTTTGGACCGCAGGGATGTGTTTGAGGCGGACATGCCGGCCCCCAGTACTATCACGGCGATCTTGCGTCGTCATGGCCGCATTGACCCCGCCGAGGGGCCCAAGCACCGTTCCTGGCAGCGATTTGAACACCAGGCACCCAACGACCTGGGGCAGATGGACTTCAAAGGCCACTTCCCCCTTACCCGAGGACGCTGCCACCCTCTGACTGTTCTGGACGATCACTCTCGGTTTGCCTTGGGGCTGCAGGCCTGCGGTAACGAGCAGGGAGAGATGGTGCAACAGCGCCTGACGGCTATCTTCCGGCGCTACGGCCTGCCCAACACAATGTTGATGGACAATGGCTCCCCGTGGGGCCATGACCAAGACCACCCCTACACACCTTTTACAGTCTGGCTGCTGAGGTTGGGCATCGGAGTCAGTCATGGACGCCCTTATCACCCTCAGACACAGGGAAAAGATGAGCGCTTCCACCGAACCATGACCGTTGAAGTGCTGCAGGGGAGCAGCTTCACTGATCTGGCGCACTGCCAGAGAGCCTTCGACCTGTGGCGGGACATCTACAACTTGGAGCGGCCCCATGACGCCCTTGACCTTGCTACTCCGGCCACCAAGTACCAAGTGAGCCAAAGACTGTTTCCCGAGGTCCTTCCACCCTTGGAGTACGAACCAACCGACCTGGTACGCCGTGTTCACGACAAAGGTAGGCTCCAGTTGTTTGGCCGTATCTTCAAGGTACCTAAGGCCTTCAAGGGCATGCCAGTGGCTATTCGGCCGACAACTGACGATGGAGTCTGGAACGTCTTCTTCGCCACTCATCAAATCGCCCAGCTTGACCTCAGGCACGATGCCTAACATACTCAAATGTGTCCACCATGTCTCCGAACACCCGTCCACCATGTGTCCGGTCCATACAGGTCTCGGCCAGCCACCGATAGGAATTTCCCACGTCGCCCGCGCTGGACTCCACGACCCACGTGCCCTCGAGCAGGTGGCACCCGGTCCAGGTCTGGCGACTCGGGGAGAATGCGGGCCGGCGAAGGACCATCTGGAGTGGGGCGCTCCAACCGGCCACGATGCCTGTCTGGCGCTCCTCCCTCAAGCCCATGCCCAGCAGTCCACACTGTGTGTCCGCGCCGGACACCGCCACCGGCGTTCCCTCCGGCAGGCCCGTCTCCCGCGAGGCACGCCGTGTAACGGCACCGGCCCTGGCCCCAGCACTGAGGAGAGGGACATGGCTGTTGCCGGCGAGCCCCAGGTCATCGAAGAGATCGGTGCACCAGCTCCGGAGGCTGATGTCGAGCAGGCCCGCCTCGCCGGCGAGAGATCGCTCGCTCAGCAGCTCGCCCGAGAGCTTGAAAGCCAGCCAGTCCGCCACGGTGAGAACGGCCGCTATCCTATCATAGGCGTCGGGACGGTTGACCTGAAACCAGCGCAGCTTGGCTGGTGCGAGCATCAAAGAGGGTGCATGCCCGGTGGTCTCGTACACCCGGCGCCCCATCCGGTCGTCGACGGCGCCGCCCTCGAACACCGCCCTCAGGTCCAGGTTGGGTCCGGCATAGACCTCGCGCCCCTGGGTGTCGAGGAAGACCAGGGCCTGGCGCTGGCCCGTGGCGGTGATGGCCGCCACCTCTCCGGCGGATGCCCCGGCATCTTGGAGCGAGTCCGCTATGAGCCGGGAGAATGACGCCCAGGTCAGTTGCGGGTCGAACTCGCGGGCCAGGTAAGGCAGCTCGGGGTCGGCCCGGTAGGGCCATTCGGCCGACCTCGAGCCAACGACCCGCGCACATTGGTCGAACACCAATGATCGCGCGTGGCTGGTGCCTGCGTCCAGGACGACCACGTACCGCTCAGCCACGACGTTCCCAGGTGTCAGGGTTGACCAGGTTGATTGGCCGCTCGCCGGCGGCGAAGCGCAGGATATCCTCCGCCATCTGGGCCGAGTGACGCCTGACCGTCTCCTCGGTGGCGCCCCCCAGGTGGGGGGTGAGAATAGCGTTGTCCAGGGTGAGGAGCGGGCTGTCGGGCCGCAGGGGGTAGGTGTCGAACACGTCCAAGGCCGCCCCGGCGATGCGGCCCTCCCTCATTGCGGCCACCAGGGCCTCCTCGGCGACTATGGCCGCATCCGCCAGATTGAGTAGGTACGCTGAGGGTCTCATCATGGCGAGGCGCCGGCCGTCGATGAGGCCCTCCGTCTCCGAGGTGAGGGGTGCGTGTATAGATACGAAGTCGGACCCGGCCAAGAGGGTGTCCAGCCCCGTGAGGCTTACCCCGAATCCACCGAAGGACACCGATGGACGGCGTGAGGAAAGCGGAAGGGGGGTGAGGGAGCTACAGGGGAAATAGCCTGGGTTCCATTTGGGGTAGGGAGGTCGGCGGACGGTCTTCATCGCCGCACAGGGGCCCCTATGGCCGTCTGCGGGAGCTGCGATGCGCGGGATGGCGAGAGAATACGCAGCAGGGAACTCTCTCGGACCGGGCTGGCACGAGTCTGCGGGGATCTTCGGTTGTCCGGTGGGTGGGTCGGTCGCCGACGGTGCCGTCAGGCCGGGAGTGGAATGGCTCGCAGCCGGGCCAAGGCGCGGCTGAACTTCTCAGCCCAAGGCCAGCGATCCGGAAGATGCAGGGTCAACCGGCGTGCCGAGCGGGTGAGCCGTCCGGCCAGGGAGAAGAACCGCCGCCGGAGGGTCTTGGTGGTGGCTATCCGCTCTCCCAGACCGATCCGCGCCGTCCAGCGGGCCAGGTTGTGGGCCATCGTCTGGACGGCCAGCCAGGCGCCGTTGGCGGCGAAGCGGCCCGAGGGGAGATGGTTCAGCCCGACGCCGTACTTGAGGTCGCGTATGGCATTCTCGATCTCGGCGTGGCGGCGATGGTCAGCCTCCAGTTCGAGCAACTCCCCATCCCGGTCGGTGATGAAGCCATGATAGCTGTATTTGGCGAAGAGGGCCAGTTGGGAACCGGGCGTCGGCTTCACCCGCCGGACGATGAGCCGTACCGGCGCGGCGTCCGCCTCGGCCTGGAAGGGGGTGCAGGTGGTCTCGGCCACATCGGCGGCGCCGTCCATCCAGTAAGGAATCGGCGTCCAGGCATCTTCGGGTATCGCCTCGATGAGATTGTGCAGGCTTTTGTGCTGGCGGATGGTGATGGAGAAGCGGACATCCATCTTGCGGCAGACGGATACCACGCCATGAGTGTAGAACCCGCTGTCGGCCCGTAGCGTGAGTCGTCCGTTGGCCCCGGCGTAGCGCACCCGTCCCACCGTCTCCCGCAGGAAGTGGGCGGCGCCGCGGGCGGTGTTGGCCCGGCCCTCGCGCAGCCGGGACATCAGCACGTCTCCGGTGCCGGCGGCGATGGCCAGCAGCGGGTGGTAGCCCCGCTTGCCGGTATAGCCGTGGTGGCGGGCGCCCTCCTTGGCCAGTCCGTAGGTCTCGCAGATGGTGGAGTCCAGGTCAATGGTCAGGGGCCCGTCGCCGGGTCCCGCCCCGGCCTGCCAAGCCCGGGCCAGCAACTCGCGGCTCACCCGGTCGAGTTGACGGACATGCCCCACCGGAAGCTGCGCAGGAAGGTGCCCAGGGTGGATGGCGCCTTGAGAGTGCCGCCCAGGGTGCAGGCCGTCCCCCCGGTGCGCAACACATCGGCGTCGTCAATGCAGTCGCCCCCAGCCAGCGCAGACGCCACCAGCGTCATCATCTTGTCGCTCGTGTTCGCCCGCCCCGGGGCATCGCCCAGGTCGAGGCGCTGCCGGACGAGTTCGGGCAGGCCGAGGTGCCGCGCCAGGGTGGCCGGAAGGAGCAGCCCGGCATTGGCCACCAAGCGGCGGTCGTCGAAGGTGATTTGGATCCGGTCGGGGTGGTTGCGTGGCAGCATCTACTGGGTGCTCCTTTTCCGGGGCCGTTTTTTTGCTACAAAACCATTATCCCAGAAGCACAGGAGCACCTTCTTGCCGCCTCAGGACGCTAACCCGACGCCCTCCTTCGGTGGATTCGGGCTTACACCCTCCGGCGGGTCGCCGGCGTACGGGTCGTGTGCGAGGCAGGTCATGCCCAGCGCCGAGGCCATGGCCGACAGCCGCCGGCCGATGGCGCCCAGCCCAACGATCCCGAGGGTCCGCCCCGCGAGCTCGACCCCCCTCATCGTCATGTAAGGCTCGACCGGATCGCGCCACCCCCCCTCGGTCACGTAACGGTGGGCCATTGGGATGCGCCTGGCCAGGGAGAGCATGAGCCCCAGGGCGTGCTCGGCGACCGCCTGGGCGTTCCTGCCGGGCGTGTTCACCACCAACACGCCGTGTCGAGTCGCCGCCTCGACGTCGATGTGGTCCGTGGCCGCCCGGCAGATACCAACGAAGCTCAACGACGGCGCCCCCTGGAACACCTCCGCGAAGACGAAATCGGACTCTATCACGAGTATGGCGGTCCCTTCGCTGTCCAGCCTGGCGGCCAGCTCCCGGGGATCGCGAATAAGCCGTGTGTCAAACCAGCTCTCATAGGTCAGGTCGACGACCTCCCGCAGAGCCTCTAGCTGATGTGGGCTGAAGGGGGCCAGGATCAGGGCGCGCATCTTTTCTACCCTATATCTCTGGTATGGTCGTGTAGGTTCCTGTCCCACTCGTGGTGAGCTTGTCGTACATCAAGCTAAACAATACCTGCATGTTTCTGGGTGGAGCAGCAGGGATTGGACGCGTTAAGGCACCTTGAGCCAGGTGACACCCCGGAGTCGAATCGACTTGGTCGTGACTTCCAACTCTTCTCGTTTTGGGCGAAATACAGTTGACCACCTGCTACCACTGGGGTCACGTCTGTCCACAGCGGCCCCTTGGCACAATCCTACGCCACCATTCGTCAACCTGACGGTGGGCAGGGTGGCCAGGCGATAGACGGGTAAAGTTGTTCCCCGGCTCTGGCGCCCGGTAGGACCTCGGAAGTGGCCCCACCTCTGGAGCAGGCGCGTACCAGTCATAAAAGATGGCGACTATCCCCTAACGTCACGTAGCATGGAGGGTTTGAGTTGTCGGGGATTAGGCACTTGACGTGGATACAGGCTAAGGCGTGGCAAGCCTTGAGATGTGTTAATATCGGCTCCGTAGTGACCGCTCCTAACAGTACACAAGCTCATCTCAATGCAGTATATGAGGGGCCATCCCTTGCGGACGGTTCCATGAATGTCCGGGACCTGGCACCCGCTTTGATGGCGGTTGGTAGTTTCTTTGATGAAGCCAATCACATAGCCAATGGCGACCACGCCTCCATTAGCGTTAATGTGCAGGCCACCTCCCCTGGCTCGTTTGAAATTGCCTTTGAGGTCATACAAAACGTCGGCGCAACAAACACCTTGCAAGCAGGAGTAGGCGACTTCATTTCGACTGCTGCTGACCTGAAAGAATTACTGATTGGTGGAAGTGTCACTGCTACGGCTGGCATAATCTGGTTGATTAAAACCTTGAGGGGTCGGACTCCGCATGTGGGGTATCTTCAAAAAGTGTGTAAACAGTCAGGCGGTGTGCCCTCTCTCTGAACAACACGGGCTCGAGGCCCAAGAGAGGAGATAGACCGCCCATGAGGAAGGAAAGCACTGAGAGTAGGTCGGAGTCAAGGCCGGAGTGGGAGCAGTTGGAGGATTGGGTGCGAAGCCAGGTCCAGAGGCTGATCCAGGAGTTGCTGGAGGAGGAGGTGACGGCGTTTCTGGGAAGGGCGAAGTCGGCGCTCAGATCCGACTCGGACTCAGATACCGGCTATCGGAACGGATACGGCAGAGCTCGGAGGCTTACGCTGAGTTCGGGAACGATACAGCTGAGGCGGCCGCGAGTCCGCGATACCGAGGAGCAGTTCGAGAGCCGGCTGCTGCCGCTGTTCGTCAACAGGACCAGGAAGGTTGCTGAGTTGATCCCCGAGCTGTACCTGCACGGTCTATCCGAAGGCGACTTCGATCTGGCTTTGCGGGGGCTGCTGGGAGAGGACGCACCGGTATCGGCGAGCACGGTGGCCCGGTTGAAGGATAAGTGGAACGATGAGCTTGCCCAATGGCGCAGCCGGCCCCTCGATGACCTGGAAGTGGTCTACATGTGGGTGGATGGAGTCTACGTCAAGGCTGGTCTTGAGAAGGAGAAGGCGGCGGTACTGGTGGTGATGGCGGCCCTGAGCGACGGGAGCAAGGTGGTGGTGAGCGCTGTTCCCGGATACAGGGAGTCCACAGAGAACTGGTCCGAGGTGCTCAGGGACATCAAGCGCCGGGGCTTGAGCTGCCCGAGGCTGGTGGTTGGAGACGGACACCTGGGCATCTGGGGAGCTCTGCGCAACGTCTATCCGCAGGCGGCAGAGCAACGCTGCTGGAACCACAAGATCGTAAACGTGCTCGCCAAGCTTCCAAAGCGACGACAGGACCAGGCCAAGCTCATGCTGCGTACTATCCCCTACGCGCCGACTCGGACAGAGGCTGAGCGGCTCAGGACGGTGTTCACCAGGTGGTGCGGCGACCATTCCTACGAGGCGGCCTCAGAGGCCTTGGAGCGGGACTGGGACCGCATGGTCACCTTCTATGACTTCCCAAAGGAGCACTGGGGGCACCTTCGCACGACGAACCCGGTAGAATCACCCTTCGCGGCCCTCAGGCTTCGGACCGATGCCGCCAAGCGCTACAAGAGGGTCGATCGGGCGATAGCGGTGATCTGGAAAATGTTGATGGTCGCCGAACAGCGCTTCAGGCGTCTGAAGGCCCCTGAGTTGATCGAAGACGTCTATCTCGGTGCACAGTATGCGGATGGAATCGCCATTGAATCAACGGCTGAGAAGGTCGCCGCCTGATGTCGTTTACACACCTATTGACGTAACCTCCCGCATGTTGAGAAGATCAACACTGAACTCTACAAGTTCACCGTCGATGATGAGACTTATGATGTCCCTCTAAGCCCGAATCCACCGAAGGAGGGCGTCGGGTTAGCGTCCTGAGGCGGCAAGAAGGTGCTCCTGTGCTTCTGGGATAATGGTTTTGTAGCAAAAAAACGGCCCCGGAAAAGGAGCACCCAGTAGATGCTGCCACGCAACCACCCCGACCGGATCCAAATCACCTTCGACGACCGCCGCTTGGTGGCCAATGCCGGGCTGCTCCTTCCGGCCACCCTGGCGCGGCACCTCGGCCTGCCCGAACTCGTCCGGCAGCGCCTCGACCTGGGCGATGCCCCGGGGCGGGCGAACACGAGCGACAAGATGATGACGCTGGTGGCGTCTGCGCTGGCTGGGGGCGACTGCATTGACGACGCCGATGTGTTGCGCACCGGGGGGACGGCCTGCACCCTGGGCGGCACTCTCAAGGCGCCATCCACCCTGGGCACCTTCCTGCGCAGCTTCCGGTGGGGCCACGTCCGTCAACTCGACCGGGTGAGCCGCGAGTTGCTGGCCCGGGCTTGGCAGGCCGGGGCGGGACCCGGCGACGGGCCCCTGACCATTGACCTGGACTCCACCATCTGCGAGACCTACGGACTGGCCAAGGAGGGCGCCCGCCACCACGGCTATACCGGCAAGCGGGGCTACCACCCGCTGCTGGCCATCGCCGCCGGCACCGGAGACGTGCTGATGTCCCGGCTGCGCGAGGGCCGGGCCAACACCGCCCGCGGCGCCGCCCACTTCCTGCGGGAGACGGTGGGACGGGTGCGCTACGCCGGGGCCAACGGACGACTCACGCTACGGGCCGACAGCGGGTTCTACACTCATGGCGTGGTATCCGTCTGCCGCAAGATGGATGTCCGCTTCTCCATCACCATCCGCCAGCACAAAAGCCTGCACAATCTCATCGAGGCGATACCCGAAGATGCCTGGACGCCGATTCCTTACTGGATGGACGGCGCCGCCGATGTGGCCGAGACCACCTGCACCCCCTTCCAGGCCGAGGCGGACGCCGCGCCGGTACGGCTCATCGTCCGGCGGGTGAAGCCGACGCCCGGTTCCCAACTGGCCCTCTTCGCCAAATACAGCTATCATGGCTTCATCACCGACCGGGACGGGGAGTTGCTCGAACTGGAGGCTGACCATCGCCGCCACGCCGAGATCGAGAATGCCATACGCGACCTCAAGTACGGCGTCGGGCTGAACCATCTCCCCTCGGGCCGCTTCGCCGCCAACGGCGCCTGGCTGGCCGTCCAGACGATGGCCCACAACCTGGCCCGCTGGACGGCGCGGATCGGTCTGGGAGAGCGGATAGCCACCACCAAGACCCTCCGGCGGCGGTTCTTCTCCCTGGCCGGACGGCTCACCCGCTCGGCACGCCGGTTGACCCTGCATCTTCCGGATCGCTGGCCTTGGGCTGAGAAGTTCAGCCGCGCCTTGGCCCGGCTGCGAGCCATTCCACTCCCGGCCTGACGGCACCGTCGGCGACCGACCCACCCACCGGACAACCGAAGATCCCCGCAGACTCGTGCCAGCCCGGTCCGAGAGAGTTCCCTGCTGCGTATTCTCTCGCCATCCCGCGCATCGCAGCTCCCGCAGACGGCCATAGGGGCCCCTGTGCGGCGATGAAGACCGTCCGCCGACCTCCCTACCCCAAATGGAACCCAGGCTATTTCCCCTGTAGCTCCCTCACCCCCCTTCCGCTTTCCTCACGCCGTCCATCGGTGTCCTTCGGTGGATTCGGGCTAAGACTGCTACGACTGTATAGGGAGACTAGCATTCGCCGCAACATTGAGGATATGGTAAAGCCCCTAAATGAACCTGGCATCGACAAATTCTCATTCCGCGAAAAAGGCCGTACCGTACAAGAAGTCACTGAGAGTGATGTTCCTGCGTTTGCAGTACCTGATTCTAGGGAAAAAATAGTCGACGAAATGTCGAGACGTGCATTATCGATAGTCAGCGTGGTCTTCAAGGAGGACAACAAGTGGAGGCTGTCTGACGGAAATAACGTATTCTCAGTAACTATCAGCGATGTGCAATTCTTGGAACAGATTGACGAAGGCGCAGTCTCGTTCTCCAAGAAAGATATATTGGTATGTGAAATGCGCACAGTCCAATGGAGAACCAACAGTGGCCTTTTGACGGAGTATGAAGTGGTTAAGATTATCGAACACCGTCAGGTGAGACAATTGCCACTGTTGATTGAGTTGATGGAGGAAGACCAATGACTCCGAATCAAGGGGGGGGACCGGCCCCAGGAGTACCTTATGGCCCACTTGCAGGGGAAGGAGGTCGGTATATGCCTAAAGCCACCAAGAAGGCGGGGGACAATTGGCATCTGACCAAGAAGGCCTTTGAGCGGCTGTTGACCAAGTCGGCCCAGCCTATACCGAAGAAGCCCGCTCCAGAAGCTGAACAAACATCGGTTCCGAGTCGCTCCGATGGTTGAACCTGTACACGTAGGCGTCTAGGTAGCCTTGCAGGTATTTGGGGCTGACCGCGTGGTTCACACCGTCAATCCCCCGCTTGACGTTGCTCCACATCCCTTCGATATTGTTGGTGTGGACCCGTCCGGCGACGTACTGCTTGGCCGAGTGCCGGACCGTATCGTGCATATAGCCCAGGCTGGAAAGCCGGTTGTAACTGAACATCTCGTCGGTGTAGACGGTCTGACCGGCTGGGACGTGCTCCAGAATCATGGGAAGCAAGGTCTTGGCCTTCACGTCGGGGACCACCTTGACCACGGCCTGCCCGCCGCGTTCCACCATGCCAGCGACGATGGTCTTGCCGGCGGCTCCCCGGCCCCGCTTCCCTGGCCGCTTGCCCCCGATGTAGGTCTCGTCAACCTCGACCTCGCCGAAGAGGGTGATACCATCCTGGGCCATGAGTTGGCGGATTTGCTTGAACATCCGCCATGCGGTCTTGTAGGTGACGCCGATCTCCCGTTCAAGCTGCTTGGCGGATATGCCCGTCCTGGTGGAAGCCATGAGGAACATGGCGTGGAACCAGGACCGGAGCGAAGTCGAGGACTTGTGGAAGATGGTGTCGGCGGTGGGGGAGACCTGGGACCCGCAGAATTCGCAACTGTAGACCTTCCGGCCCGTGATGCGGTAGTGGGGAGTGACCTTCTGGCAGGTGAAGCAGGTGATGCCATCGGGCCAGCGGGCGGCTTTAAGGAAGTCCAAGCAGGCGTCATCGGTGGAGAATTGGACGTCAAACTCTTTGATTGTGTACTTCTTCATGCACCTATGATATCAGATAGAGTACGTGACGTCAAGGGATAATCACCTAAAAGATAGTGCCAGTGATTTGCCCGAATGGAAATGTTTGCCGGGTGAGCGAAAGTAGCTCCCCAAGAGCGCCCTCTTCATCTTGGGGAGTATGACAGCGTGCCGCTTCCTTGACACAGCCCGCCCTTACTAGACGTTGAGCCCAGGGGTGAGTCCCCACAGGCCCGCCGAAGTGTGCCACCATTCTATCCCCTACTTGCAGAGCCATGGCCTACTCATGCCGAGTCTCACTCATCCATGCATTGCATCAATCACCGACCAGTCTTTTCAGAAGTGGAGAATGTGCCGAGCTTGAGTAACCTTAAGCTCAGGAATAAGTGCCGGTGAAAGGCGGGCCTTCGTTCGTCGGTATTACCGGTAGGCTTCCCGTCTATGCCGTATCCGATATACCTTGACCACTCTCGTAGCTTCATCGATCGTGTATAGAACCCGGTAGTCTCCCACTCGGAGGCGCCAGCCCTCTGTCTCCCTCCCCTGTAACCTGATCGCTCCCCTCGGTGTGGGTGTTTCAGCAAGGCCCCTAAGCCTGCTATCGATGCGCCGGACGACCTGTGATGGCAGGGCGAGAAGCTCCCGCTCTGCTCGCCGTTCCAATCTGCTCGCCGTTCCAAGAGGACGGCATAAGTCAAAGCCGTCCTTCGTGTTGGAGTTGGCTTCTTACGTCACTGTAGTCTCGGAATTCAGACGCTGTCCTGACTGCCTCGTCCAGGGCAAGGGTGTCCTCGAGCTCCTCCAGGCGGCGAAGTAGGCGTGAGTACTCCTTCATGTCCAGGAGTACGGCTCTCTTTCTCCCTCGCTCATCCACCAGGTATCTGGTCGTCCTCGTTGCCATTGTCACCTCCAATCCTACCTATTATAGGCCACAGAACAAACCCGCCTCTGCATCCAGGCCTCACTCTAAGCTCGCTCCGCCACCCGGTCGGCCACGAAGACGCCGCTGCGGACGGCCCCCTCCATCGTCGAGGGCCAGCCGGTCTCGGTCCACTCTCCGGCGAGGAAGAGGTTGGGTATTGGGGTCTCCTGCGGGAGGCGGTGCCCGGCCGCGCCCGGAACGGACCTGAACGTGGCGTGAGGCTCCTTGACCACCAGGAACCTCTCGACGCTCGCCCCACGGGCCCGCGGAAAGAGCCTGGCCATCTCGCTGACGAACAGCTCCCTCAGATCGTTCTTGGGCGTGTCAATGTACTGCCATGCCCCGCTCAAGGAGATGCAGACGTACTGCCCGTCGCCCGCATCGTCGCCCTGGATCCGGCTCTTGTTGAACACCCACTGGACCGGGCTGTCCAGGAAGGCGACGAACTCCTGGTCCATGATGGGCCGGTCGTACCACAGGTGTATGCCCACAATGGGCGAGGACCGCAGCTCGGCGGCCTTGGAGAAGAATGGGTCGCGGGCCACCTCATCGGGAAGCACCTGAAGGAGCACCTGGAACGGCAGGGCGCTGACGTAGGCATCTGCCACAACAGGAACGCCGTCGGATAGCTGAACTCCGGAGACCACTCCGTCAATTACGCCTACCGATTTGACCGCTCTGCCAAGCTTAAGCTCGCCGCCTCTCTCCTCGATGAACCGTCGCGCGGGCTCGCCGTTCAGGGAGCTGAGACCCACCCTGGAAAGGCCGATGGCGGCGTCGCCGGGCCTCCCGAGCAGGCTATCCTGGAAGACCATCAGGGTCATGTCGGCGCTGACATCGCTGACGTGGTCATTCAGTGTTGGGAGGATGATGAGGTCCCAGAGGTTTCGGATGGCGCGATCGGTCTGGCGGTGACGCCGGAGCCAGTCATAACCGGACTCCCGGTCCAACTGGCGCGATCTCTTCGAGCGGTCGGTCAGCCTGATGCTGAGCAGCGCGTAGATGGCCAGCAGCTTCTCGCTCAAGCTGAGATGAGGGTATCTGAGGAGCGAGGGAAGCAGGTGCAACACGCCCAGGTACGGGATGCTGGACAGGACCCCGCTCTTGCCGTTTTGCACCACCTCTGTCCTGAGGCTGTCCTGAATGTAAGCGTTGTCGAGGGCGCCGATGGCCCGTAGGAAGTCGATGTAGTAGGTGCAGCAGCCCAGGAATACGTGCTGGCCGTTGTCCACCTCCACGCCCTCCTGGCCGTCGCGGAAGGAGTAGGCGCGCCCCCCGACAAAGGGGCGCTTTTCCACCAGCGTGACACCGTATCCGTGCTCCAGCAGCCGGCGAGCCGCGGAGAGCCCCGCAAGGCCACCCCCGAGAATAGCTACCCTCTTGGCTGATGAGCCGGTATCAGGCTTGCCGCCCATAGTCTCGCCATCAACATCAGCTTTTTCGTAGTGCTCAGGCCGATTCGCTCCTGGAACACGTCATAGCCGGAAGACTCTATGCGGTCCAGTATTGCGCTGTAAACCGCCAGCAGCACCGCCGGACAGGCTCTGGACCGTTGCGACAGCAGTGGGATGAGACGCCGACCGCTGTCGAAGTAGCGTCTCGCCCTCTTGACCTGGAACCTCATTAGATCACGAAATGCATCGTTTACCACCCCGTCTTGAAGCTCGCCTTCCGAGTAGCCAAAGCGGGATATCTCGTCGAAGGGGATGTAGATGCGGCCCCTGCCGGAGTCCTCATGGATGTCGCGCAGGATGTTGGTCAACTGCATGGCGAGGCCCAGGTCGATGGCGTACTGTTTGGCTCTAGGGTCCTCGTAGCCGAATACCTCGATACTGATGAGCCCGACGATGGAAGCGACCTTGTGGCAGTAGACCTGAAGCTCCTGGAAATTTTCGAAGCGCGTACGCCCCAGGTCCATCTCCACTCCATTGATGACCTCTTCAAAATAGTGTTCGGGAATTTTGAACGCGTCGGCGGCATCCCTCAACGCCATGAATACCGGGTGGGCTGCCCTGACATCGGGGCTTTGATGCAGCAGCTTCCGGGTCTCTAAGAGGAGGCGCCGCTTCTCCTCATCGGGGCGGTCCCCATCCGCGATGTCGTCACAAATGCGGCAGAAGGCGTAGGTGGCGTAGATCGCACGGCGTTTGTAGCCGGGGAGCGTCCTGAAGGCGAAGTAGAAGTTCTTAGCCTGCGACCTGGTTGTTCGCCGGCAGTATTCGTAGGCCCGCTCCAGTTCTGTCGTCACCGGAAGCTCCTATGGTCACCCTGGTCCTGAGCTTGTGACACGGTCGGCGTAGCGCCTTGAAGTCGCCGTCTCCATTGCCGGCCAGGTCGCCTGCCCCAGGCCCTAAGCCTTGCCCAAAAGCTTCAGCTTTAACGCCGCGCCGGCCATCAACCGGACCTTTGCAGCCTTGGAAACCCGGGGCCGCCTGCTGAGGACGTCAAAGCCTTGCCCTTCGATTGCCTGCAGCACCTTCATGCCACCCAGGCTGAACAGTGCAACGTCCAGCTTCAGGCGGCCATCCAACGTGTCTACCAGCTTGACCCCGTTGCGGAAAAGGTCGCGGGCCCTGCCCACCTCGAAGGCCAACAGGTCACGGAACTGGGACGTGCAAAGCCCTCGGGCCAGCTGGTCTTCCGAATATCCGAAGCGCTGCATATCCTCCAGGGGCAGGTATACCCTCCCCTTGGCGTAGTCTCGGACGACATCCTGCCAGAAGTTCGCCAGCTGGAGCGCTGTGCACGTGTAGTCGGACAGCCGCTGGCGCTCCTCGTCGCGGTAGCCGAAGACGTAAAGGACCAAGTGGCCCACCGGGTTGGCCGAGTGCTGGCAGTAATACTCCAAATCGCGATATGTGTCGTAGCGGTCGCTCCGCTGGTCCATCCGGTTGGCCTCCACGAGCTTAAGCAAGGGCTCCCTGGGAATGCCGAAGGCCCGGATGGTGGATTGAAGGGCGACCAAATAGGGGTGTTGAGGCGTACCGTCGTAGCACCTGAGCAGGTCACGCTCCCAGGCGTCCAGCGCCTCTAGACGTCCCCCCGGGTGCTCGTCCCCGAGGTCGTCGACGAAGCGGCAGAACGCGTAGACGGCGTATATGTGGCGGCGCTTCTCGCGAGGCAGGAGCCAGGACCCGACGGTGAAGTTTTCATAGTGGGCCTTCGCCAGCGCGGCGCACCGCGCGTATCCCTCTTGAACGGTGGGTGACGCGGGGCTATCGGAGAGGAGCGACTCCATGGGGCCGTTCACGCCCCCATAATCTGCACAAGCACCTCTCGGCGCGCCCGTTCAGGGTCCAGCTCGACCACGAAAATGCGCTGATACTCGCCCAACGGAACGGTCCCGTCGATGATGGGCAATGTCTCGCTGGTGCCAAGAATAAGGTGCTGGCAGTGGGAGTGCCCGTTGGGGCACTCGTCCTCGTGCATGTGCACGGTGCGAACAGAAAAATCGTTATGCCTGTAGTCTGCGTTGTGGGGTGAGAACCGCTCCAGAAGGCGGCACAAGTCTTCTAGAAGCAGAGGCTCGTTCTCCTGGATAGTAATCGCCGCGGTAGTGTGCTTAGAATACACCAGTACGAAGCCGTTCCATATCTCTGACTCCCTTACAGCCGCCAGCACCCGCTGTGTGATGTCAATAAATGCCGGGGATTCGGCGGTGTCTACGTGTAGCGTAAACACGCAGGTCTTGAAGGCGGCCTCGGTTACTTTCATCGCGGGACTTCTCCTGTCATCGACTTTGAGCGTCCTGTGACTCAACCTCGCACACTATATCCAAACCGCAGCCAATTCGACAACCCCCTGGGGACCAGCGGGTCCGGCAAGCGTGACATACTCCGCTGCCCTGGAGTTACCTGATTGACGGCGCCGGGCCGTTGATGGAACCCCTGTGCCGTCCGAGGGCCCTAAGCGGTCAGTGACTTCGGTACACATGATAATTGATCATGAAGCCGGCTGGTAGCTCGGCCCCATGGAAGAGGCTCCAGCATGGTCTCCAAGAGGAAACGCCCCCTCCGCTTGAGCTTGCTCCTCGGAATGTGCCAGCCCATTCGAAGGGCCGGCTTAAGGGTTCTACCCAGCTTCTTTACTACCGCGGCTGCACGTCGATTAGATCTCTGAGGCGCGGGCCGCGCCTCAGAAGTCACACCGTCCCATATCAGCCCGAGCTAATGCTGCCGCACCAGCAGAAACTCCGCTATTTCCTCGATGTCCCGGCGGGCTTCGGGCGCCAGCTCGACGCTGGAAAGCGGCTCCAGCGCTTTTTCCCGGTACTCTGACGCGAGGCTCTGAGCATACTCTCTCGCCCGGACCCTCTCCATGACCTCCAGCACAGAGGACACTTCATCGTCCCCAACGGTCTGCCCACGGTAGATGCTCAGGAGCAGGTCCCTGTCCCTGCCTTGAGCCCGTGACATGGCGTAGACGACGGGCAGGGTATTCTTCTTCCGCATGATGTCGGCTCCCACCGGCTTCCCCGTTGCCTCCTCGTCACCCCAGATGCCAAGCACGTCGTCTCGGATCTGGAACAAAAGCCCCAGCGACCGGCCGCATTCCCGAAATGCGCGCACCGTGGCTGCATCGTGAGAGCCGATCAGCGCCCCAAGGTTCAGCGCGCACCGAATGAGCGCCCCGCTCTTCCGTGAGATCATGTCCAGGTAGGCGTGCAGGCCGATGTCCGGACGGCCCTCGAATGACAGGTCCAGGTACTGGCCTTCGATCATCTCGAGGTATGCCTCGGTCAACAGACCTACAACGGCGAGCGCCTTGTCCGGCGCTACGCCTTCTTCCGCCATGCGCCACATGAAAGTATCGGCGATGACGCGAAGGGTGTTGCCGCCCACCAGGGCCTTTGGCTCTCCCCACACCGCCCACAACGTAGGCCGGTGGTGCCGCATCTCGTCACGGTCTTGAATGTCGTCGTGGATCAGGGAAAAGTGGTGTATGAGCTCCAGCGAGACGGCGGCGGGGAGTGCGCTCCCGACGGTCCCACCGGTGGCCTCGCACGCGAAGAGGCAGAGCGTTGGTCGCACCGCCTTTCCCACGGTGGCTGCGGCAGGCCTACCGTTCGCATCGGACCACCCCATGGAGTAGCGGAGCATCTGGTACACATGGAGGTGGTTGCTGGCCAGGCTCTGCCGCAGGCCGGAAACGATATGCGGCCTGTACCTGCGAAATACTGCCGGTAGCTCTTGGACTGGTTCGGTGTTGGGGGCAGGATTGACCAACGGTCTGTCCTCACCCACCGGGTCCGCAAAAGGCCGGTGAGCGGTCATCGCAGATCCAACCTGTGGGCGGCTTCGCGGCCGGATAGCCAGGTCGCGCCCACTCCACACCTCCGCGCACCAGGGGACTACATAGTATTACGAGGGCAAATCCTAGCATCGGGGGCGGCGCGTGTCAATATGAGCGCGGAAGATTGCAGGTTCGCGCGAAATCAGCTTGAGCTACCTGGCCCCGCTCCAACCCAGGTTGGGTTTCGTCCACCCCCAGGCCCTCGGGCCGCGTCTCCCTCGCACCTGAAGGAATACTCCCGAGCGGATGACCGACATCTGAAGGCGCGCTTCGGCGGGCCCGCCACGGGCCGGCGCGAGTCAGGGCCTGCTACGCCATGAGGCAACGGCCGTGAAGCGGGACTCCCGCCAAGGCGGATTGTAAAATTTTTCACTTGCGCCTCCGCGACGCCGTGTGATATATTCCAGCCGTGTAACCGCAGGGTGGGGCTATGCTCGACGTCTACTTTCGCCAGTACGCGCTCCTAGCTGTCTTCGTCGCCCTCGCCGTCTCGGTGCCGACGGGCATGCTCCTCATGTCCTGGTCCCTCTCCCTGGTGAAGATCCGCCCCCGAATGCCGAACTCCATCAAACAGTCCATCTACGAGTGCGGGTTTGAGACCCTCTCTGGCACCTGGAACCGGTTCAACTTCCGGTTCTACACCTTCGCGCTGATCTTCGTCATCTTCGACGTCGAGGTCATCTTCCTGTTCCCGTGGGCGGCCCAATTCGGTGCGCTGTCCAGGGAGTTCGGTACTTTCGCCTTGGCGGAGATGGCCGTGTTCATAGGCATCCTCCTGGTCGGCTGGCTTTACGCCTGGAGGAAGAAGGCGCTGGAGTGGAGCTAGACATGGACCGTGAAGGCCCTGACGCACCGGTGGGCAAAATCCCGCTGCACGCCACGACCTGGGAGCTGGACCGGGCCGAGGGTGGGTACATCAACGACCTGAAGGCGACCCACGTCACGCCCCTCGCGGACCCACTGGTCGATGTGCCCGACGACCTGAAGCGGAACCTGGCAGTGACCTCTATCGACGCGCTGATCAACTGGGGAAGGAAGTCGGCCGTGTGGCCGCTGACCTTCGGACTGGCCTGCTGCGCCTTCGAGATGATGGCCAGCGCCATGCCCAGGTTTGACCTGGCCCGCTTCGGCATGGAGGTGTTTAGGGCCTCGCCCCGACAGGCGGACCTGATGATCGTCGCCGGGACCGTGACGTGGAAGATGGCGCCGGCCATCGAGAGGGTTTACGAGCAGATGGCCGAGCCCCGGTGGGTTATCTCGATGGGTGTTTGCGCGACCAGCGGGGGACCCTACTACGAGTCCTACAGCGTGGTGCCGGGGGTGAACCACATCATCCCGGTAGATGTGTACGTGCCCGGATGTCCTCCACGTCCAGACGCGCTGCTCTACGGAATCATGCAGCTGCACGAGAAGATCAAGCGCTACTCCCTCCAGGGCATACGCGCGGGCGGGCGATGACCAGAGCTGTGTCGGGGCCCGAGCTTGCTGGCCTTATCAACGAGGCCCATGCTGGCATGGCCATCGAGTGGAATGATACCGACGTCTGGGTCGAGCCCCACAACCTACCTCTCGTCGCTCGCTTCCTGAAGGAGACCCCGGACCTGGATTTCGCGTTCCTCTCCTCCGTCAGCGCAGTCGACTACGTAGAGTACTTCGAGATCGTCTATCACCTGGTATCCATGAGAAGAAACGCCAGCGCCATCATGAAGACGCGCTACCATGGCCGGGCCGAGCCCGTCGTGCCCTCGGTTGTCGACGTTTGGCGGGGCGCCGACCTCCAGGAGCGGGAGATCTGGGACCTGATGGGGGTCCGGTTCGAGGGACACCCAAACATGAAGCGCATCCTCTTGTGGGAGGAGTTCCCGGGTCACCCACTCAGAAAAGACTATCTGAGGTAGCCGCCCGCTCAGGCCTCTCGATATGCCGATTCAAACTGAACCAATAACGATCAATCTGGGCCCCCAGCACCCAAGCACGCACGGCGTGTTCAGGCTAAGGGTGACCTTTGACGGCGAGGTAGTGGTCGACGTCGAGCCGGTATTCGGCTACCTGCACCGTGGCACGGAGAAGCTGACCGAGGAGCGGACCTACACCCAGATCGTTACGCTGACCGACAGGCTGGACTACGAGTCCAGCATGACCAACAACCTGGCCTACGTCAGGGCCGTGGAGAAGCTCGCGGGGATTCCGGTGCCGGAGCGCGGCATGTACCTGCGTGTCATCTCGGCGGAGCTTCAGCGGATCGCCGCCCATCTCATATTCACGGGCTTCTTCCTGCAGGAGCTGGGGACCTTTACCACGCTGCTGATGTACTGCTTCCGGGAGCGCGAGCGCGTCCTGGACATGTTCGAGATGCTGTGCGGCGCTCGAATCACCCTGAGCTACATGCGTCCCGGTGGCGTCACACAGGACGCGCCCGAAGAGTTCTGGCCGGCCCTCGACGAGTTTCTCCGAGACATGCCAGGGTACATCGACGAGCTGGAGGGGCTGATCACAAGCAATGAGATCGTTCTGGCCAGGACCCGCGACGTCGGAGTCCTGTCCGCCGAGCTGGCCATCAACGCGTCAATAACCGGCCCAAACCTCAGGGGCAGCAGCGTCCGGTGGGACCTGCGAAAGGCAGACCCGCACGAGGTCTACGACAAGATCGATTTCGATGTCCCCATCGGCGGCACCGGCGACAATTATGACCGCTATCTGGTGCGGATCCTGGAGATGCGGGAGTGTGTGAAGATCATAAGGCAGTGCGTGGAGCAGATACCCGAGGGCCCGGTGAAGACAGGGGGTCCCTTTTTTGTGAGGCCACCGGTGGGGGACGCATACGCCGCAGTGGAGTCACCCAGGGGAGAGCTCGGCTTCTATCTCGTGAGTGACGGGGGCATCTCACCCTACCGGTGCAAGATACGCTCACCGTCCTTCATTAATTTGACTGTGCTCAAGGAGTTAGCGGTCGGCGGGAAGATGGGCGATTTGATTGTGACCTTCGGCAGCCTCGGGGTGAATATGGGAGAGGTGGACCGGTAGTGTGTGCCGAACTAACGGGCGGTATTCTACACTTCTGCTGGATATCCGATATTTACGTCAGGCTCCTCGAGTTTATCCTTGTCAGGCTGCTTGACTTCATCCTTCCCGACATCTGGCAGGAGATGGTACTTGACCAGGTGGGGTGGCTGGCGTTTGGCCTCGCCGCGTTCACGCTCGCCTTCATGGTGATCAATGCAGTCGTCGGAGTCACCGCTCTCTACACCTGGTTCGAGAGGCGCGTCATCGGCCGGTTTCAATCGAGGCTGGGCCCTAACAGGTGGGGGCCCTTCGGTCTTTTTCAGCCCATCGCTGACGCCGTCAAGGTCATGACCAAGGAGGACGTGACGCCCGACACGGCAGACTGGCCGGTTTTCACGCTGGCCCCGATAGTGTTCTTCGTGCCGGGGCTGCTCGTATTTGCCGTGATACCCTTCGGCGAAAACAGCTTCTTGGGCAGGCTGAACATCGGCATCCTGTTTATCGTCGGCATCACCGGTATCAACACATTCGGAATCCTGATGGCAGGGTGGGGCTCCCGCAATAAGTACGCGATGTTCGGCGCCATGCGAGGGGTCGCCATGCTTATCAGCTACGAGGTGCCCATGGCGCTTGCACTGATAGGCGTCGTGATCATGTCGGGGTCCCTCTCGCTGTTTGAGATAGTGGAGGCGCAGACTCTCCCATTCGTCATACTCCAGCCGCTGGGATTCATCATCTTCATGACCGCGGCATCGGCGGAGATGAGCCGGGCCCCATTCGATATGATAGAGTCCGAGTCGGAGCTGGGCGGAGGGTACCACACCGAGTACAGCGGTATGAAGTTCGGCGTATTCCAGCTTGCCGAGTTCATGGCGCCCCTGGTGACTTCCGCGGTGGCCACGGTGCTGTTCCTCGGAGGCACCAGCGGACCCGGCCCTGTGCCGGGGCAGATATGGTTCCTCCTAAAGGCGTTCCTTGTGGTGTTCTTCCTGCTGTGGATTCGGGTGACGTGGCCCAGGGTGCGTGTCGACCAGATCATGGGCTTCGCCTGGAAGGGACTGTTCCCTTTGGCGCTGCTCAACATGTTCCTGATCGCCATCGAGGTACAGGTCTTTCAGGACCCTGAGGGAGTTATCTCGACGAACGCGCTGTGGACCGTGGCGGCAATCAACTGGGCGGTGACCATAGCCGCTGTGGTGGCAATGGCCAACATTCTGGGGCAGCCACGCCTGAAGAGGGTGGCCCCCGTCCCGTCGCCGCTGGCCAACATGGAGGCGGAGGCAGACTAGCATGTACGGACTTGGGCTCGCCAGGGGACTTGCGGTCTCACTGAAAAATCTGGTCCTCCCCAGCCGCATGTTCACGTTACATCAGTACCCCGACAGGAGGGTCGGACCCGTGGGTCTGGCAAAGCGGTCAGGGACCAGCGTCCTCGGCTACGTGGTGAAGAACCCCAAGCGAACGGCCATGTCACTGGTCGGTCTCGTGACCGTCGAGGACAGGCTTCCCCAGCACCCGAGGTTCAGGGGAGAGGAGTTCACCTGGTACGAAGAGCGGTGCACTGGGTGCGCTAGCTGCGCCAAGTACTGTCCCCTCGGGATAATCCGCATCGTGACCGATCCCAGCGGCGAGGCCGTCCAGGAGGGCGAAAAGTATGGGATCGAAGTCTTCGACATAGATATCGGCCGCTGCATGTTCTGCGGCCTGTGTGTGGAGGCGTGCCCGTACGACGCGCTGCACATGGGGAGCGGGTTCGAGGAGGGTAGCTACAGGCGCTCCGAGCTGGTGATCGACGTGGACAGGCTGCGGCAGGCGCCAAAGCGCCCCAGCACCTGGTTCAGGCCTCAGCTCGAGGGCAAGGGCTACGACCCCCTCGGCGGCGAGGAGCTTGGGTGGCGGGACGTGGGCCGCCACGAACGGCCCTCCGATCAAGACCTAGAGGACAGGTGGGCCGAGCGATGAGCCTGGGGACGGGAACAGAGTCAGCCCTAGTCACCGACATCGCCTTCTGGGTCATAGCCGCGTCCACCATAGTGGCCGCCATCGCCGTCGTCCAGCAGAGGGATATATTCAGGGCCGCGCTGTTTCTGGTCGTCTCATTCGTCGGCGTGGCCGGACTGTTCGTGCTCCTGCGGGCCGAGTTCCTCGCGGTCGTGCAGGTGCTAATATACGTCGGCGCCATCTCCGTCCTGATCATATTCGCCATCCTGCTGACCAGGGACGTGGAGCAGGGGAGCCCGTCAAACCGGCTGCGCATACCGGCGGGGGTCCTGGCGGTTCTCTTCCTGGCGGTCACGTCCTTCGTGGCGCTCAGCACCGATTGGAACCTCTTAGATGACGCCATTTTACGGGCCGACGCCTCCGAGACAACCGGTCCGTCTGGCGGTGTAGAGCTCTCCGCCGAGACGGTGGAGCAGGTGGGAGAGGTGTACTCCAACACGATCCCAAGGATCGCCGGACTGCTCCTAGGCGACTATGTGCTGGCTTTCGAAGTGGCGTCCGTACTGCTGCTGGCGGCCGTTATCGGGGCCCTCGCCCTAGTCCGAGAGGAGTGAGGGCATGAGGCGTGGAAGTCGGAGCACGAGCCGCACAAACACTCAAAGCGCCTCTACGGAGATTGTATGAGCCTTGAGAGCTTCTTGATCGTTGGGGCCGCTATCTTCTCCATAGGGCTGTATGGAGTGCTGTCAAACCGCAACGCCATCACCGTCCTGATGTGCCTTGAGCTCATGTTCAACGCTGTGAACATCACTGCGGTGGCGCTGTCGCGCTACGTCGTGCCGGCGGGCCTGGTGCAAGACCCCACGGCCACCGATGAGGCGGTGGTGCGGCTACTCCTTACCGGCCAGGTCTTCGCCGTATTTATCATCACCGTGGCCGCAGCCGAGGTGGCCCTCGGCGTCGCCATCGTCATCGCCATCTATCGCAACCGTGAGACGGTATTCGTGACCGACGTGAACCAGATGAGGCACTAAGGGCTCCGCATGTGGGTTGACTACCGTAAGGCCCCGAACCTGATGATCGCCGAGATGTGGAAAGACGTTCTGGAGGGGGAGGGCCTGCCGACAAAGATCATCCCCGAAGGCGACATCCTCGACTGGGGAGAGCGGGTGCCGTTCCGCGTGCTGGTGCCCAGGGGCCGCGAGCACGTGGCTGACGAGATATTGAGAAAGCTGTAGGCACTGAATTGATCCGGGAAATAGCGGTATGGCTCATATTCTTATTGCCCCTGGGCTCTTTCCTGGCCATCGCCCTGGTAATAAGGCCCTTTTTCAACCGGCACTCTAGGCTGGCCGGAAGCCTTACGGTCCTGGCCTTGGGTCTCGGCCTAGTCCTTTCCCTCTGGACCCTTCAGAGCGTCGCACGAGAGCCCACCCTAGGCGACGACTGGGAGCCCATCTCCTGGCTCCAGGTCGGGGACCTCGATGTCACCGTCGGCATCCTGCTCGACCCTCTCACAGCGATCATGCTGGTCGTGATCACCGGCGTGAGCCTCCTTGTCCAGGTGTACTCGACGTCCTACATGAAGGGCGACCCCGGCTACGCTCGCTTCTTTGCATACATGTCGCTCTTTACCGCCTCAATGATCGGCCTGGTTATCGCGAGCAACATTATCCAGCTCTACCTGTTCTGGGAGCTCGTCGGCCTCTGCTCCTATCTGCTGATCGGCTTCTGGTACCAGCGTCCCGCGGCGGCCGCTGCGGCGAAGAAGGCGTTTATCGTTACCCGGGTCGGCGACTTCGGGTTCCTGCTGGCTATCCTGTACCTGGTGTTCAACGCGGACTCAATCGCTGGGAACGCCCTGGAGATCTCGGTCATCAACACGGCGCTACCAGAGGCGGCCAAGGCGGGACTTATCGGCGTCAACGTAATCACCTGGATCGCCATCGGAATCTTCGCGGGGGCCGTCGGCAAGTCGGGCCAGTTCCCGCTCCACACCTGGCTGCCGGACGCCATGGAAGGCCCGACGCCGGTGAGCGCTCTGATCCACGCAGCTACCATGGTGGCCGCCGGGGTGTTCCTGGTGGCCCGCTTCTTCCCCCTCTTCGAGGTGTCGGCGGCGGCCATGAACACCGTCGCGATCATAGGTGGTGTAACCGCCCTGTTCGCAGCCTCGATGGCCCTGGTTATGAACGACATCAAGCGCGTGCTGGCATACTCGACCATCAGCCAGCTCGGGTACATGATGCTCGCCCTGGGGACTGGGGCATACGGCCCGGCGATCTTCCATCTGTTCACACACGCCTTTTTCAAGGCGCTGCTCTTTTTGGGCGCGGGCAGCGTCAACCATGCGACGGGCACATACGACATGCGGTACATGGGCGGCCTGCGAAAGGTCATGCCCTGGACCTACGTCACGTTTCTTGTCGGCGGCCTCAGCCTGGCGGGTATCTTTCCGCTCGCGGGTTTCTGGAGCAAGGATGAGATCCTGGTCCACGCATGGGCGCAGGACGGTGGCGTGAGCCGTCTGGTGTTCTGGCTGGCGGCCGCCGCGGTGCTCGTGACGGCGTTTTATGTTACGCGCATGGTAGTCATGACGTTCGGGAGAGAGTTCAGGGGAGGCGTAGAGGCCGAGCCGGGAGCCGCCCCACATGATGGGGGCGTTCACCTCGGCGAGTCGCCGAGGGTCATGGTGGGGCCCCTACTGGTGCTTGGCGCCGCGTCTGTTCTGGCCGGTTTCTTCGTCAATCCCATCGTCGACCTTGGGGTGATACCGCCACACTGGATGTCCCATTTCCTGGAGGTCGAATCCGAGGGATTCAATCTCCTGCTGGCCACGGTGTCGGTGGCGGCTGCGCTGGCGGTCGTGGCAGTCGCGTCCTGGGTGTATCTCTCAGACCCAGGATGGGCCCGTCAGGCCGGCCGGCGTCTGGGGCCAGCTCACACCCTGCTCTCCCGCAAGTACTACTTCGACGAGGCGTACGAAGGGATTGTGGTCACTCGGTTTCTCTACGGATGGCTGGCCAGGTCGCTGGACTGGGGCGACAAGGCCATCGTCGATGGCGTGGTACGGGACATAGACCGCCTTGGTCGGAACGTCGGGCGGGGCATCGCCCAGGCGCAGACCGGACAGCTACAGGGGTATGGCGTCGCCATCTCCGTGGGGGTGCTGGGTATCCTGGGTATCTACATGATTTTCCGGTAGGGGCGCTGCGGCTTCAGACGGTGAATGCATTCAAGCTCGCATAGAGATCCGAGCTCTGCCTCACCAAAGGGATAGAGAAAAGAGTCGCGCGACACGTCTGGACTTCTCAGGCCTGTCCTGACTTCCTGGAAAGAGTGACAGACCCGTGGTGCCACCTGGACCGGCTACCGGTGGCAGGTCCAGGAAGAGTCGATTGTCATTCTGAGGAGTCCTTCCGCGGAAGGACGACAAAGAATCTAGGGTGGAGTGGCTGTCGCGCCTAATTGTGGTCGCCTAGCCCCCAACCGCGCCTAAGGTTCGTCGCGCGGCCCGACACAATGACGCTCAAGACTAGTGGTCCAACATCATTGAAATGAATACCATGATAGTCATTGTTCCTCTTGGGGGTTCAATCGTAACGTTGAACCGAGGAGGAACCATGATGTCTACCAAGAAGTACCGTATCAGACTGACTACCGACGAACAACAGGAACTCAACGCCTTGGTCTCACGCGGTCGGGCTGCGGCGTACAAACAGACCCATGCGCGCATTCTGCTGATGAGCGATGAGTCACGCTCGGACGGGGGAATGAAGGACGCGGACATCACCAGCGCGCTCGGTGTGGGACAGTCAACGGTCGAGCGAATACGCAAGCGCTGTGTGGAGGAGGGGGTCGAGTCTGCGCTGAATCGCAAAAAGCAACTGCGTCGGCGTCAAAAGAGACTGGACGGCGAAGGTGAAGCACGGTTGATAGCGATGGCCTGCGGGGAACCGCCGGAGGGGCGTGCCAGTTGGACCCTGAAGCTGTTGGCTGACCAGTTGGTCGAGTGTGAGATAGTCGGGACCATTAGCACCGAGACGGTTCGCCAGGCGCTTAAAAAAAAACGAACTGAAGCCGTGGCTGAAGCAGAGTTGGTGCATCCCGCCCGGTCAGAGCGCGGAGTTTGTGTGCGCGATGGAAGACGTACTGGAGGTCTACCAACGGCCGTACGATGGGAATGAGGTTCTGGTGTGCATGGATGAGACGAGCAAACAGCAAGTCAAGGAGACGCGAGTGCCGCGTCCCGCAGCGCCCGGCTTATCGGCGGCATACGACTACGAATACGAGCGCAATGGAGTGAGCAGCCTGTTCATGCTGTTTGCACCGTTGGACGGATGGCGCCGAGTCGAGGTCAGAGAGCGTCGCACGAAGGTGGACTGGGCGCATGTGATAAAGGAACTGGTCGACGAGGACTACCCTGACAGAGACCGGATCGTGCTGGTAATGGACAATCTCAACACTCACAAGCTGTCCTCGCTATACGAGGCATTCGAGCCTGCTGAGGCGAGGCGTATAGCTGAGCGACTGGAGATACACTACACTCCCAAACACGGGAGTTGGTTGAATATGGCGGAGATAGAGATCGGTGTGCTGGCTCGACAGTGCCTGGACCGACGGATTGCCAATCAAGACATCCTGCGCGGCGAGGTCAATGCTTGGCAGAATCAACGCAACCGGGATGTGATACGAGTGGATTGGCGCTTCACTACCGAGGATGCGCGCATCAAGCTAAAGTCACTCTACCCATCAATACAAAAACGTTGAACCACTAGCTGGACACGGCACTAGCCCGGAGGAGACTTGGAGTTTACTGGGACTGGGCTTCTGACGGCGACGGTGTTCCTGCCCCTGGCGGGGGCCCTGCTGATCGCTCTGGTGGTCAGGGGCGACCGGTGGGTGCGCTACCTGGCGGGGGCCGTGGCCGTGGTGGAGCTGGCGCTGAGCATCGTCGTGTTCGCCACATACGACCTGGACCGCGGGGGCGTTCAGCTCGTGGACAAGGTGGAGGACTGGATACCCTTCGGCTCCTCGGAGATCAATTACCTCCTGGGCGTCGACGGGCTCAGCGCGCCCCTGGTGCTGCTAACAGGCCTGTTGGGCATGGCGGCGGTGTTCGCCTCGTGGGGGATACGGAGTCGCGTCAGGGAGTACTTTTTCTGGCTGCTGGTGCTTCAGACCGCGGTGATGGGCGTGTTCACGGCCCTGGACTTCATCCTCTTCTTCCTCCTGTGGGAGCTGGAGATGGTGCCCATGTACTTTTTGATCTCCATCTGGGGCAGCGGCCGCAAAGAGTACTCGGCGATGAAGTTCCTCATATTCACGTTCCTGGGCAGCGCCTTCATGCTGGTAGGCATACTGGCCCTCTTCTTCTCCACCGGCACCTTCGACATGAGAGACCTGCCCGCCGAGATTCAGGCCGGCACGCTCATCATCCCCGCGGGCCTGATATTCACGCTGCTCTTCATCGCCTTCGCGGTGAAACTGCCGGTCTGGCCGGTGCACACGTGGCTGCCCGACGCCCATACCGACGCTCCCACCGCGGTCAGCGTCATGCTGGCGGGCGTGCTTTTGAAGATGGGCGCCTACGGCATGGTCCGCGTCTCGGCGGGCATGTTTCCCGACGTGATCGTCAACGCGGCCTGGGCGTTAGCGACGCTGGGCGTTGTGAACGTGCTGTACGGCGCCGTGGTAACGCTGCGGCAGACCGACCTGAAGCGGCTGGTCGCGTTCAGCAGCATCAGCCACATGGGGTTCGTGCTCATCGGCATATCTTCCGTAGCCGGGGTCGCTGGGGTTGTCTCGCCCGTGGGCCTGACGGGTGCGGCCATGCAGATGTTCACCCACGGCACCATCACCGGGCTGCTGTTCCTGGTGGTGGGCCTCATATACGACAAGGCCCACACTCGGTACATACCGGACCTGGGCGGACTGGCGACGCGCATGCCCGTTATCGCCGCGGTGTTCCTGCTGGCCGGACTTGCATCCCTGGGCCTGCCCGGCACCAGCGGATTCGTCTCCGAGATACTGGTCTTCCTGGGGACGTTCCCCGTATGGAGTATGGCAACGGCCCTGGCCGCCTTCGGGATCGTGATCACCGCCGGCTACATCTTGTGGATGGTGCAGCGGACCCTGTTCGGCCCTCCCATCGACAGGTTTGAGAGCATCAGGGACGCGTCCGTTATGGAGATGGTGCCGCTGTTCGTCCTGGCGGCCGCGATCATAGTCGTGGGGATATATCCGGCAGTGATAAGCGATGTCTTCACCAAGGGCCTCGAGCCGATTGTCCAGATGATGCAAGAACCGGCCCGGCTGGCGCTCCGGTAGGGGGAACGGGCTGATGGCCGAGGGCGGCATTCAGGAGGGAGCGTCCAGCGTGGCGCCCCCACGTAAGGGCAACACCAGATGGGACTGTTGGGATGACGACTAACGATCTTTACATCCTGTCGCCGGAGCTGAGCCTGGCCGGGCTGGCCTTGGCGCTAATCTTGCTCGACCTGGTGGTCCCTCGCAAGGGGTTGCTCGCCGCCCTGGGCGCCGTGGGACTCCTCGTGCCCCTGGGGTTCAGCATCGCGCTGTGGTTTGGCCTTGACAGCAGAGGGCCTGTCCCCACAAACGACGGCATACTCGCCAACACCCTTGTCGTGGACAAGTTCAGCCTCTTTTTCAAATTCCTCGTGATCGGCGTGGTCGCGGCCGTATTCGCTATCTCCAGTGACTACGTCAAGAGGTTCCACCGGTTCCAGGTCGAGTACTACGCGCTGGTCCTTTTCTCGGCCACGGGCATGATGCTGCTGGCCTCTACGACGGAGCTGATCACGATTTACATCTCGCTGGAGCTGACGGCGCTGCCCCTGGCGGTCCTGGCCGCATTTCTCAGAGACGGACGCTCGTCCGAGTCCGGGATGAAATTCCTCATCCTCAGCGGCATGAGCTCAGCGATACTGCTGTACGGCATGGTGCTGGTCTACGGCTTCACGGGCAGCACGATGCTTGCGGACGTGGCGGAGCGGCTGGGCGAGATAGGGCTCAACGAGAGCCAGCCCTTCGGAAGCTACGCGCTCCTTCTGGGCATCGTTTTGATGATCGCGGGATTCGGTTTCAAAATAACGGCCGTGCCCTTCCAGATGTGGGCCCCGGACGTTTACGAGGGATCGCCGACTCCGATCACCGCGTTTCTCTCCGTGGCCAGTAAGGCGGCCGGGTTCGCGGTGATCCTGCGGGTATTCTACATCGCCTTCCCCATGGACATCCTGAGCATCGAGTGGAGCTCCATATTCGCCGTCCTGGCCGCGCTGTCCATGACGCTGGGTAACCTGGTGGCCATACCCCAGAACAACATCAAGCGAATGCTAGCGTACAGCACCGTGGCCCACGCGGGCTACCTGATGGTTGGAGTCGCCGCGGTCGCCGCCAGGGGATCCGGGGATCTCGGTGCGCTCGGGCCTTCGGGCGTCCTGTTCTATCTCGGGGGATACGCGGTCATGAACCTGGCGGCGTTCTCGGCAATCATCGCGATCTCCAACCGGATTGAGAGCGACAACATTGCCGACTACGCCGGCATGAGCCGCAGGGCGCCCTATCTGGCGGCGGTGCTTGCCTTCGCGATGGTGTCCCTGACGGGCGTCCCGCCGACCGTGGGTTTCATGGTCAAGGTCTACATATTCGGCGCAGCGGTCAACAGCGGACTGGCGTGGCTGGTGGTGGTCGGCGTGGTGAACAGCGTCGTGTCGGCGTACTACTATCTGAGGGTCGTCAAGGTCATGTATCTGTCGCCTCCGCCCACCGATGAGCCGATCCCCTCCGACGTGCCGGTCCGGCTGGCGGCGCTAGGGGCCATGGCCGGCGTCTTGTTCTTCGGCATATACCCCCGGCCCCTGCTGGACCTTGCGAGAACGGCTGCCGACGTGCTCGTTCCGCTGTCATAGCGAGGCCTCGGACGGGCGGCGAGACTCAATCGAGACCACGCGGCCCGGTTGATCTCAGGGAAACCAAGGACTATCAGCCCGACGGCCGGTCCGGTGGCCATCCTTTCGCAGGGGCCAGCTCAGCCCGAGTGCGGGCGAGGCCGCTGAGAGACGGAACGGCAATAAGTTCCATGACCGGGGCTCTCGTTGACACGCCCTGGGCCCGCTGATAGACTTGCCACGCGCCGATGGGCGCGGCACGCCGGTCGAGCCGGCGGCCCGACCCTTGCCCCGTTAGTCTGGCGCACCATCTTGGAAACCCCCGCCAAAATCAATGCCCTCTGGAGCCTTGGTCGGATTCGTCTATAAGCCCAACGTCCCAGGGGTCACCGATCTTATCAACTCCCTGGTGAAGTCCCTGAAGCTCGGTGGCAATTGCTGGATCGCCGACTCTTCGAAGCTGGACATAGGGACAGATACGATGGCCAGCACCTCGACCATCATCACCGCCGGCGGCGACGGCACGATCCTCAGGGTGGTGCGGCTGGCGGCCCCCTACTCCGTTCCCATCCTTGGGATAAACCTGGGTAGGGTTGGATTCATGGCGGAGCTGACGGTGGACGAGGCAGCCAGGGAAATCCCCGGCTACCTGCACGGAAGTCCGAGGGTGGAGAAGAGGATGATGCTGCAGGCGTCGGTGACCTCTCCCGGCGCCGCGGAGCCCCGCCTTGTTGTGCACGCGCTGAACGACGTGGTGGTCACCCGTGGAGCGGAAGTACGCCTCCTCGACATAGAGACGAGGATAGACGATGTGCTGCTCATCACGTACCGGGCTGACGGGGTAATCGTCGCGACGCCCACCGGAAGCACCGGCTACGCCCTGTCGGCAGGCGGGCCCGTCCTTTATCCTGAGGCCATGGAGATGCTGCTACAGCCTGTGGCGGCCCACATGAGCTTTCAGACCGGAATCATCATTCCGGCAGACTCGGTGGTCGAATTGCGAGTTGACGGCGATCAGGAGGCCGTCCTCACTGCCGACGGATTCACCGATACCAGCCTGGGACCAGGCGACAAGGTGGTGGTGGAGAGAAGTCCCCACATGGCCAGATTCCTGAGAAGGGCGCCGCCGTCCGGGTTCTACGCAACCCTGACAGAGGGCCTGGGTGTGAGCGGACGGCAGGTGCCGCACGCCCCCACTCTGTGAGGGAGGGCCGTATGCCAGCCGAGGTTCCGCTGTCCAGCAGGGCGATATTCGACGGCAATATAGTACGGGTGCGTATCGACACGGTCCGGCTCCCCGACGGCCGGCGGGCCTCGCGAGAGGTTGTGGAGGCTCAACCGGCGGTGGTGGTAGTGCCCATAGACGCGGACGACAACGTGATCCTGGTCCGCCAGTACCGGTATGCCGTCGGCGCGACGCTCCTGGAGGCGCCCGCGGGGAAGGTTGAAGGCTCCGAAGCACCTGCCGAGTGCGCCCAGCGAGAGCTCCAGGAGGAGACTGGGCAGATGGCAAGAAGCCTGAAGAGCCTCGGGCAGTTCTGGATGAGCCCGGGTTTCTGCACCGAGCTGATGTACGCGTACGTGGGGAGAGACCTGGCGCCAAGCGCCCTCGAGCCCGACCCCGACGAGTTCATCGAGACGGTGAAGACGCCTGTCTCGAGCATCTCAGGGCTGATCCAGCGGGGCGAGATACAGGACGCCAAGACCATCGCCGCCCTACTGATGGCCGCCTGCGTATTCGACCAGCCCTAGCAGACTGATTCGCCTACGGCGGACGGGGTGTGCAGAGAGGCGAAGCCCCGGCGCCTGTCCTGAGCTTGCCGAAGGACCGGGAGCCTGCCCTGAGCCTTGTCGAAGAGGTGCCCCTCAAATACAAAATGTCTTCTCCCTTATACCGTCACAACATGAAGCCGGAGCGAGTGTAGTATGTCCGACCTCGACGACCTGCTGGCCCAAGCGGAGGCCGCGCAAGACGACATCGTGGCCCTGGAGCAAGACCTAGTCCGGATCCCATCGGTGAACACCGGGGCCATGCCCACGGGCGACGAGAGCGCCGTGTGTGAATATGTGCGTGACTGGCTTGCCGGAGATGGGATCGAATGCGAGATCCTGGAGCGCGCCCCGGGGCGTGGCAATCTCATTGCCCGGCTGGAGGGCCGAAGCGAGAAGGCGGGCCTCATGTACATGTCCCACACGGACGTTGTGCCCGTCGAGGACGAGAGCAAGTGGCGTTTCCCCCCGTTCAGTGCCACCATCGCGGAGGGCAGGGTCTTCGGCCGCGGGGCGTCGGACTGCAAGGGCCTGCTTACCGCGCAGCTGATGGCGATGCGCCTGCTAAGGCGGAGCGGCGTCGAGTTGGAGGACAGCCTGATACTGGCGTCCGGCGCCGACGAGGAGCACGGCGGACGGTATGGCTTCGGATGGCTTGCCGAGCAGCACCCCGAAAAGATCACGGCGCCCTTCGCCGTGAACGAGGGCGGAGGCACCCCGGTCCGGGCGGCCGGCGGCATAGCCTACGTGCTGGGAGTTGGGGAGAAGGGCCGGCTCCAGATCGAGATTGACATCAAAGGCGGCAGCGCCCACGCGTCGGTCCCGTGGCAGGGGGTCAACGCCTCCTACGGCCTGAGTGAGGTGCTCCGGCGAATCGAGGCGTACGAGGCGGAGCGCGATACCTCCACGAGTCTGTTCGACTATCTCTCCACCTTCGCCATCGAGGACAAGCCGTCCCCCGAGACCATCGACGAGATAATCGCCGAGGTCGAGCCGGACAGCCCTCCCCTGGCGACGATGCTCCGTGCCCTGTCCCGCATGACACTCACCCCCACCATCGTGCGGGGTGGGGTGAAGTCAAACTCGGTCCCGGAGTCCATCAGGCTGACGTGCGACGTGAGGACTCTGCCGCACCAGGACGAGACTTACGTCAGTCAGCAGCTCGCACAGCTACTGGAAGGGGTCCCGGGGGTTGACTTCGAGATCGACTATATGGCCGTCCCCAACTCCTCTCCCTTTGAGACGGGGTTCGTTCGGCGCATCAGGGCCGCCACCGAGAGAGCGCTGGGGCGGCCCGATCTCCAGTGGGTGCCGGGAATATCCACGGGCTTCACGGACTCCCGGTTTACCCGGGCGCTGGGAGTGGAGACGTACGGGTTCTCCGGAGCACACCCGGACGACGACCCGCTGCTGCTCAATGTCCACGGCACCGACGAGTCGGAGAGCATCCGAAGCCTGGTCAGCAGCACCAAGATCATGCTGACCCTGGCCTACGACATCCTGGCCGCGAAGTAGCGGCGGCTTGATGGTCCGTGAACCACGCCCGTTCGTCGCCGGCAGCGCCTCTCTCCCTCGTTAGTGGGAACGGGTGCCCATGGCGCAGGCTGGCGAGGGTCCGGCGCCGGGGCCTTTTCATGTTCAGGACCTCGCTCCGCTGAGGTGTGGTTCGACAGCGCCTGTCCCTGAGGTTAATCCAGGGCAGGATTTTAGCCTGACGAAGGGCCCACCACGAGGGGGCAACCGCACATCCGTTAGTCACTTCGCCAAACTCAGTGCAGGCTCTCATCTGGTCGAAAGACCCTCCCTCAAGCACAATGGAAAGACCCTGTCCCGCCACCCGGCCCCGGTCCGCACGGAGCGCAGCTGTGCTACAATTCGCGGGCGCGTTTTTGCACCTCAGTGGTGATTTACAAAAAGGGAGGAGACCTGATGAAGCTGGTGCTGTTTAACGATTTCGTCCTGGGAGTCATGAAGGGAGACCGGGTAGTCGATGTGTCGAGGGTGGTATCAGATATCCCCCACATCAACGCTCAGACCCTGATGAGCGGGCTAATCGAGAGGTTCTCGCAGTACCGCTCCGCACTGGAGCAGGCCGTCTCCAACTCCGACGGTGTGCCGGTGGCCCAGGTGCGGCTGCGCCCGCCCCTGCCGGAGCCGGGAAGGATCGCATGCATGGCCGGGAACTACATGGAAGACGGTTCCCGCGCCATTGTGGCCGACAGGGACGCGTTCCTCAAGTCTCCCAGCGCGGTTATCGGCGACGGGGACACGGTGGTGCTGCCAGACTGCCCCGCGCCCGTCTTCCACCATGAGGCGGAGCTGGGTCTGGTGATCGGAAAGACGGCCAGCCGGGTGAAGGTCGAGGACGCCTTTGACTACATCTTCGGTTACGTAAACTTCATCGACGTTTCTGCCCGAGGCTTGAACCCCAACGGCGGTAGCAGCTTCTTCTGGGGAAAGTCTTGGGACACGTTCGCGCCTATGGGGCCCGCCATCGTCACGGCCGATGAGGTCAGAGACCCACAAGACCTCGACATCAAGCTGTGGGTGAGCGGCGACCTTCGCCAGGACCTGTCCACCAGCGACATGGGGCGCTCGGTTGCGGAGGTCGTGGAGTACGTTTCCTGGGTTACCACCATGAAACCGGGCGACGTCATCTCCACCGGGACAAACCACGTAGGGCTCGGTCCAATCCAGGGCGGGGACACCATCGAGATGGAGATCGCAGACTTCGGCAAGCTCAACGTGAACGTGCGTGACGACTGGAAACGTACGTGGCCACGGGCGCCTCTTTCCAAAATGACGGCGTTCGAGTCCTCCGTGAGGTCCAAGAGCCAGGCGCCGTAGGCCCTACTCGAACGAGATAACGCCGCGCGCGACCTCTCACTCTTCCAGAGCGTCGAAGGCCGAGTTGATCTGCTCCAGACGGAAGCGTCTGGTGACCAGCTCGTCCAGCTTCAGCTTGCCCGCCTTGTAGAGGCTTGGCAGCCTGGGGATGTCGATGTGCGGCCTGGCGCTCCCCAGGTATGAGCCCATGACCGTCTTCTCGTAGAAGAGCGGCCCTGCTGGCACATCCCACACCGGCCGCAGCCCGGCTTCCATGTGAGGACTACGTGGTCGCCGGGCCTCACGCTGGTGAGCCTCCACGACGCCGGAGGCCTCGTGGCCGAGCACAATGGGGAGGGTGATGTTGGTCCAATCGCCCTTGACCACATGCCAGTCAGAGCGGCACACGCCTGCAGCCATCACCTTCACCATCACCATCACCATCACCTCACCGGCCCCCGGCTCACTCAGGTCCAGCTCCTCGACTACCAGCGGCCACCGCGTTTCATAAAGCACCGCTGCCTTCATAGCAGATGAGCTCCCTGTCTCGGCATATCACCGCACCTCCAGCCGGTGACGCGCCCAGACCGGTGCGGGAACGGGACGCCAGGCTGCGAGGGCACATCGGGGCCAATCCGCCCGGCCAAATCCATAGCTGCCTTGTGGGGTCCGAACCGCGCTGGACCTCAGACCTCTGGGGACTCCTGTGGCCCTGTGCCAGGCGAAGCGCCATGCACCGACGTCAGACAAGTGAGGGGGTATACCCGGCTGCTACCGGCCCGGCGGGCTATGCCCTAGTGCATGATCAGGAGACGAATTAAGGAATAGGGTGCCGACGCCTCAGGCGGGCCTGGGTAGGGGCAGGTTTCAAACCTGCCCCTACTGTACGGTTTCGTCGTGGGCGCGTAACACGTTCCCCAACACCTTGTCTGGCGTCGCACTAGGTAGCCGAGGCGGCGCGCTCCGTCATCACACCGCGCGGCAGCTCCGTGTACTTCGGCTGGGAGCACTCAAGACGCTCAATTATGAGGTCGGCCGCCTTCTTGAGCTTGAGCACACCGCCGCAGGTGAACATGTCAAAAGCGGCGTAGCCGTGCTCGGGCCAAGTATGTATCAGCAGATGAGACTCGGCGATTGACAGGACACCGGTCACTCCGACGGGGTCAAACTTGTGGAAGCTCTCTCCGACTATGGTGACTCCTGCTTCGCAGGCGGAGTCTATCATCGCCTGCCTTATAAACGCGACGTCGTCAAGGAGTTTCGAGTTGCACTCGTACAGATCGACGAGTAGGTGCGAGCCAAGCGGATTCAATAACCTCGTCTCCTTATTCCAGGTCAGTCAACATGCGTGGGTTGTAGGAGCCTTGAGAGCCGGGAGAGGCTGTCGCCACGGGGGGCGGCGGGCGGCCCGGTACACAAGATACCGCAAAGGCGGTACGGCGGTCAATTGGGTTGTCGGGGCCGGCGCCGGGCCCTTCTAAATTCTTGGTGGGCCTAATTGGCGTGTTGACCGCAGCTGCCTCGGACTAAGTTCACGTCGATTGGGGCGGTACCACTGCACGTTGACCGGCGGGGGCCAGGCTTGACGGCGGGCGCAGGTGGGCACATAATCCTTCTGGACTAGCAGGCTGATCCGCTGGCGGCGAATGTGGTGTGCAGATGGGCGAAGCCCCGGCGCCGTCCTGAGCTTGCCGAAGGGCCGGGAGTCCGAGAGCCTGCCCTGAGCCTTGTCGAAGGGGTGTCCCTCAAATATAATTTCTCCCCCCTTCCTGGTCAGAGCCTGTCCTGAGTCTATCGAAGGAAAGCGGGCTAGAGGGATGGTCGCAAGGGGTTGTCAGCACCCTGCTAGTGCCCTTCCCACCAGCGCCCCTAGTTTCCTGAGTCAGAAGAACCTTCAAAAGGTCGTGGCCCCCTCTCGGGGAACTCGGGACACGGGTTCGACAGGCCCCCTCGATACGGGCGGGCGCCTGGCCGGGGTGGGCGGGAGCAATGGGGAGCCGCAGCCGATATTCCCGCGTAGCCCGCAGGGGCGTATCGAGGGGTTGGTCCGGCGCCTTCGGTCCCACTCAGGGCAAGCGCCTCGAATCAATGCAGCGAGTTTAAAAGACGGGACACTGGAGCAGCTAAGCTCAATCATGCGCCACATAAGCTGGAAGACGACTCCTACGAAACTGCGAATGGCGCTTTTATCTATTGGCCTGACCCTTGTAGCCCTAGCCGCGGTATGTGCCACCCCTTCGCCGCCGACCCTCACGGTTGGGCTCTCGTCACCACCGCCACCACCTGCGGCGTCTGCGGACATTGTCCAACAAGTCGCCATGATTCTGGACGTGGTCGTCACACCAACTCCGCCTCTTTGTCCTCCCGGTGCGCCGGCGGGGTGTCAGACAGCCGACCAGCGGGGTTGCCTAGCCTGCCATACTACAGACGGCACGGCGCTGATAGGCCCGACCTGGAAAGGCCTGTTCGGCAGGACCGAGGAGCTCGAAGGCGGCGGCACCGTGACGGTGGATGACGCGTACCTCCAGGAGTCTATCAAGGACCCGGGAGCCAAGGTGGTAAAGGGGTTCACCACGATTCTCATGCCTCCGCTCACCCTCTCTGAGGACGACGTAAAGGCGATCATCGACTACATCAAGACTTTGGAGTAGCAGCCGGGGCAGCCAGCGAATAGCACACTATTTCCTTGCGCATGCCGTGCGGGCCCTGGCTGGGCTGCCACCTGATAAAGCTGCTGAGAAAGCCGAAGGACAGGGACGCAGGGCAGGTGCGTTCATTGGGGTGGGCGGGCAACTCTCACGGCCACAAGGCGCAATCCCGCCTTTCAGGGCCTCCGCAGGGCCGCTCTATCCCAAATCCGTAACGGGCAATCTGACGCGGAGGGAAGCGCCTTGGCCACTCAGAACCAAAAGTTCCTGGTCTACATCGGCACGCTGGGAGACGGGGCCCGGGATGCCATCTTCGTCTATCTTTTCGACACGTCCACGGGGGCGATGGAGCACCTCAGCACAACGACGGGCCTGAAGCATCCCTCTTTCCAGACGATCAGCCCTGGAGGGCGACACCTGTACTCGGTGGGCCAGATCGACGACGCTTCGGGCCGACCGGACGGCGCCGTCCACGCGTTCTCGATCGACCCGGCTACAGGTGAGCTGGCCAAGCTCAATCACCAGTCGTCCAGGGGCGTGGGCCCCTGTCGCGTGAGCGTCGACCTAACGGGGCGGTACGTCCTCGTGGCCAACTACGGCAGCGGCAGCGTGGCGATGCTTCCGATTCAGGATGACGGGTCGCTCGGCGAGGCGGTCGACTTCGTTCAGCATCAGGGCTCCGGCGTCAATCCCGCCCGGCAGGAGGGGCCGCACGCCCATTCGATCGTGCTGGACCCTGCCAACCGGTACGCCTTCGCACCCGATCTGGGGCTGGACAAGATCCTGATCTATCAGCTCGATCTAGACCGGGGCAGGCTGGTCCCCAACGATCAGCCGTGGGGTCGGACCGTGCCCGGGGCGGGGCCGCGCCACTTCGACTTCCATCCGACCCGGAAGTACGCGTATGTGATCAACGAGTTGGACTCGACCTTCACGGCGTATCGGTACGACGAGTCCAGTGGTGCGTTAAGAGAGCTCCAGTCGATCTCGACCCTTCCCGAGGAATTCGCCGGGACGAACTACTGCGCGGACGTTCACGTCCACCCGTCGGGTAGGTTCATTTACGGCTCCAACCGGGGGCACGACAGCATTGTGGTGTGCGGGATCGATCAAGCGACCGGGGAGCTCACATACATCGATTGCGAGTCTACGCAAGGAAGCACGCCCCGCAATTTCGCACTCGATCCGACCGGCGCCTTCTTGCTGGCGGCCAACCAGGACAGTGATACAGTCGTGACGTTCCGGATCGCCCAGGAGACCGGCAGGCTGGAGCCCACGGGATTCGTGGCCGAGGTGCCGGCGCCGGTCTGCCTAAAGCTCATTCCGGCGCCGTGATCGATGACATGGCTGTGCCGAGGGGCGTAGCCCCGTGGTCCGTCCCTTCGCTGATGGTTCGATAAACTCACCATTTACTGAGGGCAGACTTTCTAGGAGCCTGCCGAAGGGCCGGTCCGCCCGCCTATGGCGGGATGATGCCTTGCCCCTAGCACCGTCGAAGGAGCGTCCCTCGGCTATACTCAGGAGGTAAATTATGGCCGGCAGACTCGAGGGTAAGGTCGCGCTGATTACCGGCGGGGCCAGCGGTATGGGCGAGGCCCAGGCACGGCACTTCAGCAGCGAAGGCGCCGCCGTGATGATCGCGGACCTTCAGGCCGAAAAGGGCGAGACCGTGGCGTCCGAGATCGGCGCGGCCGGAGGAGACGCCGCATTCGCCCATCTTGACGTGCGCGACTGGGACCAGTGGCAGGCGGTGGCCGCCCACACCGAAGCGCGATTCGGGAGGCTGGACATCCTCTGCAACAACGCGGGCACCAACCGGCGTGTAGGGTTCATGGAGCTGACCGTCGATGAGTACAGGAACACTGTCGACGTCAACCTCAACGGCACTTATCTAGGCTGTCGGGCGGTCAAGGACGCTATGAAGCGCGCAGGGGGCGGGGCGATACTCAATATCGGCTCGATGGCTTCGCTGAGGCACAGGAGCAGCACGGGCTACACCGTGAGCAAGACCGCCATCCTCGCCCTCACCAAGAACGTCGCGTGGCATTTCGCGCCGGACGGGACACGCTGCAACGTGATCTGCCCCGGCAACGTCGACACGCCCTTTGTCCGCGACGACAAGGAGCACAGCCACAACGACTGGTCGACATCCATCGACAATCCCGAGAACTACGAGCGGCGACGCGAGGGGATTCCCCTCGGGCGGTTCCAGACCGGGGAAGACGTCGCGAAGGCGGCCCTCTTCCTCTGCTCCGACGATGCGGACCAGATCACCGGCGCGGTCCTGACAGTCGACGGCGGCTCCGCGCTGCTCTAGCGGCGGCGGACGGCAGTACAGGGCGGTAGGAGAGGCGCATTGAAGATTGAGGCGATCGAAACTCACATAATCCAAGAGTGGCTCGTGGTCAGGGTGCACACGGATAACGGCCTCAGCGGCATAGGCGAGGCTACATTCTGGGCCCATCCCAGCGCCACCGCGGACGTGGTGGACAAGTTCAGCAAGTACCTGGTGGGCAAAGACCCGCTGAAGCGCGGCTACCACTGGCTTTACCTGTACCGCAGCGCCAGCTTTCGAGGCGCTTCAATTTGCGCCGCGCTCAGCGCCATCGACGTGGCCCTCTGGGACATAGCGGGCAAACACTATGGAGCCCCCGTCCACACGCTGCTGGGCGGAAAGCACCGGGACAGGATAAGAATGCTGGCCATTTGCGCGGCCGACACCGTCGAGCACGCCGTGGCATCGACGACCGCGGCGGCAAGGGAGGGCCACACCGCCGTCAAGATAACGCCCTTTCCACTAGACTTCGCCCGCCTCAGTCACGCACGCCTGATCAAGGAAGCAGTAGACAGGACCGCCGCCGTCCGAGAGGCCGTCGGCCCCGACGTGGACATCGGGCTGGAGATCCACCGAAATCTCACGCCGGGGGTGGCTATAGCCCTGGCGAAGAAGCTGGAGCCCTTCGACATCCTGTTCTACGAGGACCCCGTTCAGCCGGACAGCATCGACTCGATGGCGGAGGTTGCGAGCAAGGTCACGGTGCCCATTGCCACCGGGGAGCGCCACCTCTCGATATACGAGTTCAAGGAGTTCTTGCAGCGGCGGGCCGCGAACGACCTGAAGCTTGACGTTGGCCTGCAGGGAGGTTTCAGCCAGTGCATCAAGGCCGCTGGCATGGCGGAGGCCTACCATGCCACAGTGTCCCCACACAACGCGAGGGGCCCTGTGTTGCTGGCCGCTCACGTCCAGCTTTGCGCCGCCATTCCAAATTTCCTTGTGCTGGAGTACCGCTCGGACCCGAAAGACGACATGGTCACGAGCCCCCTACGCGTCGAAAACGGCTACATCAAGGTGCCCGACACGCCCGGCATCGGCGTGGAGTTCAACGAAGAGGCGCCGGCTAAATACCCGTTCATCCCGAAGGACATCAGCACCGCCACGCGTGCAGACGGGTCCGTTGGCTACGCCTGATTCCCCTCACAGAGACTGCGTGAAGAACGATATGGGCGCTTGGCCTGTGAAGAATCCGAGCATCGCGCTGAAACCATCGCCGTCCCAACGTGTCGCAAGTCAGTCCGCATTGTCCCTGCAGGCCGGTCGACTGCGTATTCGGCGGCCATTCCGCGGCGTTGCTCGAGCGCGCGCAGGTGCTTAGAGAGTGAGCTTGCCGTAAGTATGATTATCGATACCCACACCCACTTTGGAGACCCTTCCCGCCCGAACGGTCTTTTGTACCGCACTGCGATGCCCGAGGCGTACAAGGCCCTCGCCATGCCCGAGGGGGTCACCGGCACGGTGGTGGTGGAGGCCAGGCTTGGCATCGACGAGGTCCGGTGGACGCTGGACCTGGCGGCCACCGACCCCTTCATCGTGGGGTTCGTGGCGGACATTGACCCGTACTCGCAAGACTTCGCACGGCACCTTGGCCGCGCCGCGGAAAATTCAATTCTCAGCGGCATCCGCGTGCACACCCTGGAACACGGCAGCGCCGAGATGCTTAGCCGTTTTCTTGAGAGCATGGAGCACCTTGCGGCCCGGGACCTGGAGCTGGACGTGCACGTAGGGTCCGATGAGTTCGAGCCCCTGTTCGACCTTGCCCAGCGCCTGCCCGATCTTCGAATGGTGATCAACCACATCGGACAGGGCCGGCCGATCACCGGCGAGGCGGCCAATCCGAGGTGGGCCGAGCGTATGCGGATAGCCGCGCGGTTCTCGGGGGTCTACTGCAAGGTCTCCGCTCTTGTCCAGATGACCGAGGTGCAACCGGCGCCAGCCGACGTGGAGTTCTACAGGCCGACGCTCGACGTGCTGTGGGACGCCTTCGGTGAGGACCGGCTTATATACGGGAGCAACTGGCCTCAGATAGAGGCGGTCAGCGACTTCGCTACGGCCCAGCGCATCGTCGCCTCATATTTTGAGAGCAAGGGCGGCGAAGCCGGCGAAAAATTCTTCTGGAAGAACGCCAAGGCCGCGTACGGGTATGTCGAGCGGTGACGGGTGGCCCTTGGGCGTCGGCCTCACTGCCCGCGAGACCGGCGCATGCACCGTAAGATTCGGTTCGACGGTGTTGCCTATATTCACGTATAATTGCGCAGTGCCGCCGACGTGCGGACCGAAAGCAACAGGAGGGAGACTGACCATGGGTGATCTCGTCGGTGTCATCAAAGAGCTTCGAGAGGGGGAGAAGGTTAGCTTCGATAGCAAGGCGGTAGCGCCGATCGTCCTTGTCAAAGAGGTGGATACGAAGGGGCTGATCCGGAGGTCTCCGAGAGAGGTCCCAACGGCCTTGATGTACGCGAACCTGTACGTCACAAATGAGCGACTACTTTTCCTCGTCTTCTACCAGATGAAAGCGGAGGACTCCAAGAAGGGCAGCATGCAGGTCCGCCTTTCCGAGATCACCAGCACGTGGTTCGCAATCCCTATCGAGTCCATTCAGCGGATCGAGGCGAGGAGCCTTGATCCGCGTAAGTCAAAGGATGTCCGGTAGTTCCTCCAGAAAAGGGGGGAGGCAGACATTGTCGACCGGACCGGAGTAGAGATTGTCTACGGAGGGCGCGAGTTGACAGACGATGATCGAGAATTCATGCAATCGCTGCTCCACATGGGCGCCCTGCAGCGCTTGACAACTCGGGCGGAAGGCGTATCCGACAAGCTGTTCATCGGGACCGCCCAGGCGTCTTTGATCGCCTCTTCCGTCCAAGCCGCGATGGGTCTCCAGACATCTCTAGAGTCGTCGGCGGCGATGGCGACCCAGCAGTTCAGCCTCTTGGACCCCAGTGCGCAGCAGGCCGCGCCCGGGGGAGAACAGAAAGAGGCGGGGTCGCAGCCGGGACTTCCCGCCGACAACACGCCCGGGGCCGAGGACCAGAGCTAGCCGCGGAGGCAAACAGCTCTCAGCTGCCGGCGAGCGCCGGAGCGGCCCGGCCTACTTGCTCATGATTTCGTAGACCCTGATGCTCGCGATCATCGGACAGTCTTTGGCAATCTGCTCTGCCTCATCAAGGTCCTCAGCATGCAGGACGGAGTAGCCGGTGATGGAATCCGGTCCCATCGGGAGATCCCTGGTTCCGGAGTGTGAGATCTCTCGCCCGCCAGGGAAACGGCCACCGCCGTCAGCAATCTTGTCGGCGATCGACTCGAACCACTTGCCCCAGGCACCCATGATTTCCGGGGTGGGCATTTCGAATCCGTAATGCAGAAACAGAAACTTCTTCACTCCGCTCTCCTTGTCGTTGGGTTGTTCTATCGGTCTTTCATCCGCCGCTCGCGTAATTACTAGCTTACCGTAAGCCCGAATCCACCGAAGGAGGGCGTCGGGTTAGCGTCCTGAGGCGGCAAGAAGGTGCTCCTGTGCTTCTGGGATAATGGTTTTGTAGCAAAAAAACGGCCCCGGAAAAGGAGCACCCAGTAGATGCTGCCACGCAACCACCCCGACCGGATCCAAATCACCTTCGACGACCGCCGCTTGGTGGCCAATGCCGGGCTGCTCCTTCCGGCCACCCTGGCGCGGCACCTCGGCCTGCCCGAACTCGTCCGGCAGCGCCTCGACCTGGGCGATGCCCCGGGGCGGGCGAACACGAGCGACAAGATGATGACGCTGGTGGCGTCTGCGCTGGCTGGGGGCGACTGCATTGACGACGCCGATGTGTTGCGCACCGGGGGGACGGCCTGCACCCTGGGCGGCACGGTCAAGGCGCCATCCACCCTGGGCACCTTCCTGCGCAGCTTCCGGTGGGGCCACGTCCGTCAACTCGACCGGGTGAGCCGCGAGTTGCTGGCCCGGGCTTGGCAGGCCGGGGCGGGACCCGGCGACGGGCCCCTGACCATTGACCTGGACTCCACCATCTGCGAGACCTACGGACTGGCCAAGGAGGGCGCCCGCCACCACGGCTATACCGGCAAGCGGGGCTACCACCCGCTGCTGGCCATCGCCGCCGGCACCGGAGACGTGCTGATGTCCCGGCTGCGCGAGGGCCGGGCCAACACCGCCCGCGGCGCCGCCCACTTCCTGCGGGAGACGGTGGGACGGGTGCGCTACGCCGGGGCCAACGGACGACTCACGCTACGGGCCGACAGCGGGTTCTACACTCATGGCGTGGTATCCGTCTGCCGCAAGATGGATGTCCGCTTCTCCATCACCATCCGCCAGCACAAAAGCCTGCACAATCTCATCGAGGCGATACCCGAAGATGCCTGGACGCCGATTCCTTACTGGATGGACGGCGCCGCCGATGTGGCCGAGACCACCTGCACCCCCTTCCAGGCCGAGGCGGACGCCGCGCCGGTACGGCTCATCGTCCGGCGGGTGAAGCCGACGCCCGGTTCCCAACTGGCCCTCTTCGCCAAATACAGCTATCATGGCTTCATCACCGACCGGGACGGGGAGTTGCTCGAACTGGAGGCTGACCATCGCCGCCACGCCGAGATCGAGAATGCCATACGCGACCTCAAGTACGGCGTCGGGCTGAACCATCTCCCCTCGGGCCGCTTCGCCGCCAACGGCGCCTGGCTGGCCGTCCAGACGATGGCCCACAACCTGGCCCGCTGGACGGCGCGGATCGGTCTGGGAGAGCGGATAGCCACCACCAAGACCCTCCGGCGGCGGTTCTTCTCCCTGGCCGGACGGCTCACCCGCTCGGCACGCCGGTTGACCCTGCATCTTCCGGATCGCTGGCCTTGGGCTGAGAAGTTCAGCCGCGCCTTGGCCCGGCTGCGAGCCATTCCACTCCCGGCCTGACGGCACCGTCGGCGACCGACCCACCCACCGGACAACCGAAGATCCCCGCAGACTCGTGCCAGCCCGGTCCGAGAGAGTTCCCTGCTGCGTATTCTCTCGCCATCCCGCGCATCGCAGCTCCCGCAGACGGCCATAGGGGCCCCTGTGCGGCGATGAAGACCGTCCGCCGACCTCCCTACCCCAAATGGAACCCAGGCTATTTCCCCTGTAGCTCCCTCACCCCCCTTCCGCTTTCCTCACGCCGTCCATCGGTGTCCTTCGGTGGATTCGGGCTAAGTAGTCGATTGCCGACATGTCAAGCTCAAGGTGTCGGGCAAGGTGGGCATCTTCCGAGCGCGCGTCAGGCAGGTGTTGAGGCTCCTCAGACTCCATCCAGAGATCTTAGACACCCTCATCGCTCGGGACCCTATACCCTCGCCCATCGTCACCGAACGTGGGCTTCGACCTCTTGCTAAGGCCCTGCCTGCAGAGCAGCAGAAGCAGAGTACAGAGGCGATGGTAGCTTCCAGTCCCCGGGCTGCCCGGATGCGCTGGAGCGGGACCCATCTCGGTCCAAGCGTTCAGTGGGATGTCGATCTGGTGCTACAATAACAGTGTATCGATTAGCCACCGCGCAAAGCCCACCGCATCGCGTTTTGTAGGAACACGTAAGGTGAATCTGCAGCCTCTGTTAAGAGTCGGTCGAGATGACAGCATGAATGGGGGCTCCTCCTTGCGCACGCGGGGCCCTGGCACCTGGGCACTGGTAGCGGGTGCCATGGCGGCCTACGGACGTTCGTGCTGCTGTCCCCCGCCCTCGGCGGTAGGTGGGCTTGCTTGTCTACGTAGTGACGTTCGTGCTGCTGTCCCCCGCCCTCGGTTCCCAGGTAGGTATATTGGCTACGCTACCGGTAGTTCTGGCGGCGTGGCGTCTCGGATTGCGGGGTGGCTTGCTTGTTATCCTATTGGCCATCTCGATCAACACGCTGGGTAGTGTCCTAATAGGTACTTCCGGATTATTCGCGGCAAGACTATGGATATGGTGTCGCCGGAGGGTTATCCACGACCTGGCGTTTACTTTATGCCAGAGCGAGACCATTACCGATACCAAGAGGAGCAAGGCCGCTTCGAGGATGACACACACAAAGACGCCAAGACCTAGGTCTTGGCGTCTATTTCTCACTACCGAATTGCCTAGAATCGCCGCTGACTCCCGTCGGGAGTCGCAATTGATTCCATTTCCATCTTATGCTGGCTCCGACCTGGATGTCAATCCCCAGCCGCCCACCTTCGTCCCAAATTAGGACACTACCACACGCTGCTTAAAATTGCAGTTTTGGATACAACCTTGCAAGAATGGGCGTTAACAAGAATGGGCGTTAATGGGAGGTCTGTTAGGGTCCGCCGCTCTTGTGCTGGTCGGCAGTATTACGGGTTGGCTAAGCGACCTAATGGCAAAGGCAGCCAGAGAGGTCAGCCGGCGCAGGCAGGCAGAGGATACGCTCGCGTATCAGGCCCATCTCGTCGAGGACGTTAGCGACGCAATTGTCGCCTCAGACGAGAGATTTGTCACGACAGCCTGGAATCGGGCTGCGGAGGAGATGTACGGCTGGACCGCGGAGGAAGTCATAGGCAGGCCGACGGTAGAGTTCCTCCAGCCGGAATTCGTCGGCGTGGAGCCGGACGAGGTCTTTCGCCGGCTGCTTGAGGAGGGCCACTTCGAGGGTCAGGTGATTCATCCACGTAAGGATGGCACCAGGATTCATACCGAGGCCCGAGCCACGGCTCTGAGGGACAAGGACGGGCGCATTGCCGGGTTTGTGTCCATCGACCGCGACATCAGCGAGCGCAAGCAGGCTGAAGAGGTGGTGCGAAAGGCAGGCGAGGAGCTGGAGATGCGCGTCGCAGAACGGACTGCCGAGCTGCGCGAGGCGCAGGCGCAAATCGTTCAGCAGGAACGGCTGCGTGCGCTGGGCGAGATGGCCGCAGGGATCGCACACGACTTCAATAACCAGCTCACGGCGGTCCTAGGGTTCACCGAGCTGTTGCTCGAACACCCCGAGAACCTGGCCGACAAGGAGAGAGTCGCTCGCGCTCTCCAAACTATCAACACCGCCGCCAGGGACGCCGCAGAAGTGGTCCGGCGCTTGGGCGAGTTCTATCGACCATTGGAAGATGCTGAAACCTTCGCACTCGTCAATCTCAGGCACCTGGTCGAACAAGTAGTTTCGTTCACTCAGCCCAAATGGCAGCAGCAGGCGCAGTCAAGGGGTGTCGATGTCAAGTTCGAGACCGACTTGCGGGAAGTCCCGCTGGTCTCAGGTAACGAAGCAGAGCTGCGTGAGGTCTTGACCAACCTGATCTTCAACGCGGTGGATGCTTTGCAAAGCAGCGGGGAAATAACCGTTCGCACCTATGCTATAGGCGTAGATGTAGTGCTTTCAGTCAAGGACACGGGCACAGGCATGACTGAAGAGGTCCGGCAGCGTTGCTTGGAGCCCTTCTTTTCTACTAGTTGCTTGGAGCCCTTCTTTTCTACTAAAGGAGAAGGAGGCGCGGGCCTGGGTCTGTCGCTGGCGTACGGAATCATCCAGCGCCACAGAGGAACAATTCGGATTGAGAGCGAGGTAGGAAAGGGTACAACTGTTATCCTCCAGCTGCCGGTCCAAGTAGGGCAGCAGAGAGAGGCCCCTGGCACGGAGGTTATGGCCAAATCACGTGCGCTGCATGTTCTCGCCGTAGATGACGAGCCATTGTCGCTTCAGGTCGTGGCGGGTTACCTGGCTGCTGATGGGCATACCGTTGAGACCGCGACCAACGGACAAGAGGCCTTGAAGGTATTCCAGGCAGGCGGGTTCGATGTGGTCATTACAGACCGAGCGATGCCTGTAATGAACGGTGACCAGCTTGCGGCCATGATCAAAGAGACGACTCCTGACACGCCTGTCATTCTTTTGACCGGGTTCGGCGACATGATCCTGGCGAGAGATGAGAGCGTAGGGAACGTAGCTGTCGTTGTGGGCAAGCCCGTCACACTCGCAGCGCTGCGAGAGGCGCTTGCAGAAGTAACATAGAACGGCAGCGCGCCCTCGTGAAAATCTGGGGCTGCAATTCCTGTCGGACCCGGGGCATGGCGCAGGGGAATCCACAATTCGAGACGCTGATCGTACGCATCCTGCTGTCGCAGCCCGTCGTGCTAGGAGGATGGCTGGCCTTGCGTGGGACTAGCCACGACTGACCCGCCAGCCAGCTCTCGCACGCCCGAGGGGGGCGCTAACCGATGGACCACCACATCCGACTCGTATCCAAGCTGCTCGCCCCCAAATGCGAGCGCCAGCCCCAGTGCCGAAGAACCTGCCGACTACAGGGCAGTCAGATCAAAATGGATAAGATAGATTGAAGGATGAAGATTGGCCGGGGCACGGGAGGACAGCTTAGTGCCAGGTTCGCAGAGTCATCTCGATAATCCCTCGTTTGACCTTGTGTTAGCAGCGCAAGCCTTGGGTCGTTCACGAGACCAGGGCGCCGTCTTTCATCGTGACGACGCGGTCGGCGACGCCGGCGATCTCTCTGTCGTGTGTGACCAGAATCAGCGTGGTCCCCGTCTCCCGCCTGACGTCCAGCAAGGCCTACAGCACGGTCTGGCCGATGTAAAGCTTGCCGGTGGAAGCGCTGCGCAGCACGTAGACGGTAAACATGGCACATTGCAAACGCTTGGCTCCGCAGGCAGGAGTCGAACCTGCGACCAGTCGGTTAACAGCCGACCGCTCTACCACTGAGCTACTGCGGAGCGTTTGGGGGAGTTCAGGGGCTCGATATCAGCGGGCGCCCCTAGTGGTGGGAAACGTGATCGGGCGAACCTATTTTAGCATCACACGGCCCAGGGCCACAACCCGTTCGTGTGGGTATGGGCGTGGCCACGGCAACGTGGAGGTTGGCGCGAAGGCCCGTACCCGGCTAATTTGAATGGAGGCCGGAATCCGGCCTCCATGGTGGAAATCTACGCTTCCGAGCTGAACGCCCATTATCATGGCCCCGGCCCGCTAGGGGGCCGCGACAGTGACGGCAGAGCCGGTTTTGGCGAAGGTCAGTCCGTTCTCGTCTGCATCGACGATAACGTGGTCGCCCTCTGCGAACTCGCCGGCGAGAAGCCTCCTAGACATGGGGTCCTCAACGTATCGCTGCACGGTCCGCCGCAGGGGACGTGCCCCGTAGACGGGGTCAAAGCCCTCCCGGGCAAGCCACACCTTGGCCGGATCGGTCAGGGAGATGGTGACCTTGTGGGCGGCAAGCCTAGCCTCCACGTCACGGACTCTCAGATCGACTATCTGCTGTATCTGCTCCTGAGTGAGAGCGTCGAAGATGATTGTCTCGTCTACCCTATTCAGGAACTCGGGTCGGAACGTGCTCTTGAGCGCGTCCTCGATGGAGGCGCGAAGTCGGGCTGAGTCGTCCGTCGAGGCCGCCTCGCGCAGGAAGCCGACAGGCTCACGGCCTCCCACGTCGGTGCCGAGATTGCTCGTCATGATTACCAGCGTGTTCCGAAAGTCGACGGTCCTGCCGTGTCCATCGGTAAGGCGGCCGTCCTCAAGTATTTGAAGCAGTACCCCGAGCACGTCTGGGTGGGCCTTCTCGATCTCGTCGAAGAGCACCACCCGGAAGGGGCGCCGCCGCACGGCCTCGGTAAGCTGGCCGCCCTCGTCGAACCCCACATATCCGGGCGGGGCGCCAATCAGCCTGGAGACCGTGTGCTTTTCCATGTACTCGGACATGTCGACCCGCACCATGTTTTGCTCGTCGTCGAACAGGTACTGCGCCAGGGCCCGGGCGAGCTCGGTCTTACCGACGCCGGTGGGCCCCAGAAAGATGAAGCTGCCGATTGGGCCGGCTGGGGTCGCTGAGCCCCGCCCTCGCCCGCCTGACGGCGTCGGACACGGCCTTTATTGCGGACTCCTGGCCGATTTTACCCGCTCGTGGATTCGATCCTCCATGTGGAGGAGCCTGTCCGCTTCGCTCTCCAGCAGCCGGTCGACGGGGATGCCCGTCCAGCTAGTGATGAGCTTGCCGATGTCCTCGGCGCTCACCGCCATTTCACTCTTCTTGTCCTTGAGGACCTCGGCCTTCTCGGCGTCATATTGCTCCTGGAGCCTCAGCTTCTCAGAGCGGAGCTCGGTGGCACGCTGGTAGTCGCCCCGCTGGGCGGCCGCCTCCTCCTCGTTCTCATGCTGCCGGACCTGCATCTCTTTGTCCTTCAGCTCGTCGGGCATGCTCTGGGAGTCGATACGAATCTTGCTGGCGGCCTCGTCGATGAGGTCGACGGCCTTGTCCGGGAGCAGGCGGTCGGTGATATAGTGCTGACTGAGACGGACTGCGGCCTCCAGCGCCGCGTCGGTAATTGAGATCTTGTGATGGGCCTCGTACTTCGGCCTGAGGCAGCGCAGCATCTCGATGGCGGTCTCCACATCCGGCTCCTCGACGAGGATCGGCTGGAAGCGGCGCTCCAGGGCGGCGTCCTCCTCGATGTATCTGCGGTACTCCACCTCTGTGGTAGCCCCCAGCGCCTGTAGCTCGCCGCGCGCCAGGGCCGGTTTCATCATGTTGCTGGCATCGATGGCGCCCTCGGCGGCGCCGGCGCCCACTACGGTATGCAGCTCATCGATGAAAAGGATGATCTCGCCCTGGGCGCCCTTGATCTCGTCCAGAACGGCCTTGAGCCGCTCCTCGAACTCGCCTCGAAACTTGCTGCCGGCCACCATGGAGCCCATGTCCAGGGCAATGACCTTGCGGCCGGCCAGCTCCTCGGGGACATCTCCCGAGACAATGCGCTGGGCCAGGCCCTCGGCGATAGCAGTCTTCCCGACGCCGGCGCCGCCTATCAAGACGGGATTGTTCTTGGTCCGCCGGATCAGCGTCTGCATGGCGCGAGCAATCTCGGTATCCCGGCCTATGACCGGGTCCAGCTTGCCCTCACGCGCAAGCTGCGTCAGGTCGATGCTGTACTTGTCCAGAGAACGGTAGCGGCTCTCAGCCCTCTGGTCGGTGACCCTGTGTCCGCCCCTGATGCCCTGCATCGCCTTGTAGACGTTCTCGAGGTTGACGTTGAACTGGGCCAGGACCTTGGCCGCGTCGCCCTGGTTTTCCTGCACTATTGCGATGAGGATCTGCTCCGTACCGATGAAGTCGTCGTTCAGGCGTTTGGCCTCCACCTCGGCCCGGTCGAGCACCCCGGCCGCCCTGGGGGACACGTAGATCTGGGACGACTCGTAGGCGACCTTCGGTCCCTGCTCCAGCGCCCTGTTGAGGCCGTCGCGCATCTCGTCTATCGAAACGCCTAGTTGCCGCAGTATCTCGGCGGGGACCCCCTCCTCCTGCTGTATAGACCGGGGACATAGCTTACACATGTTCGGGGACATGGTGGACACCATAATAGGCATGACTTCATTACAAGGAGGTGGTCATGCCATGGAAGGAGATGTCCGTTATGTCTCAGAGGAGAGAGTTCGTGGAGCTGGCGCAGGCTGAAGGCACCAACAAAAGGGGCCTTTGCCGTCGCTTCGGGATCAGCCCTACGACTGGATACAAGTGGCTTGGGCGTTTCCGTGAAGGGAGCGAGGCAGGCCTGGTCGAGCTGCCGCGGCGGCCTCACTACTCGCCTGCACGTACCCCATCGCAGGTTGAGCAGGCGGTGCTGTCTGCCCGTGCGGCCCATCCGGCCTGGGGAGCTCGTAAGCTGCGACGGTGGCTTTTGGACCGCAGGGATGTGTTTGAGGCGGACATGCCGGCCCCCAGTACTATCACGGCGATCTTGCGTCGTCATGGCCGCATTGACCCCGCCGAGGGGCCCAAGCACCGTTCCTGGCAGCGATTTGAACACCAGGCACCCAACGACCTGGGGCAGATGGACTTCAAAGGCCACTTCCCCCTTACCCGAGGACGCTGCCACCCTCTGACTGTTCTGGACGATCACTCTCGGTTTGCCTTGGGGCTGCAGGCCTGCGGTAACGAGCAGGGAGAGATGGTGCAACAGCGCCTGACGGCTATCTTCCGGCGCTACGGCCTGCCCAACACAATGTTGATGGACAATGGCTCCCCGTGGGGCCATGACCAAGACCACCCCTACACACCTTTTACAGTCTGGCTGCTGAGGTTGGGCATCGGAGTCAGTCATGGACGCCCTTATCACCCTCAGACACAGGGAAAAGATGAGCGCTTCCACCGAACCATGACCGTTGAAGTGCTGCAGGGGAGCAGCTTCACTGATCTGGCGCACTGCCAGAGAGCCTTCGACCTGTGGCGGGACATCTACAACTTGGAGCGGCCCCATGACGCCCTTGACCTTGCTACTCCGGCCACCAAGTACCAAGTGAGCCAAAGACTGTTTCCCGAGGTCCTTCCACCCTTGGAGTACGAACCAACCGACCTGGTACGCCGTGTTCACGACAAAGGTAGGCTCCAGTTGTTTGGCCGTATCTTCAAGGTACCTAAGGCCTTCAAGGGCATGCCAGTGGCTATTCGGCCGACAACTGACGATGGAGTCTGGAACGTCTTCTTCGCCACTCATCAAATCGCCCAGCTTGACCTCAGGCACGATGCCTAACATACTCAAATGTGTCCACCATGTCTCCGAACACCCGTCCACCATGTGTCCGGTCCATACACCTGCTCGAGGAGGGCCATCAGGATGTGCTCGACATCCCACTGGCTGTGCTGATAGCGGCGGACTATCTCCTGAGACTTGCCGATAATCTCCTGGGCCTGCTCGGTAAAGTCGTCGGGCTTCAAGACCATCGTCTCATCACCTGTCATGCTGAAATTGAGCCGGCCAATACCGGTGGCTCATATACCTTAGATGCGCGGCAGCCCGCGACCGCTTCGCTGGCCCGGTCCCGCGGGCTCAGAGCCCCGTCGCGCGCGCTGACATTCGCCCCCTGCCGCCTGACAGACCAGGCTTGCTCGCCCCATCGCTCAGTCTGAGGTAACGTGATAGAGGCACATGAACACCATACGATATTGAGCGTATACTGTCAAGATACTTGAGTCGCACGATATAAAGGCAAGTGATGCGGAGATTGAGCGAAGAGACGAGTTCGGGGTCCGGACCGCCACTCGAGATCGTGGGGCGGCGGGATGCTAAGGGCCGGCCGCCCTTCGGACGCCGGCGGCCCGGCCGGTGGACACCTCCGCGATCAGCACGTCCAGGACCAGCTCCTCATCGGTCCCCGTGGTCTTGATCATCACGTCGGCCTCCAGCAGCTTGCGGTGGACGTCGAGCAGCCGCTCGGCGCTGAACATCTTCTCCTGGTCCAGGGTCTTTCGTAGCGGGTAGCCGGCCAGGCCCAGACGCTTACCCTGCTGGTCGAAGGGGACTCGCTCTGACCTCAGCTCCTTTGCCAGGATGAGAAGCCGGACCTGGCGCGCCATCATCGCGAGCACGTAGCTCGGCGGCCGCCCCGACTGGAGCAGCCGGTGCACCAGCCTGATGGCGAGCTCGGGCCGGCCCTCCATCATGGCGTCCACCGCCTCGAAGATGTTGGCCTCCTTCGAGTAGGACACCAGCTCCTCCACGTCCTCGTGGCGCACCGTGTGCCCCCACCGGTAGAGGGACAGCTTCTGGAGCTCCGTGTTTATGACCCCCAGGTCGCCACCTATGGCTTCGGCCAGGGTGTCTACGGCCCTGGGCTCGATGTCGATCCCGCCGGCCGCCGCCCTCCGGCGTATCCACTGCCTGAGCTCACCGGCCCTGGGCACACGAAACGTACGAGCCTTCACGTACGGTCGAATGGCCGACAGCAGCGGATTCGCCTGGGCCAGAGGGCCCTCCACGAAGACCAGGTCCGTGGAGCCCGGCACGCGCGTGAGATAGTCGGGCAGTCCCTTCCACTCGCCCAGAGCATCGCCACCGGCCGCCCTGGGCGCACGCGACTGCGTGCGCCTCTCGAATCGGGACAGGAGGCCCTGCATTACGACCAGCCGCTTCTCCGCCATAAAGGGCACCGTGTCGCAGGTGGCCGTCAGCCGGTCAAATGTCGCCTGGTCCCCGTCGAGCACCGTTACGTTGACGTCGCGCAGGTCGGGCGGACCCACCTCCTGCTTCATCGAGGAGAGGGTCTCCCGGATCGTAAATGTGTCGTCGCCATATAGCAGGTAAAGCACGTCTCGGGTTTTCACTCACCGGCGGTACGGGTATAATAGCAGTATATCCCAAAAGGGAGAGTCTGCCGTGTGGTGGGGTATCATCCGCTTGTTGAGTTTCACCCGCGTTCCTCGCCTGGTCATCGGGCTGCTGATGGACCGGCGAGTCCCTATCGGTCTGAAGCTGGTGCTACCGGCTGCGGTAGCGTACATCGTCTCGCCCTGGGACTTGGTGCCCGACTTCTTCCCGGCGCTGGGACGAATAGACGATCTTGTCGTCGCATTTCTGGCGGTGGCGATATTCTTGGCCCTGGCCCCGCGAGAGGTCGTCGCGGAGCACCTGCGCGGCACTGGGCCGGGCCCAACCGGGGGTCGCTCCGTGGACGAGGAGCGCGGCCCGAAACCGGAAGTCATCGAGGGTTCGTACCACTTCACCGACCAAGACGACGACACCCGCCGCTAGACCACTCACTCTCGCCACGCAGGGCCTCCGTCGGTGGATATCGCCTCTCAAGGAACTGCCGCGTCCGAGGCCGGTGCGAACCTCCACCCCTATAACCGGGAGAGGCGCGAGCGCATGCAAATCGGCATAGTCGGGCTTCCCAGAAGCGGCAAGACAACCATATTCAACGCCGTTACCAGGGGCAAGGTCGATGTTTCGCCGTCCGCCGGTCCCAGTGGAAAGCCCAACGTCGGCGTGGCCAAGGTCCCGGACGGACGCCTCGACCGGCTAGCGGAGGTCTTCAAGCCCCGCCGGGTGGTGCCCGCCGAGGTAATCTACCAGGACATTCCGGCCGCGCCCGATGGCTCCAGCGGGGCGCACGGCATATCGGGCGAGAACCTGAACAATCTCCAGGTGACCGACGCGCTGATGGCGGTGGTCCGCGCCTTCGACGACCCTTCCGTAATCCACGTCAACGAAACGGTGGACCCGCTCCGCGACGTTGACTCGATGCTCCTCGAGCTGGTCTTCTCCGACCTGGGAACCGTGGAGAGGAGGCTTGCCAGGCTGGAGGAGGGGTCCAAGGGCGCGAAGGCGGCCGAGCGCGAGGCGATGGACAAAGAGCGCTCTCTTCTGTCACGTCTCAAGGCCGAGCTGGAGTCGGGCGCCGCCCTCAGGGACAAGAGCTTTACCGGGGACGAGGCCCGGGCGCTTGAGGGCTTCCAGTTCCTGAGCGCGAAACCCCTTGTCATCGTTCTGAACGCCGGTGAGGACCAGATGTCCGAAGCAGCCACCCTGGAGGAGCGGCTGGCGGCGGTAGCCGAGGGTCCACGAGCCCGCACGGCCGTCCTGTGCGGTAGGCTGGAGATGGAGCTGTCCCAGATGGACCCGGTCGAGGAGCAGGAGTTCCGCGAAGGCCTCGGGGCGGGTGAGTCCGGTCTGGACCGAATGGTCCGGCTGTCCCACGATGTAGGGGACCTGGTCACCTTCTTTACCGGCAACCCCAACGAGGTGAGGGCGTGGACCGTCCCAAGGGGTACAACGGCCCTGAAGGCCGCGGGAAAGGTACACTCCGATTTCGAGCGGGGCTTCATCCGGGCGGAGGTGGTGGGGTTCGAGGACCTGGCCGGATGCGGCAGCATCGCTGAGGCGCGCAGGCGTGGGGTCCTTCGCCAGGAGGGGAAGGATTATCTCGTCGGCGAGGGGGACGTCCTGAACATCCTGTTCAACGTATAGGGGCGTGATGGTGGAATCCGCGGGCCAGTGCCTTTTTTGTCCACCCCTACTCGAAGAGGCGCGCGTCGCTCTGCGGAACGCCCACTGCCTCTTCCTAAGTCAACCGGAACCAGTGTTGGTCGGATCTGGAATTATCGTCCCGATTCGGCACCGCGAGACCGTTTTTGATCTGATACCGGAAGAATGGGAGGCCACGCTGGCCCTGTTGCACGATGTTAAAGCCCTCGCAGACAGAGAGTACGCCCCACACGGGTATAACGTGGGTTGGAACTGTGGGCGTATTGCAGGCCAGGCGGTCTTTCACGCCCACCTGCACGTGATTACCGCGCTATGCGGACGAGCCGCTTGCCGGCAAAGGCATACGCTACTGGCTGAAGCAGGACGCAAATAGACGCCGTAGCTAGCGGACGGAGGGGCCATTTCAAATGTTGGATTCGAGGTCGATCGCCCTCTACGTCCACATCCCCTTTTGTGAGACCAAGTGCCCGTACTGCGACTTCAACACGTACGCCGGCATAGAGTCGCTTATCCCCGACTACGTCGCGGCCCTGGGAACGGAGATCCGCCGCTGGGGGGGCCTTCTGGACCATCCGGAGGTCGGCACGGTGTTTTTCGGCGGCGGCACGCCGTCTTACCTGCCCCCCGACGACATCGGCTCGCTGATGCAGGCCGTCTTCGAGGCCTTCGAAGTGTACACAGCGGCCGAGGTGACGCTGGAGGCGAACCCCGACGATGTCACCGGGGCGAGGCTGGGGAGCTATCTCGAATCCGGGATAAACCGGCTGAGCATCGGCGTGCAGAGTCTCGACGACCGGCTGCTCGAACTGCTGGGACGCCGCCACTCCGCGTCCCAGGCGGTACGTGCCTACACGGCGGCGGTGGACGCGGGCTTCGACAATGTCAGCATCGATCTCATGTATGGGCTGCCCCACCAGGGCCTCGATAGCTGGGAGCAGACCCTGTCGGCCGCCGCAGACCTGGGTCCTGAGCATATCTCGATGTACTGCCTGACTCTTGAGGCCGGCACTCCCATGTCGCAGTGGGTGGACTCAGGCCGCTTGCCCGCGGCGGACCCCGACCTGGCGGCCGACATGTACCTGGCCGCCGAGGAGGCCATGGAGCGCCAGGGGTACCGCCATTACGAGATCTCAAACTGGTCCCAGCTGGGCAAGGAGAGCCGCCATAACCTGACCTACTGGCGCAATCAGCCGTACCTTGGGGTGGGCCCGGGCGCGCACTCCTACCTGGCGGGCAGCAGATTTCACAACGTAAAGTCGCCCAGGGTCTACACTCAGAGGCTTGAAGGCGGGGGAAACGGGACTGCCCCAAAAGGCAGCCTCAGTGACGAGCGCATCAGAAGCGTCCCGGTGGTTGAGACGGTGGAGCCCATCGACCGCCGGTTGGAGATGGCCGAGACGATGATGCTGGGGCTGCGACTGGACACCGGCGTAGAAGCCGTGACCTTTGAGGAGCGTTTCGGCACGACACTTCAGCATGCCTACCCGGACATCCTCCACGAGCTGGAATCGGCCGGCCTCCTGGTCACGTCCGAGGCAGGCGTGAGACTAACCGGGCGAGGCCGTCTCCTCGGAAACGAGGTCTTCAGCAGCTTTTTCGGTGCTGATGAGCCGCCGCAGGCATAGGGGCGCCCCTCACCCCTGCGCGCGCTTCGAAGGGCCTGTCCCTTCAGTTAACCTAGGGCAGCCCTTAGCCTGTCAAAGGTTGTAGTTGAAGAAGGAAAGCATGCCCTCACCAGGGGCTACAGGCCCACTCGTTCAAATCGAGGCAGGGCGGCGCCGATGAGCGGCCTGGCGTAGTCCAGGAACTTCTGAGTTGCCATGTAATCGGCCCGGTCGAAGTACTCGCCCGGGACCTTCCACACCTTGCCCGCCACCTCTGCCAACGGCGCCAGCCCCGTGGAGCAGGCGTACTCCCTACCGTCCTCTCTCACCAACGTGACCATCTGGTCAGTAGCTCCCTGGAGGGCGTAGCGTACGGCGGCCCGGCCCACCATCTCGGCCTCGTGGGCGTCGGTCCTGGAGACGCACGCGGCCATCGACCGCTGTATGGAGCCCGGCTTCTCGTAACGCGTCCGCGCCTTGAAGTGCCTTTCGGCCATGTCGGCCAGGTAGCGCCCGGCTCCGTCGAAGTACGGATGGCCGAAGTCGTCTATGTACCGCGGTTCCTGCCGGCTCCCCAGCACTCCACCGGCGCCCCGGGCGTTCTCGGCCACGACGGCTACGGCGAAGCCGAATCGCCGGTACGCGTCCTCCACCTTGGACAGGAAGCGCCCTTCGTCAACCGGGACCTCGGGCACGCAGATAACGTGGGGGGCGTCTCTCTCGTCTCGCTTGGCCAGCACCGCCGAGGCGGCCAGCCAGCCGGCGTCCCTGCCCATCACCTCCAGGACGGTGAGCGGGGACGCCTTGCCCATCGTCTCGGCGTCCCTTCCCGATCCCATCGTTGCAAGCGCCACGAACCGGGCTGCGCTTCCAAAGCCCGGTGAGTGGTCTGTTAGAACGAGGTCGTTGTCAATAGTCTTGGGGACGTTGAGCACCACCAAAGCCATTCCCGCAGCCTGTGCCCCCCTGCTGATGCGGTGTCCCGTATCGGCGGAGTCATTGCCGCCAATGGCGAAACAGTAGCCGATGCCGTATTCCGAGAGTATGTCGAGGACAGTGGGGACCTCTTCGGGCCTAAGCTTTCGGCGGGAAGAGCCGAGAACAGCGCCTGGGGTGCGCTTGGTCCGCTCCCACCATGCGTTGGAGCGCCCGGATAGGCCGATCATACGCCTGGACAGCAGACCCTCCAGACCGTGGGCGGCGCCGAAAACCTCGCCGAACGGGCTTCCCCGTCCATCCGCCTCGCGGACCACGCCGAATAGGCTGCGGTTGAGGACCGCCGTGCTTCCCCCAAGCTGCATCACCAGGACGTTGCCTTTTTTCTCCAACGTCGAGTCTCCGCTGCCGGACAGCTTTACGTGCCTTTGGCTAGGCGCTGGGCCAGGAGCTTGGCGCATGCGTAGATCGTCTTGGTGTACGGCATGGGGATCCCCAGCTTGTCCCCCAGCTCCACCACCGCCCCTACAACGCTTTCCAACTCTATGGGCTTGCCGGCTTCTACGTCTTGAAGCATTGAGGTCTTGTGGTGGCCCACCTTTTCGGCTCCGGCCATGCGCTGGTCGACGGAGACGGGAATCGTTACTCCAAGCCCCCTGGCCACGGCATCGGCCTCCTCCATCGCCGCTCGCGCCACGGTCCGGGCTTCGGGGTGCGTGGCGATTTCAGACAGGGTCGCATGGGTCAGGGCGCTGATGGGATTGAAGGCCAGGTTGCCCAAAAGCTTCACCCACAGCTCGTGTCGGATGCGGGACCTTATTGGGCACCTCAAGCCCGACTCGATGAGGGCGCCCGCCAAGCTTCTACATCGCTCGGTGGTAGTGCCGTCCAACTCGCCGATGGAAAATCGGCTACCCTCTATGTGCTGGATGACGCCGGGTTCAAGGATCGAGGTTGAGGGGTAGACTACGCAGCCGATGATTCGGTCCGGTGCGATCGCTTTGGAGACGACACCTCCGGGGTCCAGGCTCTCAAGTTGGGTGCCTTCCCACGGTCCACCGTGCCATTGGAAGTACCACCAGGGGATGCCGTTCTGTGCCGACACCAGGGCCGTATCCGGCCCCAGCATTGGCGTCAGCTTGGGCGCGACCTCCGCCAGGCTGTGGGCTTTGACCGTGAGGAAAACGAAGTCCACCGCCCCAACCTCTTGGAAGTTGTCGGTGGCCACAGGGTGGGCCTCGAAGTCGCCGTCCGGGCTGTGCACGCGGACGCCTTGGGCCCGCATCGCCTGGAGGTGGGCCCCCCGGGCGATCAGGAACACCTCGTGGCCGGATATGCTCAGCTTGGCCCCCAGGAAGCCCCCGATGGCGCCCGCCCCAACGATAGCGAACCTCATGGGGTCCTCTCCAGTTGGGACCTGAGTGACACGGCGCCTTTACCTGGAGGACTGGCCGCCGACGGCCGAGGCGACGATGCGGCGTTGTACCTTGCCGGTAGCAGTCCGTGGAATGGCGTCCACAATATGGATGACCCGCGGGCACTTGAAATCCGCCAGATGGTCCCGGCAGTGAGCGACCAGGTCCCGCTGACTGACCTGGGAGCTGAGCACCACGGCCGCCGCCGGCTCTTCGCCGTGGGTGGGGTGTGGGATGCCGAACGCCACGGCTTCTGACACGGCGGGGTGCAGAAGCAGCACCTCGTCGATCTCCACGGGTGAGATCTTTTCCCCGCTCCGATTGATGAGCTCCTTGAGGCGGCCCAAAAGGGTCAGTATGTCCTCCTGGTCCAGGACGCCTTCGTCACCAGTCCGGAACCAGCCGTCGCTGAAGGACGTGGCGTTGGCCTCCGGATTGTCTTCGTACCCGCGGATCACGTTTGGCCCCTGGATGACGACCTCTCCTCTTGTTCCAGGGACTTGTAGCCTGCCCTTCTCATCCATAATGCCGACCGTTATGCCGGTTCCGCTGCCCACGGTGCCTGGCAGCCGTTTACCCGGAGGCAATGGGTTAGAGGTCATCTGGTGGGCAGCTTCAGTCATGCCGTACGCCTCCAGCACCGGGACGCCAAACCTCTCCTCCATCTCCAGCATTGTGGTTGACGGTAGCGCGGCGCTGCAGGACCTGATAAACCGCAGACCTTTATAATACGGCCCTCCAGAATCTCTACTTTCGCTGCTTTTTGCCCTCCTTAGCAGGGCCTGATGCATTGTGGGCACGGCCGAAAACCAGGTGACCCTATTGGTCCTTACGACGGACCACAATGTCAATGCGTTGAAGCGAGGTGGGATGAGCACTGTGCCGCCCGAAAGAAAGGTTGCCAGGATAGAGGCCACCAGACCGTGGACGTGGAACAGAGGCATGACACAGAGTGATACGTCTTCAGGGGACAGCAGGTAGGTCGTGGCGACGTTCTGGGCCGATATCGTCAGGTTGCGGTGGGCCAGGGGCACCCGTTTTGGCCGGCTGGTGGTGCCGCTGGTGTGGAGCACCAGGGCGACGTCCTCAGGCTCGGGCCCTACTCCTGAGCGCCGGCCACAACTTTTACCAGACGAGGACAGGCTCACTAAGCCCTCCGAGTTCATGCTAGCTGTGAGCTGCATGATTGTCTGCGGGGCAACCTTGCGGGCCGCCTCGCCCGTCAGGTCCGAGGTGATGAGTGCCTTGGCGTTGGTGTCGTCAAGGTAGAATTTGAACTCGTCTCCCTTGTAGGCCGGGTTAAGCGGCGCGGCAGTGGCGGTGGCGGCAACCGCCATGAAGGTCACTATTGCCTCGATGCCGTTGGGAAGGATGATCGCGACACGGTCATCCCGCTCTATTCCCATTAGCCGCAACTGGTCTGCCAGGTCGTGCACCTGTCGTCGAAGTGAGTCATAAGTGACAGTGGGGCCATCGGGATCAACTATCGCAGGATGAGAAGGCGCTCCCCGCTCTATCAGGTCAAGAATTGTGGCCGGTGCTGCCTGGTCAACCATTGGCTCGGCGCCTCTCTATCGTTAGCGCGCTGGCTTCCCCGCAGCCGGAGAATGCCGGAGGAAAGTCGCAACACGTGTACGGCAATGTGGTGCCGTCCCAGTATAGCTCATATGGCAAGACGCCCAACTGCAAGCTGGAAAAGCATAGGGTGATCGCTCTGATTTCGCCCTACCTGGAGAACCGGCCGGGGTCGAAGGCTTGGATTGGGATGTCGGTCGTGCGGGTGGTTATCAGGTCCGCGATGATGCGGCCCATGGCCGGGCCCAGGACGATCCCCGAGCGCAGGCCGCCGGTGGCTATGTAAACGCCCTCCCAGCCGGGGACCTTGCCCAGCAGCAGGAGGCCGTCGCCCGACAGTGGCCTCAAACACGCTGTCTGGTGCACCAACTGGGCCTCTGTCATGGAGGGGACCATCTTCAGGAGGGCCGCCATGATCCGGTCCCGCGCCTCGGAGGTCGGGCTCTCGTCGAACCCGACCTCCTCTTCTGTCGTGCCGGCCCACAAGAGGCCGTCGGGCTTGGTGGTGGCGTAGTTGCCGCCCCAACCAATAGAGCACCTGAACGGAGCGCCGGGGGCCCTTAGACGGAGTATCTGCCCTTTGAGGGAGCGTACCGGTATCTGGAGGCCCAGCCACGTGGATGCCTCCCCGCTCCACGGGCCCATGGCCAGCACCACCCTCCCGCAGGGGACCTCGTCGTGTTCGAGCCTGACCCCGCGTACGCGGTCCCCATCTCTGAGCAGGCCGATTACCGAGCCGTGGCGTATGGTAGTCTTCATCTTCTCGGCCGCCTGAGCCAGGGCGATCATTAGCCGGTAGGGCTCCACGTCCGACGTGCCCTCCACGTACAGTCCGCCCAGCGCCGCAGGGGCGATACGCGGCTCTATAGACCGGGCCTCGGCGCGGTCGACCCAGCGAACGTCATACCCTTCCTGCTCCCGCTTCCACGGCAGTTCGTGCTTGGCGGCCCGAGCCTCCTCGTCGGTAAAGGCCAGGGACAGGGAGGGCCTCTGCCTGTACTCGGTGTTGACGCCTGTCTCCTCGTGGAGCGACTCGGAGAACTCCCGGTGCAGCCGCACTCCCTCCGCCGCCACGGCGAGGGTGGGGCCAGCGCCGCCAAGGGAGCCGAGCCCTCCGTATGCAAACCCAGAGGCGTGGCTGCCCACGGCATCCCGCTCCACCACCAGGCTCTTCACCCCCGCCTTCCCAAGGAAATACGCGGTGGAGATGCCCGCAATTCCGCCGCCGATTATAACCACATCTTCGGAAGTGACACTAACCCGACTCTGGTGTCCCATCTTGTAGCTTCTCTGTCGGCTCCTGGATGGCCTAGACACTCGCAGGGGGAGGATTCGTGGCCCATAGGGCCTGTCCTTTCGGTCGACTAAGGGCAAGCTCTGAGCCCCGTCGAAGGGGAGGCCTATAGAAGGGCAAGGCTCTGCCACGAACATTGTCTTGGCGCAGGACACCTGCTCGCCTGGCCCACAACTTGTGGTCTACTCGCAGATGTCCCATTCGGCCAGGGTAAGCTGGACCTCCCGGCTCTCGCTGTCGCGAAGGACCGTGAGTGTTATCTGGTCGCCCGGGCTGATGGAATTGAGGTAGCTCACCATCCGGTCCAAAGAGGCAACGGATATTCCGTCAACGGCGGTGATAACGTCGCCGCGGCCGTCAGGCAGGCGTCGGGAGTCACCACGCAGCCCGGCCCTTTGCGCCGGACTATCATTGCACACTTGGCTGATGTATATGCCGGCTTCGGCGGCCTGCTCCTGAGCATCTCCCAGGCTCCCGGAAAATTGGGGGGCTATGATGCCAACCCAGGGGCGCTTGATCTCACCGGAACTCATCAGGTCGGGAAGGATCCCCTTGAGGGTGTTGCTGGGAATGGCAAACCCCACGCCGATCTGAACCTGGGAGACAACCCGCACCGAGGAGTTAACGCCTATGACCTCGCCCTCGGCGTTGAGGAGAGGGCCGCCTGAGTTGCCGGGATTGAGCGCGGCATCAGTCTGAATCAAGTCGGGTATCGGGCGGAGCAGGACGCTCTGCCGGCTTCGCCCCACACCGCTTACCACGCCCACCGTAATGGAGCTTTGCTGCCGGAAGGGGCTGCCGATGGCGATAGCCAACTGGCCGGGACTCACCTTGCTGGAGTCGGCCAGCGGCAGGGGCCCAATGCCGTCCAGCTCAACTGGGTCCACCTCCAGGAGGGCCAGATCGTCGGCAGGACTGGTGCCCAGCATCTTCGCGGGCAGCGTGCGACCGTCGTAGAGTCGCACGGCAAATTCCTCCCCGCCACTAACCACGTGGGCATTGGTCACAATGTGGCCAGCGTCGTCCACCAAAAATCCGGAACCAATGTCCGCTCGGAATTCACTACTTGAAAATGGGCCCCGAGACCGCCGGACCACGGTGACCTCGACCACCCCGCGTCTGGCGTCATCGAACAGCGAGGTGACCATCTCTTGGTCGTACAAAACAGGCGGTCCGGCTTTGACGCTCCACGGCGAGTTGTACGCCACCCAGCCCATGCCGAATCCCAGCAGCACGCCCAGCGCTAGGACCGTGATCAGAAGCCCTCTGGAAGGCCTCCCGCCGGTCCCGGCATGTCGGCCAGCCGGTGGGCCTTCTGGGCCCTCAATGCCGCTATTTGGAATCATGGTTAAGAATGGTGCTCCCAGGTGTGCGCCAAGGCGACGGCGTCTAACCAACCCTAGTATACCTGCATGCGAGGTTTTCCGGCGAGGCCGATACCCCCTAGAAACCTTAGATTGCCGGCTAGCGCTCGGAGGTTCTGACGCTCCTATCAGGATTGACGTGTTTCTGAGCTTGAGGGTCTTGACAGCGCGGTGCGAGTGCACATACCATCGGAGCCGACAGCAACGAGTCCCGGTGCGCTGGCATCGAGGCCCCAGAAGGCACATTTAAGGAGGGAAGATCGCCCATGGCTACTCTAAGGAAGAGCGACCTAGCCACTCGAGTTGCGACGAAGCTTGGCGGCTCCAGGGCCCAGGGAGAAGCAGCGCTCAACGCTGTTTTGGGGAGCATACAAGCCGCGCTGACCAGCAGGAACCGGGTTGTGTTGACCGGCTTCGGATCATTCTCCGTGAGAGAGGTCAAGGCGAGGAGGGTCAAGCCTATTCGGGGCGGTCAGGCCGGCACGCTCATCGAGGTGCCCGCGCACAAGAGGGTTGGGTTCACAGCCGGGGCCGAGCTAAACAGGGCGGCCCAGTAGCGGAGGCAGCCTTCGCTTCCGCAACGAGGGGCACGGCCAGGTTGACGAGCCGGCGTCCACCATAGCGGCTCCGACCACGGAGTTCTGTGTGGCCCTGCCTGCCTCTGAAAACGTCCGGTGGCGTAATGCCGGAGTCCCGCTCCGATAGTCCCCTCCCCAAAGCGGGATACGTCCCGCTCCCCACACGGGGAAAAAGCCCCGTACTCGCTCTCCGGTGCGCCCTGCATTTGGCCTGTACGCGAATCTCGGGTGTCGTTGAGCCACGCCGGCCTAGACGTACATGCGGACAGGTTGCCTTAGTACACCTACGACTGGTCGACAGCCCCCATCCCAAGTCCGCCGTCGGACCTGCGTTCATCTAGGCCGCGCTTGAGCTTGTGGAGCTTGCCTTCACCTGAAGTGCCCGGGAGGAGGCTCCCGGCTACCTATGTCATGGCGCCTGGCATTCTCCTGATGACCGGGTCCGGCGGGCCGTGGCGACAACATGTCCTCGGGCCTGTCAGCCCTCCACCCGGCGGTACCGCTATCGGCAGCCTTGAGCCGGTGCAGGTCGTATTAGCCGCGGGCATCGGTGGGGAGGGCGTCCGCTAGGCGGGTGTTTCGTACCAGGTGTCCAGCACTTGGCGGACCCGCCGTGCCAGCGAGTCCGGTGTGAAGGGCTTGGGTATGAAATAGCTATCTGGCTCGAGCTGCCCATGGTGCACGACGGCCGCGTCGGAGTAGCCCGAGGTGTAAAGGACCCTAGTTATGTGGCGATTAGCCCTGAGCCGGTCGGCGAGCTCCCTGCCGCCCATCAGAGGCATCACGATATCGGTGAGCAGGAGGTCGATATCCCCCTCGTCGCGTTGTTCCGCGAGCCTGATCGCTTCGCCGCCATTCTCTGCCTCAAGAACCGTATACCCTTTCCTGCGGAGCACCCGGGCGGCCATACCTCGAACCGTCTCCTCATCATCAACCAGCAGCACGATCTCCCTGCCCCCTGGCGCCCCATCAGCGTAGCTGCCTGGCTTGGGGGCTGCGACTGCGCTACTCACGCGGGGCAGGTATATCTTGAATGTCGTCCCCTCACCGAATTCGCTGTACACGGATATATGGCCCCCGTGCTGCTTGACGATGCCATAGCAGGTTGACAGCCCGAGGCCCGTTCCCTTGCCCCGGTCCTTGGTGGTAAAAAAGGGCTCAAACACGCGGGCCTCTACCTCCTCCGTCATTCCGACGCCGTTGTCGCTTACGGCAAGCACAACATGCTCGCCCTCTCCAACCCCTGCGCGGCGCGATACATAGTCCCTGTCGAGGGTGACATTGTAGGTCTCGACGGTAAGCTTGCCGCCGCCGGCCGTCGCGTCTCGGGCATTGATGGCGAGGTTGATCAGGACCTGCGCAATTTGGCTCGGGTCTGCCCTGACCAGCCCAAGGTCGGGCGCCGCCAGCGCCACAAGCTCAATGTCCGCCCCGATGAGGCGGCGGAGGAGCTTGTGCGTATCCAGGACCAACTCGTTGAGATCAAGTAACCTCTGCTCGATGATCTGGTGCCGGGAGAACGCCAGTAGCCCCCGGGTGAGGTCGGCTGCACCGCGGGCCGCCTTGTTGATCTCCTGAAAATGGGTACCCAGTTGGCTATCATTGGGCACAAGACTCGCCCCTAGCTGGGCGTAACCCAGGATCGCAGTGAGCAAGTTGTTGAAGTCGTGCGCAATCCCCCCTGCTAGCTGGCCGACGGCCTCCATTTTCTGAGCGTGGCGAAGCTGCTGCTCGAGCACGGCTCTCTCTTCCTCCACCCGGCTCCGGGCCACCGCATAGCGTATTGAGCGTTCCAGCAGGGCAGCGTCTAGCTCCCCCTTGACAAGATAGTCGGCGGCGCCGGCCTTCATCGCTTCGACGTCCACGTCATGGTCCCCGCGGCCGGTCAGCAGGATGATTGGGGCGCGACACCCGATGAGAAGCGCTTCACCCAAAAGTTGCAGGCCGTTTCGCTCGCCGAGATAGTAATCGATGAGGTACACTTCGTGCTGACCACGGCCGATGGCCTCCAGCGCGGGCCCGTAGTCGGACACCCAGTCGAGCCGGTACCGATGGCGATCGATCTCGAAGAGCAGGTCCCTGGTCAATATGTAGTCCTCCTCGTCGTCGTCCACGAGAAGCACCTTGATGGGGAGGTCTCCAGGGTCGGGCTGCGACCTGGGCGAAGGGCGATTCCACGAAATGGGACCCGTGCCGAATTGGGTCTTCATGGCTGGGACAGCGGCCTCACTCGTATTATACTCCGCCCCTGGGGGCTGGCGAGCCATTAGCCGAGATCATGAATTGTCGCCGGCAAGCGTAGACGACGCATCGCTCTCTCCAAGACCACATAAAAGACCTTCACTTCGGCCAGGCCAGGGAGGGCGCCAAGGCAGGCCAAACGGCTGGACCAAACGTGCTCTGGCCAGGCCCCAGACGGCCGACGAGAGGGGACGCATATGTACTCCACTGTGCTAGTGGTCCAACATCATTGAAATGAATACCATGATAGTCATTGTTCCTCTTGGGGGTTCAATCGTAACGTTGAACCGAGGAGGAACCATGATGTCTACCAAGAAGTACCGTATCAGACTGACTACCGACGAACAACAGGAACTCAACGCCTTGGTCTCACGCGGTCGGGCTGCGGCGTACAAACAGACCCATGCGCGCATTCTGCTGATGAGCGATGAGTCACGCTCGGACGGGGGAATGAAGGACGCGGACATCACCAGCGCGCTCGGTGTGGGACAGTCAACGGTCGAGCGAATACGCAAGCGCTGTGTGGAGGAGGGGGTCGAGTCTGCGCTGAATCGCAAAAAGCAACTGCGTCGGCGTCAAAAGAGACTGGACGGCGAAGGTGAAGCACGGTTGATAGCGATGGCCTGCGGGGAACCGCCGGAGGGGCGTGCCAGTTGGACCCTGAAGCTGTTGGCTGACCAGTTGGTCGAGTGTGAGATAGTCGGGACCATTAGCACCGAGACGGTTCGCCAGGCGCTTAAAAAAAAACGAACTGAAGCCGTGGCTGAAGCAGAGTTGGTGCATCCCGCCCGGTCAGAGCGCGGAGTTTGTGTGCGCGATGGAAGACGTACTGGAGGTCTACCAACGGCCGTACGATGGGAATGAGGTTCTGGTGTGCATGGATGAGACGAGCAAACAGCAAGTCAAGGAGACGCGAGTGCCGCGTCCCGCAGCGCCCGGCTTATCGGCGGCATACGACTACGAATACGAGCGCAATGGAGTGAGCAGCCTGTTCATGCTGTTTGCACCGTTGGACGGATGGCGCCGAGTCGAGGTCAGAGAGCGTCGCACGAAGGTGGACTGGGCGCATGTGATAAAGGAACTGGTCGACGAGGACTACCCTGACAGAGACCGGATCGTGCTGGTAATGGACAATCTCAACACTCACAAGCTGTCCTCGCTATACGAGGCATTCGAGCCTGCTGAGGCGAGGCGTATAGCTGAGCGACTGGAGATACACTACACTCCCAAACACGGGAGTTGGTTGAATATGGCGGAGATAGAGATCGGTGTGCTGGCTCGACAGTGCCTGGACCGACGGATTGCCAATCAAGACATCCTGCGCGGCGAGGTCAATGCTTGGCAGAATCAACGCAACCGGGATGTGATACGAGTGGATTGGCGCTTCACTACCGAGGATGCGCGCATCAAGCTAAAGTCACTCTACCCATCAATACAAAAACGTTGAACCACTAGTGAGCTCTGCCCAGGCCATTTATGGACGGCCTCATCCCTCGCAACGCGAAGCGCCCATGGCGTCTCCGGTCTCTATTCCTCTAAGCCCGAATCCACCGAAGGAGGGCGTCGGGTTAGCGTCCTGAGGCGGCAAGAAGGTGCTCCTGTGCTTCTGGGATAATGGTTTTGTAGCAAAAAAACGGCCCCGGAAAAGGAGCACCCAGTAGATGCTGCCACGCAACCACCCCGACCGGATCCAAATCACCTTCGACGACCGCCGCTTGGTGGCCAATGCCGGGCTGCTCCTTCCGGCCACCCTGGCGCGGCACCTCGGCCTGCCCGAACTCGTCCGGCAGCGCCTCGACCTGGGCGATGCCCCGGGGCGGGCGAACACGAGCGACAAGATGATGACGCTGGTGGCGTCTGCGCTGGCTGGGGGCGACTGCATTGACGACGCCGATGTGTTGCGCACCGGGGGGACGGCCTGCACCCTGGGCGGCACTCTCAAGGCGCCATCCACCCTGGGCACCTTCCTGCGCAGCTTCCGGTGGGGCCACGTCCGTCAACTCGACCGGGTGAGCCGCGAGTTGCTGGCCCGGGCTTGGCAGGCCGGGGCGGGACCCGGCGACGGGCCCCTGACCATTGACCTGGACTCCACCATCTGCGAGACCTACGGACTGGCCAAGGAGGGCGCCCGCCACCACGGCTATACCGGCAAGCGGGGCTACCACCCGCTGCTGGCCATCGCCGCCGGCACCGGAGACGTGCTGATGTCCCGGCTGCGCGAGGGCCGGGCCAACACCGCCCGCGGCGCCGCCCACTTCCTGCGGGAGACGGTGGGACGGGTGCGCTACGCCGGGGCCAACGGACGACTCACGCTACGGGCCGACAGCGGGTTCTACACTCATGGCGTGGTATCCGTCTGCCGCAAGATGGATGTCCGCTTCTCCATCACCATCCGCCAGCACAAAAGCCTGCACAATCTCATCGAGGCGATACCCGAAGATGCCTGGACGCCGATTCCTTACTGGATGGACGGCGCCGCCGATGTGGCCGAGACCACCTGCACCCCCTTCCAGGCCGAGGCGGACGCCGCGCCGGTACGGCTCATCGTCCGGCGGGTGAAGCCGACGCCCGGTTCCCAACTGGCCCTCTTCGCCAAATACAGCTATCATGGCTTCATCACCGACCGGGACGGGGAGTTGCTCGAACTGGAGGCTGACCATCGCCGCCACGCCGAGATCGAGAATGCCATACGCGACCTCAAGTACGGCGTCGGGCTGAACCATCTCCCCTCGGGCCGCTTCGCCGCCAACGGCGCCTGGCTGGCCGTCCAGACGATGGCCCACAACCTCGCCCGCTGGACGGCGCGGATCGGTCTGGGAGAGCGGATAGCCACCACCAAGACCCTCCGGCGGCGGTTCTTCTCCCTGGCCGGACGGCTCACCCGCTCGGCACGCCGGTTGACCCTGCATCTTCCGGATCGCTGGCCTTGGGCTGAGAAGTTCAGCCGCGCCTTGGCCCGGCTGCGAGCCATTCCACTCCCGGCCTGACGGCACCGTCGGCGACCGACCCACCCACCGGACAACCGAAGATCCCCGCAGACTCGTGCCAGCCCGGTCCGAGAGAGTTCCCTGCTGCGTATTCTCTCGCCATCCCGCGCATCGCAGCTCCCGCAGACGGCCATAGGGGCCCCTGTGCGGCGATGAAGACCGTCCGCCGACCTCCCTACCCCAAATGGAACCCAGGCTATTTCCCCTGTAGCTCCCTCACCCCCCTTCCGCTTTCCTCACGCCGTCCATCCGTGTCCTTCGGTGGATTCGGGCTTATGCTGGCCTGCGTAGGGGCAGGTTTGAAACCTGCCCCTACGGTACGGTTTCGTCGTGGGCGCATAACACGTTCCCCAACACCTTGTCTGGTGTCGCACTAGGGGATTCGATCAGACGAGGGTCTGTAGCAGTGACGACGTGTTAACGTAGCGAGTTATTACTATCTGCGGGCGGGCTCGTCCATTTCTCTTCTGGCAATTCGGCTCAACTCGGCCAGATGGTCGTCGTTGGCCAGACGTTGTTCCAGGTGGACCATACGCTCCGGGCTGGCGGTATTGATCATGGTGTGGCCATATGCTCGCTCAGCCCAAAACCTCGATAGATTCCCGATATTGGTGCGAAGAATGTCCAGTTCGTCGTCAGGATACCGGGGCTCAAGCACTATCGTGAACATACGGCGACGGGTCCCTCCGCCGAACGATGCGTGCTTGATCCGACGGTCGAAGCAGACGAGATCGCCCGGCTCGGACTCCAACGCGAACCCAGGCACTTCGCTGCCGTGGATGCCTAGAGCTTCCTCGGTACGCGGCTCGCGTTGGGAGGGCATCATGTCCTTTAAGGACGTCGCAAAGTCGTCGCCGGTCTTGTGGCTACCCGGAATCACCCTGAGGCAGCCAGAGTCTTTCGTGACCGCATCCAGGTAGAACGCGGCCTTGATCGTTGGCTTGGGACGGTTGAAGTCCGAGTGCCAGGAGGTGTCGCCGACGTAGAAGTTGCCGTCGCTCAGTGTGTAGTTGTAGTCGTCGCCCAGGATCGCAGAGGCGATGCCGTCGAGGCGCCGATCGTCTATCAGTCCGCAGAGATACCCATCCTGGTCGATAAACGGCACGAGGGCTGATCTAAGCTTATGGTCGTGGACCTGGCCCTGGTGTCCGCCACCGTGGTCCGCCCAGACCCGTTCGAAGGATTCGGTGATACGGCCAATGTCGGCGGCAAACAGGCCCGGGAAGCGGAGGAAGCCGAACGTGTCGAAGAAGCGAAGTTGCTGTTCTGTCAGGCTCATGTCTGCTCCCTCGGTTCGATTCAGTATGAGTACCGGTCGTTCGCGGGTACTTTATGGGCATGCTACAACGCTGTCAATGGACTTACATCATGGCGTCATCGCGGAAGGAGCCAAGTGCATGGGCTCGACGTGGGCTTACGGAGACTCTCGCACCGCAGGTCCGTCCTGATGTCGGTAGCAGATTGCTCGGTGGCCCTGAGTTCTAGATCCAACTAAGGTCTGGAGCCGTCACGTCAATGTTAACGTAGCCCTATAAGAACTGTGAACTCCAAAGGACTGCGTTAACAGCACCCACACACAGGTCCCTCTGCTGCAGGTTATCGGCTACCCCGCGGCAGGGCGCTACATCTTCCCAATCCTGAACACCTTCGTCCCGCAGACTGGACACTGAGGTATCTTCAAAAAGTGTGTAAACAGTCAGGCGGTGTACCCTCTCTCTGAACAACACGGGCTCGAGGCCCAAGAGAGGAGATAGACCGCCCATGAGGAAGGAAAGCACTGAGAGTAGGTCGGAGTCAAGGCCGGAGTGGGAGCAGTTGGAGGATTGGGTGCGAAGCCAGGTCCAGAGGCTGATCCAGGAGTTGCTGGAGGAGGAGGTGACGGCGTTTCTGGGAAGGGCGAAGTCGGCGCTCAGATCCGACTCGGACAACGATACCGGCTATCGGAACGGATACGGCAGAGCCCGGAGGCTTACGCTGAGTTCGGGAACGATACAGCTGAGGCGGCCGCGAGTCCGCGATACCGAGGAGCAGTTCGAGAGCCGGCTGCTGCCGCTGTTCGTCAACAGGACCAGGAAGGTTGCTGAGTTGATCCCCGAGCTGTACCTGCACGGTCTATCCGAAGGCGACTTCGATCTGGCTTTGCGGGGGCTGCTGGGAGAGGACGCACCGGTATCGGCGAGCACGGTGGCCCGGTTGAAGGATAAGTGGAACGATGAGCTTGCCCAATGGCGCAGCCGGCCCCTCGATGACCTGGAAGTGGTCTACATGTGGGTGGATGGAGTCTACGTCAAGGCTGGTCTTGAGAAGGAGAAGGCGGCGGTACTGGTGGTGATGGCGGCCCTGAGCGACGGGAGCAAGGTGGTGGTGAGCGCTGTTCCCGGATACAGGGAGTCCACAGAGAACTGGTCCGAGGTGCTCAGGGACATCAAGCGCCGGGGCTTGAGCTGCCCGAGGCTGGTGGTTGGAGACGGACACCTGGGCATCTGGGGAGCTCTGCGCAACGTCTATCCGCAGGCGGCAGAGCAACGCTGCTGGAACCACAAGATCGTAAACGTGCTCGCCAAGCTTCCAAAGCGACAACAGGACCAGGCCAAGCTCATGCTGCGTACTATCCCCTACGCGCCGACTCGGACAGAGGCTGAGCGGCTCAGGACGGTGTTCACCAGGTGGTGCGGCGACCATTCCTACGAGGCGGCCTCAGAGGCCTTGGAGCGGGACTGGGACCGCATGGTCACCTTCTATGACTTCCCAAAGGAGCACTGGGGGCACCTTCGCACGACGAACCCGGTAGAATCACCCTTCGCGGCCCTCAGGCTTCGGACCGATGCCGCCAAGCGCTACAAGAGGGTCGATCGGGCGATAGCGGTGATCTGGAAAATGTTGATGGTCGCCGAACAGCGCTTCAGGCGTCTGAAGGCCCCTGAGTTGATCGAAGACGTCTATCTCGGTGCACAGTATGCGGATGGAATCGCCATTGAATCAACGGCTGAGAAGGTCGCCGCCTGATGTCGTTTACACACCTATTGACGTAACCTCGACGATCTCTCCTAAACCGAGAGTTCCCATTCCAAACTGGGTGCATCCAGAGAGCAGACGATCCCTGGCGAGGGTGATGGTACGGACCCTCCGGACGGCTGTCAAACAATGACCACCCCCGCGAAATCGCCCTACATTGCGCGGGGGTGTCGTGCAGGAAAGAGGACGAGGAGGTGGCCCGACCTCAACCGGCTCGCCATGTATGAGGGCGGTTCACCCCCCAAGCGCGTGGGGACGACAGATATAAAGCCTCTCGCATCGCCTCAAGCCGCACACTGCGAGGAGGGGCGGTGCAGCGGCAGAGTGCCCCCAGATAGAAAAACACCCAAGGGCGGGCAGGTGGGAAGAACTCAACATGCCTTTTTGAGGTAGTTACCGAAGACCTGAATTCACGGTTGACAGAGCGCTACCTGCCATCGCCCTCGAGACGGGCGACCAGCCGCGATGTGTGAATTACGTCGCGAATGTCGGTGATCGGCGTCTTGCCGGTGCGGACGCACTCGGCGAAGTGCTGGTGCATCGTCAGGTTCCCATCGTAGGCCCGTGTGTCCCCTATCTCCGCTCCTTCGATTTCAGCGCCTGACACCGTCCGCGGTTCCTCCCCGTCCTGGTAGATCTCCAGCTGCTCGGGGATGCGCATGAAGCAGCCGATTCCGAGGCCGTGCAGCTCCGATCTCAGGGTGCGCCCTCCAGAGGACCGGTTGGCAGTGACGATCCCGACGGCGCCGTTGGCGAACCGGATCAGGGAGTTGTAGTCGTTGGGCCGTTTCGCCTGCCGCGTGTCCTGATAGGCGTTCACTTCAACGGGTTCGCTGCCCGCCATGTAGCGCACCATATCCACTGCGTGGCAGATGTCGCTCCACATGATGGACCGAGGGATGCGGCTCGGAGGGATCTCGGTGGCCCCCAGCATGTGCTTGGGATACTCTCCAATCGCCAGCGTCGCGGGGCCTCGCTCTTTCACCAGCCGCATCGCCTCCCGGTTGACCGCGGCATACCTGCGCTGGAAGCCGATCATGCAGTGGACGTCGTTGGCCGTCGCCGCCTCCAGCAGCTGTTGGCTCTCTTCCGGGCTCGCGCCCGCAGGCTTCTCGATGAACACGTGCTTGCCCGCGTTCATGCACTCCACGGCTATGGGGGTAATGAACGCCTCGCCCATGATTGCGTAGACCATGTCGGGGTCGACCGACTCCAGCATCTCCCGGTAGTCGCCGAAGGATCGGGGAATGTTGTAGGCGTCCACGACGGTCGCCATCCTCTCCTCGTCCAGCTCAGCGACAGCCTCGATGGATGTATCGTTCAGGCGATTGACGTTCGGGTAGTGAGCGCCCTGGGCCCGTCTGCCCGCGCCTATGAATGCCGCTCTCAGCATGGTTCGTCTCCTTCGCTGTGGAAAATGGGGGGGTGCCTACCTCGGCGGGATTATAGACGACCACTCGATACGGGTCAACGCCGCTTGTAATTATTCACTTGAGGTCATACAGTTCCCTAACGGCGCGAGGCGCCCGAGAAAGGTTCAGCCATGAGCGAAGCGAATTGGTACAAGGGCAACCTGCACACCCACACGACAGAGTCGGACGGCGCCGCCCAGCCGGAGAAGGCCGGCCAGGTGATTCTCAAGTAGGAACAAGTTGGTTTTCCAGGATAGCTGGCTGTGTGATTAGGACGCCTTCGCAGATGCACGCCACGATCAACTAGTTTACGAAGTTTCCGGTGGAATATGAGAAGACGAATAGTGGGATTAGCCGAACGGACGGTGAGTAAGATTGGATAGCTCTGCGGTTGCGGATATTCCCAAGGCTGACCGAGGTATCTTCAAAAAGTGTGTAAACAGTCAGGCGGTGTACCCTCTCTCTGAACAACACGGGCTCGAGGCCCAAGAGAGGAGATAGACCGCCCATGAGGAAGGAAAGCACTGAGAGTAGGTCGGAGTCAAGGCCGGAGTGGGAGCAGTTGGAGGATTGGGTGCGAAGCCAGGTCCAGAGGCTGATCCAGGAGTTGCTGGAGGAGGAGGTGACGGCGTTTCTGGGAAGGGCGAAGTCGGCGCTCAGATCCGACTCGGACAACGATACCGGCTATCGGAACGGATACGGCAGAGCCCGGAGGCTTACGCTGAGTTCGGGAACGATACAGCTGAGGCGGCCGCGAGTCCGCGATACCGAGGAGCAGTTCGAGAGCCGGCTGCTGCCGCTGTTCGTCAACAGGACCAGGAAGGTTGCTGAGTTGATCCCCGAGCTGTACCTGCACGGTCTATCCGAAGGCGACTTCGATCTGGCTTTGCGGGGGCTGCTGGGAGAGGACGCACCGGTATCGGCGAGCACGGTGGCCCGGTTGAAGGATAAGTGGAACGATGAGCTTGCCCAATGGCGCAGCCGGCCCCTCGATGACCTGGAAGTGGTCTACATGTGGGTGGATGGAGTCTACGTCAAGGCTGGTCTTGAGAAGGAGAAGGCGGCGGTACTGGTGGTGATGGCGGCCCTGAGCGACGGGAGCAAGGTGGTGGTGAGCGCTGTTCCCGGATACAGGGAGTCCACAGAGAACTGGTCCGAGGTGCTCAGGGACATCAAGCGCCGGGGCTTGAGCTGCCCGAGGCTGGTGGTTGGAGACGGACACCTGGGCATCTGGGGAGCTCTGCGCAACGTCTATCCGCAGGCGGCAGAGCAACGCTGCTGGAACCACAAGATCGTAAACGTGCTCGCCAAGCTTCCAAAGCGACGACAGGACCAGGCCAAGCTCATGCTGCGTACTATCCCCTACGCGCCGACTCGGACAGAGGCTGAGCGGCTCAGGACGGTGTTCACCAGGTGGTGCGGCGACCATTCCTACGAGGCGGCCTCAGAGGCCTTGGAGCGGGACTGGGACCGCATGGTCACCTTCTATGACTTCCCAAAGGAGCACTGGGGGCACCTTCGCACGACGAACCCGGTAGAATCACCCTTCGCGGCCCTCAGGCTTCGGACCGATGCCGCCAAGCGCTACAAGAGGGTCGATCGGGCGATAGCGGTGATCTGGAAAATGTTGATGGTCGCCGAACAGCGCTTCAGGCGTCTGAAGGCCCCTGAGTTGATCGAAGACGTCTATCTCGGTGCACAGTATGCGGATGGAATCGCCATTGAATCAACGGCTGAGAAGGTCGCCGCCTGATGTCGTTTACACACCTATTGACGTAACCTCAGGCTGACCTCCATAGGCACGCCGAGACGTATGCTCACCTCGATCGTCTGATCGCCACTAGCAATAACCGGCTTCCCTATGATTGGGAGGACTCGATGAAGCGTCTGGCCGAGTTACCTCCAGGGATGCCACGCGTCGCGCAACTCAACGGCGATCTCGACACCGGTGAGCTACATGACCTCGCCGTGAACTACGTACACTTCGCCCAATTCGTCACCACTATGCTGGAAGAGGCTGCGAGGGAGGGGGCTGTGCTCGTCGAGGTCCGCTTTGGGGTTGGGGCCGGGCTAGGGCCACGCCATATGTCCCTGTTCCGTGAAGCGGAGCGACGGGTCCGCAAGCGATACCCATACTTCTATGCCGAGGCAATCGCGGTGATATTTGTTCCGTCGGATGGCGGACCGGAGGCGTTTGAGACCATCCTGCGCGCACGTGATCAAGGACTTGCAGGAATTGATTTCGTCCCAGCCCCCTACGATTCCGAGGCCGATTGGACCGAGACCTACGGGTGGGCGGAGCGGGCGGCCGGGGTAGGCCTTGGCATCACTTGTCCATGTCGGGGAGTTCTCAACCGCTAACATCACGTCAGCCCTGCGTTTTCCAGGTATCAAGCGGATCGGTCACGGAGTGCACGCGGCAGCCAAAACTGAACTACTAAAAGAGGTCGCAAACTCGGGCGTCACCGTCGAATGCTGTCTCACTTCGAACGTAGTCCTGGGCGCAGTATCATCGCTGGAGGAGCATCCGATTCGTAGCTTTATCCAGGCGGGAATACCGGTAACCCTGAACTCAGACGACCCAGTGCGGCTCTGTACTAGTGGTCCAACATCATTGAAATGAATACCATGATAGTCATTGTTCCTCTTGGGGGTTCAATCGTAACGTTGAACCGAGGAGGAACCATGATGTCTACCAAGAAGTACCGTATCAGACTGACTACCGACGAACAACAGGAACTCAACGCCTTGGTCTCACGCGGTCGGGCTGCGGCGTACAAACAGACCCATGCGCGCATTCTGCTGATGAGCGATGAGTCACGCTCGGACGGGGGAATGAAGGACGCGGACATCACCAGCGCGCTCGGTGTGGGACAGTCAACGGTCGAGCGAATACGCAAGCGCTGTGTGGAGGAGGGGGTCGAGTCTGCGCTGAATCGCAAAAAGCAACTGCGTCGGCGTCAAAAGAGACTGGACGGCGAAGGTGAAGCACGGTTGATAGCGATGGCCTGCGGGGAACCGCCGGAGGGGCGTGCCAGTTGGACCCTGAAGCTGTTGGCTGACCAGTTGGTCGAGTGTGAGATAGTCGGGACCATTAGCACCGAGACGGTTCGCCAGGCGCTTAAAAAAAAACGAACTGAAGCCGTGGCTGAAGCAGAGTTGGTGCATCCCGCCCGGTCAGAGCGCGGAGTTTGTGTGCGCGATGGAAGACGTACTGGAGGTCTACCAACGGCCGTACGATGGGAATGAGGTTCTGGTGTGCATGGATGAGACGAGCAAACAGCAAGTCAAGGAGACGCGAGTGCCGCGTCCCGCAGCGCCCGGCTTATCGGCGGCATACGACTACGAATACGAGCGCAATGGAGTGAGCAGCCTGTTCATGCTGTTTGCACCGTTGGACGGATGGCGCCGAGTCGAGGTCAGAGAGCGTCGCACGAAGGTGGACTGGGCGCATGTGATAAAGGAACTGGTCGACGAGGACTACCCTGACAGAGACCGGATCGTGCTGGTAATGGACAATCTCAACACTCACAAGCTGTCCTCGCTATACGAGGCATTCGAGCCTGCTGAGGCGAGGCGTATAGCTGAGCGACTACACTCCCAAACACGGGAGTTGGTTGAATATGGCGGAGATAGAGATCGGTGTGCTGGCTCGACAGTGCCTGGACCGACGGATTGCCAATCAAGACATCCTGCGCGGCGAGGTCAATGCTTGGCAGAATCAACGCAACCGGGATGTGATACGAGTGGATTGGCGCTTCACTACCGAGGATGCGCGCATCAAGCTAAAGTCACTCTACCTGGAGATACACTACACCCCCAAACACGGGAGTTGGTTGAATATGGCGGAGATAGAGATCGGTGTGCTGGCTCGACAGTGCCTGGACCGACGGATTGCCAATCAAGACATCCTGCGCGGCGAGGTCAATGCTTGGCAGAATCAACGCAACCGGGATGTGATACGAGTGGATTGGCGCTTCACTACCGAGGATGCGCGCATCAAGCTAAAGTCACTCTACCCATCAATACAAAAACGTTGAACCACTAGCATCGGTCGGGAGTATGAACTCGCTGCGAGCTTGGGATTTGGGACTCAGGAGCTACGCGAGATGACGCGTCAAGCCATAAGCGCATCGTTCACGTCAGATGAGAGGAAACAGCGGTTGCTTGTTGCCGCCCGAGCAGATGCTGAGCCGAAAGAGAGGACCGCGACCTGGTGAACGATCAGTACCGCGACTGAACGAACCTAATAGCTCGTGCACGGCCCTACGCGTTATTTGGCATTGAAGGCGTCGACTGGAACCGATGGGTCTTCGACCAGCTTACGACACTAAGACCGAGAAACGGGGAGGACGATGATGGCCGACACTCCGATATTAGCGGGAGAACCGTTTAGCCCTCAGAAGACCCAGGAGATCGTGGAGCAGTTTTTCCGCGATGGGTACGTCCATATACCGGGCGTGCTTACTCCGGGGGAGATCTCCGCGCTTCGGGATAAGACCGACGAGCTCCTCGACGATCCCAAGCTTCAGGCGCGATACAATCCGAACCTGGGAGATGCCAGATATGTCCAGGTGAGGGACCACAAGACCTCAGGCGAAGAGCTCCCATTCATACTCAGAAACAGCATCGAACTCGACCAGATTTTCCGGGACATGCTGGTGCGCGAGCCGATCTTCAGTCTGGCCGAAGCCGCAGTGGGCAGAGACAGCAAGTTTTGCGGGCAAAACGTCATCCGAAACTTGCCCGGGCTGTCAATTGATCAGTGGCACTGCGATGGGCATGAAGCGTACTTCCCGCTTCCAGACGACATCAAACGGCACGACCCGAGGGTCCGAATGCCGGTGATGTGGTTTACGATGCAGATGGCGTTGAGCGACATTGAGTCTATAGAGCACGGTCCCACGCAGTACGTCCCAGGCAGCCATTACTCGGGTCGAACGCCGAACGATCAGGAGAACCCGGAGTTCGAAGGGAACGGACCCGTCTCAGTATTCTGCAAGGCGGGCGACATCTACCTGCAAGACCCGATGTGCTGGCATCGAGGTGCGCCGAACACCTCGGACCGCACACGCTACCTTTTTCAGTCGCAGTACGCGGCCCGCTGGGCGTACGTGCGCTTCAACCTGTTCAATCGCGTGCCGGTAGCTGAAGACGCGCTGCGGACGGCCAGCGATAAGCTCTTGAATCTCCTGGGGCGACCTCGACCCGCCGAGGCCTAGGTCCAATCCCCGATAGCAAAGCGCTCTCTCTGCTACTGTAATCCCGATGAGCACAAATGCTACTCGGAACGTGGTGGCTTCGTCGGCGCGGTTGAGGAGCACCACCGCGCCTGGAGGCGAGTAATCTGTGACCATCGCTGAGCAACGGCCGTCTAGCGGGCCTCTGCGAGGAGACCTACTTGTTCAGGGGACAGCCTCCATCCTGAGGCATTACAATTCTCCCTGGTATGGTCAGACGAGTCGGATTTGGGAATCGCGACCACATTCGCTTTAGTGGTGCACCAGTTCAGCGCCACTTGGACCTCCGTTTTGCCGGTGGCCTCGGCTACCGTTTCCAACGCGCCATGACTCAGCTTGGCCTTGATGTTGCCTATCCCCCGGGCCAGTGGGCTGTAGGCGATGACAGTCACTCCACTATCCCGGCAATATGGTATGACATCTTTCTCTACCGCCCTGTCCGCGAGACTGTAACGGACCTGATTGGACACGATCTTATTCTCGGTTGCGGCCTGAGCCTCCTCGAGATCTGCCACAGAGAAGTTGCTCACCCCGATGAACCGGATTTTCCCGCTGGACACGAGCTGGTCCATCGCGGACATGGTCTCGCCAATAGGGATTGCAGGGTTGGGCGCGTGCAGTTGGTACAGGTCGATGTAGTCGGTGCCCAAGCGCTTTAGGCTATTTTCGGCCGCGCTGATCACTTCATCGTGCTTGAAGTGCGAGGGTGAAACCTTGGTAGCAATGAACACCTTGTCGCGCATGTGTCGTATCGCTTCGCCCACCGCGCCCTCCGTCCCGTACACCTCAGCGGTATCGATGAGCGAAGCTCCCAGAGAAATTCCGGTCTGCAGAGGCACATCGCCCCCTGTATACCCCGATGTCCCTAGCCCTATTTCAGGTATCCGGACACCCGTATTCCCCAGCTCAACGTATTCCAAGCGTACACCTCCGAGATGGCGGCCATCCTATCGCGCAGAGTAACAAAATGCCTGGGTGGTTGACACCTCGCGACACATGGCCGGTCAGCCATGGCGATGGCGTGAGACAGCCCGGCCGCACTTCACGCACCAACCCAAAAAAACGTGGTGATGATCAGCGGCTGTTTACCGGTAATCCCCATATCAAGCTGCCTGGACCCAAGCAACGCACCATCCTCGACGAGAGCCATCGTAGTATCCCTCGCGAACGCCGTCAACCTTCCCATCAAGCGCATGGTTAGGTGGACCTCTACCGGTGTGCCTTAGCCCGAATCCACCGAAGGAGGGCGTCGGGTTAGCGTCCTGAGGCGGCAAGAAGGTGCTCCTGTGCTTCTGGGATAATGGTTTTGTAGCAAAAAAACGGCCCCGGAAAAGGAGCACCCAGTAGATGCTGCCACGCAACCACCCCGACCGGATCCAAATCACCTTCGACGACCGCCGCTTGGTGGCCAATGCCGGGCTGCTCCTTCCGGCCACCCTGGCGCGGCACCTCGGCCTGCCCGAACTCGTCCGGCAGCGCCTCGACCTGGGCGATGCCCCGGGGCGGGCGAACACGAGCGACAAGATGATGACGCTGGTGGCGTCTGCGCTGGCTGGGGGCGACTGCATTGACGACGCCGATGTGTTGCGCACCGGGGGGACGGCCTGCACCCTGGGCGGCACTCTCAAGGCGCCATCCACCCTGGGCACCTTCCTGCGCAGCTTCCGGTGGGGCCACGTCCGTCAACTCGACCGGGTGAGCCGCGAGTTGCTGGCCCGGGCTTGGCAGGCCGGGGCGGGACCCGGCGACGGGCCCCTGACCATTGACCTGGACTCCACCATCTGCGAGACCTACGGACTGGCCAAGGAGGGCGCCCGCCACCACGGCTATACCGGCAAGCGGGGCTACCACCCGCTGCTGGCCATCGCCGCCGGCACCGGAGACGTGCTGATGTCCCGGCTGCGCGAGGGCCGGGCCAACACCGCCCGCGGCGCCGCCCACTTCCTGCGGGAGACGGTGGGACGGGTGCGCTACGCCGGGGCCAACGGACGACTCACGCTACGGGCCGACAGCGGGTTCTACACTCATGGCGTGGTATCCGTCTGCCGCAAGATGGATGTCCGCTTCTCCATCACCATCCGCCAGCACAAAAGCCTGCACAATCTCATCGAGGCGATACCCGAAGATGCCTGGACGCCGATTCCTTACTGGATGGACGGCGCCGCCGATGTGGCCGAGACCACCTGCACCCCCTTCCAGGCCGAGGCGGACGCCGCGCCGGTACGGCTCATCGTCCGGCGGGTGAAGCCGACGCCCGGTTCCCAACTGGCCCTCTTCGCCAAATACAGCTATCATGGCTTCATCACCGACCGGGACGGGGAGTTGCTCGAACTGGAGGCTGACCATCGCCGCCACGCCGAGATCGAGAATGCCATACGCGACCTCAAGTACGGCGTCGGGCTGAACCATCTCCCCTCGGGCCGCTTCGCCGCCAACGGCGCCTGGCTGGCCGTCCAGACGATGGCCCACAACCTGGCCCGCTGGACGGCGCGGATCGGTCTGGGAGAGCGGATAGCCACCACCAAGACCCTCCGGCGGCGGTTCTTCTCCCTGGCCGGACGGCTCACCCGCTCGGCACGCCGGTTGACCCTGCATCTTCCGGATCGCTGGCCTTGGGCTGAGAAGTTCAGCCGCGCCTTGGCCCGGCTGCGAGCCATTCCACTCCCGGCCTGACGGCACCGTCGGCGACCGACCCACCCACCGGACAACCGAAGATCCCCGCAGACTCGTGCCAGCCCGGTCCGAGAGAGTTCCCTGCTGCGTATTCTCTCGCCATCCCGCGCATCGCAGCTCCCGCAGACGGCCATAGGGGCCCCTGTGCGGCGATGAAGACCGTCCGCCGACCTCCCTACCCCAAATGGAACCCAGGCTATTTCCCCTGTAGCTCCCTCACCCCCCTTCCGCTTTCCTCACGCCGTCCATCCGTGTCCTTCGGTGGATTCGGGCTTAGCTCCCTAGTCCGGACGGGGGCACTCCCATTCCCTTGCCCCTCAGGCTATACTGCCCCCAGAGGCACACCGATGCGGAGTGGAACCAGGTCCTCCCCTCGACTGAGGGGTGCGGCCAGCGGAGAACGAGACAGTGTTTGGCCCCTGGCCTCGCTACGGGAGCACAGCGCAGGGGTCTAGCTACCTCTTAATCAGTGAGTCGTGCCGTCTCTGACATGAGCCTTGGGAGAAGAAGGCGCGCCTGGACGGTTGCGTCCGCGTTCGCCACGAGACCGGGTGGCCATAAACCGAGGTGGTAAACATGGAAGATAGAGGACAGGCAGGCTCGGAAATCAAAGTGGCAATGGTCACCGGCCACCATGAGTACGACGTGGTCGACTTTCAGCAGCTCCTTCGCGGTATCCCGGGCATCGATTTCTACCCGCAGCACATGGAGGACTTCGTCCTCGACTCCGAGCAGGCGCGCAAGCAGTACGACGTGATTGCCTTCTACAACTACCAGCAGGAGACCCCCGCCGAGGGGCAAGACGAGCTCGGAATGCGGATGAAGGTCGCCCTGAGCCGCAGGAGCTGACCTCGGCACAATCCCTCGCTCCTTCCATGTCATCCTGAGGAGCGGGGTCCCGACAGACGGTCATCAACTATTGCAGCAACGTTATTTGGTTTCACCGACATTCCCCATATCAAACTGCGGGCGTCCAAAGAATCCACAATCCGTGACGATATCGATGGTACGGACGCTCCGGAACGCTGTCAAACCACCCACCACCCCCAGGAATTCGCCCTAATATTGCCAGGGATGACATCGCAAACAACAGGGGTGGCCTGACCCTAACCGGCCCGTTGTTGCCGACATTTTGCCGACACACTTGCCGTCATGCGACGGTACGGGATAGTATGTAAGAGATGTGGCGGCCGAGGGGTCAGATACAGGAACGGACGAAACGGCCCTAGGAATGACCGGTCGGTACGGCCATGAACGAATCTCCTCCTCGGCACCTGCAATATTCGGGGCGACGTAGCCAAGTGGTCTAAGGCGGGGGTCTGCAAAACCCCTATTCGTCGGTTCGAATCCGACCGTCGCCTCCACCCAACTCAACGCATTGTAGACTGGCCTCTGGGGAACACTGGGGGCCTTGTTCTTTCTAAACCAGCTCGGATTTGCCCACTGTCCTGTTTTGACCGGTGCCCGACTTGCCGCGCGACGAAATCCCATCTTAGCTGTCTTTCCTCCCACAGGACGCCCCCTTGTGGCGAGGCACGGACTCTTGCTACATGCCCTGCGATGCCATCAGCCCCCGATTTCGATGAGCTTAAACTGCTCCGCCAAGGGGACGCCTATTTTTTTCCCGATGGCGGCGTGCCTCTGGCGAGCGCGGGCCTCAGCCTCCTCGGTCCGCTGTCCCACCTGGCTAACGTGGCAGTACAGCGCTTCCCGCTTCTTTTGAAACGCGTCCTCGGTGATCTCAAGGAACGAATCTGGCTCCTCTGAGCCCCAAAGATACACCTGACGCACTTTGTGAGGCTCCAGTCCCTCCTGCAGATGCTCGGGATAGGCCAGATGGTCTCTGGCGTAGGGAAAGACCGCGTCCAGAGTTACTCGGCCGGCGATGTGATGGTCGCTGTGGCGAATGTACTTGCGGTTCGGGTCGATGGTCACTAACGTCTCCGGGCGGTGGGTCCGAATCTGGCGGACTATGCGCTCTCTGAGCTCGACGCTGTCCTCCAGACCCTGGTCCGGGTAGCCCAAGAAGGCCACCTCGGCTATCCCCAGGACTTCGGCCGCCTTCCTCTGCTCTTTTTGACGAATCTCCGCCAGCTCCTCCGAGGTTATGCTTCTGTCGCTGGTGCCCTTGTCGCCGTTGGTGCACACTACCAGCACCACCCTGCGGCCCTGCGCCGACCACTGGGCGATCGTCCCTCCCACGCCCCCTTCCGCGTCATCGGGATGAGGCGTGACCACCAGGACCGGCCTAGGTTCATTCATGGGTATTCCCCTCTCTCGCTTTTCTCCCACTCACCCGACAGGTATCCAGGGGATACCTCGGACCCTTGCTGGATGGTGGTCCCGTCCCCGGTCGTGGTCGGACGGGTCACCCTATCTCTTATCTCTCGTCGAATGCTAAGCCCTGCTCTATTGCAGCACAAGTTAGCCTGCACCGACGCCCGTACCGGCTCCTCTTAGCCTACCACCATTGCTTGGGTATGTGCTTGCGCCTGGCGACCCGCCCATTTTCCTCCACCAGGTGGGCAACTCGGACGAGCTGGCGGTCGAAGCCATCAATCTGGACGAAGGGTATTAAGCCCAAATAAACCAGGACGGTGCAGGGCGTCGGCGGCTGAAGCGGCTGAAAGAGCGGTTCAGGGCGCCAAAATCAACGGGTACTCCAGTGGACACGATGGGGTGATAGACTGCATTCCGATATGTCCATATGATTGTCAGTGCCAAGGACGGCGCGGAGGTATATTCAAAAAGTGTGTAAACAGTCAGGCAGTGTACCCTCTCTCTGAACAACACGGGCTCGAGGCCCAAGAGAGGAGATAGACCGCCCATGAGGAAGGAAAGCACTGAGAGTAGGTCGGAGTCAAGGCCGGAGTGGGAGCAGTTGGAGGATTGGGTGCGAAGCCAGGTCCAGAGGCTGATCCAGGAGTTGCTGGAGGAGGAGGTGACGGCGTTTCTGGGAAGGGCGAAGTCGGCGCTCAGATCCGACTCGGACAACGATACCGGCTATCGGAACGGATACGGCAGAGCCCGGAGGCTTACGCTGAGTTCGGGAACGATACAGCTGAGGCGGCCGCGAGTCCGCGATACCGAGGAGCAGTTCGAGAGCCGGCTGCTGCCGCTGTTCGTCAACAGGACCAGGAAGGTTGCTGAGTTGATCCCCGAGCTGTACCTGCACGGTCTATCCGAAGGCGACTTCGATCTGGCTTTGCGGGGGCTGCTGGGAGAGGACGCACCGGTATCGGCGAGCACGGTGGCCCGGTTGAAGGATAAGTGAAACGATGAGCTTGCCCAATGGCGCAGCCGGCCCCTCGATGACCTGGAAGTGGTCTACATGTGGGTGGATGGAGTCTACGTCAAGGCTGGTCTTGAGAAGGAGAAGGCGGCGGTACTGGTGGTAATGGCGGCCCTGAGCGACGGGAGCAAGGTGGTGGTGAGCGCTGTTCCCGGATACAGGGAGTCCACAGAGAACTGGTCCGAGGTGCTCAGGGACATCAAGCGCCGGGGCTTGAGCTGCCCGAGGCTGGTGGTTGGAGACGGACACCTGGGCATCTGGGGAGCTCTGCGCAACGTCTATCCGCAGGCGGCAGAGCAACGCTGCTGGAACCACAAGATCGTAAACGTGCTCGCCAAGCTTCCAAAGCGACAACAGGACCAGGCCAAGCTCATGCTGCGTACTATCCCCTACGCGCCGACTCGGACAGAGGCTGAGCGGCTCAGGACGGTGTTCACCAGGTGGTGCGGCGACCATTCCTACGAGGCGGCCTCAGAGGCCTTGGGGCGGGACTGGGACCGCATGGTCACCTTCTATGACTTCCCAAAGGAGCACTGGGGGCACCTTCGCACGACGAACCCGGTAGAATCACCCTTCGCGGCCCTCAGGCTTCGGACCGATGCCGCCAAGCGCTACAAGAGGGTCGATCGGGCGATAGCGGTGATCTGGAAAATGTTGATGGTCGCCGAACAGCGCTTCAGGCGTCTGAAGGCCCCTGAGTTGATCGAAGACGTCTATCTCGGTGCACAGTATGCGGATGGAATCGCCATTGAATCAACGGCTGAGAAGGTCGCCGCCTGATGTCGTTTACACACCTATTGACGTAACCTCCTGCCGCGTTCCTTCGACGCTAGCAGTTTGATTTGGAAAACCCCGGATGAAATACTACTACCGCGAACACCTGTCCGGATATCAGAGGGTCGAGCGGGAAGGCAAGGATTCATGGGGCGAAATCCACGGGCACCCAGACGGATTCGAGCGATTCTCGTCCAGGCCTTTCCTGGAGCAGGTACTACCGCAGCTCGAATTCGAACTCGAGCGGCCGCGGGCTCTTGAGTTGGGGTGCGGCACAGGTCCTGGGGCATGCTTCCTGGCGGAACGAGGCTTCCAGGTATATGCAGTCGACTTGATTCCGACCGCGATCGACATCGCCCGCAGGATTGCCGCGGAGCGCAACCTGGACATCCACTACGAGGTCATGGACGTCACAAGAATCCCGCTGTCCGGCATTCGATACGACCTGATCGTCGACAGCTACTGTCTCCAGGGCATCGTTCTGGACGCGGACCGGAGGAGCGTGTTTGCTGCGGTCCGTGCCAGGCTAAAGCCGTCCGGGTACTACTTGATCAGCACGGCAATGTACGAGGACGCCCGGCACCATCCCGACAACCCCATCGCCGACTCCGTCTCAGGAGGCGTCTATGACAGATACGACAAGCATTGTCTCTTCGACCCGACTACCGATGTCTATTACGAGCCGTTCTCTGGTACCGGATACGACTACGGGCTAGACGACGCGCCCGAGGACTACGAAGGAAGCACCCAGATCGCTGGACGATGGTATTTGCCGAGAAGGAGGTACCGCACCGCAAAAGGCTTGAGGGCAGAGCTGGAGGCCGAAGGCTTCAAGACGCTCCTCCAGACTGGTGGGTTGGGAGGGAACGTACTGTGTACGCTGGCTGCGGACCCTTAAGTCCCGACGGCACCGCATCTCAACCGCCGCTGTGGGCCGCACACGTCAAGCTAGTCCTTCCGGTTTTACCACTCTGGATAGCAATCCTTCCATGCGGGGTCCTTGTACGCTCGGAGCAGGACGCAGTGGCGGGCCCGAGCCCACCATCGAGGTTACGTCAATAGGTGTGTAAACGACATCAGGCGGCGACCTTCTCAGCCGTTGATTCAATGGCGATTCCATCCGCATACTGTGCACCGAGATAGACGTCTTCGATCAACTCAGGGGCCTTCAGACGCCTGAAGCGCTGTTCGGCGACCATCAACATTTTCCAGATCACCGCTATCGCCCGATCGACCCTCTTGTAGCGCTTGGCGGCATCGGTCCGAAGCCTGAGGGCCGCGAAGGGTGATTCTACCGGGTTCGTCGTGCGAAGGTGCCCCCAGTGCTCCTTTGGGAAGTCATAGAAGGTGACCATGCGGTCCCAGTCCCGCTCCAAGGCCTCTGAGGCCGCCTCGTAGGAATGGTCGCCGCACCACCTGGTGAACACCGTCCTGAGCCGCTCAGCCTCTGTCCGAGTCGGCGCGTAGGGGATAGTACGCAGCATGAGCTTGGCCTGGTCCTGTCGTCGCTTTGGAAGCTTGGCGAGCACGTTTACGATCTTGTGGTTCCAGCAGCGTTGCTCTGCCGCCTGCGGATAGACGTTGCGCAGAGCTCCCCAGATGCCCAGGTGTCCGTCTCCAACCACCAGCCTCGGGCAGCTCAAGCCCCGGCGCTTGATGTCCCTGAGCACCTCGGACCAGTTCTCTGTGGACTCCCTGTATCCGGGAACAGCGCTCACCACCACCTTGCTCCCGTCGCTCAGGGCCGCCATTACCACCAGTACCGCCGCCTTCTCCTTCTCAAGACCAGCCTTGACGTAGACTCCATCCACCCACATGTAGACCACTTCCAGGTCATCGAGGGGCCGGCTGCGCCATTGGGCAAGCTCATCGTTCCACTTATCCTTCAACCGGGCCACCGTGCTCGCCGATACCGGTGCGTCCTCTCCCAGCAGCCCCCGCAAAGCCAGATCGAAGTCGCCTTCGGATAGACCGTGCAGGTACAGCTCGGGGATCAACTCAGCAACCTTCCTGGTCCTGTTGACGAACAGCGGCAGCAGCCGGCTCTCGAACTGCTCCTCGGTATCGCGGACTCGCGGCCGCCTCAGCTGTATCGTTCCCGAACTCAGCGTAAGCCTCCGAGCTCTGCCGTATCCGTTCCGATAGCCGGTATCGTTGTCCGAGTCGGATCTGAGCGCCGACTTCGCCCTTCCCAGAAACGCCGTCACCTCCTCCTCCAGCAACTCCTGGATCAGCCTCTGGACCTGGCTTCGCACCCAATCCTCCAACTGCTCCCACTCCGGCCTTGACTCCGACCTACTCTCAGTGCTTTCCTTCCTCATGGGCGGTCTATCTCCTCTCTTGGGCCTCGAGCCCGTGTTGTTCAGAGAGAGGGCACACCGCCTGACTGTTTACACACTTTTTGAAGATACCTCCCACCATCCTCGACGAGAGCCATCGTAGTATTACTCATGAACGTCGTCAACCATCCCATCGAGCGTACAAAACCATCTCTCGGCGTCGTGAACTGGCGTTCGATGGGCAGCGGAGGTGGCTGTCACTCCGTTTGCACTCCCTTCGAACTCCCCCAGGCACGCACCTCGCCCTTTGCTACCCTCATTACCTCTGATGACCTCAAGGATATTCGCTACCCTGGCGCAGGATGGAGCCCACTGATACGCTCCATCCGCCGCAGGCGGCCCGGAACACCTCCCGAGGCACAGCCACCTCAGCAACCTGAAATACCAACCCCCTGGCATGCCGCGCCATCGCCCGCAGCTACGACGGGGATTGGACCTCGCCATCGTCGATGGCGGCATCCTCTGCTTCTACGAAGCCGACTTCGGCGAGCGTATGCGTGCCCGCTTCACCCCGGAGCGGCTCGATTCCGATTCATATGAGGTTATCGGTGTCAAAGAGCATCAGTATCGCGAGCCCCGCAAGCTCCCCATCTCCTCCTCCACACGCCCGATCACGCCCCACTCCGCCCGAAATACAGCCCCTCCGCCGTGCGCCACAGAATCCACTCCCTGTCCGTATCGCTGAAGAAGGGGATCATGTCCTTCATGATGAGCAGCTCGTAGAAGTTGGCGTAGAGCATCCGCTTTGGTCCGAACAGGTCGTAGACTCGCTCCAGGTACGGCCACATGTCCCGGAAGGGCAGCCCCTGCTTCGACGGGTTGTGCAGCGACGTGCGGATGTAGATGTTGGGCAGCCGGTGCAGGTCCAGCAGCGGCCCGAACCCCGCCTCGTCGGGACGGCTGATGTCGATCATGGCGAAGTGGTCGATGACGACGTTGACGCGCGGATGGCGGGCCGCCATGTCCGCCACCTGCCCGACCTGGTGCGGCGCCAGGAAGATGTTGAACACCGCGCCCAGCTCGGCCGCCTTCCGCCACAGCGGATCGCACACCGGGTCGTTCAGCCACACCACGTCCCGGTCATAGATCGGACTCAAGCGCAGGCCTGCCAGACCCCCCTCGGTGCAGGCGGCCTCCAGACGGTCCGGGTTGGCCGGATCATCGGGAGCGTGCAGCCGGTGGCCGACGAGCAGCCCGATGCCGGCAAAGCTGTCTGGCCAGGTCTTCACGCAGTGGCTGGTGTAGCTGTTGTCTCGGCCGTAGTAGCAGGGGTGGCAGATGACGACGCGATCGGCGCCGTATGTCTCCATGCCGGCAATCAGGTCTTCGCCCGACTGCTCGTGGTCGGGCGTGCTGTCGGGGCAGCTGGAGGTCTCAGGATCGATCCGGAAGCGGGGGTTGTGGAGGAGCCAGGCGTGCTCGGCCGCGTTGATGATTGGGTGGGTCATGGGTGCCAGCTCCTGGAGGTGCAGTGATTTGGTCACAGAGGCCGTGCGCAGGCAGGTCGCAGATTCACAGCCGGGGGGCTGTCTCTGGGGGCGGCATAGCCTGGGGGGATTTGTATTCGAGTTCCTTGGCCTTCTGGCAGTCCCGTTCCGCCGTTCCTGGCATCAGATGGGTGTAGAGGCCTAGATATGCTGTTCGGGTGAGCTAAACGGCCCGCTCCTCGAGCCAGTCTAGTGTTACCTCGATCCCAAACCCTGGCGCCTCGGAAGGCGATACGTAGCCGTGCTCGATGACAGGCGTTCCGGGCAAGACCACCATCTCCTCCAAGGGAACCCCTGGGGGTGACACCCCTTCTGATCGCTCTCCCCACGGAATCACCGGCATGGCATAGGCCAGATGCTGTCCGTATGGGTAGTTCATCCCCGCGTGGCCGATCACGGTAAGTCCATGCGCCTCGGCGATGTGGCATATCCGAACACTTGCGCTGACTCCTCCGACCCACTGGACGTCGGGCTGGAGGATGTCCACCAGGCCCTGTCCCGCCGCCACAGCGAAGGGGTGGATCGTGTACCAGTGCTCCCCAGTAGCCAGAGTCTGTCCCGGAACTCGGTCGCGGAATTTTGCGTAGCTGTCCATGTCCTCCGGCAGCAGGTAATCTTCCAGCCACTTGATTCTATAGGGCTTGAGCGTCTCCACAACCCGCACTGCATATTCCACGTTTAGGGACATCCAAGAGTCCACCGCAAGCTCGATATCTGGCCCGATCTGTTCCCGGGTCCGTGCCACTAGCTCCTCGTTCTTCCGCAACCCCCCGATTCCATCTTCTGGCCCGTGGCGCAAGAATACCTTGACCGCCTTGAATCCTAACTCGAGAAACCAGTCTATATTGTCCTTAGAACTGTAGGTCAGCAGGGTGTTGGATGCGTAGCAGAATATGCTTTCCTTCACCGGCCCGCCGAGGAGTTCGTACACAGGTCGGACGAGGAGGTTACGTCAATAGGTGTGTAAACGACATCAGGCGGCGACCTTCTCAGCCGTTGATTCAATGGCGATTCCATCCGCATACTGTCCACCGAGATAGACGTCTTCGATCAACTCAGGGGCCTTCAGACGCCTGAAGCGCTGTTCGGCGACCATCAACATTTTCCAGATCACCGCTATCGCCCGATCGACCCTCTTGTAGCGCTTGGCGGCATCGGTCCGAAGCCTGAGGGCCGCGAAGGGTGATTCTACCGGGTTCGTCGTGCGAAGGTGCCCCCAGTGCTCCTTTGGGAAGTCATAGAAGGTGACCATGCGGTCCCAGTCCCGCTCCAAGGCCTCTGAGGCCGCCTCGTAGGAATGGTCGCCGCACCACCTGGTGAACACCGTCCTGAGCCGCTCAGCCTCTGTCCGAGTCGGCGCGTAGGGGATAGTACGCAGCATGAGCTTGGCCTGGTCCTGTTGTCGCTTTGGAAGCTTGGCGAGCACGTTTACGATCTTGTGGTTCCAGCAGCGTTGCTCTGCCGCCTGCGGATAGACGTTGCGCAGAGCTCCCCAGATGCCCAGGTGTCCGTCTCCAACCACCAGCCTCGGGCAGCTCAAGCCCCGGCGCTTGATGTCCCTGAGCACCTCGGACCAGTTCTCTGTGGACTCCCTGTATCCGGGAACAGCGCTCACCACCACCTTGCTCCCGTCGCTCAGGGCCGCCATTACCACCAGTACCGCCGCCTTCTCCTTCTCAAGACCAGCCTTGACGTAGACTCCATCCACCCACATGTAGACCACTTCCAGGTCATCGAGGGGCCGGCTGCGCCATTGGGCAAGCTCATCGTTCCACTTATCCTTCAACCGGGCCACCGTGCTCGCCGATACCGGTGCGTCCTCTCCCAGCAGCCCCCGCAAAGCCAGATCGAAGTCGCCTTCGGATAGACCGTGCAGGTACAGCTCGGGGATCAACTCAGCAACCTTCCTGGTCCTGTTGACGAACAGCGGCAGCAGCCGGCTCTCGAACTGCTCCTCGGTATCGCGGACTCGCGGCCGCCTCAGCTGTATCGTTCCCGAACTCAGCGTAAGCCTCCGGGCTCTGCCGTATCCGTTCCGATAGCCGGTATCTGAGTCCGAGTCGGATCTGAGCGCCGACTTCGCCCTTCCCAGAAACCCCGTCACCTCCTCCTCCAGCAACTCCTGGATCAGCCTCTGGACCTGGCTTCGCACCCAATCCTCCAACTGCTCCCACTCCGGCCTTGACTCCGACCTACTCTCAGTGCTTTCCTTCCTCATGGGCGGTCTATCTCCTCTCTTGGGCCTCGAGCCCGTGTTGTTCAGAGAGAGGGTACACCGCCTGACTGTTTACACACTTTTTGAAGATACCTCCGGCCGAGCAATTTGCCTTTCAGGTCCCAGATTGCGTTGTCCACGGCGCTTATCGAGTAGCTTGCTATACCAGCCGTCCCATAGGGCGAGGACGACCTGCGCATTAGGTCCCACAGCTTCTCAGTAGCCATCGGGTCCTGGCCCTCAAGTATTTCAGCGAAGTGGTCATTTATGACCGAGCATACTGGCCCGGCCATCGGCGCAAGGCCCAAACCCCAATTGCCGTCCTCTGCCGTGACGACGCATGCCGCCGTAGGCCACTTGGCGGACCACACGCGTCCAGGCAACTCCTGTTCCTAGCGGGCCATCGGGCTGACAAAGTGGCCTCCATTGGGGTCCGGCTCGACTCTGGGCTTTGTCTTCGGAACTGGCTTCAGATTCACGGCCACGGCCCGTACCTGACTTATCTTCAACTCACGGCTCCTTCCACGGTGACAGGTCTCCAGAGCCTTGATCACCTTAGCAGTGGTAAGCTCGTTTATCGCCTCCTCCGAAATATCCAGTGTCAGTCGTGGCAGACTTTGACGCTTGGGATGTTGCCAATCATGGTTTCATTCCCCTCTGGGGGCAGTATAGCCTATGAGGGTTGGCGAAGGGTACGGCCCGCAGCCCATGGCGCTGGGGAATAACTCGAACCCCTCGAACTCCATTCGTACCTCCGGTCTGTTTCTGAGCGGTAGTTGAGCTCAGTAGGGTTCGAACGGTTCGATAGGTTTCCGGGGGTTAACACACGCGGGCCATGGGTGCCTCAGACCACCTCTCATTTGAGTGCTGCTGGCCGCAGGCTCCATGCAGCGCCGGGGTAACAAACATCCTTGGGGTCATCGCAGGTGATGAGCAGGCGATCTGGCGCTGATATAGCGAGTGACGAGCGAATTTCGAGGAGTTTACGGACATTGACTGCATCAGGAGACGGTGCTAATGTTCAGCCCACCGCCGACGCACCATCAATTAGGGTGCCCACCATTTTACGTGGGAAATCTCGGTTAGAACCCCGACCTGGGTTCCAAGACCGTTTCCCTTGGGAACACCCATTTCTGGGGTAATTCTGTCTAAGCCCGAATCCACCGAAGGACACCGATGGACGGCGTGAGGAAAGCGGAAGGGGGGTGAGGGAGCTACAGGGGAAATAGCCTGGGTTCCATTTGGGGTAGGGAGGTCGGCGGACGGTCTTCATCGCCGCACAGGGGCCCCTATGGCCGTCTGCGGGAGCTGCGATGCGCGGGATGGCGAGAGAATACGCAGCAGGGAACTCTCTCGGACCGGGCTGGCACGAGTCTGCGGGGATCTTCGGTTGTCCGGTGGGTGGGTCGGTCGCCGACGGTGCCGTCAGGCCGGGAGTGGAATGGCTCGCAGCCGGGCCAAGGCGCGGCTGAACTTCTCAGCCCAAGGCCAGCGATCCGGAAGATGCAGGGTCAACCGGCGTGCCGAGCGGGTGAGCCGTCCGGCCAGGGAGAAGAACCGCCGCCGGAGGGTCTTGGTGGTGGCTATCCGCTCTCCCAGACCGATCCGCGCCGTCCAGCGGGCCAGGTTGTGGGCCATCGTCTGGACGGCCAGCCAGGCGCCGTTGGCGGCGAAGCGGCCCGAGGGGAGATGGTTCAGCCCGACGCCGTACTTGAGGTCGCGTATGGCATTCTCGATCTCGGCGTGGCGGCGATGGTCAGCCTCCAGTTCGAGCAACTCCCCGTCCCGGTCGGTGATGAAGCCATGATAGCTGTATTTGGCGAAGAGGGCCAGTTGGGAACCGGGCGTCGGCTTCACCCGCCGGACGATGAGCCGTACCGGCGCGGCGTCCGCCTCGGCCTGGAAGGGGGTGCAGGTGGTCTCGGCCACATCGGCGGCGCCGTCCATCCAGTAAGGAATCGGCGTCCAGGCATCTTCGGGTATCGCCTCGATGAGATTGTGCAGGCTTTTGTGCTGGCGGATGGTGATGGAGAAGCGGACATCCATCTTGCGGCAGACGGATACCACGCCATGAGTGTAGAACCCGCTGTCGGCCCGTAGCGTGAGTCGTCCGTTGGCCCCGGCGTAGCGCACCCGTCCCACCGTCTCCCGCAGGAAGTGGGCGGCGCCGCGGGCGGTGTTGGCCCGGCCCTCGCGCAGCCGGGACATCAGCACGTCTCCGGTGCCGGCGGCGATGGCCAGCAGCGGGTGGTAGCCCCGCTTGCCGGTATAGCCGTGGTGGCGGGCGCCCTCCTTGGCCAGTCCGTAGGTCTCGCAGATGGTGGAGTCCAGGTCAATGGTCAGGGGCCCGTCGCCGGGTCCCGCCCCGGCCTGCCAAGCCCGGGCCAGCAACTCGCGGCTCACCCGGTCGAGTTGACGGACGTGGCCCCACCGGAAGCTGCGCAGGAAGGTGCCCAGGGTGGATGGCGCCTTGACCGTGCCGCCCAGGGTGCAGGCCGTCCCCCCGGTGCGCAACACATCGGCGTCGTCAATGCAGTCGCCCCCAGCCAGCGCAGACGCCACCAGCGTCATCATCTTGTCGCTCGTGTTCGCCCGCCCCGGGGCATCGCCCAGGTCGAGGCGCTGCCGGACGAGTTCGGGCAGGCCGAGGTGCCGCGCCAGGGTGGCCGGAAGGAGCAGCCCGGCATTGGCCACCAAGCGGCGGTCGTCGAAGGTGATTTGGATCCGGTCGGGGTGGTTGCGTGGCAGCATCTACTGGGTGCTCCTTTTCCGGGGCCGTTTTTTTGCTACAAAACCATTATCCCAGAAGCACAGGAGCACCTTCTTGCCGCCTCAGGACGCTAACCCGACGCCCTCCTTCGGTGGATTCGGGCTAAGGCCTGCCCTGAGCCTGTGTATGGACCGGACACATGGTGGACGGGTGTTCGGAGACATGGTGGACACATTTGAGTATGTTAGGCATCGTGCCTGAGGTCAAGCTGGGCGATTTGATGAGTGGCGAAGAAGACGTTCCAGACTCCATCGTCAGTTGTCGGCCGAATAGCCACTGGCATGCCCTTGAAGGCCTTAGGTACCTTGAAGATACGGCCAAACAACTGGAGCCTACCTTTGTCGTGAACACGGCGTACCAGGTCGGTTGGTTCGTACTCCAAGGGTGGAAGGACCTCGGGAAACAGTCTTTGGCTCACTTGGTACTTGGTGGCCGGAGTAGCAAGGTCAAGGGCGTCATGGGGCCGCTCCAAGTTGTAGATGTCCCGCCACAGGTCGAAGGCTCTCTGGCAGTGCGCCAGATCAGTGAAGCTGCTCCCCTGCAGCACTTCAACGGTCATGGTTCGGTGGAAGCGCTCATCTTTTCCCTGTGTCTGAGGGTGATAAGGGCGTCCATGACTGACTCCGATGCCCAACCTCAGCAGCCAGACTGTAAAAGGTGTGTAGGGGTGGTCTTGGTCATGGCCCCACGGGGAGCCATTGTCCATCAACATTGTGTTGGGCAGGCCGTAGCGCCGGAAGATAGCCGTCAGGCGCTGTTGCACCATCTCTCCCTGCTCGTTACCGCAGGCCTGCAGCCCCAAGGCAAACCGAGAGTGATCGTCCAGAACAGTCAGAGGGTGGCAGCGTCCTCGGGTAAGGGGGAAGTGGCCTTTGAAGTCCATCTGCCACAGGTCGTTGGGTGCCTGGTGTTCAAATCGCTGCCAGGAACGGTGCTTGGGCCCCTCGGCGGGGTCAATGCGGCCATGACGACGCAAGATCGCCGTGATAGTACTGGGGGCCGGCATGTCCGCCTCAAACACATCCCTGCGGTCCAAAAGCCACCGTCGCAGCTTACGAGCTCCCCAGGCCGGATGGGCCGCACGGGCAGACAGCACCGCCTGCTCAACCTGCGATGGGGTACGTGCAGGCGAGTAGTGAGGCCGCCGCGGCAGCTCGACCAGGCCTGCCTCGCTCCCTTCACGGAAACGCCCAAGCCACTTGTATCCAGTCGTAGGGCTGATCCCGAAGCGACGGCAAAGGCCCCTTTTGTTGGTGCCTTCAGCCTGCGCCAGCTCCACGAACTCTCTCCTCTGAGACATAACGGACATCTCCTTCCATGGCATGACCACCTCCTTGTAATGAAGTCATGCCTATTATGGTGTCCACCATGTCCCCGAACATGTGTAAGCTATGTCCCCGGTCTATACACACAGGCCGGGGGGTGGTAAAGACTCCCCAGTTGCCCATGAAGCGCCGAACGGCCTACTCCCTCGGCGGGTGTTTCTCGATGAGCGCAGCCACCCTGGCGTCTATATCGGCCCCCAGGGGACGGCCGGCGTCGTGCAGGGCAATGCCGAGATGCGCGTCCCTCAGGAGAAGCTCGTATTCGGGTTCGTCCCCCGATTCACGACTCAGCTCCGCGTACAACGCATCGAGCTGTTCGTGCTTAAACATCCCGCCAACCCCAGGTGCCGGCCCTGAAGAGCTCGCTTACGGTCCAGGCGTTCGTCAAGGTCGCCCGACAGCGTTCAGAGATAGAGACAAGCTTACTCGTCCCCTATCGTTGTGGAGCCCTCGTCCATGACCTTCTTCACCTTGGCGGCGAACTCATTCAGTTGCCCATCGGAAGGCACGCCTTCCCTGTTCAACCTCTCCTTGAACTGCTCGAAGAGCCAGTCCTCTCTCCGCCCGTGGGGGATCTCGAAAAACTCGCGGTCGAACTGGGGCAGCTCGCCGGGGCCGAAGTAACCCTTGCCCCTGATGGCGTAGCCCTCCAGGTTGTCTGTACCCTTGCCGAGGACCTCTCCGGTAGCGACGTAGTGCTCCATCACCGGCTTCATGCCGTAGCGCTGTATCGGGCACACCTTCATGCACACGCCGCAGCCCTCGTAGCGGGCCATCACGGGACGGCAGCGATCGTAGATGAGCTTGTTCTTCTCTATGCCGCGCCACCACACCTTCTCCCTCACCAGGGCGCGTCCCGGACACCGGTTCACACAGACCTGGCACTTCTGGCAGAACTTGTGGATGCCGTAGTCCACGGGCTCATCGTACGTAACAGGGGCGTCCGTCGTGATAATCATGAGCCTTGACCTTGACCCGAAGTGGGGCGACAGGAGCTGGCCGTTAGCTCCCAACTGGCCCAGGCCGGCGGCGACGAACATGGGTATGTAGACTGCGCTGTTATCGTTGGGGCTGTGCACTTGAGCGTGATAGCCGAGCGAGCGGATGTATTCGGCAAGCTCGAGGGCCAGGGCGCCCTCCGTCTCGTAGGTGCCGTAGTGGGCGTATTCCGCGTCGAGGCTGGGGATGGTCTGCGTCTGAGCGTAGTCCTGCTCTAGCGCCAGACAGATGGCGTGATGGTACTTGGCCCAGCGCTTCTTGCTGGCGTAAGTGTAGTGGCGGTCGTACTTGGTGAATCCGACCTCGCCGAAGCCCAGCATACGCGCCTTGCCGCGGATGTCACCGGTAACGTCCCTTGCGTTGTCGGGCGTGCCTGCGGGCTCGATCTCGCCGCTTACCACGGCAGCTTCTACCAGCGGCTTGATGCGCTCCTCGTGCCCTCTGCGATACTTGCCGATCTCCTCCGCGTACACCATCCAGGCCCACTCTCGGTCGGCGGACTTTTCGATGTTCTGGGACTCGAGTGGATATTCCCTGCTGTAGAACGCAACCTCCTCCTCGCGCGCCGGTATGCCGGGTACGCTGGTCAGGTCCTCCGCTACGGGGATCTCGATATCCGGGTCCTCACGCCTCCTCCCCGGTCTGCTAACAACGTGATGCACCGCCTTAGCCCGAATCCACCGAAGGACACCGATGGACGGCGTGAGGAAAGCGGAAGGGGGGTGAGGGAGCTACAGGGGAAATAGCCTGGGTTCCATTTGGGGTAGGGAGGTCGGCGGACGGTCTTCATCGCCGCACAGGGGCCCCTATGGCCGTCTGCGGGAGCTGCGATGCGCGGGATGGCGAGAGAATACGCAGCAGGGAACTCTCTCGGACCGGGCTGGCACGAGTCTGCGGGGATCTTCGGTTGTCCGGTGGGTGGGTCGGTCGCCGACGGTGCCGTCAGGCCGGGAGTGGAATGGCTCGCAGCCGGGCCAAGGCGCGGCTGAACTTCTCAGCCCAAGGCCAGCGATCCGGAAGATGCAGGGTCAACCGGCGTGCCGAGCGGGTGAGCCGTCCGGCCAGGGAGAAGAACCGCCGCCGGAGGGTCTTGGTGGTGGCTATCCGCTCTCCCAGACCGATCCGCGCCGTCCAGCGGGCCAGGTTGTGGGCCATCGTCTGGACGGCCAGCCAGGCGCCGTTGGCGGCGAAGCGGCCCGAGGGGAGATGGTTCAGCCCGACGCCGTACTTGAGGTCGCGTATGGCATTCTCGATCTCGGCGTGGCGGCGATGGTCAGCCTCCAGTTCGAGCAACTCCCCGTCCCGGTCGGTGATGAAGCCATGATAGCTGTATTTGGCGAAGAGGGCCAGTTGGGAACCGGGCGTCGGCTTCACCCGCCGGACGATGAGCCGTACCGGCGCGGCGTCCGCCTCGGCCTGGAAGGGGGTGCAGGTGGTCTCGGCCACATCGGCGGCGCCGTCCATCCAGTAAGGAATCGGCGTCCAGGCATCTTCGGGTATCGCCTCGATGAGATTGTGCAGGCTTTTGTGCTGGCGGATGGTGATGGAGAAGCGGACATCCATCTTGCGGCAGACGGATACCACGCCATGAGTGTAGAACCCGCTGTCGGCCCGTAGCGTGAGTCGTCCGTTGGCCCCGGCGTAGCGCACCCGTCCCACCGTCTCCCGCAGGAAGTGGGCGGCGCCGCGGGCGGTGTTGGCCCGGCCCTCGCGCAGCCGGGACATCAGCACGTCTCCGGTGCCGGCGGCGATGGCCAGCAGCGGGTGGTAGCCCCGCTTGCCGGTATAGCCGTGGTGGCGGGCGCCCTCCTTGGCCAGTCCGTAGGTCTCGCAGATGGTGGAGTCCAGGTCAATGGTCAGGGGCCCGTCGCCGGGTCCCGCCCCGGCCTGCCAAGCCCGGGCCAGCAACTCGCGGCTCACCCGGTCGAGTTGACGGACGTGGCCCCACCGGAAGCTGCGCAGGAAGGTGCCCAGGGTGGATGGCGCCTTGACCGTGCCGCCCAGGGTGCAGGCCGTCCCCCCGGTGCGCAACACATCGGCGTCGTCAATGCAGTCGCCCCCAGCCAGCGCAGACGCCACCAGCGTCATCATCTTGTCGCTCGTGTTCGCCCGCCCCGGGGCATCGCCCAGGTCGAGGCGCTGCCGGACGAGTTCGGGCAGGCCGAGGTGCCGCGCCAGGGTGGCCGGAAGGAGCAGCCCGGCATTGGCCACCAAGCGGCGGTCGTCGAAGGTGATTTGGATCCGGTCGGGGTGGTTGCGTGGCAGCATCTACTGGGTGCTCCTTTTCCGGGGCCGTTTTTTTGCTACAAAACCATTATCCCAGAAGCACAGGAGCACCTTCTTGCCGCCTCAGGACGCTAACCCGACGCCCTCCTTCGGTGGATTCGGGCTAAGGCATAGCTTTTTCTCCTTCTCACCACAGGTGTTTGGTCCGGGCCGGAGTGTATTCACGCCTGATCGAACTCACCCATGATCTGCCGGAGGCAGACCGAAAACAGTAGCGTTACCGCAGAATCTCTGACGACCTTGCCGGCGGATTTCCGCCGACAAGTATGTATGTGAAGGCTTCATCGCCTATATTCTCCATATGATGATCTATAAAAGGAGGCACGAAGATCCAGGTCCCCTTCTCTGCAATTCTCTCCTCCCCACCAACTATCACCCGTGCCTTACCGGCTATAACGTAGAAGTACTGAAACGTTTCGTGTATATGTGCCTCGTAAACCCCACCCGGTGCAAAGGAGTTGGCTCCCATCCACATGTTTGAAGCATAGCCAAACTGCTCTACGGAGTCACTGTTGCCCGGCATAGTGAATCCTCTGACTTTGGTCTGATTATATACACGACCGGTCTTAACGGTTGACTCTGTGTATTCGTCATGGACGTGGTCCTGGTACTCTTCGCTATTCCATTTCATGTAGTCGGCTTCATGAAATATGTACTTAGGCATCTCACCTGCCTCCCGCTATCGAGATGTTCTCACCTGGGCCGCATTTGGTGCTGACCACTGTTCCGCCAGAGGTAGTTCGCGCAGGTGGTTTATCACAAAAGGACTACAACATCCGCATGTGTGTTCAGCCCCGACCAGAGTATTGCAGGGGCCCGATCAATATTCAAGCGACACTGCCGTAGCAGAAGGCCCGGTCATGTACCGCTCGGCAGCAGATTCGCGCCTGCTGGCCGTTTGCGGATAGGCCGAATACAGGGCGCTTCCGCTGGACGAAGGTCGGCGGGGGATTGACCAAGTCTGGAACTGAGACGCGCCAACGCGGTCGCGGAAGCGTTGGGCAGGGGGTGTCAGGTCGTTAGAGCTGATAGGGCAGCCTACACCAATTCTTCCCAGATCTCGCAACCGCTGGAGAACTGGGTATCTCGAAGGAGCCATTAGGCCGATAGCTGGAGGAATACCCGGAAGTAAGACAGAGCGGTCCACAAGGTCATCGGATGTTGCGCGAGGTTTGAATTCTAGCGGGTGAAAAGTGGTAAGCTGAGATGGGTTGGTCGCTATGAGACACAAGCTTCCACTCCTGCTGGTGATATTTGGCTTGGGTGGGGCGATAGCCTCCCACGGCGTCTCCCTCAGGTCATCAGGGACAGCCAGTGGCTGTACACAATTGGCCCCCTGCTCAAGGCCTCCTCAGGGTGGTTCGAAACGACCTGCCGCCGGAGCTAGCGTCGGTCCTCGTTGAGCAGAGATACGGTGAGGATATCCTCGCAGACGCCAGAACGCGAGGTAGGCTGACCCCGGGCACCAAATCAGGCTTCGTGATATGACCAGGCCTCGTCGGACAGAGCATGAAAATGAAGCGAGGGAGGCCTTTGAAGAGGAGGCCCTCCAGTTTATGGATGCCCTCTATAGGACTGCGCTGCGCATGTCCCGGCAGCCCGAGGATGCCGAAGACCTGGTACAGGAGACGTACCTCCGCGCTTTCCGTTTCATTGACGGATTCGAGCCCGGGACTAACCTGAAGGCATGGCTGTTCAAGATCTTAACGAACATATTTATCAATCGATACCGGGTGGCCGCCCGGCAGCCGCAGGTAGACTATCTGGGAGATAACCAGGAGTTTTATCTGTACAGGAAAGTAAGGGAGCCTGGCTCACCTCCGCTCTCGGAGAGTGCCGAAGAAGCGGCATTGAGCCAGCTTGGGCGACAGGAGATTATTAAAGCCATCGACGGGCTGCCGGAGCCATACCGTCTGGCGGTGATTCTGGTGGACGTCGAGGGCTTCTCCTACAAGGAAATAGCCGAGATGACCCAGGTTAAAGCAGGCACAGTGATGTCCAGAATTGCCCGGGGGAGGAAGATGCTGCAGCGCCTGTTGTGGGACTATATCCAGGCTGACAGCGATAGCGGGGGATGAATGGGACATTTGAGTTGGAAGGAAGGATCCGGATGAATGCAACAACACGCAGTCCTGGACGGGCCGCAACGAGCTTGATCGACGCGGTCTGGCCACCACTTCGAAGGCGCGTCGCTATGGTGCTTCTGGTCTTGATTGCCACGGCTTTCATCGCTGCGGCTTGCGGGAGCGAGTCCGAGGACGCAGCGATGTTCAACGAACAGGGCGAGGCGATGGGCGAGGACGAGGCCGATGCCATCAGGGCCGCGACCAGGATAGAATCCGCCGATACTTCGCCCGACTTCGAGCTCACGCTCTTCCAGACCGCACTTCACGACGCGGGCGAGAAGCTACGCCTGTCGGGCCTTAAGGGCCGGCCGGTTGTTGTCAACTTCTGGTTTCCTTCATGTCCTCCATGCCGGGCTGAGATGCCCGACCTTGAGAAGGTCTTCCAGAACCACCGGAAGGACGGGGTAGAGTTTGTGGGTGTGCAGCTGCTGGGCCTCGACTCCGTACAAGACGGGCAGGATTTCATCAACGAAGTCGGGGTCAACTTCGCGATTGGTTCCGACGCGGACGGCACCATCGTCCGCGCGTACGAGATTCGTAGCTTCCCCACCACCGTCTTCATCGACAGCGATCTCAAGTTTGTCCGCAAGTGGGCCGGACCACTGAACGAGGAAAAGCTGGAAGAGTTCGTCCAGGAACTGCTCCAATAGCCACCGGGGTGCGCCCAGCCAACGGCATATTGGCGACGGCCGTTGTGTAACTCTGCGTCTCCGGGGAGAAGTCACCCCCGGCGCCCTGGGCCCCATCGCGATTCGTACTCCCCTCAAATCGCCATACAGTCGAGCTGCTCCATAGCGGGGCCCCCTTCCCCTTGAGCGTCGAGCCGATCCGGCGAGCAAGCCGCGGCGCGGGTCCGCCGCCGCCTCGTGGCTGCAGATGAGCGTTGGCGACACGTTCCTGCGCCAGATCGCGAGGATGTTGCAAGGGCCTCCATTCTTCCGATCGTCTCACGCAAGAGAACTCACTCAACTCGAACCCTACACGGCAAACAGAGGCCTGGAACGGGAATATTCCGGGCCCCTGTGTTGTTATACATAATGACACGGCGCCACAAGGTCTCCACCGACCACGCAGCAGCGAGACGATTGGTGTCACGGTTAAGACGGCGTCTGAAACACGAGGAGCGCTACATGAAACAGCTAGACTGCGAAGAAGCGGCGAGGCGCCTCCACGCTTTCTTGGACCGAGAGCTAGACGAGACGGAGATTGGGGAGGTGCAGGCGCACATGGACAATTGCGAGGAGTGTGAAAGCAAGTTTCGCTTCGAAGCCTCCTTGAAGAGACTGATAATGACACGTTCCTCCGAGGAGAGTGTTTCATATAGCTTGCGGGAGCGGCCCACCAGGCGTCTGAGGCAGCAAAATTAGCCCGGGTTAGACAGTAGAACGGCGACAACGCTTTCCACAGCAGGCCGATGGTAGAGGAGTAGGATCATGAACGCTGTATTGTTACGTAGGGGCCACCTGTTGCAGACCCTCCTGCTTCCCGTGCTGGTTGGAAGCGTGGCCCTGGCGGTGGCGGTTATTGGGGCTATCCTCGTTGGGAATGACAGCGGTATCGACGGGGTCAACTCACTGGTCGAAGGCCTGTCGGGGAATTCCAGCTCATTCTTTGGAGGCTTGGGGATACTGGCCCCCCTGGGATTTGCCTTCGCGGCCGGTGTTGCGGCCGCTTTCAACCCTTGCGGATTTGCCATGCTGCCCGCCTACATGGGCCTATACATGGGCGCGAACGACGGGGACGATGGCCAAAGGCATCTTTTTCGACAGCTTGGCAGGGCGCTCCTGGTAGGTGGGTCAGTCACCGCCGGATTCATAGTGCTCTTTGGCGTGGCGGGCATGCTCATAGGTGTAGGCGCCCGCTCCGCGGTGGCGGACATCCTGCCATGGCTCGGGCTGGGAATTGGCGTAGCGCTGACGATAGCGGGCGCGTGGATGCTGGGTGGCGGCAAACTGTACACGGGGATCGCACAGCGGGCCGCGGGCCATATGGGTGATCCAAGCCGGACCAGTGTGCGAGGGTACTTCCTCTTTGGACTGAGCTACGGCACTGCGTCCCTGAGCTGCACCCTCCCAATCTTCCTGGCCGTGGTTGGCACGTCTTTTGCGGTCTCGAGCATTGGGACCTCCCTTGGGCAGTTCGTACTGTACGCCATGGGTATGGGTCTGGTGATAATTGCGCTGACGTTGGGGATGGCCCTGTTCAAGGGTGGAATGGTTGGCGCGCTCCGCAAGGCCCTTCCGCACATCCAACCAGTCGGGACCTGGATGATGATTTTGGCTGGCTCCTACATAGTCTTCTATTGGCTGACTATCGGTGAGCTGCTGTAAAACACGCTACGGATCGCTCAAACAATTGTTCACAAACGGGAGGGCTACCGTCGTGAATGGTAAACTTCTCGTCTCCCTGACGGCCCGGGGCTTGTGGCGATAGTCGAGATCGGAACAGCCTCCGGGATCAATGCAGCCCTTGGCTCCGATGAATTCCGTCGATTTCCGCGGAGCTGGCGCGAGCCAAGGACCCCCCATCCGGCCTGAGCCGCCGCAACCCAAATTGGCCGCACCACTGCCGGAGACAGAAAAACATCCAGCACCAGGGTGGCGAGTATCCTTGAGGTCATCAAGGGTGAAGAGAGGCAACCAAGGGGGTGCGTACGTAGAGAAAACCACATCCGCTGCCCACCGAACGCCAGTTCACGCCGCCGACAGATGGGTTTCTGGGCTTGATCGGATGGTTGACGGCAATGGCGTATGAAACTACCATGGCCCTCGTCGATCATGGTGCGTTGTCAAGGGCGCGCAGCTTGATATGGGGAATTCCGGGTAAAATGGCGATCGACATCATCAGAAACGGGGTATCCGGTTTGTGCCATCCCAGAATGTAGTGTTCACGAAGGCACAGGGTTCTGTGCGGGAAATTCCGGATAATACCCTATCGGAGCGGCGCTCATGCTGGGCATTACCCCCACCATTGCCATGAGCGAACGAGATCGCGCAACGCTAAAGCTGGCAGCGGGGTTTGCATTCTATTGGCTGGTCTGTCTGCGCCTGGATGCCGAGTCCACTGCCATAACTCAGGCGTTCCTCGGTCTTACAACCTGGACGTTCCTTGCTGTGGTGCTCCGGTCCTCTTCCTGGGAGGAGCGGATCCAGGTGGCCACCATTATCGGTGTGGCAACCTTCTTCGAATGCCTATTTTCGCTGATTTGGGGTGCCTATGAGTACCGCCTGGGCAATCTGCCCATCTACGTCCCAGCTGGACATGGCCTCTTCTACTACACGGCGCTGCGGCTAGCTGAACTGTCGATTCTGCGTCGCCACTCGCGGCTCATAGTTTCGTGTGTGTTCATGGGCTCGGCAGCCCTCCTCGCTCGTAACCTGGGGTCTGCGCCGCTCTCCGAGTTCTCAGATATGTTGGGCCTGGTTACCTGGGTAACCTATCATTCCCTTCATCCTCCGCAAGCGGTTCGCTCTTTTGTACGCTGTGTCCTTCGCCATGACCATGGCACTTGAGTTCTACGGCACGAGCCTGGGTGTTTGGACCTGGGCGCCGATATTGCCGTGGCTGAGGCTGTCAGCCGCGAATCCACCGGCGTGCATCGGGGCGGGTTACTGTATCATGGATGCCATTACCCGATGGCTTGCACCACGAGCGCACGGAGTGCTGCGACGGAAGCTCTCTGCCGCCCAGGTTTAAAGCGGACGTTGGAGTAAATACGACACTGAGCGCATCTCCTATCTCTGACCCGCCAAGCCCGCTCGATCCCCGGGTCTGCTCAACTCTGGGGGATGGGAGTAGCCCTTTGTCGTCATGGCTTGACCCACAACCTCACCTCAAGCTTCCATTAGTCCTGACCCCCTCGCGGTCCATCAGCCAGAATCCGTACTTCGATGGGCTGGGAGATATCTGCCTAAGTGCTATACCACGGCCCTCGTCGAGGATGGTGCGTTGTCAAGCGCGCGCAGCCTGATGTTGAAAATGTCGGCTAGAAGGCCTTGGAATCCATTACGCTACCCCCCGAACGTTCCGGTGCACGGATACCTAACCCCTGTCTGTTGGAGCTGATTGGATCATCAACACCTACCGCGCCGCTGCCATCGGAAGAACGGGTCGAGGAGACTACGGTCACGGCCTTGATGTGGCCTACCGGGGACTGTCTGACGTTCGGTTAGTTGCCGTTGCCGACTCTGATCCAGATGGGCTGCGGGCGGCCGGAGAGCGGACAGGAGCTGAGCGGCTCTACTCCGACTACCGAGAGATGCTGGAGAAGGAGCGCCCAGATCTCGTGAGCGTCTGTCCCCGTTGGCTCGATTGTCACGCCGACATGGTGATTGCCTGCGCTGATGCCGGCGTCAAGGGAATCTTCTGCGAGAAGCCCTTCGCGCGGACCCTGGCCGAGGCGGACGCCATGATCGATGCTTGTAAACGCAGTGGGGTGAGGCTGGCCGTTGCACATCGGAGAGCGAGCGCCTATGAGCAATACGCCAAAACGCTCGTCGATCAGGGCGTTATCGGCGAGGTCCAGGTGATGCGAGGGCGCGGCAAAGCTGACCACCGGGCTGGTGCAATGGACCTGATGGTTTTGGGCACCCACATCCTGGATAGCATGGGTTTCTTCGCTGACTCGGACGTGGCGTGGGCCCACGGACATGTGACTCAGGCCGGGCGAGAGGTTACGGCAGACGACATCCGTGATGGAGAGGAGGGTGTCGGACTGCTGGCCGGGAACGCCGTGGCCGCATACTATGTGTTCAAGAACGGCGTCACGGCGCACTTCGAGTCATACGCAGCCGACATAGCGGGTGGCCGCAGCGGGCGCGGCTTTGGATTCGAGGTATATGGGACCAGGGGCATCATTTCCTTACGGAACTCTCCGTCGGGGGAGATGTTCCTCTACCCTAATGGCGTTTGGATACCGGCTGAAGCGGACGGCAAATGGGAACAGATTAAACTTCAACAATGGGAAGACAGGCCGCAAGGTGTTTCGCCAACGCACCTGAGCAACCAGACTATCGTGAGAGAGTTGATCCAGGCCATCGAGGAGGATAGGGACGTGGTCGCGGCCTCAAGCGGCCGGGATGCCCGTGCCGCCCTCGAGATGATCATGGCCGTGCACGAGTCTCAACGGCTTAAGAGCAGGGTGTCGTTTCCCCTAGAGAACAGGGATAATCCCTACGAGACCTGGCTAAGGGAACGAGGGTAAGGGATTGCCTTGGTATCTACTCTCCCCTCTCTGGAGTATGGACACGGCCGATCCAGCAGGCACGGTTTCAGAGGCCTCCAGCTTAATGGGGGGCTTGCCCTGCCGTACTATGGAACAGTGGGTCGACCCTTCGACCAGACGGTTGGCTCGGCCCTGGGCCTTTTGGGCAGGGAGGACGTAGCGGCGGCTTCACACAGGCTGACGGAATCCTCAAAGACTCCCGTGTAACCTTCCTGACGATAGCGCTCCAGACCCGAGGACATGGTCTGGACACTGAGGTGAAAACCATATGAAGACGTATCGGGTGGCGGTCCTGGGATGCCGCATGCGCGGGGCAGCGGCGGCACGGGCGTACCACGCCCACCCCCGGACGAAAGTCGTCGCGTTATGCGACCTGCTCCAGGAGCGGCTCGATGCCTTCGGTGACGAGTTGGGCGTGTCCGCTCGTTACACCGATTTGGATGTCATGATCGGGGAAAGCTCTCCCGATATCGTCGCGATTTCCACCGGAACTGAGTTCCACTTCGACCTCTCCATGGGGGTGTTGGGGCATGGCGTCAACATCGAAGTGGAGAAGCCTCTATGCACCGATCTCCAGCAAGTCGACGCGCTCATGGACAGGGCCGCCGAGAAAGGCGCGCGCGTCGCAGTGCACCACCAAGGCCGAGTCGGTCCCTCCTTAACGGCCATGAGCCGGGCCGTTGCCCAGGGCCGCATCGGCGACCTACGGTATATCTGTGCCAGCGGTAAAGGGTACTACGGCGGCTACGGATTGATGAACATCGGCACCCACCTGCTGACATACCTCACGATGTTCACTGGCCGATGCCGCAGCGTGGTTGCGACCGCCCTCACCGACGGCCGGCCGATTACCCCGCACGACGTGGTGGCCTCCCCCAGCGGCATGGGCGCCATTGCCGGCGAGCACATCACGGCGACACTCAGCTTTGACGACAACGTGACGGCCAGCCTCCTCCAACACCGGTTTCCCGTCGTGGACAGCGCCGCATACGGTCTGGAGCTGTATGGGACGGGGGGCCGGCTCACCTGGAGGACAGGCGCGGCCTGGTGGCTGCCGCAGCCCCACTTCGTCCCCGACGGCGAGCGCGACCTATGGCGACCACTGGAGCCGGAGTATCCCGACCACTACGACCCGACAGGTGGCGCCGATGCCGACGACTACTGCTTCGTGGATGAGTACGTCCGCGCCCTGGACGAGGGCCGCGAGCACGAGTGCAGCGGCGACGAGGGCCGCCACGTGATTGAGATCATGATGGGTATCTTCGAGTCCGCGGCCTACGGCAGGCCCGTAGACCTGCCCCAGAAGCGACGCGACCACCCTCTGCTGCGCTGGCGACGGGAACACGGCCTGGGCGATGCGAAGTTGGTGCCCCGCCCCTATGACGAGTGGCTGGCGGCTGAAGACCGCCGACTTGGGCGTGACGCGGGGAGCGACCCGTAGGTGGACCCACGATGACTCGCCTCCAAGACTGCCGTCGCGCCTCAGACAGGCGTTTTCACCTCGGCCCCTCGTTTAGAGCGCCTCTTGGCCAGACTGGCCCGCCGGCGAATAACGTCGGTTTGACAACGATTGGGACTGAGATTATATTGGGGCAATCGGACCGCAGACAGGTGCGCCGGCTCCACCCTGCGAGATGGGCGTGCGCCATCCCGCTCTCGGCGTGACGTCGGATGGGTTGCGCCTCACACCCTGTGAAAGGCGGTAGGGTAATGACAGACAACGACTTGGCACAGATGGCCCATCTCATGCGTCGTGCCGGTTTTGGAGCGGCGCGTGACGAGCTCGAGGCCCGTGTCGCCAAGGGATATGAGTCCATCGTAGAGGAGCTCCTGCATCCCCAGGAGCAGGAGCCGGTGGACATACACGACCTCTGGCGATACCACCCCTGGTCGTGGAAGCCTGGAACAATCCAGGGCATGGGTCACGCCGGCTGGACCTACCGCATGATCAACACGAAGGCGCCTCTCCAGGAGAAGGTGGCCCTCTTCTGGCATCAGATCTTCGCCACCGGTGTATCGAAGGTGGACCACTGGGACGAGATAACCGATATGGTGGATATGTTTCGTGAGAAGGGAACGGGTAGCTACCGGGAGCTGCTCGTTGAGGTGGCTAGGTCTCCCGCCATGATCTACTGGCTGGACAACAATGAGAACCACGCGAACGCGGTAAACGAGAACTGGGGACGGGAGCTGCTTGAGCTGTTTAGCATGGGTGTGGGCAACTATACCGAGGACGACGTACGCGAGTGCTCGCGGGCTTTCACCGGGTGGACGATAACGCCCAAGCTCCCCAGGTTCCCCATGGGCCGGTTTGACTGGTACTTCGAGTACAGGCCGGAGGACCATGACGACGGGGAAAAGACGTTCCTGGGCCATACCGGCCGCTTCAATGGAGAGGATATCATCGAGATAATCTGTGAGCAGCCAGCCACGGCCGGGTTTATCGCCAGGCACCTGTACAACTTCTTCGTGGCCGACGAGCCTCAGGTGCCGGCCTGGTCGGTCACCCCACCCAGGGACCCCGCTGCCGTCGAGACGCTGGCAAGGGAGTTTACGGACTCCAGCTATGACATCCGGTCGGTGCTGCGAGTGCTGTTCAACTCCGACTTCTTCAAGGAGGCCCGGTTCGCCAAGCTAAAGAGCCCCGCGGAGGTCGTGGTGGGCACCCTGAGGCTGGTCGGCGGGGCCGAGTTCCCCGCGCCCGGAATTGGCAGTCTGTCCAGGCAGACCGGTTACATGGGCCAGGACCTGCTGAACCCGCCCAGTGTGGAAGGCTGGCATACCGGCGTGGAGTGGATCAACAGCGGGTCCCTGATGAGACGGACCAATTTCTTCGCCGACATGGTTGGTGATGTGGACCGCCCTGGGGTCCGGTCGATAATTGACAGACTGAGTTCACAGGGGGAGCTGTCCCCCGAGGGATTCGTGGACACCTGTCTCGACCTGATGGGGCCTCTGGTGATCGACGACAAGTCGAGACGGGAGCTGGTGAGGCACGCGAGGGAGGACGGCGCGCTGGGCTGGGGCCCAGCAGAACGGTCTAGCGCCTCCGCTCGACGGGTCAGTGAGATGCTTCAGCTCATAGTGTCGTTGAGGGACTACCAGTTTGCCTAGCAGGCTGATCCGCCTGTGGCGGATGGGGTGTGCAGAGGGGGATAAAATCCCGGCGCCTGTCCTGAGCCTGCCTTGAGCATAGTCGAATGGGTGTCCCTCAGATCTGATTACTGAACCCTTCCTGGTCAGAGCTTGTCCTGAATCTATTGAAGGAAGGGGGATGGTCGTCCGCCTGAGGCGGATCAGCACCCTGCTGGTCTAGAGGAGGAAGCTCATGACTACCGGTGAGAAAGAGCCTGTCCTGGTAGTACTACAGCTATCGGGGGGCAACGACTATCTGAATACGGTCATCCCTTACGCGGACCCCCTCTACCGGGATAATCGTCCGGCTGTTGGGATCCCCGAGGACCAGGTACTGCGCATCGATGACCAGGTGGGGCTCCATCCCAGCATGGGCCCAATCAGGCGCTTGTACGACCAGGAGAGGGTGGCGATCATTCACGGCGTGGGCTACGCGAACTCGCCACGGTCCCACTTTCGCTCCATGGATATCTGGCATACCTGCGAGCCGGACAAGCTGGGCACCGAGGGGTGGCTCGGCCGAGTGATCCGAGACCTAGACCCCAACAAAGAGAACGTTGTCACCGCGGTCAGCTTCGGCCCCAGCCTGTTCCGGGCCCTTGCCCTGCCCGGTGTACCTGTGGCGTGCGTAGATGACCTGGAGAACTATGGTCTTCTAACGGGCATCTCGGGCGAGGGGCAGAGGGCTAAGATCCTTGAGAGATACAAGCGCCTCTACGCCCCGGCCATAGGCAGCGGCCCCGTTATGGAGTTCCTGGGGCAGACGGGGCTAGATGCCCTGAGGGGCGCCGATGTCTTGGCCGTGGCCCCCGGCGCCTACTCCTCCTACGTGGAGTACGCTGACACTCCCATAGCCCACAAGCTCAAGGGAATCGCTCAGATACACCTGGCAAACCTTGGCACTCGAATCTTCTACTGCGACCATGGCAGCTTTGATAGCCACTCCAACCAGTTAGGGATGCACGCCACCCTGTGGAAAGAGTTGTCAGACGCAATACAGGACTTTTTCGATGACCTGCGGGAACACGACGCCGCAGACGACGTCATCATGCTGCTTTTCTCCGAGTTTGGCCGGCGCACCCACGATAACGGCTCGGGGACCGACCACGGCGCCGCAGGGGCCGCATTCGTGATCGGAGACAGTGTGAAGGGCGGCCAGTATAGCGAGTACCCCTCCACAAAGCCCGAAGACCTTCAGCAGGGCGATCTGGTACCGAACACCGATTTCCGGGGATTGTATTCAACGATTCTGGAGGACTGGCTGGGCCTGGACGCCATCTCCATCGTCGGAGGGACCTTCGAGAAACCCGGCTTTCTGCCCTAGCCGTTAATGACACCTGTTTTGACATGTCCGGCGGGAGAGTCCAGAGAGGGTGGCAGCCCTCTCTGGCAGGGGCTTGGGGATTCCCCCAAACCCTTAGGGCGGGCGGGTGGGAAGAAGAGCCCTTCATTTCACCAGTAGCTAACGACTAGCACATTGTGAATGTGAGTTTAATGACTTGTCATTGCTTATCGAGGGGAATCTGGCGGGGTTGGCGGCCAAGCGACCACAACTAGGCGCGCAGTCGGCCCAAAAAGTCGGGACTCCTCAGAAACACAATCAAGTCTACAGACGCGTGTGGAATTGAGGAGCCCTTCCTGTTTGTATTGACTTGCAGACCCGCTTCGCCGGGACGACATTTTGAGGGTTGAGCCATGCTGACGCAGGTAGTTGCCAACCGAGCTTACGACTACAGCTTCGCCGTCGGGGGGAACAATATGCCGCACCCGGTGGGTGTGGCGATAGGCGCGGGCGACATGGTCTACGTGCTGAGCAGGCAGTACGAGCAGATCTCCGGCGTACCCTGGAACCAGACGGGCATCAACGCCAAGGTGGGCAAATTCACCATAGGAGAGGCGGCGGGCGATGAAGAGTGGGCGGGTGACTTTGGCAAATACGGCGACGGTGAAGGTGAGCTGATCTGGCCGACCGGGATCTGTCTTGATAGTGAGGGAAACGTGTACGTCACGGACGAGTGGCTCAACCGGGTCTCCATATTTGACCCGGACGGCAGTTTCCTGGGCCTCTGGGGCAAACCCGGAGGAGGCGACGGGGAGCTCAACCGCCCGGCAGGCATCGCCATGGACCCTCACGATGGCGTCTACATCGTGGACGCCCAAAACCACCGCGTCCAGAAATTCACTAGGGAAGGGAGCTTTGTGGCCCGGTGGGGCAGCTTCGGCAGCGGCGAAGGCGAGCTCGACTCCCCGTGGGGGCTCACCGTGGACGCGCAGGGGTACGTGTACGTGGCCGACCACAAGAACCATAGGGCTCAGAAGTTCTCCGCGGATGGCGAGTTCGTAGCTGCGTTTGGCAGCTATGGGACGGGCCGGGGACACCTGCACCGGCCCTCTGACGTGGCGGTAGACGCTGACGGGGACGTCTATGTCTGCGATTGGGCCAACAGCCGGGTCCAGGTGTATGCGCCCGACGGTAAGTTCATCACCAGCTTCATAGGTGACGCCCAGCAGCTCGGCAAGTGGCACCAGATGCAGGTAGATGCCAATGTCGACGTGATCAAGGCTCGCCGAAGGGTCTACACCCTCGAGCCCGAGTGGCGGTTCGCGCTACCCACGGCGGTGGCCTTCGACGCGGAAAAGTGGCGGCTCATCGTGGCCGATACCCAGAGGGCCCGGCTCCAGATATATACAAAGCTAAAGGGCTACGTGGAGCCTCAGTTCAATCTGTAGGGTGCTGCGCGCGCACGCCGGCCTGGGTAGTAAGGGCAGGTTTCAAACCTGCCCTTACGGTACGGTTTCGTCGTGGGCGCATAACGCGTTCCCCAACACCTTGTCTGGCGTCGAACTAGGCGTTCGGCCGCTCGGTGTGGCTAGTCCTTACAGCTCGCCGAGCTCGGTCAGCCATGTCTGCACCCTCAGCCTGGATGGCCGCGCCCTATTTCATACCGTAGTCTACTGGGGACCCCACGTTGGCCAAGGTGGGGGTCGCCAGGCCCGCTCGCCCTTTCAAGAGCCCTTATCAAATCTCAGCACGGTGTACGCTGAGACGGGAGAGGGATTCTTGAAAGAGCCCTAGATGCGCAGCTCCCGCCTGGGTTTCAGCAGGTACTCCGGGAGGTTGGTCTCCCGCATGAACCTGACCAGATACTCGTGTACATCTCTGGCAACGTTGGGGTTGTCCGAGATAACGTTCCGCTGCTGCGAGGGGTCCAAGGGTAGATGATAGAGCTCCGATAGACCCTCGTCGGCACTGTCAAGCAGCGTCCACTGGTCAACGGTTACGGTGGTGACCAGGGCGCGGGCGAGATTACGGCTCATGTTGTCGACGGACCGCACGGGCTCGCCCGGATTGGCAAACGGCACGGTGGTTATCGCATACTCGCGGCCCGGGGTCGATCGGTCGTGGACCGATGTCAGCAGCGACCTGCCTTCCACCCAATCTGGGACCCCCCGGCCCATGATATCCAGGACGGTGGGCATGAGATCGATGGCGGATGTCAGCCCCGCGTAGGAGCCTGGCGCGGCCCCTGGAATGTAGACCAGGAGCGGCAGAAGCGTCAGCTCCTGGTAGAGGGGGGAGAAGTCCCAACGTGCGTCTGGGTCGCCGTGCCGGTACAGGCCTCCGTCGGGGTTCTTGATGAATGTCATCTTGCCGAACAGCCCTCCGTGCTCACCGAAGTAGAAGCCGTGGTCGGATGTGAAGATGATTGCGGTGTCCTCCATCAGTCCCATGTTCTCCACCTGGCCAAGAAGGTAGCCCACCCAGGTGTCAACCATTGTCACCTCGCCGCAGTATGTGGCGTGCGCCTTGCGGACCCGCTCCTCGGTGAACCCAGGCACATCCTGCAAGTGGCCGTAGACCGGCTGTACCACCTCTCCGTCATAGCTCGGCCAGTAAGGCTCCGTGTAGTAGTCGGGAGCGTCCCAAGGCTCGTGGGGGTCCCATGTGTCCACGTAGAGGAAGAAGTCCTCCTTGTGGTGAAGCTGCAACCACCGCATGGCCCTCGTCATGGTCTGCGCCACGTTGCGGTCCGACTCGTAGCGCCATGCGGCGCGTGCGTCCCGTGACTCGTGGTGCCCGGTGCCGATCACCCTGGTCCCCGAGCTCTCCTGGCCCGTGTACATCGAGAAGGTCTGAAAGCCCCTGTCGTAGTTCATCCCGCCGCGTAAGTAGAACGGGGTGTCAACCATGGCGGCGGTGTGAACACCGCTTTCCGATAGCAGCTGGGCCAGGGTCGTTGCCCCCGGGGGAAGTGGCTCCCAGCCCATAAACGACATCGTCCAGCGGCCAGTCGCATGATCCGCGCGAGTCGGCATCGTGGGGAATCCCGCTGCGTAGTGGCGGTCGTAGCGCACCGACTTGGCCGCCAGGGCATCGAGGGATGGGGTGCGGATCTCCATCTTCCCGTACGCCCCCAGGTGGTCCTGGCGGAATGTGTCTGCCACTATCCAGATCACGTTCATCACTTGGTCTCCTACGGCCGGATTGACCCGGTGCTCGATAGCGTTCGAGCTGCGCCGGTTGTCGCCCGATGTATCGGCGTGTGCCGTGCCCGCGGCGGGCTAGGACAGCGGGCCCGAGAGCCTCTCAACCTCTTCGTAGTCTATGCCATTGGCTATCATGGCGTGGCGGGCGCTTCTCCGACTCTTTGATCGCCAGCGCACGAGTGGCCACGGCGTCGACCTCCTCGGGTCGAATGACGACCACCCCGTCGTCCTTGGCGCTCTCGCCCCTGGTTATGGTCAAGAGGCGCTCATCCGCACCAAGCCCATCATCGCCCGGTTGACCATCATACCCGTCGCCGACGTGTGACTCAAGTGGCGCTGCGCTGTGAGTCCTGGATGACATGCACGTCGGACGCCTTGATGCTAGGATGCCAGTCGCGCTGACGTGTCAGGGCGGGAACGCGGCTCCCGAGAGGCAGGACGCGACAGGCGGCGGCGGGCGCGCATGGGTTATGGGTCTTCGTGGCTCGTAGCGAACAAGGTACTGGCAAGATGGCCCCCTAGAGGGGAACACGCATCGTGCCGGCGGCGGTACAGATTTCATAGCGGGTGTGTGAATACGACCCTCAAACCCTTCGACAAGCTCAGGGCGAACGGAGTTTTCCGTTCGTGGTGAGCCCGTCGAACCACAGTTCCACATACTTCTCACACACCCTCTTAGCGGGGTAACAGCCGTGACGTCAGTGAACGACTTACCCCTCCTCGACGCGACGGCGCAGCCAAAGCTGGTGGGCCGCTCTCGGCCTTATGGGGTCCTCCGCCCTAGGCCATCCGAGCGGCGCCGGCGCTTTGAAAAGGTGCCCTCACCACCTTATAATACTCACGCCTTGAGCAGGCGCAAGGCACGCCGTCTGCGGCCGTACATCGCGCCATGCCCAGGTGGCGGAATGGTAGACGCGGCGGACTTAAAATCCGCTTCCCGCAAGGGAGTGGGGGTTCAAATCCCTTCCTGGGCACCATCGTGGTAGCCAATAATCCAGTGCGATTGCCGACATTTTGCCGACATCCGCTAGGCGCTCTGCCCATGCCTGCTGCCGGCTTCCAGGACGGCCTCGAAGTCGTGTGCGGATGCCTTCTGCAGCCCAGGCGTCACATGGGAGTAGGAGATTGTCAGGCTCATTTTAGGCCATTGGATCGTGGACCCCTTGCATATTCTGTTCCGGAGGCACGCTCATGTGGGGTGTGATGAGACGTAAGGCAGTACTAGCATTGGGATGCGTGCTGCTCGTCGCGGCTTGCTCCGAAGACGTAAACGCCACTGACCGAGGCATGACCTATTTTGAGCAAGGTGATGACAAGAAGGCCATTGAAGCATTCGACGAGGCTATCCGCCTCAATCCACAGGACGCCATCGCCTACTACAGCAGGGGCGTTGCTCACAACCGTCTTGGCCAGGTCAAAAGGGGGACGGGGGCGGGTGGTCATTCCCGATACCAGAGTGCTATAAAGGACTTCGATCAGGCCATCAGGCTCAACCCACAGGCCGATGCCTACTTCAACAGGGGTTTTGCGTACCGCAAGCTGGGCCAGCTCGAACGTGCCATTGAGGACTATGACGAGGCCATCCGCCTCAACCCCCAACACGCTGAGGCCTACTACACCAGGGGTGCGATTTACGGGGCCATCGGTAAGTCAATAGAAGCAGAGCGGGACTTTGCGAAGGCCAAGAATCTCGGGTACCCCCCATAGGAATATACTGCCCCCAGCGGCACGCAAATGCTACTGCTTGTAGGATAAACTTAGTGGAGAGCCGCTTGTGCGGGAGGCTCTGCGACGTCTGGCAAGCGTTGTATCATCAGGTGGGGCCGACGCTAATCACTGGAGGTGGAGCATGGCTGGTCTGGTGCAAAAGCGGTGGGCCCAGGTGGCCTCTGGGTACCTGGTAGCGGCGGTCGCGATTGCCGTAATCGTGGTAATGGCTTTGGCTGGGGATTCCTCAGCCACGTGGGTGGGGGACAGGGTGTTTTTGACCAGTGGCGGCACCGTCCAATTACCCTACGATCACCGCGCAACGGAACTTGGCGGGTCCGGGAAGCTTAGATCCCTATTCACCGTGGACATGGACCTGCCACTCGCGGTCTCCGATGCGGTCGCGGACGGCTGGACCGACCCGATATTCTGCTCGTCGGGCAGGGGCCGCTACTTTCACAAGGGACCGGCGGGAGAGGGCGAGCCCTTTTTCCTCATGTACAATAGCGATGACCAGCTGATAGGCATGTACTTGTTCAGCAAGTCCGAGATGCCTACCCCCTGGAAGCGTCTGGATGAGTTGAAGGGTGGTGGGGGTCTCAGCATCATCGACTTCGAGCACTGGAGCCTGGTCGTGTTCTTCCAGGACCCCACACGTGCATGTGGGGTCGGGCTCAGTTCTTCCCGCAATGCTTCGCTCCGAAGGTGACGTCCACCCCACCCGTGCATGTGGGGTCGGGCTTAAGGATCGTGTTCGTAGGCGTCCAGGAGGAGGGGCCAGTAGCGCGGCCACTGGTCATTGGCGAAGTAGCGGCCTCGACATCGCCGGCAGACCCAGCTATCTACGCGACCTCAGTAAGCGCCTCCTCAGTGAACTCCAGTTCATTTTCGTTTACACACCGATTGACGTGAGCTCGCTAATACACCGGGATAAAACCAGCGTCTAAGTTCACCGACCCGGTTTCTCGCCGGTATCCACCGTTGCTATTCCTGTTTCGCAGGCGCCTTATACGGCACTTGAATCGGCATTCGGGGTCTTATACGTATAAATCTGAACAATGTTGATTCCCTCGTAAAAACCCGTTTTGAGGAAGTTCCAGCGCTTTAGCACATCTGAGCGCTACCGTATGTTGGGGTAGTACACGGAACAGAGACTGTGTATTGTACCCAGGCAAGGGCACGGTTGTTCTAATTCGACCTGCACAGACTTTTTACGAGAGAATCAATGTTGGCCAAGCGAAATGAACGATATTCATGAGTCGAACCGGGCCTGCTGGAACGGCTGGGCGAAGTGGTGGGGACGCAGGAGGGACAAGATCGGTGTATGGCGAGAATGTCATCGCGATCCCACTCTGGTGCTCTCCGCCGGGGAGATGCAGTTCCTCGCCAATACGCGTGGCCAGCGTGTCTGCGTCTTGGCCAGCGGGGACAACGGAGTCGTGTTTGCACTTGCCGGAATGGGGGCGCGGGTCACATCTGTCGACATATCGGAAGGGCAACTGGAAATCGCCGAGGAAAGGGCACGCTTTCTTGGCCTCGACGTCTCCTTCCTCAGATCGGACGTAACGGACTTGAAGGCGCTGGAAGACAACGCATTCGACGCAGTCCACACTGGAGGCGGCGTGGCAGTGTGGATCTCCGATTTTAGGATGTACTATGCCGAGGCCACTCGAATACTGAAACCCGGCGGGGTTCTCGCTGTGAATGAGTCCCACCCGTTCGTTCCCGTCTTGTCCGTCGAAACGCCCTGGAACGAACTCGATGACTACTCGAACAGGGGCCCGTTCACGTACACCACCAACGAAGGGTTCAAGGGCTACGAGTACCACTGGACAGTCGCCGACCACATCCAGGCTGCATTGGACGCCGGGTGCGACCTCCTGAAAGTGGAAGAACACGATGGCACAGTCGCCGACCGTGTTCAGGACGAGCTCGATGATCGCAAGGCGATGAAAGACAATCAAGCTAAGGCCGATGTGCCGAAGCTGCCCCGGTACCTGCTGATCGGGGCTCGGAAGCGTTTGGCCGGCAACCGGCTGGAGGCGACGTGGTAGCCCGATTGTAGCCTGTACGTTGAGTGGGCGGTTTGCGACACGCCCGATAGTTCTAATAACGTGTGTCGCATATCTGGGCCCTACAGTTCCTGGCTCTGGCCCGTCTCGGAAGCGCGCTGAATAGCGTCCAGCAGTTTGTGCCGGGTTACCGCGGTGTCGAAGTCGGGCACAACCGGCTTGTCCTTCCGTATCCCTTCTCCAAACCGGCTCCACATCTGGGCCACATTGAATGGAGGCCCCTGGGGCACTGATTCGGGGACCCACGTGTGCCGCTTCGGAATGGGTAGCTCCTTCAACTCCGAGTCTCCCTCTTTTCCCCCAAGTATTCGCGCTGATCGAAGGTGGGGGTGCTCCAGCGCCTCGACGGCCAGAGTCCCTTTCCGACCATATACCTCCAGACGGTACCCGCTGCCGTGCCACGGTATGCTGGCCACATGAGCCGAGACCAGTGCCCCGCTGCTCAGACCGCCGCTTACGAGGACGTTGTCAGGAGCGGTCACATTAACGGCGCGGCCGGTGTCGCTCTCCTGCCACTGCGCGACCTGGGTGCTGACCACCGCTGTCACCTCCGCGAACTCCCCAAGACACATGCACAGCGAGTCGATTATGTGACCGAAGGCAATGGTCAGTGTTGTGGCACCGAGCCTATTTTCCCTCTGCCACGTCCTGTCGGAGGTCCGTTTGAGGACCCCCGAACCGAAGGAGACCATGTTGACCGCCAGCACCTCCCCCACATACCCTTCCTCGATTAGCTGCTTCAGTGTCAGGTATGCCAGCGAGCACCTCCCCTGGAGGCCCACCATCGTTCGAACGCCCTTCCTGCGGGCGAGGTCTGCCATCTCCTCGGCTTCCTGGAGGTTGGCTCCGAGGGGCCACTCGGTGTAGACGTGCTTTCCAGCCTCCAGCGCGGCCATGGTCAATTCATAGTGCAGGGGGACGCGAACCGAGACCCCAACGACATCGATGTCAGTCCGCTCCAGCAACTCTTGGTGACTGTGGAACGCCATCGCCGCCCCGAATTTTGCCGCCGACTCCTTGGCCGTATTCTCATGCGCAGTGCACACAGCAGCTAGCTCGAAGTCCGGCAAAGCCAGCAGGGCCGGTAGATGCGCGCGCGGAGACCAGCCACGGGTGACATTGGCGCCAATCAGGCCGACTCGAAGTTTGGTTGACATGGGCAGCTCTCCGTAGGTGGTGTGGAGGAGTGTAGCAGGGGGCCATGAGGCCGTCAAAAAGGACTGCTGAAGGAACTGGAGCACTAGCGGGAAGTGAAGGAGGTCGTGACTAGGACTTCATCTTAAATAGCAGATATCTTGACCTTGTGCCGTGGCTTGATATCCCGAGCGCCCGCGACATCTAACACCGTCTGGAGCCACCACGAAGTCTCGCCCTCGCGGGCGTGAGCAGGACGGTCCGGCTTGATATTGACCCTAACCTTACGTGTCACCGCTCTGCCCGACGTGAGCTCCTCATCCTGGAGAAACGTCACCATGCTGTGTGTCGTGGTCTCCCTGTGTTTCTTTTCCACTTCCTTGGTGACAGTCTCCGTTCCGATTCCACTCACGGATCCCCTGGCCAGCCCGATGGGCTGCTCGTAGGAGTAGGTGAACTTCTCCGTCCACCGCTCTTCGAGAACGATGTCGACGCGACCTTCTCTGACGAGGCAGTCGCGGTTAGGTTTCATGTCGATAGTCACGTCAATGGACTCGCCTAGCTTGTAGTCCCTGTCGTCAAACGAAACGGACACGTCTATGGGGCGCAGACGGCTTATCACGTGGCTTCTCCTAGTGGCAACTACGTAGGGCCACCATTATGACTCACCTCAGGCCGAGTGAGCTATAGTATTCCAACAACAACCTGAGCTCGCCTCAGCGACGTGTGCTAGGGGGCTTGAGGCGCGTCGGAAAGAACCCAGATTGTGTCATCCCAGTCCAACCCCGCCGTTCCGGCACGGCTTTGGAACTCTTCACCGAACTTGTTCGCGTAGTCGTGCCATGCGTCGTGGGACTCCCACTCCTCGACCACCAGCACCTTGCTCTGGTCTCCCTCGGCGCGATAAATCTTGCCTGAGATAAGCCCCGAGGGCTTTTGATTGGGACTTACCCGTTTGTGTACCAAAACCCCTTGACTTCCGCCCTGCGTTTTGGTACACAAACGGGTAAGTCCCTTTTGATTGTACCCCCACTCAGTTGCCGCCTTGAACTTTTCCCAATCCACCGGCCCGACTTGCATTGTCAACAGCACCGACATCTCTATCATCTCCTAGATTGATGACCGCTGCGAAGTGTGCACTAGCGAAAGCCCGACAGTCCTTTTGAGAAGAGTCCGCTTGAGAAGAGTCCGCATGAGGACCTGTATGGGAGCCACCTGGACACCGTGGCAGTCACGACGGCATTCTATTAGAATGGAGCTCACATTGCTACCTGGTCGTCACCCAGTGCTTTCAAATCCTCGCGGGCCCTGGGCGGGGGAGTGTGGAGTAGGCGATCCCCAGCGTCGTAGCCAACATCACCGATAACGACTCGCCGCCATCTGAAGTACTGGAAGCTCCCGACCCGGGTCTCCGTAGAAGCGCACCTGGCGATTTCGGGCCGGCCGGTCCCGGACCGTCCCGGAGCACGAACGTTGATGTGGTTGCGCTTGTGCCCGTGTCCGGGACCCTGGAGGGGAGATTCCCACCTGATATGCGCTCTGCCGTGACTTGCCGAATGACGGCGAGATGTCTACTATGACTGTCAGCGGCCGGCATGGCAGGTCCATCAAGTCGGAACAACTCAGCGCGCCACTAAAGAGATGAGTCGCACATGGACCGCATAAAAGTCCTGATAGTAGACGATCACCAACTCTTGCGTGTAGGCCTGAGAGAGATTCTGGGTGATTCGGACAGCCTGGAGATTGTCGGAGAGGCCTCCGACGGAAACGAGGCCGTAGAAAAGGCCAAGGAGCTCAAGCCACAGGTGGTCCTGATGGACTTGTCGATGCCCGTCTGCGACGGCGTTGAGGCTACGCGGCGGCTCTACGCTGAGATGCCGGATATAAACGTACTGGTGCTGACCGTCTCCGAAAAGGACGTGGACCTGTTCAATGCCATTAAGGCAGGCGCCCGAGGGTATCTGCTAAAGGACGAAGCCCCCGATCAGATCATACACGCCATTGACTACGTTGCCAGGGGAGGGACGGTCGTCTCCCCCGCCATGGCAGCTACCCTGCTGAATGAGTTCAAGGTCCAGCAACCCAAGGCCACGGGTGAGGTACACTCCTCTCTGAGCAAGCGTGAGCGGGAGGTGTTGGAGCAGGTGGCGCAGGGAGCTAACAACAAGGGGATTGCCAGCGCCCTGTTCATTTCCGAGAACACGGTCAAGACCCATCTGAGCCGCATCCTGGAAAAGCTCCATTTGGCTAACCGCAGCCAGGCGGTGGCCTACGCAGTGCGTGCCGGGCTGCTCCGAGACGACGTTCAGACGAGCACCGGACCCTCGTCGAGGGTTTCCCGCCGGCTGGCCGTCCTCCTGTCCGCAACTGGGCATGCTACTGGCGCGAGCCGGCACCTCTTCTATCGAGGGCCATCATGTCGGCCCTCCGGTATTACCTCTGCATCTGGACTGTGCTGGGGTTCTCCTGGCTGAAGATGAAGGTGGCCTTGCTCCCCGCAAGCCGTACGCGATCGCCGTGTTTGAGGGGGCGCTCTGCCTGTCCTATCTTGCCTTCACTTACGAAGGTCCCATTGGTGCTATTCAGGTCGCGCACCACGAACCCGCTTGGCGTTTCCATGATCAGAGCGTGTCTCCGGGACACGGTCGTATCGTCAACGAGCAGGTCGTTGTCCGAGCGGCGGCCCAGCGCTAACGGACTCCCTGTCAGGGGTATCGACATTCCGCTGTTGAGTCCACCACGTACCAGCAAAGAGGCCCTCGCACTGTTGACCATCTCGAAATCCTTTCTGGGACTGCTCACTTCATTCGTCGAGCTCTACCGGCTGCACTCCGGGCGCATCCCTGGGCTCCGGTCCCACCGAGACGAGCTCTGGCCAGTCGCCGCCTCACGCCTGCGGCCATTCTGCATGGCTCGCTGTCGGCAAGAGCGGGGCTACTAGCATTACCCAGATTGCCCGCAAATACCAAGCTATCGACGCGGGATTAGAGCTAAGACCGAGCAAGGCCATTGTGGAGTTTGACGTGGAGCAGGGCGGTCCACTCCCTCCGGAGGTGGGAGGCCGGAGACCCTCACCTGGGATACTTCTCGCATTTCGGCTAGTATCTCCTTGAGGTAGAGAGGCTCCCGGAGCCCAATCAGCACCTCAACATCCTTCTTGGCGTTGCTTACCATCCCATGCACCCGCAGTCTGACCTCTCGGCGCAGTGTCTGCAAAAAGCGGATGACCAGGTAGATGTTGGCGTTGCCATCCACCCTCAATCTCACGTTGCCCTCATAGACGCCATCCACCAGGGCTGGGACAGGTTCCTCGGCAATGCCCGTGACCCCCCAACGCGTGCGGCCCTGGTCCTCTTCCTCGGCCGCCTCCTCGGTCACGGTAGCATTATCAGTCTGATGCGACACCGGTGCCGGAGGTGGGGCTCCCATCCACTTGGACCCCCCCACCATCCATTTGGGAATCCTCTGTGAGCCATCCTCCGCAGCCTGATGCCGCTGCTTCTCCAACGGCTGCGGGTACTCGCCGTTTACACGCCGTGCGAACCTGTCCGCGAAATCCGCATCGGGACCCATTGCCTCCTCGAGGGCCCGCGGGATTTCTTGCTGAACATAGGCCATGAGCCTGGACCTGGCTCGGACGGCAATCGTAGCCAAAACGTCCCCCAGGGCGGCCTCGAACGTGCGCATCGTCCGGGAGATCTCGTCACTGTCGGCGCGGGCAGGGGCCTGGAGCTCCTCTTGGGTCTGGTCCTCTAGACGCTGGGGGTGGATATCCACTTCAGTCCGTTCCAATATCTGCTCGAGCTCTTGCTGCCACGTCCCCGTGTGTGGGGAGGACAGCTGCTCGTCTGTCTCAGCGGTACGGCCCTTAGGTCTCTGCATATATCACCAGCATTCGGTTTACTAGGCGTTGCCACGGTGGGCAGGGCTTATGAAATTGGTGCTATCGTATCCACCCAGATTGGCTTGTGCCATCCCCCACAGGGGTGATTTCCTTGACCCTCGAATTAGTCCTTCTGGGTTAGTCCACCGCGGGGACTGTTTGATGGGCTGGCGAGCGGCGTCTCCTTCAATCTGAGGCTACGTCGGTCTCAAGGTGCTCGCGATATTCGATAGATGCCCTCGCACTCGCTCGCGCAGACGCTTTTTGCGGTCCCAACCGCTCAGAGGGGGCTTTCCCGTGCCAATCCGTTCGCGAACGTAGCGGTCCTCCATGTGGGCCTGGTCCCTGCGGGCCACCACCTCCTGCTGGACGTCATCGAGTATATCCTGGCGACGCCACCCGCAGTTGATGCACATAGCGACCTCGCCGTCGGCCGGACGACGCTCCAAAATTGCTCCGTCACATCTAGGACAAGCACGAAGTCGAATCATGACCCTGTCGCCTCATCAGAACGATCTGAATGTGTTCCCCCTCCACCTTCGCGCCACACGTATCGCTCCCCACCACAGCTCTCGATCGCCTCGTGAGTCGCGTCAATAGCCAGGCTTGTCTGGCATACCTGCGGCTCGGGCCTGTGAGCCTCAGGCTACACTCCCGTTCTTGAGTTGCGGATCACCCGACCCGACGATTCTCGGGTGAATTTGTGTGGTCTTTCCGGTGTCAGCCGTGGGAGAGTTAGCCGTTAGGTGTCTGCATGCGCCGGGCCTCTCCGGCTCTTCGTCTTTCGGGCCAGGGGCTGCAGGCTGGTAGCCGGAGGTCTGACCAACAAGGAGATTGCCGCTGACGGTGGGCCCGGGCCCCACCTGTGCACGGTGAACCCCGACGCCTCATCCGGCAGGGCTCCGATCCCCGCAGTGGCACGGGTTATAGCCCAGGCGCCTCCGCCTTGCCACCCCCGATGGGCAGACAGTATAATCGGCGACGTCAGACCGCCGATGTGATTGGAGCACCTATATGAGCAAGCTGGAGTTCGTCGACACGCACGCCCACTTCTGGGACCTGGACCATCCCGATCTTGCCTATTCGTGGCTGCAGCCCGACTTCCTGCACCCGCAGCTCGGCCCGCAGCTTGACAAGCTAAAGGGCCGGAACTTCCTCGCCGAGGACCTGTTCGCGGAGACCCGCACCTCCAACGTCACCAAGGTGGTCCACGTTCAAGCCGCGATCGGTATAGAGGACCCCGTGAAGGAGTCCGAGTGGCTATCGCAGGCCACTGAGCGCACCGGGTGGCCGAACGCCATCGTTGCGTACAGCAACCTGAGGTCGTCGGACGTCGAAGGCGAGCTGGCCCGCCACTGCGAGTTCCCGGGAGTGAAGGGGCTGCGCGACCTCTCCGGGGGAGCCTACCTGAACGAACCGGACTTCCGTAGAGGCTACGCGCTGCTGGAGAAGTACAACCTCATCGCCAGCCTCGATGTCGAGTGGCAGAACATGATCGAGATGCGAGACCTGGCCTCGAGGTTTTCGAACACGGCGGCTGTTCTGGACCACTGCGGCTTTCCGAAGGAGCGGACAGACGAGTACTTCAAGAGCTGGCAGAGAGGCATGAACGCCCTGGCCGAGGCCGATAACGTGGTATGCAAGATCTCTGGCCTCGGGATGTGCGACTGGAACTGGACCGTCGACAGCATCCGACCATGGGTCACGCACTGCATCGAGACGTTCGGGACCGAGCGGTGCATCTTCGCAACGAACTGGCCGGTGGACAGGCTCTTCAGCACGTACGAAGTCCTGATCGGCGCCTACAGGGAGCTCATCTCAGAATTCAGCCTCGACGAGCAGGTGGCGATGTTCTCGGGTAACGCGGAGAAGCTGTACGGGATCTAGCTTCGAGCTGAGAGACTCTGCTCATGCCTGAGACGGGCTTCGCACAAATTGTCATTCTGAAGCCGCCTGAGGCGCGTGAAGAATCTAGCGCGGTATGAGCTGGAGACAGGGCCACCCACCGGCAGACCTCCCCTGACAAGCTCGGGACAGCCTTCTCGGAGTCTATGCTGAGCCTGGCCAAAGGGCTCAGGGAGACAGGTGAATGGCGCGTTTTTGTGCAACGACCTAAGACGGGACCATCCACCGAGGATCTTCCAGGTACCGCTTGGCGGCCCGTAAACACTCAGCGGCCGGCACTCCGTCCAAAGCGCGGTGATCAAAGGTGAGGCTCAGCGCCATCATCGAACGAATAGCGATCTCTCCTTGGTGTACCGCAGGCTTTTCCACGATCCGCCCCACGCCCAGGATGGCCACCTGAGGAGGGTTGATGATGGGAGTGAAGGCGTCGACACCATAGCTCCCTAGGTTGGTGATTGTGAAGCTGGCATCCGCCAGGTCTTTCGGCAAAAGCCTGCTATCGCGAGTCTTTCCGGCCAGCTCCCGGACCTCCTGCGCTATTTGGTCCAGAGACTTCTCCCCCGCTTTCTTGATCACTGGCACCAGCAGTCCATCTGGTGTAGTCGTGGCAACCCCTATATTAACCTCGTCCAGGACTCGGACCTCATCGTCGACCAGCAGGGCATTGACCTTAGGATGCTCTTTGAGGGCCCGCGCCGTCGCCATGATGACGAGGTCCTGCGGCAGTGGCCTTAGCCGACGTGCCCGCCACCGAGATACCAGCTCCTTCATGAGCAGCACCGCCTCGGTGAAATCGGCCTCCGTCGTAAGTGTCACCTGCGCCATAGTCTGAACGCTTTCGAGCATCCGCTCGGCTATTACCTTACGGATTCCGCTAAGAGGAACACCCCTTCCGGCAGATCCGGCTTTGGCGGCTACGGCGCGCTCCACGTCCTCCACCAATATCCTGCCACCCGGGCCCGAACCCGGGACCTGGTGCAGGTCTATCCCTTGCTCCGTGGCCAGCCGCCTCGCAGTTGGTACCACCTGGACCTGAAGTCTGGAGCCGGGCGCCTCAAACACCATCCTCACGTCTGCCTCGGTGATTCGGCCTCCGGGACCGGTGCCCTCCACCTGGCCAAGGTCGACATCCCACTGCCGGGCCAGGCGACGAGCCGTTGGCGTAACCTGGACCCCAGGTTCGGACCTTGTGGTCACGACCTTGGCGCCGGAGACCGGCTCTGGCTTAACTTCCGGCTCAGGCTTGGCAACGGTAGGGCGCTCCACCTTCTCCCCAGGGTCCGCCAGGATAGCCATCACGGCTCCTATCCTCACCGTCTCACCCTCGGACGCGATAATGTAGGCAAGGACACCGGAGGCAGGGGCCTCTATCTCGCTGCTGATCTTGGAGGTCTCTATCTCAGCCAGGGGCTCTCCTTCTTCCACCTTGTCCCCTTCTCGCTTCAACCATTTGATGATGGTTCCCTCCTCCATCCCCATACCCCACTGTGGTAGGACTATCTCCCGGGCCATACCTATCTCCTAGTTTCAACGGGCCGGCTGCTGCTAGCTGATGCGAGAAATGCCAGATTTGACCGAGTACCACCAGCCAAGGGCTAGCGCAGGGTTTCCCGTACCGCATCCACAATCTTCTCCTTGGTCGGATAGCAGAGAGGTTCCAAGGCCGGACTGAAGGGTATGTGCACATTGGGGGCCGTCACCCGCTTGATTGGCGCCTGCAAACTCCAGAAGCCTTCCTCAGCCACCACCGAGGATATCTCGGCGGCGGCACTGCAGGTCTTGTGTGCCGGGTCTGCGATGACCAGGCGGCCCGTCTTGGCCACTGACTCCAGGATCGTCTGCTTATCCAGAGGAACGAGGGTACGTGGATTGATGACCTCCGCGGATACCCCCTCCTGCTCTAACTCGTCGGCAGCGTCCATCGCTATCGGTACAGATCCCGCAATGGCCACGACAGTTACGTCGGTGCCTTCCCTCCTTACATCAGCAACGCCAAATGGGACGAGGAAATCCTCATCCTCTGGCACGGGCCCTTTAGTAGCGAGAATGTTCCGGTCCTCAAAAAACATCACCGGATCATTGTCTCGAATGGCGGTCTTAAGCATCCCTTTGGCGTCGGCAGCGTTACTGGGTACCGCCACCTTGAAGCCGGGTATGTTCATGAATATGGGATAGTTCCGGTCCGAATGATGCGCCGCCAGACTCCCACCGTAGAACATCAGGCAGCGATACACTATTGGCAATTGGACCTGGCCGCCAAACATATATCGCATCTTGGCCGCCTGACTAACCAGCTGGTCCATTCCAACATAGGTGAAGCAGGCCATGGTCTCTACTATAGGACGCATCCCTACGGCCGCTGCTCCGACGGCGGCACCCATAAACCCCGCCTCGGACAGCGGCGTATTCAGCACCCGATCTGGGCCAAACTCCTGGAGGAGCCCTCCCGTAGCCCCGTAAACTGCGCTCCGGATGTCTTGACCCATTATGAATACAGTAGGGTCCCGTCGCATCTCCTCCTTGGTAGCCTCGTTGATGGCGTCGGTGAAATACGTCTCCTTCATGCGGCCCTCCTTCGGCGTCCACCACTCAGGTATCCCTAGGCAGGGGGATTTTGGCTACTCCAGCGCAATGGCGTCCGCGTACATGTCCTCGAAAAGGTCGCTGGCATCGGGATAGGGACTTTCATAGGCGAACTCTACTGCTTCTTCAAGCTCTTGGCGCACCTTGGCCTCCAGCTTGTGAACCTCCTTTTCGGCGGCTATCCCCTGGCTAATTATCCGCTCCCGATGAATTACTATAGGGTCTCGATTTCGCCACTCCTCTACCTCCTCGGCGGTCCGATAGGGCTCTTTTACTATGCGGGCCAGCCCTACCGTGTGGTCCTCGTACCGGTATGTGCGAGCCTCTATCAGAGAAGGCCCTCCGGCGGAACGGGCTCGCTGCACTGCCTGGCTTACCACTTCATGCATGGCGATGACATCTTGGCCGTCCACTAGGACCCCGGGTATGTTGTAGGCGACGGCTCGGTCCGAGATGTTCTCTACGGCCACGCTATCCTGGAAGGCCATGGTGATCGCGTACTGGTTGTTCTCGCAAACAAAAATGGCCGGAAGCTTCCAGATGGCGGCCAAGTTTATCGCCTCGTGAAAGGCTCCCTGATTGCTGGCGCCGTCGCCAAAAAAGCATACGGCGACCCGGTCCGTCCCCTGCATCTTGCTACCCAGGGCCGCTCCCACCGTCACGGGCATTGAAGAGGCAACAATGCCCGACTCCCCAAGTATTCCAATGCTGAAGTCGGCCAGATGCATGGAGCCGCCTTTGCCCTTGCAGTAGCCCGTCTTCTTACCCAAAAGTTCAGCGAGGGCTCCCTTCATGCTTCCGCCTTTGGCGAGGGGATGCCCATGTGAACGGTGATTGCCAGTGATATAATCGTCGGCCCTCAAGGCGACGCAGGTACCCACAGCCACTGCCTCTTGACCGATATAAGAGTGGACAGCCCCTTTTATCTCCCCGGCGTCCACCATCGTGATAACTCGCTCCTCGAAAAAGCGTATACGTAGCATTCGGTAAAGCATGTCCATGAGAACTGCTCTATCCTCTGTCATACCCACTCCTTTCTCAGAGGTTACGTCAATAGGTGTGTAAACGACATCAGGCGGCGACCTTCTCAGCCGTTGATTCAATGGCGATTCCATCCGCATACTGTGCACCGAGATAGACGTCTTCGATCAACTCAGGGGCCTTCAGACGCCTGAAGCGCTGTTCGGCGACCATCAACATTTTCCAGATCACCGCTATCGCCCGATCGACCCTCTTGTAGCGCTTGGCGGCATCGGTCCGAAGCCTGAGGGCCGCGAAGGGTGATTCTACCGGGTTCGTCGTGCGAAGGTGCCCCCAGTGCTCCTTTGGGAAGTCATAGAAGGTGACCATGCGGTCCCATCCCGCTCCAAGGCCTCTGAGGCCGCCTCGTAGGAATGGTCGCCGCACCACCTGGTGAACACCGTCCTGAGCCGCTCAGCCTCTGTCCGAGTCGGCGCGTAGGGGATAGTACGCAGCATGAGCTTGGCCTGGTCCTGTTGTCGCTTTGGAAGCTTGGCGAGCACGTTTACGATCTTGTGGTTCCAGCAGCGTTGCTCTGCCGCCTGCGGATAGACGTTGCGCAGAGCTCCCCAGATGCCCAGGTGTCCGTCTCCAACCACCAGCCTCGGGCAGCTCAAGCCCCGGCGCTTGATGTCCCTGAGCACCTCGGACCAGTTCTCTGTGGACTCCCTGTATCCGGGAACAGCGCTCACCACCACCTTGCTCCCGTCGCTCAGGGCCGCCATCACCACCAGTACCGCCGCCTTCTCCTTCTCAAGACCAGCCTTGACGTAGACTCCATCCACCCACATGTAGACCACTTCCAGGTCATCGAGGGGCCGGCTGCGCCATTGGGCAAGCTCATCGTTCCACTTATCCTTCAACCGGGCCACCGTGCTCGCCGATACCGGTGCGTCCTCTCCCAGCAGCCCCCGCAAAGCCAGATCGAAGTCGCCTTCGGATAGACCGTGCAGGTACAGCTCGGGGATCAACTCAGCAACCTTCCTGGTCCTGTTGACGAACAGCGGCAGCAGCCAGCTCTCGAACTGCTCCTCGGTATCGCGGACTCGCGGCCGCCTCAGCTGTATCGTTCCCGAACTCAGCGTAAGCCTCCGGGCTCTGCCGTATCCGTTCCGATAGCCGGTATCTGAGTCCGAGTCGGATCTGAGCGCCGACTTCGCCCTTCCCAGAAACGCCGTCACCTCCTCCTCCAGCAACTCCTGGATCAGCCTCTGGACCTGGCTTCGCACCCAATCCTCCAACTGCTCCCACTCCGGCCTTGACTCCGACCTACTCTCAGTGCTTTCCTTCCTCATGGGCGGTCTATCTCCTCTCTTGGGCCTCGAGCCCGTGTTGTTCAGAGAGAGGGTACACCGCCTGACTGTTTACACACTTTTTGAAGATACCTCCTTTCTCATCACAGTGCATACTGTTGCGGAAAAGGTTTTCCTCACGCTTGGAGTGTGATCATATCATCACTGGACTTCGTCACATGATGTGTGAAGTCAAGAACGCCCCGACGCAGCACTGGCGCTAATACATGATTAAACCGCCGCTGAGGTTGATTGTTGCCCCGGTGATGGAGGCTGCATTGGGCGCGGTTACGTCTACCTGTATAATGGTCCCAGTCGAATCAGGAGGTGCGCCTCGTGGCAGATGTCGGACAGCCGGCCCCGGACTTCACCCTGGTAGACCACAATCGTCAGCAGGTCACCCTCAGCCAATTCAGGGGGAAGAAGAATGTCGTCCTCTCCTTCTTCGTCCTAGCCTTTACCGACGGTTGAACCAGCCAGATCTCCTCGTTTCGGGAATACAACTCGAAATTCCAGGAGAGAGATACTCAGGTACTGGGTATAAGCGCCGACGCCCGACCCACACTGGCTGCCTATACCCTGTCGTTAGGGCCCTCCGAATCATATCCCGTTCCGTTACTCAGTGATTTTCACCCTCACGGTAGGGTGATAATGAGCTACGGGCTATACAACGAAGAGAAGGGGACCTCGTACCGTGCCGTGGTGATAGTCGACAAGGAGGGTACTATTAGATTCATGCGGACCTATAAGACCATTGTCATTCCCGGCCCTACCGGTCAAGGAGTTGTACAATCGGACCTGGACCCCGCAGACATCCTGGCAGAGGTGGATAAGTTTCAGCTCTCTTCTTAGTGCGGTAGGAGCTGTGCCGAGGTTGCTGGGGGGTAAGTCCAGTAATATCAACGCGAGAGGTGAGGATATGCCGAAGATCAAGCACATCGGAATCACGACAAACGACCCGGGGGCGACCGCCGACTTCTTCATAAATACGTTCGGGCTAGTCGAGGTGGCAAGGGCTCCGGATAACAAGAGTGCGATTCTGAGCGACGGCTACATTAACGTGACAATCCTGAAGTTTCGGTACGACCGCTATGGCGGGGGCTATCCCGGTCTGCACCACCTTGGCTTCCAGGTGGAGGACATTGACCAGACGGGAGAGGTCATAGAACGTGAAGGCGGGCACGAGCTCACGGAATGGAACAAGAACTACGGGAACAGAGAAGGGACGCCCGATAACTGGATCGGTGAGAAGAAGTATATGACCCCCGAAGGGATCTCCCTTGACGTCAACCGGACCGGCTGGAAGATGAGACCGGGGGGCGTTAGGGGGGAATGAGCTACGCACCTGAAGGTCTCTTATCCCTTTGGAGGCCCTTTGGCTGACCGACTCACAGGTCGAGGATAACTTCTACGGCAGCGCCGTCAGGGTATGCTCCCTGTAGCGGTTGCCGGCGCCGGGGGCGCCCAGCCGCCGCCATCGATGCGGAACGTTCCGGTCGAGACTCCTACGAGTTCCTCGCCAGCACCGCTCGAAGAGCGGTCAGGTACGCGTCCACTTCGCCTTCGCCCATCGGAGTGGAAACGGCGCCGTTGAGGCTGGGCGAAGTCCATATCCCCTCGTTCATGAGTCCCAGGAATACCTGCTGGCGGCGTTCCACGTCGTTTGACCGAGCCTCCAGGGCGCTTCGGATTAGGCGGTCGTTGAAGTGGACGCCGAAGAGCGCTCCCAGTCCCGTCACCTGGACGGGGATCTCGAACTCCCCACATACCGCCCTAATCCCCTCTCGCAGGCGCTCCGTGAGTCTGTCCAGCCGCTCGTAGACTTCGGGCGTCAGCTCCTCGAAGGTGACAGCGCCGCTGACCATGCTCAACGGATTCCCGTTGAACGAGCCCGAATGGCCGACGTGGCGTTCGTTTTCCCGCGAGCTGTACAGCTCCATGATCTCCCGTTTGCCGCCGAAGGCGCCGAGGGGCGTCCCGCCACCGACAGACTTGCCCAACGCCGTCAGGTCGGGATACACGTCGAACAGCCCTTGACCTGCGCCCGGGCCCGCGCGCAAGCTGCACACCTCGTCGAAGACCAGCACGATCCCGTTCTGGGCTGTGACTTCCCTTAAAGTGTCCAAGTACTCTTTCTCCGCCTGAATGAAGCCGGCCGCTCCCATCAGTGGTTCGACGATGACCGCGGCCAGCTCGTCCCTGTGCTCGTGCACTATTTCTCGGGCGGCCACCGCATCGTTGAAGGGGAGGATAACTATCTCGTCCATCATGGAGCGCGGAATCGCGGGGAGGTTAGGTACAGGGACCGGGCGGTCTGGGTCTGTGCTGCCGTCGAACGCCACAGCATCGTAGAGCCCGTGATAGGCCCCATCCACCTTGGCGATTTTGGAGCGGTCGGTGAAGGCCCTGGCAACGTGGATGCAGTTCATCGTTGCCTCGGTCCCCGAGTTGGTAAAGCGGACCATCTCCACCGACTTGATCCGCTCGCAGATGATCCTGGCCAGCCTCACATGCGACTCATGGGGCGCATGGAACGAAACTCCCATGGCTAACCGCTCCTCGAGCGCTTTGACCACGGCGGGGTGAGCGTGGCCCAGTGGAAGCGAGCTGTTATTGCCAAAAAAGTCCAGCCGCTCTACGTTGTCCACGTCCCAGATGTGGCACCCCTTTCCGCGGTCCCAAAACAGGGGATAAGGTTCCCAGCCGGTCCCCCTGGTAACCCCGTCCGGCAGATAGCGGTTGGCCTGCTCCAAGATAGCCCTGGACCTGGGTGATTGCTCGATGTAAGTTGCTCGTTCGCGGTACGATCTCGTTGCGGTCACTACACGTCCTTCAATGCGCCGGGCAGCGGGGTGCCTGATCGGCAAATGTGGGTCTTCCAGGTACTCGCCGATCGGCTGACCTTTCTCACGCCTGCCCTGGTCGGGCGAAGGTGAGCGCGTTCCTGGGGTTGTCCACCAGGATGTCGTGGACGGCCTCCTCGGTGTAGTCGCGGCGCCGCATTCGGGGGACGACGTTTGCCAGGATGTGGAAGTAGCCGGGTCCCCCGTTCCTGGCAAAGCTCTTCTCAGAAGCGGTGTCGTGGGCCACGAGGACTTTGTCGCCGTACCCACGGGAGCTGATCCAGGCGATGTCGTCCATCCGTTTGGCGTCGCTCGGCATGTCGATCTTGGAATTGTAGTACGACTTCTCGTTGCCGAAGAGGTCCCACTCGAGGTAGCAACCGCTCTCCGCGATCTGCTTCAAGGTGCTCTGCAGAAAGACAGTCCGGTCAAGGTGGCCCATAATTGTGTGGCCCAGGTCCGCTCCGACCTCACGGAGGACCTTTATGATCTCCAGGGGAGCCACCTCGTCTCGCCCGGGGTGAATGAGAAGAGGCGCTCCGGTCAGCCTCTGTGCGCGTCCGGAGGCACGCAGCACCTTGCGCTCGTTGTCGGCAAGGGGCCACGAGCACCCGACCTCGCCGATTATTCCCGACCTTATGCCCGTGGGCTCCAGGACCCGGGTGGGGGTCGACGCCACAAACTCCCACCTGGAGGTCGGCGCTCCCTCAGTCACATCGCGCACGATCTCCTCGACTATGTCGTCCTCGCTCCGACCGCTCATGTCGGCGGGATGGGTGTGCGCAACATAGTAGGAGGTGCCCATTATGATATTGACCCCCGTGGCCCGGGAGATGCGGGCCAAGCCCGCCGGGTCTCGCGCCACGTCTATGGGCGTGCACTCCACCAGAGAATTCCCGCCGTACTGCTTGTAGAGATCGACCTCCTCGATCGCGGCAGGGACGTCGGACATTAAGCCGCCATGCGGGTCCTTGTAGTGGGCGCCTCTGGCGGTGGCCTCTCTCGGAAGCAGCGCGAACGACGTTGTGTCCAGTAGCAGGTGCTCGTGGGTGAGGGTAACGCCGAGTGCCTCAGGGTCTATTAGACCGAGCACCGTCTGGACCTTGCCCACCTGGTTGTGGTCTGTCATATGTGTCGAGAACGGTGATTATCTACTTGACACAAGGCTAAACCTATGTTAGTCTTTATCTATGGACTTCGGAGCATTGTCAATCAGTCGGTCTAACTCCCGCTTCGCCTTCTTCCCGAACAACTTTTCGGCAACCTCCGAGTCCGACTTCTCCGCGATATTCTTCGGCAGTAACTTCTTCCTCTTAGGAGCCTGAGCCATGACTACTACCAACCTCCTAACCCTGGTTGATAACTTCAACACCGACGCCAAGTGCCGCGAACTCCTGGAGCGCCTGCGCTGGCCTTCGGGGGTAGCCTGCGTTCGTTGCGGCTCCCTGAGCATATCCGAGATAGACAACAGAAACCAGTACGACTGCAACGATTGCCGTTACCAATTCTCCGTTACGGCTGGGACTATGATGCACGACTCCCACCTGTCCCTCCGCAAGTGGTTTATGGCTGTCTACCTCATGTGCGAGTCCAAGAAGGGCATGTCGGCTCTCCAGATTAAGCGAACCCTGGGAGTAGCCTATAAGACCGCCTGGTATCTCTGCCATCGCATCCGCGCTGCCATGGGCAACGACCCCTTGACCGGCCCGACGTTGCTCGGAGTAGTCGAAGTGGACGAAACCCTGGTAGGCGGCAAGACACGGGGCAAGGGACGGGCCTACAAGGGCAACAAGACCTGGGTCGCTGGAGCCATCCAGCGGGACGGCAACGTTCGCTTGGAGCGCATCCCTAACGTGCGGCGTCATACCCTTCACGACTTTATCAACCGGACGGTCCACGACAAGGCGGAGGCTATCTACACCGACGAACTGGCATCCTACCTGGGGATTGCTGACAACAATACCCGGCATGAGACCGTCAACCACTCTATCGAGCAATGGGTCTTGGGAGACGTTCATACTAATAGCATCGAAGGCGTCTGGTCGCTGTTCAAGCGGAGCATCGTCGGAGCGTTCCATAAGGTGAGCGTGAAGCATCTGGACCGCTATCTCGAAGAGTTGGAGTGGCGGTACAACAATCGAGATAACAACCATATCTTCGTCGATACCCTCCGTCGTATCATCAACACCGAGCATCTCACCTATCAAGAATTGGTAGCCTGACTATCATCAAAAACGGCGGTTTGAGCAGCCTGTAGATTGCTTCTTGCGGCAAAGCTCTCTAGGATTGTCAAATATCCGAGCGACTTCGTGCTTGTTGGTCTTCAATACCAACGGTATCGGGAACCCATATGCCAAGGCCAGCCAGTTGGTTAAAGAGTTGAAACATTTCAGCCTTCAATCGCGCATGCTGTCCCACAAATTCCCCTTGAGACAACATGAACCTAGGGGTGTCGTGTAATCTGGTCCTATTTTGCATTCTGCTTGGCGCCTCTGCAGGCTCTAAATTCCCGCACGTTCGCATAGCGTAAATCTAGTACGGCCATGAGTCCATGAATACTTTACGGCGCTGCGCTAGCACTCCCTATCATAATGGCCGCAAAGGGCATCAACGCACTGAGGACTGGCTCTATACTCGTCAAGGTTGAATCCAAACGGGTTGCAAAACCGCCGAAGTCAGCGAAATATGCCAAGCACGCTGGAAGCCCGGTGAAAGTAGACCAATTGATGACCTTCCACAGTATCCGCATTTAGCCATGCTAACCCGCCCTCGTGGTTGCGTCCAGTAGATAATTACCTATGAAACTACCATGGCTCTCGTCGAGGATGGTGCGTTGCTTGGGTCGGCAGCTTGATAGGGGGAATTTCGGATTAGGGGGGTACCCTCATGGCGCAGATACGAGCCGCTGTCGTCGGATGTGGAGGACGTGGGCGGGGACACATGCGCGCCCTGAATGCATTTGACGACGTGGAGCTGGCCGCCGTGTGCGACCCAATAGAGGCGCTACGAGACGCCGCGGGCGATGAGTTTGGCGTGGTCCAGCGCTACGCCGAGCTCGACGAGATGCTGGACGCCGAGCGGCTCGACGCCGTTTTCGTCGCAGTGCAGGCGCACCTGAACGGACGGGTCGCGCTGCCGATCCTGGAGCGCGGCGTCAACACCCTGGTGGAAAAACCGCCCGGCATGAGCGTCGCAGAGACCGTGGCCCTACGCGACGCCGCGGCCCGCACCGGCGCGAAGGGCATGGTGGGCTGGCAGCGCCGCTTCCATCCCATCATCGTCAAGGCGAGGGAGATGGTCGAGGCCCGCGGGCCCATTACCCAACTGGTCGGCGAGTTCCACAAGAGCATTACACGGCTGGCCGCCGGCGGGAAGTTCCCCAAGATCGTACTGGACAACATGTTATTTGAGACGCCCATTCACGCGATAGACCTCGTGCGCGCCCTCGCCGCCTCGAAGGTGGCGGAGGTCCACAGCATCGTGCGCCGCACCACCTCACCCTACAAGGACGTACACGCCGCTCTGGTGTTGTTCGAGAACGGCTGCGTCGCCCAGATATCCGCCAACTATACCACCGACGCGCGCCTCCAGCGGTACGAGATTCACGGGCGTGATATCTCCGCCTACATCGAGGGGATCACACAGGGGGTCGTCTTCTGCGACGGTGAGCGCCACGAGCTGTCTGGCGGGGGAAAGAACGACACCGAGATTCAGGCCCGTTACTTCATCGACTGCGTCAAGGACGACCGACCTGTAAGCCTTGCCGCCGCCAACCTCGACGAGGGGGTCAAGACAATGGAACTGGCCGAGGAGATACTCGCGGGCCTACGACCCTGATACATGCTGTCTCGTCCCGGTGCGCTTTCTCGCGATTCCCGATCCCCCCTCGACGTGCTTTATTCCCTGTTGTTGTCCGGGGCGCCAGCATGCGCCGCATCCGGGAGCGATGCGTCTGACGTTGCCGGATGCCCACGGCTCGCGACTCTCTGCACTTTGATGGCGTCCCTTCACCTCACGGTCTCTCCATCCAGGTCGATCACTTTTTCGGCGAGGGTCGCCAGCGTGCGCCAGGCCTCCTCATGGTGCCGGGGGGATGCGGCCGTCGGGCTGTTCCTTTTGGTGTCTAGCAGCACGTACTCGGCCCCAAGCGCTTGCAACGCCTCAAGGTCTCCGTGGACCTGGTCCAGCGTTCCCTCCCCGGCCACGCGCTCGTTTTCTGGCAGAGGCGAGTCGGTGAGTCGGCAATAGATTCGGGGACACAGGGCAGGGACGGCCCGCCCCTCCTTCTCGGCGATCTGCTCCAGCCGGGGGAGCCCGGTATCTCTGAGCCAGTCGATACGAATCTGAATCGGATGCCAGGCATCTCCAAAGCGTACCGCACGCCGCATAGCCGGAACGCTGGAACCACCAACCCATACGGGTGGGTGAGGGGACTGCACAGGCTTCGGGGTGACTTTAACATCCTTGAAGGACACGAAGGGACCCTCGTACGAGGCCACGTCACTGGTCCACAGGACCTTGATGGCGGCCAGGTAGTCGTCGGTCATGACTCCGCGCTGGTGGAATGGGACTCCCAGGGCTTCGAATTCACCCTTGGCCCAGCCCACCCCGACGCCAAAGATGAGCCTCCCGCCGCTGAGCTGGTCTATGCTAGAGGTCAAGTGGGCCAGGTGCACCGGGTGGCGGTACGGAATGACGATTACCGTGGTCCCGAGCTTGATTTTCTGCGTCTGGGCTGATAGCCAGGACAGGTTGGTGAAAGCCTCGTAATAGGGCTCAGGATACTGCTCCAACACCTCGGGCGTGAGCGCGACGTGATCGGCTGTCATAATAAGGTGGAGCCCCAGCGTCTCGGCAAATTGTGCCCAACGCCTCATGTAATCCGGACTGGCGCCGGGACCAGAATGGTGAAGTTTGAGGCCGAATTTCATTTCACCCTCTCTCGGAATCTAGTTGGCTCACCAGAGGTGCTCTGATATGTGGGTTCTCGGTCGAAACAGTCGCCCCCGCATCTCCCACCCTCATGCACCGGTAGATTTGGAGACAGGGTAGTCTAACGCTCAAAAACCGTCTAGTGGTGTTATGGTATTCTCCGAAGGAATCGGTATAAGCCGGCGAACCGCACCTTTTGAAGACAGACTCGGAGGTTGCCGGCTGTCACAGGCTTTGGGCACGAGAAAGTCCCTGAGTAGCACCAAGGGGAAGAGGCCGAAATGAGAATGCAGACCACATGGGGTTTGCGCTTGATTGACGAAGTCCTGAACGATTCGTCGACGATCAGGATCGATGCCAGCGATGCGGAGCTTGATGGTTTCAGTGACGACACCTCCAGCGAATATCGTCGGCGGTCTGTCGTTCGCACGGACCAGGGTGGTTCGCTCACCTACGATGCCCCAGGCTGCGGTGCGCGCTATCTCGGTTTCGTGATCTACGACTCGTCGAGCACGGAAAGGGTTGAGGTCTGGATCGACCGCGTGAAACAGGGTGTCGCCCTCGCGGATGCCAACAATCAGCGCGAGCGGCTGCTGACCTTGGTCGAACCGTACGATTTTCACGGGGGTGAGCAGATCTGCTTGAAGACACCGCTTGAAGAAGAGAGGGGAACATATCGGATCGAGTGTATCGCCCTCTTTACAGACCTCCCCCCTGGGAATGAGCTCCCCTGCAGCTTCAACCATGTCCATGCCGAGTTCGCGAGTCCCCTTCATCCTCTGGGCGGAAGTCGGGAAACGGCTAACGAGGACACCGCTACCGCGACTGCCTCTGTCCGTCTGACATGGGTGACCACGTGGGATGCGCGGTGCAATGTGGAGTATTGGGCGGAAGGCTCACGCATGCGCACAGCGATCGATGAGGGGAGTCCGTGGGCGAATCACCGCGTCGTCCTGACCAATCTCATGCCCGATACGACCTACTCCTATCGACTCAGTGCCCTCGACCGGAACCGAGTGATCGTCGAGAGCGAGACACGGACGTTCATGACTTCGCCCCCTCCGCCTGTCATTGGCAGTGCGGCCTCGCAACGCATTCCCCTTACTATCCGAAATTCGAGTGATGGTCCGTACACTTCCGTCCCCGTGACCGGCGGCATTCCTTTCGCCACCGGGATGTTGGGTTCTTCTGAGCACCTGCGCCTGCTTGGTCCGGATGGAGCCGAGGTCCCGCTGCAAGCCCGCACGCTGGGGCAGTGGCTCGATGGCAGTGTAAAGTGGGCCTTGCTCGATTTCCAGGCTGACGTGCCGCCGAGGTCAGTGCGTACGTACACCCTTGAGTGCGGCGCGGAAGTCAGGAAGGCACGGTTTGATCCCCAACTGGAGGTCCACGAAGACGCGCACACCGTCACAATCGATACGGGACGCCTGAGGCTCAAGATCGATAGATCTCGTTTTGCGCCTCTCGCGGAGATCCTCCGTGATAATCGGTCCTACGTGACCGGGTCACGGATTGTTGTGAATGGTACGGATGGCAAGGAGCACGTCAGCACCAGCGCGGCAGCTGAAGCTGTAGAGATCGAGGAGGCGGGACCACTTCGCTGTGTCGTGCGGATCGAAGGAAAACACCTTTCCGCGGATGGGGGAGCGTTGCTCAGATCAATCTGTCGGATTCACGCTTATGCAGGGTTGCCATTCGTCCGCCTGGATCACACCCTGGTCAACGACAGCGCGTCGGAAAAGTTCACCGAAATCGCGTCGATGTACTTGCACATTGACATGCCGTCGTCAGATCACGAGGGGTTCGAGATCAGACAGACCCACGATGGCCGGTACTTGATCGGTGGGGAAGTCAGGCAGGGTCGGATGAACGGGACTGCCAGCGCAGGCGCATTGGACGTGGCGATTGTCGATTTCTGGCAGCAATATCCCAAAAGCCTGCGAACCCATGCTGAGGGAATAGAGATCGGCATTTGTCCAGCCATCAGTGCGGACGATTATCGAGACAGTGGGGAGGACGACCACAAGCTCTACTTCTATCTGAACGCCGGCGTATACCGCTTCCGAGAAGGACTTTCCAAGACACACACGATGTACATAGGCAAAGACATCCCGTCATTGCCAATGCCGGTCCCCCAGGCATCGCCAGAATGGGTGTGCGAGAGCGGCGCGTTAGGGGAGATTCACCCGGTCAAGGAAGACGTATTCGCGGACTACGAGACGAAGGTTTCGGAGGCGTTTGACGCCTACCTCGAGAATCGTGAGAGGGGACGCGAATATGGCATGCTGAACTACGGCGATTGGTGGGGTGAGCGCAAATGGAATTGGGGTAACTGTGAGTACGACACAGCCTACGCGCTCTTTATTCAGTGGGCGCGTTCAGGCGATCTCCGGTGGTTGAAGGAAGGGTGCCGGGCCGCGTTGCACCATCGTGACGTCGATACGTGTCACGCCTCCGCGGATACGGGCAATGTGGGCGGTGTCTACGAGCACTGTATCGGGCACACTGGCGACTATTACCCCGATGGTTTCCGCCCGGGAGCGTTCTCGGGCGGGCATTCCTCCGTTAGCCATACGTGGGTCGATGGCTTCCTCCTTCATCATTTCTTGACCGGCGACTTACGGTCGCTCGACACGGCGAGGATTGTCGCAGATCGGTATGACAGCCACTACACGCGCAACTACGATTTCACGGACTGCCGAGACAGTGGCTGGCACCTGATCCATGCGATGGCGATGTACCATGCAACACGCGATCGCTTCTACCTCAACGCATCGCACATCATCGTTAAGCGCACCCTCGAGCGACAGACTGAGGACGGGGGTTGGAGACGGATCCTGGGCCCCGGTCACTGCTTCTGTCATCCTCCACGGCACACCGGGAACGCGGGGTTCATGGTTGGAATCTTGCTGAATGGACTCAGGCTCTATCATCAATCCACAGGCGATCCGAGGGTGGCGGCCGCGATTGTGCGCGGCGCGGAATACCTGATCGACGACATGTGGGTCGACGATGCCGACGGCTTCCGGTATACTTCTTGTCCACACTCGCCAATGTTCACCGACAACTTCCACGCGGGGATCGGCGGCATCGCCTATGCGTGGCGGATCAGTCGCAATCCTCGCTTAGAGCCAGTCCTGCGTCGTGCGACGCAACAGGCGATCCATACCAATTCCTTTGGGAAGCCGGAAAACGATAGGGGTACCATTGGGAAAGCGATCTCCGCTGGGTTGCGGTCCGCACCGTATGCGTTGTATGACGTTGCACATTTACTGCATTCAGTCTAGGGGGGGAGCCTGCGCCCTCCACCCACAGGTAGACTACTTGAAGGTGACCCACCGGTCGCCGCTGCCACCCTACACCAGAAGATAGATCAGAGGGAACTCGCCGGACACACCAACCTCCTGGCATGCCGCACCGGACGCCTACCCATCTTGATGAGCTTGGTCTGCGCGCTTCGCAGTGACCTGTGTTTCATTGACTCTGGCAAGGTCAGCTTTCTCATGAAGTTGCTCAGGTTGTAGGCCTCACCTGGTTGGCAACGATCGTACTTACCTTCCTTGATCCGCGGCGGCAGGCCGTGCGTACCCTTGGGTTAGTGGCGGGCCACTCGTGCGGGCGTTTTGCGACGTCTGGCACGTGTCGTGAGGTATCTTCAAAAAGTGTGTAAACAGTCAGGCGGTGTACCCTCTCTCTGAACAACACGGGCTCGAGGCCCAAGAGAGGAGATAGACCGCCCATGAGGAAGGAAAGCACTGAGAGTAGGTCGGAGTCAAGGCCGGAGTGGGAGCAGTTGGAGGATTGGGTGCGAAGCCAGGTCCAGAGGCTGATCCAGGAGTTGCTGGAGGAGGAGGTGACGGCGTTTCTGGGAAGGGCGAAGTCGGCGCTCAGATCCGACTCGGACTCAGATACCGGCTATCGGAACGGATACGGCAGAGCCCGGAGGCTTACGCTGAGTTCGGGAACGATACAGCTGAGGCGGCCGCGAGTCCGCGATACCGAGGAGCAGTTCGAGAGCCGGCTGCTGCCGCTGTTCGTCAACAGGACCAGGAAGGTTGCTGAGTTGATCCCCGAGCTGTACCTGCACGGTCTATCCGAAGGCGACTTCGATCTGGCTTTGCGGGGGCTGCTGGGAGAGGACGCACCGGTATCGGCGAGCACGGTGGCCCGGTTGAAGGATAAGTGGAACGATGAGCTTGCCCAATGGCGCAGCCGGCCCCTCGATGACCTGGAAGTGGTCTACATGTGGGTGGATGGAGTCTACGTCAAGGCTGGTCTTGAGAAGGAGAAGGCGGCGGTACTGGTGGTGATGGCGGCCCTGAGCGACGGGAGCAAGGTGGTGGTGAGCGCTGTTCCCGGATACAGGGAGTCCACAGAGAACTGGTCCGAGGTGCTCAGGGACATCAAGCGCCGGGGCTTGAGCTGCCCGAGGCTGGTGGTTGGAGACGGACACCTGGGCATCTGGGGAGCTCTGCGCAACGTCTATCCGCAGGCGGCAGAGCAACGCTGCTGGAACCACAAGATCGTAAACGTGCTCGCCAAGCTTCCAAAGCGACAACAGGACCAGGCCAAGCTCATGCTGCGTACTATCCCCTACGCGCCGACTCGGACAGAGGCTGAGCGGCTCAGGACGGTGTTCACCAGGTGGTGCGGCGACCATTCCTACGAGGCGGCCTCAGAGGCCTTGGAGCGGGACTGGGACCGCATGGTCACCTTCTATGACTTCCCAAAGGAGCACTGGGGGCACCTTCGCACGACGAACCCGGTAGAATCACCCTTCGCGGCCCTCAGGCTTCGGACCGATGCCGCCAAGCGCTACAAGAGGGTCGATCGGGCGATAGCGGTGATCTGGAAAATATTGATGGTCGCCGAACAGCGCTTCAGGCGTCTGAAGGCCCCTGAGTTGATCGAAGACGTCTATCTCGGTGGACAGTATGCGGATGGAATCGCCATTGAATCAACGGCTGAGGAGGTCGCCGCCTGATGTCGTTTACACACCTATTGACGTAACCTCCGTGTCGTATAATCAAGTGTAACCGACTCTAACCGCTGGAGGTGGGGGCATGGCAAGCCTCGTGCGAAATCGGTGGGTCCAGTTGGCTTCGGGGTATGTGGTCGCGGCGGTCGTACTCGCCGCCATCGTGGTATCGGCTTCGGCGGAGGATTCCACCGCCACGTCGGTGGGGGACAGGGTTTTCTTGACCAGTGGCGGCACCGTCCAAATAAGCGGCGAAGCAACGATAGGCTCACTCACGAAACCCGTACGCCGAGGGACCGCTAAACAGGCCAGTGGTGACGCCGGGAGGCTTAGCTCCCAAATCACCGCGGACATGAGCCTGCCACTCACGGCCGCCGAGGCGGTCGCGGACGGCTGGACCGACCCGGTATTCTGCTCGTCCGGCAGGGGCCGCTACTTTCAGAAGGGACCGGCGGGAGAGGGCGAGCCCTATTTCCTCATGTACAATGGCGATGACGAGCTAATAGGCATATACCAGTTCAGCAAGTCCGAGATGCCTGTCCCTTGGAAGCGCCTGGATGAGTTGCGGGGCGGCGGGGGTAAGGTCCGCATCGACTTCGAGCACTGGAGCCTACTCGTGTACGTGCAGGACCCCACCCGGGCATGCGGGGTCGGGCTCTCAGGCCGGTAGCGCGACCGCTGGTGAATAGACCCATGCGCCGGCCTGGTGGGCGGCCTCGGCAAGCCAGTATCGGAAATGTTGGCTAAAGGGTCACTTGCTGGGCCTCGCGAGGCCGCAGGCTTCAGGTGGTGAAGAGCGTTGGCGACCTGAGGGGAGCCTCGATCTGGTCGGGACCCAGCGGGATCGCGTTCTTCTGATAGACCTGCACCCGGTAGGAGCCGAAGTCCGGCACGAACATCCTGCCCCGGTCGTCCACCCTCACCGATCTGGGGCTGCGCAGTCGCTTCTGCCGCTCCAGAGAGGTCATCTCCCGAAGTCGCAGCGGCCTGGCGTTGTTCAGCAAGTACTCCACCGATGACCTGGATAGGCTTGCGTCCCCCAGGAACTTCTCGACGAAGCTGCCCTCCGCGCTGAAGAGCTGAACGCGGTCGTTTCCGCAGTCCGCCACATAGATGTCGCCGTCCTTGTCCACGCAGACCCCCGCAGGTCGGTTGAACTCTCCGTCGCCGGTCCCAGACCCGCCGGTCTTGAAGATGAACTCCCCCCCGGCGGTGAACTTCTGGACCCTGTCGTTCCGCCAGTCCGACACGCAAACGTCCCCCAGCTCATCTACCGCGATCCCCCAGGGCATGTCGAACTCGCCGTCGCCCTGGCCGTGGCTCCCCAACTTCATCAGGAACTTGCCGTCGTTGGTGAATTTCTGGACCCTGTGGTTAAGCGTGTCCGATACGTAGACGTTCTCATCGGCGTCGAAGGCGATCCCCGACGGGCCGTTGAGCTTGCCATCGCCGTCGCCGTACTCGCCCCACTTGCGCAGGTACTCCCCCTCCTTGGTGAGCACCGTGATCCGGTGGAGCGCCTCGTCCGTAACCCAGAGGTTCTCGTCCCGGTCCATGATCATCGCGACGGGCCAGACGAACTTCCCATCGTCCCTTCCGCCGCCGGCGATGGCCCCCAGGTTCCCATCCTCCCAGGTGAGCCTCCTGATGTCGCCCCCGCGGCCCAGCACGTAGAGGATCTCGTCCCTGCCCATGACGACATCCACCGAGCTGTTCGTCACTCGTCTCAACCCGAGGGTCTTGAGGTATGGAAAACCCGCCCTCAGGAGTCCGGCTGGCCTGACCATCGTCCTAACACCTCTCTCGGAGCCCTCAGCGGTTGGGCTCCCCGCCAATTCCTTGCCGGAGAGCGCCCTGTCAGTTGCGGAAGGGGCGGAGCTGCTCGTAGGCGGCGCCCACGATCGGCGCCGCCTCCAGGCCCAGCCACTGCTCGAGTACGGTGCTGTAGAAGCCGCGGAAGTCGTAGGTGTGCTGCATGTCCTCGCCGTTCAGCCACTTGTTGGGCGCCAGAGGCGGGTACTCGGCGTAGAGACCGCCTTTGACCCGGTCCCCTATGATGAAGGCGCCGCCGCCCGAGCCGTGGTCCGTGCCGGTGCCGTTGTCCTTGATGCGCCGGCCGAACTCGGTAAACACAATCATCGTGACCTCTTCCGAGGCGTCGTGGTCGCGCAGGTCCTGGAAGAAGTCCATGACCGCGCCAGAAAGGGCGCCAAGAAGCTTGGGCTGGTCCGGGTTCTCGTGGGCGTGGACGTCGTAGCCGCCCTGAGCCGCGTAAAAGATGCGCGTCCCGAGCCCCGCCAGGTGTACTCTGGCCACGTCCCTGAGACTCTTGGCAATGGGGTTGTCCCCGTACTCCACACTGGACGAGTACGTCGCCGGCGCCTTCTTCAGCAAGTCGGAGCCCCTGAGCACGTCTACACCGGTCTGGGCCAGGAAGTCCATCACCGGCCCCGTGCCCACTGCCGGCGCGTACATGGCTTTGAAGATCGCCAGCGCCTCGTCTCGCTGCTCGGCCTGCGAGATACCGGTCAGCATGCCGTAGGTCTCGAGGTCGCCCACGCAGGTGACCGGCACGCCCGGAGCGGACATCGCCCGGGGCAGCACCCTTCCGAAGTTAATGCCGGTGAGCACGTTCTTGCTGTCCGGGTCGAGCTGCTGGATCGCTTTGGCGACCCAGCCCTCGGTGGCGACCTTCTCCGGCTCGCAGGTGTGCCAGATGTCCATTCCGCGGAAGTGCGACCGATTGGAGTTGGCGTACCCGATGCCCTGCACGATGGCCATCACGCCCTGGTCGTACAGCTCCTTCAGCGGCGCCGCGCTGGGGTGAAACCCGAGCGTGCCGTCGATCGGCAGGACATCTTCCTCTTTGATCCTCACCGTCGGTCTGGCGTCATGGTACACGGGGTTCGAGTACGGGATGACCGTGTTCATGAAGTCGTTGCCGCCACTGAGCTGCAAGACGACCAGGACTGGCTGCTTTCCGTTGCCTGCCATTTCGCTACCTCTCAGGCGAACTGGTACTCTCTTGTGGCGACGATGAGCTGCAGCATGCGCACAACCCGAGCCTCGCTCTCTTCTCGGTCCCCCTCGGTGCCGAAACGGAGCTCGCCGCGGGACTCGGCGTATCTGAGGAGGCCGTCCCGAGTCTCGCTGCTGACCGTCAGCGGGCCAATCAGGTCGAGGCACCCGTCGACGAGCTCCTCCGGCGCCAGGGAGGTCCCCTCGGCGGCCAACCGGTCGATAAGTGACTTGACGCCCGGCTTGGTGGCGTCTCCCAACTCGTTGACCGCGAAGTTGACTCGCTCGTTCAGGGTGCCGCCGTTGATCCACTCCTGCCCCGTATGCCAGCCCTCCACGCTCGGCGGATTCAGCAGCTCCTGGCCCATGGCGGTTGTGGCCTCCGCATAGCTTGCGAATCCGGGCGTCGGGAACCGGTGGGTGCCCACCAGCTTGATGGTGCCGGCGACTAGCTCGGCGGGGCACTTGACCCTCTTGAAGCGGGCCTCCTTGAAGAAATCGGAGTTGAACAGCACCCGCAGCATGGAGCGGACCTCGCCCCCGGACTCGAAGTACGCCTCGGCCAGGGCATCGATGGCATCCGGGTCCTGTGGAGGGACGTTGTTCCAGGCGGGTACCTGCGGCTCGTCGGCGACGAAGAAGTTGTAGAGGTGTCTGCCGATGAACCTGGCCGTTGCCGGCTTCTTGACGATGATGTCGATGATGTCCTCGCCGTTGAAGCGGCCCTCCTCTCCCAGGAAGGTCTTCACACTGTCGTCGTGGTCGTCCTCTCGATACTCGAAGTGCGTGGTGTATAGTCCCGTCGTGTAGAGCGGAATGGGCTGCTCGAAGGTCCAGCCCGTGAAGGCCCGACCGGCCATCTTGATGTCCTCTTCCGTGTAGTTGCCCACGCCCATAGAGAACAGCTCCAGCAGTTCGCGGCCGTAGTTCTCGTTGGGTTCGCCTTTGTGATTCTCGCTGTTGTCCAACCAGTATATCATCGCCGGGTCTTTGGACAGCTCGACGAGGATGGTACGCATGTCCGAGAGGCCGACGCGCCGGAACATGGCAAGCTGCCGGTGGTGGGAGGGGCCGTGCTCGCTCTTGGCCGTCCCCGTCGCGAAAACGTGGTGCCAAAAGAGGGTTATCTTCTCTTCCAGCGGCCGCTTGGTGTTGACCATGCGGTACAGCCACAGGGGAGCGCCCCCTGGCGTATTGTGGTCCCAGCCGTTGTAGCGCGATATGAGGTCTTCATCGATCACTGGAGACCTCTCGGGGTGAAGCAGGTCTTCCACCACGTCCTCGTAGCCTTTGGAGGCGTACGCCTCCGTCTCGTCCCGCGTAGCGCCGAACCCCGCGCGACGCATCAGGTGGGCCATCAGAGCGATATCGGTTTCCGCCATAGTCTTCTCCCTGGTCTGGCGTCGGGCGTTTGACCTCGGGCCCCCCGGCTGCCTAGGTCTGGCGTCGGGCGTTTGACCTCGGGCCCCCCGGCTGCCTAGCCGGATCGCCACACCCGGCCGCCCCTGCACGTCGTATGGTAGCACTTACCCTAATTTCCCTATACCAGGCTGCCTAGACCCAGGCAGCGCACCATCCTCGACGAGAGCCATGGTAGTATCACTCACGAACGCCGTCAACCACCCAATCAAGCTCACATAACCACCTCTCGGCGTCGTGAGTAAGCGGCCGCTAAGCAACGAAGGCAGCTTTCACTACGGTTGCACTCCCCGAACTCATCTAGTGCGACACCAGACAAGGTGTTGGGGAACGTGTTATGCGCCCACGACGAAACCGTACCGTAGGGGCAGGTTTCAAACCTGCCCGTACCCAGGCCGGCATAAGGCGTCGGCGCCATGTTCCCTAATCCCGAATCCACCGAAGGACACCGATGGACGGCGTGAGGAAAGCGGAAGGGGGGTGAGGGAGCTACAGGGGAAATAGCCTGGGTTCCATTTGGGGTAGGGAGGTCGGCGGACGGTCTTCATCGCCGCACAGGGGCCCCTATGGCCGTCTGCGGGAGCTGCGATGCGCGGGATGGCGAGAGAATACGCAGCAGGGAACTCTCTCGGACCGGGCTGGCACGAGTCTGCGGGGATCTTCGGTTGTCCGGTGGGTGGGTCGGTCGCCGACGGTGCCGTCAGGCCGGGAGTGGAATGGCTCGCAGCCGGGCCAAGGCGCGGCTGAACTTCTCAGCCCAAGGCCAGCGATCCGGAAGATGCAGGGTCAACCGGCGTGCCGAGCGGGTGAGCCGTCCGGCCAGGGAGAAGAACCGCCGCCGGAGGGTCTTGGTGGTGGCTATCCGCTCTCCCAGACCGATCCGCGCCGTCCAGCGGGCCAGGTTGTGGGCCATCGTCTGGACGGCCAGCCAGGCGCCGTTGGCGGCGAAGCGGCCCGAGGGGAGATGGTTCAGCCCGACGCCGTACTTGAGGTCGCGTATGGCATTCTCGATCTCGGCGTGGCGGCGATGGTCAGCCTCCAGTTCGAGCAACTCCCCGTCCCGGTCGGTGATGAAGCCATGATAGCTGTATTTGGCGAAGAGGGCCAGTTGGGAACCGGGCGTCGGCTTCACCCGCCGGACGATGAGCCGTACCGGCGCGGCGTCCGCCTCGGCCTGGAAGGGGGTGCAGGTGGTCTCGGCCACATCGGCGGCGCCGTCCATCCAGTAAGGAATCGGCGTCCAGGCATCTTCGGGTATCGCCTCGATGAGATTGTGCAGGCTTTTGTGCTGGCGGATGGTGATGGAGAAGCGGACATCCATCTTGCGGCAGACGGATACCACGCCATGAGTGTAGAACCCGCTGTCGGCCCGTAGCGTGAGTCGTCCGTTGGCCCCGGCGTAGCGCACCCGTCCCACCGTCTCCCGCAGGAAGTGGGCGGCGCCGCGGGCGGTGTTGGCCCGGCCCTCGCGCAGCCGGGACATCAGCACGTCTCCGGTGCCGGCGGCGATGGCCAGCAGCGGGTGGTAGCCCCGCTTGCCGGTATAGCCGTGGTGGCGGGCGCCCTCCTTGGCCAGTCCGTAGGTCTCGCAGATGGTGGAGTCCAGGTCAATGGTCAGGGGCCCGTCGCCGGGTCCCGCCCCGGCCTGCCAAGCCCGGGCCAGCAACTCGCGGCTCACCCGGTCGAGTTGACGGACGTGGCCCCACCGGAAGCTGCGCAGGAAGGTGCCCAGGGTGGATGGCGCCTTGACCGTGCCGCCCAGGGTGCAGGCCGTCCCCCCGGTGCGCAACACATCGGCGTCGTCAATGCAGTCGCCCCCAGCCAGCGCAGACGCCACCAGCGTCATCATCTTGTCGCTCGTGTTCGCCCGCCCCGGGGCATCGCCCAGGTCGAGGCGCTGCCGGACGAGTTCGGGCAGGCCGAGGTGCCGCGCCAGGGTGGCCGGAAGGAGCAGCCCGGCATTGGCCACCAAGCGGCGGTCGTCGAAGGTGATTTGGATCCGGTCGGGGTGGTTGCGTGGCAGCATCTACTGGGTGCTCCTTTTCCGGGGCCGTTTTTTTGCTACAAAACCATTATCCCAGAAGCACAGGAGCACCTTCTTGCCGCCTCAGGACGCTAACCCGACGCCCTCCTTCGGTGGATTCGGGCTAATACGTGTCCTGATCATGCACTAGGCACGCACCTCCCCACTTGGCTGCCCGCGTCACCTCCGATGACCCCAAGGCGGCCCGCTGCCCTGGTGCTGTACGGAGCCCGGCGAAACGCTCCAATCCGCCCCAGGCGGACCGGAACATCTCCTCTCGCATGGTGCACCAATGACCCCTCACCCGGCCTAGCTGTACTTCAGCCGCAGTAGTATAATCCTCAGCGCTACGGAGCCGAGACATTTGCACGAGATTGACAGGTACGGGGGCATCGTGCCCCCGGGTGGCGTCGCGCAGGTATGTACCTCGCCACCAGACGCGAGGATACGCTAGCCTGTTCCTGCTCCTAGCGGGATTTCGACATGACCGGTCCCTTTACAGGGAGTGCCAGGACACAGCTATGAGTCAATCTGCCGCCAACCTGCCGCTACTGCCTACGAGTGTGGTCGGAAGCTATGCGAAACCGAGCTGGTTCTGGACCGCCATGGATGCGGTGCGTCGCGGCGAATATGGGCCCACCGACATCCGCGAGACCCTTGAAGACGCCACAAACATCGCCATCCGTGACCAGGAACGCGCCGGGGTGGATGTGATATCCGACGGTGAGATGCAGCGGCAAGATTTTATCATGGGTTTCTTCGACCGGTTAGAGGGCTTGAAGGCCATTGAGCCCGTCCGCCGCCAAGGCTCGGCCGGCTACGACCAGATGAGCTCCTTTGTCGCGGTTGATGAGCTCTCCGCTCCCACTGGCTTAGGAATTGTGCAAGAGGTCGAGTACGCGACAATTCGCACGACCCGGCCCATCAAAGTCACATGTCCCGGTCCCCTGACGCTCAGTTTCCGGATCGATCCCGGCGACGCGTACAAGGACTCCGAAGATATGGCGCTCACTATGGTGCGCATCGTCAACTCCGAGCTCAGGGCGTTAGTCGCGGCAGGCGCGTCCTTCATTCAGATTGACGAGCCCCGCTATGCCAACTTTCCAGGGGGCGGACGCCAGTGGAGCGATCTCTTTAATGAGACTGTGAAAGAAGTAGATGCCAAGCTGGCGCTCCACATATGCTTCGGAAACTATCAGAACCGTCCGGCCAGCAGGCGTTCATACCGCCCGATGTTTCCCTCAATTCTGGATATAAAAGCCGACCAGCTTGTACTGGAATTTGCCAACCGCGAAATGAGCGAGATCGACCTCTGGAAGGAGTTTCCGAGTGATAAGGAACTGGGAGCCGGGGTGATCGACATCAAGTCGTACTACATCGAAAAGCCACAAGAGGTAGCTGAACGAGTGCGATACATTCTCCAGTATGTCGCGCCCGAGAAGCTGTGGGTCAATCCGGACTGCGGCTTCAATCACACGCCCCGTTGGGTTGCGGAAGCAAAGCTCCATGCGATGGTCGAGGGGACCCTGATGGTACGTCACGAGCTCGAGGGCTCGCGATGAAAGGGCGCCTGGGCCGCGCTCAGGTGGACCTACAGGATCCCCGCTCCCGATCCGAATCTGCCGTTGCGATGCGTCCGGTCAATCCCGATGAAGCTCTTTCCGAGCCTGAGTTGGCCATCTGAAGTCGGTGGTCACTCTCGTACCTGGTGGCGCACTTCGTCCATGCATTTGGGGGCAGAATAGCTTGACGGATAGAGCGATCATGCGATGAAGCCGTGGGAGATGCTGGCGACCGCCACCACGCCCGACGGCAACCGCTTCGAGCTGCGGCGACACGACGGCAACTACGTCATTCACGCCGACGGCTACGACGTGATGACGAGCTATTCGCACGGCTCCGAGGATGCGATGATGTCGATCGCCTGCCCTAGGCCTCGCGCGGATGCCTGCATCCTGATAGGCGGACTCGGGATGGGCTACACCCTTGCTGCGACGCTCGATCTACTGCCGCATGGGGGCTCCGTGGTCGTTAGCGAGCTAGTCCCAGAGGTGGTCGAGTGGAATCGCGGCCCGCTGGGGCCACTGGCCGGGCATCCCCTCGACGACCCTCGCACTGACCTCGTAGTGGGCGACGTCGCCGATGTCATTCGGTCCGGCAAGTCGCGCTTCGATGCGGTCTTGCTGGACGTGGACCACAGTGTCGATTCGTTCATTCTGGCACGTAACTCATGGCTCTACACGCCGGAGGGACTCGCTACAACACACCGCTCTCTGCGCCCAGGCGGCGCGCTAGCCGTATGGTCGGTAGGCACGGAGAAGACCTTCGAGCGCAGGCTCCGCGCAGCCGGTTTCACCGCTTCGACGCACCCCGTCAGAGGGCGCGACAAGCGCGGCGGACACTACTCCATCCTCGTGGGACGGAGGGGCTAGCGCCAACGCGGGTACGTTGACCCCCCGGGAGCGGCCCCTATGGGAGGAATGCCCTCTCAAACAAATGGGCCTACAAGGCCGGTGAAATTGGGGAATAGACACTAGCATCCTCACAGGTCACTATCCTGGCCCCTCTTGCCCCCTCGGCTATACTCCCCCCCCCCCGGGGCACGCTCTTGCGGGTGTCCGGTCCCCAAACTGGTTGAACAGGAAGAGCAGAAGCAAGCTTCCAGCTCTCGTTATACGAAGTGACGATTTTCAACCGCGTGCTACGTCCCTGTCTAATTAGCTTGTATTTTCGTTACCCGGTATATTAATCCAGACTTGTCATCTGAAATGTACAGTGCACCATCGGAGTCAAAGATGACATCGACATTGTTGTTGTTCTACGATTATGTCAGTAGCTAACTGGTCAGCGAAAATGTCATCCCATGGAAGGAGTGACATTGACGCAGAAGGAGCAGACGAGACTTCAGGTGCTCAACAGCGTTCTGGCAGATCAGGTGGTGGTATGTCAGGCGGCCGAGGTCCTGGGAGTGAGCGAACGCCACATGAGGCGTATTCTGGCGGCCTATAGGAAGGAGGGCGCCGCCGCACTCGCCCACGGGAATCGTGGCCGCCGACCGGCCAACACCACGACAGAGACCAAGATGACTTACGTGGTGCAGCTGGCCCGCACTCGCTACGCTGGAACGAACCATACGCATCTGACCGAGTTGTTGATGGAACGGGAGGGGATCGACCTGAGCCGCTCTACGGTGCGCCGCATCCTGGTCAGCGCCGGCGTGGACAGCCCCCGCCGCCGCCGGCCGCCCAGACACCGTGTCCGGCGCAAACGCATGGCCCAAGAAGGGATGCTGCTGCAGATAGATGGGAGCCACCATCGGTGGCTGGGGGAACAAGGACCCCGGTTCGTCCTGCTGTTGGCCGTGGACGACCCCACCGGCACTGTGCCTGACGCTCTGTTCAGCCAGGAGGAGGACACCCGCGGCTACTTCCTTCTCATGGAGGGGTTGATCCGGCAATGCGGGATACCGCTGGCCGTCTACAGCGACCGACACGCGGTCTTCAAGCATACTGGAGAGCCTCGCCAGAAGCCGGCCGGGCCAACCCAGTTCGCCCGCGCCATGGAGGAGCTGGGGATACGCCAGATATTCGCCAGGTCACCGCAGGCGAAGGGCCGGGTCGAGCGGACGGCGGGGACATTCCAGGACCGGCTGGTGACCGAGCTGCGCCTGGCGGGCGTCACCACCATCGACGAGGCCAATGAAGTCCTGCACCGCTTCCTGCCGCGCTTCAACGAGAAGTTCGGGGTTCCGGCAGAGCACTCAAGCGTTGCTTACCGCTCTATGGAGTCATCGGTGGCCCTGGACCAGATACTCTGCTTCAAGCACCGCCGCAAGGTGGCCAGGGACAACACCGTCAAGTACAACTGGCGTACCTTGCAGCTGCTGCCTGGTAAGGAGCGGCCTAGCTACGCCGGAGCGCAGCTGGAGGTCCATGAGGGCTTGGACGGTCAGCTCCTCGTGCAGTACCGGGGACGCACGATCCCCACACAGGAGGCGCCGCCGCGCCCTGGAGTTCTCCGTGCCTCCAATGGTCCTCTCCGATATGGCCCCGGCCTTGAGCGTAGGGTCAACGGCGTGGGCAGCCACCCCAAGGAGAGCTTGGCATCCCTCGACGCCATCGAGGCCGACAGCGCCACATTGAACGGCGGCGGCAGAGTTCGCAAGCCTCCGGCATCGCCACGCAGGAAACCCACGCCGCGACAGAGGGTCCGGTGGAAGGCCGTGCAGCAGGCTAAGCTTCGGGGCCTCTCCATTCGGGCAATCGCCAGGGAGTTGGGCATCCACAGGAACACGGTCCGCAAGTACGCCGAAGCCAAGAGCCCGCCCATGATGCGCACCAGGGGCAGGTCCCGCGTATCACAGTCCGATGGTATGACAGCGGCCTAGATGGACATTTTCCCTGACCACTTAGGCGGACATAATCGCTGGACATCGACAGACAGGTCGACCTGAAATTGACCCATCTCGCTTAAGCCAACCAGAGATAAAGTCTTCCTCTCCTACAATCTTGATTCCCTCGCAAAAAGGCCTGTTTGAGATGAACCCTGGCGTGCGAAGGGGCCTGGAAGGGAGGAGGCCACGGGATGCCGGCTGCTGGGCTCACCGCACCATCTGCCGCGCTCAGGACAAGCGTGATCCCGTTGCGGTACCCCTTCCGTGGCTCAGGGCACCCGGTGGAAGCTGTGGAGCGGCGCCCTCATGCGGCCGCGACCGCAGGTACCGTCCCGACCGCCCGCTGAGCCGTGTTCTCCATCTCCACCAGGCGTGCATGGACCATCCGCTTGAAGTTGCACGCCAACGTCTTCAGGTAGACGGCAAGCCGCACCCGACGGCCCCCTCGCACCCGCAAGCGCCCAAGCCCGTGGGCGCGCTTGAGCTCGGAGTTCGTTCCCTCGATCCCGGCCCTTATGTCATACCGCTTGCGCCACTCCTCGGTGGCCTCGGCCCTCCGGCGCCGCTCGATGTTCACCTTCACCAGGTCCGCCTTGAGGACGTAGGCCCCCGCACGCCGGTCCAGCTTCACTGGGCAACGGGGTCGCAAGGGGCAGGGCTCGCATGTTGTCCCGGCAAAGTGGACCTCTACCCGCTCCGGCGCATCCTTCAGCTCGTACTCCTCGATGGACGGGTGGCCGGCGGGGCACACCGTGGCCTGCTCCCCTGTGACGTCGATCTGAAAGTCCGCGGCGGTGAGCGGCGGTGGTCCGTCACCCTCTCCTTCGTGCGAGTTCCCCGGCGCCGACCCCGCCACCGGGCTCACCAGTTCCGTTCCCCGGCGCGAGGCTTCGAAGGCATTGCGGCCCGACCCATACGCCGTGTCGGCGAAGAGCTCGTCCGGTCGGACCTTCCGCTCCGCGAGCCCGTCAACGACCGGCACGCTCACGTCGGTGTCGCTCCCACTCGAGGGGGTCACCTCCACGTGGGTGATGAGCTGGGTGGCGTTCTCCTCGTGGCAGGTCTCCGCCACCTGCACCTCGTACCCCTTCCCCTTGTGGCCGCTGTAGGTCACATCCGGGTCGTGGGGCGATTGCAGCGAGTCGGCGGACACCTGCTTCGGGTCCTTCAGGGCCACGGGCACCTTGCATTCCCCAGCATCGTCATCATCGTCCCCCGGGCGCCCGTCCCGGTGTTTGCCCACATGGCACTGCTCCCGCAGCAGCCGCTCCAGCAGCCGGTACTCCTCCAGCTGGGCAGCAGTCGTGCCACGGAACCGGTCCACCAGCCGGTAGAGGTCCCGGGCACAGACCGAAAGGCGTCGCCGACCCTCCCCCGTGCGGGCGTCCTCGTAGTGGGTCGCCTCGTCTTCTTCCTTCAAATAGCGCCCCAGGAGGCCCTCCGGAACCACAGGGCGAAGCTCTGGGTGCTCCCAGCGCAAGGCCCGCAGGAACAACCGCATCGTCTCACAGAACAGGCCCAGCCGGGTGAGTGTAGCGATGTTGCTCATGATGTGGGTGGAGTCCAGCCGTTGCTTTCCGGTGCGTATGCCCAGCGCCTGGATGATCCGGTCCGTGGTCTCCTGGAAAGCCAGCCGGCCACCATCGTGCTGCATCAGGCGAACTCGGAAGTTGTGGAGGGTCTTCTGGGGCAGGTGGGTCTCCTCGATGTCCAGCCGCAGGGCGTGGTGCCAGAGCAGGTTGAACTCTAGCTGCTCCAGGGCTTCACCGTCGGTGAGGTTGAACATCTCTTTGAGAAGGTGGACCCCGAGGACGGTCTGCACCGCTCGGTTGGGACGGCCGTTGTCCGCGCAGTACATCGGAGCAAAGAGCTCCTCGTCAATCAGGGGGAGCGCCTCGTTTCGGAAAACCTCGGCCCAACTCCCCTCCAGGCGCTTAGCCTTCTTCGGCGTCACCAGGAACTGGGACTGCCAGAGGCTCTCTTGCGAGTCTCGCGCTCGGAACATGCTCCCCTCCCTCGCCCGGGCGCTGCCCCAACGCCCTTTCCCCACATTATCCTCCCATTGCCCCCGGAGGACGAGGGGTTTTTACGAGGGAATCAAGCTTGCCTCCTTCAACGTCGAGTCGGACAACTTTATACCCAGTGGGTTCTTTTCTGTTCCACGAGCCGTGATACGCCACTAACAGATCGCCGTCCCACTCTTCGGGAAACTGGGTGCTCTGAACAAACCGAAGTCCTAGTGGCGCTGAGTGTGCTTGGATGTCATGAACGCTGGGTTTGGTTGTGGCACAAAAACTGGCCTGGTTAAACTCAGGATCAGGATTTTGCTCCCCATAACAATAGGGCCATCCGTAATGATTCCCTTCCTGGAGGATATTAATCTCATCGGGCGGCAGATCTTCGCCTAGGTAATCGCGACCATTTTCAGTGGCCCATATCTCTCCTGTTACAGGGTGGAAGACGAAGCCAACCGCGTTACGAAGTCCCTCTGCAAAAAGGAGGTAACTCGATCCATCGGAATCGAACTCCAAAATCGCAGCGCGGCGTAGGTCCTGCTCTACACACACATTGCAAGAAGAACCGACCGATACATACATTTTCCCGGCAGAGGAAAATCCTATGGTACGAGAAACATGGTCGTCCCGACCGGGCTCCGTCGGTAGATTTTCTACGAGAAACATGGTCGTCCCGACCGCTCCGTCAGATTTTCTACGATAACCTCCCGTTCACCCACGTTGCCATCCATTAGATATGGATATCGCGAGATTCTACGTTCCTCTGCCACGTATAAATAGCCATTGTAAAATCCAATACCGTGAGGAAGATTATCGAATCCTGTAATTACGGCCAGCGCCTCATCTGCTTTACCGTCCTGGTCAAGGTCTGGGAGTGCTAAAATCTTGCCGCCTCTTAGGTCCGCAGAATAGAGTCCTGTGGCGCTTGGTATGCTCGCAAATAAAATCCCATCAGGAGCAAAGGCCATAAAGCGTATGGGTCCTAGAGAGTTTGGAGTGAAGAGTGATATGCGGAAGCCATCCGGCAGTGTTAGCTGAAAACCTGTTTCATCAATAGCTTCTGGTTTTGGAGTTGGTGCAGGCTCTGAAGTGGCAGTTGGAGGCGGTGTTGGAGTAGGAGCGGATGTGGGTATCGGGTTGGAAGTTGGTAGAGTGGCGGTGGGAGCGTGGATGTGGGCGCCTAGCCGTGGGCGTGGCGCTGGGCGCCGGCGTCTGAATAGTGGTCGAAGTCGGCGTTGGTGTAGGTGTGAGTGTCGCGGTTTCAAGCCGGTTGGCGGTCGCGGTCGGGCTCGGCTCCGGAGAGGCGACAGCCCTGGCGATAGCTACTGTCGTTGTCGGCACAGCCTCGGCTAGCGCGACGGCCTCTGTGGTTGGCGTGACGGTGGGCGTCGGTCCAGGCTGGGCGCAGCCGATCAGGAGGAGCGCGCTGGCGCCGTATATGAATCCGCCAATAGGGGTGAGTCTAATCCAGCAAATCATCGGACCGGCCTTGGAGCCCGACTGTCGGAGCCTCATCTCCACTTTTATACCTGACTATTCCCTGTCGAGCCACCCCCTGCGTCGGCGCTTGGACCACCAAAACGCACCTACAGGCAGCCCGAGCACGGCTGCCACCAAAATCGCGAGCAGTACGTAAAAGCTCCAGAAGGGATTCAAGTTGAAGTAGGGATCGCCCCCCCACTCTCCGCGCTCGATAACGCACATAGGTTCAGCGAACGAGCCAGCGGCAGGTCGGGCGCAAGCCGCTGACGACTTGTCTTGACGTGTAACCTTGCCGGTCGAGTCCCAGCAATAGAAGCAATCCGTCGAGGGACTTCGCATGTAGGTTGGATACAGAGGGGCTGTGGTGGTACCCGTTGGATTGTCGATCCACGAATTGGTCGAGCGGGTGTTTGGTGTAACGCTCGTGACTTCCCGCTCTGCCATCATCGCGTCCATACCGGTCTGAACAAAGTCCTTCTCCGGCGTATTCGGGACTAGATCAGGTTCTCCCGAACAGGCCGCGAGTGCCAGCGCGAATGAGACTGACAAGATCGACCAACGTAATACCGCGGCCATGTACCTAATCATACGCACCGGCAGCTTCTGCCGAAAGTATGGAGCCGCTCAATCGCAGCGCTGATAAGTCTCACCTCGACCGAAGTGCAACCAGAGAAGTTTCTTTCCTGGCACATCGGGAGGAACTCGTCGATCGCCGTCTGCTCGGTGAGGGTGTAGCGGTTAGGCGGTATGAAGCAGTCGAAGTCGGCGTCCCTTATAAATTGGAGGAGCAGGTCGGGCGGAGCCAAGCCGGCGACTATGGCGACTCGTAGGCCATCCGCGGTGAGGATGACATGCCTCTGGGCCGATTCAAGGTCGGGTCCGGCGCCCGCATGGGCGATGCCGGCCCCATCGAGGATCGCCAGCGTCTCCTTGAGCCCCTCTGTGCCAAAGTCCAGGATGTGATTGTTGGCGACGCAGGCGAAGTCCACCCCGCCGGTCTTTGGGGCCTCGGCCGCCGTGGGCTCGGCCCTGAAGTTGAACACCTTGTCGGGGTCCGCCGGCCGGGTCTGGGAGGTGAGGGTGGTCTCGAGATTGATGAGGAACAGGTCCGCCTGTTGCAGGACGGGCAGCATGTCACCCCAGGGATGATCGTACCCCTTTGCGAGATGGTCTGATTCACTAGCCGGCCCAGCATAACGTCGCCGGCGAACGCAATAGTTATGGTACCGGACATGGCTGGTGACGATACGGCCCTGTCGTTCTGGTCCTGCGTTGAAGCCCCCTTGGCGGCCCCCGCGGGGGCGGGCGTTGAGACCGATGAGCGGGCGAGGACCGCTGCGCCAAGCATTGGCGCGATCAGGCTGGACGAACGCAGCGTGGGCGCGTTATAGTACCGCCCTCTTACAGCGGCTGTCGGCCCGCGAATCCTGCGTCCACCTCGTGCCAGAAACTAATCTGCAGCTCACCCTCCAGCCAGCACAGGTACACTTCGCGCCCTTCCCTGATGGAAGGAAAGTCGACCAGCGCGCGCTCTATGCCCTTGACGATGAGGCCTGGCTGCTGGATCAGCCGGACCTGCTGCTCTATCTGGTCGGCCGTCTCCTGCAGTGTGCGGCGCCTTCGCTCTAGCAGTCCTGACGCCTCGCTGCCGCCGTTGGAGCGCATGCGCTCCAGCAAGGATTCGATCTCTGCGTTCAGTTTGTTCGCTTGCTCTCTTAAAGGGGCAATAGCCGAAAACTTCTCCGACAGCCACGGAACGAGCCCTTGCGCCTCCTCCAGCGTGAAGTAGCGACCGTCCGTATTGTGCTCCCTCATGCGTTCGACTGGAATTTCCCCACATCTAACTTACATGATACCCAGGCTTAAAGGCCAGTTCCCTTCCCCCTGGGCGTTTCGAATGTCCGACCCAGCCACCGGGACCTGGTCGTCGCCAGGCTCCAAGCAGTAGGCGCTAGGGTTGAGGTGCTAGATGGCGAAGGCGATCGCAGGGCTGAGAGAGGGCGGGAGCCCGCACTCAGCCCGGTGGAATTCCTCGCCCGCCCTGCCTTAAATTGACGCTTGCCGCGCCTCAGGCGGGCTGTCACCTATAAGATATCGCGCCCCAGCACCGCGATTGGCGGCGCGGTCGTCTGGATTGAAAAGGCTACAGGTTTCCAACGAGAGACAACCACAGCCGATGCATCCAGAAAGCCTGTCCCTTAACGCCTCAAGTTCCGCTATACGGCCGTCCAGCAAGCTGCGCCACGTCATGGACAGCTGCTCCCAGTCACGACGGTTGGGTGTCCGAGCCTCTGGTAGCTAGCTCAGTGCCCTCTCTATCTCTTCTAGAGTGAGGCCGAGCAGCTGCGCCGCACGGATCACCGCCACGCGACGGAGCGTCTCGCGGGGATAGCGGCGCTGGTTACCTGCTGTTCTCTGCGAAGTGATCAGCCCGCGCGACTCATAGAACCGCAGCCCAGATGTCCGGACGCCGCTTCGAGCCGCCAACTCGCCAATTGTGAGGCTGTTCGGTAGTGCCGGCATGATCAGTCAAATTATACAGGCTTGACTTAAACTTTACTTGAAGTTGTAGAGTGTGTTCATGAGTCCAACAGGATCTGCTTCAAGTGAATGTCGCCAGCGATCGGCATGTCATTGGTTTTGACGCCAATGGCCGGCGAATGAGAAACCACGTGTCAGCGGGGAATCCATTAGGAGGTGACCGATGTCGGTGGTAGAAGCGGCGCGCGACGCTCGGGTCAAGGTGTGCACCCTGGAACAGCTGGAAAGGGACGGCTTCAGGGTAACGTCCGTCGAGGGACGGACGGTGCTGGTCCTCCTCGACCAGGGCAAGGTGTACGCCCTGGACAACCGCTGCCCTCACATGGGCTTCCCGCTCCATCGGGGCACCGTGCGGGACGGCATCTTGACGTGTCACTGGCATCACGCCAAGTTCGACCTGGCCGGGGGCTGCACCTTCGATCCTTTCGCGGACGACGTAACCTCTTTTTACGTCGAGGTCAGGGACGGGTCGGTATGGCTGGACCCGACGCCGACAGAGGAAGACCGCGACGTCCACTGGCTCAGGAAGCTCGACGAAGGCCTGAAGCACAACATCAGGCTGGTCCAGGCCAAGAGCGTGATCGGCCTTGCCGGCTCTGCGGACACCAGCGAGATCCTGGAGAAGACGGCTCTCTTCGGCGTCCGCAACCGGGCGGCCGGATGGTCCGCCGGCCTCTCGATCCTGACGGCCATGGCCAATGTACTTCCCTTCTTGGACGAGGCGGACCGCCCGCTGGCCCTCTACCACGGGGTGGTCCACGTGGCCGGCGATACCCAGGGGCAGCCCCCCAGCTTCGATCTCGACCCGCTGGAGACCCTGGAGACCAGCCCCGAGCGGTACATGGACTGGTTCCGGAGGTTCATCGAGCTGCGCTCGGCCGATGCGGCGGAACGCGCGCTTCGCACCGCCATCCGCATCGGACTGACTCCCGAGACTATCGCAGACATGGTCTTCGCGGCCTGCACAGACCACCCCTTCATGGGTGGCGGCCACTCACTGGACTTCGCCAATAAGGCATTCGAGCTGCTGGACCACATTGGCTGGCAGCACGCCGAGGAGGTGCTGCCGTCCCTGATCCCGGGCGACAAGCTGGTGAACGCCTCACGTATGGAGGAGAGCGCCACCTGGCGCCATCCGGTGGACCTGGCGGCCCTCTTGGCCGACGTTTACGCCAATCTCGACGGGCTGATCGCCACGGGCAAAGGCCGGATGCGCGGCTGGAAGGGGCACCAGGAGCTTGGCGAGGCTATCCTGGACGCCGAGCCGGCTGAGACCCTGGACCTGATGACCGGCCTGGTCGGGCGGGGAGTGCCCCTGGAAGAGATGTCCGCGACCGTCGCATACGCGGCCGCGAGGCGGCCCGCGCACTTCCGCGTGACCAACGAGTTCGGCGATTGGGACACCATTCACCACACATTCACCTATACCAATGCGGTGGACCAGGCCATGAGGCGGGCCCCGTCGGACCTGCTGGCGCGCGGCATCTTCGACGGCGCCATGTCGGTCTACCTCGAGCGTTTCCTCAACGTCCCCAAACAGCCGCTGCCTGAGCCTTCCAGCGCCAGGCCGGGCAGGGAGGACCTGCTCCGGGCCTTCGACGGTCAGGGCCGCGTGGACGAGACAGGCCAGATCGTCGTGGACATGATCGCCCACGGCCGGGAGGAAGAGGTGGTACGTGTCCTCGGGCACACTCTATTGCGCGAGGACGCGGGATTCCACATGTTCCAGATCTACGAGGCCGGACTCAGGCAGTACCGCCTGTTCGCCGGGCGGCCCATGGGCGGCCACATCCTGCTCGGCGTGGCCCGTTTTCTCGCCGCCCACTCGCCGACGGTCAGAGCGACGGGACAGACGTATGATATCGCCGCCAGACTGATGAGGGGAGAGGCGTTACATGGCGAGGACGAGTAGCTCGGCGGCAGGCCGTGCCCGCCCCGGGGCCGGCGGATGTGACGCTGGCCACGTTCACCCCCGACCTCGCCCACAGTTCCATGCATGCCAGTCTTGCTTCAGCCGGGGTCTGGGTCTCGCGGGCCGCCGTGCTCGCAAGACGCCATCCAGCCTGCTCGCGGGTCATGCCCTGGCGGGTGAATTCTTGGAGCGCGGCCCTTCACAAGATCTCACGCAGCCGCGACGCGATTATCTCCGCCTCTCCGTCCTGAAGGGTCATCGAACCGAAAATCAGAGAGGTGGATGAGGAGTCGGCCACAATCGGTGGATTACCCTGTTCCAGCGCTTGCTGGACCTGGGGGGCGTCGACCGGGGAGCCCTGGCTGAAATCGATGCGGAGCAGGGGACTGGCCGATGCGTTGGCGCCACCCCCCGGGTTGGAATACGCGGGCAGGTACTCAGCCGTGAGGCCCTGCACATCCGACACAGCATCTGCGATCGTGTGGCAGCGTGCCTCCCACTCTCTCAGCACCGCCTCTTCGTCCCGCTCCATGAAGAGCTCCACCGCGGCCACGATGCCGGCGATCTCCTCCTTGCCCACCTTCATTCCCCGGCCTATAGCCGAATTGGGGTTGCCGTTGAGGGAGCAGGCCCGCACCAGGTCCCTGCGGCCCAGGACCAGGCCGGTGGACTGGGGGCCCCGCAGGCCCTTGCCCCCGCTGAAGACCACCAGGTCCGCTCCCGTCGCGGTGATCTCACTCAGGTTCGCCCGCGGCGGCAGTTGGGCGGCCGCGTCCACGACCACCGGGACATCGTGCCGGTGTGCGACCTCGATGATCGAGGGGAGCTGCTCTCTAGGCTGCTTTCCGAGGAAAAAAACAAGGGCCGCAGTCCTCTCACCTATGGCTTCCTCGTAGTCCTCGGCGGACACTGCTTGCTGGGTGCCGACCCGGACGAGCACGCCCCCGCACACCCTGAACCCCTGGTGGATATAGTAGTGCTGGTCCACCAGGCTGATGACAAACTCGTTGGGTCGTCCGTCCACCTCCGGCAGGCGTTCGATTGCCTGTGGGTCCGGACCCGTCAGGCAGGCGGCCCCGGCCAGCAGCATGCCGGCGGCGGCTCCGGAAGTGATGAAGGCGCCCTCCGCGCCCGTCAGCTCGGCGATCCGGGTTCCGGCTTTCTCGAGGAAGTCGTTCAGGGACACGTAATGCTTGCCCGCCTCGATCATGGCTTCCACCACCGTGGGAGGCATGATCGAGCCGCCGAGAGTGGTGATGGTGCCGCGAGCGTTTATGAAGGGGCGAACGCCCAGGCGGTCGTACAAGGTCTGGCTCTTGGTCCTGCTGCTCATCTGTTCTCTCCTGCAACGGGGTCGTGTCATCGACAACGCCGCTAAGCGGTCGCAGCGACTCCCATAATAATGGTATAGTAATGCCTCCCATTACAACCCCTCGATGCCGATAGAATTACGCTGCGGAATGTTCCCGATCTGCGCATCGGGCCCCTTGACAGTGCGGGAGTCCGGCTTCCAGGGGTGTCCGGGGTGGGCGCCGGCGATGCTCGAGGGACCGTACGCGAAGAAGGCCATCGGAGGCGACGGGGCTGAGGCGCGACATGAGCTCCAGACTGAGGTGGGGCCTATGATTACTGAACAGCAGATCACTCACTTTCGCACCTTCGGCTTCCTGATTCTGCGTGACGTGTTCAGCGCAGCCGAGGTCGAGACCATGGTTCTGGAGTTCGAGCGGGGCCGGGAGGCCACGCTGCGGTCCGAGCCCTCTGCCGGCTCCGATCACCTGACGCAGTGGTCCAACCTCAAGCCGGAGTCTCCCTTCATCGCAGGGCTGCTCGAAGACCCGAGGTTCTGCGAGGTAGCGGAGCAGCTGCTGGACGAAGGCGCCGTTGCCGTGTTCGCTAACTCTAATCGCAGGGGAGGGGACACTCGCTGGCATCCGGACACATCTGATCAGCACCTGCGCGGTTTCAAATTCACCACCTATCTTCAACCCCTCACCGCCAACACCGGCGCGCTACGGGTCGTTCCGGGCTCGCACAAGAGGCCTCTTCACGACCAGGTAGACCGCTTTTTGAGTGAGGCCAAGCTCGAGGTCGGCGATGCCCCGGCCAACGTGTGCGAGACAAGACCAGGCGATGTGATCGCCTTCGACATGCGGCTCTTCCACGCCGCCCAAGGCGGCTCGATGGACCGACGCCAATTGACCTTCGCCTATCTAAGGCTGCCCAGGACTCCGGAGGAGGAGGCAACGCTGAAGGTCTGCCAGGCGATCCTGCAGGTTCACAAGTCTACCGGGGCGCCTCCGCCCCATCACCCTCCCGACTGGCTTGCAAATCCCGAGGGGAGTCCCAGGCGACGGCACTGGATAAGTAAGCTGATGGAGTGGGGGATAGTCGACCCTCAGTAACGATGTTAGAGGTACCTGATGGCAACTGAGGACCGGATTCAGGTGGTCTTGAACGCCTTGGCCGATATCCAGCCCTGTCGCCAGTGCGGCACGGCGGTCCGCTTCGGGGACTACGAATGCCCGCACTGCGGGGCCGATCTTGAGGACGCCCTGCGTGATTGGGCCAGGAAGCTCGTGGAGGGGATCTGCGAATAGGTCGGGTGAGGCCCCGGTGTACTAGGCTGTCTCCGGCGATACCTGACCTCCTGGCGCGCCGCCGGCGGAGGTCTCGGGGAGAAGTGGAGGCTCCTTTGGACGGGGTAAGGTAGCCCTGGAACGAAAGGAGCCGATGATGTCCCCATTAGGCGCGCGCGGCCACCATGGGGTGCATGGACCAACCAGGACGCCCCACCACGATCATCGGACCGCGATAGCGAGTCCTGGCTGCGACTCTTCGGAAGGACCTATCTGAGCGCCTCGACCGCCTCGTCTGTCGTGACGACGGCGTTGGCCAGGTAACCGAAATTGACGAGGGCCGACTGGTAGCCGTCGCCTAGGTCGGGATGGCGCGCGCCGGCCGTTGCATCCTTGGCGACCGTGACGTCGAAGCCCTGCTCCAGAAATTCGCGCATGTGGGCCTCGACACACAGGTTGGCGGACATCCCGGCCAGAATCACCTTGCTGACGCCGCGCTTGCGAAGCTGCAGAACGAGGTCGTTGTTCTCCGGCCCGTAGACCTTGTGGGGGCTGGCGACGACGGTCTCGCCGTCCTCGATTAAGGGCTTGTACCGCTCGAGCCAGTCGGCGCCGGAGCCCGTGAAGTTGTCGAGACTTAGGGCGCCGCTGCGATCGAACATGTGGATCTCGAGGTTACGTCAATAGGTGTGTAAACGACATCAGGCGGCGACCTTCTCAGCCGTTGATTCAATGGCGATTCCATCCGCATACTGTGCACCGAGATAGACGTCTTCGATCAACTCAGGGGCCTTCAGACGCCTGAAGCGCTGTTCGGCGACCATCAACATTTTCCAGATCACCGCTATCGCCCGATCGACCCTCTTGTAGCGCTTGGCGGCATCGGTCCGAAGCCTGAGGGCCGCGAAGGGTGATTCTACCGGGTTCGTCGTGCGAAGGTGCCCCCAGTGCTCCTTTGGGAAGTCATAGAAGGTGACCATGCGGTCCCAGTCCCGCTCCAAGGCCTCTGAGGCCGCCTCGTAGGAATGGTCGCCGCACCACCTGGTGAACACCGTCCTGAGCCGCTCAGCCTCTGTCCGAGTCGGCGCGTAGGGGATAGTACGCAGCATGAGCTTGGCCTGGTCCTGTTGTCGCTTTGGAAGCTTGGCGAGCACGTTTACGATCTTGTGGTTCCAGCAGCGTTGCTCTGCCGCCTGCGGATAGACGTTGCGCAGAGCTCCCCAGATGCCCAGGTGTCCGTCTCCAACCACCAGCCTCGGGCAGCTCAAGCCCCGGCGCTTGATGTCCCTGAGCACCTCGGACCAGTTCTCTGTGGACTCCCTGTATCCGGGAACAGCGCTCACCACCACCTTGCTCCCGTCGCTCAGGGCCGCCATCACCACCAGTACCGCCGCCTTCTCCTTCTCAAGACCAGCCTTGACGTAGACTCCATCCACCCACATGTAGACCACTTCCAGGTCATCGAGGGGCCGGCTGCGCCATTGGGCAAGCTCATCGTTCCACTTATCCTTCAACCGGGCCACCGTGCTCGCCGATACCGGTGCGTCCTCTCCCAGCAGCCCCCGCAAAGCCAGATCGAAGTCGCCTTCGGATAGACCGTGCAGGTACAGCTCGGGGATCAACTCAGCAACCTTCCTGGTCCTGTTGACGAACAGCGGCAGCAGCCGGCTCTCGAACTGCTCCTCGGTATCGCGGACTCGCGGCCGCCTCAGCTGTATCGTTCCCGAACTCAGCGTAAGCCTCCGGGCTCTGCCGTATCCGTTCCGATAGCCGGTATCTGAGTCCGAGTCGGATCTGAGCGCCGACTTCGCCCTTCCCAGAAACGCCGTCACCTCCTCCTCCAGCAACTCCTGGATCAGCCTCTGGACCTGGCTTCGCACCCAATCCTCCAACTGCTCCCACTCCGGCCTTGACTCCGACCTACTCTCAGTGCTTTCCTTCCTCATGGGCGGTCTATCTCCTCTCTTGGGCCTCGAGCCCGTGTTGTTCAGAGAGAGGGTACACCGCCTGACTGTTTACACACTTTTTGAAGATACCTCTGGATCTCATGCATCATTTTCTCGACGGTCCCGCCGAACTGCCAGGCGTGGTCGGTCGGGTAGTAGTAGTGCGGTGACACGAACAAGCGGACGCCGCCGGCCTTGGCGGCCTTCATCAGTCGCTCGATGTTCTCGATTGTGTTGTTCTCGATGACGCTCTCCCCAACCAGCTCCCAGGTGACGCCTTTCTCGCTCAGGAAGTCGTTCTGCGGGTCCGTAATCACTAGTCCGGTCGCGCTCTTGTCGATGTCCAATGTCCCCTCCTTTGGGCGCGGTGCTGTTTTTCGATTGCGTGAATCGATCAGTGGCCCTACGATTATATAGCACAAGCGCCGAAAGCGTGCGTCAAGGGTAGGGAAACGCTGTCACCGCTCCAGAGGGTTGTCAATTCTGTTGTCATTAATCGAAAGTGGGACGAGGTATCTTCAAAAAGTGTGTAAACAGTCAGGCGGTGTACCCTCTCTCTGAACAACACGGGCTCGAGGCCCAAGAGAGGAGATAGACCGCCCATGAGGAAGGAAAGCACTGAGAGTAGGTCGGAGTCAAGGCCGGAGTGGGAGCAGTTGGAGGATTGGGTGCGAAGCCAGGTCCAGAGGCTGATCCAGGAGTTGCTGGAGGAGGAGGTGACGGCGTTTCTGGGAAGGGCGAAGTCGGCGCTCAGATCCGACTCGGACTCAGATACCGGCTATCGGAACGGATACGGCAGAGCCCGGAGGCTTACGCTGAGTTCGGGAACGATACAGCTGAGGCGGCCGCGAGTCCGCGATACCGAGGAGCAGTTCGAGAGCCGGCTGCTGCCGCTGTTCGTCAACAGGACCAGGAAGGTTGCTGAGTTGATCCCCGAGCTGTACCTGCACGGTCTATCCGAAGGCGACTTCGATCTGGCTTTGCGGGGGCTGCTGGGAGAGGACGCACCGGTATCGGCGAGCACGGTGGCCCGGTTGAAGGATAAGTGGAACGATGAGCTTGCCCAATGGCGCAGCCGGCCCCTCGATGACCTGGAAGTGGTCTACATGTGGGTGGATGGAGTCTACGTCAAGGCTGGTCTTGAGAAGGAGAAGGCGGCGGTACTGGTGGTGATGGCGGCCCTGAGCGACGGGAGCAAGGTGGTGGTGAGCGCTGTTCCCGGATACAGGGAGTCCACAGAGAACTGGTCCGAGGTGCTCAGGGACATCAAGCGCCGGGGCTTGAGCTGCCCGAGGCTGGTGGTTGGAGACGGACACCTGGGCATCTGGGGAGCTCTGCGCAACGTCTATCCGCAGGCGGCAGAGCAACGCTGCTGGAACCACAAGATCGTAAACGTGCTCGCCAAGCTTCCAAAGCGACAACAGGACCAGGCCAAGCTCATGCTGCGTACTATCCCCTACGCGCCGACTCGGACAGAGGCTGAGCGGCTCAGGACGGTGTTCACCAGGTGGTGCGGCGACCATTCCTACGAGGCGGCCTCAGAGGCCTTGGAGCGGGACTGGGACCGCATGGTCACCTTCTATGACTTCCCAAAGGAGCACTGGGGGCACCTTCGCACGACGAACCCGGTAGAATCACCCTTCGCGGCCCTCAGGCTTCGGACCGATGCCGCCAAGCGCTACAAGAGGGTCGATCGGGCGATAGCGGTGATCTGGAAAATGTTGATGGTCGCCGAACAGCGCTTCAGGCGTCTGAAGGCCCCTGAGTTGATCGAAGACGTCTATCTCGGTGCACAGTATGCGGATGGAATCGCCATTGAATCAACGGCTGAGAAGGTCGCCGCCTGATGTCGTTTACACACCTATTGACGTAACCTCACTGGGACACGTCGGCTCCTTTCAATGAGTGATCTCTCCTCACTTCAGGGGCTTACGCCACCTTCCCAAACTCTCGGGCTTTCTCCTACCCATCAGATGCGTCCCATTATCGCTGACGTCGTACAAAGGATCGTGCTTAAATTTGGAGGGTGGATATGAAACGTGACTCCAGGCGCTGGCGGGTAGCCGAAGCGGACCTCTTGTGGGAGCCGTCCCAGGAGCGTAGGTCTAGATCGAATATGACGCGCTTCCTGGCCTGGCTGCGGGACAACAGGGGCCTTACCTTCGATACTTATCGCGAGCTCTGGCAGTGGTCGGTTACCGACCTGGAGGGGTTCTGGGCCTCTATCTGGGAGTACTTCGAGGTGAAGGCCCACCGGCCCTACACGCGCGTGCTGGCGGAGCGGCGCATGCCCGGCGCACGCTGGTTCGACGCCGCCCGGCTGAACTACGCTGAGCATGCCCTGAGGCGGCGGGACGATCACCCCGCCCTTATGGTCCAGTCGGAAATTCGTCCGCTGGCCGCGCTGACCTACCGCCAGCTTCACGAGGAGGTATCCCTGGTGGCCGCCGGACTCCGCCGCCTGGGGGTCGGCAAGGGCGATCGGGTTGTCGCCTATATGCCCAACATCCTCGAGACCGTGGTGGCCTTTCTCGCCACGGCCAGTATCGGCGCCATATGGTCTGCCAGCTCCCCGGAGTTCGGCACGCGCAGCGTTGTCGAGCGCTTCCAGCAGATCGAGCCAACGGTGCTGCTGGCCGTGGACGGGTACCGCTACGGCGGCCGGGACTACTCTCGAATCGGTGCGGTGGGCGAGATTCAACGCCAGCTCCCCACCATCGTGCAGACGGTCGTGGTGCCCTATCTGACCGAGCGGCCACCTCTGGACGGCCTGAAAGACGCGATCGGGTGGCGGGAGCTGCGGGAAGAGGGACATGAGCTGGAATTTGAGCCGGTGCCCTTCGACCACCCTCTCTGGGTGCTCTACTCCTCGGGCACCACGGGCCTGCCGAAGCCCATCGTACAGGGCCACGGCGGCATCCTGCTGGAGCACCAGAAGACCCTGTCCCTGCATCTGGACCTGACGCCGGAGGACCGGTTCTTTTGGTTCACCACCACTGGATGGATGATGTGGAACCTCCTGGTCGGCGGGCTGCTGCTCGGGACCACGGTGCTCCTGTACGACGGCGACCCCGGATATCCCGATTTGGGAACGTTGTGGCGATACGCCGAGCAGACCGGCACGACCTACTTTGGCGTCAGCGCGCCCTACATCCAGGCATGCATGAACGCCGGCATGGAGCCGGGCAAGAGCTACAGCCTGGCCGGCCTGAAGGGCATAGGGTCCACCGGCGCTCCGCTGACGCCGGATGGGTTCCGCTGGGTGTACGAGAAGGTAAGCCCCGACGTACTGCTTGGCTCCTACGCCGGAGGCACCGATATGTGCACGGGATTCGTCGGGCCCTGCCCCCTGCTCCCGGTGCACGCCGGCGAGATCCAGTGCCGTTGTCTCGGGGCCCGAGTGGAAGCCTACGACCATCAGGGCCGGCCCGTCGTGGACCAGGTGGGCGAGCTGGTGATCACCGAGCCGCTGCCATCCATGCCGCTGTACCTGTGGAACGACGATGGCGACCGTCGGTACAGGGAGAGCTACTTCGAGACCTTCCCCGGTGTCTGGCGGCACGGCGACTGGATCAAGATCACCAACCGCGACACCTGCGTGATCTACGGGCGGTCCGACTCGACGCTGAATCGCGGCGGCGTGCGCATGGGGACCAGCGAGTTTTATCAGATAGCCGAGGAGATGGATGAGGTGCTGGACAGCCTGGTGGTTGATACGGGCCGGGTCGGTGCCGAGGGCCGCCTGCTCCTGTTTCTGGTATTGAAGCAGGGCGCCGAGCTGGACGATGACCTGCGTGGTCGCATCGGGCGTAGGCTGCGAGTCGAGCTCTCTCCCAGGCACGTGCCCGACGAGATACACGCTATCCCGGAGGTCCCCAGGACCTTGAATGGCAAGAAGCTGGAGGTGCCGGTAAAGCGGGTCCTGATGGGAACACCCGTGGATGAGGCCATCAGCCAGGACGCGATGAGCAATCCCCAGAGCCTGGACTACTTTGTGGAGCTGGCGGGTTATCTTCGCCTCTAGGACGGCTGGCGGGAGGGCCCCCGGTCCCCCTCGCCGAGCCGCGTAGCCGTTCTATCATTACCACACAGAGCGCAGAGGTCACAGAGGAGTTGAGTGTGTAGATCTCGTCTTTATCTGGTCTACGCGTACTCTTTGGTGAGTTTTTTTAGCCCTTGCATCGATTTCGGAGAAGTCTATTTGGCCCCTTTTGGTCAATTCCTGGTACAAGGCGGTCCACTACCGCTGCCACAGCGATGTGAAGCCAGCCGGGAGGTCCGCAAGAATCCCTTCTTTTTCCCACGAGGGCTCCTCGACCTTCTTTAGACGAAACCCTGCATCAAGAGCCGCATTCACTATTTCAGCGAGCGTGTGGTGGAACTCAACGATTGGCTTAGTCTGCCCCCAACCGCCATGCTCGCGGGCCATCGGTGTTCCGTCGAAGTCCCTGTAATCGGGCGCTGTATCCTGGTAGTTCCGTTCAGGGACGATGCGTCCATCTATGTCTTCCAAACAATACGTCACAGGATGGAAGGTATCAACCAACAGCTGCCCGCCTGGGCGCAGCACCCGGTACCAGTTCCGGCAGGCCAGGTGGATGTCCTCGAACCACATCAAGTAAGTAGCAAACACGATATCGAAGCTTTCGTCCCCAATTGGATCCAGAGTCTGAGCATCGGCGACACGAAAAGCCACTGGTAGACCGATGCGCTCCGCGTTCTCCTGGGCGATCTTGATGGCTACGGCGCTGATGTCGCAGGCGGTCACATCGGCACCCAGATTCGCCCAGGAAAAGGCTTGCGTCGCGTCGCAGGCGCAGCAAATGTCCAACAGTTTCCGTCCGTTCACTTCCCCTGCGAGCTCGATCACGTAGTCGTCCAACATCACGGCGCCGTCTGCGAAATCCTTGTGAAAATCGGGGTTCTCTCGCAGTTGGAAGCCCATATAGTCGGGATGGTAGGCGTCCCACGCGCTTCGAACCAACTCCAGCCGCTTGACCTTGTCGTTCACTAACTTACCCTGTCGCCGCCAAGATCCTTGGATTCCTCACATTAAGGGATATTTCCCGTATCAACCTGCGAGCGCTCAGCCTCCACGTGGTGCCCTCCGCCGCGTGCCCTGATGTTCCTTCAGCCCAGCCGCCTGAACCGGCTGGTCCGGACCCATTCCCTGAGGACGAGCTCCGCCCCAGCCGTCGCCAGCCCCCGGCCGATCGTCTCGATCATGGTCGCGTCTGGCGTCAGGTAGTACTGCGCTTCCTTCGCCATGTAGTCCTGCCACTCGGCAAGGGATTCGAAGTGGTGTAGCAGCAGGAACTCCTCTTCGCGCTCGTTTCTGAAGGTCCCGTCCTGGTCCAGCGACACGAGGGCCTCGTCCGCGTTCGACATGGTCCGGATGAAGTCGGGACTGTACTCGAGCTGCCCCAGGTCAGTGGCGCCGGCGCCCGTCCGGACTTCGAACGGCGACGGCTGCGGTTGCGGGTGAACGTCGAGCAGCAGGCCACCCGGTCGCAGCGAGCGGTGCACTTTCCTTAGGGCATCCACGACGCCCTCGGGGGGCATTCATCATATCGACCACGACAATAGGCCCACGTCGTAGGCGGCATCGGCTAGATCGATGTCCATCATGCCCGCCACCCGAAACGCGACCTTGGCCTTAAGGCGTTCCGGCGTCTCTTCGCGTGCTGCGGCGATCGAAGGCTCGTCAGGGTCGAAGGCAAGGACCGAGGCCGCATCATCGGCGTAGCGCCAGGTCATCCGCCCGTCGCCGCAGCCGATCTCCAGGACGTCCTTGCCTCTGAAGTCGACCAGATCGTGAAGGACCCGCGTCTCCACGCCCTCGGGGTCAAGGAGCCCTATCATGAGCCCTCCTCTTTGCCTGCGCACGGCAAGCAGCGCGATTGTACACCGCTCGAGGCCTACTGGCGAGGTCGTATTCATAGGCTTTGCCGAACCGGCCTATGCTCCGATATCGATCAAGGTCACCCTTCTTCACCGGGCTGGCACCTTTCGGGAATCAGAGCTTTCAAGTGGGTGTGTGTAGCAGACTTGGCGACCACCGTCTCCGACCGCTCCGTTCGGACTCCAACCGGTTGCCCGATAGAAACCGGCCCCTTGTGGATACCCCGCAAGGGTCCAAAGGACTGCTTCTAAGTAACCGTCCGCGGAGAGAAAACGGAGTGCCTGGGACATAAGCGCCTGGCCAATTCCGGTTCGCCAGCAACTCGGATCGACCGCGATTGTGTTCAACTCGCCCAGGCTCGGATCGACCGGGTCTCGGCTGGGCCCGATGCCCACAAATCCTACAATCGCCCCATCACGCTCTGCTACCCACCATCGGTGCCCTGGCTGTACCAGGTCCCCGCGCCAGCGGCTCGTGAGCTTCGCGTCGACCTCGCGCCTTCGCATGAGGTCACCGAAGCCCTCGTTCCATGACTCCACGTAGATGCACGTCACCGCCTCAGCGTCCTCCGGGAAAGCCGAGCGTATGCTAATCCCAGCTCCCTTTTCCATGCATTGCCCTCTTGCCGTAGCTAGCCCGCTATCCACCCACCGCTGGGGGAGGTCGCCCATCTTGCGATAGTCCGCCGCGTGGTCGTCGTCAGATGGGGTGGGTACCGTGGCGATAGGTGCCACGATCGGTATTGCTGCCTCGGCTCCTGCCGGCGCCGGGGCGCGCCAGCGGTGTCACAGATTTGGCCAGTCCAGCAGTTCGCCCCATCACCCCTCTTCTCCGAACCGTCGCAGCTCATCTTGCACCGCCTGTGGAACGCCCTTCGGCACCTGTCCCGCCTTGACCTTGGCGCTCTGCACCTGCACGCGCACTTCCTCGACCACCTCGGGGTTGGCCAGGGTGGTCGTGTCTCCCACGTCCATGAAATTGGAGATGGCCGCTATCACGCGGCGCATGATCTTTCCAGACCGGGTCTTGGGCAGGTCATCGGTCACCCAGACATGGGCCGGACGGGCAATTGGGCCGATTATTTGCGCGACGGCCTTCTTCACCTCGTCCTCCACTTCCGGGGAGGCGTCGAAGCCCGGCTTGAGGGACACGTATATCTCCGGCACGCGGCCCTTCAGCTCATCGTACGCGGGCACAGCCGCCGCCTCTCCCACCGCTTCCACGGTGAGCGTCGCCGACTCCAGCTCCTTGGTGCCCAGCCGGTGACCCGCGACGTTTATGACGTCATCCACCCTGCCAATAATCCGGTAGTACCCGTCTGCCCCCTGGGTGGCCCCGTCACCCGTCAGGTAAGGCCAGTCACGCCAGTCCTTGCTCTTCGTGTCCTTGCAGTACTTTTTGAAGTAGGTATCGACGAACCGGTCGGGGTCACCCCATATCGTCTGCATGAAACCAGGCCATGGATTTCTGATGCAGATGTTGCCGGCCTTCCCGCTACCCGCTTGCACCTCGTTCCCGTCCTCGTCGTAGATGGCCGGGTAGATGCCCAGCACTCCGGGGCCACAGCTCCCCGGCTTCATCGGCTGAAGCGCCGGAAGGGAGGAACCCAGGAACCCGCCGTTCTCCGTCTGCCACCATGTGTCGACAATGACGGCCTCGCCCTTGCCCACGACCTCGTGATACCACTTCCACACCTCCGGCTCTATCGGCTCGCCCACCGTGGTCATGTGCTTGAAGTGATAGTCGTATTTCCCAGGTTCCTGAGGTCCCGTCTTTCTCAACATGCGTATGGTGGTGGGTGCCGTGTGGAATATGTTTACGCCGAGGCGCTCTGCTATCCTCCAGGGCCTGCCTGGGTCGGGATAGGTGGGTACGCCTTCGTACAACACGCTGGTCGCGCCAACGGCCAACGGACCGTAAACAATGTATGAGTGGCCCGTAATCCAGCCTATATCGGCGAAGCACCAGTAGACATCCTCGGGATGAATGTCCTGGTAGTACTTGGATGTGCCCGCGACATAGGCCAGGTACCCCCCGGTGCTATGCTGGCAGCCCTTGGGCTTCGCCGTGGTGCCGCTGGTATACATCAGAAACAGCGGGGCGTCGGCCGGCATGGAGACCGGCTCGATCCTCTTGCCACGATGCTCCTCCAGGACCTCGTCGACGAAGTAGTCGCGCCCCTCCACCATGGGAGTGGGAGAGGAGTATTTCCCGGGGTACCGCCTCCAGACCAGGACCTTGTCGACCTTGGTGCCCTGCTTTTCTACTTGCTCGACGGCCTCGTCGGCCTTGGCCTTGTGGTCGATGAGCTGGCCGTTCCGCCAGTACGCGTCCATTGTGACCAGGATGTGGCTCCCAGAGTCCACTATCCTGTCGCCGCAGGCAGTGCCGCTGAATCCGCCGAACACCTGGGAGTGGACCGCACCCAGTCTTGCGCAGGCGAGCATGGAGACCGGCAGCTCCGGCACCATGGGCATATGGAACGTGACCCTGTCGCCCGCCTTTACCCCGGCAAAGGCTCTGAGCAGGGAGGCAAACTCGTTGACCTCGACGAACAGCTCTTGGTAGCTGATGGTCCTGTCGTGCTCGCCCTCCTGCTCCGGCACCCAGATAAAGGCGGCCTTGTTCCTGGACCCAGCAAGGTGCCTGTCGATGCAGTTGTAGCTGGCATTCAGCTTGCCGCCGACAAACCAGTTCCAGAAGGGCGGGTTCGATGGGTCGAGGGTCGTATGCCAGTACCTGTCCCACGTGAGGAGGTCGGCGTACTCTCGAAAGCATTCCGGGAAGCGCTCCTCGCGAAATCGCTCGAATACGCCGGAATCAGCCATGTTCGCCTGGGCGATGAACCCGGCGTTGGGATAGATGAACTCCTCTTCCTTCCAGTGAGCGGCGATCTCGGCTTCACTGATCTCCACTTCCTCGTCGGTTGCCTTCATGCCTCATTTCCTCCGTCCATGATTGGGGAAAACGCGAGCGCTCCCGAGGCCCTCGCATCCCGTATTTCCCCGTCCGCGGGCTGACGTGCCGTCCGGGAATGACAGCGTCAGCCTACAACCCCTGCGTCTCCGCCGTCAAATCGGGTCCCAGGCCCCGATATCGCCGTTTGCAGTCTCATCCTGGCGCGTGCCTCGCTCCGACACGCACCGCGTCCCGGCCCGCCGGCGTTGTCGCTTCACCTCTCCAGCGGCAGCATGTCCGTTCTCACTCTCTGATCAGGTTATAATAGGCTGGTGGCCTAGTCTAACTGCCGATAGGCGGGGAGGGACGAGAAGAGATAGCTGCCCCATTGGCTCGCGAATCGATGAATCAGGACTTTAGCCGCCAGGTCGAAGCGGTGGTTGACAATGTCCGGAAGGTGGTGGTGGCCAGTCCCGAGGTCATCAGGATGGCCGTGCTCGGACTTCTGTGCCAGGGCCACGTTCTGCTGGATGACTTTCCGGGCGTCGGCAAGACCCTGCTCTCGAAGGCGCTGGCGCACTCTCTGCGCGCCAGCTTCAAGCGCATCCAGTTCACCCCGGACCTGATGCCCACGGACATCACCGGCTCGTCAATCTACAACCCTGCCAGTGGGGACTTCCAGTTTGTCGCAGGGCCGGTCTTTGCCAATTTTGTGCTGGCCGATGAGATTAACCGCTCCAGCCCCAGGACCCAGTCGGCCCTGTTGGAAGCCATGGGGGAGGGTCAGGTAACCTTCGACGGAGTGGCCCATCCCCTGCCCAGGCCGTTCTTTGTCATCGCCACGCGCAACCTGGCTGAAATGCACGGCACATTTCCCCTGCCGCACGCCCAACTGGACCGGTTCCTGCTATCCTTCAAGATTGATTCCCTCGTAACAAGGCCTGTTTGAGATGAGCCCTGGCGTGCGAAGGTGGTCTGGAGCGGAGGAGGCCACGGGATGCCGGCTGCTGGCCTCACCGCCCTATCTGCTGCGCTCAGGACAAGCGTGATCCCGTTGCGGTACCCCTTCCGTGGCTCAGGGCACCCGGTGGAAGTTGTGGAGCGGCGCCCTCATGCGGCCGCGACCGCAGGTACCGTCCCGACCGCCCGCTGAGCCGTGTTCTCCATCTCCACCAGGCGTGCATGGACCATCCGCTTGAAGTTGCACGCCAACGCCTTCAGGTAGACGGCAAGCCGCACCCGACGGCCCCCTCGCACCCGCAAGCGCCCAAGCCCGTGGGCGCGCTTCAGCTCGGAGTTCGTTCCCTCGATACCAGCCCTTATGTCATACCGCTTGCGCCACTCCTCGGTGGCCTCGGCCCTCCGGCGCCGCTCGATGTTCACCTTCACCAGGTCCGCCTTGAGGACGTAGGCCCCCGCACGCCGGTCCAGCTTCACTGGGCAACGGGATCGCAAGGGGCAGGGCTCGCATGTTGTCCCGGCAAAGTGGACCTCTACCCGCTCCGGCGCATCCTTCAGCTCGTACTCCTCGATGGACGGGTGGCCGGCGGGGCACACCGTGGCCTGCTCCCCTGTGACGTCGATCTGAAAGTCCGCGGCGGTGAGCGGCGGTGGTCCGTCACCCTCTCCTTCGTGCGAGTTCCCCGGCGCCGACCCCGCCACCGGGCTCACCAGTTCCGTTCCCCGGCGCGAGGCTTCGAAGGCATTGCGGCCCGACCCATACGCCGTGTCGGCGAAGAGCTCGTCCGGTCGGACCTTCCGCTCCGCGAGCCCGTCAACGACCGGCACGCTCACGTCGGTGTCGCTCCCACTCGAGGGGGTCACCTCCACGTGGGTGATGAGCTGGGTGGCGTTCTCCTCGTGGCAGGTCTCCGCCACCTGCACCTCGTACCCCTTCCCCTTGTGGCCGCTGTAGGTCACATCCGGGTCGTGGGGCGATTGCAGCGAGTCGGCGGACACCTGCTTCGGGTCCTTCAAGGCCACGGGCACCTTGCATTCCCCAGCATCGTCATCATCGTCCCCCGGGCGCCCGTCCCGGTGTTTGCCCACATGGCACTGCTCCCGCAGCAGCCGCTCCAGCAGCCGGTACTCCTCCAGCTGGGCAGCAGTCGTGCCACGGAACCGGTCCACCAGCCGGTAGAGGTCCCGGGCACAGACCGAAAGGCGTCGCCGACCCTCCCCCGTGCGGGCGTCCTCGTAGTGGGTCGCCTCGTCTTCTTCCTTCAAATAGCGCCCCAGGAGGCCCTCCGGAACCACAGGGCGAAGCTCTGGGTGCTCCCAGCGCAAGGCCCGCAGGAACAACCGCATCGTCTCACAGAACAGGCCCAGCCGGGTGAGTGTAGCGATGTTGCTCATGATGTGGGTGGAGTCCAGCCGTTGCTTTCCGGTGCGTATGCCCAGCGCCTGGATGATCCGGTCCGTGGTCTCCTGGAAAGCCAGCCGGCCACCGTCGTGCTGCATCAGGCGAACTCGGAAGTTGTGGAGGGTCTTCTGGGGCAGGTGGGTCTCCTCGATGTCCAGCCGCAGGGCGTGGTGCCAGAGCAGGTTGAACTCTAGTTGTTCCAGAGCTTCATCGTCGGTGAGGTTGAACATCTCTTTGAGGAGGTGGACCCCGAGGACGGTCTGCACCGCCCGGTTGGGACGGCCGTTGTCCACGCAGTACATGGGAGCAAAGCGCTCCTCGTCAATCAGGGGGAGCGCCTCGTTTCGGAAAACCTCGGCCCAACTTCTCTCCAGGCGCTTAGCCTTCTTCGGCGTCACCAGGAACTGGGACTGCCAGAGGCTCTCTTGCGGGTCTCGTATTCGGAACATCCTCCCCTCCCTCGGCCAGGCGCTGCCCCAACGCCCTTTCCCCACATTATCCTCCCATTGCCCCCGGAGGACGAGGGGTTTTTACGAACAAATCAAGATTGGCTACCCCACCATGGGTGAGGAGGTCGAGATCTTGGAACGGCACGAGCATGGCCAGCCCGGCTTGGACTCAGTGCTCACCGCCGAGGACATAGTTGGCATGCAGGACCACGTGTACCTCGTTGAGGTATCCCGCCCGGTGAGAGAGTATATCGCTGGAATTGTTGCTGTGAGCCGGGATAGTGCCGAGCTGGCCATCGGTATTAGCCCCAGGGGGGCCGTGCTCCTACAAAAGGCGGCGCAGGGCAGGGCAGCCATGGAGGGCAGGAGCTTCGCTACCCCCGATGACGTTAAGGCCGTTGCTCCCGCCGTGCTACAGCACCGCCTGGTGCCCCGGTCATCCCAGCCCGGTGCTGTGGATCAAGCACTCGACGCGATTCTGAGCACCGTCCCCGTCCCCTTGTAGGAGCAGCTCCCCCCATGACCAAGGCGGGCATTGGTTTCATCATTGGCGGAGTGGTGGTCTACATCCTGGGCAGCCAGACCCAGGTCGGCTGGCTATATCTCTTCGACGCCATGATCTGGAGCGTGGTGGCGCTCTCGTTTCTTCTGACCAGGTGGAGCCTCGGCCCCCTACGAATAGAGCGACAGGCACTGGTTTCCCGCTCTCCGGACCCGCGTCTGGACCCGGCCACGCCCACCGAGGGCGGCACGGTCGAGATCAGATTGAAGGTGAGGAACCGGGGTCGCCTGGCCAGGCACTTCATCAAGGTCGTGGAGTACTGCCCCCTGGACGAGCCGTCCGGGGGGCCCCGGGTGTTCCTCCTCCCCAGCGTCAAGTCCAGGTCGGAGCTGGCATTCTCCTACACCGCTGTCTGCTACCGGCGGGGTCGCTATGCCTCGGCCGAGGCCGTTTTGGAGGCGGCGGACCCACTGGGCCTCTTCGTTCGTCGCCGCCGCTACGACATACCCCTGAGCGTGACCGTCTACCCTGCCTACTACGACATGGAGGCGATGCCGGCAGCCAGGGAGGTCTGGTCCGACCAGGGTCAGACGGTCAGGTCCAACGCAGCATCCGACTTCTACGGCTCCCGCGAATACCGGTACGGCGACCCCCTCAGACACATTCACTGGCGAAACACCGCGCGGCTGGGTGAGTTCGTTGTCAGGCAGTTCGAAGAGACCATGCAGGGCTCCCTTGCGGTGGCGTTCGAGCTTGGACGGGACTGGGGCGTTGGGAAGGAGACCACCGTGGAGTACAGCATCAGGATCGCCGCGAGCCTGGCCAGGCACTGCGGTGCTTCCGGCCGCAGCATCGGCATTCTGGCGCCCCCAACGCCTACGCTCAGGGCCCACTGGTTTGAGGCCATGGAATATCTGGCGGGCCTGACGGTGGGGGGAAACGCCGGTCTAGACGAGCTGACGGACTCCGTGGAGGCGGGCCAGACTCTGGTGGCCATCGTGCCCGCTGCCCGGGCCGATCTCATTCCAGGCCTGTCGCGCCTGGCGGCGAGGCATGTTCGCCTGGTCGTCGTGCTCCTGGAGGGGTTCAGCGAGGGCGAGACGCCACGGGACTTCGCCTCCCACACAGGTGAGAGTGGCCTGGAGCTGGTCCGCTGCTCTCGAGGCAATCTGAAAGCGGCCATCGACACGCTGGGGAATTCGCTCCGCTACGCAGACCGGCTGCCATCCGCTGTGGGCTGAGCAATGGTAATCAGCAGATACGCCTTCAACTACAGGTTCCTGGCCTTTCTGGCCCTCAGCTGCTCCATTGCCATGGTGGCGAGGGTGAGCGGCGATGGGCTACTCTTGGTGGTCGGTGTGGCGGGACTGGCCGCCGGCAACATCTATATGTGGCGAAATCGGTACGCGGTATCGTGGGTCCGCACCGCGGTGCTGCTTCTCCTGCTGACCGTCCTTCTCTTCTACCTGGGACGAGACATGCTGTTCTCATGGAACAACGACCCGCTCCTTCTTGCCCGCTACCTGGTATACGGGCTGATCGTCACCGGTTTCGACCTGAGGACGCGTCGAAACGTCATGGGAACTCTGGTCCTCGCGGGCATGCTCCTCGTGCTGCTGAGCCAGATGGCGTTCGATCTGTGGTTCCCGGTCATGGTGGGTATCTTCGTACTCCTGGCACTGGCTGCCTCCACCGTGGGCCATATCGAGGAGGAGGCCGGGCAGGCGGTGGTGGTGGGCGGAGGCGTCTGGAAGGCGACGGGGAGGGTCTGGGCGAGCTTTGTCCTGGGCTTCCTGCTGCTCGCCGCCGGGCTCTTCCTGTTCATGCCCAGATTTGGGTTTGGGGTCCTGACCCAGACAAGCTGGCTTCCAAGTAGGATCGACCTGACCTCTCGAGGGCCCTCACGGCTCCCCAGCCGTCCCAGCGCCGGTGTTTCGTCGGATTTTCTGGTCACCCAGCAGTTTGGTGGTGCGGGGGCGGGCAAGTATGTCCCTCTGGGCTACGCGGGCTCGGCCGCGGATGTCCCCGTCCTGCACGTTCGTAGCCGCATGGCGACCTACTGGCGGGGCTCCATACTCGACAAATACGATGGAGTTGGCTGGCTGCCATCTGTCACCAGGTTGGCCCTGGTCAATGAGGGCCGCAGCGAGTTCGTATTCCCCGACTCGGATCGCAGCCCGCCGAGCCCCAGGTGGTACGCCCAGACCTATTACCTGCTGGTGGACCAACCCAACGCGGTGTTTACTGGCTACAACCCGGGCCGCCTCTTTCTCCCACAGTCCAGTCAGGTCTCGCTTTCCCAGGGCACCGTCTACAGGGCCATTTCCAAGATGCCGCGACTCAACCCCCAGCTACTACGCCGCGATATCGCTGAATCCGGGGACGAGAAAAATTTGGCCCTGCCTCCTATCAGTGAGAGGACTGCCGCTCTGGCCGATTCCATCGTGGAGGGGGCTTCCACGGACTACGACAAGGCCGTCCGCCTGCAGGAGTTCCTGGTCCGCAACTACGGCTATGACCTGGGCGTGGACCCCCTCACCCCGGGACGTGACGCCGTAGACGTCTTCCTCTTCGAGGGGCAGGCCGGCTACTGCGCCCAGTTTGCCACCGCCATGGCGGTTATGGCCCGGCATGTGGGACTGCCGGCCCGCGTGGCCGTGGGTTATCTGCCTGGCCTCTACAACCCCATGACGGGGGCCTTCACGGTGCGTGCAGGAGATGCCCATGCCTGGGTCGAAATCCACTTTCGGCGCAGCGGCTGGGTGGTCTTCGATCCTACTCCAAGGCCGGACGTGAACATGGGTCTGGGCAGCGGACAAGGCTTGCTCACATTCGGCCTGCTGGACTTTGTGGGCATGGACTTCACCGGCGCCTTCTCCTCGGTTACCGGGGACTGGTCTCTAGGTAGGCTATCCGTGCCAGGCCGGGCCTGGCTGGCCCTTATCGGTGCGGCGGTATTTGCCAGCATACTGGCCGGGCTTCTCGTATCCAGGCGCGGGTTGACGGTACGACAGGACGCGGACGCATACACCGCCCTGGCAGGTGATTCCAGGAGGGAAGTACTGGCCATCTACCGAAGCATGATTCCCTCGTAAAAACCCGTTTTGAGGAAGTTCCAGCGCTTTAGCACATGTGAGCGCTACCGTATGTTGGGGTAGTACACGGAACAGAGACTGTATATTGTACCCAGGCAAGGGTACGGTTGTTCTAATTCGACCTGCACAGACTTTTTACGAGAGAATCAAGCATGGTCGCCCTTCTTGTCAGAAAGGGCCTGCCCTCTAGGCAGCCGGCCCAGACCCCCCAAGAATACGCCCGCCTGGTGGCCCCCAGTCTTGTGGAGGGGATGGGCATTGTGCGGTGGCTGACGCAAGCCACCGATGCTGCCGCGTATGATTCCAGGCCGTTCAGCCCATCCGTGGCCCAGGATGCAAGGGACAAATTCGCTCTCTTGCCGGGGGCACTGGCCGTTAAGACCGGCTGACTGGAGCCCCGTCCGCTCATCCAGGCGCGGCATCCACGTGCCAAATGCTGACGGCTGACCTCGACCCCTGAGGGCCGTGAAAGGACCCTACAGGGTCCCCGGCTGTTCTGCGGGCCCAGGCTGGCGTCGGGGGCCCGGACCCAGGTGCTGCGTGTATATGGCGGCGTGCTGATGCGTGCGCTCCCCTGAGTCGGTGGGGTAGCCGCTCGTGCGGGAGGCTCTGCGACGTCTGGCAAGTGTTGTATGATCAGGCGCGGTCGACACTAATAACTGGGGGTGGGGCATGGCCGGTCTGGTGCAGAATCGGTGGGTCCAGTTGGCTTCGGGGTACGCACTGGCGGCGGTCCTGCTCGCCGTAATCGTGGTATTACTGGCTTCGGCGGAGGATTCCTCAGCCACCTGGGTGGGGGACAGGGTGTTCTTGACCAGTGGCGGCACCATCACATTTGGTTATAGCATTTCCGGGAGGTACTCGCTGGCTAGGTCCGCGTCAAAGGAATATAAGGACGGGAGGCCTAAATCCCAAATCACCGTGGACATGAGCCTGCCCCTCACGGCCGCCGAGGCGGTCGCGGCCGGCTGGACCGACCCGATATTCTGCTCGTCGGGCAGGGGCCGCTACTTTCAGAAGGGACCGGCGGGAGAGGGCGAGCCCTTTTTCCTCATGTACAATGGCGATGACCAGCTGATAGGCATGTACCAGTTCAGCAAGTCCGAGATGCCTACGCCCTGGAAGCGCCTGGATGAGTTGCGGGGCGGCGGGGGTCTCACCCTCCTCGACTTCGAGCACTGGGGCCTGATCGTGTTCTTCCAGGACCCGACCCGGGCCTGTGGGGTCGGGCTAACAGGCCCCCGGCAGGGCCATTAGCGCGGCAGCAGGCCGTGCGCGCCCCCTCGGCTTCGCTGGCAGACGCAGCCATCTAGGCGACCGCAGTAAGTGCCTGCTCGGTGAGCTCCCATGTATTCGCATAATTTAGGCGCATCGTGTTCGGCCGCGTGTTACCTGGGAGCTGGAAGTGGGTGGCGATGGCGACCATCTGATTAGACCGGTGTCGTTCGTGCCGTCAATCCTCTCTGGGCGATATGGCCATGGTCCGCGTCGGTGCTAGCCGGGGGAGTAATCTCGGTGACTTCCACCGCCCGGATGGTAGCCCGCGCGGCGCCCAGCGTCCCGCTTCACCCTCGTCACCCACCAGCGCAGGTCTGGGTGAGACAGTGTGGCGGACCCCTGATCCGATGCGGCCGAACAGCCGGGGATAGCTCTCGTGCAGGGTGGTGTAGACGACCGGTATGACGATCAGGGTTAGGAAGGTCGAGCTCGCCAGGCCTCCGATTACCGCCGTCGCCGTCTCCGCTCCGATGAGGGAGCCCTGCTCGCTGACGAAGGCCGCCAGCGGAAGCAGTGCGAAGCTGGTCGGTAGGTGGCGGGGTCGGGGGAGGGACGAAGCCCAGCGCCCCTAAAACCATCCTGGAGAGACTGAGAGGCCGGAGAGCCCTTGCCGTCTCCTTGGTGTATGCGCTACAGCCGAGATCCGAGTGTAACGAGGCCTTAGCTCGCTCCGGACGGGACTTGTCGATCAGACCGCCGTCCCTGAACGATCAACTGCTTCGGCAATGACTTCCTTGGACCAGGCCTCGGGAGGCAGGTCGAGGCGCTCATTGTGGCGCTCCACCAGCATCGGGGGGCCGCCGGGGGGACGAACTCCGCCCGCTTGGCACTCAAGGCAAAAGCCGATGGGCGACCCTTCGCGGGAATCTCTGAAGTTGGCCAGAGCCTCCTCGTGGAGCCTGAGGCCTTGCTCATGATCACCTTGCAGCCAGGCCACGGTCCCAAGCCCGGCAAGGGTACAGGCAATACCTGTGAGGTCGTTAGTATCACGGAACATCGGCAGACTCTCGCTGTAGTGCGACACTGCTTTGTCGTACTCGGCTTCGTGCAGCGCCTGTGCTCCAAGCGTAAGGAGCAGGTAAGCTATAAACCACTGGCCACGAGGTTACGTCAATAGGTGTGTAAACGACATCAGGCGGCGACCTTCTCAGCCGTTGATTCAATGGCGATTCCATCCGCATACTGTGCACCGAGATAGACGTCTTCGATCAACTCAGGGGCCTTCAGACGCCTGAAGCGCTGTTCGGCGACCATCAACATTTTCCAGATCACCGCTATCGCCCGATCGACCCTCTTGTAGCGCTTGGCGGCATCGGTCCGAAGCCTGAGGGCCGCGAAGGGTGATTCTACCGGGTTCGTCGTGCGAAGGTGCCCCCAGTGCTCCTTTGGGAAGTCATAGAAGGTGACCATGCGGTCCCAGTCCCGCTCCAAGGCCTCTGAGGCCGCCTCGTAGGAATGGTCGCCGCACCACCTGGTGAACACCGTCCTGAGCCGCTCAGCCTCTGTCCGAGTCGGCGCGTAGGGGATAGTACGCAGCATGAGCTTGGCCTGGTCCTGTTGTCGCTTTGGAAGCTTGGCGAGCACGTTTACGATCTTGTGGTTCCAGCAGCGTTGCTCTGCCGCCTGCGGATAGACGTTGCGCAGAGCTCCCCAGATGCCCAGGTGTCCGTCTCCAACCACCAGCCTCGGGCAGCTCAAGCCCCGGCGCTTGATGTCCCTGAGCACCTCGGACCAGTTCTCTGTGGACTCCCTGTATCCGGGAACAGCGCTCACCACCACCTTGCTCCCGTCGCTCAGGGCCGCCATCACCACCAGTACCGCCGCCTTCTCCTTCTCAAGACCAGCCTTGACGTAGACTCCATCCACCCACATGTAGACCACTTCCAGGTCATCGAGGGGCCGGCTGCGCCATTGGGCAAGCTCATCGTTCCACTTATCCTTCAACCGGGCCACCGTGCTCGCCGATACCGGTGCGTCCTCTCCCAGCAGCCCCCGCAAAGCCAGATCGAAGTCGCCTTCGGATAGACCGTGCAGGTACAGCTCGGGGATCAACTCAGCAACCTTCCTGGTCCTGTTGACGAACAGCGGCAGCAGCCGGCTCTCGAACTGCTCCTCGGTATCGCGGACTCGCGGCCGCCTCAGCTGTATCGTTCCCGAACTCAGCGTAAGCCTCCGGGCTCTGCCGTATCCGTTCCGATAGCCGGTATCTGAGTCCGAGTCGGATCTGAGCGCCGACTTCGCCCTTCCCAGAAACGCCGTCACCTCCTCCTCCAGCAACTCCTGGATCAGCCTCTGGACCTGGCTTCGCACCCAATCCTCCAACTGCTCCCACTCCGGCCTTGACTCCGACCTACTCTCAGTGCTTTCCTTCCTCATGGGCGGTCTATCTCCTCTCTTGGGCCTCGAGCCCGTGTTGTTCAGAGAGAGGGTACACCGCCTGACTGTTTACACACTTTTTGAAGATACCTCCTGGCCACCAGCATTACGCGCCAAGGCCATACTCTGCTCAATCAGGTCGGTGGCTTGTTGGTTGTCTCCCCGCGATGCGGCCGCCGAACCCTGGAACCAATGAGTTACGGCCGTAAAAGCGTCCATCATCGGGGTGTGCTCAACGCCTTCCAAGAGGGGCCCCAGCTCCTCAAAGCATTTCGACATGCGTTCAAAATCACCCTCGAACCAGGCAATTACGCCCGTTACCCACAGCACCTCCACCTTGCCTTCGGTCCATTCCGCTTCCTGGCACAGGCGCAGGCTCTCCTCCAACCATCCTTGGAGGCGCTCGAAGTCCTTCAGCTTCTTTGCGTGAAGCATGGCAGCCCTGGCGAGCCCAACTGCTCTCAAAGTCGGGGGTGCATCCTCGCTGTTCAGCACGGCCCGCTCCAGCCATTCTTGCCCATCGCCAACGTGGCGGTGGTAAATCCAGAACCAGGTGAGCGCGGATGCTATTCTAAGTGCAATCTCTCCGTGGTCTGACTCAAGAGCCCACGCCATTGCCGCCCGGAAGTTGTCGTAGTCACTTTCAAGTCGGTCAAGCCACGCCACCTGTTTCGCGGTGAACAGCTCTGGCGAGGCCGTCTCTACCATGGTCAAGAAGTAGGAGGCATGGCGGCCGCGCACATCCTGAGTCCGTCCGGTCTCGGCCAGCCTTTCGGCACCGTAGAGACGTAGGACCTCAAGCAGTCTATAGCGAGCCTGTCCGTCCGGACCCTCACCGACCACCACCAGTGACTTGTCAACGAGCTGAGAGAGCACATCCAGCGCTTCGTAGCTCTCCAGGCCGGCTCCTGAGCAGACCTCCTCAGCCGCTTCCAGGGTGAACCCACCGCGAAAGACCGACAGCCTATCGAACAGCAGGCGCTCAGGTTCCGAAAGGAGCTGATAGCTCCATTCGACGGCGCCCCGCAGAGTCTGATGCCTGGGGAGGTCTGTACGACGTCCTCTAGTCAGCAGGCGGAAGGAATCGTCCAGCCGGTCTGCGATCTGCTCTGCTGACAGAACGTTGGTCCGGGCCGCTGCCAGCTCGATGGCCAGGGGAATGCCATCCAGGCTCTGGGTTATCTGGGCGACCGCAACCGCGTTTTCATCAGTGAGGGCGAAATCGGGCTGGACCGTGGCAGCCCGTTCAACGAATAGACGGACCGCCGCGCACTTGGTCAGGGCATCCATGGACGACTGAGGCGAGTCCGGGACCGGTAGAGACGGGACGCGATGCACCGTCTCGCTGGCAATTCCCAGCGCCTCCTGGCTGGTCGCCAAGAGCCTGACTTCGGGGGCTCGCTGAAGCAGCGTGCCGGCGAACTCTGCACATGCGTCCACCATGCACTCACAATTGTCCAGGATCAGAAGGGTTGACTTGTCCTCGAGGTAGTCGTAGAGCGCTTCTTCTCCCACCCCCAATACGGAGGTCACCTCCTCGACAATCAGCGTTGGATCGGACAGCGGTGCGAGGCCGACCAACCATACCCCGTCCGGGTAAACCGATAGGTTCGCCGATCCGATCTCCTGCGCCAGGCGGGTCTTACCTGCTCCACCGCTACGCGTGAGGGTAACCAGGGGAGCCTTGTAGAGGAGGTTGTTGATCTGAGCGATCTCATCCTCCCGCCCGACAAAGCTGGTGAGCTGGACCGGCAGGTTATGTTTCGCTTTTATCGTTGGCGCCCTGGGTTCGGCTTCGACACCGCCACCGTCATCAAGTGACTTTAGCTTGTCGACCATGCCGGTGAAGAATACGTCGGCACCCTTCACTTGCACGAACTCCCCGTGGAGCAGCTCGATCAGGTGGGACGCGTGCTCCCCTGGAGGAACGACGTCGGCCCAGTAGGTCGTGTACCGGCGGCTCCTGGACCGCTCGAAGGCCCGACGCAGGGCCGTGTCCCACGCTGCCGACCAACCGCAGACGATAAACCCATGCTCATCGATGATCCGGTCGAGCAGCTCATCGACGACCTCGTCGTAGCTATCGAGCTCGGCGGGAGTGTTCTTGATCCGGGTGTCCAGGTAGTCGCCGCGCAGCTTCAGCACCGTGCATCCCGCCTGGGAGAGGGGTGGCGACCCAAGGATGGAATCAGGCGTGCTGAGCACCCTCGGGGTGACGCCTGCGGCTTCGAGCGCCTGCTCGATGAGACGATCGAAGTTCGTGGTGACAAACAGCCGAACGTGCCCGGTCGCCGCCAGGTCAGCCAGGGCCGTGTGCGCGGCCCCTGGTACCTTCACGCCTATTGCACGTTCCTCAGTCGTCGGCTCGAAATAGCTTCGCAGTAGCGCGCTCCGCTCGGCGGGAGACTTGGCGAGGGTGTCGAGCAGCCTGCTGTAGTCAGGTTCCTCCCCGAAGCGTTCCTGATACCAGCTGGACACGTCGTCTCCAGGGTCTTCGCCGAGAACCCGTGCCACCTTCGAGATCAGGTCCAACACCACCTGCCAGCCCGTGGGGATGCCGGCGCCCACGGACACGCCGGAGCCTATCAGGGCTGCATAGGCACCGCGGTTGGAGTGCAACGCGAACGCTAGAGATACCTGTGGATCGATCACGAGCGTATCTTACTCCCCATCAAGCTGATACTAAATCTGATCTGCGCAACCTCGCTTCGCAAGCGGTCCAGGACCGCCAACCTAGCTCCAGCTGGCCTCCGCGTCTGACCGAATATGCTGTCGAGACTCTCTCTCAGCCACGGTCTCATAAGCGACGAGGAGTACAAAGCTGAGGCCCACAGCGGAGAGCAAGGCCAATGCATTGATCAGTCCCGACACGCCGATCAGCGCTACCAGTACCAAAACAGCGACAACCCGAGGCTTTGCCAAAGACCCACCGCATCTCATGCGGAATGCTACTTGTCCGAGGAGGTACAGGACGAGGCCCCCACAGAGGGCAACGGCCGGGACAATGTCGAGGATGTCATCGGTGTGTGCGAGTGTCTTCTTGACGCCCAGACTAAAGAAGATTATTCCTATGATCATTGGTAGATGGAGATACGAGTAGGCGTCACGCGCTAATGTTGATTGGCGCTCACCACTCATCGAAGTCAGCCGGCGACCCGCCGCGAGTGCATTCACATCGAAGTAAGTCCACCACATTGCCACGATGACGCCGAGCCCGAGCAGGGACGGAATCACTACTCCGTCGTCGAGCGCTAGGCCAGATGCGCCGACGCCGATCGAGATCACAGCTTCGCCGAGGGCAATGATGAAGATCAGGCCGTAGCGCTCCGAGAAGTGACTCGGCGAGACCCTCCACCCAGACATCCCCATCACCTGCATCGCGCCATACTCCAGCAGAAGTGCCGTCACCCACCAGGCTTCGAGAGGGCCCACTCCGGACACAGCGCCGGCCAGGATGAGTATGGGCCCAACGGTGGCCGACGGGGCCACGCGGAGAACGGCGGGTAATAAATCGTCGATGTTTCGGGCCGCGATTCCAAACAGCACCAATCCCATAAGACGCACAAAGGCGTATGCCACCGCGAACAAGACAGCGCTGTCACCGAACGCGTTGGGGACGGCGAGCGCAGCCGTTAGCACTCCCCCCATCACAGCAAGCACCGCCAGGCGCAAGGCCCCCTCATCGATATCGATGGTAGTACCAAGCCAGACGTAGAACTGCCAAACCAGCCATAACGCCGCAAGAAGCAGAACGCCCTGTCCTAGACGGGCCCAGCTCGGCTCACCCGCGATAAGTTGGGTGACTTGCGTAAACGCGTAGACAAAAACGAGATCGAAGAACAGCTCAAACGGTTTGACGGACCGATCGCCCGAATCCGGGACGTCGGCGTCCACGACCGATTCTTCGACGCTCTTGTTCATGGTACGCTTCAACACATGACGGAATGCCATCCGAGTCCCGCCCCTAGTGGAGATGCTCTCGGCCGAGGAGGTATCTTCAAAAAGTGTGTAAACAGTCAGGCGGTGTACCCTCTCTCTGAACAACACGGGCTCGAGGCCCAAGAGAGGAGATAGACCGCCCATGAGGAAGGAAAGCACTGAGAGTAGGTCGGAGTCAAGGCCGGAGTGGGAGCAGTTGGAGGATTGGGTGCGAAGCCAGGTCCAGAGGCTGATCCAGGAGTTGCTGGAGGAGGAGGTGACGGCGTTTCTGAGAAGGGCGAAGTCGGCGCTCAGATCCGACTCGGACTCAGATACCGGCTATCGGAACGGATACGGCAGAGCCCGGAGGCTTACGCTGAGTTCGGGAACGATACAGCTGAGGCGGCCGCGAGTCCGCGATACCGAGGAGCAGTTCGAGAGCCGGCTGCTGCCGCTGTTCGTCAACAGGACCAGGAAGGTTGCTGAGTTGATCCCCGAGCTGTACCTGCACGGTCTATCCGAAGGCGACTTCGATCTGGCTTTGCGGGGGCTGCTGGGAGAGGACGCACCGGTATCGGCGAGCACGGTGGCCCGGTTGAAGGATAAGTGGAACGATGAGCTTGCCCAATGGCGCAGCCGGCCCCTCGATGACCTGGAAGTGGTCTACATGTGGGTGGATGGAGTCTACGTCAAGGCTGGTCTTGAGAAGGAGAAGGCGGCGGTACTGGTGGTGATGGCGGCCCTGAGCGACGGGAGCAAGGTGGTGGTGAGCGCTGTTCCCGGATACAGGGAGTCCACAGAGAACTGGTCCGAGGTGCTCAGGGACATCAAGCGCCGGGGCTTGAGCTGCCCGAGGCTGGTGGTTGGAGACGGACACCTGGGCATCTGGGGAGCTCTGCGCAACGTCTATCCGCAGGCGGCAGAGCAACGCTGCTGGAACCACAAGATCGTAAACGTGCTCGCCAAGCTTCCAAAGCGACAACAGGACCAGGCCAAGCTCATGCTGCGTACTATCCCCTACGCGCCGACTCGGACAGAGGCTGAGCGGCTCAGGACGGTGTTCACCAGGTGGTGCGGCGACCATTCCTACGAGGCGGCCTCAGAGGCCTTGGAGCGGGACTGGGACCGCATGGTCACCTTCTATGACTTCCCAAACCCGAATCCACCGAAGGACACCGATGGACGGCGTGAGGAAAGCGGAAGGGGGGTGAGGGAGCTACAGGGGAAATAGCCTGGGTTCCATTTGGGGTAGGGAGGTCGGCGGACGGTCTTCATCGCCGCACCGGGGCCCCTATGGCCGTCTGCGGGAGCTGCGATGCGCGGGATGGCGAGAGAATACGCAGCAGGGAACTCTCTCGGACCGGGCTGGCACGAGTCTGCGGGGATCTTCGGTTGTCCGGTGGGTGGGTCGGTCGCCGACGGTGCCGTCAGGCCGGGAGTGGAATGGCTCGCAGCCGGGCCAAGGCGCGGCTGAACTTCTCAGCCCAAGGCCAGCGATCCGGAAGATGCAGGGTCAACCGGCGTGCCGAGCGGGTGAGCCGTCCGGCCAGGGAGAAGAACCGCCGCCGGAGGGTCTTGGTGGTGGCTATCCGCTCTCCCAGACCGATCCGCGCCGTCCAGCGGGCCAGGTTGTGGGCCATCGTCTGGACGGCCAGCCAGGCGCCGTTGGCGGCGAAGCGGCCCGAGGGGAGATGGTTCAGCCCGACGCCGTACTTGAGGTCGCGTATGGCATTCTCGATCTCGGCGTGGCGGCGATGGTCAGCCTCCAGTTCGAGCAACTCCCCGTCCCGGTCGGTGATGAAGCCATGATAGCTGTATTTGGCGAAGAGGGCCAGTTGGGAACCGGGCGTCGGCTTCACCCGCCGGACGATGAGCCGTACCGGCGCGGCGTCCGCCTCGGCCTGGAAGGGGGTGCAGGTGGTCTCGGCCACATCGGCGGCGCCGTCCATCCAGTAAGGAATCGGCGTCCAGGCATCTTCGGGTATCGCCTCGATGAGATTGTGCAGGCTTTTGTGCTGGCGGATGGTGATGGAGAAGCGGACATCCATCTTGCGGCAGACGGATACCACGCCATGAGTGTAGAACCCGCTGTCGGCCCGTAGCGTGAGTCGTCCGTTGGCCCCGGCGTAGCGCACCCGTCCCACCGTCTCCCGCAGGAAGTGGGCGGCGCCGCGGGCGGTGTTGGCCCGGCCCTCGCGCAGCCGGGACATCAGCACGTCTCCGGTGCCGGCGGCGATGGCCAGCAGCGGGTGGTAGCCCCGCTTGCCGGTATAGCCGTGGTGGCGGGCGCCCTCCTTGGCCAGTCCGTAGGTCTCGCAGATGGTGGAGTCCAGGTCAATGGTCAGGGGCCCGTCGCCGGGTCCCGCCCCGGCCTGCCAAGCCCGGGCCAGCAACTCGCGGCTCACCCGGTCGAGTTGACGGACGTGGCCCCACCGGAAGCTGCGCAGGAAGGTGCCCAGGGTGGATGGCGCCTTGAGAGTGCCGCCCAGGGTGCAGGCCGTCCCCCCGGTGCGCAACACATCGGCGTCGTCAATGCAGTCGCCCCCAGCCAGCGCAGACGCCACCAGCGTCATCATCTTGTCGCTCGTGTTCGCCCGCCCCGGGGCATCGCCCAGGTCGAGGCGCTGCCGGACGAGTTCGGGCAGGCCGAGGTGCCGCGCCAGGGTGGCCGGAAGGAGCAGCCCGGCATTGGCCACCAAGCGGCGGTCGTCGAAGGTGATTTGGATCCGGTCGGGGTGGTTGCGTGGCAGCATCTACTGGGTGCTCCTTTTCCGGGGCCGTTTTTTTGCTACAAAACCATTATCCCAGAAGCACAGGAGCACCTTCTTGCCGCCTCAGGACGCTAACCCGACGCCCTCCTTCGGTGGATTCGGGCCAAAGGAGCACTGGGGGCACCTTCGCACGACGAACCCGGTAGAATCACCCTTCGCGGCCCTCAGGCTTCGGACCGATGCCGCCAAGCGCTACAAGAGGGTCGATCGGGCGATAGCGGTGATCTGGAAAATGTTGATGGTCGCCGAACAGCGCTTCAGGCGTCTGAAGGCCCCTGAGTTGATCGAAGACGTCTATCTCGGTGCACAGTATGCGGATGGAATCGCCATTGAATCAACGGCTGAGAAGGTCGCCGCCTGATGTCGTTTACACACCTATTGACGTAACCTCCGGCCGAGACCTGTTAGAGGACGAGGCGTGGGACCTGAGATTCCGGTCCCTCGATGTCGCAGCGATCTAGACATCGATACAAAACCGGCCGAAACGTTCCTGATACCAGCTGGACACGTCGTCCCCAGGTTCTTCGCCCAAGACACGTATCACTTTGGACGTCAGGTCCAGCACCACCTGCCAGCCCGTTGGGATGCCGGCGCCCACGGACACGCCGGAGCCTACCAGAGCGGCATAGGCGCCCCGGGCGGAGTGTAAGGCGAACGCCATTGAAACCTGCGGATCAATCATGGGGCCATTTTACGATGAAACACGCGGATAACGGAAGCCAGGCAGGATGCCTGCAATGCTGAGGGCAGCTTTGAGGGGCTTCCGTTGGCGATAGGACCCCGTCGCCCGGAGTGACGGCGGCGGTGTTTACCGTCAGGCAGCCCTTCGACATCCCAGACCGGGGCGTCGACGGGACCGCGGAGCACCAACTCGCCCACCCCTGGCTCCCGAAGCCATGCGATGTGTGCGTGCGATGACCACCGCGAGCCCGTCCGGGTCCTGACCATGCTATAATCTTCTCAGTACACTGGCCCTTGGGGGCCAGTTTTTGCGCTCCGGCCAAGGTAGCCATGCCCAAAGACATCAGAAATATCGCCATCATTGCCCACGTGGACCACGGCAAGACCACGCTGGTGGATGCCATGCTTAAGCAGAGCCATGTTTTGGGTAAGAAGGAGTTGGCCGGCGAGCTGATTCTCGACAGCAACGAGCTGGAACGAGAAAAGGGCATGACCATTCTGGCCAAGAACACCGCCATATCCTATATGGGGGTGAAGATCAACATCATCGACACGCCCGGCCATGCCGACTTCAGTGGCGAGGTTGAGCGGGTACTGAACATGGCCGATGGATGCCTTCTCGTCATCGACGCCGTGGATGGCCCGATGCCCCAAACACGCTTCGTGCTACGTCTTGCCCTCCAGAAGCACCTCAAGCCCATCGTCGTAATCAACAAGATCGACCGGCCTTTCGCCCGCCCGGCGGAGGTTGCCGACATGGTACAGGACCTCTTCCTGGAGTTGGCCACGGATGCTGAGCAACTGAGCTTCCCGTTCTTCTATACTGATGCCAGGACCGGGTACGCCTTGGCCCACCCGAATGACCGGCCAAGCAGCATGGCGCCTCTCTTCGGGGCCATCTTGAAGCATATCCCACCGGCCACCGGCGACGTCCAGGGCGGCTTCCAGCTCTTGGTGGCCGCGCTGAGCTATGACAGTCACCTGGGACAGATTGTGGTGGGACGCATTGCCCGGGGGACCGTATCGGTGGGAGACGCGGTGGCCCGCATCGAGCGGGACGGCATGACAACTATTCGCAAGGTGACCAGGCTTTTCGTCTATGACGGGCTCTCGCAGGCAGAGATAGGCAGAGCGGAGGCGGGGGAGATCGTTGCGCTTGCCGGGCTTGAGCACGTGGCCATCAGCGACACCATAGCCGCGGCGGATGAACCGGAGGAGTTGCCCGGCATCGACATCGGCCAGCCGACCGTCCAGATGACCTTTGGGGTGAATACCTCGCCCTTCGCCGGGCAGGATGGGCGATACGTGAACTCGAGACAGCTACGAAAGCGTCTCTCCGATGAGCTCCAGACCAATGTGGGCCTGCGCGTGCAGGACACGGACAGCGCCGAGACGTTCCTGGTCTCGGGACGCGGTGAGCTACACCTGGCCATACTCATTGAGACGATGCGCCGGGAGGGCTATGAGTTCCAGGTTTCTAAGCCGGAAGCCATTGTCAGGGTCGCGGATGGGCAGAAGCAGGAGCCGTATGAGCTACTGGTCCTGGATGTGGGTGAAGAGAGCGTTGGATTGTTGATGGAGGACCTCTCCTCTCGGTTGGCACGGATGATGGATATGCGCGGCGAAAGCCAGGGGCAAGTTCGACTGGAATTTGAGATTCCCACGCGCGGACTCATCGGCTTTCGGAGCTTTTTCCTGAAGGCGACCAGGGGAAATGGAGAGATAAACAGCATCTTCACGGGGTACGAGCCGCTGCAGGGTGAGGTGAAGACCACCCGAGCGGGAGCTCTCGTCGCCGCCCAGACTGGCGTCGCATTGACCTACGGACTGAATAACGCCCAGCAGCGGGGGTTGACCTTCATCGAGCCCGGCGTTCCAGTCTATGAGGGCATGGTCGTTGGGCTAAACGCTCGTGGCGACGACCTGGTGGTCAACGTGTGCAAAGAGAAGAAGCTGACCAACGTGCGGGCCTCCAGCGCGGACATAGCCGTCAAGCTCACTCCTCCGATGCTGATGAGCCTGGAGGAGGCTTTGGACTTCATTGCTGAGGATGAGGTCGTAGAGGTCACGCCCAAGAATATCCGCCTCCGCAAGCGCATCCTCCTCAACGGCGAGCGCCATCGCCTGGGTCGCGGGAACTCCCGCGTCCTTGCCGGGCAATAGTGCAGCACCGGGAACACTGGCAGAGTGCTGAAATATGGGGTGTGCAGAGGGGCGAAGCCCCGGCGCCTGCACTGAGCCTGCCGAAGGGCCGGTCCGCCTCAGGCGGATGAGAGTGTCCCTCAGATCTGATTACTGAACCCTTCCTGGCCAGGAAGGGGCTCTCCACCAAAAGGTGGAATGCGGAGGCGCGGTTCGACCCTTCGACTTCGCTCAGGACAGGCAGGCTCACCACGATGGTTCGATACGGCCTGCGGCCTACTCACCATAAGCGGTATTTGCCCGTTCGCCCCGAGTAGTCCCGACGAGTCGGGACGTATCTAGAGGAGCTTGTCGAAGGGCAACTCACACGACCGCGCCACTTCTTGTGCAAAGCCCCAGGAAGGAGGCAAGGGGGATGGACGTCCGCCTGCGGCGGATCAGCAGCCTGCTAGGCTGGACCTTTGAGCTGGCGCTAGCCTTGCCTATCAGTAGACGACGGTTCGAGTCCAGGCTGGTGGGCCCGGCAGGGTTCGAACCTGCGACCAATCGGTTATGAGCCGATCGCTCTACCACTGAGCTACGGGCCCGAGGAGCAGGTTTGTAGCGTAGCCTGGGGGCGCACAGGCTGTCAAGGAGATCGCGGGCCGCCCAGTGATGCCCCCCCTGCCCGTCGTCCAGTGACCCATCGAAGGGAAGGCCTGTCGAAGGTCGAATGTACACCGCCGTTGGTGGTTCGACAGGCTCACCACGAACGGAAGCAAGTCCCTACCCGCTCGTCACTTCGGCAAGCTCAGTGCAGGCTCTGGGCCTGTCGAAGGGCCGGCACCGCTCTCGTGCGGGAGGAGCCCCGACGGCGTGTCCTGGCGGGCAATCATTGCGTTAGATGAATACCATCGGAGCAACCCTGACAGCGTGGCCAAATGGTCTGAGGATAGTGTTAGCCGCCGTCTGGAGAGCCCTATTCACGTAAGTGACCATCCTCACCATCAGGAGCTCCGCATGCCGCGGATGGGGCAATCAGTAACAACTATTTAACATTCTGGAAACACTCATTTAACACATGCGCAACACTTCGGTAACACCCCGGGGCTATTGTTGACACGTCCCGGCACGTCACATATATGCCGGATAACTTTACGAGGAGGCCAAGATAAGTGATCGATTCAGGAGACACAACGTGGGTCCTCGCGAGCTCGGCTCTGGTCCTGCTTATGACTCCAGGGCTCGCCTTTTTCTATGGCGGGTTGGTGCGGAGGAAGAACGCGGCCGCTACCATAATGCACTGCTTCATGGCGATAGGCCTGGTCGGCGTCGTGTGGGTCCTGTGGGGGTACAGTCTCGCCTTCGGGCCGTCCCTTGGTGGGTTCATCGGGGACCTTTCATGGTTCGGCCTTAGGGACGTAAGCGCCACCGAACCCAGTACTGCGTACGCCACAACCGTCCCCCACCAAGCGTTCATGATTTTCCAGGCCATGTTCGCCATCATCACACCCGCCTTGATCATCGGGGCATTCGCCGAACGGATGAAGTTCGGCGTATTCGTATTATTCATAGTGGCGTGGGTGACCATCGTGTACGCTCCTGTGGCCCACTGGGTCTGGGCGCTGGACTCTAGTGGCGAGGCCGCTGGCTGGCTGGGCAAGCTGGGCTCGCTGGACTTCGCAGGCGGAACCGTGGTCCACATCAACTCCGGCGTCGCCGCGCTGGCGGCTGCGCTGATTTTCGGTAGACGGCTGGGGTTTGGGAAGCAGCCAATGGTCCCGCACAACGTCCCCATGGTTGTCTTGGGTGCGGCCCTCCTCTGGTTCGGATGGTTCGGGTTCAACGCGGGCAGCGCGTTGGCCGCAGACGGTACCGCTGTCAATGCCTTTGTCGTAACTAACACGGCTACCGCTGCGGCATTGGTGACCTGGGTGGCAATGTCCTGGATCTTCGGTCGGAAACCCAGCGTCATAGGTGCGGCCTCGGGAGCCGTAGCGGGGTTGGTAGCCATTACGCCGGCATCGGGCTTCGTTGGGCCAATGCCCGCGCTCATCATAGGTATTGGCGCTGGCGCGTTCTGCTACGGCGCAATACAGTTGCTGGCCAAGCTCAAGGTCGACGACTCTTTGGCGGTTTGGGGCGTGCATGGCGTAGGAGGCACGTGGGGAGCACTGGCTACGGGTCTGTTTGTAGGGATAGGATTTGGGGCTTTGGCCGAGGGCGTGACTCGCGTTGAGCAAATCGGGCTCCAGATAGTAGCGATTGGGGCAACGTGGGGCTGGTCCTTCGTAATGACCTCGCTCATCCTGCTGGCCATCAGGTTCACCGTTGGACTGAGGGTGCAGGAGGAAGAGGAGCAGGCAGGCCTAGACATGTCCCTGCACGGGGAGCCTGCCTATGTCCTTGAGGACTAGCGCTTGATCTCGGAGATCTCTCCATACCGGGGCCGACGCACTGCCCCATCCGCGCCACTGGCAGCTCCACTTTTGCTCGGTTGCGTAGATCAGCGGACCGGATCATGGGCGGCGACCGAGCGCCCGTATACTCGGCTTGTGACGGTACCGAACTTTGAGTGACAGCGAAGGAGCCCGTGTGGCGCACTTCGACCTCTTCAATCCGCAGTCGGCGCCGAAGGGAGTCGCGACGCTCGTCAAGACCCCGCTTCTGGAAAACGGCCGCCTGGACGAGGCATCCTTCGTCCGCCAGGTGGAGCACGTGGTCGACGTGGGGACCTGCCTTGCCATCGCGGGCATGGCTGGAAGCGAGACGTACGCCCTTGCCGAGGCTGACCGTGTCCAAAGCCTGGAGATCACCCTCGAGGTCTGCGCCGGCAGGGTGCCGGTGTGCGCGGCGGTCGTGGGGCTGTCTGTCCACGAGGCCGTAGCGGCAGCTCAGCGTGCGGAGCGAATGGGGGCCGACCTCATCGCTCTTGTGTCGCCGCCCTGGATCCTCAGCGCCGCCGACATCCTCTCGTGCGTCAAGGCGGTGGCAGACGCCGTCTCGCTTCCAAACCTCGTGCACTCGGTGGGAAGCGGGGGCAAGATAGTGTTGCCCGTCGAAGATCTGGCCAGGTTGCCCGCGGAGTCGCCCAACATCCTGTATCTCAAGGAGGAGGCCGAACACGCGCCTCGTCGGGTGAGTCGGCTACTTCGGCAGCCAGGAGGTGACGCATACCTTCGAATCATGGTGGGCCCATCCATCGTGCTCGGATATCGGGCGGGGGCGCGGCTGATAATGGCCTCGGCCGACATAATCGAGCTGTATATGGCGGTGTTCAACGCCCTGGAGGCGGGGGACCTGCCAGAGGCACGCCGAATCGAGGCGGAGATCGCCCCGCTGCTCAATTTCAGACAGTATGTACGGGGCGAGTTTAACAACAAGACGATCATGCACAGGCGCGGTCTGTTCGCCTCGCCGCGTAAGGCGTCACCGGCCACGTCACCCGGGCTGGAGGAGCTCACGGCGGTCGAAGAAGAGGAGCTTACCGAGCTGCTGCGGCCGCTCCTGCCCTACTATCCGAAGTACCCGCCCAGGCCACCTGCGTAGTCGCCCTTTTGCCAGAACGCCGGCCTCGAGGATACTACTCCAGGGCATGTGGCGGTCGAATACCCCACGCTTCCCAAGAGCCGGCCAGCGCCTTACGGGGGTAAACCATGGCCAGAGCGCCAACTGGTCATCAAATACGGCCACGGCTGAGCGCCCCTGGGAAGTGGGCATCCCTGGAGTGCCGGGGCCAGTGATAACCTGAAGTATTATCGAGGGGCCGAGGTGTTGGGAGGTCTATATGACGGCGCCCGTCTTCTGCTTGAACTCGTCCACCGCCACCTTCAACTCCTTCACCGCCTCTCGTATCCGCATGTAGCCCTCATGCTCGGTGACCACGTCCTGGGGGCGTTCTTTACTTCGGGCAATGAACCCAGGTTTGATAGTCCCGGCCTTGGTGCTGAGACGGCTGTCCTGGAAGCGGATATCCACGCTCCAGCGGATGTGGTCAGACCTGTTAGGTGGAGAGGAGTGCGGCAAGTGCTGGTGCATCATCAGTACATCGCCCACCTGCATGGGCACGGGCAGGGGCACAAGGCCCTCGAGCTGGGGAACGAAGGTGTCGGGTCCCCACTGTTCTACGTATGGCGGCGTGTGACGATGGCCGCCCGCCAGGACCTGAATGCAGCCGTTCTCCTCGTCCACGTCGACTAGCGGGATCCAGAAAGCAGGCTCAGCCATCAGCGGTGCCGCCACGATGCGGGAATGAAAGGAGCCAAGCTTTGTCGGGTCGGTGCCAAGCCCATACGGCTGCTGGACATAGACGGTCCGCTTGGCCTCGTAGCGGGTGTCCTCGTGCCAGTTAAAGTTGGCCACGCCGAAGTTGGGCAGCTTTGGCCTGACTATGTGTCTGCCCTCACAGCGGATCTCGGGGCCAAGAACAGCTTCCACGACGTCGAGGATCTTCGTGTTTTTCAGTATGTTGAACAGCTCCGGCCCCACTACCTCGATGCCGTGCAATTCTTCATAAACCTCGACGCAGTCATCCACCATCTTCATGAGGCGTGTCTTGAACCCCTCATCTTCGTGGAGGGACTTTAGCCGTCCGTCCGCATGGTACTCTCTGGCGGCCTTGTCCACCTCCGCTTCAAGCTCTCCGATTAGCGGCTGCAGTTCCTCGGCCGCGAACAGGGATTTGAGCAACACGTAGCCCTGGTCATCATAGTTACGCTTTTGCTCCTGCGTTAATCCGGCCATCTCGATCTCCTCTCTAAGGCCCAGTCATCTTGGTGGCCACCAGTGGGGCTTAATTGGCGCACCAACTATCAAGGCGGTACTATAGCACATACGGTGGGCTTGTGCCGGGCCGGCAGGATTGAGCTGGACCGCGATATGGGCGAGGGCTTCGGGATGTACAGGATGGTCTCGACGAGAAGGTCATCAATTACGTGAGCTCCGCCAGAATCGCCTGCGGGGCGCGCGGGCGGCGCGAGGTCGATGCGGCACACGGTCCGGCTGGAGCGCACCCCCAAGGCAAGGAGCGTTTCCGAGAAAAGGGCCGAGTACTGGCCGGGCGTGGGGTATGTTTGCGTGATCCAGAACGTGCGGGCCCGGTACGCGTCCGGGGACGAGTCCAGTTCTGCCTTCTACAGCACCGACCACTCTGATGCCGGCGACGGCTACGATCTTCCGTCCGGGGACGGTGTTAACCTGAAGTAATATCGAGGGGCCGAGGTGTTGGGAGGTCTATAGCCTAACGCCCGTCTTCTGCTTGAACTCCTCCTCCGCTTCCTTGAACTCCTGCAGGGCCTTTCGTAGCCGCATGTAGCCCTCGTACTCGGTGACTACGTCCTGGGGTCGTTCCTTACTTCGGGCAATGAACCCAGGGGTGGTGGTCCCGGCCTTGGTCTTGAGACGGCTGTCCTGGAAGCGGATATCCATGCTCCAGCGGACATGGTCAGACCTATTAGCTGGAGAGAAGTGCGGCAGGTGTTGGTGCATCAGCAAGGCGTCGCCCACTTGCATGGGCACGGGCAGGGGCAGGAGGCCCTCGAGCTGTGGAACGAAGGTGTCAGGTCCCCACTGTTCTACGTATGGCGGCGTGTGACCATGGCCGCCCGGCAGCACTTGAAGGCAGCCGTTCGCCTCGTCCACGTCGACTAGCGGGATCCAGAAGTTGGGCTCAGCCATCAGCGGCGCCGCCACTATGCGGGATTGAAAAGAGCCAAGCTTTGTCGCGTCGGTGCCAAGCCCATACGGCTGCTGGACATAGACGGTCCGCTTGGCCTCGTAGCGCGTGTCCTCGTGCCAGTTAAAGTTGGCCACGCCGAAGTTGGGGAGCTTTGGCCTGATTGTGTGTCTGCCCTCACAGCGGATCTCGGGGCCAAGAATACCTTCCACGATGTCGAGTAGCTTCGTGTTTTTCAGTATGTTGAACAGCTCCGGCCCCACTTCATCTCTGCCGTGCAATTCTTCATAAACCTCGACGCAGTCATCCACCAGCTTCAGAAGGCGGGTCTTGAACCCGTGGTCTTCGTATAGGGACTTTATGCGTCCGTCCGCGTGGTACTCTCTGGCGGCCTTGTCCACCCGCGCTTCAAACTCTCCGATTAGCGGTTGCAGCTCCTCGGGTTCGAACAGGGATTTCAGCAACACGTAGCCCTGGTCATCATACTTACGTTTCTGCTCCTGCGTTAATGCAGCCATCTCGATCTCCCTTCTAGGGCCCAGTCATCTTTGTGGCCAACCGTGCGGCTTCATTGGCGCACCAACTATCAAGGCGATACTATACCACAGATGGCGGGCTTGTGCCGGGCTAGCAGGATTGAGCTGGAGCGCGACATGGGCGAGGGCTTCGGGATGTGCGGGATGGTCTCGACGAGAAGGTCATCAAGTACGTGAGCTCCGCCAGCATCGCCCGCTGGGATCACGCGGGCGACCGCAGGTGGATGCGGCTGCGTCAAGCGGGAAGGTGTTGGCGTAGCTAGCCTTAACTTCGTCGTTATAAATACCTGCTCCACTCCCAGATCAGCCTGTCGCGGCCGAGGCCGAAGCGATACGTTCGTGGTGAGCCTGTCGAACCGCATTTGCACGTTGTCGAGGTTCCTAGCGGCTCGAAATGGAGATGTGTTGGTCCACCGCCACGTCAGTTAAGATGTTGACTTCACCGTTGACCCATTCGGCACGGACCTCGTCGATGATCGTGGCCTTGCCTAGGCCGAAGTGAGCGATCCTGCCCGGCTCTTGGGTCATGAAATTGGTTGAGGCATGTAACTCCCGCATCTGAGTGATGCCACCGGTAGTAACGTACACCCTGGAACCGATGCCGTCGCGATGGAGCGGAGGGGTGCCATCCAGGGTTACTTTAAGCCAGTGGTTTTCATTCTGGGAATCGTTGCGGAGCAGGACGGGGGTGCCGGGATCGCGGCCTGGCGTCCTGTAGTCGAAGATGTATTCGTGGTTGTTGGTGATGAAAATATCCAGATCGCCATCGTTATCGAAATCGAACAAGATGACCCCCCTACCCTGGCCCCTATTGGCTGCACCCGCATATCCGGCCACCTCCTCAAAAGTCCCGTCGCCCAGATTTGAGAACAGCCGGGCGGGCTGTTCGTCAAATAGCCGCGGGTCGCCGGCCAACGGATTTTGGATCCAGCCGTTCACATGGTAAAGGTCCAGGTCCCCATCGTTGTCCAAATCGCCGAAGCTAGCCCCCCATCCCCAGCCGCCGTCACGGACACCTGCGCCGCCAGTGACGTCGGTAAACGTCATGCCCCCGTCGTTGCGGTATAAGCGATTGCCGGTCACCCCATGGAATGGATGAATCTCCAGAATGAAGGATAGATCATCGAAGACGCTGGAAACGAACCAGTCAAGGTCTCCGTCGTTGTCGTAGTCGCCAATGGCGGCTCCCATGCCGTTTTCGTCGGTCAAGCGGACGGAGACGGTGTCGAACATGCCATCTCCGACGTTCAGGTAGAGGCGGGAATTGCCGAAGTCAGCAGCCACGGCCAGATCAGTGAGGCGGTCGCCGTTCAGGTCGGCGAACCTCGGGGCGAAGACCCACCAGTCGATCAGAGGATTTGAGCGAAACTCGTAGATTTCGAGCTGGCCATCTCCGGTGTTGTGGTACATAACGGGAGTGGACCCGTCCACACTATCCGCCGGGGAATCCTTCACATCGGAAGAACCAATCTGAGCCTCCGCTCTTTCCATGTTCCACTCACCAAGCACAAGCTCAAGCAGACCATCGTTGTCAACATCGCCCCAGCTCGGACTGGTCGCGAAAATCTCCGGCTTGGTAAGCATTTTGTTGTCAATTGTGAAGTACCCGGCCCCATCGTTGAGGAGGAGGTAATGGGGTGCACTGTGGCTGGCGACCACAATGTCAAGGTCGCCATCGTTGTCAAAATCCGCCGCTGCGGCGCCGGCTCCCAGCACTGCTGGTAGGTCGGCGTTCCTCGCTTCCGCCTCTTCGGTGAACGTGCCGTCACCCTGATTGATGTACAGGTAGCTGGGCGCAATGCCGCCGCGTAGCACGAACAGATCTACCCAACCGTCACCATTGAAATCCTCGGCGACAGCCCCACCCGTCATCTCTGCTGGTTCCGGCCTGCCGAAGAGCGGTTCCGGGGGTAGGTACCGATATGTGATTCCCGCCTGTTTGGTAACGTCCGTAAAACGCATGCTGCTCGCATTGGGATTAGAAGCCCACGTAGGCTCGGCAGCGTTTTTGAATTCGTCGATGGTTTTGTCAAACTCGCCCGATTCAAGAAGCTGAAGGCTTGCAGCCGGCGCCGCATCCGGCGAAGCCCCCGAGGCCTCAGCCACCGCCGCTCTAAGAGGGAGCCCCTCATCCCAAATAAAAGCCCCTATGCCCAGGATGCCCAGGCCTCCGATCGCTCCCAGCACCCAGGTGGCCGTAGCGAAGACGGCGATCGCCCTCTTGGGCATGACCCTGGCCAGGCCCCAGAAGGTTATGGGGCCTCCGGCCGCGGCGGTGAACAGCAGGGTGGCGGCAGGTGCGGTACCCATTCCCAGGAGCAACAACAGCGCGACGAGCGGGATCTCGAACAGCAACGGCACGTTGATCATGATGCCAAACGTGGCCGCTATCGCCACACCGAGCACGTCGTTGCCGAGGTAGGTTGAGACCGTTTCGGGGCTTATCCACTGAATTGCCAGCCCGCTCGCAAATCCCGCCACAACCATGATCGGCCCTATGCGAATCAGGTAACCCAGCGATGTCTTCGCCCAGTCCCGGAACGCCTCGGTCATCACCGGTCGCCACTCGGACTTGTCCTGAGGTCCATACGTTTGCGGCGCCTCCGGCTGGACCTGCGCCTCGCCTCTACCTCTACGGACGGCCAGAACAACAATCGGACCGATGACCAGGGCCCCTATGACGGCAAGGACGAGACGGCTGAACCCCAGCAGAGGCGTAAAGACGAAAAAGACCATGGCCAGGGCCGGGATGTTCATCGTAGCGGACCCCTGCACCATGGCGATGGCGCCTTCGATGCCCCCCCCCCTCCTTTGGAAGGCGGCCGAGACGGGCACTATGCAAGCAGAGCAGAGGTTCATCACCGGGCCGACGGCAAGCCCCTTCGCCGTTCGTTTGAATACGCTCCCGGAGGAGAAGCCCCTGCCGCTGCCCGCTGGGAACAGGAACGCCTCCGTCAGTCCCGCGACCAGGAAGGCGAAGATCATGCCTACGGTGACGAGCCGCAGGTAGGTCACAGAGAATACCAGCCACCTGTCCAGGAAGGAGGTGCCCGGCTCCCTCTCGATGCAGAACCCCTGGAAGCACTGCACCTGCGGCGCGGTGACGGCCTCAAGGTCACCTCCAACGGTTTCTAGCTTGGGGAACCGGTTGAAGGCAAAAAACAAGGTGAGGATGACCGCGAACAGCAGGAGCCCGACCAGGCGTTTCTTGCGGACGGATGTACTAAGCAAAGGGCGCCAGTCACCTTATCACGAAATCTCTAACAACCCGTGGCTACGCACACTCCGTCCCCGCTGGAGGCATCGTGCGTGCGGACGCCGACCGCAGATCGACCGTGGCCGGACGCATCATGTCGGCAATGCGGATACCAGGATGACAGGGTTCCTCGCCAGGCGGCTGGTTACCGGCACAGGCTGCACTCACATCTTGTCCGGCATCCCGGTCCGGAACACCCTCGGGCGGCCATGCTCCACCAATGACAGACCCCTGTCCCTTGTGGTGGTTCATGTTCCCTTCCCCTCCAACCCCAGTATCTCGCCAATCCGTCGAAGCCGCAAGGAGTTCCGTGATCAGCGGATATGGATTTTCACGATTCCCGTGGGCCAGTTCGCTGGGTCAGGGATTGAGGAGAGGGCGTGTCCCGTAGGGGCGTCATGCCTCGGCTTACCAGTACCAAAGTCGCATAATCGAAAGCCGGGTACTGAGATGGGGCCTCGGACCTTCGTTGAATGGAGGATGTGACCAAATGGGCGAGTTTCCGCCGGCCGACTGGGAGAGGGAACGAAGCCCGAAACAACGGAGGGGCCCGGACTCGCGTCCGGGCCCCTCCCCCGTTTCTATCCCTTTACCAGCCGGCTTGTACGATTATTCTCCGGTCAGGAAGCTGAAGCTCTTGAAGCTAGACCGGTTGTCCGGATGGTTCACGTTGTCCATCCCACGCGACTCGGCTGTGCCACCGTCGAAGTAGAAGGACCAGTTGGTGTAGCCGCCGATGCTTTGCGGGAAGTGGAGCTTCGGCTGATTCTGCACGTTGTTCCGGTTTATGAAAGTGCCCCGCATGAGCCCGGTATAGGCAATGATCGGCAGGCCGTAGAGCTCATCGTTGTAGATCCGGAACATCTCCTTACCTAGCTCGAGGCGCCTGGGATCGGTATCGCGGTATTGCCTACCCTCCTGGAACATCTCTTGCAGCAACTTCATGTTGCCCGAAACGTCGACTGGGTAGGTGTCCGCTGGAGCCAGGGGCAAGTACGACGGATCCGGCCCCGGCATCATTCCCAACTCACCTCTGCTCGATATGTAAGTGCCGACGCCGGGCGCGGCCATGTAAGAGGCGTTGAGCGCAACCACGTTGCTATCGGCGGTGCTGAAAGGGTTCAGCTGATATATCGCCATGCTGATATGCGTGATTACGTGATAGTCGCCTTGCTTAAAGCCGCTGTACCAGTCGTCCCTCTCAGAGAAAGTCGTCTCTATACCGACCTCTTCCCACATGGGCTGGACGATCTCCATGAGTGCGACCCCGTTAATGTCAAACCCGAGTGATATGGCCGCATCCAGAGCAACGCGCTCGCCGGACTCTAGGAGCCGGAACCCCTCTGAGTCTTTATTCGTAAGACCCAGTCCGTCTAGAATCGCGTTGGCCTCGTCAACGTCGTACTTAATGTTTACCTGAGCGTACTCATCGCCGGGGTAGTAGGGAGTGCTCGGGTGCGGGACCCAGGCCTGAATTGTGCCGATGCCCAGGTACAAGGTGTCGTTGATCGCTTCCCTGTCCAGTGCGAACGACAACGCCCTTCTAAAGTCCTTGGTCCGGAGCCACTTGCCCATCTCGGTCTTGTTGAAGACTAGGCTGAGCGCGAGGGTGTGGTCCATTCCATCGGGGTTGCCCCACTTGTAGATGCTGTAGTCGCCCTTATCCATGTTCGCCGTGTACAGGGGGACCTCCCCTATATCGTATCTGCTGCTATCACCGTCGGTCTCACCGTTCATCGCGCGGAAGACCATCGCGTCGCGGCTCTCCACCTTGAACCCCTGGGCCCCGTCCATGTAGGGGAGCTGGTTGCCCTCGACGTCGAAGAAGACGAAGTAGTGATTGCGCTCGCCGGTCGTCTGGAGGTCCTTCGTGACCGTAGTGACAATCGCGTCCAGGGTCGGCGGCTTCTCATCAGCCGATGTGGTCAAGGTCCTCGGGCTGGCCATCCTCGTGTACAGCTGTGTCCAGTCCTCCAGGCCCTCTTTTGAAATCATCGCCTGCAGCGCCGAAGCGTCCGCGTAGTCAGGATGGAACTGCTTCAGGAAATGCGCAGGGCAGGCGATCGTGCCGAGCCCAGTCTTTCTGCAGCTACCCCTCGGCAGGTCAACGTCCTCGTACAGGATGAAATTGGCCGTGTCGTAGGTTAGCGTCCAGGTGAGGTCGTCTATCAAGGCGAACTTGATGGCGTTGTCGGTTACCGGGTCGCGTAACGTCACCGGTAGGGTCGCGTTCAGGTCCTTGTTGAGGTTGTTGTCCTCCCACGTAAACCGCATGTCTTCGCTGGTGAATGGCATGCCGTCGGACCAGAACATGTTCTGGCGCATGTGCATCGTGTAAGTCTTGCCGTCGTCGCTGATCTCAAACGACTTGCCTGCGTACGGCTTCCAGGTAACTCCGTCGCTGTCACGAATAACCCAGGGACTATTGAACTGACAACAAATTGAAGCCCCGGTGCCGGTGAAGCGGTACTCGCCGCCGTAGTAGCCGATGCCACTTAGGCCCTGGACTATTGGGCGCTCCTCGGGGGGCGGTACTCGATCATCCAGTTTCGGCAGCTTGCCTGCCTTGACCAGCTGGTATGACATGGGTGACTCGTAGAATTTCGTGGGCCTGGGGCCCATGTAGCCGTGGTACATCCAGAACTCGCCCGCCGTCTCCCCTGGGGATACCCACGTGTGGGGACTAATGGGGGGACAGTCGGTCACCAGATCTCCCTTAATGAAGCATGTCGATGGCGCCATAGCCGCCACAGCTACAGGCGCTGCCGCCCCAGTCGCCGCAGCCGCGGCAGCCGCGGGCGCGGGTGCCGCTGCCGGTGCCGCAGCCGCCGCAGGTGCTGCAGCCGCCGCAGGCGCGGGTGCAGCCGCCGCAGCCGCCGCCGCAGGTGCGGCCGCCGCTCCGGGCGCTGCAGCCGCAGGTGCTGCAGCCGCCGCAGGCGCAGGCGCTGCCGGCGCTGCCGGCTCCGCCACTTCCTCGGCACATGCCAGCGCGACCACGAGGGTCAGCGCGGCGACCAAGGACACCAGAAGCCTTGTGTTAGCCAACTTGGACCACATAGTTTCGCTCTCCTTTTCCGTAACGCACTTTACACATGTCGGAAAATACCAGCGGGATTATACCCACACCACGACGGCGTTGTCAACCCCTCGCACACCGAGGGTGAGGATAGTGTTACTGTTTGTGTGTAGAAAGAGTAGGTATATGCTTCCAGTCGAAGATACATGCTGGAAAAGGAGGGCAGGCCTGTGATCGGGATCAGGGACCTGACCGAGCTAACGGTAGGCGATCTGTGGTCCTAGATCAAGGACGAGGATTAGCGGTGGGGTGAGATCAAGGAATTGTCGATAACGGGGGTCCAACGGTTGCTGGAAAGCGCGAGCGCGATTGAGGAGGAGCGGCCTGGCCTTCACCGGGCTCTAGTGCGACACTAGACAAGGTGTTGGGGAACGTGTTATGCGCCCACGACGAAACCGTACTGTAGAGGCAGGTTTGAAACCTGCCCCTACCCAGGGCGGCATAAGCCCGAATCCACCGAAGGAGGGCGTCGGGTTAGCGTCCTGAGGCGGCAAGAAGGTGCTCCTGTGCTTCTGGGATAATGGTTCTGTAGCAAAAAAACGGCCCCGGAAAAGGAGCACCCAGTAGATGCTGCCACGCAACCACCCCGACCGGATCCAAATCACCTTCGACGACCGCCGCTTGGTGGCCAATGCCGGGCTGCTCCTTCCGGCCACCCTGGCGCGGCACCTCGGCCTGCCCGAACTCGTCCGGCAGCGCCTCGACCTGGGCGATGCCCCGGGGCGGGCGAACACGAGCGACAAGATGATGACGCTGGTGGCGTCTGCGCTGGCTGGGGGCGACTGTATTGACGACGCCGATGTGTTGCGCACCGGGGGGACGGCCTGCACCCTGGGCGGCACTCTCAAGGCGCCATCCACCCTGGGCACCTTCCTGCGCAGCTTCCGGTGGGGCCACGTCCGTCAACTCGACCGGGTGAGCCGCGAGTTGCTGGCCCGGGCTTGGCAGGCCGGGGCGGGACCCGGCGACGGGCCCCTGACCATTGACCTGGACTCCACCATCTGCGAGACCTACGGACTGGCCAAGGAGGGCGCCCGCCACCACGGCTATACCGGCAAGCGGGGCTACCACCCGCTGCTGGCCATCGCCGCCGGCACCGGAGACGTGCTGATGTCCCGGCTGCGCGAGGGCCGGGCCAACACCGCCCGCGGCGCCGCCCACTTCCTGCGGGAGACGGTGGGACGGGTGCGCTACGCCGGGGCCAACGGACGACTCACGCTACGGGCCGACAGCGGGTTCTACACTCATGGCGTGGTATCCGTCTGCCGCAAGATGGATGTCCGCTTCTCCATCACCATCCGCCAGCACAAAAGCCTGCACAATCTCATCGAGGCGATACCCGAAGATGCCTGGACGCCGATTCCTTACTGGATGGACGGCGCCGCCGATGTGGCCGAGACCACCTGCACCCCCTTCCAGGCCGAGGCGGACGCCGCGCCGGTACGGCTCATCGTCCGGCGGGTGAAGCCCACGCCCGGTTCCCAACTGGCCCTCTTCGCCAAATACAGCTATCATGGCTTCATCACCGACCGGGACGGGGAGTTGCTCGAACTGGAGGCTGACCATCGCCGCCACGCCGAGATCGAGAATGCCATACGCGACCTCAAGTACGGCGTCGGGCTGAACCGTCTCCCCTCGGGCCGCTTCGCCGCCAACGGCGCCTGGCTGGCCGTCCAGACGATGGCCCACAACCTGGCCCGCTGGACGGCGCGGATCGGTCTGGGAGAGCGGATAGCCACCACCAAGACCCTCCGGCGGCGGTTCTTCTCCCTGGCCGGACGGCTCACCCGCTCGGCACGCCGGTTGACCCTGCATCTTCCGGATCGCTGGCCTTGGGCTGAGAAGTTCAGCCGCGCCTTGGCCCGGCTGCGAGCCATTCCACTCCCGGCCTGACGGCACCGTCGGCGACCGACCCACCCACCGGACAACCGAAGATCCCCGCAGACTCGTGCCAGCCCGGTCCGAGAGAGTTCCCTGCTGCGTATTCTCTCGCCATCCCGCGCATCGCAGCTCCCGCAGACGGCCATAGAGGCCCCTGTGCGGCGATGAAAGAAGTGGCTCCGGAAATCTGAACAGGGGGATAAGTGGAATCGCTGCCTGATTGAGGGCATGATAGTGCTCTCGGAGACAGGAGCGAGAGATGAGCAGACGACCCCGCCGTAACCACTCGGCAGAGTTTAAGGCGAAGGTGGCTCTTGCCGCAGTGCGCGGCGACCGGACACTTTCGGAGCTGGCAAGCCAGTTCGATGTGCACCCGAACCAGATCACGCAATGGAAGACCCAGTTGCTGGATCGGGCGGCGCAGTTATTTGGGGCCGGGACAGGGCAGGCTGAAAAGCCGGTAGATATGAAGGTCCTTCACGCTAAGATCGGTGAGCTTGCGTTGGAGAACGATTTTTTAGAGGCCGCGCTCACGAAGGCGGGATTGCCGGGCGCAAGGCGATGATCGACCGCGATCACAAGCTGCCTCTCGCCCGCCAGGCAAAGGCAGTGGGCATCAGCCGCGGGAGCATCTACTACCGGCCACGGCCGGTGGGCGAAGCCGGTCTCGGACTGATGCGCCGCATCGATGAGCTGCACCTTGAGTATCCGTTTGCAGGCAGTAGGATGATGCGAGGCCTGCTCCGCCAGGAGGGACTCTCCTCCGGGCGTAGACACATCGCCACACTGATGCGGCGGATGGGCATCGAGGCGCTGTACCGCAAGCCCAACACCAGCCGGCGACGGCCCGGCCATACGGTGTATCCGTACCTGCTGCGCGGGCTTGAGGTGAGCAGGCCCAACCAGGTGTGGGCAATGGATATCACGTACATTCCGATGGCCAGGGGGTTCGTGTACCTAGCCGCAGTGATGGACTGGCATAGCCGCAAGGTGCTGGCCTGGCGGGTATCGGTCACAATGGACACAGACTTCTGCGTGGAGGCGCTCGAAGAATCCCTGGGACGCCACGGCGCGCCGGAGATATTCAACACAGATCAGGGAAGCCAGTTCACAAGTGACGCCTTCACCGGCCTGCTGAAAGCCAATGGGATCCAGATCAGCATGGACGGGAAGGGAAGCTGGAAGGATAATGTGTTCGTCGAACGGCTGTGGAAGAGCGTCAAGTACGAGGAGGTGTACCTGAGAGCCTACGAATCGGTCCCGGAAGCCAGAACTGGCCTCGGGCGGTACTTCGAGTTTTACAATGCCGGACGGCCCCATTCGAGCCTTGGGGGAATGACGCCGGACCAGTTCTTTGACAGAGCGCCTGCCGAGTCCGCGGCGGCCTAACGCACGGCAGCGCGATTCCACTTATCAAACCGGGCAGCGCTGTTCAGACAAACGAGACCACCTCAGAAGACCGTCCGCCGACCTCCCTACCCCAAATGGAACCCAGGCTATTTCCCCTGTAGCTCCCTCACCCCCCTTCCGCTTTCCTCACGCCGTCCATCGGTGTCCTTCGGTGGATTCGGGCTAAAACACTTTGGACAAGGAAATGGGTACTTCGCGGCGCGTCTATCCGCCTCCGCCTTGAGCCGCTTCTTTGCCCGCGCTTCAACATCTAGGGTATTGCACCAGTGGGGGCGTTTACGCGGCGCTAGCGTCCGCCTGTGACGCTAGGTGACAAGCCTAACGAATACGATATTATCAGAACGGCAAGGGAAGCAGGTAATTCGCCCACGCTTGCATCATGGCCCGGCGCTCGGCCAGCAGGTCCGTGCGGAAGTAGGCCGCCACGACCGAGCTTCCGACTGTATGGGCAAGGGACAGCTCAATCGCTTCCCATGTCCCGCCGTAGCACTCCCTGGCCCAATCCCGGAAGCTGGACCGGAAGCCGTGAGGCACACAACCCAGGTCGTCTTTCCGCGCCCGATTCAGGAACGCGTTCTCCGATAGCGGCTTGCCGCTTGGCATCTTGAAAACAAGGCCGACGGCTTCCATGTAAGGGAAAAAGTCGTCTGGTGAAGCCGCAGGGTCGGGGATATGCCGGACAGACTGGAGAATCGCTACCGCCTGGGCGCTCAGGGGAACCTTATGCGACCGGCGCGCCTTCATACGCTCCGCCGGTATCTCCCACACGGCGGCGTCAAGGTCTACCTCATCCCACGTCATGCCTCGAACTTCGGAAGTCCGGGCCGCGGTAAGCACAAGGAATTCAAAGGCCAGGGCGGTAACTCGCATGGCATACCCGAAGCGGACCTTGCCCAGGGCGGCTGCTACTTCGGAAAAGTGAAGGGCCGGCCGGTGTTTCGGCGTGTGCTGGACCTTCTCCACCAGCTCACCCAGGGCATCATCCGCCGGGTCGTCTATCCGGTAGTCATTGGCCCGCGCCCACCTAAACACCTTGGCCAGCCCTTGGCGTACCTTCCGGGAGGTTTCGTACTTGTCCCGGCGTAGAGGCGTCAACAGGGCCGCTAGGTCGCGGCGGGTGATCTTGTCCACCTCGCGGTCAAGGAGAACCTTAGCGTGAATTTCCATGCGCTTCTTCCACCGCTTTGCCGTGCCTTCGCCCCATTCGGGAGCGTTCAAGCGGTGGATCGTTGACAGTGCTTCCCTGAAGGTCGGGATGCCAACCGGCGGCAGGGCGGGCGCTTCAACGGGCGCTCTCCCATTGCCCCACGGGTCGCGCCCCTGCTGAATCGCCGCGAGGTTGGCCGTTGCGACTTTCCGGGCATCCGCTAGGGACACCTTGCCGACGCCGCCCAAGCCCTTGTCTGTGCGCTTGCCGTTAAGCCGGACTCGTTGAGTCCAGTTCTTGGAGCCGCCAGGAGAGACCACGAGATAGAGGCCGTTGCCGTCGCCGTACCGTCCGGGCTTGGATAGGTCGGACACCTGTTTCTTGGTCAGCTTGGTCATTGCGCTTACCTCCGCTTTTTCTACCACCAGCGGGCTTGTTATACCGCCGGTGATTTGGTGGTTTATACCACCATCACGGAGTAATTTTAGCGCGAGTCCCTTTTTATGTCAAGGCTTTTTGGTGGTAGATGGTACCCCTGCCGGGACTCGAACCCGGGCACACGGTTTAGGAAACCGTTGCTCTATCCGCCTGAGCTACAGGGGCACGCAGTCTACGAAGCCCTTCCCGGCATTTCGGTGCCGCGGACCTGAGCCGTTTGACACCAGCCCGGCTCACGATCCCGGCCAGAGGGCGGCGGCGACTCTCTCGCTGGCTTCCTTCTGAAACTCAGGCCCGACGTGGGCGTAGATGTTCATGGTGGTGCTGATCTGGGCCTGGCCCAGGATCTCCATTGCTACCCTTGCCGGTACTCCCTGGGCCGCCACGAGTGAGGCCGCTCCGTGACGTAGGTCATGATAGCGCATCGCCGGCGGCCCTGCCAACGCCAGGAGGTCCCTGAAACGGCGCCTCACGTGGAAGCTGGACATTGGGCATCCTATTTCGTTCGAGCCTTCGGCCCCGGCTCACTCCCACGTCGGACCTGGGGGTCATCGGGACAGTGAAAGCCAGAGGTAGAGAACCTGCGCTGTCCCAGGTGCAATGGCTCGATCGCGGTCCGCCATGACAACCGAGGCTGCATCATCTGCAGCTGGGAGGACCGACCATTGGTGAGACGCCACAGTATGCTATAATGTCGCGCCATAGATTCTCACGAACCACCTGGATATGCGATGACTATCTTTTCCGTCCGCCTTGCAGTGTCTGATACCGCGACCATTTGTCCTGCGTGCGGGAGGAGATAGACTCACTTCTGGTTTTACTGTCTGTAGGGCCTCCCGTCACGGGAGGCCTCATGTTTTTCCCCTGCTGATGGAACCATGGGACCCTTAATACGCGTTACCGCGTACGCCCTGCGGTACAAGTGGCTGTCCATAGCTGCCGCCACGTTAGGAGTGATCAACGTCTTCCCTCAGTTGATCATCCCTAGGCTGCTGGGCGCCGCCGTTGACGAGATGCTAACCGGCGAGATTCAGGGCAATCTCCTGTTTCTGGCTGGCATCATCCTCTTCATCAGCCTGGTGCGGGGTGGACTCTTTTACGTCGCCCTTTACCTCATACAGGCGGTCGGCAACCGGGTCGCCTACGAGCTTCGAAAGGACTTCTTCCATAAGCTACAGGGCCTCAGCATCGGCTTCTATGACAAACAGCACACTGGCAACTTGATGTCCCGGGCCACGGTGGATGTCGAGGCTGTGCACTGGTATGTGGGCTTCGGTTTCCTGGGAATGTTCAGAAGCATTGCTACCTTTATAGTCGCCGCGATCATGATGGTGATAATCGACTGGAGACTCGCCCTCATAAGCATGTCGTTTGTCCCCGTTCTCATCTGGTTAACTGGGACACTGGCCGTGGCCATGGCCCCTTTGTGGCGTAGGGCCCACGAGGAGATAGGACACCTGAACACGGTCGTTCAAGAGAACCTGGCGGGGATTCGAGTGGTAAAAGCCTTCGGAGCTGGAGAGTACGAGGGTGGCAAGTTCCGCGACAGAGCGAGGAGCGTAGCAGACTATCTCTACAAGGCCGGCAGAGTACTGGCGTCACGGCAAGCTGCGGTAACCTTCGTCCTCGCGTTGGCGACTGCGGCGATTCTGCTATACGGAGGAAGAGAGGTGTTTGCCGGGAGGCTCACGCCGGGCGAGTTGACCTCCTTCATCCTCTACATGGGTGTCCTGGCCTCTCCGATACAGATACTAGGGTGGAGAATAGGGACCGCCGCCAGAGCCTTAGCGGCTAGTCGCCGGCTATTCGAAGTGCTCGACGCCGAGCCGCAGGTCAAGGAGAGGCCGCGGGCCAAGAGCCTGCAGCGAGTCCAGGGCCACGTCAGGTTCGAGCGCGTCTCCGTCAGCTACGACTCCTCGCGCGAGGCGCTGAACGACGCCGATTTCGAGGTCTTGCCGGGCCAGACCGTGGCAATTCTGGGAAGACCGGGCTCCGGAAAGAGCACACTCGTCCACCTGCTTCCCCGGTTCTACGATCCCTCGTCCGGACGCGTCCTAATAGATGGCGTAGACGCTCGCGAGGCCACCCTTCGCTCACTCCGCCGGAACGTGGGTATCGTGCTCCAGGACGTCTTTGTGTTCTCCTCCACGATCAATGACAACATCGCCTAAGGTGCGGCAAATGCGTCCCGTGACGATGTCGTTCGCGCATCCAAAACGGCGCAGCTGGACGACTTCGTCGAGGGCTTGCCCGACGGCTACGACACGATGGTGGGCGAGCGGGGCGTGACGCTGTCGGGCGGACAACGCCAGCGCCTCGCCATAGCGCGGACCGTACTGCTGGATCCGCCCGTACTGGTGCTGGATGACTCCACGTCCAGTGTCGACGTTGCCACTGAGTCGCTGATCCAGCGAGCTCTCGTCGAGGTGGCTCGAGACTGGACCACCTTCGTGATCGCCCATCGGCTCTCCACCGTCCGCAACGCGGACCTAATTCTCGTACTCGAACGGGGCAAGATCATGCAACGCGGCGGGCACGAAGAGCTGATCGCGCGCGACGGCTTTTACCGAAGAATACACGGCCTCCAACTCACGCCGGAGACGGAAACCAAGCCTTCCGGACCCGGCCGCCCCACGCTCGGAGACTCCTGATGTCCAGTACTGACGCCAAGGCGCCCTCAGGGTCCCTGGAGCTCAACGACTCTGAGCAGAGGCCGATCAAGTACCGCGCGATCGTCCTCCGGCTGATAGGCTATCTCTTCCGGCACCGTGTCCCGGTAGCCGTCACTATAGCGACGATGTTCGTGTACAGCGGCACGATTGTGGAAATGCCCTGGCTGGTCAAGCTCGCGATCGACCAACAAATCGTGTCTGGGTCCGGGGATCTTGTGGGACTTGCCGGAATAGTCGCGCTTTACCTGCTGGCCGCCTTGACGCAGCTCGTCTCGGGTTACATCCACAGGCGAATTCTTGCCAGGCTGGGCCAAAAGATGGTTTACGAGATGCGGACCGAACTCTTCGACCAAATTCAGCGACTCTCCGTCTCCTTCTTCGACAACAACAGGGCGGGCAGGATCATGTCCCGTATCCAGAACGACGTCGAGCAGCTTCAGGAACTCGTCCTCATTTTCGTGTTCAGTCTGGCCAACGTCGTCAGCGTGGTGGGCATAGTCACGGCTATGATGTTCATGGATTTGAGACTTGCGTTCATGATGCTGGCCATTTCCCTCGGCCTCATCCCGGCCCTCAACGTCTGGCAGCGACTGGCGAGGTATCTTCAAAAAGTGTGTAAACAGTCAGGCGGTGTACCCTCTCTCTGAACAACACGGGCTCGAGGCCCAAGAGAGGAGATAGACCGCCCATGAGGAAGGAAAGCACTGAGAGTAGGTCGGAGTCAAGGCCGGAGTGGGAGCAGTTGGAGGATTGGGTGCGAAGCCAGGTCCAGAGGCTGATCCAGGAGTTGCTGGAGGAGGAGGTGACGGCGTTTCTGGGAAGGGCGAAGTCGGCGCTCAGATCCGACTCGGACTCAGATACCGGCTATCGGAACGGATACGGCAGAGCCCGGAGGCTTACGCTGAGTTCGGGAACGATACAGCTGAGGCGGCCGCGAGTCCGCGATACCGAGGAGCAGTTCGAGAGCCGGCTGCTGCCGCTGTTCGTCAACAGGACCAGGAAGGTTGCTGAGTTGATCCCCGAGCTGTACCTGCACGGTCTATCCGAAGGCGACTTCGATCTGGCTTTGCGGGGGCTGCTGGGAGAGGACGCACCGGTATCGGCGAGCACGGTGGCCCGGTTGAAGGATAAGTGGAACGATGAGCTTGCCCAATGGCGCAGCCGGCCCCTCGATGACCTGGAAGTGGTCTACATGTGGGTGGATGGAGTCTACGTCAAGGCTGGTCTTGAGAAGGAGAAGGCGGCGGTACTGGTGGTAATGGCGGCCCTGAGCGACGGGAGCAAGGTGGTGGTGAGCGCTGTTCCCGGATACAGGGAGTCCACAGAGAACTGGTCCGAGGTGCTCAGGGACATCAAGCGCCGGGGCTTGAGCTGCCCGAGGCTGGTGGTTGGAGACGGACACCTGGGCATCTGGGGAGCTCTGCGCAACGTCTATCCGCAGGCGGCAGAGCAACGCTGCTGGAACCACAAGATCGTAAACGTGCTCGCCAAGCTTCCAAAGCGACGACAGGACCAGGCCAAGCTCATGCTGCGTACTATCCCCTACGCGCCGACTCGGACAGAGGCTGAGCGGCTCAGGACGGTGTTCACCAGGTGGTGCGGCGACCATTCCTACGAGGCGGCCTCAGAGGCCTTGGAGCGGGACTGGGACCGCATGGTCACCTTCTATGACTTCCCAAAGGAGCACTGGGGGCACCTTCGCACGACGAACCCGGTAGAATCACCCTTCGCGGCCCTCAGGCTTCGGACCGATGCCGCCAAGCGCTACAAGAGGGTCGATCGGGCGATAGCGGTGATCTGGAAAATGTTGATGGTCGCCGAACAGCGCTTCAGGCGTCTGAAGGCCCCTGAGTTGATCGAAGACGTCTATCTCGGTGCACAGTATGCGGATGGAATCGCCATTGAATCAACGGCTGAGAAGGTCGCCGCCTGATGTCGTTTACACACCTATTGACGTAACCTCACTGGCCGAGCTAGGGGGTCTAGTTCTGGATACCGCAATCTCGCTGGAGGCACCCAATGGGTGAAAGCTCCGACACCCCTTTGAAGCTCCAATTCGACCGCAGAGTCCGCCTGGATTTTCGTGGCGCTACCATCACCTCGGACGCCGGACTCCTGGCATGCCGCGAGCTTGATGCCGCTCTGGGGCTCACAGAGACAGCCAACGATTATATCCATGAAAGCCGCACCGGCCGCAATGTGCAACACCCGCTGTTGCCCTTGCTCAGACAATCGGTGTATAGCCGTCTCGCTGGCTACGAGGACACCAACGACGCTGAACGGCTTGCCCAAGACCCGGCTATGCGTGTCATCGTCGGGTGGCAAGGTACTGATAAGCAGGCAGCCAGCACCAACACTATGAGCCGATTTGAGACTGAGGTGTTAACCGAAGAGGAGAACCTGGATGGGCTTGCGCGCCTGAATGTTGAGTGGGTGGACAGGGCCATGGCCCAGACATCTCACCAGCGAGTTATCCTAGACATGGACAGCTCTGAAAGCCCGGTGCATGGGCAGCAAGAGGGAGTCGCCTACAACGGCCACTTCGAGTCCGTATGTTATCACCCGCTCTTCCTGTTCAACCATTTCGGAGATTGCGAAGGTGCAATGCTTCGCCCGGGCAACGTCCACAGCGCTGAGCGGTGGCGGGAGGTTCTGGAGCCAGTCGTGAAGCGATACCAGGAGAAAGCAACTGTCTTGAAAGTCAAGAGGAATGAACAACGAATGTGGAAGTCATGTCGTGCCAGGGCGAGCGATGCTTGAGCATGGAGTTGAGGATAACGAGCAGCTTGCGCATGCAGGCTGTGAGGGCCAGCTTCTTCGGCTTACCAGCGGCCAACAGCCGCTGGTAGAAGTCTCGGATGACGGGATTGTAGCGGCTGGCCACCAACGCTCCCATGTACAGGGCGGCGCGGACCCGGGCGCGTCCGCCCCAGACGGTGCGTTTACCACGCAGGGTGCCGCTATCCCGGTTGTAGGGAGCCACACCCACCAGGGCGGCAACCTGCCGGCGATCCATGGTGCCCAGCTCCGGCAGGTAGGCCAGAAGAGTGAGGGAGAGCTGCTCGCCCACGCCGGGGACGGTGCGCAGAAGGTCGTCCTTCTCCCGCCACACGGGACTCTGGCGCAGAGTCTGACGCAGACGCTTGTCCAGGTCGTCCAACTCCCGCTCCAGCCATGCAATGTGGGCTTCGATGCGGGGACGGACGGCGACGGTGGCGGTGCCGAGGCGGTTCTTCTCCGAGACCAGCATGGTCATCACCTGGTGCCTTCGGGCAGCCAGGGAGTTGAGGGCCTGGGTTTCGGCGTCCCGCAAAGGGCGCACGGGAGGTCGGACCGCTTCGGCAAAGTGAGCAATAGCCGCCGCGTCAAGCGAGTCGGTCTTGGCCAGCTTCCCCGTTGCCCTGGCAAAGTCCCGCACTTGGCGCGGGTTGACGACGACCACCGGCACCGCCTCGGCTGCCAGAGCAGCCACCAGAGGCAGCTCCAAGCCGCCCGAAGCCTCAAGCAACACCATGACAGGTTCCAGGGTCTTCAGCTTGGAGATCAACTGCCGGATCCCCGCATCGTCATGGGAGACCTCCCATCTTTCGTCCGTGGGACGCACCGCAACGTCCACCTGGGCCTTAGCTACATCGATGCCTACGTAGGTCGCTTCCTGTTCCATCAGCACCTCCTGCGAATTATTGGCCCGTCCTTGCAAGATGCGGGCTTGGTTGGCCCAGGCAACTGTTCGGGCTCTAACTCTGGGGGGTGCGGCGACCCTCGCTTTCTCACGGCCTGCTACGACCTAGGAATAGTCGGTCTGCCGCACCCCGATCCACCTAAGTGAAGTGATTGTTACACACCAAACCAAGATACAAGGAGTCCGGCTGCTGTTCCGGGCCGATGCTGCCTTTGCCAAGCCCGAGGTGTACGAGTACCTGGAGTCAAGGGACACTGGCTACGCTATGCGGCTTCCGGCCAACGAGGTATTACAAGGAAACATCCGGCACCTGCTGAAGCGGCCCGTGGGCAGGCCGCCTAAACCCGAATCCACCGAAGGAGGGCGTCGGGTTAGCGTCCTGAGGCGGCAAGAAGGTGCTCCTGTGCTTCTGGGATAATGGTTTTGTAGCAAAAAAACGGCCCCGGAAAAGGAGCACCCAGTAGATGCTGCCACGCAACCACCCCGACCGGATCCAAATCACCTTCGACGACCGCCGCTTGGTGGCCAATGCCGGGCTGCTCCTTCCGGCCACCCTGGCGCGGCACCTCGGCCTGCCCGAACTCGTCCGGCAGCGCCTCGACCTGGGCGATGCCCCGGGGCGGGCGAACACGAGCGACAAGATGATGACGCTGGTGGCGTCTGCGCTGGCTGGGGGCGACTGCATTGACGACGCCGATGTGTTGCGCACCGGGGGGACGGCCTGCACCCTGGGCGGCACTCTCAAGGCGCCATCCACCCTGGGCACCTTCCTGCGCAGCTTCCGGTGGGGCCACGTCCGTCAACTCGACCGGGTGAGCCGCGAGTTGCTGGCCCGGGCTTGGCAGGCCGGGGCGGGACCCGGCGACGGGCCCCTGACCATTGACCTGGACTCCACCATCTGCGAGACCTACGGACTGGCCAAGGAGGGCGCCCGCCACCACGGCTATACCGGCAAGCGGGGCTACCACCCGCTGCTGGCCATCGCCGCCGGCACCGGAGACGTGCTGATGTCCCGGCTGCGCGAGGGCCGGGCCAACACCGCCCGCGGCGCCGCCCACTTCCTGCGGGAGACGGTGGGACGGGTGCGCTACGCCGGGGCCAACGGACGACTCACGCTACGGGCCGACAGCGGGTTCTACACTCATGGCGTGGTATCCGTCTGCCGCAAGATGGATGTCCGCTTCTCCATCACCATCCGCCAGCACAAAAGCCTGCACAATCTCATCGAGGCGATACCCGAAGATGCCTGGACGCCGATTCCTTACTGGATGGACGGCGCCGCCGATGTGGCCGAGACCACCTGCACCCCCTTCCAGGCCGAGGCGGACGCCGCGCCGGTACGGCTCATCGTCCGGCGGGTGAAGCCCACGCCCGGTTCCCAACTGGCCCTCTTCGCCAAATACAGCTATCATGGCTTCATCACCGACCGGGACGGGGAGTTGCTCGAACTGGAGGCTGACCATCGCCGCCACGCCGAGATCGAGAATGCCATACGCGACCTCAAGTACGGCGTCGGGCTGAACCATCTCCCCTCGGGCCGCTTCGCCGCCAACGGCGCCTGGCTGGCCGTCCAGACGATGGCCCACAACCTGGCCCGCTGGACGGCGCGGATCGGTCTGGGAGAGCGGATAGCCACCACCAAGACCCTCCGGCGGCGGTTCTTCTCCCTGGCCGGACGGCTCACCCGCTCGGCACGCCGGTTGACCCTGCATCTTCCGGATCGCTGGCCTTGGGCTGAGAAGTTCAGCCGCGCCTTGGCCCGGCTGCGAGCCATTCCACTCCCGGCCTGACGGCACCGTCGGCGACCGACCCACCCACCGGACAACCGAAGATCCCCGCAGACTCGTGCCAGCCCGGTCCGAGAGAGTTCCCTGCTGCGTATTCTCTCGCCATCCCGCGCATCGCAGCTCCCGCAGACGGCCATAGGGGCCCCTGTGCGGCGATGAAGACCGTCCGCCGACCTCCCTACCCCAAATGGAACCCAGGCTATTTCCCCTGTAGCTCCCTCACCCCCCTTCCGCTTTCCTCACGCCGTCCATCGGTGTCCTTCGGTGGATTCGGGCTAAAGCCTGCCCTGAGCCTGTCGAAGGGAAGCCCGTAGTCCGGTATCACGACTTCGTTTACCAGGCCCAGAGCTGGGACATTCCCCGGCGTGTGGTCGCCAAGGTGGAGTGGCGCCAGGGTGAGCTATTCCCGAGGGTCGGGTTCGTCGTCACCAACCTCAACCTACCGCCGGCAGGCGTAACCCACTTCTACAACGGGCGGGGCACGGCCGAGCAGTGGATCAAGGAAGGTAAATACGCCCTGAACTGGACGCGGCTCTCGTGTCACAGGTTCGTTGCTAACCAGGTGAGGCTGTGGCTGTTTGTGCTGGCCTACAACCTGGGCAACTTCATGAGAAGGCTGACTTTGCCAGAGTCAGTGAAACACTGGTCACTGCGAAGCGTGCAGACCAAGCTCATCAAGATGGGTGGACGTCTGGTGCGGCATGCCAGGAGGTTGGTGTTTCAGCTTGCTGAGGTGGCAGTGTCCCGGGAGGTATTCCGGCAAGTGTTGGAGCGTATCGCCGGGCTCCATCCAGCACCAGGGTAGCGATTATCCTTGAGGTCATCAGAGGTGAAGAGAGGCAACCAAGGGCGAGGTGCGCGCCCGGAGGAGTTTGAAGGGAGTGCAAACGTGGTGAAAGCCACCTCCGCTGCCTGGGGCCGCTAACTCACCACGCCGAGAGATGGTTTTGTGAGCTTGATTGGATGGTTGACGGCATCCGTGACTGATACTACGATGGCTCTCGTCGAGGATGGTGCGTTGCTTGGACCCAGGCAGCTTGATATGGGTAATTCCGGTTGATAGTAGTTGGTCGCCCTGGCGACGGCGTCGCTCCCCAGTCCCACTATCTCGTTGTGGAGGCCCTCGACGTACTCCTGGTAGGCGGGGTCGTCCACCGTCAAGTCAGCCGACCTGACTACTACCACTTCCCTGAGGGGATTCGGCCCCCGGAGCCTCTGTTCCAGGAGCGTGTTGGCCTGCTTGGACTCAGGGTTACTTATAAACAAGAACTCGGTTGTCGTGGCATCGCTGAACAGGCTGCCGGCTAACCCCAATCCTAGGACGAGCACCACAATCCAGACTGCAATGGTGATTTTAGGCCGCCGAGCGCTTGCCTGCGCCAGGGATCTGGTTGATAATTGGGTCAAGATTTCGGTTGCCTTCCCTTCTCGACTCCTACTGATCCTTGAATAAATCGCTAAACAACATAGGCTTAAGAGGGCGACCAGGACCCCCGCCTCCGACTGCTTCGCCTCCACCTCCACCGCCGAGTGCGATCGTATCCACGACCTGGAGCGTGTCGGTGTCGACAACAGATACGGTGCCGGTCCCTCGATTGACCACGTAGGCCAGCTCCTAGGCAGCCGCACCTGCAACGGGCTGCCCTGCGACCAGCCCTACACCGAGCAGGCCGAGCGCCGTCAGGGATACCGCAGCGATGGTCAAACACTTGAGCCAACTGATCATGAGGATGGTCTGGACCTCGGAGCCCCGAAGTTGACCCTAAGATCTTTTGCCCTTTTTGACCTTTTCGTATCTCGCCCGGCTCCAGCTTAAAGGCATCGGAAGCCAAATGAGTACCAAGAGCGCTTTCCAGCGGGGGCCCTTTCTGAACTGTCGGTGGGCTGCCGCGATAATGTCTCGCCGTCCATTCTTAAGAGGCATGTCGCCCATTGTGTTGTTAATCCTTAGCTTCAATTGGTACGCGACCGACCATTAACGGCACGGCGCGCGGCAAACGGACAGAGGGGTCATTGTCGGGCTCGTTGAGCCCCCCTCTATCCGGCGTTCCACACCCCACTCATTCGAGCTGTCTGGACCCAAGCGACGCACCTACCTCGACGAGAGCCATGGTAGTTTCATCCGGAATTACCCATATCAAGCTGCCTAGGTCCAAGCAACGCACCATCCTCGACGAGAGCCATCGTAGTATCAGTCACGGATGCCGTCAACCATCCAATCAAGCTCACAAAACCATCTCTCGGCGTGGTGAGTTAGCGGCCCCAGGCAGCGGAGGTGGCTTTCACCACGTTTGCACTCCCTTCAAACTCCTCCGGGCGCGCACCTCGCCCTTGGTTGCCTCTCTCCACCTCTGATGACCTCAAGGATAATCGCTACCCTGGTGCTGGATGGAGCCCGGCGATACGCTCCAACACTTGCCGGAATACCTCCCGGGACACTGCCACCTCAGCAAGCTGAAACACCAACCTCCTGGCATGCCGCACCAGACGTCCACCCATCTTGATGAGCTTGGTCTGCACGCTTCGCAGTGACCAGTGTTTCACTGACTCTGGCAAAGTCAGCCTTCTCATGAAGTTGCCCAGGTTGTAGGCCAGCACAAACAGCCACAGCCTCACCTGGTTAGCAACGAACCTGTGACACGAGAGCCGCGTCCAGTTCAGGGCGTATTTACCTTCCTTGATCCACTGCTCGGCCGTGCCCCGCCCGTTGTAGAAGTGGGTTACGCCTGCCGGCGGTAGGTTGAGGTTGGTGACGACGAACCCGACCCTCGGGAATAGCTCACCCTGGCGCCACTCCACCTTGGCGACCACACGCCGGGGAATGTCCCAGCTCTGGGCCTGGTAAACGAAGTCGTGATACCGGACTACGGGCTTCCCTTCGACAGGCTCAGGGCAGGCTTTAGGCGGCCTGCCCACGGGCCGCTTCAGCAGGTGCCGGATGTTTCCTTGTAATACCTCGTTGGCCGGAAGCCGCATAGCGTAGCCAGTGTCCCTTGACTCCAGGTACTCGTACACCTCGGGCTTGGCAAAGGCGGCATCGGCCCGGAACAGCAGCCGGACTCCTTTCTCCTGGTATCGCTTCACGACTGGCTCCAGAACCTCCCGCCACCGCTCAGCGCTGTGGACGTTGCCCGGGCGAAGCATTGCACCTTCGCAATCTCCGAAATGGTTGAACAGGAAGAGCGGGTGATAACATACGGACTCGAAGTGGCCGTTGTAGGCGACTCCCTCTTGCTGCCCATGCACCGGGCTTTCAGAGCTGTCCATGTCTAGGATAACTCGCTGGTGAGATGTCTGGGCCATGCCCCTGTCCACCCACTCAACATTCAGGCGCGCAAGCCCATCCAGGTTCTCCTCTTCGGTTAACACCTCAGTCTCAAATCGGCTCATAGTGTTGGTGCTGGCTGCCTGCTTATCAGTACCTTGCCACCCGACGATGACACGCATAGCCGGGTCTTGGGCAAGCCGTTCAGCGTCGTTGGTGTCCTCGTAGCCAGCGAGACGACTATACACCGATTGTCTGAGCAAGGGCAACAGCCGGTGTTGCACATTGCGGCCGGTGCGGCTTTCATGGATATAATCGTTGGCTGTCTCTGTGAGCCCCAGAGCGGCATCAAGCTCGCGGCATGCCAGGAGTCCGGCGTCCGAGGTGATGGTAGCGCCACGAAAATCCAGGCGGACTCTGCGGTCGAATTGGAGCTTCAAAGGGGTGTCGGAGCTTTCACCCATTGGGTGCCTCCAGCGAGATTGCGGTATCCAGAACTAGACCCCCTGGCTCGGCCAGTCTAGCACCCACACTGCCCATAATGCCCAGGTATGCGGCTCAAATAGGCAGCACTCTTACCGGATTACGACGCACCCACGCGGCTGATCTGGGAAATGTGGGTTAAGCATATTCCAAATTGGCGTTCCGACACCCTACGGCCAGAGCATCCAGGACGCCGGTGAACGCCCGAAGGGGGTTTCACGTTGAAAAGAGGGTTTAAGGGCATCGCCCACGAGATCAGTCAAGGCCTGGTGAGCGAGATGGCGGCACGGCGCGTCGCGGACAACTCACCGACCGCAGGTGTGGTCCAGGTCTTGCTTCAGCAGCTGGCAGACGAGGTCGTCAGGCAGGTGGAGGAGGACCCAAGCGAGGTCGCATTGCTGGAAGGCCTGGAGACCAGGCTGCAACGGCTGGAAACAAGACTTGAAAAACTCGCCGCAGCCAATGGCGACCAAGACGATGACGAAGGTGAGGTGAAGGCACGCGACAGCTCGTTTCCTAATCTCAAGTACGCCAAGCCCAAGTACAAGGATGTCGAGTCGCTGCTCAACTACATCGAGAGCGACGACGACAAGGGTGGACTCAAGCTGGTCATCATGAATTTCAACGACTAGCTCGACGCCGGGCCCGCACGACAAGGCCCATGATGGAGGAATGACATGGCGGACATCAAGAAAAGGACCACCAGAAGAAAGGCGCGCAAGGCCAAGCCGAGGTCACCCAGGGCGGCCACTACAGGCCAGGCGCAGCCAAAAGCTATGGTCGAAGAGGTAGCTCAGCCGGCGGCGGCGGAGCCGGACGCCGTCGTCAAGGCCACGGCGCAGCCAAAAGCGGCGGTCAAAGAGGTAGCTCAGCCGGCGGCGGCGGAGCCGGACACCGCCGTCAAGGCCACGGTGCCTGAAACTACGCGCGCCGGCACACCGTCTCGACCCCTGCAGCGGCCCGTCGACGGCCCATTTCTGGAGCAGCTCATGAGAGACAACCCCTTCCGCGCCAAAGTCATCTCTCTCCTGGTGAAGAGGCTAACGAGCTAGAAAGCGTGGGCCATCAACCAAACAGTTGCGAAGAGGTATTCTGCCGGCCCGGCGAGCTCCCGCCGGAGCCCGGACACAGCCAATCCGCGCGGGCGGATGGCGGATATCCGGGCGAATATCCGGACCCGAGGCATAGGGCGACAGCCCGACGATGACCGTTGCGCACGCTTAGGAGGTCTGCACATGATCTGAGTTACAACCCCGCCTGCACCGTGTCCCATCAGCCATCACATCAACGGAGGTAGCCACAATGGGTTTTCTAGATTCGAGTGACGTTAGGAGGCTCTTGCAGGACGGCGACCTAAAGGCCGACATCGCCAAGGCGGTGGCCGAAGACCCGAGCGCCATGGACGACCTGGCCGAGGACATTGCCGACGAGCTGGAGGACGAGCTGGAGGATGACCCAGACTTCAAAAAGCAGCTAATCGACGCCGCGATGGGCAACCCGCAATTCAAGCAGAAGGTCGTGCGGGAGATTATGGACGATATCGGCTAGAGAGAGCCGCGGCGCAGTCGATGAATGGCGAGGGCGCTCGAGGAGACAGCGGACCGGTCAAATGGAATCGTCGCACGGCAGTCGGCGGCCGTGCGCCGGTCGGGGACGAGTCGGAGGTCCGGCGAGTTGATGTGAACCTTGGGCGGGCCACGTAACAGCGCCGGGGGACAGCCTCCTGCTGGACAGGGCGTCCCGGTCGCGCGGAGGCAACGTGTGGGGAGGTCTGTTTCCTAGTCTGAGCACCCAAATCGGTCTGTACCGGACCTTCTGAGACAACACCTTCGCATAAACAAGTTTCTACACAGGGGGGCCAGCTATCCCGACCGGCCCCCCTGTTTCGCGGAAGAGGAGTTGAATTGATAGAAGGCATTAGATGAGCTCCGGCACAAGCAATCGGCAAGTGTACCCCAACGAGAAGGCCGGACCCCTTTCGAGAGAGCACCTGGCTCTACCTTATTATCTCGATAGTCTCTGGCAGTCCGATCAAGGCGAAGACGACTGTCTTTCTACCGGTCCTCTTCATATTTGCCCTGGCGGCTGGTATGGCCACAGGCGCCATCTCACATACCCTCTCAAACGTCGTCAACTCTTCGGCCGAGACCTTCGTGGACTGGTACGGCGTAGGTGCTCCGGTCCTCATCTTCATCGTGCTGGCACCTGTGCTGTCCCGAATTCTCTCGACAAGGCGACGAGGGAAGTTCGGAGTGTACGTCATAGGCTGGCTCGCGGCCACAAAGATACTCGCGCTGCTGTGGGCGGTCCTATTTACCGTCGCAGTCTTCCGTTTGCCACTGCTCTCAGAGCACTCGACCTCTATCAGCGACGCGCTTGCCGAGACATCCAGGTCGGTCGTGAACACGCTTGCGACAAGCCACTTCTTCTGGGCCATCTACGTGGCGATCGCCACGGGGCTGTCGGCCACAAGGATCAAGCCCCTGGCCGACCTGCTCGAGAAGGGCGTCACCTCCATCGAGTATCTAGGACAGTACATACAACCCGTTATTCCGGTGTTTATGTTCGCCGTCGGTGTCTACGTGCAGTCCCTGCCCCAGTCGCTTGAGAACCAGATCGGGCTCGACGGCGCCCCGACTCACTTCGAGACCCTAAACATCGTCGGACTGCAACTGGACCCAAACTCCACCGCCGGCATGGTGTTGACCTACATAGTCGGGTCGCTACTGGTCGCGGTCGCATGTTTCGCATGGCACTTCGCGATCCTGGCGCTGGCGAAGTACAAGTGCAGCCGCTTCTCGCTGACGGACTACTTCAAGAACTACTGGGTAAAGACCTACCCACTGCTGTGGTCTACGAGCTCCGAGTCTCTGGCCACGCCCCTCAACCTGTACATACTTTCCAAGCACTGTCCCTGGGTCAGGCCTACCGTTAGGAGAATCGTCATTGGCGCGGGCAGCGTCCTCTGCACCAACGGGACGCTGATCTGCGTTATTATCTTGACGGGCCTGGTAGGCGGGATCCTTGGACTGCGATTCTCCCTTATGGAGCTGCTCCTGGTGATCCCTGTGGCGTTCCTGATCAGCTTCGGCATACCGGGAATTCCCGGCGAGCTGCTGCTATTCGCCGGCCCAATGGCACTGGTGCTGGGGATCCCTCCCGATGTGACACCTCTGTTCCTGGCACTATACTTCGGCCTTCAGATCGGTCTGCCCGACTCATTCAGGACCGGAGGCAACACCACCAACAACTACGTCTATGCCATCGTCTTAAATGAGATATATTTGAAAAAGTTCTTTGCAGATGAGCCGGTCAGTCATGGCTAGAAGCAGGAGGCGGCGGTGATAACTGACGAGGTCGCGGCCGATGGGCTGGCCGGAGAGTTGATCCGCGACATATTTGGCGCCGCCGAGACGATAGCTGATCTGCACGCGTGCCTTACCCCGAATCCACCGAAGGAGGGCGTCGGGTTAGCGTCCTGAGGCGGCAAGAAGGTGCTCCTGTGCTTCTGGGATAATGGTTTTGTAGCAAAAAAACGGCCCCGGAAAAGGAGCACCCAGTAGATGCTGCCACGCAACCACCCCGACCGGATCCAAATCACCTTCGACGACCGCCGCTTGGTGGCCAATGCCGGGCTGCTCCTTCCGGCCACCCTGGCGCGGCACCTCGGCCTGCCCGAACTCGTCCGGCAGCGCCTCGACCTGGGCGATGCCCCGGGGCGGGCGAACACGAGCGACAAGATGATGACGCTGGTGGCGTCTGCGCTGGCTGGGGGCGACTGCATTGACGACGCCGATGTGTTGCGCACCGGGGGGACGGCCTGCACCCTGGGCGGCACTCTCAAGGCGCCATCCACCCTGGGCACCTTCCTGCGCAGCTTCCGGTGGGGCCACGTCCGTCAACTCGACCGGGTGAGCCGCGAGTTGCTGGCCCGGGCTTGGCAGGCCGGGGCGGGACCCGGCGACGGGCCCCTGACCATTGACCTGGACTCCACCATCTGCGAGACCTACGGACTGGCCAAGGAGGGCGCCCGCCACCACGGCTATACCGGCAAGCGGGGCTACCACCCGCTGCTGGCCATCGCCGCCGGCACCGGAGACGTGCTGATGTCCCGGCTGCGCGAGGGCCGGGCCAACACCGCCCGCGGCGCCGCCCACTTCCTGCGGGAGACGGTGGGACGGGTGCGCTACGCCGGGGCCAACGGACGACTCACGCTACGGGCCGACAGCGGGTTCTACACTCATGGCGTGGTATCCGTCTGCCGCAAGATGGATGTCCGCTTCTCCATCACCATCCGCCAGCACAAAAGCCTGCACAATCTCATCGAGGCGATACCCGAAGATGCCTGGACGCCGATTCCTTACTGGATGGACGGCGCCGCCGATGTGGCCGAGACCACCTGCACCCCCTTCCAGGCCGAGGCGGACGCCGCGCCGGTACGGCTCATCGTCCGGCGGGTGAAGCCCACGCCCGGTTCCCAACTGGCCCTCTTCGCCAAATACAGCTATCATGGCTTCATCACCGACCGGGACGGGGAGTTGCTCGAACTGGAGGCTGACCATCGCCGCCACGCCGAGATCGAGAATGCCATACGCGACCTCAAGTACGGCGTCGGGCTGAACCATCTCCCCTCGGGCCGCTTCGCCGCCAACGGCGCCTGGCTGGCCGTCCAGACGATGGCCCACAACCTGGCCCGCTGGACGGCGCGGATCGGTCTGGGAGAGCGGATAGCCACCACCAAGACCCTCCGGCGGCGGTTCTTCTCCCTGGCCGGACGGCTCACCCGCTCGGCACGCCGGTTGACCCTGCATCTTCCGGATCGCTGGCCTTGGGCTGAGAAGTTCAGCCGCGCCTTGGCCCGGCTGCGAGCCATTCCACTCCCGGCCTGACGGCACCGTCGGCGACCGACCCACCCACCGGACAACCGAAGATCCCCGCAGACTCGTGCCAGCCCGGTCCGAGAGAGTTCCCTGCTGCGTATTCTCTCGCCATCCCGCGCATCGCAGCTCCCGCAGACGGCCATAGGGGCCCCTGTGCGGCGATGAAGACCGTCCGCCGACCTCCCTACCCCAAATGGAACCCAGGCTATTTCCCCTGTAGCTCCCTCACCCCCCTTCCGCTTTCCTCACGCCGTCCATCGGTGTCCTTCGGTGGATTCGGGCTTACGTCGCCCAGAGGCGACTTTTTCAGGCTGCGGCTCTTGCAGCAGATGGAGATACCGCTGGGCGAGTCGGACGTAAAGCAGCTGAGGGCCGAGTCTGGGATCAACGAATACCACCGGCACCTCCACATGCTGATGAGCTTCACCCTGGTGGTCCAGGAGGCCATCGACGGCGAGCAATGCTATGTGCGCACCAGCCTGGCGGAGCGGGCCATTAACGCGGTGCGAGAGTTGGAGAGAAGGCTGGGCAAAGAGGCGTCGCAGGCCGTGTTCTCAGCATCGCTGGGTCCGAACTCGATCCGGCTCTTTCTCAAGATCTACGGAGACAGCAGGGACGCCGACTGGAAACAGCTCCAGATCAAGTATACGCCCGTTGAGATAGGGCGCCTCAGCCTGTTCCTGCCCCGGGTCATAGAGGGAGTATCTGCCATCGATAAACTCAATGAGGCCGATCTCCTTGCATACCGCGACGACGACCACATTCACATGCATCCCAAGAAGGCCCGCAGCTTTTACCAGTACCTGCGAGAGCTCTACTCTATAGCGATCGCCGGCTAGCCCAACACCTCGCACGCGTAGCGTCGCCGCGTCATATCACACCACCCCATCCGATCGTCGACCCCACGAACACCTGGAAGAGTAAAGCTTCTGCAATCTCCATCGTTCTGCTCCTCCTCCAAAGCCGGAGCGCCGCATTGGACCATCCTCCGCCAGGCAGCTTGATTCAAGTGCCTCCAGTTCACGAAGGAATCTCATGGGCAATCAATCACGATAGCATCTCTTCTCCCTTGACCTCCAATTGTGACTCCCCAAGTTCGCCAAGTAACGGGCTTTTCTATCCCTCAGATGGTGCGGCCATCCCAGCGCGCCGGCCCCGGTGCAGCGCGGCGCCTGATCCAGCCTAGGTGAAGGCTTACCCGACGAGTGGTATTATGTTGCCGGGAGGTCAGCCAATGGCAGAGACCGACGCGTCAGAAACGGCGATGTGCCCGAGGTGCGGAGAGCCCATGCGTAGAGAGCGCGACGGCGTACGCATGCCTCCCATGCCGCAGGTCTTCTGGTTTTGCGTCAATATCGAGTGTGAGGACGGCAAGCGAAACCAGATCTACAGTGGCGGCTAGCCGATCGAAAGCCGCGAGTCGCTAACCAAGTGGGCGGCAAGACCAGGGCGTCGAAGCTCAAGGAGGGAGTCCAATGAGAATGTACATCGGTGGTGAATGGGTGGATAGGGAAGACAAGATACCGGTTGTAAACCCGTTCGACAACTCGGTCATCGACACGGTGCCGCGAGGCAGCGTGGAGGACGTGGAGGCGGCCATCGCCAGCGCGGCGCGAGGCGCAGCCGTCATGGCGAAGATCCCGGGCTATGAGCGTTACCAGATGCTGCGGAAGGCCGCAGACCTTCTGGAGGAGCGGACCGAGGAGTTCGGCCGCATCATAACGATGGAGGAGGGTAAGGTCATAGCAGAGGGGCGCACCGAGGTGGCGCGCGCCGTTCAGACCATCGGCCTCTCAGGCGAGGAGGCCAAACGACTGTACGGCGAGACCATCCCGCTGGACGGCGCCCCGGCTTGGACGGGCCAGCTTGGCTTCACCCTGCGGGTGCCCTGCGGCATCGTGGTGGCCATCAGCCCGTTTAACTTTCCGCTGAACCTGGTGTGTCACAAGGTTGGGCCTGCCCTGGCCGCCGGAAACTCGGTCATCATCAAGCCCGCCAGCGATACACCGCTCTCCGCCCTCAAGCTCACGGAGGTCCTTCTGGAGGCCGGCGTGCCGTCAGAGGCGGTGCAGTGCGTAACGGGCTCGGGCAGCCAGATCGGCGACGCGCTGGTCGCAGACCCGCGGGTCCGCAAGGTGACGTTCACCGGTAGCCGAGACGTGGGCGAGCACATCTGCAAGACGGCGGGGCTCAAGAAGGTCACCATGGAGCTTGGCTCCAACTCGCCCCTGATCGTCATGCCGGACGCCGACATGGAAAAGGTGGTCAGGGCCACGATGGCCAGCGGGTTCTCAAACGCCGGCCAGGTCTGCATCTCGGCCCAGCGGGTCATCACCAGCAAGGAGATATACGCCGACTATCTCGACGCCCTTACCGAGGGGGTAAAGACCCTGAATACGGGCAACCCACTGGATGAGAGCGTGAAGATGGGGCCCATGGTCCGGGCACAGGACGCGGTCCGCGTCAACCAGTGGATCGCGGAGGCGGTCGACGGCGGCGCGAGGACCCTGGTAGGAGGCGATTACTCGGGCGCCATGCACCAGGCCACTGTGGTCGCGGACGTCAGCCCGGAGATGCGCATCTCCTGCGAGGAGCTGTTCGGCCCTGCGGTGGCCGTCACGCCTTTCTCAGACATCGACGAGGCCATTGAGATGGCCAACGACACCAACTACGGCCTGAGCGCGGCCATCTTCACGCAGAACATCGACTGGGGTATAAAGTTCGCACGTGAGGTCCACTCGGGGAACCTTATGATCAACTCGGGGCCGCAGTGGCGCGCCGACCTGATGCCCTACGGTGGGCTGAAGGAGAGCGGCATGGGCAAGGAGGGCCCCAGGTACGCTGTGCAGGAGATGACCGAACTCAAGATGGTGATATTCCACCCGTAGGGACGCCCCCAACGGTCCGGCGGGGGTTATAAGAAAATTAAGTTTACTGACTGAGGCCTGTTTCGTCAGTCCCGAAGCACCTGACCCCCTACCCCTTTCTCCTCTCCTCTCCTCTCCTCTCCTCTCCGCGCGCGGACGGGGGGGGAAGAACGGTAGACGCTCACCATCGTATAAATTGGGGTGAGGTTCTCAGCTCAGTCTAGCTTTGTTGACATCATTGGGGCACAGGACCCTGGGAGAATTAAGTTCACTAACTGAGGCCTGTTTCGTCAGTCCCGAAGCACCTCACCCCCGGCCCCTCTCCGCACGCTGTATAGACCGGGGACATAGCTTACACATGTTCGGGGACATGGTGGACACCATAATAGGCATGACTTCATTACAAGGAGGTGGTCATGCCATGGAAGGAGATGTCCGTTATGTCTCAGAGGAGAGAGTTCGTGGAGCTGGCGCAGGCTGAAGGCACCAACAAAAGGGGCCTTTGCCGTCGCTTCGGGATCAGCCCTACGACTGGATACAAGTGGCTTGGGCGTTTCCGTGAAGGGAGCGAGGCAGGCCTGGTCGAGCTGCCGCGGCGGCCTCACTACTCGCCTGCACGTACCCCATCGCAGGTTGAGCAGGCGGTGCTGTCTGCCCGTGCGGCCCATCCGGCCTGGGGAGCTCGTAAGCTGCGACGGTGGCTTTTGGACCGCAGGGATGTGTTTGAGGCGGACATGCCGGCCCCCAGTACTATCACGGCGATCTTGCGTCGTCATGGCCGCATTGACCCCGCCGAGGGGCCCAAGCACCGTTCCTGGCAGCGATTTGAACACCAGGCACCCAACGACCTGTGGCAGATGGACTTCAAAGGCCACTTCCCCCTTACCCGAGGACGCTGCCACCCTCTGACTGTTCTGGACGATCACTCTCGGTTTGCCTTGGGGCTGCAGGCCTGCGGTAACGAGCAGGGAGAGATGGTGCAACAGCGCCTGACGGCTATCTTCCGGCGCTACGGCCTGCCCAACACAATGTTGATGGACAATGGCTCCCCGTGGGGCCATGACCAAGACCACCCCTACACACCTTTTACAGTCTGGCTGCTGAGGTTGGGCATCGGAGTCAGTCATGGACGCCCTTATCACCCTCAGACACAGGGAAAAGATGAGCGCTTCCACCGAACCATGACCGTTGAAGTGCTGCAGGGGAGCAGCTTCACTGATCTGGCGCACTGCCAGAGAGCCTTCGACCTGTGGCGGGACATCTACAACTTGGAGCGGCCCCATGACGCCCTTGACCTTGCTACTCCGGCCACCAAGTACCAAGTGAGCCAAAGACTGTTTCCCGAGGTCCTTCCACCCTTGGAGTACGAACCAACCGACCTGGTACGCCGTGTTCACGACAAAGGTAGGCTCCAGTTGTTTGGCCGTATCTTCAAGGTACCTAAGGCCTTCAAGGGCATGCCAGTGGCTATTCGGCCGACAACTGACGATGGAGTCTGGAACGTCTTCTTCGCCACTCATCAAATCGCCCAGCTTGACCTCAGGCACGATGCCTAACATACTCAAATGTGTCCACCATGTCTCCGAACACCCGTCCACCATGTGTCCGGTCCATACAGCACGCGGAGAGGGGGACAGAACGGTAGGCTCACCATCGCATAAATTGGGGTGAGGTAGTGCAGTGCCGACGCTCTGGGGGCACAGGAGCCCTGACCGCAATTGACATCTGCCCGCGTCCCTCGGTACAATTGAGACGCGCGAGAGGGCGGGACCACCGCCCCCCACGCGGCCAAATGGGGGGTAACGTGACAACGACCAGAGAGAAACCCAAGCCGCTGACGATCTCGATCTCCAAGGAGGCAGCCGGGCACGTCGGTCACTATGCCGAGCAGGCCGGCAAGCCCGATGCCCAACTTCGTGTTGGCGTCAAGGGCGGCGGCTGCTCCGGGCTCACCTACGTGCTCGACCTGGTCGATGAGCCTCAGGAGAACGACATGGTCCTCGAGGAGCACGGCATGAAGCTCTTCGTCGACCGAAAGTCGTACATCTTCCTGGCGGGCACGACGCTGGAGTACTCGGGCGGCCTGAACGGCAAGGGCTTTGTGTTCAACAACCCCAACGCCAAGACCACCTGCGGCTGCGGTACCTCCTTCGGAGTGTAGCCGGCCGTCAGAGAAGACGCGGCCCGGTCTCGCCGCTCCCGTTGGAGCGGCGGTCGTTTTTGAGGAGGGCCAATGGGGAATAGCCCAGTCGTAGAGATAGACGATCAGCCCGGCGCCGCGCTGGCTGACGCGCGCGGGCGGCCTCTCCCCGGTTTCTACTCCTCCGTCGCCGAAGAGCATCGAGCACTCACCCGGGACGTGGCCCTTCTGGACCGGTCCTACGTCGGCCGGCTGAGCTGCACCGGAGAAGATGCGCTCGACCTGCTCAACCGCCTGTCCACCAACGAGCTGATGAACCTCGAGACAGGCAGGGGGACCGCGACGGTCCTGACGTCGAACAAGGGCCGAATCCTGGACGTGCTTGTCGTCCTGAAGCTCTCCGACCGTCTGATGGTGCTGACGGCTCCCCAGAGCCGGAAGAAGGTGGCCGAGTGGATCGACTTCTACACCTTCGTCGAGGATATCGTGCTGCAGGACGTCACCGAGGAGACGGCCATGATATCCGTGGCAGGGCCAAAGGCGGCCCAGCTCCTGAGCGGCCTGGATGGCGTGGATGTCGCTTCCATGGGACGCTACGACTCCACTCAGGTCAGCATCGGTGGGGTGGACGCCTCGATCTTCCGCACGGACTTCGTCGGACCCCACGCCTACGACCTGCTCGTGCCCGCCGCCGACGGTCCACGGCTACGGGATGAGCTCTCGTCCCAGGGCGACAAGGCCGGCCTCCGCAGGGTCGGCCTGGAGGCGCTGGAGGCCGTGCGGGTGGAGCAGGGAGTCCCCGCCTACGGCAGGGAGCTGACCGAGGCATTCAACCCCTTAGAGGCCGGCCTTCGCGAGCTAATCAGCTTCACCAAGGGTTGCTACGTCGGCCAGGAGGTCGTTGCCCGCCTGGACACGTACAAGAAGGTGCAGAAGGAGCTGGTGGGGCTGCGGTGGGACGCTGACACCGCTCCACCGCCCGGCGCCAGGCTGCTCCTCGACGGGAAGCAGATTGGGGTCGTGACCTCTGTTGTGCGTTCACCCCGGCAGATGAAGGCCATAGGGCTCGGGTACGTGCGCAAGGCGCATGCAAAGCCCGGCACGGTACTGTCGGTGGAGCTGGGTGACGGCCTGGCCGCGGCGGAGGTGGTGGCGCTGCCCTCCCGGTGATCTGCTAGGGCGCCCTATCCTGGCGTGAGGGTAGCACCGCCGTCCACCACGATCACCTGCCCGCGAATCATCCGGGCCTCCTCGCTACAAAGGAACGCGACCACACCGGCGATGTCGCCGACCTCGACCATCCTGCCCAGCAGCGTCTTCTTGCCGGCCGCCAGCATCTCCTCGCGCTCGGGGAAGTGGTCCAGCGCCCCGGTATCCACGTATCCCCCCGATACGGCGTTGACCGAAATGCCCTGGGGGGCCAGCTCGACGGCCAGGTAGCGGGTTACGGCCTCCAGCGCAGCCTTGGACGCGCCCACCGAGAAGTAGTGGGGCAGCACCTTCTGGGAGCCCATGCTGGTGAGGTTGACGATGCTCCCCCCTTCGGTCATCAGGCGGGACGCCTCGACCGCACAGAGCCACGGCGCCCTTGCGTTGATGTTCATGGTCCAGTCCCAGTGCTTTTCCTCGAGCTCTGCCGCCGGGCGCTGAACGCCGGAGGCGGCGTTGTTTATCAGGATGTCCAGCCTGGGGTATTTTCGTGTAACCTGAGCGAACATCTCCTTGATTTTATCCACGTCGCCCAGATGCGCCTTGATTTTAAGACAGCGGACGCCCAGCTCCTCGATCTCGCGCTGGGTCTCGGCTGCAGCCTCGTGACTGCGCAGGTAGTTGAAGGCGATATCGGCCCCACGGCGGGCGAACTCCAGGGCTATCGCCTTGCCTATCCCCCGCGATCCTCCCGTGACTAGCGCGACCTTGCCTTCAAAGCTCATCGTCATCTCCACTGCGGGCGGCATTAGCCGGCTGCCCGGCCAGCCAGGTTCTCGCAACCTTCGATGCCTCGCTCAACACCCGGGCCCCGCGGCCGATGGCAGTGCGCCCGGCGTCAGTGTTCTTGAAACCCGACAGAAAGTACTCCCATGCTGAGAGATAGAATCCCGAGTAGTGGTCGGCCAGGCTGCTCTGGCCCAGTCGTCGCAGGTTCGATACCACGCCCGTCCGGTTCAAGCTCCACGCCTCTTCCGTTTCGATGCCCATTACGTGGAGGACGCGGGGGCCGGCGGGGGAGACGCGCCACACCAGGGCCCGCAGCGATTCCCAGAGGTACCTGCCGGGCTTGTCTACTGCCTGCAGAGGTAGAACGCCGAGGTATTCTGCATTCTCGATGAGGCGGCGGCAGTCCCCGAGCCTGATACGGTCCGGGTCGCTGTAGTCGGCCTCGGGGTAGTCTTCCCCGAAGAGCACCCGCACCGTGGACCCGGGCGAGAAAACGAAATCGTCGAATTCGGCCATCAATTTATTCATGACGATGAGCTGGGGTCTCGGCTCGTGAATGGGTTGGCTGATCTTGGAGCGGTACCGTAGCTCGACCTTGCGGTGGACGTCCATCGCCTGGGATAGAGTCCCCAGATGCCTGCGCCAGGTGTCGTCCCCGTGAAACCAGAGGTGCATGTCCACGTCGCTGATCTCGGGAACGTAGTCAAGGGGAGAGTCCCACCGCTTCGTGGCCGACCCCTTGAGATAGATCCCCCGCACTTCGCTACGCGGAATGCTATCCAGAAGCGCCTCGACAAAGCATTCGGCCAGACGCTCGACCTCGCCGCGGAGGCGGCCGGCGTCGGGATAACGTCCGTTCCAGGTCGGGCCGCCCACTAGACCGCCATGCCGCCGTCGACGCTGATCACCTGGCCGGTGATGTACTTGGCCCTGTCGCCGGCGAGGAAGGCTACCAGGTGCGCGATGTCGTCGACCTCCCCAAAATGGCCCTGCGGTATCACGCTCAGCCAGTAGTCCTTCTGCTCCTGGGTCAGGATCGCCGTCGTCTCGGTCTCCAGATAGCCGGGAGTCACGGCGTTGGCCGTGATATTCCTGGTGGCGACCTCCTTGGCCAACGCCTTGGTGAAGCCGATGATGGCGGCCTTGGAGGCCGAGTAGTTCGTCTGGCCCGCATTGCCCCTGATGCCCACAACCGACCCTATGTTTATGATCCGCCCCCATCGCTTGCGAAGCATCGTCCTCAGGACCGCCCGCGTGCAGTAGAAGGTGCCGTTCAGATTTGTGGCGATGACGCTCTCCCAGGCGTCGTCTGACATGCGCACCAGAAGACCGTCGTGAATAATGCCCGCGTTGTTGACCAGGATGTCGATATGGTCCCATCGGCCGTACACGGTGTCCACCATCGCGGAAACCTGCGCCAGGTCGGACACGTCGGCCTGGACGGTGAGCGCCTCGCCACCGCCGTCGGCGATCGTCCGGGCCACCTCTTCGGCGGCCTCGGCCGAGGAGTTGAAGTTGACGGCGACGCGAGCTCCCGCCTCGGCCAACCTGATCGCGATGGCACGGCCGATTCCCTTGGAGGCCCCCGTCACCAGCGCGGTCCTGCCGCTCAGATCGGGTTCACGCACTTTGGCTCCTGACTGGTGGTTAATACCAGGGTGAGAGCGGACCGATGGTCACTCGCCCACAACCCGGTTGACTCGTTCCAACTCCTCAATTACCCCCGACACGAGGCCAACCTCGATCGACATTTTAGCGGTCCCAATGGCCCGGCGAACGGCCCCGGCCCGGCCGCGCCCGTGGCCCACCACGCTGACGCCTTTCACACCCAGCAGGGGCCCGCCGCCGTAGGTCTCGGCTATGTTGTTGAGCTCGTAGACCTCGCGCGTCAACCGCTCCACCTCCAGTACCGACAGCTTGCCGTCGAGGCGGTCCTTGAGATGGCCTGCCATGGCGCTGCCCAGGCCCTCGGTGAGCTTCATGATGATGTTGCCCACGAAGCCGTCGCAGACCGCCACCTCGGCGACGTTTTGGGGGAGGTCGTTGGCCTCCACATTTCCGATGAAATTGAGGCCGCTGGCGGCGAGAAGCTCCGTCGTCTCCCTGACCTGGCGGTTGCCCTTGCCCGACTCGGCGCCCACGCTCAGGAGGGCCACGCGAGGGCGCTCCACTCCCCAGAACTGGCGGGCGAACACATCTCCGATAACGGCGAAGCCAAGTAGCTGCGCCGGGCGGCAGTCCACGTTCGCACCGAGGTCGATGATCACTGTTCGAGGGGCCAGGCCCATTATGGGTCCCCCCAGGGCGGGCCGGTCGATACCATCGATCACCCCCAGCACCACCGCGGCCGCAGCCATCGCCCCGCCCGTGGACCCCATGGTCACCGAGGCGTCTGCCAGGCCCTTCTTCACGAGCCCCGTGCTGACCAGTATGGACGCACGCGGCTTCTGCCGAAGGGCAACGGCGGGCTGCTCGCCCTCCAGGATCACGCCGTCGGACGGGACCGCCTGGATGGGCAGGCCCTTCACGTCGTGCCCGGCGAGCTCCCGCTCAACGACGCCGGGGTCCCCCACAAGCCCTACCTGCACACCGTCCTGCCTGGCCGCCTTGACGGCCCCCGCGACTACCTCGCCAGGCGCATGGTCGCCCCCCATCACATCTACGGCAACACGTATTTTCGTCTCGCTGGTCGTCAAGTAGCCCTCCTGAAGGCCAATCGGCTCCCGATCGATACAGCACTCTTGTCTCACCGGGACTCGCGCGCCAGCTAGCCAGACTGCGCGACAAGCACGGAGGCCTCTCCGGTGATGGCCGCTTGGCCGTCCTGCCTCCGGACCCCTACGGAGCAGACCACCTCGCTCATTCCGTCGCGTTCACGGATACTCTTAATACTTCCGAAGGCCGTCACCGTGTCGCCGGGAAACACCGGCGCCTTGAATCTCAGCTTGAGATGCCCCCGTTCGACCCAGTCTATCTGGAACGCAGCGGACATGACTTCGGAGATGGTCGCCGCCACCATCATCCCGTGGGCGATGGTGCTGGCGAACTGCGAGGCGGCGGCGAAGTCAGCGTCAACATGAATCGGATTGAAGTCACCCGAGGCCTCAGCGTATTTATCGATCCGGGCCTGCGTCACGTACCTTTCGACCGTGGGCAAGGCGTCGCCTTCTCGCATTGTCCATCCACCGTCCATCAACCGGTGTCGAGCCCGAGGGCGCCTGCGCTCTACGCGGGGAAGACCATTGTGCTCTTGCCCCGCATCACCTGCCGGCGCGCGCCGTCTTCTACGGCCAGCCCCACCACCATGTGCCTCCACTCGCCACGGACGGAGTTCCGCAGAACGGTCGCGCGGCATGTCAGCGTATCGCCCACCCGGACGGCCCCGGTAAACTCCAACTCCTGGCCGGCGTGCAGCGTGCCCTGAGGAACGTCAAGGTCATGGACGAGGCCGCGAAGGCTCAAGGCGGCGACGGACATAGGAGGCGCCACCGACAGATCAGCGTCCACGTCGAAAATGCCAGACCGGTCCCCCACGGCATCGACGTAGGCGGCGACCGTGTCGGCGTCCAGCCGGTAGGTCTGATTCGATATCTCCTGTCCGAGGGTCAGCGTCGCGTAGTCCACCGGCATTTCCTTCCGAGATGAGCGAGATTGCGGCGTCGATTATATAGGCCACCTCGCCCTTCGACAAGGTCAGCCTGGACCGTCGACGCAACGGCCGGCCATATTAGATAGAGCTACGTGCTCAGGTCAGGTCGCTGGAGCCGCGACGTTGCGACTCAGCCTCGTCGAGCCACCTGTCCAGTAGGGCGTAGGAGTCCTCGTTGTCGAAGTCGAGAGATGCGATGGAGACCGCACGGAATAGAACGCCGGTGGAGACCCTTGCGGTGACCGATTCGCCTACAGGGGGTATCTTCACGCCAAGCGCCTTCGCCAGGTAGCCGGCGGCCACCATGCCCCCACGGGTCAGGGGACACTCCACCAGCAGCCCGTCCTGGTGCAACAGCTTCAAGCCACTGTCGTCCTGGCGCAGCGCGAGTGCCAGGTGCGCCCTGGGAACGGATATCAGCTCATCGGCATACTCTGAGACCGTCGTGTGGGCTTCTCCCAAGCGACCCCTCCGTTATGCTGCTCATTCCGCGGTGACATTATAGCCCTTATCGAGGGCGGGTTTCGCCGCGTCCAGAAAATGGATGGGTTAAGTAGTCCGCGCCCCTATCATGAGGTAACGAGAGGTGGACGGGAAGGGAGGGCGCTGCTAAGCCCGAATCCACCGAAGGAGGGCGTCGGGTTAGCGTCCTGAGGCGGCAAGAAGGTGCTCCTGTGCTTCTGGGATAATGGTTTTGTAGCAAAAAAACGGCCCCGGAAAAGGAGCACCCAGTAGATGCTGCCACGCAACCACCCCGACCGGATCCAAATCACCTTCGACGACCGCCGCTTGGTGGCCAATGCCGGGCTGCTCCTTCCGGCCACCCTGGCGCGGCACCTCGGCCTGCCCGAACTCGTCCGGCAGCGCCTCGACCTGGGCGATGCCCCGGGGCGGGCGAACACGAGCGACAAGATGATGACGCTGGTGGCGTCTGCGCTGGCTGGGGGCGACTGCATTGACGACGCCGATGTGTTGCGCACCGGGGGGACGGCCTGCACCCTGGGCGGCACTCTCAAGGCGCCATCCACCCTGGGCACCTTCCTGCGCAGCTTCCGGTGGGGCCACGTCCGTCAACTCGACCGGGTGAGCCGCGAGTTGCTGGCCCGGGCTTGGCAGGCCGGGGCGGGACCCGGCGACGGGCCCCTGACCATTGACCTGGACTCCACCATCTGCGAGACCTACGGACTGGCCAAGGAGGGCGCCCGCCACCACGGCTATACCGGCAAGCGGGGCTACCACCCGCTGCTGGCCATCGCCGCCGGCACCGGAGACGTGCTGATGTCCCGGCTGCGCGAGGGCCGGGCCAACACCGCCCGCGGCGCCGCCCACTTCCTGCGGGAGACGGTGGGACGGGTGCGCTACGCCGGGGCCAACGGACGACTCACGCTACGGGCCGACAGCGGGTTCTACACTCATGGCGTGGTATCCGTCTGCCGCAAGATGGATGTCCGCTTCTCCATCACCATCCGCCAGCACAAAAGCCTGCACAATCTCATCGAGGCGATACCCGAAGATGCCTGGACGCCGATTCCTTACTGGATGGACGGCGCCGCCGATGTGGCCGAGACCACCTGCACCCCCTTCCAGGCCGAGGCGGACGCCGCGCCGGTACGGCTCATCGTCCGGCGGGTGAAGCCCACGCCCGGTTCCCAACTGGCCCTCTTCGCCAAATACAGCTATCATGGCTTCATCACCGACCGGGACGGGGAGTTGCTCGAACTGGAGGCTGACCATCGCCGCCACGCCGAGATCGAGAATGCCATACGCGACCTCAAGTACGGCGTCGGGCTGAACCATCTCCCCTCGGGCCGCTTCGCCGCCAACGGCGCCTGGCTGGCCGTCCAGACGATGGCCCACAACCTGGCCCGCTGGACGGCGCGGATCGGTCTGGGAGAGCGGATAGCCACCACCAAGACCCTCCGGCGGCGGTTCTTCTCCCTGGCCGGACGGCTCACCCGCTCGGCACGCCGGTTGACCCTGCATCTTCCGGATCGCTGGCCTTGGGCTGAGAAGTTCAGCCGCGCCTTGGCCCGGCTGCGAGCCATTCCACTCCCGGCCTGACGGCACCGTCGGCGACCGACCCACCCACCGGACAACCGAAGATCCCCGCAGACTCGTGCCAGCCCGGTCCGAGAGAGTTCCCTGCTGCGTATTCTCTCGCCATCCCGCGCATCGCAGCTCCCGCAGACGGCCATAGGGGCCCCTGTGCGGCGATGAAGACCGTCCGCCGACCTCCCTACCCCAAATGGAACCCAGGCTATTTCCCCTGTAGCTCCCTCACCCCCCTTCCGCTTTCCTCACGCCGTCCATCCGTGTCCTTCGGTGGATTCGGGCTAAGGCTTGTAGAGGTCTATGCCCGGCAGCGCCCCCGCCAGCGAGAACCAGAAGCTTGAGCGCAAGGGCAGCGGTGTTAGCCGTGCGCCGGCCAGCGGCCCGGAGACCGCGACGCCGCCGTCGTCCCACCTGCTTCCCGTCTCCACGTCCTCCAGGGAGCCATCGGCGAGCCTGAAACTGAGCACTCTGTCGTCTGCGCTGCTGAGGAATGCGACGCCTGCGGGCCCCTTGGCCCTGCCTATCACCACCACCTTCTCGCCGCCGACCAGGTCGTTCAGCAACCAGTCAGACTCCTCTGTCAGCGCCGCCGCATGATGTAACCTATCACACTAACATCCCCACTACATGATATAAACTGCGGCTTAGCGCCCTCCCGCCTTGGGCGGGAGCACTCAGAGGGGCGACGGCCCCTTAAAACGCCCTTCGGTTGCGCAAAAAAGCGGGATGCCCATGCACGAAAGAGAGGACGCCGGGCTTGTGTCCCTGGCGCGCTCCGGGGACAAGGACGCCTTCGGCCTCCTGATCGAGCGCTATCATCAGATGGCCCGACGCGTCGCCGCGGGCGTGGTGGCCGATGGCGGGGTCGCGCGTGAGCTGGCACAGGAGGCGATGCTTCAGGCCTACCTGTCCCTGGACCGTCTGCGGGACCCCGAGCGCTTTCAAAGCTGGCTCTACGGCATCGTCCTGAACGTGTGCAGGGGCTACCTCCGCGACCGGGACACCAGCTTCCTCTCTCTGGAAGCCCTGGCCTGCGGTTCGAGGCCGTGCCCTTCGCCGGCATCGAGCCGGACCCGCAGGAGGTGGCGGAGGCGCAGGAGCTCCATCGGACGGTGCTGAAGGCCGTCGAGTCCCTGTCGCCCAGGAACCGTGCGGCAACGCTGCTGTTCTACTACGATCAGCTCAGCGTGCGGGAGATCGCCGCCACCCTGGGCGCCTCCGTCGCGGCAGTCAAGGTTCGCCTTCATAGATCGAGGGAACAGCTAAGGGAGCTGCTTTTGCCGGTGTACTCCGAGATGAACGGTCCTATTCCACAAAACGAGGAGGTAAGAGTAATGGTGAAGGTGACCATCGCGGACATCGCGCCACGGGAGCGTAAGCACCCGAAGACCGGCGAGTCCACCAGGCTGCACGTCGTCATCCTGCTGGACAGAGAGGGAGGGCGAGTCCTGCCCATCTGGATTGGCCCATCCGAGGGCGAGGCCATAGCAATGGGTCTCAAAGAATATCCCGTCCCACGTCCTTTGACGCATGCCTTCTTGGCTAACGTCATTGATGCGATAGGGGCCACGGTGGAAGAGGTGCGCGTCGAAGCCCTCAGGGAGGATACCTTCTACGCCGTGGTCAAGCTGCGCAGCGGCAAAAGCTTGAGGGAGGTGGACGCCAGGCCCAGCGACGCCCTAGCCCTGGCCGTCCTGACAGGCAGCCCGATATATGCGGCCGAAGAGGTTATTGAGAAGGCGGGGATTCAGCTAGAAGCGGAGGCCGGAGAGGAGCGCCCACCTCAAAAGGGGCCCTTCGCAGTGCAGGACATATTGAAAGACCTGGACGAGCGAGAGGCCAAATGGGTCCCAATGACCGCGGACGAGAAACGGGAAGCGCGCGCCAAGATGGCCCAGAGTACTCAATATGCCAGGGACGCAGCTCAGGAGCTCTTCGGCGCTGAAGGCGAGGAGTCCGATGCCGGCGCCGAGTGAGCCGCCTTCCCAGGTGGCGCCCCCTGCCGCAAACACCCCGATCCACACTCACTTCTCGCTCCCAAGGGCACGACCTCAGTGCTATAATCCGTGAGGCCGCAGGGCGAGAGGTGGAGCGGATGACAGAGGACCAGACTCGCGCGAAGCGGCGAGAGTTCGAGGCCACCCTTGAGCCTATGGGTCCCGGAGGCGCCTGGACGTGCCTCCGGCTCCCCTTCAGCGCCCAGGAGGCCTTCGGTAGCAAGGCGCGCATCGCGGTCAAGGGCACCATCAATGGCACCGCGTTCAGGAGCTCAGTGTTCCCCAGCGGCGCCGGCTCCCATTTCATGATGGTCAACAAGTCCATGCAAAAGGGTGCCGAAGTCAAGGCAGGGGACATCGTTGAATTGGTGCTGGAAATTGACCTCGCCCCAAGGACGCTCGACGTTCCGGAGGACCTAGTTGAAGCCCTTGCCCACCACGACGGGGCCAGGGAGCGGTTCGGGAAGATGTCCTACTCTCATCAGAAGGAGTACGTGGACTGGATCGAGTCCGCCAAACCAGAGGACACCCGGGTCCGCCGCGTCGAAAAGGCCCTGAAAATGCTTTCAGCAGGCACAAGGCTCAAGGGCTAGGCTCATTGTCCAGTAACGCGCCCCGCTTATGGACCTTAACGACTGAGCTCAACGTACCTGACAAACAACCGCTCTACCTCACCCCTGGCCCCTCTCCGGAGGCTGTATAGACCGGGGACATAGCTTACACATGTTCGGGGACATGGTGGACACCATAATAGGCATGACTTCATTACAAGGAGGTGGTCATGCCATGGAAGGAGATGTCCGTTATGTCTCAGAGGAGAGAGTTCGTGGAGCTGGCGCAGGCTGAAGGCACCAACAAAAGGGGCCTTTGCCGTCGCTTCGGGATCAGCCCTACGACTGGATACAAGTGGCTTGGGCGTTTCCGTGAAGGGAGCGAGGCAGGCCTGGTCGAGCTGCCGCGGCGGCCTCACTACTCGCCTGCACGTACCCCATCGCAGGTTGAGCAGGCGGTGCTGTCTGCCCGTGCGGCCCATCCGGCCTGGGGAGCTCGTAAGCTGCGACGGTGGCTTTTGGACCGCAGGGATGTGTTTGAGGCGGACATGCCGGCCCCCAGTACTATCACGGCGATCTTGCGTCGTCATGGCCGCATTGACCCCGCCGAGGGGCCCAAGCACCGTTCCTGGCAGCGATTTGAACACCAGGCACCCAACGACCTGTGGCAGATGGACTTCAAAGGCCACTTCCCCCTTACCCGAGGACGCTGCCACCCTCTGACTGTTCTGGACGATCACTCTCGGTTTGCCTTGGGGCTGCAGGCCTGCGGTAACGAGCAGGGAGAGATGGTGCAACAGCGCCTGACGGCTATCTTCCGGCGCTACGGCCTGCCCAACACAATGTTGATGGACAATGGCTCCCCGTGGGGCCATGACCAAGACCACCCCTACACACCTTTTACAGTCTGGCTGCTGAGGTTGGGCATCGGAGTCAGTCATGGACGCCCTTATCACCCTCAGACACAGGGAAAAGATGAGCGCTTCCACCGAACCATGACCGTTGAAGTGCTGCAGGGGAGCAGCTTCACTGATCTGGCGCACTGCCAGAGAGCCTTCGACCTGTGGCGGGACATCTACAACTTGGAGCGGCCCCATGACGCCCTTGACCTTGCTACTCCGGCCACCAAGTACCAAGTGAGCCAAAGACTGTTTCCCGAGGTCCTTCCACCCTTGGAGTACGAACCAACCGACCTGGTACGCCGTGTTCACGACAAAGGTAGGCTCCAGTTGTTTGGCCGTATCTTCAAGGTACCTAAGGCCTTCAAGGGCATGCCAGTGGCTATTCGGCCGACAACTGACGATGGAGTCTGGAACGTCTTCTTCGCCACTCATCAAATCGCCCAGCTTGACCTCAGGCACGATGCCTAACATACTCAAATGTGTCCACCATGTCTCCGAACACCCGTCCACCATGTGTCCGGTCCATACAGGACGCGGAGAGGGGCCAGGGGTGAGGTGCTCCGGGCCTACGGCTGGCCCCCTCTACGTTTCAGAGGAGGTCGGTACCTTCGTATTCGGCGCTGAAGGCGAGGAGTCCGATGCCGGCACCGAGTGAGCCGCGCCCTCGATACTGACGGGCCCGCGGAGAATGATGGGAGATTCGCAAAAGCCTGGGAAGATTGTGGACGTAGTCGTGGTGGCAAGCGGCAAGGGGGGCGTCGGAAAGACGACCGTGGCCGTGAACCTCGCCCTGGCCCTGTCACAGAGAGGCCGCAAGGTGGCGCTGCTGGACGCCGACCTGTACGGCCCAAATATCCCGCTGATGCTGGGGATTCACCGCACGATCGAGACCGAGGGCTGGAAGGAGTTCTGGCCTATTTTGATCTCCCGCCCCGAGGACCAGGCGCCGATCGTCCAACCGGTCGAGAGGTTCGGCCTGCGGGTCATGTCGGCTGGGTTCCTGATCGCCGACAGCCAGACGGTCAATATTGGAAGCGCCCAGATGGTGGGAAAGATCTTGGAGTCGCTCCTTTACATCGTGGACTGGGGCGACGCAGACACAATGATAATCGACCTCCCGCCGGCCTCCGACGAGCCGTTGGGGACCATCGCGGCATCAACCTCCCTGAAGGGAGGAATCGTAGTCACCACTCCGCAGGACGTCGCTCGGCTAGACGCCCGTCGCGAGATCAAGCGCTTCAACAACATCTCACTGCCGCTGCTCGGGATCGTGGAGAATATGAGCTATTTCGTCTGTGGCCATTGCGGAGAGCGTCAGGAGGTGTTCCATCGCGGCCAGCGGTACGCCCGCCTGGAGGGGCAGGTGCTGGCGGAGATTCCTCTGGACCCCGCCGTCAGCGTCCTCTCGGATACGGGTAGGCCATTGCTGCTGGCCGAGTCGGACAGTCCGGCAACGGCCGCTTTTTTGCAGCTGGCGGACAGGGTGTCGGCACTATAAGATGCCGCGACGTGAGCATTGGCCCGAGGAGGCTCGGATATGATTATCGCAGTCCTATTATCGCTGACGTCCTACACCCGTTCTCCGTGTCCTGTGGATTATCGCCTGTAAACGGTAACGATAGGCGCTACATGGACCCGGTTCTTGAACACCGTCGCGATATAGGCTGGCGTATCGACAGCGTCCTAGGAGGGAACCCCGACATCGTAGTGACCGACTGATCCAGAGCCCGTACGAAGGCCAAGGGGGTCTGTGTCGTGACGATCTAGGCAATCGGTTCGAGAATCGCCTGTCGAAGTCGGCGCGAATCCCGCCGATTTGCATAAAAAACTGAGCCCCGGAATCCGGGGCTCAGTTGCGTTTAGCTCTTTTGACGCTCCTATTATATCACGGGGAGCCGACCTCGTCAAGTTGTATTTACTGGTTACGTATGTAATGCGCCTTGGCGCATCGCAATAAGCTTTTAAAGCCCACCTATCATATCATACCGGACACTAATAAAACAAGTCCTGACGCAATCAGCATATATGGTATTCTCTTGACTCGTCCCTGATACCGGGGGGTGAGGCGCGGCCATCGCCTAACCCCGAATCCACCGAAGGAGGGCGTCGGGTTAGCGTCCTGAGGCGGCAAGAAGGTGCTCCTGTGCTTCTGGGATAATGGTTTTGTAGCAAAAAAACGGCCCCGGAAAAGGAGCACCCAGTAGATGCTGCCACGCAACCACCCCGACCGGATCCAAATCACCTTCGACGACCGCCGCTTGGTGGCCAATGCCGGGCTGCTCCTTCCGGCCACCCTGGCGCGGCACCTCGGCCTGCCCGAACTCGTCCGGCAGCGCCTCGACCTGGGCGATGCCCCGGGGCGGGCGAACACGAGCGACAAGATGATGACGCTGGTGGCGTCTGCGCTGGCTGGGGGCGACTGCATTGACGACGCCGATGTGTTGCGCACCGGGGGGACGGCCTGCACCCTGGGCGGCACTCTCAAGGCGCCATCCACCCTGGGCACCTTCCTGCGCAGCTTCCGGTGGGGCCACGTCCGTCAACTCGACCGGGTGAGCCGCGAGTTGCTGGCCCGGGCTTGGCAGGCCGGGGCGGGACCCGGCGACGGGCCCCTGACCATTGACCTGGACTCCACCATCTGCGAGACCTACGGACTGGCCAAGGAGGGCGCCCGCCACCACGGCTATACCGGCAAGCGGGGCTACCACCCGCTGCTGGCCATCGCCGCCGGCACCGGAGACGTGCTGATGTCCCGGCTGCGCGAGGGCCGGGCCAACACCGCCCGCGGCGCCGCCCACTTCCTGCGGGAGACGGTGGGACGGGTGCGCTACGCCGGGGCCAACGGACGACTCACGCTACGGGCCGACAGCGGGTTCTACACTCATGGCGTGGTATCCGTCTGCCGCAAGATGGATGTCCGCTTCTCCATCACCATCCGCCAGCACAAAAGCCTGCACAATCTCATCGAGGCGATACCCGAAGATGCCTGGACGCCGATTCCTTACTGGATGGACGGCGCCGCCGATGTGGCCGAGACCACCTGCACCCCCTTCCAGGCCGAGGCGGACGCCGCGCCGGTACGGCTCATCGTCCGGCGGGTGAAGCCCACGCCCGGTTCCCAACTGGCCCTCTTCGCCAAATACAGCTATCATGGCTTCATCACCGACCGGGACGGGGAGTTGCTCGAACTGGAGGCTGACCATCGCCGCCACGCCGAGATCGAGAATGCCATACGCGACCTCAAGTACGGCGTCGGGCTGAACCATCTCCCCTCGGGCCGCTTCGCCGCCAACGGCGCCTGGTTGGCCGTCCAGACGATGGCCCACAACCTGGCCCGCTGGACGGCGCGGATCGGTCTGGGAGAGCGGATAGCCACCACCAAGACCCTCCGGCGGCGGTTCTTCTCCCTGGCCGGACGGCTCACCCGCTCGGCACGCCGGTTGACCCTGCATCTTCCGGATCGCTGGCCTTGGGCTGAGAAGTTCAGCCGCGCCTTGGCCCGGCTGCGAGCCATTCCACTCCCGGCCTGACGGCACCGTCGGCGACCGACCCACCCACCGGACAACCGAAGATCCCCGCAGACTCGTGCCAGCCCGGTCCGAGAGAGTTCCCTGCTGCGTATTCTCTCGCCATCCCGCGCATCGCAGCTCCCGCAGACGGCCATAGGGGCCCCTGTGCGGCGATGAAGACCGTCCGCCGACCTCCCTACCCCAAATGGAACCCAGGCTATTTCCGAGGTATCTTCAAAAAGTGTGTAAACAGTCAGGCGGTGTACCCTCTCTCTGAACAACACGGGCTCGAGGCCCAAGAGAGGAGATAGACCGCCCATGAGGAAGGAAAGCACTGAGAGTAGGTCGGAGTCAAGGCCGGAGTGGGAGCAGTTGGAGGATTGGGTGCGAAGCCAGGTCCAGAGGCTGATCCAGGAGTTGCTGGAGGAGGAGGTGACGGCGTTTCTGGGAAGGGCGAAGTCGGCGCTCAGATCCGACTCGGACTCAGATACCGGCTATCGGAACGGATACGGCAGAGCCCGGAGGCTTACGCTGAGTTCGGGAACGATACAGCTGAGGCGGCCGCGAGTCCGCGATACCGAGGAGCAGTTCGAGAGCCGGCTGCTGCCGCTGTTCGTCAACAGGACCAGGAAGGTTGCTGAGTTGATCCCCGAGCTGTACCTGCACGGTCTATCCGAAGGCGACTTCGATCTGGCTTTGCGGGGGCTGCTGGGAGAGGACGCACCGGTATCGGCGAGCACGGTGGCCCGGTTGAAGGATAAGTGGAACGATGAGCTTGCCCAATGGCGCAGCCGGCCCCTCGATGACCTGGAAGTGGTCTACATGTGGGTGGATGGAGTCTACGTCAAGGCTGGTCTTGAGAAGGAGAAGGCGGCGGTACTGGTGGTGATGGCGGCCCTGAGCGACGGGAGCAAGGTGGTGGTGAGCGCTGTTCCCGGATACAGGGAGTCCACAGAGAACTGGTCCGAGGTGCTCAGGGACATCAAGCGCCGGGGCTTGAGCTGCCCGAGGCTGGTGGTTGGAGACGGACACCTGGGCATCTGGGGAGCTCTGCGCAACGTCTATCCGCAGGCGGCAGAGCAACGCTGCTGGAACCACAAGATCGTAAACGTGCTCGCCAAGCTTCCAAAGCGACAACAGGACCAGGCCAAGCTCATGCTGCGTACTATCCCCTACGCGCCGACTCGGACAGAGGCTGAGCGGCTCAGGACGGTGTTCACCAGGTGGTGCGGCGACCATTCCTACGAGGCGGCCTCAGAGGCCTTGGAGCGGGACTGGGACCGCATGGTCACCTTCTATGACTTCCCAAAGGAGCACTGGGGGCACCTTCGCACGACGAACCCGGTAGAATCACCCTTCGCGGCCCTCAGGCTTCGGACCGATGCCGCCAAGCGCTACAAGAGGGTCGATCGGGCGATAGCGGTGATCTGGAAAATGTTGATGGTCGCCGAACAGCGCTTCAGGCGTCTGAAGGCCCCTGAGTTGATCGAAGACGTCTATCTCGGTGCACAGTATGCGGATGGAATCGCCATTGAATCAACGGCTGAGAAGGTCGCCGCCTGATGTCGTTTACACACCTATTGACGTAACCTCCTATTTCCCCTGTAGCTCCCTCACCCCCCTTCCGCTTTCCTCACGCCGTCCATCGGTGTCCTTCGGTGGATTCGGGCTAACAGAGATGTCTTCCGTGACCGAATTCGTCTGGACCGCAATCGCCGCTTGCAAACGCGATCGCCTGACAGCGGCAGACAGGAGGAACGGCGTATGACCGAGGCAGTCCTGTTGGACGAGCCGAATCGTGGTAATGAGAGCAGCTACACCCTTAACTTAGTACTCAAGCAGCTACGCAGCAGCATTCTGCTTATCGCGGTGGTTGTCGGGCTTATGCTTCTGGGCACGGGGGCCAACCTGGTCACCCCATTGTTGCTCCGACACCTTTTCGACGTCGCCATACCGTCCGAGAACACCGCGCTGCTGATCGGACTTCTGGTCGCGATGTCCCTGTTCCCTGTGATCGACGTGGGACTGGCCGCGCTTCGCAACTACTTCCGTACGGCGATCGGTGAGGCGGTTTCGAGGCGCCTGCGTACCGAGATGTTCAGCCACGTTGTCCACGGACGGCTCGACAGGATTGAGAGCGTGTCGGTCGCGAAGATCGTTTACGCCATCACCCGAAGCTGCGGCAAGGTCGGTGGCGTCTTCGTGGCAGTGAAGGTAATACCATTCTTCTACAACGTACTCCTCGTGGCCTCGACTGCGGGCGTGATGCTGCTGCTCAACTGGAAGCTCGCGCTGGTTGTGTTGCTGGCCATTCCCCCTTCGATGGTCCTGACGCTGGTCGTGGCCAGGAAAACGAAGAAGCTCGAGAGCGAGATGCACGGCCTCGTGGCTTCAGCGGAAGTCCACCTCAACGAGGTTTTCGGGGGAATCAGGGCCGTGAAGGCGTTCAACGGCGAATCGCGCGAAGAGGGGCGGTGCCGCGACTGGGCGGGACGATTCTGGAGGAATCAAGCAAAGACGGTGGCCTTTCACGACCTGGTCCGTGTCGGTTTGTCCGAGATGGTCCTGAACATGGTCCGTGGGCTTATCTTCGGGTACGGGGCATTCGAGGTCATACACGGCAGGGCGACCGTCGGCGATCTCGTCGCCTTCGTGGCCTACGTGCCGGGGGTGTACTACGCGGTGCGTTCGACACTGGACATCCACGTTGACCTTGAAACCGTGCGCGTCTCCGCCGAAAGAATCGATGAGCTAATGGCCATGGAGAGAGAGGACGAGGGCAGAGGGAAACGACGCCTGTCGCCCGCCGAAACGGGAGCTGCGATCGAGTTCTCGGACGTGAGCTTCCGGTACGACCGGGAAGGGTTCGGACTCGACAACGTTTCCTTTGCGGTCCAGCCCAACGAGTTCATTGGGATAGTAGGGCCCACGGGCGGCGGGAAGAGCACCATACTGGACCTTCTGCTGGGCTTCTACGAGCCTCAGTCGGGTCGGGTCCTGATCGACGAAATCGATACGCGAGAGCTGTCGCCGGCATCCCTTCGCGCCCAGGTATCCATCGTCCCTCAAGAGGTGTTCCTGTGGAACGACACGATCCTCGCGAACGTGACGTACCCGGAAGCAGAGCCCGATACCCAGTCGGCGCAGACGGCCTTGCGCGACGCACAGCTGGAGGAGTTTGTTTCGGCGCTCCCGAACGGATTGGCCGAGATGATCGGCGAAAGGGGCCTCAATCTCGCAGGCGGTGAACGCCAGAGGATAGCCATCGCCCGGGCTTTCTACCGGCAATCGAGGATAGTAGCGCTGGACGAGGCCACTGCGGCGTTGGACGCTCTCACAGAGGAGCGCCTTATGGGCGCCATTCACGCTCTGAGGGGCACGCGCACGCTGGTCGTGGTAGCGCACAGGCTTCGGACGATCATGGAGGCGGACAACGTACTGGTGGTCCAGGGCGGAAGGATTGTCGAGTCCGGTAGTCCCGAAGAACTGCTGCGACAGGCAGGCCTATTCAGCAAGCTGCACGCGGCCCAGTCGCTTGCCGTCGCGGGTCGCCACCATCTGACGGACACGACCGCCCCGGGCCACGCTGCGTAGAGCGAATACTAGCGTGCGGGGCCTAAGGCGTAATGAAGGCCCGGGTGATGGCCGTCTCCTCGCTCTTGCCCGCCCACTCGGCCTGCTCGAAGGCCTCGCCGATCTTCTCCAGCGGGAAGCTGTGGGACATCACGCGGGTGAGGGGATACCGGTCCCTGCTTCGGACCAGGAAATCGAGCGTCACCGGCAGGATGTAGGGGTCGTAGTGGGTCACGGGGACGATTCGCGTCTGGCCCCAGAGAATCTTGGAGATATCCAGGGTGACGTCGCTGCCCGGCCAGATGTTACCGATCTCCACGAAGACGCCGCCGTGACGGACCATGTCCAGGCCCTCTGCCACCACCTGCGGGTACCCCACGACCTCCATGACGACATCGCCCCCTCGCCCCTCGGTCAGCTGCTTTACGCGCTCCACCCTTGACTCGGGCGTGGCGTACTCGTTGATGTCAATGACGTGGTCGGCGCCGCACTGTTTCGCCAAATCCAGCCTGTTGGCCATGCCGTCGATAACGATCACCTGCCCCGCACCCATGTCCTTGGCGGCGGCGGTCGCGTGAATGCCCAGACCGCCCGCGCCCTGGACAACGACGCTGTCCCCCATCTGGATACCCGCCTGGCGAAGGCCGTAGACCACCTGAGATGCGGCGCAGTTGGCCGCCGCCACCGCCTCGTCTGGAAGCTCTTCAGGGACCCTGAACACGAAGTGGCGGGGGAACAGGTAGTAGTAATCCGAGAAGCCGCCGTTGCAGTAGGGGAACTCTTCAACAGACGCCCTGAATCGGAACCGGTCGGGGCAGTGGTTCAGCTCTCCCCTGAGGCAGTTGTAGCACCGCATGCACGGAAAGAAGTATGTGAAGACGACCCTGTCGCCCTCTTTGAGGGGCCGTCCCATCGAGTCGGTGGAGATCCCCCGGCCAAGGGTGTCGACCACGCCCGCCATCTCGTGGCCCAGTATGACCGGGCCGGGCTTGCCGCGAAGGATGGGCTTGATCTCGCCGCGCCAGAAGTGCAGGTCGGAGCCGCAGATACCCCCCGCGGTGACCTTGACCCGGATGCCGCCGGGCTCGACGGGCACCGGAGGCAGCTCAGTCATCTCGAAGTGATACGGCTCCACGAAGACCGCCGCCTTGCCCATTACCATGGCTTGCCTCCTGCTCAGTGCTCTCCGCTCGGCCCACGCACGCTGAAGGGCGAGCGCCGGCACCATTCTACACTCCCGTTGCGTCAGCGGCCATACGCAACCTCTCATCGAACGTGACCATAGGCACCCCCAAGGCGCGGGCCACGTACAGGTAGCTTGCGTCGTGGGTACCCAGCCCTGTTTGGGATGCGAGCCGCAGGACCGCTACATTCTGAACGTCCGCCCACCTAATGTCCCAGGCGAGCCCAGTCTCCAGAGCGGCGGCAATAGCATCAACGCCCTCGGGATCGGCGATGGCCTTCTTTCGAGCGACGCTTCCAAGCTCGTAGGCCAGGTTGGTCGGCTCGTAAAGGTCCACATCGGATCGGCCTCGTCTGCACGCGGCTCCTCGAAGATAATCGCCGCGATTACGGAAGCGTCGGCGACTCTACCGGGCATCGCGCTCCTCACGTATCCATCTCGTCGAGTCGTCCCCGGTCCTTAGACCAAGCTCCTTTACCCTGCGCCGCACCTCCTCCAGCGTTAGTTTCCTGGGGCGCACAGCCTCGTCCGGAATGGCGAGCATCTCGCCCTGCATGGAGCGATGGTGCCTCTTCGCACTCCCCCTCAGCCGTTCGACCACATCCTCCGGGACATTCATGATCGATAGGTTCATCGACGTCGCCCTTCTTTCGTTTGGTTGCAGACCGGTAGCATTCTAGAACCAAAGGCTCCGGAGCACAATAAGTGGAAGGAAGAGCGAACGGGGCCCGGTTGCTCGCAGGGGTATCCCTACCCCTCGTAACGACGGAACACCAGGCAGGCGTTTTGACCGCCGAACCCGAAGCTGTTGGAGAGGACCGTATCGACGCGCTGGCGCCGGGACACGTTTGGCACGTAGTCCAGGTCGCACTGGGGGTCGGGGTGCTCGTAGTTGATGGTCGGGTGGATCTCGCCCTCGACTATGGTCTTGATCGATGCCACCGCCTCCAGGGCGCCGGCGCCGCCCAGCGCGTGGCCTATCATGGATTTGGTGGCGCTGATGGGCACCTTGTAGGCCTGCCCGCCGAAGACCTTCTTGATGGCAAGCGTCTCCGACACGTCGTTCAGCGGAGTCGAGGTGCCGTGGGCGTTGATGTAGTCGACCTCATCTGGGCCTATCCCGGCATCCTCCAGCGCCCACCGAATGGCCCGGGCCGCGCCGCTTCCGTCCTCGTCCGGCTGGACCGGATGATAGGCGTCGGAGGAGACACCCTGGCCCAGCACCTCCGCCAGGATATTCGCTCCACGGTCCAGCGCATGCTCCAGGCTCTCTACGACCAGAAGAGCAGACCCCTCCGACGGGACGAAGCCGTCCCGCTCGGAGTCGAAGGGCCGGCTGGCCTTCTCTGGCTCGTCGTTACGCCTGGTGAGGGCCCGGATGACGTTGAAGCCGCCGAGGCCCAGCTCGCAGATGCCCGCCTCGCAGCCGCCGCCCAGCACCACGTCCGCCGCGCCCCTCTTGACGACCTCGGCCGCCTCGCCTATCCCCTGAGTCCCGGCCGCGCAGGCCGTGATGATGGTGGAGGTGTAGCCCTTCAGGCCGAAGATACGGCTCACGTTGGCGCCGGCCATGTTGGGCAGCACCATCGGAATGAAGTAGGGGCTCACCCTCATCCCCCCTTTGGTGACCAGCAGGCGGGCATTCTCTTCCATGGTGGGGAAGCCGCCGTTGCCGTTACCCATCACCACGCCAATGCGCTCCCGGTCCATGCTGGAAACGTCGAGTCCGGCATCCTCGATGGCCAGCGCTGCGGACGCCACGGCCAGCTGTGAGAACCGCGCCATCCGGCGGGCGTCCCTGGGCTCGGCGTACCGCCCTGGATCGAAGCCCTTGACTTCGCCCGCGATCCGGCACGGAAAAGGGGTCGGATCGCAAAGCGTGATGGGGCCTATGCCCGACCTGCCCTCTACAAGGCCTGCCCAGTACTCATCCACCGACAGGCCCAAGGGGGTCACCGCGCCCATACCTGTAACTACGGCTCGCCGCTTGGTATCATTCATCCTGGACTTGTAATTCTACACGCCTGCGGACCTGAAGGTCTAGCTGGATCAGGTGGCGGCTGGACGCTTGATGTTCGGATACAGCTCTGGAACCATGCCGCGCACCTCCTCGATAACCTCCGCCACTACGGCAAGGGAGCCGGTGCCCAGAACCAGGTCCTTCGGTCCAGCAATGCTCATGGCATGCCGCGTCGCCACCGCAACGTCGTCCACCTCGAATAGTAGGGTCAGCCCGTTCTCACGCACGCCACTCGCGATCGTTTGGGTGGGGGCCGACCTGGGGTGCCGCGAGCGCACCGCGATAACGGACGGCGAGAGAGCCCTGAGCTGCGCCATCATCCCAAGGGCGCTGTGGCCGCTGGTGGCCCCGAAGACCAGGATAACGCGATCGAACTGGAAATACTCGCGTAGGGAGTGAACCAGTCGCCGCATCGAGTCCGGGTTGTGGGCGCCGTCCACCACCAGCTGAGTGCCCTCACGCGACAGCACCTCGAGTCGCCCGGGCCATCTCACGCGTCTCATCCCCTCCAGGATGCCATCGTCGGACAGGGGGAACCCTCTGCCAGCCAGCGTCTCGACGGCGGCGATGGCGGTACCGGCGTTCTCCAACTGGTGGTCCCCAAGAAGGGGCACCCACGCGCGGTATCGACCGCGGAGCCCGGATACGTCGAATGACTGGCCGTCTACCCCCGCCTGGAGCCTGCTCCACGATACGTCCTTCCCAACCTGCACCAGGGGCGCTTCCCGGTCCGCTGATACGCTGAGAAACACCTCCAGGGCCTCCCGAGGCTGTGGCGCCACCACGACGGGAACGTGGGGCTTGATGATCCCCGCCTTCTCCGTGGCGATCAGCCCCAACGTGTCTCCCAGGGTCGAGACATGGTCCAGGCTGATAGATGTGATCGCACACACCTCGGGCCTCACGACGTTAGTGGCGTCCAGCCGCCCGCCGAGCCCCACCTCGATCACCTGAAAGTCTACACCTATCTGCTTGAAGTGGAGAAAGGCCATCGCCGTAAGCAGCTCGAAGAAGGTGATGCGCCCGTATCCGCCCCGACCGCCCACCCACTCCACCGCGGGCCAGGTCTGGTCCACCAGGGCCGCGAACTCCTGCCGCTCAATGGGCTCGAGCCCTACCCTGATCCGCTCGACGGCGCGATGCAGGTGTGGCGAGGTGTAGAGTCCGGTCACGTATCCCCCGGCCGTGAGCATCGAGGTCACCATCGCCGCGGTGCTCCCCTTGCCCTTGGTGCCGGCCACGTGGACCGTGGGAATGCCGAGGTGCGGATTCCCCAGCCGCTTCAACAGGAGGTCCATACGCTCCAGCTTGAAAACGGGGTGCTCAGGGCTATGCGAGAACCGCTCGAAGTCGGGTAGCCCCATAATCCATCTAATGGCCTCGTCGTAGTCGATGTGTGTCGTCACGCCGACGCGCGATGTTGTCATCAGTGGTCCCGAATTCTGGCCGGCATGAAGCCCAGATTCATACTGAAGGCGTCTCTCAGGCCGATCCCGGATACATAGCCGATGTTACCGGATACGGGACGCGGCGAGAACCCGAAGGCCTTCTGCACCGAGTCGAGCTCGGTCGTGCTGTCGAGATTGAGCATCTTCAGCTGCTGCCGGGTAACGGGCGGCCTCGGCGTCACCGCCTCCATAACCGTCACGGCAGGCTTCATGAGGGAGACGGGGACGTGAACCTTGACGATCTTGGCACCCAGGGTCTCGGCTATCAGGTCCAGTATGTCGTCGTAGGTCAAGTACGCAGGGCCCCCGGCCTCGATGGTCCGGCCGGCCGTGTCCTCCTTCTCGTAGGCTCCGACCAGGCATCTGGCGACGTCCTCTACCGCGATGGGCTGGAACCTCGTCTTGCCGTCGCCCGCCACGGGCACCAGCGGCGAGAGCTTGACCTGGGCCGCCAGCACGTTGAAGAACTCGTCACCCTCCCCGAACCCCACGGAGAAGCGCACAATCGTGTGGGGGACCGGGCTCCGCTCCACCTCCTGCTCAGCCATCCAGCGGGAGTGCAGGTAGGGGACGGCGGGGTCCGGGCCTGCCCCGATGACGCTAACGTAGATGATTCGCCTGACGTTGGCCGAAGCGACGGCCTCCAGCAGATTCCTGGTCCCATCGTAATTGACACGCCCGAAGGTCAGACTGCCCCTCTCGCGTACAACGGCCACCAGATGGATTACCGCCTCGACACCCTCGCAAGCGCGGGCCAGAGACTGAGGGTCAAGAATGTCCCCCTCGACTATCTCGGCGTCGAAAGGCGAGAGCACAGAAGCGTGTGACGGGGTGTGGACCAGGGCGCGGACTGGGTGACCGCCGGACGTGAGTGCCTCCACCACGCGCCGGCCAACAAAGCCCGTCGGCCCCGTCACCAGGATCATCGCCTATCCTCGCTGTGCCTTCTGGCGAGCAGTTGGAGGGTAGCAAATGACCGAGACGGGTGTCAACGGAGCTTTATTCATATTTAATTATGCGTGTCCCGACTTAACAGCATCACCCTAAACAGCGTCGGGGCCTCCTCCGCATCGTCCTCATAGTACTTCGCGTACGGGGCCCAGCTTGGGTCGTTGACCCGCTTGATCTCCTTGAATCCAAACCTCTCGTACACCGTGTACGGCATCTGGCCGTTGTGCTGGTGTATCTCTTTAGAGCCGTGGACTAGGGCCCAAGCGAGGAGACCGTCTATCGATTCCTGGGTCTGAATCCACTCAATCACAGCCTTCAACAGCCCCGTGCCCACTCCATTGCCCCACAAGGTCGTGTCGACCGTTTCCCATGTGCCTCCAGCCTTCCAGCCCACGTGATAGCAGCCTAGCGTGAGATAGCGGCCTTTAAGCCCAAGAGGCTCGGCGAGGTTGAAATCCCTCCAGGGCTCCGGACCTCCGCTCACACCTCCTGGATTGGTGAAGCCCGGGTCGTATTCGCGCAGGTATAGTTGGCCCAAGTAGCGGTCATCCTCGAAAGCCACCATCGAGCCGATGCCCTGCTTCTTGATCAACTCTCGAATATGGTCCGGAGACCGCCAGTCACTCGTCTCTACGCGATCGAAGTCGGCGACATTGATGTGGCGGTATTGGACACTCACTAACAATATCCTCTCTTCGCCCCGGCTCCAAGAATCAGGTTGCCTTCGCTGACTGCGCCCCATCGTGCGGTCCTTCAATGTCAGAGATAGGAAAGCCGATAACTGGCGCTTCTTCACCTGACATTCTACACCGGTAACCCTCCTCGGTACATAGCAGCGGTCCGTTCGTTAACTCCCCCCAGACAACTAAAATTGCCTCCCTGCCTTCATATCCTCTGACCTCCACACGAGTAACTCGCTTATTGTTAAGGCACGTTTGAACGATGGATGAACCGGGTGATAGAATCCCTGAGAGAGACCTCCTTAGGACCAATCCGAGTCATGGTGACTGTGCCTGAAGAGACCAGTCGTCAACAAATCAGCCTACCAGTCGAAATCCACGCGGAGGAACGCGAATCATGGAGAAGGTAGCGGTGAGCTCAGATTCTGAAAGCGGGGACCAGCTAAGCTACCGCGCCGCGGGAGTGGACACAAGTAAGCAAGACGCCGCGCTGGGGTCGTTGCTTCAGCGACTGCGGGGTACCTGGAGCTATGGGACCAGGCCACAGCTAGAATTCGGGCATTTCGCTAACATCGTTGCGTTGGGGCCTATCAACGTTGCCATCTCGACGGATGGCATCGGCACCAAGGCTCTTGTGGCCCAACTTCTCGACAAATACGATACTGTCGGGATCGACTGCGTTGCTGTGAACGCGAACGACGTTCTGTGCGTTGGAGCAGTCCCCCAATCCATGGTGGATTACATCGCTGTCGAGAAGGTAATCCCGTCTGTATTGGATGACATAGGGAAGGGACTGGCTGAGGGAGCCAGACAGGCGAAGATTACAATAGTAGGAGGCGAAATTGCCCAGCTCCCGGAGGTAATCCGCGGGGAGGGCGATGGGATTGGGTTCGATCTCGCCGGTACATGCATAGGCACTCTTGATTCCGACTCAGCGATAACGGGTGTGAAAATATCTCCGGGCGATGTGATAATCGGTCTCCGCAGCACCGGGGTGCACAGTAATGGTTTGACGCTCGCCCGCCGCGTATTCGGTGCAACCGGGGACAGGCCGCTACGTGAACGGCGGCGCATCCTCTCCCAATACTACGATGAGCTAGGATCGACGCTCGGAGAGGAGCTCCTGAAGCCGACTAGAATCTACGTGGCCGAAGTCATGTCCATGTTGAGTGGTGGTATCAACATAAGGGGGTTAGCACATATAACGGGCGACGGATTCTTGAACCTACCTCGATTGCAGGCGAGCGTAGGGTACGTAATCGATAACCTCCCTGAACCCCCCCCGATTTTCAACCTGATCCAGCGTGAGGGTAAACTGCCGGATGTGGAGATGTACCAGGTGTTCAATATGGGCATTGGGCTCTGCATCATAGTCCCCGAGGCCGATGCCAGTGCCGCACATGAAATAGCTGGATCACACGGCGTGGATGCGTTCACCATTGGGTACGTCGTCGAAGACCTCGACCGCAGAGTAGAGATCGTTCAACTGCGGCTGCGCGGCTGGCGAAAGAAGGGATTCCAGCCCGTCCTGTAGCCTGCTCGCCCGGCGAATTACTCCCGACGCGGACGAGTCTTACACCTGCCTAGTGTCAAGCCACCTCTACCCGCGACGCCCTCCACGACCCCCGGCAACCCCTGGGCATAGCACAGGATAAAGGTAATTGCGTAGTACACCGTGACATTCTGACCAGCACTCCCACGGACGCTGCTCAACCTTTGAGAGGGTGTCACTGCGATGCGAGGGGCTTGTCACCGGTGAAGCTAAGGCGCTCAGAGCGACCTAACGCTGGGCATCCTGGGGCGACGCGCCGTCATCGGTGGAGGAAACGCCGCCATGGTGGAGGTGGTGGTCAGTCGAGGCGGCGCCCGCCTCCCGCTGCCGCAGCCCCTCCCAATCTGGGCGGTCGATCTCCATCCGGACAAAGTCCAGCCCGCCTCGGTGCACGTTGCCCACCTCGCTGAAGCCGGACTTGGCGAAGCTGCGCCGCGCCCGCTCGTTCCAGTCCAGCGTGTGCAGGTATACGCGCTGAAGCGACGTGGTGGTGAAGATATGTGTGAGCAGGGCGTCTACGGAGTCGGTGCCGTAGCCCTGGCCCCAGTACTTACGGTCGATCATGATGCCCAGCTCAGCCTGGCCGCGCTTGGTGTCGATATCGTAGTACATGCAGTTGCCGATGTGGCGTCCGTCGACGGCATCTATAGCCAGCCGCCTGGAGTGGGAGCTTGCGTAGGACAGCTCCTCCTTGGAATACCTCAGGAACTCTTCAAAGGACATGGTAATCGGACGCGTGGCGTCCAGGCGGGCCATCTCCTCGTCCGTTCGCCAGCCGAAGTCGGCGGCGGCGTCCTGGAGACGCTTCTCGCGGATGACGACCCTCTCGCCTCTAATCACCAGCCTGCCAATAACCCGCGACGCGGGCTTATGACGAAATCATGGAAAGGCCTTTTGTAACAACCTTCGCCTCATTGCCGTAGGTCAGGGTCTTGAGGGCGTCGCTAACCGGGAACCACCACACCTCGTCGAACTCGTGGTCGTGCCGTGCCGTGTCGCCGCCCCTTGGGGACATCAGGTAAAAGTGGACGGTCTTATGGCACCTTACCCCGTCGGCGGGTCTAACGAACCAGTACTCTATACTGTCGATCAGGTCGCCGATTTCGACCTCCAGCCCGGTCTCCTCGTTGACCTCCCGGACCGCGGTCTCCTCTGGGGTCTCGCCGAGCTCGGGCATCCCCTTGGGCAGGCCCCAGATACGCGGCCGTCCCCGGCCGCACAGCACCACCTCGTCGCCGCTCTCGCCGGCCCGACTCACAACACCACCGGCCGACACAAGATGTTCTACGGGTCGCCCTGGACTCATATAGCACGTGCCAAGCGTCTCCAGAGCTCATTTTATGGCGATACGAGAGGGGGCGTCAAGGCGACGGCATCGGCATGGCGACGCGCCGCCCCCAAGGGTAGGCGCGACAGCCAGGTGCGGACAACGCTACTTGAATCACAGGCCCCGACTCTGGTACAATACCGCGCAGACCAACAACATCAAAATGTACAACAGTAGCGGTCCTTTAAGTCAGTCCAGTGAGGCTGGCAAGGCGTTTCTGAACAACCTGCCAGCGGGCGTTTCCCGCAGGCAGGGATTCGACCTCTTGCCAGCACAGCGGCGAGGGGTCTTTTGATGTCGAGGAGAATCCTGGGCCCGGACCAGATCAAGCGCGCGCTGACCCGCATCGCCCACGAGATACTGGAGCGCAACGGGGGCGCCGAGGACGTAGTCCTCGTGGGCCTGCATACCAGGGGCGTCCCCCTGGCCAGGCGACTGTCGCGCTTGATCGGCGATTTCGAGGACATCACCCCAGCGGTGGGTTCCCTGGACATCGGCCTGTACCGCGACGACCTCTCCGGCGGCGCCAAGCCGGTAATGCGACCCACAGACATACCTGTCGGCATCGATGGAGTGCTCACGGTCCTGGTCGACGACGTTCTCTACACCGGAAGGAGCATCCGGGCCGCCATGGACGCCCTCACCGACTTCGGAAGGCCCAGGCAAATCCAGCTCGCCGTCCTGGTTGACAGGGGCCATCGTGAGTTGCCCATCAGGCCGGACTACGTGGGCAAGAACATCCCCACGTCTCTCGGCGAGGAGATTAAGGTCCGAGTGGATGAGATCGACGGCCTGGACGAGGTCGTGCTCTCCAGGAGGGAACAGCCGTGACGCAGGCCAGCCGCGTGGAAGAGCGCCACATTGCAGACCGGCCCGCGAACACGATGGATGGCGGACGTCGGCATGTGCTGGACCTGGACGACTACTCCCGTGACGAGATCGAGGCGGTCCTGCGGGACACCGACGTGATGAAGGAGGTCCTGCAGCGGGACATCAGAAAGGTGCCCTCCCTGCGGGGTAAGAGCATAGTCACGCTCTTTCTGGAGCCCAGCACACGCACCCGCGTCTCTTTTGAGCAGGCTGGGAAGATACTGAGCGCCGACGTCCTGAACGTATCGGCCACCGGGAGCAGCCTGGAGAAGGGCGAGTCCCTTTACAACACCGCCCTGACCCTGCAGGCGATGAGCGCCGACATAATAGTCGTGAGGCATCCCCATGCGGGCGCGCCACACTTCCTGGCCCGCCACCTGGGGTCTAGCATTATAAACGCCGGCGACGGCGGCCACGCCCACCCAACCCAGGCCCTCCTGGACCTCTTCACCATACAGAGCCACCTGGGCGCCATCGCCGGGCTTAAGGTGGCCATCGTCGGGGACATTCTGTACAGCCGCGTGGCCCGGTCGAACCTGTGGGGGCTGACGCGGATGGGAGCGCAGGTGGTCCTCTGCGCCCCGCCGACTCTGATGCCCCCCGACTTCGTCAACGGCTACCGCGCGGTAGAGGGACACCCCTTCGCGTCCGTTCGGGTCGAGACCCGCGTGGAGCGCGCCCTCGAAGATGCAGACGTGGTGATGGCGCTGAGGCTTCAGCTGGAGCGCCAGCAGGCCGGCCACCTGCCAACGCTGCGCGAGTACTCCAGGATGTACGGAATCAGCCAGACCCGCATGAGGCTGGCCAAGCCCGACGCCCTTGTGATGCACCCGGGCCCCATGAACGAGGGCGTCGAGATCGACCCGGAAGTGGCCCACGGCGCCGGCTCGGTCATAGAAGAGCAGGTGACCAACGGGGTAGCGGTCCGCATGGCGCTGCTGAACAGCCTGGCCACGCCGGCGCGGTCGGGAGCGTAGGCCCGCCCATGGCCGGACCGCTCAGATACCGCGCGACGGTCGTCGTCATAAGAGATGGCAAGGTCCTGCTCGTCAGAGGCTCATCAGGGCGGTTCCGCGAGTTCATGATGCCTGGAGGCGGCATCGAGAACGGGGAGCTACCGATTGTCGCGGCTGCCAGAGAGTTACACGAGGAGACCAGCCTGCGAGCAAGCAGCATCGAGTATCTGCTCACCCACGAGACCGCAATACACAAGCATATGGTGTTTCGGGTCGAGGCCGAAGGCGACGTGGAAATCTCTCTGGGCGAAATAGGGGAGTTCGTGTGGTGGGACCAGAGAGAAGAGCTGCCGCTGTTCCCTCACGTCAGAGGCATTCTGCAAGAGCTTGGATGACATGAGACCTATACTCATCACCGGCGGCCGCGTAATTGACCCCGTCCAGGGCGTCGACAGAATCGCCGACCTACTCATCGAGAACGGCGTGGTCGCGGGCGTCGAGGGCCGGATAGACTCGCCCGACGGCGCCAGGGTCATCGATGCCGCGGGACTCGCGGTGTGTCCCGGATTCATCGACCTGCACTGCCACCTGCGGGAGCCCGGCTTCGAGCACAAGGAGACCATCGCCACCGGCACGACAGCGGCCGCCGCGGGCGGATACACCACCGTTTGCGCCATGCCGAACACCAACCCGGTCATGGACTCGCGGTCCATAGTGGAGTTCGTGCTGCGCAAAGGTCGAGACGAGGGCGCGGTACGCGTCCTCCCCATCGGCGCCGTGACCAAGGGCAGCAGAGGCGCTGAGCTCGCGGAGATGGGGGAGCTGTCCGAGGCAGGGGTCGTCGGCTTCAGCGACGACGGCCACCCCGTCGCCGACCCCAACATCATGCGAAATGCGCTCAGCTACAGCCTCGCTACGGGGCTGCCCATAATCAACCACTGCGAGGTGCTGGAGCTGTCGGCCGGGGGCTTGATAAACGAGGGGTGGGTCTCCAACCGGCTGGGGGTCAAAGGCATACCCAGCTCGGCCGAGGAGGTGATGGTGGCGCGCGACATCGCCCTGGCGGAGCTCACCGGAGGCCGCCTTCATATAGCCCACGCCAGCACCGCAGGAACGGTGGAGCTGGTCCGGCGGGCCAAGGAGAAGGGGCTGAACGTGACGTGCGAGGTGACACCGCACCACCTGACCCTCAGCGACGAGACGCTCCTCGGCTACCACCAGGACGGCTCGCCCTTCGAGGCGCTGAACGAAAAAGCGTACGACTCCAACGCCAAGGTCGCGCCGCCGCTGCGCTCCCGCCGGGACGTGGACGCGATGGTACGGGCGCTCGAGGAAGGGACCGTCGACTTTGTCGCCACCGACCACGCGCCCCACAGCCTTGTGGATAAGCAGTGCACCCTCGAGGAAGCGGCCAGCGGCCTGAGCGTCCTGGAGACGGCGCTGGGCTCTCTGATGTCGCTGGTCCATACCGGCAGCATCCCGATGCCGCTGCTGGTCGAGAAGCTCACTTCGGCCCCTGCCCGGTTTCTGGGCATGGATCTGGGCAGCCTCAGGCCCGGCGCTCCCGCCGACGTGACCATACTGGACCCCGACACCCAGTGGGTTGTGGACACCAGCGAGTTCGCGTCCAAGGGCAAGAACACCCCACTGGACGGCGCAACGCTCCGGGGGCGGGTCGTGGCGACGATCGTGGGCGGCCGGGTGGTGTATGAGCCGGATTCACCATCTTGAAGAGGAACCCGCAGGGATCAGCGACTCGAGGGGAACGGTATGGGCATACTAGATTGGCTGTTCGGTCCATGGAACCGAGGTAGTAGCGGGCTATACAACAAGGCCAACCAACATTGGGAATTCATGAAGCAAGCCTTACTAAGCGGAGATGACCGCCAAGCACAGATTGAACTACTTGAGGTTGTGCGGCTTTGTCAGGAATCAATACAAGCCAACCCTCAGAAACAGGGCGACGCCTATGTATTACTAGCAAACGCGCTGCTGCGAGGAAGCGACCTGTATCAGGATGCGGATGAGCCACTCCTAATCAAGTATGCTGCCGCCTGTATACACTCGTGGTGGACTCTGCCGTATAACAGATCTCCGATTACGCGACACTACGATCTCGGACTCCGATGGTACCAGAAGGTGTCACAAAAACTTCAGACCTTCGGTTCACAGAACCTGGAGGCCAGCATGTCCGAATACGGTTCACTCTATGGAAGCCTGGTCACATCACCGTCCGGTTTCCAGAATATTAGGGCCGCTCTTCGCAAAGATGGACCAGCCACTGAGTCGCAGACTTCGGATGCGGAGACCTCTGGTGATCATGAAGAAGGGAACTTTTTTGAGTTTATGGCGGCCAATATGATTCGAATGGCGTCCCAACAGGACAGCCATGGTCACATCGTGCTCGACAAAGAGAAGCTCATTAGTGCCACGCTGACGAATCTGGAGATAGGCTTTGCTCTGGCTCGACGGCATCCTGGAAAGATCCGGAAACTATTTGTTCGCGATGATGGGCCATCGATGAAGGACGCCGAAATCGTCAAAACCGAAATAAGGATTTGGAAAGACATCGCACTCAAACAAGGGTCTACTTTGAGCCGCGTGATTATTGTGAAATCCTTGTCCGGTTTCTACGGACATGGGGACGAACCTTCAATGGAACTCACCGCAACCGTTATGAGTGACCTTGAGCAAAGTTTCGAGTTAGGAGCGAAGCTAGTGGTTCAACGTTTTTGTATTGATGGGTAGAGTGACTTTAGCTTGATGCGCGCATCCTCGGTAGTGAAGCGCCAATCCACTCGTATCACATCCCGGTTGCGTTGATTCTGCCAAGCATTGACCTCGCCGCGCAGGATGTCTTGATTGGCAATCCGTCGGTCCAGGCACTGTCGAGCCAGCACACCGATCTCTATCTCCGCCATATTCAACCAACTCCCGTGTTTGGGAGTGTAGTGTATCTCCAGTCGCTCAGCTATACGCCTCGCCTCAGCAGGCTCGAATGCCTCGTATAGCGAGGACAGCTTGTGAGTGTTGAGATTGTCCATTACCAGCACGATCCGGTCTCTGTCAGGGTAGTCCTCGTCGACCAGTTCCTTTATCACATGCGCCCAGTCCACCTTCGTGCGACGCTCTCTGACCTCGACTCGGCGCCATCCGTCCAACGGTGCAAACAGCATGAACAGGCTGCTCACTCCATTGCGCTCGTATTCGCAGTCGTATGCCGCCGATAAGCCGGGCGCTGCGGGACGCGGCACTCGCGTCTCCTTGACTTGCTGTTTGCTCGTCTCATCCATGCACACCAGAACCTCATTCCCATCGTACGGCCGTTGGTAGACCTCCAGTACGTCTTCCATCGCGCACACAAACTCCGCGCTCTGACCGGGCGGGATGCACCAACTCTGCTTCAGCCACGGCTTCAGTTCGTTTTTTTTTAAGCGCCTGGCGAACCGTCTCGGTGCTAATGGTCCCGACTATCTCACACTCGACCAACTGGTCAGCCAACAGCTTCAGGGTCCAACTGGCACGCCCCTCCGGCGGTTCCCCGCAGGCCATCGCTATCAACCGTGCTTCACCTTCGCCGTCCAGTCTCTTTTGACGCCGACGCAGTTGCTTTTTGCGATTCAGCGCAGACTCGACCCCCTCCTCCACACAGCGCTTGCGTATTCGCTCGACCGTTGACTGTCCCACACCGAGCGCGCTGGTGATGTCCGCGTCCTTCATTCCCCCGTCCGAGCGTGACTCATCGCTCATCAGCAGAATGCGCGCATGGGTCTGTTTGTACGCCGCAGCCCGACCGCGTGAGACCAAGGCGTTGAGTTCCTGTTGTTCGTCGGTAGTCAGTCTGATACGGTACTTCTTGGTAGACATCATGGTTCCTCCTCGGTTCAACGTTACGATTGAACCCCCAAGAGGAACAATGACTATCATGGTATTCATTTCAATGATGTTGGACCACTAGGTTTGTTTGCCCCGGAAGGCGAAGGAGACATCGAATCGCAGTTCTGGGAAGAGATTCAGCGTATCTCACCTGGTTCCGGTGAGAGCCAGACCCAAGAGTTGGCTGACATGTTTGTTCCGGAGATCGAAAAGTTCGAAAGCAGGTTTGGCCCATTGTCGCCGCGAAGCCCGCAAAGGGACTGGACTGTCTTCATGGAACGCCTCACTCGTGCTCGCCGCCTAATCGATGAGTAAGCAAGCCCTCCTCGTCCTGGCAGACGGCTCGGTGTTCCGCGGCTACTCCTTTGGAGCCGCCGGGCCGGCTTACGGCGAGGTGGTCTTCAACACCTCTATGACCGGCTACCAGGAGATGCTGACCGATCCCTCGTACGCCGGACAGATCGTGGTGCCCACCTACCCCCTGATGGGCAACTACGGCATCAATGAGCGCGACTTCGAGTCGGCAAGGGTCCAGGTGTCGGGCTTCGTCGTCAGAGACCACTGCCTTTCCCCTAGCCACTCGCTGAGCACATCGACCCTTGAGGAGTTCCTCTCGTCGCAGGGCGTTCCGGGAATCAGCGGAGTGGATACGAGGGCCATCACCCGGCGCCTTCGGACCCGAGGCGTCATGATGGGCGCCATCGCCGTCGGCCTCTCCTCGAAGGAGGCGCTGGCGCGGCTCACAGAGCAGCCCCGCTACGGGGACGTCGACTACGTCGCGCAGGTGAGCACCAAACGCCCCTACGAGTGGACGGAGTCGACTCAGGGATCCGCGGCCGCCGGGCTGAGAAGGATACTGGTCGACGACTACGGCCTGAAGTACAGCATCCTGCGGATACTGCGATCAAGGGGGTGCGAGGTGGTCGCCATGCCGGCCACCGCCTCGGCCGAGGAATTCTTGGCCCGCAAGCCTGACGGGGTCATCCTATCTCCAGGGCCAGGCGACCCGGAGCTGCTGGACTACGCGGTGGAGACGGCAAAGGGGCTCACCGGCAGGCTGCCAATACTGGGCATTTGCCTGGGCAACCAGGTGTTGGGCCGCGCATTTGGAGGAAAGACCTTCAAGCTCAAGTTCGGCCATCGCGGCGGCAACCACCCTGTGCGCGACCTGGCCACCGGCCGCGTCTACATCACCGCGCAGAACCACGGTTACGCCGTCGACCCGGACAGCCTGCCGGACGAGCTAGAGGTCAGCCACGTAAACCTCAACGACGGGACCGTGGAGGGCCTTCGCCACCGGTCGCTGCCCATCATGAGCATCCAGTACCACTCGGAGGCGTCGCCCGGCCCCCTGGACAACGAGCACATCTTCACTCAGTTTCTGGACATGGTAGATGATGCATCAATTTGATGTATACTATTGATGCATAATACTGATGAGGTGATGTGATGCGCACAACCCTTGACATCGAGGCCAAGCTGCTGGACGGGGTGGTAGAGGCCACCGGTGAGAAAAGCAAGAGCAAGGCGGTCAGCAGGGTGCTGGAGGAGTTCATACGCGGCATAAAGATTGACGAGCTACGGGCCATGGCCGGGAAGATAGACATTTTAAACAACTGGCGTGAACTTGAAGAGTTAGAACTTGAAGCGCACAAGGATCTGAAATGGTAGTAGCAGATACGTCCGTTTGGATTGCTTACCTTAGAGACCCAGATTCAGACCCCGGTCGGGCGATGGACGCACTGTTGTCCAAGCGCGAGGTGTTAATGGTTGGGATGGTGCTAACGGAGGTACTTCGAGGTGCTCGTCGCCAGAGAGAGTTTGATGCTCTCAGAGACCGGCTGACCGCAATTCGGTTTCTGGACACGGATCAGGAGACTTGGATCAGAGTGGCAGCGCTGGCACTTGGGCTCAGAGAAAGAGGAGAGACGATACCGGTCACGGACCTGATAGTAGCGGCTGTTGCCATACAGCACAATGAGCCTCTTTACGCTGTCGATGAACACTTTCAACGCGTCCCTGGACTCCGCTCGTACGAACCCAATTCGTAGATAGAGTTGAGGGAAATGATCAGGATAGAGAAGACCTTCGCCTACGGCTACGCCAAGCCAGTGAACCGTGGCGTGTTTCTATGGGATGGCGACAGGGAGGACCTCGAAGGGCCTAGTTACTGGCTGGACCACCTAGTCTATGAAGCCCTTGGCGAAGAGGTCTTTTGGTCCAGCGGTTATGAGCTGGGAGGGATCACCGTTACGATAGAAGTCAGCAAAGCTACTAGACGATGAGCAGACTCCGCGGCATCAAGGCCATCGCCTTCGACATGGACGGCACCCTCTGGGACTTCGATGCCGCTATGCGGCGCGCCCTGGGCAAAACGCTGCTGGAGTTGCAAAGGTTCGAGCCGGAGGCGGCCGCCACGCTGGACGTCGACAGGGTGGTCGCGATCAGGGAGCGCGTGGAGAACAAGCTGAGGGGCGTGGTCTCAGACCTGAACGAGATTCGACTGGAGTCGTTCAAACAGGTCCTGCGGGAGATAGGGAGACCCGATGACGCCCTGGCGTCACGGCTGTGCGACGTGTACCTCACCCACCGGTCGGCGGGCAAGAAGCTCTTCGACGACGTTCTCCCCACGCTGGACGCGCTGAAACACCGCTACACCCTCGGACTCGTCTCCAATGGCAACAGCTACGCGGAGCACTTCGGCCTGGAGGGCTTGATCGGCTTCGCAGTGTACGCCCAGGACCACGGCGGCGTGCAGAAGCCCGACCCCGCGCTCTTCCATATCGCGCTGAACGAGGCCGGGTGCTCGGCCAGAGAGCTGGTCCACGTGGGCGACTCACTCGAAATAGACGTGGCCGGCGCCCGTAACGCGGGCGTCAAAAGTGTATGGCTTAACCGGAATGGGTCCGGCGCGCGCCCCGACATAACGCCCGACGCCGAGATAGCGTCCCTGCGAGAGCTGGGTCAGATTCTTTAAAGAGCGACATCCCCAAGTCATGACCGCACCACCAAAACCCCAAAAAGTCCTCGTCATCGGCTCGGGGCCCATCGTCATCGGGCAGGCGGCGGAGTTCGACTACGCCGGCACCCAAGCGTGCAAGGCCCTCCGCGAAGAGGGCGTGACAACCGTCCTGGTCAACTCCAATCCCGCCACCATAATGACCGACGAGGGCATCGCCGACATCGTTTACATCGAGCCGCTCACCGTCGAGGTGGTGACCAGGATAATCGAGGCCGAGCGGCCCGACGGAGTCCTGCCGACCCTGGGCGGGCAGACCGGGCTCAACCTCGCCGTCGACCTGGCCGACGCCGGGGTCCTGGACAGGTACGGTGTCCGGCTGCTGGGGACCGGCCTGGATGCGATAAAGAACGCGGAAGACAGGTCCCTTTTCCGCCGGCTGCTGCTGGACATATCGGAGCCGCTGCCCCCCAGCCTCACGGCCGGCTCCATGGACGATGCCAGGCGCGCCGCCGCGGAGCTGGGCCTTCCTCTGGTGGTACGTCCAGCCTACACCCTCGGCGGGACCGGAGGCGGCATCGCCGCCACACCGGATGAGCTCGACTCCATTGTATCGGGCGGCCTCTCGGCCAGCCCCATACGTCAGGTGCTGCTGGAGAAGTCCCTGGTGGGCTGGAAGGAGATCGAATACGAGGTCATGCGGGACGGCGCCGACAACTGCATCACCGTCTGTAATATGGAGAACATCGACCCCATGGGGGTCCACACCGGGGATAGCATCGTCGTGGCGCCAAGCCAGACCCTGTCCGACAAAGAGTACCAGATGCTGCGCTCCGCCAGCCTGAAGATCATCCGGGCCCTGGGCGTCGAGGGCGGGTGCAACATACAGTTTGCCCTGGCACCCGGCGACGTGGTCGGTGAGACCCTTCCCGAAGGCGGGCCCGACGACAGCCCGTACTACGTGATCGAGGTGAACCCCAGGGTCAGCCGCAGCTCAGCGCTGGCCAGCAAGGCCACGGGCTACCCCATCGCCAGAGTGGCGGCGAAGATCGCCGTGGGCAGGCGGCTCGACGAGATTGCCAACGCGGTCACCGAAAAGACGCTGGCCGCCTTCGAGCCCGCACTGGACTACTGCGTGGTCAAGATCCCCCGCTGGCCCTTTGACAAGTTCCCCGCCGGCGACCGCTCCATCGGCACCCAGATGAAGGCCACCGGCGAGGTGATGGCCATCGACCGCTCATTCGAGGCGGCGTTCCAGAAGGCAGTGAGGTCGCTGGAGATAACCAACCGGGACCTGCTCTGGGAGGACCCCGAGTGGACCAGGGACCCAGGCGATTGGGCGAAAGGGGCCCCCCTTCGTCCTAACGACCAGCGGCTGTGGGCGCTGTTCAGGGCGCTGAGACGCCACACCACCCCCGAGGAGCTCTCTCGGGCGACGGGCATCGACCCCTGGTTCACCCGCGCCTTCGGAAGGATCGTCGAACTGGAGCGGAGGCTCCTGGCGGAAAGCCTGACGCCGGAGCTCCTGTGGGAGGCCAAGCGTCTGGGCTTCTCCGACGAGAAGACCGGGGTCCTCTCGGACAAGACCGGGGAGGAGGTGCGCGTACTTCGCGGCCGCTGGGAGATCAGGCCGGTGTACAAGATGGTGGACACCTGCGCGGCCGAGTTCGAGGCCCAGACGCCCTACTTTTACAGCACCTACGAGCAGGAGAACGAGGCGGCGCCATCAGGTGCGAAGGCGGCGGTGGTGTTGGGCAGCGGCCCAATACGCATCGGGCAGGGCATCGAGTTCGACTACTGCTCGGTCCATGCGGCGTGGGCGCTACAGGCGGAGGGGATCAAAAGTATCATGGTCAACTCCAACCCGGAGACGGTCTCGACCGACTTCGACATCAGCGACCGGCTGTACTTCGAGCCCCTGGACGAGGAGAGTGTGCGAGACATCATGGAGAATGAGATGGCGGCTACCCCCGGGGCGGAGGCCAGCACCCCGCCCGCGGTCGTCCAGTTCGGCGGTCAGACGGCCATCAACCTCTCCCAGTCGATAGACAGAGCGGGGATGCCGATCCTGGGCTCGACGGCGCAGTCCATCGACATCGCGTCGGACCGCCACCTGTTCGAGGAGTTCCTGTCCAGGGTCGACATACCCAATCCTCCGGGCGCCGCAGTGGCCAACCTGGAGCAGGCGCTGACCGTGGCCCAGACCGTCGGCTACCCCATACTGGTCAGGCCGAGCTACGTGCTCGGCGGCCGCGCCATGGAGATCGTGCAGACCGCCACCGAGCTTATCAGGTTCATGACCGAGGCGCTGGCTGCGGGCGAAGGACGGCGGGTGCTCATCGACAAGTACTTCGAGGGGCGGGAGGTGGAGGTGGACGCCGTTTGCGACGGGGAGAGCGTCCTTATCCCGGGGATCATGGAGCACGTCGAGAGGGCGGGCGTTCACAGCGGGGACTCGATGGCGATATATCCCGGCCTGACTCTGACCGAGGACGAGGTCAACACCATCGTGGACTACACCACGCGGATCGGCCTCGCGCTTGACGTCAGGGGCCTGATGAATATCCAGTACGTGGTCCTGGGCGGCCCAGCATACCGGAGTCCGGGGACGGCCAACGGCCAGGCCGCCGGCGCCCCCACCGTGGTGTACGTCCTGGAGGTCAATCCCCGGGCCAGCCGGACCATACCCTTCATCTCGAAGGTGACGGGCGTGCCCATGGTGCGGCTGGCCGTTAACGCCATGCTGGGCAAGAGCCTGCAGGAGCAGGGATACCCGGGTGGCCTGTGGAAAAGGCAGAAGCTGGTAGCCGTCAAGGCGCCGGTGTTCTCGATGTCCAAGCTGGCGGGGGTGGACACCTATCTGGGGCCCGAGATGAAGTCCACCGGCGAGGTGATGGGGATCGACTACGAGTTCCGGCCTGCGGTGGCCAAGGCGCTCATGGCGGCCGGCCTGACCCTCCCGCCAGAAGGGTCGGTGCTGCTCAGCATTGCTGGCCGCGACAAGGCGGAGGCGCTGCCGATGATCAAGGACCTGGCCCGCGTTGGCTACCGTATCTACGCGACTGAGGGGACCGCCGCCACCGTCAGGGCCCTGGACATCCCCGTGGTCTCCGTGCCCAAGAGGCTGAACGAGGGCCACCCCAACGTGCTGGACATCATCATGGACGGTACCGTGGACGCGGTGGTGAACACCATCACAAGAGACAGGGAGACCCAACAGGACGGTTTCAAGATCCGGCGCGTGGCGGTGGAGCGGCGCATCCCGTGCTTCACGTCGCTGGACACGGCTCGCGCCGCCGTCGAGAGCCTGGCCAACGGTCCGGGCGCCTACAACGTCAAGCCACTGCCGGCTTACAGGGACGGCGCGTAGGATGGTTGTCCACCCGGGGCTGCGTAATTGAGACAGCGGGTCGCAGTTCTCGTATATGTCTCCAGGCCGGCGAGTGGCGGCTGGGAGTATCTGCTCTTGCATCGTGTGCCGAAGCTAGGCAGCCTCTGGCAGGGCGTAACGGGATGGGTCGAGGAGGGCGAGGAAATCGAGCTGGCGGCCAGGCGAGAGGTCCTCGAGGAAACGGGTTTCGCTTCCGTCACGTTGGAACAGATCGACTACTCATATACCTTCGACCTTGGCGTGAACGAGATCCAAGAACACGTCTTCCTGGCGCGCGTCGAGAGCGGAGAGCCGACGCTGTCGTGGGAGCACGACGCCATGAAGTGGTGTGGCCTCGAGGCAGCGCTGGAGCTGTTGACCTGGCCTGACGACAAGGAAGCACTGAGGCGTTGCGACACTCGTCTTTTGGGGCGACACCAGGCGTCCGCCGCCAAAGGTGGCTGCGACCCCTCCTGAGGTGGCGGGGCGTCCTCGCGGTTGAGGGGCCACCAGGACGAGGCGCCGGCGGAGCGCGGCCCTATATCCAACGGCGGCGCAACGCCACCGTCAGCACAACGAACAGCGTGGGGGCCAGGCCGGCCATCCAGTCCCAGTGTACCGCTCGCCCGAACAGCGGGTTCACCGCAGCGCTGAAGAGGATGCTCACGCCCACTACCGCTGCCGCCACGGCCAGCGATGTGCGCCAGCCCCTCGTGCCGGCGCCCCGGCTCCGCTCTACAGATGCGCGTCTGCCTCTCACGGGTTGCTGCACTCCCCCACCGGGCCCATCGGGGCCAGCCCGGCTCAAACGGTTTGATGCCAGCCATTGGAGGGCGATTCGTTGCCCTCCGGAGTGAGGCGACCCCAGAGACAACAATCACATGCTGGATAACATCCAGACGCATTCTGCGACGCTTTGCCGCTTAGTCTGTAATGGGAAGTCGCTCCTCCAGCACATCCCACAGTTGTCCCTCATCTCGATTCATATATGACCCTGGCCGAATCCAGAATAGCCTTCCGGCGAATGGGATTTCGGCTCGCTTCGACACCCCGCCGACTGACCACATCGACCCGGCGTTCGAAGATCCGTGTGAGTTCCTCACCCATGCGGACGAGATCAAACAGAGTGTGTCTCACTTCAGGAACGAACGTTAGAAGCACATCAATATCGCTCTGTGGCCCAAAGTCGTCTCGCAGCGCGGAGCCAAACAGCGACATCTCGCTTACGCCCCAGTCGCGGCAAAATCCAGCTATCTTTTCGTCGGGCACTTCAACCCGTACCCCTTGTTCAGTCCGGGATTATCCACTTGACACGGGTAGTGGCCCGGTGTGGTGTGGTAGAATGGCCGGTATGGACTCCCTGCGCCGCAAGCGCCACGCGGCTTGGAAATCGGGCAGGCGCGTCGCGGCCCTTTTCTGGGTTTTGGTCGCCGCAGTCATCTTTTTGGTTGTCAGTTTGGCACAGGATCGTTGGGAAACGTGGGCTAACTCCCGTATCGACGAGGAAGCCCCAAAGATAATGCGGGAGTTAGGGGACTTCATAGGTACGCCTTTTTTGTTCCCCCTCGTGGCGGTCGTGCCTCTATATCTGATCGGCTTGGTGGTGCTATGGGTAGGTTCAAGGCGAGAGCCGATAATGGTGAGTCCACCAACAACCGTGACTCAATCGAAGGAGCCATTGGCTGCCAACCGCCTAGTCGTGGTTCAAGTTGCAGATGATGGTATTGGTGGGCGGTTGGGGTTTTGGGAAAGGCGCGGAAGCGGCATGCGAATTGTTGACGACGAGCCGACCGCCCGTAATTCAAAGGCAGAAGGAAGACTGCTGTATCAAGTCCCATTAGGGCTGACCGTCATTCCGTCCGGCACGGTTGAGGATATTGAACTACATATCCAAGGCACTCGCATCCCGGCACTTGATTGGGAATCGGAGAGGATCGTCCATACTGAGCGCCGTGGGGTGAATTTCAGAATCGACCAGTCCGTCAGGGCTGGGGCGCATCGCGTTCGAGTGGTAGCCGTTATAGATGGGGAGTCTGAGCCGTCAGAAGAAGATTGGGAGATTACTGTTCCGTAGACACGAGGCGTTCATATGGAAGGTTATCCGAGGTTAGTAGCCGGAGCAATGTGTCCCGAAACAGCCAAGGGTTGTTGCGATTGTTGTAACGCCACTCTAGCTCGTCCAGATAGGCGTCCAGATGCTTCACGGAGACTTTATGATACGCGCCGATGATGGAACGCTTCAAGAGGCTCCATACCCCCTCTATGGAGTTGGTGTGAACGTCACCGCGTACCCATTCCTCAATGCTATGGTTGACCGTCTCGTGGCGGGTGTTCTTGTCGGCGATGCCCTGATAGGGAGCCCAATCGTCGGTGTAGTAGGCTTCGGTTTCGTCGGCTGTCTTTTCTCGGATGAAGCCGTGAAGGGTTTCTCTGTCCCGCGCATGAACGACTTGGAGGGCAATCTTGCCGCCTCGTTGGACCGCACCGACCACAACAGCCTTATTGCCCTTGTACCCCCGCCCTTTGCCTCTGACTTCGCCGCCCACGAAGGTTTCGTCGATTTCGATAATGCCTTTGAGTGGCATGGGGTAGGCATCTTCAATGGCGGCCCGTATCCGGTGGGCCAGATACCAAGCCGTCTGATAGGCAACGTCAAGACTGCGCTTCAATTGGAGGGCCGAAATGCCCTTCCTGGATTCGACCATGAGGTATACCGCCAGCATCCACTTTCGGAGCGGCAGATGGGTGTCGTGGAGCATAGTGCCAGCGGTGACAGAGAAGTGGTAGCCGCATGAATCACATTCCCAGGTCTGGCGGGTCGATGTGTAGTAGCACTTTAGGCTGCCACAGCGGAGGCAGGCGACGCCATCCGGCCAGCGGAGTTGTTCAAGGTACTCTCGGCACTTGTCGTCCGTATCGAATTGCTCGATCAACCGCACCAGATTCATCTTGTGTTTTGTCTGGGCCTTTTGCTTTGGCCGTGCCATTGGAGGTCTCCTATGCCTAGACGGAAGAAACAGGCCCGCGAGCTAACCAAAGACGAAGCGATGAAGAAAATGTTCCCCAAAAAGGTGCGGGACGAGGCTTACAAAATCGCCCATGAGAAGGATGATAAAGGGAAGCCTGCGTCTTCATGGGAGAAGTGTATCACAGATATGGCCCCGTGTCAACTAGATAATCCCCGTTCAGTCATTCCATGCTCCCCGACGTGCTAACTCCCTTTGCCACCAAGGATACCATCCCCAGGCCCCCCTAGAGCAACGAGGTAGCGCGTAACGCGACAGAGCGCTCGATGATTGACCCCATGGAAACTGTCCTGCTACACTCGCCACCGGCGGCGCCGTGCAGATAGCTCAGGACGAACGGAGTTTTCCGTTCGTGGTGAGCCTGTCGAACCACAGCTCCACATACTTCTCACACACCCTCGTAAGGAGGACGCACAGTGAACACACCCCGTGGTCGGTTGGAGTGACGGGACACAGGCAAAACCGGCGTCTGACTACGCCATCAAGTACGGGCACGGCCTGCTGATTCACGAGAGCTCACGCTGGCCTCGGTACTCGGTTGTAACGACGCCCAGCGCCTACGAGGCGGCACGGCCCCATCTCGCCCGGCAGCCGGCGGGGGTCGGCTACGCCCGCTGGCTGGACTGGACTCACCTCCAGGAGATAACCGACGGCCTGCCCGGCGATGCCGAGCTCGTCGTCGGGCTCGGCGGCGGCACCGCGCTGGACGCCTCCAAATACGTGGCCCTGAAGCTCCAGACGCCCCTGGTCCTGGTCCCCACGATCGTGTCCACCGGCGCTATTATCCACGGCTTTTTCGCCAGATGGCTGGGACGGAAGCCGGCCGGCGACCCGGCCGGCTGGCCGTGGATCGACTTCCAGGACATACTCGTCGACTACGACGTGGTGTTAAACGCCCCCTTTTACCTCAACACGGCCGGCCTGGGCGACGTGCTGTGCGGCTACGCGGGCCTGGCCGAGTGGAGACGCAACTCCCGGCTCGGAGTCGGCCAGCCCTTCGACGAAGACGCGGTCGCCGTCGCCGTCCAGCACCACCGGGATATCGTGGCCGGCTTTCCGCGGACGCTGGCGAAGGATGGCGAGCTGACCGCGGAGAGCATCTCATTCATCATGACCGCGGTACAGGAGCGCGACAAAAGGTCGGTCAAGCACCCGGCCGCGCCGAGCGGCGACCACACCTTCTGGATGGGGCTAGAGGAGGTGAACGACAAAGGATGGGTGCACGGGGAGGCGGTAGCGATGGCGGCGGTGGTCATCGCCTGGCACTGCGGGGAGAGCCCGGAGGCGCTGATTGACTGGCTGGACGCGTGCAGGGTGCGGTGGCGCCCAGAGGAGATCGGGATCAGCCGTGATGACCTGAGAATCGGCCTGGCGTTCGCCCCCGATTTCATGTCGGACCGGGCAAGCGGGCGCGACGTCAACTCCATCCTGCGCAGCGACCCCATCGTGGGAGCGCGGTTCGACGCACTCTGGACGTACCTGGAACCCGCGTAACCCCTCGCAAGGCCGGCTGTAATGCCCCTGCTCGCGGCGCCAGCTTTGCCGGGACAAAGATGATACATCACAGCATACTATTCTCAAAATTGACATGGTGTGTTGGCGGAACACGCTAGACGATCGGTCTTATACTTCACCCAACTGCGCCCAGCTCCGGCCGGCGGTGATGGCCAATCACCCGTCCCCTGTGACCAATGCGCCCCTAGTTAAGGCCGCGCGCGGCGACCGTCTCACCCCCCCAGACCCCCCAATTCGTGGAACACGGCTGCGGGGCGAAGCGTAGCCGTTGCGTCTCTTTAGCGGCTTCATGGCGGGCCGGACGGCAAGATAGGATTTCGTGGGAAATTGCGCACAAATCCGTATGCTCAAGGCTTGCTCTTTCAGAAATGGGCCGTGCTAAAATCTCTGACGACCCCTCAATTCTAGCACCATCCGGCTGGCCGTCCACGGCTATGATACCGGCCTGGTGGCATCTAAGGCGGGTAACAGGCTGTTGACGACGAGCGCCCAAAAACCCAGGCAGTTATGGGAAGCAGTCCTTGGCGAGCTGCAGCTCCAGGTAAGCCGTCCAAGCTACAAGACGTGGCTCAAAGACACAGTCGGTCTGTCCCACGGTGACGGTGAGTTCGTGGTCTTGACGCCCAACACCTTTGTGGCCGAGATGCTCGAGCAGCGGATGTACTCGGTGATCTCTAAGGCCATGGCCAAGGTGGTAGATGGCGGCGTGGAGGTCCGTTTCCAGACCGTGGCGGAGGGCTCCTTGGCCGTCGGGCAGACGGAAGCGGGCACCGGCCCCCAACGTGTACGCCGTGATACCCAGGAAGACGCCCAAGCGATCGACCACGCTGTCCCGGCCAGGGCAAACGGCCATGCTGGCCGGCGACCGGCGGCGGCAGGCCTAAACGCCCGGTACACTTTTGGGCACTTCGTCGTCGGCAACTCCAACGAGCTCGCCCAGGCCGCGGCTCTGGCCGTCGCCGAAAGGCCGGGTTTCACCTACAACCCCCTCTTCATCTATTCGGGCGTCGGCCTCGGCAAGACCCACCTTCTCCACGCCATCGGCCACCTGGTCCTATCACGAGGCCTGTCGCTCATCTACGCTACGACCGAGGAGTTTACGAACGAGTTCATAAAGGCCATTCGCGAGGGCAAGACCGAGGGGTTCCGCAACCGTTACCGCAGCGCAGACGTGCTGCTGCTGGATGACATCCAGTTCATCATCGGCAAGGAGCAGACCCAGGAGGGGTTTTTCCACACGTTCAATGCGCTCCACATGGCCGGCCGGCAGATCGTCATTACCAGCGACCGCCCTGCGACGGACCTCACGCTCCTGGAAGACCGGATACAGTCGCGGCTCGCAGGCGGGCTGGTGGTCGATATCCAGGCCCCGGATCTGGAGACCAAATTAGCCATTTTGGCCGCCAAGGCCGAGGAGACGGGCCAGTCATTGCCGAACGATGTGCTCGATTTTCTCGCGGGGCGCATCCACTCCAACATAAGGGAGCTTGAAGGTTGCCTGAACCGCCTCGCCGCCTACGCACAGATAACGGCTAGGACAATCACCCTCGATCTCGTCAAGGGGGCCGTCGCGGACATCCTCAGACCAGCCAGCCGACGCCGTCTGTCGGACACGGTGGTGCTCGAAACCGTGTGCGCTTACTATTCGGTTGACAAGGAGACCATCCTGGGACGCCTCCGGGACAAGCACACCGCACTGGCACGGCAGGTCGCCATGTACCTGCTCCGGGAAGAGTCCAACCTCCCCCTAGCCAGCATCGGGCGCCTCCTGGGAGGCAGAGACCACTCGACTGTGCTACACGCCTGCCGCCGCATATCGGGCCGGATAGGCGCAGACACCCACCTCCGCAGCGACCTGGCCAACATCCGCGAGACACTGTCCTCACCCTAACGCCCCCGACCTGGATCCATCGGACCCCTCCAGCTTGTGGATAACCCCCCACATACTGTGGATAAGTCGGGGCTCTTTCCGCGCCATCCACACCGTATCCACAGCAGTGGCACAGCCAGTCCCCACATCACCCCAGGCCATAAGGCTACCGCCCCAGCCCATACTCGGGTCGACAGCCTCCAACCACAAATATCACAGCATTACTGGTTACTATTGTTATACTTATGTAAATGATTGACCAAGCTATCCTTAAAGTCACTGGTGGAAAGGGTGGGAATGGTGCCGTAAGCGGACGGCGGGAAAAGTTCGTTCCGTTTGGTGGCCCTGATGGTGGCGATGGTGGCGATGGCGGATCAGTGATCGTGAGATGCGACAGAAACGTGAGCACACTGTTGGATTTCCGCTACCGGCTGGAGTTTAAGGCAGGGGATGGAGGCCGGGGAGCAGGCCAGCAAAGGCATGGCAAGAAGGGTGCGGACGTGGAGATAGTGGTGCCGGAAGGGACTGAACTTTGGGGGGGTAATGGCGAGCCCTGGCAAGTGGCGGATCTGAGGGCCTCCGGGGAGTGGCTGGTGGTGGCGAGAGGAGGGAGGGGGGGAAGGGGGAACTCCCGCTTTACATCTTCGACCAACCAGTTTCCTCGGCTGGCGGAGGTGGGAGACCCGGGAGAGGAGCTAAAGCTAATGCTGGAGCTAAAGCTGCTTGCCGATGTGGGCATCATAGGGGCGCCTAATGTCGGAAAGTCCAGCCTCTTGGCAGCAGTGAGCGCGGCAAGGCCAAAGATAGCAGAGTATCCGTTCACTACAATCGAGCCGGTGCTGGGTGTTGTGGAGCACAGAGGCGCGAGCTTTGTAATGGTAGACATACCGGGGCTAATCGAGGGGGCGCACAAGGGGGTCGGGCTTGGCCAGGACTTCCTGCGGCATGTCGAAAGGACCCGGGTGCTTGTCCATCTGGTTGATGGGAGTATTGAAGACCCTGTGGACCAGTACCGGCAGGTGAGGACCGAGCTGACTCTCTTCGATGAGCGGCTGGTGAGCAAGCCTGAGGTCATCGTTGTGAACAAGGTAGACATCCCTAGCGTCGATGAACGCTATGAGAAGCTCAGAGAGGACTTGAGCTCCCAAGCGGACGCGGTTTACTGTATCTCTGCGGCTGGGAGAATGGGGTTGGATCAACTGCTTGACGGCATTAAGCTGGCCCTGGATAGTATTCGCGGGACCGAGGTGATCTCTGAGGGTGAGGAGGCCGTTCCCGTGCTGAGGCCCGGGGGTGTAGGGAAGCCCGAGGTCGTGCGCAAACAGGGGCGCAAATACGTTGTGTCGTTGCGGGCGGCCACCCGGCTGGCCGCCATGGTTGACGGGCGAGACTGGGAGGCCAAATTGCAAATGTATGCGCAGCTCCGCCGCCTGGGCGTGATCGCAGCGTTGGAGAAGGCTGGCATCGCGCCGGGTGAGGTGTTCCGGGTGGCGAACCTTGAATGGGAGTGGCAGTAGCGTGAAGCTGGGCATCTTCGGAGGCACCTTCGATCCGGTGCACATGGGCCACCTGATTGTGGCCGAGGAGGCGAGGCAACGCCTTGGGCTCGATGAGGTCGTGTTTGTGCCGGCGGGACAGCCCTGGCTAAAGTCCGGCCTGGAGATAACCGACGCCGGTCACCGGCTGGCCATGCTTGAGCTGGCTGTGGCCCCGAACCCCTACTTTCGGCTCTCCGACACGGAGGTGCGTCGCCCCGGACCATCCTACACTGTCGACACCCTTGAGGAGATGGTAGCCGGCCGGGGCGATGGGCCGGAGCTTTACGTCATCGTGGGGCTGGACGCGCTGGCTGAGCTCGGCCGGTGGTGGAGGCCGCAACGCTTGCTGGAGCTGGGGACCCTCGTGGCAGTGGCCAGGCCCGGGTTCCAGGACCTCGACAGGGCAGCAGTGGAGTCGGTCAGGCCTGGGGCTTCGGACCAGGTCTTGGTAATAGACGAGCCCCTGATCGGCATAAGCGGAACGGAGATCAGACGTCGCGTCGCCGAAGGGCTATCAATCAAGCACCGGGTGCCCGCGCCCGTCGAGGCCTATATCTATGAGCGCGGGCTGTATGGCGCGGCCTCTGGAGGCGGCGGCCCTGGCAGGGCGGGGGACGAGGCACATCCTGGCCCTGGGGAAGCTGCCGGGGCCATCCTGGAGCTGGCCAAGCGTAACGGGGCTCTACACTTCGGCGAGTTCAAGCTCTCGTCGGGTGGCACCAGCTCCTACTACTTTGACGGCCGTCTCGTCACCCTGGACCCCGAGGGGGCATACCTCGTGGCCAGAGCGTTCCTGCCCATTCTTGCTGAGTGCCGCGCCGAGGCCATAGCCGGGCCGACTGTCGGGGCCGATCCCATTGTGTCCTCGGTAGCGGTGATGAGCTTCAAGCGGGGTACCCCTGTATCGGGACTGATCGTCCGTATGGAGCCCAAGCGCCATGGCGCCGGTCGCATGATCGAAGGGAACCTTCAGCCGGGCGTAGCCGTGGCCGTCGTGGACGACTCGTGCAGCACGGGCGGCAACCTTCTGCACGCAATCGCCGCGGTGGAGGAGGCGGGCTGCCGTGTGGTCAAGGTCATGTGCATCCTCGACAGGCATCAGGGCGGTAGCGACGAGATCCGGAGGCGTGGCTACGACTTCGTCGCGCTCTTAGAGGCCGACGAGGACGGTAATATAACCCCGGTGTGGGGAAGAAGGGGTCCATGAGTGGACATGGCTAACCCCCTTTTTCCAGCCTGGGCAGCACGAACTCCTCGATGGCGATGGCAAGGCCATCCTCATCGGCAGTGGGCGCAATGAAGTCGGCGATGGCCTTGAGTTCGTCCGGGGCGTCGGCCATGGCGATGCGTAGCCCGCACGCCTGGAGCAGAGGGAGGTCGTTGTAGCTGTCGCCCGCGGCGATCAATTGGGAGGTTTCGACTCCCATCATCTCGGCCAGCGTACGGGCCGCGGCGGCCTTGTTCACGCCTGAGCGGGTGAAGTCCACCGCCCACAGGCCGTTGTAGGGCAGGTACGCCTTGACGGCATCGACACCCGGCTCGCCTTCGTAGTCCGCGATCAGCTGGTCGGCCATTCGCTGGTCCAGGTCCAGGGCGGATATCCGGATGACGTCCCAGTGGGTGATCTCGGCGATACTGGTAAAGGTGCCTTGCGGATGGGTGGCGATGAATGGGACCTCCAGACCGCCGAGGCGATCGATGATCTCTCTGGCACGAGCCGGCCCAAGGGGTGAGCTCCAGATGGCGGTGCCTACCAGGGGGTCGAGGATCATGGCGCCGCCGTCCGAGAGCTGAGGCGTGCTCAGGCCCAGCTCGCGGGCGAAGCGGATCACGTCGGCCCTCTCCCTGCCCGTGGCGATGGCCACATGAAGAATACCTCTCACCCTGGCAACGGCCCGTGACACCCTGGGTGAGATCTTGCTGTCGCTGCCGATGAGGGTGCCGTCGAGGTCCACTAAGAAGAGCTTGTAGCTGGCGGAGGACATCACGCCGTTCTACCATTGCATCCGGCAGATAGGTTACAATTCGGACGCCCGGTAACACCATCGAGGAGGGGAGAATGGCGGATTACACAGCGTATTTCAAGGGCGACTGGATGACAAACAACGAGATCAGCATTAGCCCAGTGGACCGCGGCTTTATGGTCGGTGACGTCGTGTTCGATGTGGAGAGGACCTTCGACGGCAAGAGCTTCAGGATGAAGGAGCACATCGACAGGCTGTACCGGTCACTCAAGTACACACGCATCGACCCGGGGCTGTCGGCCGAGGAGATGCTGGGCATCAGCGAGGAGGTTATCCAGCGGAACGAGCACCTGCGTGCCGATGTGGGCGACTACACCATCTCGCAGTTCGTGACCCGCGGCGAAGGCCGCCGGGCGTGGAGCTCCGGGCCGTCCACGGTATGCGTCAAGGTGGGCCCCATCCCCTTCGAATGGTACGCCAGCGCATACACGGAGGGGATGCACGGCGCCATCACGCGGACGCAGAGCTACTCGCCGGAGGCCCTTGACCCGAAGGTCAAGCACTACAGCCGCATGAACTTCAACCTGGCCGAGCTGGAGGCCAACGACGTGGACCCGGGCGCGTGGCCGATACTCCGGGACGCGGACGGCAACCTGACCGAGGGCTCCGGATACAACGTATTCCTGGTTACCAACGGCGTCATTCGCACCGCCTCGGACCGCGCACTTCTCCAGGGCGTCTCACGAGGGATGGTCTTCGACCTGGCGAAGCAGCTTGACGTCCCGCTGGTGGAGGAAGACCTACAGCCCTACGATCTCTACACGGCAGACGAGTCGTTCTTCGCGAGCACCAGCTACTGCGTTCTACCGGTGACCCAGGTGGACCGGCGCCAAATAGGGGACGGAAAGCCGGGCCCTATCACGCAGCAGCTTCTCGCCGCCTGGAGCGAGGTGGTGGGTTTGGACATCGTCGACCAGGCCCAACAGTTCGTCCGCGGCTAGAGCAAAGAAGGGACTTCAGCCCCTTGGCCCCCTCTCCGCTTGGTGCAATCCTCCAGTCGTAGCCGGGGGCGCTTGATCGAGGCGCTGTGGAGACCTCACCCCCTGGCCCCCTCTCCGCACTGTATGGACCGGACACATGGTGGACGGGTGTTCGGAGACATGGTGGACACATTTGAGTATGTTAGGCATCGTGCCTGAGGTCAAGCTGGGCGATTTGATGAGTGGCGAAGAAGACGTTCCAGACTCCATCGTCAGTTGTCGGCCGAATAGCCACTGGCATGCCCTTGAAGGCCTTAGGTACCTTGAAGATACGGCCAAACAACTGGAGCCTACCTTTGTCGTGAACACGGCGTACCAGGTCGGTTGGTTCGTACTCCAAGGGTGGAAGGACCTCGGGAAACAGTCTTTGGCTCACTTGGTACTTGGTGGCCGGAGTAGCAAGGTCAAGGGCGTCATGGGGCCGCTCCAAGTTGTAGATGTCCCGCCACAGGTCGAAGGCTCTCTGGCAGTGCGCCAGATCAGTGAAGCTGCTCCCCTGCAGCACTTCAACGGTCATGGTTCGGTGGAAGCGCTCATCTTTTCCCTGTGTCTGAGGGTGATAAGGGCGTCCATGACTGACTCCGATGCCCAACCTCAGCAGCCAGACTGTAAAAGGTGTGTAGGGGTGGTCTTGGTCATGGCCCCACGGGGAGCCATTGTCCATCAACATTGTGTTGGGCAGGCCGTAGCGCCGGAAGATAGCCGTCAGGCGCTGTTGCACCATCTCTCCCTGCTCGTTACCGCAGGCCTGCAGCCCCAAGGCAAACCGAGAGTGATCGTCCAGAACAGTCAGAGGGTGGCAGCGTCCTCGGGTAAGGGGGAAGTGGCCTTTGAAGTCCATCTGTCCAGGTCGTTGGGTGCCTGGTGTTCAAATCGCTGCCAGGAACGGTGCTTGGGCCCCTCGGCGGGGTCAATGCGGCCATGACGACGCAAGATCGCCGTGATAGTACTGGGGGCCGGCATGTCGCCTCAAACACATCCCTGCGGTCCAAAAGCCACCGTCGCAGCTTACGAGCTCCCCAGGCCGGATGGGCCGCACGGGCAGACAGCACCGCCTGCTCAACCTGCGATGGGGTACGTGCAGGCGAGTAGTGAGGCCGCCGCGGCAGCTCGACCAGGCCTGCCTCGCTCCCTTCACGGAAACGCCCAAGCCACTTGTATCCAGTCGTAGGGCTGATCCCGAAGCGACGGCAAAGGCCCCTTTTGTTGGTGCCTTCAGCCTGCGCCAGCTCCACGAACTCTCTCCTCTGAGACATAACGGACATCTCCTTCCATGGCATGACCACCTCCTTGTAATGAAGTCATGCCTATTATGGTGTCCACCATGTCCCCGAACATGTGTAAGCTATGTCCCCGGTCTATACACGCACGCGGAGAGGGGGAACCGGAGCTGCGATTTGATCCAACCGCTTGGGGTGAGGTAGATAGCTGAGCTGCCGAGAATCGCCAGCGAATCAGACAGTTCCAAACGAGAAAAAGGCTGGAGGACAGACCCTGCTCTCTGGGATAGGTTGAAGCCTGTTGCCCGTGAAGCGCGACATAAGCCGACGGCTGCTGAGCGACTGCTCTGGCAGCGACTTCGGAACCGCCAAGAAAATGGACTCAAGTTCAGACGTCAGCACCCTATAGGACGATTCATAGTCGACTTCTATTGCGCCGAGGCAGGCTTGGTCGTAGAGGTGGACGGCCCCATCCATCAATATACGCCAGAGGAAGACGGGACCCGGCAGCGGTTTCTTGAGACCCAGGGCCTGAGGGTGCTTAGGTTTACCCCGAATCCACCGAAGGAGGGCGTCGGGTTAGCGTCCTGAGGCGGCAAGAAGGTGCTCCTGTGCTTCTGGGATAATGGTTTTGTAGCAAAAAAACGGCCCCGGAAAAGGAGCACCCAGTAGATGCTGCCACGCAACCACCCCGACCGGATCCAAATCACCTTCGACGACCGCCGCTTGGTGGCCAATGCCGGGCTGCTCCTTCCGGCCACCCTGGCGCGGCACCTCGGCCTGCCCGAACTCGTCCGGCAGCGCCTCGACCTGGGCGATGCCCCGGGGCGGGCGAACACGAGCGACAAGATGATGACGCTGGTGGCGTCTGCGCTGGCTGGGGGCGACTGCATTGACGACGCCGATGTGTTGCGCACCGGGGGGACGGCCTGCACCCTGGGCGGCACGGTCAAGGCGCCATCCACCCTGGGCACCTTCCTGCGCAGCTTCCGGTGGGGCCACGTCCGTCAACTCGACCGGGTGAGCCGCGAGTTGCTGGCCCGGGCTTGGCAGGCCGGGGCGGGACCCGGCGACGGGCCCCTGACCATTGACCTGGACTCCACCATCTGCGAGACCTACGGACTGGCCAAGGAGGGCGCCCGCCACCACGGCTATACCGGCAAGCGGGGCTACCACCCGCTGCTGGCCATCGCCGCCGGCACCGGAGACGTGCTGATGTCCCGGCTGCGCGAGGGCCGGGCCAACACCGCCCGCGGCGCCGCCCACTTCCTGCGGGAGACGGTGGGACGGGTGCGCTACGCCGGGGCCAACGGACGACTCACGCTACGGGCCGACAGCGGGTTCTACACTCATGGCGTGGTATCCGTCTGCCGCAAGATGGATGTCCGCTTCTCCATCACCATCCGCCAGCACAAAAGCCTGCACAATCTCATCGAGGCGATACCCGAAGATGCCTGGACGCCGATTCCTTACTGGATGGACGGCGCCGCCGATGTGGCCGAGACCACCTGCACCCCCTTCCAGGCCGAGGCGGACGCCGCGCCGGTACGGCTCATCGTCCGGCGGGTGAAGCCCACGCCCGGTTCCCAACTGGCCCTCTTCGCCAAATACAGCTATCATGGCTTCATCACCGACCGGGACGGGGAGTTGCTCGAACTGGAGGCTGACCATCGCCGCCACGCCGAGATCGAGAATGCCATACGCGACCTCAAGTACGGCGTCGGGCTGAACCATCTCCCCTCGGGCCGCTTCGCCGCCAACGGCGCCTGGTTGGCCGTCCAGACGATGGCCCACAACCTGGCCCGCTGGACGGCGCGGATCGGTCTGGGAGAGCGGATAGCCACCACCAAGACCCTCCGGCGGCGGTTCTTCTCCCTGGCCGGACGGCTCACCCGCTCGGCACGCCGGTTGACCCTGCATCTTCCGGATCGCTGGCCTTGGGCTGAGAAGTTCAGCCGCGCCTTGGCCCGGCTGCGAGCCATTCCACTCCCGGCCTGACGGCACCGTCGGCGACCGACCCACCCACCGGACAACCGAAGATCCCCGCAGACTCGTGCCAGCCCGGTCCGAGAGAGTTCCCTGCTGCGTATTCTCTCGCCATCCCGCGCATCGCAGCTCCCGCAGACGGCCATAGGGGCCCCTGTGCGGCGATGAAGACCGTCCGCCGACCTCCCTACCCCAAATGGAACCCAGGCTATTTCCCCTGTAGCTCCCTCACCCCCCTTCCGCTTTCCTCACGCCGTCCATCGGTGTCCTTCGGTGGATTCGGGTTTACCAACGAGGAAGTAAGTGCCTCTCCGGGCAAGATTGTTGAGCGAATCTCTCAAGCGAAGAAGTGATCTCACCCCCTTGGCCCCCTCTCCGCGTGCTGTATGGACCGGACACATGGTGGACGGGTGTTCGGAGACATGGTGGACACATTTGAGTATGTTAGGCATCGTGCCTGAGGTCAAGCTGGGCGATTTGATGAGTGGCGAAGAAGACGTTCCAGACTCCATCGTCAGTTGTCGGCCGAATAGCCACTGGCATGCCCTTGAAGGCCTTAGGTACCTTGAAGATACGGCCAAACAACTGGAGCCTACCTTTGTCGTGAACACGGCGTACCAGGTCGGTTGGTTCGTACTCCAAGGGTGGAAGGACCTCGGGAAACAGTCTTTGGCTCACTTGGTACTTGGTGGCCGGAGTAGCAAGGTCAAGGGCGTCATGGGGCCGCTCCAAGTTGTAGATGTCCCGCCACAGGTCGAAGGCTCTCTGGCAGTGCGCCAGATCAGTGAAGCTGCTCCCCTGCAGCACTTCAACGGTCATGGTTCGGTGGAAGCGCTCATCTTTTCCCTGTGTCTGAGGGTGATAAGGGCGTCCATGACTGACTCCGATGCCCAACCTCAGCAGCCAGACTGTAAAAGGTGTGTAGGGGTGGTCTTGGTCATGGCCCCACGGGGAGCCATTGTCCATCAACATTGTGTTGGGCAGGCCGTAGCGCCGGAAGATAGCCGTCAGGCGCTGTTGCACCATCTCTCCCTGCTCGTTACCGCAGGCCTGCAGCCCCAAGGCAAACCGAGAGTGATCGTCCAGAACAGTCAGAGGGTGGCAGCGTCCTCGGGTAAGGGGGAAGTGGCCTTTGAAGTCCATCTGCCCCAGGTCGTTGGGTGCCTGGTGTTCAAATCGCTGCCAGGAACGGTGCTTGGGCCCCTCGGCGGGGTCAATGCGGCCATGACGACGCAAGATCGCCGTGATAGTACTGGGGGCCGGCATGTCCGCCTCAAACACATCCCTGCGGTCCAAAAGCCACCGTCGCAGCTTACGAGCTCCCCAGGCCGGATGGGCCGCACGGGCAGACAGCACCGCCTGCTCAACCTGCGATGGGGTACGTGCAGGCGAGTAGTGAGGCCGCCGCGGCAGCTCGACCAGGCCTGCCTCGCTCCCTTCACGGAAACGCCCAAGCCACTTGTATCCAGTCGTAGGGCTGATCCCGAAGCGACGGCAAAGGCCCCTTTTGTTGGTGCCTTCAGCCTGCGCCAGCTCCACGAACTCTCTCCTCTGAGACATAACGGACATCTCCTTTCATGGCATGACCACCTCCTTGTAATGAAGTCATGCCTATTATGGTGTCCACCATGTCCCCGAACATGTGTAAGCTATGTCCCCGGTCTATACAGCACGCGGAGAGGGGGAACCGGAGCTGCGATTAGATTCAACCGCTCGGGGTGAGGTAGCCCTCCATCCAAAACCCGGTGGGCAACGTATTTTCTCTTGCGACGACGCCCTGGCCGTCGGCCCCGTGCCCCTACTACTTATAATTGCCCGCTCACTCGTCCGGAAGGTAGAATGGTCTGGATATGGAGGTAACTGAAAAGTCGCCACGCGGCGGTGTTGGAGGGCTGCCGGCCAGCGCACCCTGGGTCCGGAACATACTGGTGGCCGTGACGCTGGGCCTCATCCTTCTTCTGGCGCTGGGCCTGCGCTTCTACGGCCTCGACTGGGACAGGGGCTTCCCTTACACCCCCCACCCGGACGAGCGCGCGATTCTGGCGAAGATTGGTGAGCTGTCCTTCCCGTCCCTGGACAATCTCGGCGAGCTCCTGGACGCGGACGTAAGCGGTTGGAACCCACGCTGGTTCCCCTACGGCAGCTTTCCCCTGTATCTGCTAAAAGGGGTGCAGGGCCTGTCCTCCGTGTGGCCCTGGGGTGAGCTGCACGACCTGAGGATCGCCGGCAGGACGATCTCCGCGCTGGCGGATGTCGGTGCGGTCGCCCTGCTCTACTTCCTAGGGGCCCGGCTATACGGACGCAGGGAGGCCCTGCTAGCGTCGGCGCTGATGGCGCTGGCGGTGTTGCACATTCAGCTAAGCCACTTCTACGCGGTGGACACAATTCTGGCGTTATGCACCGTGGCGGCGCTGTACTTCCTCTACGGGGTCGCCAGGGCGGGCAGGCTCCGGGACTCGCTCCTGGCCGGGGCCTTCATCGGGCTCGGCTTGGCCACCAAGGCAAGCCAGGCGCCCATCTATATCGCCTTCGTCATGGCCCACCTGCTGTATTTGTTCAACGTGTTGGGCGGCGACGGGGGTCCGGGATTGGGCGCAGGTGACCGTTGGCGGAGGGCGCTTGGGGGCCTGGTCGCGGGAGCCGCGGCGTCGCTGCTGGTGGTCTTTGTGGCGCAGCCGTACACGTTCCTGGACTGGGACCGTTTCAGGGACCAGGTCGGCGAGCAGTCGGAGATGGTGCGCCGGATCAGGGACTATCCGTACACCCGGCAGTACGTCGATACCACGCCGTACCTGTACCAAATCCGCCAGCTTGCAACGTGGGGGCTGGGGTGGCCGCTGGGGATCGTGGCCTGGGCGGGGCTGCTGTACGCTTCCCTCAGGGGAATGCGACCCAGGCGTGGCCTGGTCTACCTCGCGGTCGGTTGGGGCCTCCCAATGGCCCTCCTCCTGTCCTCCTCCAGCCTGGTCGTCACCCTCGTGGCCTCGGGCATCGCCTTCGTGGCGCTGGTTGCCACGCTGCCCTTCCGATCGGCCGATTCAAGGGGAGCTGTGCTCCTCCTGTCCTGGGTGACCCCGTACTTTCTGATCACGGGGGCCTTCGAGGTAAAGTTCATCCGGTATCTCATCCCCATCACGCCGCTTCTCCTGCTGATGGGCTCCAGGATGGTGGTAGCGCTCTGGGACCGGGCGGAGTCGCGGTGGCGCCGGCTACGCCCGCTGGTCGCCGCCGGCATCCTGCTGCTGGTCGGCGGCGCCGGGTTCTACGCCTTCTCGTACATGGCCGTGTATGGTGATGAGCACACGGCGCTCCGGACGTCCCAGTGGATAAACGAGAACGTCCCCAGGGGCTCAGTCATTCTTAGAGAGCACTGGGAGGAGGGGATTCCCGGGCTTGGCGACTATAAGATACGCGTGCTGCCCCTGTACGAAGACGACACGACGGAAAAGCTCGAACAGCTCTCCGAGGACCTGTCGGCTGGCGACTATGTTGTGTTTTTCAGCAACCGTCTTTACGGCACCATCCCTCGCCTGCCGGAACGGTACCCCTTCACCAGCGCGTACTATCGCCTGCTGTTCTCCGGCGGGCTGGGGTACGAGCTTGTCAGCGACGCCGTCGAGACCGCGTATCCGAGGCTGGCCGGCGTCAGCTTCGTGCACGACACCCTGGGCCGGCCCGACCTCCGCGGACCGGAGGTGGCGAGCGCGACCACGCCGTCGGGGCTGGCCCTCAACCTCGGCTTCGCCGACGAAAGCTACTCGGTGTATGACCACCCCGTGGGACTCGTATTTCGGAACGTCGCTCGACGCGACACCGACGCAATGAAGCGCACCCTCGAGGAAGCCGTGCCCGGTGGCTTCGACAGCCGGGTCACGCCGGTAGCGCGCACCGTCGGCCTTCTGCTGTCGCCCGAGGACGCCGAGGCGCAGAGACAGGGAGGCACGTGGACCGAGATCATTCGACCCGGCAGCTGGGCCAACCGGTACCCCGTGCTGGCGTGGCTCATCCTGGTGGAGGCCATGGCGCTCCTGGCGCTGCCCCTCACCTTTGTGCTCTTCAGACCGCTGGCGGACCGGGGGTACCTCTTTTCCAAGGCCCTGGGCCTCCTGTCGGTTGGCCTGCTAGTCTGGCTGCTGGCCAGCTTGCGCTGGGTACCCTTCACGCGGGGCTCCATCGGCCTCGCCATGTTGCTCTTCTCGGCGGCGTCGACGGTGGTCCTGTTCAGACAGCGCCGGCAGATCGTGGACTTCGCGCGGGAGCGATGGCGGGTCATTCTGGTGGCAGAGGCCCTGTTCGTGCTTGCGTTCCTGGCGTTTGTGCTTGTTCGGATGGCTAACCCGGACCTCTGGCACCCCTTCCGGGGCGGCGAAAAGCCCATGGAGCTGGCCTATCTGAACGCCGTGCTTCGGTCCAGCTACATGCCGCCCTACGACCCGTGGTTCTCCGGTGGCTACCTGAACTACTACTACTGGGGCCAGTTCCTCGTGGCGACGCTGATAAAGGCCACCGGCATCGATCCGCGGGTGGCGTTCAACCTAGCGGTGCCAACCTTCTTCGCCATGGCGGTAGGCGGCGCCTACACCGTCGTCTACAACCTGGCCGCGGGCACACGCCGCAGCCTGTCCCTCGACTCCGCCCAGGAGGAGGGGACAAAAGGGGATGAAATGAGCGACGGCCGGGGGGCTCCCTGGTCGCCGGTCCTCGCCGGAATCGGGGGAGCGCTGTCCGTAACGGTGGTGGGTAACCTGGACGGCGCCATCCAGGTGGGACACGGGCTGTGGCGGGTGTTGGTCCGCAGCGGGCCATTCGGCGAGTTCGACTTCTGGCGCAGCAGCCGCATGATGCCGCCGGACCCGCCGGGACACGAGATCACCGAGTTCCCGTTCTTTACCTTCCTCTTCGCGGACCTGCACCCCAATCTGATGGGGATCCCCTTTGCGCTGCTGGCGCTGGGGCTGGCGCTGGCTGTGGTGCTGGGCGCGGCGCGGGTCCGCAGGGGGAAGCTGGACTCGCCTGGACGCCACGTCTGGGGCCTGGACGAGCTCGGCCGGCTGGCCACGCTGGGCGTGGTGGTGGGAGCCATCCGTCTCATAAACACCTGGGACTACCCGACATACCTGATCGTGGCGGCATCTGCGATCACCCTGGCCGAATATTTCAGGAGGGGCGGACTCGGCCTGGCGGTACTCGTTGAATCGGGGGCGAAGTCGGCGCTGGTGGTTCTGGTGGGGTACCTGGCGTTCCTGCCCTTCCACCTGAGCTACGAGACGTTCTTTACGAGCCTGGACCGGACCACTAATCAGACCGTTCTGTGGCAGTTCCTGGCCATCAGCGGCCTGTTCATCTTCATCATCGGGTCTTTCTACGCCTCGGAGTCAAAGCACCGGCTGCTCCGTTGGTGGCACGTCCTGAGGCGGATAGCCGGCCTGCGTATAGTGGCGCTGGCGCTGGTGGCGCTCCTGTCAGCCCTTGTCGTGGTCACCGCGGTCTCCGGCTTGCCGGGAAGCACCATCCCGTTCCTGCTTGCCCTGGAGGCGCTGGTGCTGATCGCTACCGTCCGGTTCATGCGGTCCGCAAGGGCAGATGCGCCTTACCTGGCCTTCGTCGCCGTGATTGTGTCCGTGTCGCTGGCGCTCGCAATCGGGCTCGACATCTTCCGGGTCGAGGGTGACGTCGACCGCATGAACAGCGTATTCAAGTTCTACCTTCAGATTTGGGTGATGCTCGCGCTGGCGTCCGCGTATATCTTGTGGCGCCTTGCCCACGGCAGGCGGACGCCGTTGATGAGGCTCGCGGGGGGCAAAAAGGTGTGGTTGGGCGCGCTGGCCGTGCTGATAGTAAGCGCGTCGGTCTATCCAGCGCTGGGCACACAAGACCGCCTCAGAGACCGGTTCAACGACCGTGTCCTGCCGATGACGCTGGACGGCATGGCGTATATGCGCGACGCGGTCTATGGCGACGTGAACGGCGACATCGAGCTGTACGCGGACTACGAGGGTATCAAATGGCTGCAGGACAACGTCCGGGGCTCGCCGGTGGTCCTGGAGGGTGGGACCCCCATCTACCGGTGGGGCGGCCGGATTTCGGTGTACACCGGGCTGCCCGTGGTGCTGGGCTGGCAGTGGCACCAGGAGCAGCAACGCTGGGGCTACCGTTGGGCGATCGGTCAGCGGGCCGATGACGTCAGAACGATCTACACCACCGACGATGCGTCGGAGGCACTCGCGCTCCTACGGCGGTACGGGGTCGAGTACGTGTACGTGGGCCAGCTTGAATCACTCTACTATCCACGCGCCGGCCTGGAGAAGTTCGACAACGAGCTCAAGGACCAGATGGACGTGGTCTATGAGAACGACCACGTGAAGGTGTACCGCGTGCGTCAAGGGTGAGGTGTCTCGATGAGCTACGGGGGCGTCACGGGGTAGATGGGAGGCCCTCGTCCCAAAGCGACCGAGCATGGCTCATCCGGGCGGTTATCGCGCCGGCAAGCTGCTCGCTTGTATCATTCGCGCGACTATCGCGTCGTGAAGGTGTCGCGCCAAGCAGCGCTTCGAGCGCCCCATCGGCCAGAAAATCGCCCCGGACCAACCCCGCCTCAGTGCTGCTGTGGGCGATGAAGCAGTGCCCAACGCCGGGAAAGACAACCGGAGCAGTGCCGTTGATAGCGGCAGCGATGTTGCGGCCCACCGTTTCGCCCTCCGACGACGCAAATACCCCTGCCTTCGGCAGCGGGCGGCCGTTGGCCATCGGGACCGCGTTCACGTCGCCGACGGCATAGACGCCGGGGTGCCGTGTCTCCAGCGTTTTCGGTGACGCCTCAATCCAGCCGGGGCCCTGCCCGATTCCTGAGCCGGCGAAGAGGGGCGGCACGCGGTGCGCCGGCACGGTGATCACCAGCTCGGCGTCCATCGAGGAGCCGTCGCTGAACGCCGCCGCCCGGCCGTCGGGCGCGACCTCGGAGACACCGGCGTTGGTGTGGACCTGGACGCCGTGCCGCTCCAGGTCTCTCACCAGACGGGCGGCGGCCTCGGGGCCGGCCACGGCCAGGGGCATCCGCTCCGGGGTGAAGACGTCGATCTGGATGTCCCTGCGCACGCCGCGTCGCTTGAACGACCAGTCGAGAATGAAGGCCGCCTCGAAGGGGGCGGGGGGACACTTGTAGGGGAGGCTGGACACCGCGATGACGATGCGGCCCTTGCGAAAGGTCGATAGCCTTCGGCGCAGGCGTCTGGCGGTCGCCAGGTCATAGAAGGAGTAGGCGCATCCACGGCGCCGGGTACCGCGTCCCAGTCGTAAGCCGCCCCCGGCGCCAGCACCAGATAGTCGTAGTCCAGCTTGCCGTTGGCCGTGGCCACCGTCCTGGACTGGACGTCGATAGCCTGGACCTCCGCCTGGAGATACCGCACGCCCCGGTTAACCAGCGATCCCAGGGACCGGCTGACCTTGGCCGCCTCTCGCTCGCCCACGATCAGCAGCGGGAACGCGCCGCAAAGGTACGTCCTTCGATTCGGGTCCAGCAGGGCGATGTCGTGGTCACGGTCCAGCAGAGAGCGGGCCGTGCGGGCGGCGGCCACTCCGCCGAACCCGCCGCCTATCACTACTACCCCTTTTTCCAGCCATCTCCGGCCTCCCATCTCCGCTCTGGGTGACGCGTGCGGTCCGCCGCACCTACGAGCTCGCGTTTGGTCTGCGCGTCCTGCTCGGTCGCCGGTGCAGCAGAGGCGATTATAGGTCTGCACCGGTGCCCCGTCAATGAGAGTGGAGCCAGGGGACCTTGAGCGCACCCCGGCCCCAATTGCTGGCGCCTGACGAGTCGCGTCCCGGCATAGCAAGGGTCAGACGCCGGCTGACCCCCTGGAGCGTTGGATCGGGCTCCCCGGCCGGCCTGGGTCGATAACCGGACCAGGATGAGTCGCGGACGGCTCGATTGACACCCCTGCGAGACAGGCTTAGAATTTGAGTGTCCGATTCCAGGAAACGCGGCCTGAGATGGCCGGAATCCGCTCCACACCAGTACACATCAACCGACGCTGGAGGTGATCGATGGCGACCAAGGCCTATATCTTGATCGAGACGGCGGTAGGCAAGTCCAGGAATGTGACCAGCCAGCTAACTAGTATGGCAGGTGTGGACACCGTGGACCCGGTGACGGGCCCTTACGACATCATCGCGGTGGTGAGCGCGCCGGACTTGAACGCCGTCGGAGACCTGGTCACCAGCCAGATCCACACAGTCGATGGGATCGTGCGCACCGTTACTTGCTTGACGGTGGGCGGGAAGTAATCTCTCCGGGGTAGCGGTCTGGCGGCGCAAGCCCGTCATGAGTCCGTTGCGGCTCTCGGGCCGTCCGCTTCGCCTTCGCCGCTGGCGGTCCTCGCGGTGAGTTACAATCGCTTGCCGATGTGACTCCGTCGCCCTCAACGCGCCCGCCGTATTCCGCTTCACGGCTCCCACGAACCCTGACCGCCATCTCCACGCAGCCAGGCTGATGGGCGCCGACGTCTCGGGTGCAAGTCCCGAGGACGCGGGGGAGCTCCTGGCCGACTCTATCGTGAGACTGATGCGGGAGATCGACATGCCCAACGGGCTGAGCGCGGTCGGCTACGGGCCGGAGGACGTTGGCGAGCTGGTAGCTGGAACCCTGCCCCAGCATCGCGTCACCAAGCTGTCACCACGCCCGGCCTCCGAAGAGGACCTCTAGCGGCTGTTAATGGAATCCATGACCCTGTGGTGACACGGCCCCTTTGATGGTGGACGTGCGTGCGGTCCGCCGGAAGGGCGGACATCGAACCATGGCTCACCACCCTGGCGGGCGGCCCGTCAGCTAGATGTCCAGCCATCCGAGCCGGACGGCGGTGGCGACGGCGTGGGTGCGGTCGGAGGCCCTGAGCTTGGTCATTGTGGTCGTGAGGTGGTTCTTCACGGTGCGCTCCGATATCCCCAGTTGAGCGCTGATCTGTTTGTTCGAGTTCCCCTCGGCCACCAGGGAAAGGACTTCCCGCTCACGTCCCGTGATGGGGTCAGCCTCGATCTGCGCTACCGCGGTCTGCCCAGGGCGAGCAGAGTGAACGCCATTTGCGAGCGAGGCTTGTAGCGGCGCGGGCATCCTTTCGGCGTCGGCGCTCGAGGTGCGCTGCACCGCCATTCCTCTATCATGTCCATCAGCACCTGCATTCCACGGCGCGGAGGCGTCCTCCGGTAACGCCCGCTTGCGCTGTGCACGGTCTACGTTGGCGGCCAGGAGTCCGAAGGCGAGTGCCGATGCCGCCAGCAGAGCGCCCCCTGCCGTCTCCTCGCCGACTATTACCGAGTAGACGGCCATGACGATGCCGGCGCTGCCCGTAATCAGCGCCCCGAATATGGCAAGCCATCGGGCCGCCGAGCTTTGCGGGGTGCTGGAATTGTCGTTCATTGCCTGCAGGCCCCTCGCTCCATGCTAATACCGGAGTGCTGCCATGGCATCCAGGCCGACACCAAAGAAAGTCGCGCGCCTATCTCAGTCTGGCGCTCGGCCCATGGTACCGCGCCGGTGGTCTGATCGACTGACGCTAGCCCTACGGCGCCATTACAATCTCCTGACGCCCGGCTCTCCGCGACGACCGGTGGAGGTGGAAGCCTGCCTGCCGCTCCGCGGGTCCCCGGCTGGTCGCAGCCGGTGAGGGCGGCGGGAGCCGTTCCGGCCTCCATCGCGGCAGGTGCCGGATGTATATTAACACGATTGTCCTTTTTCTACTCGCGTTGCTCCTGGAAAAGTCGATCTAAGCGTGTCACAAGACCATCGGAATCAGGGCAGGCCGGGTAATTGCCAGAAATCGTCGTCCGCCCATCTCAGATCTAACCCGAGCGGTCAGGCCGATGTCCGCTCCAGCAGGGCGGGCAGCTCCGCCAGGCTTCTGATGGGGGCATCGCTCGGCCGGGGGTCCGGTGGCGCATCCGAGACCAGGACCGCCCTCGCGCCCGCCTTGGCCGCCCACGAGATGGCCAACGGCGAATCGTCGACCACCAGGGCGTCGCCGGGCTCGACCCCGGCGTCGTCGAAGACCCGCGTGTAGTAGACGGGCCCCCCCTTCGCCGTGTTTATCAGGTCTGGGCCGTAGAGGCGCACAAAGAGCCGGAGCACCTTCATGCCCACAAGGAAGCCCTCGAGGTCATCGGAGTCCTCGCCTGATGCCGTGTAAAGCCGGTACCCCTTGGCGTGGAGCCTGCGGATAGCGTCGATCGCTCCCGGGTAGGAAGCATGGACCCTCCTGGTAACATACGCTTTGCTCTCTGTGGCCAGCGCCAGGCACCGTGTACGGTCGGGCGCCGGCACCCCGACGTGCCGGCACATGTCCAGGAGCCAGTCCAAGCGGGCCCGGTCCCGGTAGGACAGGTAGTCGTCGACCTGGCCGCCCCACACTTCCTCCTGGTACCGACGCCACATCCGCTCGGCCACCACCTTGTTGGCCTGGGCCCTTGCCTCCGGGTCGCCGCCGAGCCTGGGCGCCAGGAACTCGCCGACGAGCCGCTGCCACTGGGCCCCCCTCAGGGCGTTGTCGTTCATGACGCCACCGTCGTCTAGGAAAATAGACGGGTTCGATGCCATAAACCGATAGTATGGGCAACGGCCGCGGTGGATGCAACGACCAGGTGCGGTGGGGATATGAGATGTCACTGCGAGCCCCTGGCTCGGTGCAATTCTGGGGACGTGGCAGGGGGCGCGTTATCGAGGCCTTGAGAAGACCCTCACCCCCTGGCCCGCTCTCCGCACGCGGAGATGGGCGTGCCGGAGCTGCGATCAGATTGAACCGTTGGGGGGTGAGGTAGTCCACGCGTGCGATAACGCGAGTTCGCCGTGCCCCCGCGCCCAGCCGCAGGCAGGGTTGCGGCACCGGAGCCTCGATTGACTGTGCCGCGAGCCGCTGCTAAACTCGCACGCGTCGAGGACGCGCGCTGCGCTTTTGTGAGGGAGACCATGAAGATCACCGACGTTAAGTCCTTCCCAGTGTGGGCCGGAATAAGGAACGCACTCGTTGTGAAGGTGGAGACGGACGACGGATTACGCGGCTGGGGGGAGTCAGGGGTTTCGTCGCGAGAGCTGGCGGTCCAGGGAGCTGTAAAACACTTCCGGGAGTTCCTTGTCGGGAAGGACCCCAGGCGCATCGGCGCCTTGTGGCAGGAGATGTACCGCAGTCAGTATTTTGAGGGCGGCCGCATTCTGACCGGAGCGATTTCGGCGATAGACATAGCCCTGCACGACGTGGTGGCCAAGGGCCTGGGAGTGCCCGTCTACCAGCTCCTGGGCGGCGCTCAGAGGGACTATATCCCCTGTTTCATCACGTCGACGGCCCGGATGGGACCAGAGGCGATTGAAGACAGCAAGCGCCTCATAGCCGACGGCTGGAGCGTCATTCGCTATGTGCCGGACCATCCTGACACCGGAGGGCCGACGGGCCGCTCCGAGAAGCTGTTCGAGCCAAGAGAGTCGATTGCGTTGACCGCGGAGTGGCTTGTCAAGGTGCGGGAGGCGGTAGGGCTGGCGCCCGTGCTGGGCATCGACTACCATCACCGGCTGAGCGTCGCGGAGGCGGCAGCCTTCTGCCAGATGATGCCCAGCGGGACGCTGAACTTTCTTGAGGAGCCCATACGCGCCGAGACCCCGGCGGCCTACCAGGCGCTCCGCTCGATGACCGACGTACCCTTCGCCATCGGAGAAGAGTTTCCCAGCAAGTGGGCGTTCTTGCCCTACGTGGAGCAAGGCATAACCAACTTCGCTCGTCTCGACGTCTGCAACGTGGGCGGGTTCACCGAGGCTATGAAGGTCGCTGGCTGGTGCGAGGCCCACTACATCGACCTGATGCCGCACAACCCGCTCGGCCCCATCAGCACCGCCGCGAACCTGCACCTGGCAGCCGCCGTCCCCAACTACGCCTGGCTGGAGGACAGAAGTATCGAGCAGCCCTACGACCAGGACATGTTTCCCGGACTGCCCGAGCTTGAGGGCAACCACTATCCACTGCCGTCTGGCCCCGGCCTGGGGGTTGAGTTCAACGAGGATTTCGCCGAGGAGCGGTTCAGGTTCTGGGAGGCCCCTCGACTGCGGCGCAGGGACGGCTCGTACACCAACTGGTAGGTGACGGTGTTCGTATGCGGGGACTCATGTATCGGTGGGGCATGCCGATGTCTGGATGTCCGCCGGACAGAGCGAGCCCGCCAGACCGGGAGGAATAGTTCTTGAGAGGTATCCCCACCAGTACCAGCGGTGATTCGGCCCTGGCGGTGGCGCGCGCTGCGGCACAGCATGGCGGCCGGTTGCTCATGGAGCACATCGACCGGGTCAAGAGCGTGTCCTTCAAGGGCCGCGGGAACATAGTCACCGACGTAGACGTCCTCGTGGAAGGGGAGATACTGGCGATCTTGCGCCGGGAGTTCCCCGACATGGGCATCCTGGCCGAGGAGTCGCTGGGTGTGAAGGCCGACGCCGGCTACGTGTGGATTGTGGACCCCCTGGACGGCACCCGGAACTACGCCTCGGGTATTCCCTATTTTTCGGTGGTCGTGGGTCTGGCACTGAACGGCGAGGTGCTGGTGGGCGTCAACTACGACCCGGCGCGGGACGAGATGTTTGATGCCGAGAGGGGTGTGGGAGCATTTTTGAACGGGCAGCCCATCAGGGTGTCGGAGAAGTCGGCCATACAGGACAGCATCGTGGGCATGGACCTGAGCTACAACAACGAGGGCGCCATCAACGGTCTTGACGTGATCCGCTCGATCTGGCCGGACATGCAGACAGCCCGCATCATGGGGTCAGCGGCCCTGGGGATATCGTACGCGGCGGCGGGGCGTACCGACCTGTACTTCCACCACCAGCTCGAACCGTGGGACCAGGTGGCCGGGATGCTGCTGGTGGAGGAGGCCGGTGGTATAATCACCGACCGGACGGGAGGGCGCGCGGGCCTGTATAGCGATGGCCTGATCGCCTCGAACACTGCCCTTCACGCCGAGTTCATGCGCAGGACCGAAGGCATGCCCTGGCGTAACCCGACGCACCATCTGGTGTGATGCGCCGTTAGGTACAATGCGCCCCATCCTGGAGGCGATGTTAACCTCGACTCCCTATTTCAGGGGGTTCTCTCCGAGGGTGAGCTCGACAGTTATCCTGTTTAGCCCTCTGAAGTATGAGACGGAGATGGTCTCCCCGGGAGGGTGGTTCAGCAGGAACTTGGACATCTCGCCGGTGTTGGCGATGGGCTCGTCGCCCAGCTGCACGATGACGTCGCCCTCCTGCAGTCCCGCTTCTGCTGCCGGAAAGCTGGGCACCGCGCGGATGACAATTATGCCCTCCAGCACGTCTTCGGGCAGACGGAGGTCCTGCTGACTGATTACGGCGGGGGTCAGGTTGAACGGTGTGATCCCGAGAAAGCCTCTGTCCAAGAACCCTTTCTCGATGAGCTGGGCCGCCACCACCTTGGCGTCGTCTATGTTGATCGCAAAGCCGATGCCCTGGCTCTCTACTATAATGGCGGTATTGATGCCGACGACCTGCGCCCTGCTGTTCACCAGCGGTCCCCCGCTGTTGCCCGGGTTAATCGACGCGTCAGTCTGAATCAGGTCTACGATGGTGGTCTGGGCGCCGGTATCCAGCGAACGTCCCAGAGCGCTGACGACACCTTTGCTGACGGTCGGCCCCCCACGGAGCCCCAACGCGTGGCCGATGGCGATTACGTCCTCTCCCACCTCAAGCTCGGCCGCGATGCCCAGCATCGCAGGTTGCAGCCCCTCGGCCTCGATTTGTATGACCGCGGTGCCTGTGCGGTCGTCTCCGCCCACTACCACCGCTGGATAGCTGGCGTCGGTGCTCAGCGTGACGATTATGCGCGCGGCACCGGCGATGACGTGGTTGTTCGTGAGTATATGGCCCTCCAGGTCCAGCACGATTCCGGTGCCCACTCCCTGGAGGTACCCCGGCTGGTTGAGCTGCCCCATGGCCTGACTCTGGGTCGCGATGTGGACCACGGACGGCCTGAGTATCTTGACGACCTCGACGGTGGGGAGCACCTCGTCATTTTGGGTGAGCGAGACCTCGTCGACGTGAGGAGTGGCCCCGTTGACCGCGGCCGCCTCCTCTGGCTCCGGGGTGGGAGTCGCCTCGACAGGCAAGGCGGTCGGTTCGGGCTCCGCGGTAGGAGTTGGCTGGGGAGTTGGAGCGGTGGGCGTCGGAGTCGCCGGCGCAGGGGCGGGCATTGTAACTAACACGGAAGGCTCTGTTGGGGTTGCCGTTGGCGGCGCCACCTGTGCGCTAACCGCGGTAGGGGCTGCGGCGGGGGTGGTCGGGGGAGCCGTGGTAGGAGGGATGGTGACTCCCGTGGGAGGCACGGGTGCGGCGGTGGATACGGCGAGAGGGGCGGCATCCCGGGCTGGCTTGACATCGCCGCACGCACCGATAGCGAGCAGGGTTAACATGCAGACCGTAATCAGCAGCCAAGTTCGTCTGACCACTGGTGATTCCTCCCTTGCCGGTCCCGCCATCCGTACCGCCCGCCTCCCAGGCTGTCCGGGCGGGCCGGCTGGTTGCTCTGTGTGGGCACGTGTTAATCGCCCGTCAAATGGCGACGGACTCATAACCTATAACGGCCGGACCCCCACGTGCGTTAGGCCGTTTGTTCTCTCGGTCCGTCCCCAGAGCCCCTATCAAAACTAACAACAGAGTGCAGGGGGATGAGGTTCACGAACTCAGTTCCTCTGTGCTCTCTGCAGTCATGTTAGAACGTCCCGGATGCCTCGGGCGCTGGTATCAATCAGGCTCGTAGCGTATACACGGGCTACGCAGAGGCGGCAGGTTGACATCTTAGCAGAATTGGGGACTGTGGGTCTGAGCGCGCCTCCGCCCGGCCCGCGCGGAAGGCGTGGGTCTTGAGCGTGGTCGGGACGCAGGTCACCGGAGCGGCTAGGTGTGGAGAGCAGGTCAGGCCGTACAACGCGGGCTGGCTGGTCACGAAAATGCGGATAGGAACCCTTGGGTCCTGGCCGATGACCATCGTAAGGCGTGCCCGCCGGCGCGGAGCATGGGGAAGGCGCTTAGCGGCGCTGCCGGCGGCGCAGCCTGCGAAGGCTGCGTGCCTTGTCCAGGCGGGTCTGCTCCCCCTTGGAGCGGAAAAACCGCCGGTTCCTCAAGTCGCGGAGAATTCCGGAGCGCTGCATCGAGGTCTGGAAACGCCTGAGCAGCCCTTCACCGTCTTCCCCGTCACGGAGCGTCACAAATGCCAATCACCCCTCCTCGAACCGGTGCGGTGACCAAGCGCCTCCACCGGCCCGCGTAGTATAACACGGGGTAACAACGGCCCACAACGTGGCCAGCTTGTGCGCTAACCCTGACGCCACTACACTTCACCCATGTGGATAGACCCGCGTCCCCTCGCCATCGTGGCGTTGAGCCTGCTGGTGATGGGCGCCTGCTCGCAGGCCTCAACCCCGGCGAAGCCACCTCTCACTGACACGTGTTGAAGGGGTGTCCCTCAGATACGGTTTCCTAAGCCCTTCCTGCGGGAAGGAGGTCAAGGGGATGGTCCAGCCGGTTTTTCAGCAGCCTCCTAGTAGCGACAGCTCGCCGCCAACGATTTGCTGTCCGTATTACTTCTTCGCCGGAGGGCTGTTTCCCCTGCTGGGTCCCGAAGGATTGCCGGTCCTACTCGGCCAGTTGGGATTGGAGCGACTTCCTCCCCCTTTTCCCCCGCCCTTGTCCCCACCTTTGCCACCACCCTCTGCTATCATGGTCGACTTGCTCATGGCTCCTTCCTCTTTCGGAACGTTGTGCCGGATGTGAAAACAGGTTACGCTCATCCCCGCTGTTAGGCAAGACTGCGACCATTCTCCCCAGATTCTTCTCCTGGCTCCGACAGGCTCACATTGACATTTTGTGCAATGCCCGCAGGTATGTCTGCCGGCGTACCGCCGGCCCATGCAGCGGCCTCCCAGGGGGATTCATAGTCATTGTAGGGGTCGTTCGACAAGCGCAGGACGAGCGTGTGGGTGAATCTCCGTTCGTAGTGAACCCGTCGAACCACGAGTCAGCAGAGCGAGATATTGAAAATGAAACGGCCCTAGCGCCCTACATGGCACCCTCCCATAAAAAGGGCCGGGGTGATAGAATGAAGGTTGGCCTTTTGGGGGGCCAAAACCGCGTCGGAGAGAGCGTATGCAGTCGGAAAACATCGTCGTCCGGGGCGCCCGCGAACACAACCTCAAGAACGTAAACGTCACCATCCCGCGGAACAAGCTGGTGGTCATCACCGGCGTGTCGGGCTCCGGCAAGAGCTCTCTCGCCTTCGACACCGTGTACGCCGAGGGACAGCGCCGCTACGTCGAGTCCCTGTCGGCATACGCGCGGCAGTTCCTGGGCCGCATGGACAAGCCCGACGTGGACAACATCGAGGGCCTCTCCCCGGCGATCTCCATCGATCAGAAGGGGGTGTCCCACAACCCGCGCTCGACAGTCGGCACGGTCACGGAGATCTACGACTACCTGCGCCTGCTCTTCGCAAGGGCTGGCCGGCCCCACTGCCACCGGTGCGGCCGCCCCGTCCAGAAGCAGACGGTGCAGCAGATAGTGGACGCGGTGCTTACGCTCCCCGGTGAAAGCCGTATCCAGATCCTGGCGCCCATGGTGAGGCGCCGAAAGGGCGAGCACAAGGAGGTGTTCGAGGAGGCGCGAAAGGCTGGGTACGTCAGGGTACGGGTCAACGGGGAGGTGCACGACCTTTCGGAGAGCTTCGACCTGGACAAGAAGAAGTGGCACACCATTGAGGTCGTAGTTGACCGGCTGGTCATCGGCGACAGCGCGGAGCCGGGACGCGTCTCCGACTCGGTGGAGAGCGCTCTCAAGATGACGGGCGGGACCGCGCTCGTCTCCGTCGCGGACGGTGAAGAGATACTGTTCTCGGAGCAGTTCGCATGCGTCCACTGCAACATCAGCCTCGGCGAGCTGGAGCCGCGCACCTTCAGCTTCAACAACCCTCACGGGGCATGCTCCACGTGCACCGGCCTGGGATACAAGCTGGAGGTGGACCCGGACCTGGTGATTCCCAATAAGGACCTGACGCTGGCCGAGGGGGCGGTCCAGCCGTGGGTGCGAGCGGGCTCGTCCAGCCCGTGGTTCGCCAGTCTGCTCGAGTCGCTGGCCAGGGCGTACAAGTTCTCCACGAAAGTGCCGGTCAAGAGGCTTGGCAAGAAGCATCTGGACCTACTCCTGTACGGCAACAAGAGCAAGTCCATCAGGATGATGCACCATACTCGGCGGGGCCGCACCTTTGAGTGGGATACGACCTTCGAGGGGGTTATCAACAACCTTGAGCGACGCTACCGGGATACCGAGTCGGACTACATCCGCGCGGAGATAGAGCGGTACATGAGGTCGAGGCCGTGCCAGGCATGTGGCGGGCAACGGCTGAAGCCCGAGGCGCTGGCGGTAACGGTGCGCGGGCTGAACATCATGGGGTTCACCGGCAAGTCTATCGCGCAGGCGCTGGAGTGGGTCCGCGGCACGGGCGTCGACGGCGCGGATGGCAGGGGCGATCCCCCGGTCTCACCCACGAATGGGTCCAGCGTCGGCCGTGACGTGTCCCAGCCGGTGGATGGCGACCGGCCTTCGGAGGACGAAGAGCTCACGGGGCGGGAGCAGGCCGTCGCCCGGCTGATAGTAAAGGAGATCGAGGCTCGCCTGCGCTTCCTCGTCAACATCGGGCTGGACTACCTCACCCTCGCGCGGACCGCGTCCACCCTGAGCGGCGGCGAGGCCCAGCGCATACGGCTCGCGACACAGATCGGCTCGGGCCTGATGGGCGTCCTCTACGTGATCGACGAGCCCTCTGTGGGGCTGCACCCCGTGGACGACTCCCTGCTCATCGAGACCTTGCGGCGGCTGAGAGACCTGGGGAATACGATCCTGATCGTGGAGCACGACGAGGCGATCATGAGGGCGGCGGACCACATTATCGACCTTGGCCCCGGAGCGGGCGAGCACGGGGGCCATGTGGTGGCCACGGGCGCCGTGGAGAGCATCATCGAGACCCCGGACTCCATTACCGGGCAGTACCTGGGGTTCAGGCGGAGCATTCCCCTGCCCGAGGTCAGGCGTCCTGGAAACGGCCTGGACATCACGGTGAAGGGCGCCAGGGAGAACAACCTGAAGGACATAGACGTTCGCGTCCCCCTGGGCAAGTTTGTGTGCATTACCGGCGTGTCGGGGTCGGGGAAGAGCACGCTGGTCTACGAGATCCTGTACAAGAGGCTGGCCCAGCACTTCTACAGGGCCAAGGACCGGCCGGGGGACTGCGACGGCATCGAGAACATCGATCACATCGACAAGGTGGTCAACATAGACCAGTCGCCTATCGGGCGGACCCCCCGGAGCAATCCGGCGACCTACACCGGGACATTCACCCCCATACGAGAGCTCTTCGCCACCGTGCCAGAGGCAAGGATGCGCGGGTACAAGCCGGGCCGCTTCTCGTTCAACGTCAAGGGCGGCCGGTGCGAGGCCTGTTCGGGGGACGGGTACATCAACATCGAGATGCAGTTCCTGCCGGACGTCACGGTGTCCTGCGAGGTGTGCAAGGGGCGGCGGTACAACAGGGAGGCCCAGGAGATCACCTTCAAGGGAAAGAACGTCGCCGCCGTGCTGGAGATGACGGTCACCGAGGCACTGGAGTTCTTCGCCAACGTGCCGCGACTCAAGAACAAGCTGCAAACGATGTACGACGTTGGGCTGGGCTACATCCGCCTGGGGCAGCCGGCGACGCACCTGAGCGGCGGAGAGGCCCAGCGGGTCAAGCTGTCCACCGAGCTCTCCAAACGGGCCACGGGCCGCACCCTTTACATCCTGGACGAGCCCACCACGGGGCTGGCCTTCGAGGACTGCGCCCACCTGCTGCGGGTCCTTCAGCGTCTGGTGGACGCGGGCAACAGCGTGATCCTCATCGAGCACCACCTGGACCTGATCAAGAGCGCCGACTGGATCATCGACCTGGGTCCCGGCGCGGGCGACGAGGGGGGCTACGTCATCGCCGAGGGCACGCCCGAGGAGATGGCCGAGATCGAGCACTCCCACACCGGCCAGTACCTCAAAAGGCATCTGGCGCGCGGCGAGCCGGTGAAGGCATAGGGGGGCTAGGCACCCCAAGCGTCACGCTGCGTTTCGGAGACAGGTAGGGCAGTATCCACCCACCGTGATTAGCAAGCTGACTACACCTCGAGTCGTTACTTCCGGCAAGGGCGATGGTACGAGCATCCGGAGCAAATCGGTGGCAGAAAACTGGGCACACCCTTGACCAGGGTGGACAGGCGCAGATATTTGTCGTCGTGGACAGCCAGGGCGAATATACCGGGGATTACGCGTTCAAGCAGCTGACAAACCTCAAGCGACGATCCAGGCTGGACAATGAGATCATGACGACAAAGGGCCTTTTCACCCTGGGCGCACCAGTGTTACGCATCATCGATGACTACCTGGCTAGTGAGGATGATGCGCCCCGTCCCTGGTACGTGACTCCAATCGTGCAGGGTGGGAACCTACGGAAGTGGCTGAAGCGGAAGTTCCCGAGAGGTCCATCCGAAGACTGGGTACTGGACTTCTTCGAGAAGTGCTGTGACGGGCTCCAGCAGATTCACTCGTCAGGTGTTGCTGACCGCGACATCAAGCCGGAAAATGTCCTGATCGACGACGCTGGAAGCCCCGTGTTCTGCGATCTAGGCCTCTGCTTACCCTTGGACGAGGACATGGGCGTGAGTGTGGACACAGACGATCTAGAGCGGATTGGCTCGCTCCATTATACCCCGCGCGAAGGGTACGGGGGTATCCGCCCCAGAGGTGAGGCTCAGTTCGCATTTGATGTATTCGCATCGGGTAAGATTCTGTATGAGTTGCTCAATGAGAAGGTGCTTCCTGGCCTTGAAAGCCATAGGACGGCGGAATACGATCTGGTTCGGTTGAAAGGTGGCGCATTCTACGAAGCGGTCAACGTGCTCCTGGACGGCATGCTGCATGACGAACCCGAGGTGAGGCTAAGGACTTGGAAAGACATAGACCAAGAAATTGATGCCCTGAGGAGGGCACTCCATCCGGGTCAGCCGGAGACAAGAGAAGAGGAGATTCGGGCCCGGCTCTCCATAGCAACCTCTAGGTTCACCAAGAAAAGTCCGTCTGACGTCAGAGAGCCTACCTACAGCCTAGAGGAATCTCAGGCTCGTTGCACCGCTCTGGCGGAAAAGGCGCTCCAAGTTTGGTCTGACGACTCGGAGGCCGCAGTCATACTGGATGAATGGCTTTCAGCGCACACCGATATCGCGGCCAGAGACCGGCGAATAGAGAACAGCATCTTCGCCTCTTTTTTCGAAGGGCCTTACATCCATTCAAAACGTGGGCTTGACCCCCTACGGAGTGCCGGTTGGAAGCGAGCCAGCGACTCTCGACAAGAGGTGCTCCTAAGGTTTTAGGGCCGAATCAGAGCAGGCCCTACCCTCCCTTTGGATGGGATCAAGCATCTTCCAGCTTGAGGACGCCATGATTGTGCTTTTCTTCCTAATCCCGAATCCACCGAAGGAGGGCGTCGGGTTAGCGTCCTGAGGCGGCAAGAAGGTGCTCCTGTGCTTCTGGGATAATGGTTTTGTAGCAAAAAAACGGCCCTGGAAAAGGAGCACCCAGTAGATGCTGCCACGCAACCACCCCGACCGGATCCAAATCACCTTCGACGACCGCCGCTTGGTGGCCAATGCCGGGCTGCTCCTTCCGGCCACCCTGGCGCGGCACCTCGGCCTGCCCGAACTTGTCCGGCAGCGCCTCGACCTGGGCGATGCCCCGGGGCGGGCGAACACGAGCGACAAGATGATGACGCTGGTGGCGTCTGCGCTGGCTGGGGGCGACTGCATTGACGACGCCGATGTGTTGCGCACCGGGGGGACGGCCTGCACCCTGGGCGGCACGGTCAAGGCGCCATCCACCCTGGGCACCTTCCTGCGCAGCTTCCGGTGGGGCCACGTCCGTCAACTCGACCGGGTGAGCCGCGAGTTGCTGGCCCGGGCTTGGCAGGCCGGGGCGGGACCCGGCGACGGGCCCCTGACCATTGACCTGGACTCCACCATCTGCGAGACCTACGGACTGGCCCTGGCCAAGGAGGGCGCCCGCCACCACGGCTATACCGGCAAGCGGGGCTACCACCCGCTGCTGGCCATCGCCGCCGGCACCGGAGACGTGCTGATGTCCCGGCTGCGCGAGGGCCGGGCCAACACCGCCCGCGGCGCCGCCCACTTCCTGCGGGAGACGGTGGGACGGGTGCGCTACGCCGGGGCCAACGGACGACTCACGCTACGGGCCGACAGCGGGTTCTACACTCATGGCGTGGTATCCGTCTGCCGCAAGATGGATGTCCGCTTCTCCATCACCATCCGCCAGCACAAAAGCCTGCACAATCTCATCGAGGCGATACCCGAAGATGCCTGGACGCCGATTCCTTACTGGATGGACGGCGCCGCCGATGTGGCCGAGACCACCTGCACCCCCTTCCAGGCCGAGGCGGACGCCGCGCCGGTACGGCTCATCGTCCGGCGGGTGAAGCCGACGCCCGGTTCCCAACTGGCCCTCTTCGCCAAATACAGCTATCATGGCTTCATCACCGACCGGGACGGGGAGTTGCTCGAACTGGAGGCTGACCATCGCCGCCACGCCGAGATCGAGAATGCCATACGCGACCTCAAGTACGGCGTCGGGCTGAACCATCTCCCCTCGGGCCGCTTCGCCGCCAACGGCGCCTGGCTGGCCGTCCAGACGATGGCCCACAACCTGGCCCGCTGGACGGCGCGGATCGGTCTGGGAGAGCGGATAGCCACCACCAAGACCCTCCGGCGGCGGTTCTTCTCCCTGGCCGGACGGCTCACCCGCTCGGCACGCCGGTTGACCCTGCATCTTCCGGATCGCTGGCCTTGGGCTGAGAAGTTCAGCCGCGCCTTGGCCCGGCTGCGAGCCATTCCACTCCCGGCCTGACGGCACCGTCGGCGACCGACCCACCCACCGGACAACCGAAGATCCCCGCAGACTCGTGCCAGCCCGGTCCGAGAGAGTTCCCTGCTGCGTATTCTCTCGCCATCCCGCGCATCGCAGCTCCCGCAGACGGCCATAGGGGCCCCTGTGCGGCGATGAAGACCGTCCGCCGACCTCCCTACCCCAAATGGAACCCAGGCTATTTCCCCTGTAGCTCCCTCACCCCCCTTCCGCTTTCCTCACGCCGTCCATCCGTGTCCTTCGGTGGATTCGGGCTAATTCAAAAGGAGCCAGCGAATGAGGGATACATTGACGTCCGAGGTAAGGTCAAACGTTTGAGGGGAGAACTCTACGGAGTCAGCCTACAGGAAGAAGCCATACAAGTCGCCTCTGGCCTCGTCAAGGGGTGGGTCGAAGCGGCTCTTCGAGTCATCGAGCGGATGACAAGATAGGAGGAGCAGATGGCTCTCACAGAACGGCAAAAAGAGACTGTCCTGGATTCCTTGCGGGGGAGAATAAAAGGCGGCTGTCCAATGTGTGCCAGCACCGAGTGGACCCTGCACGACGAGGTCGTCTCTACAATGACCAGCAGCCTGGGGGGCGACGCCGCAATCGGTAGTCGGCACATCCCCATGGTTCAGTTAGTGTGTAACAAGTGTGGTTTCGTTGGTCACCATGCCATCGGGCTACTGGGAATTTCTCTGAATGAATAGCACGTGACATCACTTGGCCCGTTCCGAGGCGAGCCGACTACCATACCCACAGGCGTTTCAGGTATCGCCTGGCCCGAGTCCATTCGTGGTTGCCCTCCCTCACCCGTAGTGCCGCTTGAGCTCGGACCTGTAGCTTCTCCCCAGCCAGTCGCCGTTCTCGCCCAGCCACTCGCTCAGCAGCGTCGTGCCCGTGGCCGGCGCCTTGGAGACCAGCAGGCCGGCCATCAGCCCATCGACCTCGTCGCGTGTCACGACGGATATCGTGCGTCAGAAAACCCGCCAGCCTGGTCAGGGCATGCGCCAGCCCTGGGCCGAGGTGCACCAGTCGCGCCCTGCTGCCGACACTTGCGCCGATGAGCCGGACCAGCTCCTCGAAGGTGTAGGTCTCCGGCCCAACGGCGTCAACCACCTGATCGGCGCCCTCGAACGCCGCTGCCACGGCTATCTCGGCCAGGTCTTCGACGTACACGGGCTGTACGCGATAGGCCCCCGAGCCGAATATGGGGAAAAAAGGAAATCGCCTCAGCCCCCAGGCGATGTTGTTGATGAGGATGTCCTCCCTGCCGAAGATGAGGGTGGGCCTGACGATCGCAGAGGACAGCCGTGACCTACTGACGGCCTCCTCGGCGAGACCCTTCCCGCGGAAGTATTCAAAATGCGAGTCCGGGTCGGCGCTGGTGATGCTTATGTGGACGAGCCTGCGCACTCCCGCTTGCTCGGCCGCCTTGATCAGCACCCGGGTATTCTGAACCGCGCTCTCGAGGGTGACGCGGCCCCGAGAAAAGCGTATCCAGTATGTGTTGAAAAGGGTGTCCGTCCCCTCCAGGCTTCTGGCCAGCCCCTTGGCGTCGCCGAAGTCCAGCGGGGCCACGTCGACGCGGCCGGCAAAGGGGTCCGGGCTGTGTGGATGGCCCGTCAGTGTTCTCACGCGGTGGCCCGTGTCGAGGAGGCGCTGAGCGATATACCGGCCGGTGTAGCTGAAGGCGCCCGTAACCGCGCTTAGCTCGGGAGGCGGCATCGTTGCACCAGGGGTTGTCCGTGTCTCATCTTGTGCGAGCAGCGAACTGCATCAGCGCGCCGACGTCAAAACCAGGTCCGTAGAGCCGGAGATGGAATAGGGATCCCCCTACACCACGACGAAGGTGGAGCCCGAGGAGGTCTTGGTGACCTCGATGCGCGTTGGGAAGGCCTCCTTGACCTCGTCGATGTGGGTGATGACGATGATCTTCTGAAAGTCCGACTGGATCGACTGGATGGCCTCCTTGAGGCGCTCCTGTCCGGTGGAGTCCTGGGTGCCAAACCCCTCGTCGATGAAAAGGATGGGGAGCGGCGCCCCGGACCTGCGGGCCAGGAGCTTCGACATGGCGATGCGAAGCGCGAAGTTGATCCGGAAGGCCTCCCCGCCGCTGAAGGTCTCGTAGCTGCGGGTGCCCACCTCGTCGGATATCTTTATCTCGAGCTCCTCGGAGGGCACTCCCATCCCACGTACCTTCCGGCCCTCCTGTAGCTGTAGTTTCAGGAACATGCGGTTGTCCGTCAGGCGGCCCAGGAGCTCGTTGGCCTCGTTCTGGAGCTGCGGTATGGCCATCTCGATGATCAGGGCCTGGATGCCGTTCTTCCCGAAGGCCACCACCAGCTCGTCGGAGATCCCCTTCTCGTCCACCAGCTCCCGGCGGCTGCGTTCCAGCCCCTGTAGCTCCTTCTGCAGCGAGGCGAGCCGGGCGAGCTGGTCGGTCAGGACCCCTTTTTGCACCAGGGCATCCTGCCTGCGCTTCTCCAGCGTCCTGTGGCTCGACTGGGCCTCGGCCAGCCGTGACTCGAGGGCGGGGAGGGACTCCAGCTCCCGGTCCAGGGCCTTCCGCTGCGCCTCGTCCAGTTCCAATTCGCTATTGCGGCGGTCTAGCATTTTGAGGACCGTGGCTAGCGCCTCGCGCTCGCCGGGCAACGCCTCCGTGGCCTCCGACAGCTTGCGGTGTAGCTCGGCGAAGGGCGCCAGCATCTCGACCCGCTCTCTCGCGCTGCGGTGGCCATCGGCGTCGTAGCCAAGGGCCGAGAGCTCCCCATCAAGCTGGGCAAGTCTGCGGCGCTCTGGGAGAGCGAAGTCCTGATTCGCGAGAAGGCCCTGGGTCTGATCGAGCTCGCTGTTGGCCCGCTGAAGCTCGGCATGCGCCCCCTCCGAGTCCTGCCGCTCGCGTTCCAGGCTGCCAATCCTGCTCTGGGTCTGCTTGCGCCCCTGGTTGAGGCGCGACTCTTGGGCGGATATCTGGGCGACCAGGCCTTCATTCTGCTGCTTCAGCAGTTCGCGCTGGTCTGAGCTCTCCTTGTACTGCCGCTTGGCGTCGACGCCCTGGGCCTCGTACTCGCGGCGCAGGTGCTCCTGGCCCTCGGGACCGAGGGGCTGCTTGCACAGGGGGCACAGCGCGCCGTCTACGTTGAGCATGTCAAACTTCTTTCGGGTCTCCTCCATGCCGTTCATCAGCCCGGATTTGGTCTCATCCAGATTGGCGATGGCGACGCTGAGGCCCTGTGACGTTTCACGTTGCGTCCGGAGCTGACGCTCGAGGTCGTCGAGGCTGCCCTGCTCCCGGAGCGTGTCGCGCAGGCTCTCCTCGATCTGCGGCACGCGGCCGGCCCTGGGCTCCAGATCGCGGCTGATGGTGCTGCGAAGCTGCGTTACTCTCGCCGACAACCGCTCCGTCTGTACGGCGATCTCCTGTTCCAGTCGCGCCCTCTCACCGTCGAGCACACTCTTACGGGCAAGTGCCTGGTCCAATCGCTCCAGCTCGGCGCCGGCCTCCTGCAATTGCGGGTAACGTTGTCTTATCTCGGGCTCCCTCTCCTGCGATGCCTCGTAGACGCCGATGCGCTGCTGGATGTTGCGCGCCTGGCGCTCCAGGTCGCCTATCTCCGCGCGGGCGGGTCCCAGGCGGCGTATCAGGGTGTCGAGGACCTCTCGGCGGCCTCTCAGGGAGTCGACGGCTTCTCTGAGTGATTCTACCTCTCGCCCTTTGGAGTCCGCCTCCGGCGATATGAGGTCCAGCTCTGCGTCAACCGAGGCTAGCTTCTGCTCGTGTTCGGCCTTGCCGGCCACCTCCTGCCGTCGCAGGGCGATGTCGCTCTCCACCTCCCTCACCTTGTCTTCGAGGGCGCGGCTCTGGTCCCTGGCTCGCTGCTCCAGCCGCTGGTAATAGGACAGGTCCAGGACCTCTGCCAGACGCTCCTTTCGCATGGCCGGGCTGCTGGTCGTGAAGAGGTCGGCCCGTCCCTGAAGCAAGAACGCGGTGTTGACGAAGGTATCGTAGTCCATGTGGAGCATCTCGCGGATTTGCGCCTCGGTCTCACGGACTGTGTTGCCCGTGATGGGGCGAAGGCCGTCGTCGGAGACGACCTGAAGCTCGAGGAGGGTGGTCCCCTGCTTGCTCCGGGCTGAGCGCGAGTACCTTCGGCTCACGCGATACCGCTGGGCGCGGGCGATGAATTCCAGCTCAACGGCCATGTCCTGCTGGCCCTGGTGGACGAGCTCCTCCTGAGTGCGGGCCCTCGACTGCCCCCACAATACCCAGGTGATGGCGTCGAGCAGGGCGGTCTTGCCGTGGCCGTTTTGACCGGAAAGGCACGCCACGTGGATGCCCTCCAGCTCCAGCGTGGGGACGTTGTCCCGGTAGCACATGAAGTTCTTGACGGTCAGGCTCACTGGGATCAATGGGCGGTCCGATGCCGGAAACGAGGGTTCAGGCCCTGGGTAGGGGGGCGAAAGCAAAACATGCGGGACATGTTGTCGTCTCTTGGATGTGGCTGTGCATGAGCCACGGGTTAAGGCGATTATATTTGGCCGCAAGGATGGGGGTCAACAAGGAAACCCTGGGCCCGACATCCCGCCCGCACCAGTCCTTTGTCCCTTGGGCCGGCGCATCCACGGCGTCGTCGGGGTATAATGTGCCGAGCATCAGCGTCGAGGGCAACGCTTAGGCGCCACCGGCCCAAGGAGACAGGAAAATATGCCGGAGCAGAGTTGGGACGGACCGTCCTTGAAAAGCGCCCCCTCCCATGGGGATTGGGCCCGCCCCCACACACCACACTGCGTCCGGCGGCTGCCTCACCAACCAAAAAGGCGCTTTTAACAACCACTTCTAGGAGGAGACGCATGGTACTACTGGGCAGCGAGGGGTACACATATGAGGTATCAGGAGAAGACTGGGGAGACCTTCCCGAGGGCTGGACCTATAAGGAGGCCACCGCCGTCGCGGTGGACTCGCGGGACAACGTCTACGTCTTCAACCGGGGCGGGCATCCCATCATAGTCTACGACCGGGATGGCAGGTTCCTGCGGTCCTGGGGGGAGGGTGTATTCCCCAACCCCCATGGCGTCACAATCGGGCCCGACGACTCGGTGTACTGCGCCGACAACAGGGACCACACCGTCCGCAAGTTCACCGTGGAGGGCAAGCTGCTTATGACGCTTGGGGAGAGTGGCTCCGCTTCGGCGCCCATGAGCGGGGAGCCGTTCAACAATCCCACGCACCTGGCCGTGGACCCGCGAAACGGCGACCTTTACGTGTCCGACGGCTACGGCAACGCCCGCGTGCACAAGTACTCTCCCGATGGGCGTCCGCTCTTCTCCTGGGGTGAGTCAGGCACGGATCCCGGCCATTTCAACATCGTCCACAATATCGACACGGACAGGGACGGCTACGTGTACGTGGCCGACCGCGAGAACCGGCGTATCCAGGTGTTCGATTCCAATGGGAAGTTCGAGACCCAGTGGGTGAACCTGTCAAAGGCGGCCGCCGTGTGCGTCGACAAGAGGGGTGACCATCTGGTCTACGTGGGCGAGTACTTTGCGGGGCAACCCTCTAATGCGACGGGAACGAATCTCGGTCCGCGAGTCACCATCTTCAACACCAACGGCGAGGTGCTGTCGCGGCTCAGCGAACAGCCGTTCGGGGACGAGCCCGGTCGATTTTACTCGCCCCACGGGATCACCGTGGACTCCAGGGGCGATATCTATGTGGCGGAGGTGTCCTATGCCGAGTACGGCAACAAGTCGGGGCCGCCGTACGTGCTTCGCTCCATGCAGAAGCTGGTGAAGCGTGGCTAGGCAGCCAACAGCGTCGCTGTGACAGGCGTGGAAGGCCGGGCCGGTGTGAGCGCAGCGGCCCGCGTGGAGAAGCGGGATGGGTAAAAGCAAGAACGTCGACTCGTGGATATCCGAGCATGACCCCGCGTTGCGTCAGATATGTCACGCGCTGCGCGCTATCGTCCTCAGCGCCGACCCCGACATGCGAGAGTCCATAAAGTGGGGCAACCCGGTCTATGAGAAACACGGGAAGATATGCTACCTGTCCGCCACGGAGAGGTACGTCACCCTGGGATTTTTCAACGGCGCTCTCTTATCGGACCCAAAGGGGCGGATTGAGGGCACCGGCAAGAGGATGAGACACATAAAGGTGCGGGCTCTTGAGGATATCGACGGCGCGCAGCTCGCATCATGGGTGGGTGAGGCTGTGGCCCTGGACGAGACCGGCGTCTAGCCGGACATTGCGCGTTCGTCCGGCACGCCTTCTGTCTCGCCGGCAATCCCTAGCGGGCTGTGGAATTATGGGGTGTGCAGAGGGGCGAAGCCCCGGCGCCTGTCCTGAGCCTGCCGAAGGGCCGGTCCGCCGCAGGCGGATGAGAGCCTGCCCTGAGCACAGTCGAACGGGTTGTTCAGCGCCCTGCTAGACCCGGCCGGACCCGTCCTCTTCACTGGTGGACTCCTCCGGCGCCGGTCCACCGCCATCATCGTCAGGCACGTCCTTGGCTTCCCCATCGGGGGAAAGCTCACCCGTAGGGTCGTGGACGCCATCATCGTCAGGCACGTCCTTGGCCTCCTCGTCCGCGGAGAGCCCCACCGTAGGGTTGTCGATGCCATAATCCACTGGCGCGGCATCCTCGCGGGCCGCCCGCGAGTCCATGGCGGACGCAGGCGGCCCGTCCGCCGGAGCGTCGGGGGGCTCGTCTCCCTCCGGCGCCACTCTTGCCGCAGGAGGCTGTGCCCCACGACTACGCAGGTAGATGGCCACGCCGGCACCGGCAACGGCGATGGCGCCAATAAAGCCCAATATGATCACTACGCTCACGCCGCCGCCCCTCTCACGCGGCGTCACCACTTCAGGCTCAGGCGCCGGAAGCGGCTTGGCCGGAGGGGCGGGCGCTGCGGGCACGGCTGGCGCGGGCACTGAGATGGGCGTCGGTGCCAGCGGCGCGGCTGCCGCTGCCGGCGGTGGAGGCGTCGCCCTTGGGGCGGCCGTTGGCACGGATGTCGGCGTAAGCGTTGGCGCCGGCGTCGGGGTGGCGTGTGGCGGTATGGGAGGTGCGGTAGTTGGTGTTGCCGGTGGGGCTGGCGTCTGAGTGGCCGTGGGCTCCGGTGCGGGTGGGGCCTCGGGGCCGGCAGCAGGGGTGGCTTCGGCAGCCGGAGTGGCCGTGGCCACCCGGGCTGACTGGACGCGGACGCTGCCCAGGAGCCGCTCCACCCGAACGCGGTACTCCCCCTCCGGCTTTCTGAAGGTGAACTGGAAGGTCACGGACTGGCCGGGACCAACGTTGATGGCCCGCGCCGCTTCAATCGTGTCGTTGATCCAGAGACTGGCGGGATAGACCGCGCGATTGGAGCCGGTGTTGGTCACCCTGGCGCTGATGGTGAGCTCCTCGCTGGCCGTTGGCGATACGGGCGCGATCACCAGATCGGTGACCTGGAAGACCGGCTCCGGCAGCTCTCTGCTGCCTGTGATGGCGATGCCCGAGAATCCAGGCACCACCACCGAGTAGAACACGCTGTCCTCGTCTTCGCGAATCCGCTTGGCCTGGTGTCGGTCCCAGGACCCGCGCTCACTGTCGAAGCGGTTGACCTGGATGGACCACTTATGTACCTGGTTTTCTTCCAGCCAGCTCTTTTCGACGAAGACGGTGATATGGGCGGCGACCAGGTCCTCCGGCTGTACATTCTCGACGTCGACGCTGAATAGCGAGTACACTAGCTCGCCCGTCGGAAACTCCGGCGCGTCCGTGGGGAAGTCTGTCAGGGACTGGACAGTTACGCGGATGCCCGTCGTCGCTTCATGAAACTTGCCCAGGATCTTGTCGATTGGGATGGGGCTTCCGACGAGTACGGCCCAGGTTTGAGAAGAATGGTCCGTAGGCTCATAAACGGCCAGGGTGGGGGTGGTGATGACCCGTCCAGGCATGTCGCCCACGGCTTCCGGTACAACCTCACGGCTCACGGCCTCAACCGGGACGTTGGGCAGCTCCTGAATGAGCACCTCGATCGGCACCTCGAAGAGCTTTCGCGGCGACATTTCTGGGAGGCGCTCGATAAGCTTGTCCTCTTCTATGACCCGGACAAAGCCTATAAACCGCTCAGTCGGTACCTCCTCGAGGATTGCGCCGGCCTTTCCGGGAGTGACCTCCGATAGGATGTCGGATGCCTTAGCGATTCCCACGACCCCGACGATGCCCGCGGCCTTGCCGGACTCGACCTGCTCTATGATGTCCGCGGCAGAGGCTGTCTCCACCTGTTCGATAATGCCCGCGGCCCTGGTGGTCTCCACCTGCTCTATGATGCCCGCGGCCTTGCCGGACTCGACCTGCTCTATGATGCCCGCGGCCTTGCCTGTCTCCACCTGCTCGATGATGCCCGCGGCCCTGCCTGTCTCCACCTGCTCGATGATGCCCGCGGCCCTGCCTGTCTCCACCTGCTCGATGATGTCGGCCGCCCTGTCGGTCTGGACCTGCTCGATGATATCGGCCGCCTTGACTGTCTCCACCTGTTCGACAATGTCTGCGGCACTCTCCGTATCCACGTGTGCGATGATATTGGCGGCCCTGTCGGTGCCCACACGTTCGATGATACCGGCGGCGCTCTCTGCCGCCAACGCGTCGATCACATCGGCGGCCTTGTCCACGTCCAGCCGTTCGATGGTGTCGGCGGCCCTGTCCACCGTTAGCGCATCGATGATCTCGGCGGCCACATCGGTGGCCACCTCTTGAAGCACGTTGGCGGCACTGTCTGCTCCCAGGCTGTCGATGATGTCGGCGGCCTTGTCGGCGGTCATTTCATCGATAATGTCGGCGGCCGAGGCGGCACTCAACTCGTCGATAATGTCCGCAGCCGTGTCGCTATCCAACTCGACGATGATGCCGGCGGCGGCTTCCGAGGTCAGCCCGCCGATAACCTCAGCGGCATCGACTGGGTTGAGCTCATCGAGACCCTCGGCGGTTACCGGCGTCGGAGTCGGCTCCGTGGTCGGCGTTGGTTGTGGCGGGGTGAACGTGCCTCCTCCGGATCCTCCAGATGGGGGCGTAAACGGCGTTGCGGTCGGGACGGCGCCCCCGCCGGCGGTAGGGGTCGCGGTGGGAACGGTGCCCGGGCCGGCAGTAGGGGTCGCGGTGGGAACGGCGCCCGGGGTACCGGCCACCACGTTGACGGTCCTGGTGGACAGGTCCGCCGCGGCGCCCGTCTTGTACACGACTGTGGTAACGGTGACTTGGCCCGCCGTCGCATAGGTATGGGATGCGCTGTAGGCCCCAGTACCGCTCGACGTCGTCTGGCTGCAGGCCGTGCCGTCTCCCCAGTTGACGTTGACCTGCGCCCCCGAGACGGCCGCGCCGGTGGACTCGTCTGTGACTGTCCCCGATGCGGTAAAGCCCTGGGTGGGGCCGGACACGGCAAGGCTGGCCGAGAGGCCCTGGGAGGTGGATGCGGATACATCAAGCCTTTGAATGCCGCCGCCGGTGGGGAAGGTGGTGGTGGTGGGCTGGCCCGGGTCGACAAAGACGGAAACCAGCTTGCCGGGGGCCGCGCCTTCTATCAGGGTGCTGGCCGGGTTGTCCTGGGGAAAATTCAGCAGGTCCGGATAATTCCCGTACTGGCCCCCTACAACCAGGACACCTTTCACGCAGGAAGCGTCCGGAGTGGTCGCGACTACAGCCCCATCTGGGGTATTTGAGCTGACGGTACCGTACAGCCGCAGAGGCTGGAGTGGGACTTCCTGAGCCTGCACGGCTGTTACCAGCACGGCGGTGAGCAGCACGAGGACTGCTCCAATTGGCAGGTATCTAGACCTCAAAATGGCAGTGTACTCACTCTGTGATGGACATATGCGGAACTCGTGTTATACTGCCTCTCGCGTGGGCGACAGGCCCCCTGCACCGGGGCGAGTGGGGCCTGTCGCCGCTGTTCAACCGTTGTTTGGTATCCGTTTATGGAGCCAGGACGCCCTGGGAAACCATGAAGAGCCAGAAGCCTAGGCCGGGGACCATGGACCCAGTTGAGCCTGTCTCACAAAGCCTCTTGCCCGGTTTCGCGCTACGCGGGGCAGGCCTATTCTGGTGTCTTACGGCATGACTAGCTTAGGAATACGTCAGAGAATATCGTCATGTCAGCGAAAGCCGACACCCTGAAATCGACGACCTTGAGGACATCAGACTTCTGAGACGGGCTCAGTTGGGAGCACCCGCCTGAAGCCGCCCAGGATTATTTCGGCCGTGCCCTCGTTCTCCTCGTCGCCAAGGGTGAACCTGATGACGTTGTCATACTGGTACAGGGACGCCCAGGTCCGGGCCGGTGACTCCAGGCTTTGCAGCGCCGTTGTAACCGGGAGCTCATGCTCCGAGTGAAAGCCGATCAGGTTCCAGCCCGCTCCAAGCTCGTAGGAGGGCGGTACCGTCCCCGGCTCCAGGAACTCACCGGTGTAGCTCCACACGATGGGCCGCGGCGTCGCGGGAAGGCCGGGAGCCAGAGGATCGTCGAACTCGAAGACCCCAGCGCCCTCCTTCATCTTGATCCAGTAGCCGCGCCCGGTCTCCATAGTGAACAGGTCGGACGCCTCCACCACATCGGGCTTGAACATCGACCACCGGTCTTCCTGCGCGACTACGGCCTGCGACGGAGATCCGTCGTAATACATGATGGTGTCGATCTTTGAGAGCAGCGCTGTGCCGAACAGATTGGCGATATTGCCGTCGGAGCTATCGTAGGAGGCGTCGGGATTCAGCGGCAGCGAGACCAGGTTCTGACCGGGCATGAGGCTAAAGCTGAAGCCCTCGAGGGTGGCAACCACCGTGGCTGTCACGGTGCCCGCCGACGGGTTGCCGGCGAGGTCGTACGCCGTCACCTCCATCACGAACTCGCCAGGAGGTGTGATAGGTGGGATCTCCGCGGGGAAGACGAAGTCCCCCGTAGCCTGCCACTGGCTCAGCACGGCCTGCGGAATGTCGCTGCTGTCCGCCATTGTTACTACCTCGCCGTCGGGCAGCCTAACTTCGACGCGGTCTATGCCCTCCGGGCGGTTGTCTGTCGCGTTGACGTTGAAAACAACCAGGTCGCCGGCGCGAGCCGACACGGACCCGGTGGGATAGCTGGTGGCAAGCGGGGTCAGCGTGGGACCCGCGGTGTCCAGCACGACCTCGAAGGTCGACAGGGTCTGGTTGCCCGAACCGTCGATGGCCGCGGCCTTGAACGTGTTCGTTCCCTCCAGCAGGCTGACCGGCGTCGAGAACTCCCCGTCGACCGGCAGCTCGGTCAGGGTGAAGACCGTCTTGGATGTTGTGGCGCTCCCCGCCAGGTATTCGTGGGTGATCTCCATGGTCAGGAGGTTGATGTCGTCTATGGTGCCCGAAAGGGTCTGCAATGGATTGCCGACCACGTCCGGAATGCCGCCCAGAGCCACATCAGGGCCGGTCAGGTCTAGGAAGCCGTCGATGCTGTCCACGCCATGGAGCTTGGGGCCGTTGGGCTTCGGCGAGTAAGGCAGGATGCCGACGGCAACCACCTGGTTGGGCCCTTCCGCGAGTTCGAAGGTTGTGTCGAAGGTTCCGAACCACTTGACGCTGCCCTCGGTGATTGGTGGGTCGATCGGGGTGACCGCAGTCTGCTGGCCCTTGAACCCGGAGCCCTCGATGGCGATGTCGTCGATGAACCAGCCGATCTCGTTGTTGCCGATCCCGTCTACGGTGTCGAACCTGAAGCGGACCATGACGTCCTGGCCGACAAAGGGCTGCAGCGAGACCTCCTGTATGTCGAACCTCGGCACCGCCTGGCCTCCGACGAACTCCAGCCAGAACTGCTCGGCTTCCCTGTGATCGAAGCTGTCGTGCAGATTGAACCGGGGCTGGCCGCTCTCGTCGGATGGCACCGGCGCCCCGAGGAAGCCGAAGCCCACGATCTGGACCAGCGTCTCATAGTTTCCGACGACAGCGTTGCCGTCCTGGTCGTATGTGACGGTGGCCACCTCGACCAGCTTCAGGTCGACGTCAGGTACGGGCTCGGTGGCGTACCAGGTGCTGAAACTCAGCCTCGTGCCAGGCCCCACCTGAATGGGCGCCTTGGTGGTGAGCGTCCCCTGCTCCCTCACACCCTGACCGAACTGCGGCTCGTTTGGCACGGCGAATCGCCACCGGCACGGCTCGCTGGCGTTTATGGGCGCTTGGCCCCACCAGTCGTTACAGTCCACGTGCCACAGGCCGTCCGCGTCCCACAGGGCGAGCGGTGCGGACCCGTCGGGAACGTCGTCCTCGAGGATGGTGGTGAACGGCAGCACGACACCCACGGTCACGTTCTGGATGCTCGGGTCGTTGATCCGGCCCTGAATGGGGATGACCGCGGTGGTAGTCGCGAAGTCTTGCAGGGGTTCCGTGATCTCGGTCCGCACGTCGGTGTTTCTCACGACGGAGAAGTCCGCGGTGGGGTCGCTATCGGCGCTGGTGCCATTGGACTGGACGCCGAGGGCGACGGTGTAGGCCCCGATGTTGGTCTCCTCTGGGATGTTGTTCCTGAGAGTGGTGGCCACGATGTTGCCGGCCGCGGCGTCCGCCAGATAGAGGACGGTGCCTATGTAGGCCATCCCCTCGATGGAGGCCTGGCCGAGGTTGAACTGCTCCGTGGCCAGGCCGTCCAGGTCGAACCTGGTGATCACGGGACCCTGGTCGGAGAAGCCGCTGGCCAGGAGGGTGGTCTCTATGTCTGCGGCCGTGGCTATCTCCAGGGAGCCGACGTAGAAGGTGTACGCGAACTCGCCGAAGGCGCCGACGTGGAGCGCGGGCGTGCTTGGGGACGCAGGGTCGATCCGGAACCACTCCGGGCTGTCCCTTCTGCCCGCGTAGATGTAGGTGCCGTCGCTGGTCAGCCCGTTGATAGCGTCGAAGAGCGGTCCTCCCCAAGGGGCTGCAATGTCCCAGGACTGTAAGACTTGGCCGGAGCCGGCGTTGATGGCGTGTACGCGGGCCGGGAGCTCGCCAAACTGCGGATGGAACTCGTTGGTGACCGCGTAGAGGTTCCCGCCATGCCACGCGAGGCCGTTGGTGTTGTCACCGGGCGCGTCAAAAGAGCTTTCAACGGTGCCGTCGGTGCCCAGAACGAGTATCCTATCCTTCGGGCTGCCGTCTACGACCAGGAAAAGTCTGGTGCCATCTGATGCCATCCCCTTGGGCGTGGCGCTGACCTGGGTCGGAGGCCTGGGAATCATGGCCGCCTGGATGGTGTCGTTTGCGGCCTCGGCGAGATAGAGGACGTTGCCGATCACGGCAGCGCCGGATACCTTGGCCAAGGGCGTGTTGAATCCCTGGAGGAAGCGGCCGTCCTCATCGATCTGAGACACGGTACCGCCGTCAGCGGCAAGCAGGTCAGTGGCCGCCGCGTGGTAGGCTATCGCGTCGAAGCCAAAGAAGGGGCTGTTGTAGAAGTCGATTCTCCGTTCAAACGTCAGGTTGTCGGGGTCCAGCAGAATCGCGAACCCCTCCCGGTCCGGGACCAGGATGAGTGACGAGCCGTCGTTCGTCAGACCTCGCCAGCCATCCACCCAGTCCTCCGGGAAGATATCGATCGTTGCACCCACTTCCGACCCATCTACGGGGCTGATGCGGTGGAGCTGCTTCCGGAAGTACCCAAATTCGTCCTGAGCGGACGAGACGAAGAGGGTCGATGTGGTCTGGGTATCCATGTATGTGATGCCGATGGAATCTCGGGTCGGCGCCTCGAAGTCGCGTACCACGGCGCCGGTGGCCGGGTCCACGACCACGATGTGGTCCATGCGAGAGCCGTCTACCAGAATGTAGAGAAGGGTCCCATCGTATGCCAGGCCCTGGGGGCTGGTGGTGATCCCAGAGGGCTTGGACGCCCTGTATATCGTGTTGTCGTCGTCGTCGGCCATGTATAGGGTCTCGCCCAGTAGGGTCAGCCCCTCAAAGTCCCTCACGTCGGGAGCACTGTCGCCGTCGAAGTCGCTTTCATAGCTTGCGACTTCGATCAGGTCGGAGCCGTCGGTCAGGATGTATTCCGTAACGACCTCGTCCATGGCGGACCATAAGGAGCTGTCTCCGGCCGATACCAGGCCGTGGCCGAAGGCGCCGCCGAATCCGCCGCCGCCGAAGAAATCGAAGTTCTGAGGGCACAGCTCGCCCTGGAAAGCTCCGGTCAGCTTGTCGATTTTCAGCGCGCAGTCTCTAAACCTGAGCGCTATCAGCAGGTCGGTGCCGTTGTTGCCTAGGGCACGCGGTTCGTCGTACGCCTCGCCGAAGAACTCGCCGACGAACATGGAGTTCAATACCGCTCCTGTGTCGGGGTCGAGCTCGTACACCTCAGTGCGGCCGCCCCCGAACTCGCCCTCCTCTCTGCCGGCGTAGTAGAGGGAGCCGTCCAGGAAGGTTATTCCGCCCCCGTTCCTGTCCGGCGTGTCGAAGGAGTCCATCAGTGTGCCGGTGTCGGGGTCCACTACCAGGACCTTGTCCACCGGCGTGGCGTTGACGAGTACGAACAGCGTCGACGTGGTCGATGTCCCGCTGCCTACGGTGCGCACCGCCAGGCCCCTGGGGTCCGTCGTGACCTGAATGCCGCTGGGGACCGTGGTCTTCAAGACCGCGCCGGCGTCGGCGTCGGCCACGTACAGCGTGGTGCTAACGAACGTAAGGCCCTGGATGTCTGTCGCGAAGGACGTGACCACCCAGCTATTCAGCTCTTTGCCATCGTCGAAGAGCTGGACGATCTCATCGTCCTTGGCGGCCAGTATGAAGCCGTCGGGTGCTACGGTCACGCCGGTGGGCTGGACTATGCCCTCGTCGAAGTTGGCGCAGAGCCTGTCCATGAAGTCGCCGAAGGTGGCATCGACAGTGAGCAGGCAGCTTTCCCACTGATTGTTGGTGGCGATAATCAGGTCAGAGCCGTCGTTGCCCAGCCCTTGAATGTTGTCGCCCAGTTCGCCCCACTGGTCCTGCGGGTTGAAGACAGATAGCTGGGCCCCGGTGCTGGGGGCCAGCTCGTAGATCGTGCGTTGGAAGTCCTTGTTGCTGCCGAAGTAAAGGCTCCCGTTCAGGTAAGTCAGACCTTGCCCCTTGTCATTTGGGGCGTCGTAGGAGCCGGCCAGAGCGCCGGTCTCGGGATTCACGAGCAATATCTTGTCGACCGGCGTGGCGTTCACGAGGATGAATAGCGTCGTGGTGTTGTTTGCGGTGCCATAGGCCAGGGCGAGCGGGTCCGTGGTGATGTTTATCCCGCTGGGCACCGTCGTCTTGTAGATCTTGTCGTTGGTGTTGTCCGCGATGTAAAGGTTGCTTCCGGCAAAGGCCAGGCCCTCGATGTCCGTGGCGCCGGTAAGCGCCGCCCAGCGATTGGTCTCCTGGCCCTCGGGATCGAGCTGGACCAGCTCGTCGTTCTTCGCAATCAGGATGAAGCCGTCGGGGGCTACCGCCACGCCTCGGGCCTGTATGAGCCCTTCCTGCCAGTCGGCGCAGATCCGGGCCTGGTTGTCGCCGGTAGTGCTGTTGACCTTGTCCAGGCAGTTGTCCCACGGGCTGGCATCGGAGACGACGATGGTGGTCCCGTCGTTGCCCAGGCCGAGCAGGTTGTCCCATATGGTGAAGCCCTGCTGGTTCTGGGGCTCGAAGCTCGACACCTCCGCGCCGGTGCTGGCGTTCAGCTGGTAGATCTTTCGGACCCCGTCCTTGTTACTGGCGTAATAGAGAGAGCCGTTCAGATACGTGAGGCCCTGGCCCTTGTCGTCGGGGGCGTCGAACTGGTTGGTGCTGGTGGTGGAGGGGACGTCGATCGTAAGGATCACGTCATTGGGGGTACCATCCAACAGAAGGTAGAGGGTGCTGGTCCCGTTGGCCGCCAGGGCCAGCGGATCTGTGGTGATTGTTACACCATGCCCGATGGAGCCTCAGTATATCTTATTTGTCGCGTCGTCGGCGATGTAAAGGTTGGCGCCTATGAAGGTCATCCCCTTGACGTCCGTCGTAGAGGGTGAGAGAGAAATTACCTGGCGCTCCTCGCCGTTCGCCGTGAACTCATAGATGACGTTGCTCTCGGCCGCGTAGGCGCGGTCGGTCGTGTCACGGAATGTGGCCGCCTGGTATCCGTCTGCGCCCGCGTCGAAGTCAACGTTCACCTGCGTGCTGTCGCCGTTGGTCTTGCTGATAGTGAAGAAGCTATTATTGAACTGCTTGAGGAAACCCACCAGGTTGGCGCCGTCGTGACCAAGGCCCCCAAGCTGCTGATGGATAGGGCTCGTCAGTGTAAGGGTGGCGGCTACGTTGCCGGCCTGGCGGTCCAGCTTCTTAATCTCTCTGTCGCAGCAGCCCTGCTCCTGGGCCAGCCACAGGAAGCCGTCGGCAAAGGTCAGGGCATCCGCCTTGGAGCTTGGAGCGTCAAATGACCTGACTATGGCAGGAGTGGTGCTGGTGTCGCTGGGGTCGACGACGATGATCTTGTCCTTGGGCGAAGCGTCCACGAGGATATACAGGTACTGGCCGTCATATGTGATTCCCCGGGGATCGCTGGTTATCGTCTGGCCGTGGGGAATGTTGGCCTTCAGCACCTTCTTGGAGTCCGCGTCGGCGATATAGAGGAGGCCATCCTGGTAGAGGAGGCCCTTGACTATGGCGTTGATAAGGGTAAAGGAGACATTGGTGTCGGACCCGTCGTCCTTGTTGCGCTTGACGATCACCTCCCCTTCGGACACGAAGAAGAAGGGGTGGTCTCCGCTCCCGACGGCCAGGGCCTGCGTAGAGTTGCTCCAGACGCTCAGGTTTGTGACCTGGGTGCAGTCGGTGGTGATCTTGACCAGGTTGCTGTTATAGTCCTCGACCCCCCAGAGCCTGGTGCCGTCGGCGTGGAGCCCGGTGAATCTCCTGAAATCAGGTATTGCGCAGGAGTTGTCTCCCGCGTTTATGTCGGCCTCGGCTCCGGTGGAGGCGTCGAACTTCAGCAGCGAGTAGCCGTCCCCGGTCTCGTGCCGCCATTCGGAATCCGCCACATAGAGGTTGCCGCCCACGTACGCGATGCCCTCGGCGGAACCGCGGGTGTCGGTATTGAAGGTGACGTCGACGATACCGTCGCCACCGCCGAACGCGGTCACGAGAGTCCCGGTGGCGTTTACCTTGTATATCTGGTCCGGAGTGCCGTTGACCAGGACGTAAAAGTCCGTGCCGTCAGACGTCATGCCCAGGGGGCTCTTGGCGTTGGGTATGGAGAACACCTCGGTCGTGCTGGGAAGCTCGGCGACACCGGCCACCGCCGTGGGAGTCGGGGCCGTCGGGATGTTGAAGACGGTCGAGAGCGTAGGCAGGGCGGTGACGGCGCCCGCCTCGGCGGTGGGGGTTGCGGCCACGGGTACGCTGAATGCCTCGGTAATGGTCGGTAGGTTGGGCGGCGCTCCCGCCTCGCTGGTCGCCGTCGGCACAGCGGGAACGGGGAAGGCCGTGGTCAGGGAGGGCAGTGGGTCGGGGGCGTTTGGGTCGGGGGTGGGTGTCGGGATGACTGGGATCGCGAAGGCTGCCTCGCCGCCCGGCAGGGCGCTGGGTTGGCCCGCCTCAGGTGTGCCGACCAGCGGTATGGCGAACTTCTCAGCGGTGTCCGGCAGGTTATTCAGGCCCGCCTCGCCGGCAACCGCGGTGGGCGTGACGATGGGGATGCCGAAGACCTGCGACAGCTGAGGAATCAGGACGAACTCAGGGGCGGGGTCGATAAATATCGGAGGCGACCAGATAATGTCATAGAACAGCCTGACGCAGTCACAGGGAGTTCCCGCAGGCAGGGTGCCGCCGGGTAGCGTTCCGCTTGATTCGGTGATGACAGCCGAGGTGACGGTTACCTCGAGGTTGTTTGCGGGGTATGAGAAGTTGCCATCGGATACTGAAAGGACCTGGGTTATTTCCTGAGGGCCGCCGATAACCAGGGTCACCTGGGCGCTTGGCAGGTCAGAGGAGAGGAACTCGGCCTGGCCAGACAACCGGACCGACTCTCCCAACAGGTAAGAGGTCTGGCCTGTGCTCGACTCAATAGATACGGTGAAAGGGGGCGCGGCATCGACGAGGCCGCGCATGAAGATGCCCATCGAGACTAGTGGTTCAACGTTTTTGTATTGATGGGTAGAGTGACTTTAGCTTGATGCGCGCATCCTCGGTAGTGAAGCGCCAATCCACTCGTATCACATCCCGGTTGCGTTGATTCTGCCAAGCATTGACCTCGCCGCGCAGGATGTCTTGATTGGCAATCCGTCGGTCCAGGCACTGTCGAGCCAGCACACCGATCTCTATCTCCGCCATATTCAACCAACTCCCGTGTTTGGGAGTGTAGTGTATCTCCAGTCGCTCAGCTATACGCCTCGCCTCAGCAGGCTCGAATGCCTCGTATAGCGAGGACAGCTTGTGAGTGTTGAGATTGTCCATTACCAGCACGATCCGGTCTCTGTCAGGTAGTCCTCGTCGACCAGTTCCTTTATCACATGCGCCCAGTCCACCTTCGTGCGACGCTCTCTGACCTCGACTCGGCGCCATCCGTCCAACGGTGCAAACAGCATGAACAGGCTGCTCACTCCATTGCGCTCGTATTCGTAGTCGTATGCCGCCGATAAGCCGGGCGCTGCGGGACGCGGCACTCGCGTCTCCTTGACTTGCTGTTTGCTCGTCTCATCCATGCACACCAGAACCTCATTCCCATCGTACGGCCGTTGGTAGACCTCCAGTACGTCTTCCATCGCGCACACAAACTCCGCGCTCTGACCGGGCGGGATGCACCAACTCTGCTTCAGCCACGGCTTCAGTTCGTTTTTTTTTAAGCGCCTGGCGAACCGTCTCGGTGCTAATGGTCCCGACTATCTCACACTCGACCAACTGGTCAGCCAACAGCTTCAGGGTCCAACTGGCACGCCCCTCCGGCGGTTCCCCGCAGGCCATCGCTATCAACCGTGCTTCACCTTCGCCGTCCAGTCTCTTTTGACGCCGACGCAGTTGCTTTTTGCGATTCAGCGCAGACTCGACCCCCTCCTCCACACAGCGCTTGCGTATTCGCTCGACCGTTGACTGTCCCACACCGAGCGCGCTGGTGATGTCCGCGTCCTTCATTCCCCCGTCCGAGCGTGACTCATCGCTCATCAGCAGAATGCGCGCATGGGTCTGTTTGTACGCCGCAGCCCGACCGCGTGAGACCAAGGCGTTGAGTTCCTGTTGTTCGTCGGTAGTCAGTCTGATACGGTACTTCTTGGTAGACATCATGGTTCCTCCTCGGTTCAACGTTACGATTGAACCCCCAAGAGGAACAATGACTATCATGGTATTCATTTCAATGATGTTGGACCACTAGAACGGCGAGTAAAACTAGTGGTTCAACGTTTTTGTATTGATGGGTAGAGTGACTTTAGCTTGATGCGCGCATCCTCGGTAGTGAAGCGCCAATCCACTCGTATCACATCCCGGTTGCGTTGATTCTGCCAAGCATTGACCTCGCCGCGCAGGATGTCTTGATTGGCAATCCGTCGGTCCAGGCACTGTCGAGCCAGCACACCGATCTCTATCTCCGCCATATTCAACCAACTCCCGTGTTTGGGAGTGTAGTGTATCTCCAGTCGCTCAGCTATACGCCTCGCCTCAGCAGGCTCGAATGCCTCGTATAGCGAGGACAGCTTGTGAGTGTTGAGATTGTCCATTACCAGCACGATCCGGTCTCTGTCAGGGTAGTCCTCGTCGACCAGTTCCTTTATCACATGCGCCCAGTCCACCTTCGTGCGACGCTCTCTGACCTCGACTCGGCGCCATCCGTCCAACGGTGCAAACAGCATGAACAGGCTGCTCACTCCATTGCGCTCGTATTCGTAGTCGTATGCCGCCGATAAGCCGGGCGCTGCGGGACGCGGCACTCGCGTCTCCTTGACTTGCTGTTTGCTCGTCTCATCCATGCACACCAGAACCTCATTCCCATCGTACGGCCGTTGGTAGACCTCCAGTACGTCTTCCATCGCGCACACAAACTCCGCGCTCTGACCGGGCGGGATGCACCAACTCTGCTTCAGCCACGGCTTCAGTTCGTTTTTTTTTAAGCGCCTGGCGAACCGTCTCGGTGCTAATGGTCCCGACTATCTCACACTCGACCAACTGGTCAGCCAACAGCTTCAGGGTCCAACTGGCACGCCCCTCCGGCGGTTCCCCGCAGGCCATCGCTATCAACCGTGCTTCACCTTCGCCGTCCAGTCTCTTTTGACGCCGACGCAGTTGCTTTTTGCGATTCAGCGCAGACTCGACCCCCTCCTCCACACAGCGCTTGCGTATTCGCTCGACCGTTGACTGTCCCACACCGAGCGCGCTGGTGATGTCCGCGTCCTTCATTCCCCCGTCCGAGCGTGACTCATCGCTCATCAGCAGAATGCGCGCATGGGTCTGTTTGTACGCCGCAGCCCGACCGCGTGAGACCAAGGCGTTGAGTTCCTGTTGTTCGTCGGTAGTCAGTCTGATACGGTACTTCTTGGTAGACATCATGGTTCCTCCTCGGTTCAACGTTACGATTGAACCCCCAAGAGGAACAATGACTATCATGGTATTCATTTCAATGATGTTGGACCACTAGGCTCCGGGCGGCATATCGCTTGTTATGCATTTGACGTGTACCTTTTCCCCCTTTGGGTCGACGGGACGCGGAGACTTCGCTACTGGTGCGACCTCCGGGCTTGGACCTGTGGCCTTGCTCGATATCGCACGCCGGAGTGCTGTGTCGCCCCTGGCCCGGTCCGTCGCGTGCTGGTCTTCGAAGAGCTTATTTGCCATGCCGGAGACAGGGCTACGAACCGTCTTCGTACAGGGTCACAATTCCGTCGATAAAAGCCCTGGGTGAAGACAACGGTTTCGAGTAAGCGGGAGCGTCCAGATGGGATGTGTGTGGACTCCTGGTTGCGTGCACCGAGCTCTTGTGGGCGCGTCCCTGGAGGACACGAATTGCCGGCTTGCGGCTAACACCCCCTAAAGTCCATCGTGCGTGTGGCGCGGCAAACAAGGCGTTGCCCGCCGCTGCACCCACCCCTGGGCACCGGTGGACCGACTACGCCACATGGCGTCCGTCGTTCCCATCTTGGAGCTCAGCGGGGCACTTTAACGTTGAGCGAAGCTAGCCGGTCCGAAGGGACCCGGGCAGCCCGCTTCGTAACGGTGTGGGGGCCAGTGACGATGGGGCGCCGCGCGCCTGCGCTGATGCTCGTGCTGCGCGGCTGGCCTCTTTGAGACGGCGACGCTTGCTGAAACCCTGTATCATTTGTGTCGATGGTTCCGTGGCGCGGGGCTGGTGGTGGTGCTGGTGGCCGCCGAGCTATTCACGCGTGGGTGCAACGATTGCAACCCATCTGGGGGGGACATTGCAAAAAAAGACGATAGAGCGTGGTACGAGCGCTCTCGCTGAGCTGAGCGCCTGCTGCCGGGTCTCCTACGGGCACCCTTTGGCCAGGTGGGTGCTGGGAGACTCACTGCACCCCGGTGGGCTGGCTCTGACCACCAGGCTGGCTGGCCAAATGGGCATCCGGGCCTCATCGAGGGTGCTGGACGCTGGCTCCGGCCTTGGCGCCACCGCGGTGCACCTGTCACGGACCGTAGGCTGCCGCGTGACTGGGGTCACGCTTGAAGAGGAGGGGATGGCGGTGGGGAACGAGCTGGCCAGACGCGAGGGGGTTGAGGACAGGGTCACTTGGGTATGCGGCGACATCCAGGAGATCGACCTGGGGGCGAGGAAATTCGATTTCGTCCTTGTTGAGTGCGTACTCTCGATACTTGCCGACAAGGCGGGCGCCCTGCAACGACTCCACGGACTGCTCAAGGCGGGCGGCGGACTGGGGCTGACCGACGTGACTGTGAGCGGGACGCTGCCGCCTCGGCTTCAGGGGCTGCTGGCCACCGTCGGATGCGTGGGCGGCGCGCTCTCGCTGGCCGAGTATCGGGGGCTACTGGAGGGCGAGGGGTTTGTGGTGGAGCGCAGCGAGGACTGCGGGGCCGTCGTCGCGTCATTCCTTCAAGGCATCAGGGGAAAGCTGCTGGTGGGGGAGGTCGCCTCGAAGCTGGGCAAGCTCCCCATCGGCGAGGGCGCGCTTGCGGAGGGGCAGCAGCTGCTGGAGTCCGTGGAAGAGCAGGTGGAGCGCGGCGTGCTGGGCTACGGCCTCGTGGTGGCGCGGAAGCCGGCGTAGTGCCCGCTCTCCTGACGGGGCGCCAGGTGGCCCCGCATGCAGGGAAGGGCTCCCCAGATTCCCGTCCCCAGGGGCCTGCAGCCGGATTCACGGGGTCGAGAGGCTGACTGAGAGTGGAGCGTCCCCGCGTGTGTGGGGCCGGTGGTGCGGCGCTGCCGGAGCGTCCCGTTTGGGCCACCCCGGAGCTGTGCTGCGGACATGGGCTGGGCCCCGACGCGGCCGGTAGCGAGGGGGTGGTGCGTATGGTATAATCCAGCCCGCCGAGCCACGATGTGAGTCTTGTTGCCCTGGGGATAACGGCGGAGGGGAGGCTGACCTTGCAAGCTGGTACCTTGACACCCAGCAAAGAGAAGCTGCTGTGGATGTACGAGACGATGGTGACCATCAGGCGATTTGAGGAGCAGTCGCGGCGCGAGGCGGACGCGGGCAAGCTGCGCGGCATGCACTCCTCCATCGGCCAGGAGGCCGTCCCCACCGGCATCTGCGCCCATCTGAGAGATGACGACTACGTTCTGGGCACCCACCGGAGCCATCACCACTGCATCGCCAAGGGAGTTAGTGTAAACGAGATGATGGCGGAGCTGTTGGGCAAGGCGACGGGGACCAACAAGGGCAAGGGCGGCACGATGCACATCGCCGACATCAACAAAGGGATGCTGGGGGCTAACGGCATCGTCGGCTCGAACATACCGGTTGCCACGGGAGCGGCCCTAAGCGCCAAGATGCAGGGAAGCGACCGCGTCAGCGTCGTCTTTTTTGGCGACGGCGCCGCGGCCCAGGGGAGTCTTCACGAGGCGATGAACCTGGCCGGCATCTGGAAGCTGCCGGTACTGTTCGTCTGCGAAAACAACCGCTACGCCGAGGCCACGCCCTTTGAGTATGCCGTGGCCGGTGGGTCGGTGGCAAATCGCGCGGCGGGCTACGACATGCCCGGCGTGGTCGTCGACGGCCAGTCGGCGCTGGACATGTACGAGGTGGGCGGCGAGGCGGTCAAGCGGGCGCGGTCAGGCGCAGGGCCCACGTTGATCGAGGCCCAGACCTACCGCTACATGGGACACTTCGGCGCCGACGACCCGCTGCTGTATCGGACCGAAGAGGAAGAGGCCTACTATCACGCCAAGGACTGCATCGAGGCGCTGAAGGCACACCTGCTGGAGAGCGGCGTCGCGGGAGAGAACGAGATTCAAGCCATAGACGAAAGGGCCGCCCAGGTCGTGGCTGACGCCGTCAAGTTCGCCGACGAAAGCCCGCTGCCCGAGCCTGAAGAGCTGTACACCGACGTCTACATCTCATACCCGTAGTCTCTGATGGGTCCCGAGCGCCGCAGACCGGCGTGCCGCCGCGAGGACGTACTCCCCTGGAGAGCAGTGCGGTCCCAGTTTTCAGGTCTGGTTTCCCTCGTCGTTCCACACGCCCGAGCATGAGCCTGACCCTGACCCTCACCGGTCGGGCTCCCTAGGGTGACAGCTCAAGGAGGTTGGACATGGTGCAGGCGCAAGCGGTGAGGCAGCTTAGCTACGTCCAGGCCGTCAACGAGGCCCTCCGCCAGGAGATGCAGCGCGACCCCACGGTCTTCATCATGGGGGAGGACATCGCGGGAGGCGCCGGCCGGGCCGACGATGGCAAGGAGGACGCCTGGGGTGGGGTATTCAGGCTCACGAAGGGACTGATCGGCGAGTTCGGCGCGGAGCGGGTCCGCGATACGCCGATATCCGAGGCTGGATTCATCGGGGCCGGCGTCGGAGCGGCCGCCACCGGCATGCGCCCCGTCGTGGACCTGATGTTTGTGGGCTTCTTCGGCGTTTGCGGCGACCAAATCGTCAACAACGCCGCCAAGATGCACTACATGTTCGGCGGCAAGGTAACGCTGCCCCTGACGATCATGACAAGCACCGGGGCCGGCGTAAGCTCGGCGGCCCAGCACTCGGAGACGCTCTACTCTGTGTTCACCCACTTCCCCGGGCTCAAGTGCGTCTGTCCCTCAGACCCGTACACCGCCAAGGGACTGTTCGCCTCCGCCATCAGGGACGACGACCCGGTCATCATCTTCAACCACAAGCTGCTGATGGGCAGGGGAGCCACGCAGCCGGGTCTGGGAGGTGGCAATCACGTGCCAGAGGAGCCGTACACAGTCCCCATCGGCAAGGCCAACGTCGCCCGGGAGGGCTCTGACGTGACCCTCGTGGGCATCAGCTACACCACCCTGCTGTGCCACGAGGCAGCCGTCGAGCTGGAGGCCCGGGGCTACTCGGCCGAGGTGATCGATCTCCTCTCCGTCTCACCGATGGACGAAGAGACCATTTTGGCCTCGGTAAGGAAGACGAGGAAGACGGTTATCGTGGACGAGGACTACCCCAGGTGCAGCGTGGCCAGCGATATATCCGCGCTGGTGGCGGAGCAGGCGTTCGACTACCTGGATGCCCCACCGAAGCGGGTTACCCCTCCTCACACCTCCGTGCCCTACAGCCGGCCTCTCGAGGACCTGTACATGCCGTCCAAGGAGAAGGTCGTGGCGGCGGCGCTGTCGGTCCTCGAATAGGAGGCGGACAATGGCGGTCCCGATTGTGATGCCAAAGCTCGGCATGGTGATGTCCGAGGGCACCGTGGCCAAGTACTCCAAGGCCCCCGGTGAGCAGGTAGCTCAAGGCGAGGTCATCGCCGAGATCGAGACCGAAAAGATCAACTACGATCTGGAGGCCACCGAAAGCGGCATCTTCCATCCGGTGGTTTCGGAGGGGACCGTCGTCCCGGTGGACGGGTTGGTGGGCTACCTGCTGGCCGAGGGCGAGGCCCCGCCTGAGCCCGAGGCGCAACCGCAGGCAGGTCAGCCCTCCGCGGCGCCTGCGCCTGCCGAAGCCCGGACGCGGCCGGCCCCTCGACCCCCAGGCGCCGAGGTCCGCTCCACCCCAGGGGCCAGGAGGCTGGCCGCCAAGCTCGGCGTCGACGTCGCCCAGGTGACCCCGACCGGGCCCGGCGGCAGGGTTGTGGAAGACGATGTTCGCACGTTCGCCGAGGGTCAGGCGGCTGCCGTGAGCCCTACCCTGCCTCCCGGCCTCCCCGAACCCTCCAAGACCGTGCCCCTGGAGGGCATTCGCAAGAGCATCGCCGACCACATGCGGGGGAGCATGGCGGGCACCGCGCAGCTCAGCTTCTTCCTGGAGCTGGACGTCACAGAGGCGCAGCGGCTGAGGAGAGACGCCTCCGGTCGTGGTGGTGGGACGATCGCCATGGCCGACGTGCTTATCAAGGCGTGCGCTGAGACGCTAAGGCGCCACCCCGAGCACAACACCGTGCTGCTTGACGGCAGGGTGCTGTACTTCGATGAGGTCAACATCGGGCTGGCGGTGGCGTTAAGCGAGGGCCTGATAGTCCCCGTCGTCAAGGGCGCCGACCAGAAGAGCATATTCGAGATCTCGAAGGAGACAGGCGAGCTGGCGGACAGGGCCAGGGACGGGAAGCTAGGGCCCGACGACGTGTCCGGCGGGACCTTCACCATCAGCGTCCTGGGCAGCGTCGATGGCTTTACGCCCATCCTGAACGCCGGCCAGACCGCCATCCTGGGTGTCGGACGGTCGGTTGAGAAGCCGGTGGTAAAGGGTGGCGAGGTGGTGGTGCGCGAGATGATGACCGTGAGCCTGACGGTGGACCATCAGGTGATCGACGGCGCGCTGGCGGCGGGCTTCCTCCGTCGGCTGCAGCAGATCGTGGGGCGTCCCGCGGGCCTGTTCAAGTAGCGGTGCGCTGCCCCACGTCCCACTCTGTCGTCTGAACGGCCCGTATTCCGCCAGACCGATGGTAGGGGCAGGTTACAAACCTGCCCTGATGTTGTCAGGGCTGACCAACGGTACCCCCCACACACAAGTGCCCATGACATTCGACCCGGACAAGCACCACCGCCGCTCCATTCGGCTCCAGGACTACGACTACGCACAGCCCGGCGCATACTTCGTGACCCTCTGTACGCACAACAGGAAATGTCTGTTTGGGCATGTCGTGGATGGGGAAATGTACCAGAACGAATATGGCCGAATCGTTTCCGCATGTTGGGGTGATCTGCCATATCACGTACCCCCGCATGGGCCTGGACGCATTCGTGGTCATGCCCAATCATGTCCACGGCGTCATCCTGTTGCGCGACGATGACAATCCAGATGCTACGGGGGCGGGTTCGAAACCCGCCCCTACAAAACCCATTGAGGCCAACCGTTATGGATTGCCGGAGATCGTCCGAGGACTCAAGACCTTTGCGTCCCGCCGGATAAACGAGAATCGTAATACGTCCGGTGCGCCCGTATGGCAGCGTAACTACTACGAGCGCGTTATCCGCAGCGAGAGCGAGCTCACCGCCGTGCGTCAGTACATCCTCGCCAACCCTGCCAGCTGGGCCGCAGACGCTGACAATCTGGTCAACCTCCGTCGCCCTCTTACCTCCCACCTCTGGTAGGGGCAGGTTTCAAACCTGCCCTCTTGCTTCTCATCCTGTGTCCCCTCTCCACACATGGCAACTGGTTACCGTCTTAACACATGTATTGTTTACCACACTCGCGTCGCAACATTTGGCTCCCCGCGCAGGGGAAATACACGAAATTCTGTGGCGTCTGCGATCATCGCAAGGCTGGGCCACCCGGACGAGCGAAGAGGCAAGCCGAGCTGACCTACACTTTAGTGGCGAGCCAATGTAGCACCCCAGGAACTGCGGCGGCTAGTGCGCCTCCGTTTAGGACTAGTCCCCAGTGTGAGGCTTCCGCTACTTCATAGAAATCCGAATTTAGCCAGAGTCCCTTGTATCGTTCTCTAGGCCAAGCTTTATCATCCGCTCCTGTCACGATGAGGAGCGGACATGAAAGTGACTCGATAACGATGCCCTCTCTTCTTTGATCGCGAGCGAGGCGTGACTCACGGCTGAGTGAACTGAGGGCCAGCCTGCGCTCCTCCAGATCTAAGTCCGGCATTGTGGGCTGGTTATCGGTGTCATCGTTGAGGATGCCATACTCTTCGGGTCCGAAATCCCCGGTCCGCAAATTCACAGAGGTATCCCGCCGCTGTGCAGGCAGGCTCGGGGCAAGAGAAATACAGGCTACTCCCAGTCCCTGAGACGCCACCATCATCCCGATGAGTCCACCCATGCTCCAGCCCATAATGATGGGCGGCTGTGACAACTGTCTAGCAAACTCACGCACGTCGCTCGCATAGTTGCCCATTGTGGCGTGAGACAGGTCGAATGGGCGGCTCTGGCCGTGACCGCGCAAGTCAATAGCATGGGATGTCCATCCAAGCGCGGCTAATTCTTGCTGCCAAAAGGTCCACACCTTGGCCGAGTTTGCCGCGCCGTGGATCAGCACGATCGGAGGATTACCAGTCGCTTTGTCCGGGTACATCGAGGAAACGGCGAGCATGGACCTGATTGTAAACCATGACCCTCCTGCCTAGTGGTCCAACATCATTGAAATGAATACCATGATAGTCATTGTTCCTCTTGGGGGTTCAATCGTAACGTTGAACCGAGGAGGAACCATGATGTCTACCAAGAAGTACCGTATCAGACTGACTACCGACGAACAACAGGAACTCAACGCCTTGGTCTCACGCGGTCGGGCTGCGGCGTACAAACAGACCCATGCGCGCATTCTGCTGATGAGCGATGAGTCACGCTCGGACGGGGGAATGAAGGACGCGGACATCACCAGCGCGCTCGGTGTGGGACAGTCAACGGTCGAGCGAATACGCAAGCGCTGTGTGGAGGAGGGGGTCGAGTCTGCGCTGAATCGCAAAAAGCAACTGCGTCGGCGTCAAAAGAGACTGGACGGCGAAGGTGAAGCACGGTTGATAGCGATGGCCTGCGGGGAACCGCCGGAGGGGCGTGCCAGTTGGACCCTGAAGCTGTTGGCTGACCAGTTGGTCGAGTGTGAGATAGTCGGGACCATTAGCACCGAGACGGTTCGCCAGGCGCTTAAAAAAAAACGAACTGAAGCCGTGGCTGAAGCAGAGTTGGTGCATCCCGCCCGGTCAGAGCGCGGAGTTTGTGTGCGCGATGGAAGACGTACTGGAGGTCTACCAACGGCCGTACGATGGGAATGAGGTTCTGGTGTGCATGGATGAGACGAGCAAACAGCAAGTCAAGGAGACGCGAGTGCCGCGTCCCGCAGCGCCCGGCTTATCGGCGGCATACGACTACGAATACGAGCGCAATGGAGTGAGCAGCCTGTTCATGCTGTTTGCACCGTTGGACGGATGGCGCCGAGTCGAGGTCAGAGAGCGTCGCACGAAGGTGGACTGGGCGCATGTGATAAAGGAACTGGTCGACGAGGACTACCCTGACAGAGACCGGATCGTGCTGGTAATGGACAATCTCAACACTCACAAGCTGTCCTCGCTATACGAGGCATTCGAGCCTGCTGAGGCGAGGCGTATAGCTGAGCGACTGGAGATACACTACACTCCCAAACACGGGAGTTGGTTGAATATGGCGGAGATAGAGATCGGTGTGCTGGCTCGACAGTGCCTGGACCGACGGATTGCCAATCAAGACATCCTGCGCGGCGAGGTCAATGCTTGGCAGAATCAACGCAACCGGGATGTGATACGAGTGGATTGGCGCTTCACTACCGAGGATGCGCGCATCAAGCTAAAGTCACTCTACCCATCAATACAAAAACGTTGAACCACTAGCTATGCTCTGTACAAAACGGTCGCCGTGACGGCGCTTCAGCGGACGACGGTGCCGGCGTGAGGCTACTTCAGGGTTCATAGGAGGAGATATGGAAGGCATATTTTTGGTCCTGATTGGGGCGGCGCTTTTTTCGCAGTCCTGGTATGTCCTCGGCATGTACTCCGAGGGGCGTTCAATGGGCATATTCGTGGCCGGCCTGGGGGTGCTATCGCTGGCCACTCTGTCCGCTGTCGCATTCGCGCCGCTCCTGCTCACGGGAGAGGGCAAGGGGGCGAACATGCTGGCGGAGACCACGGTCATGAAGACGATGATCGTGGCGTGGGCGCTATACGCCGTCGCCGTCGGGGCTCACGGGCTGTGGGACTTTGAAGAGCGGGCCATCGGCTTCTATAGCGCCTTTTTGACGGTCGCGTCGTTGGTCCCCTTCATCTACTTTGCAGTCGAGCTGCAATCGCGGTACGGCGACGAGACGTGGCTGGCCCTATCCGGTGCGGCCCTGGTGCTCACCGTTCTGGCCGGAATGATGTTCTTCTACCTGTCCTTTTCGTTCAACGTTCTGCGCCTGGTGGCGGGCTGGTTCCTTCTGATCGGCGGCGGCGCTGTAGCTACCATCGGTCTGGCCATAGTATCCAACGTCATAATCAACACGTAAGCACGGAGCTGGCGAGCCTTGACTGGGTAACGCTGCGGCGTCGCGGTGGTCTGCAAACCGTGGACGCCGCAGATGGTTTACAATTGCGGCTGAAGGTACGCGCAGACCGGTAAAAGGTCGCGGGGGCGCAAGGAATGACAAGCATTCTCTCGATACAGGCTATCATCGAGGAAAGCGAGAAGGAAGCTGGGAGGTTCGCCTGGGAGGGCACCCTCGCTGACTACCTCAGTATGGTAGTCGAGAGCCCCTCGAAGCCGCGGCTGTCCCACGCGCTGGTCCACGACGCGATCGTGTCTCAGGGGGTTGAAACCCGACCCAACGGAGAGCCCGTCTACGGCCTCTTCGATGGTGAGATATTCGGGCTGGAGAGGTCCCTTGACAGGATCGTCCAGTACTTTTCAGCGTCGGCCAAGCGGATGGAGGTGCGGAAGCGCATTCTGCTGCTGCTGGGTCCGCCGGCAAGCGGAAAGTCGTCCGTGGTGGACCTGATCAAGCGGGCGCTTGAGCAGTACACTCGCACGGATGAAGGCGCTGTCTACGCCATCGGTGGGTGCCCTATGCAGGAGGAGCCCCTGCACCTGGTGCCGGAGCGCCTTCGGAGCGCCCTGCACGAGCAGCACGGCATCTACGTCGAAGGCGACCTGTGCCCGCGGTGCCGCTATATGGTGAGGAGCGAGTACGACGGCAAGGTCTCCAAAGTGCCCGTCAGGCGTATCGTCTTCTCTGAGCGGGAGGCCATCGGCATCGGCTACTACGTGGCGACCAACCCAAACCCCTCCGACGCGTCGCTTCTCGTAGGGAGCGTGGACACCAGCCGGCTTGAGGGCGACCGTCAGGCGGTTGCGGGGAAGGCGTTCCGCCTGGACGGCGAGTTCAACGTCGCGAATAGGGGGCTTATAGAGTTCGTCGAGATGTTCAAGGCGAACAAGCACCTGCTCACGACGCTGCTTGGCCTGGCGCAGGAACAGATCGTCAAGATGGAGAGGTTCGGCTCACTGTACGCCGATGAGGTTATCATAGGGCACTCCAACGAGGGTGACTTCGATACCTTATTGTCGGATGCCCGCTCGGAGGCGCTCAAGGATAGGATAATAGCCGTCCAGATTCCGTATAACCTCAAAGTCCGTGAGGAAGTGAAGATCTACGAGAAGATGATGAAGGAGAGCACGCTGCAGGACGTGCATCTGGCCCCATTGACCCTTCGCGTCGACAGCATCTTCGCGGTCCTGTCGCGCCTGGACACGCCCTCCAGGCAGGGTATGAGCCTGATGGACAAGCTGCGCCTCTACGACGGTGAGATGGTGCAGTCCTACAAAGACAAGGACCTGAAAGAGATGCAGCGCCACGACGCCAACGAGGGGCTGCAGGGAATATCGCCACGGTATGTCATGAACAGCGTCGGCGCCGTCGCCAGCGGGGCCGACGTCACCTGCGTAGCCCCTCTCGCGGCGCTTGACAGCCTTTGGAATGGCCTGAGAGAGAACGTGAGCCTCGACCAGAGTGACCTGGCAAAGTACCTGGGCTTCATCGCCGAGAGCGTCAAGGAGTACGGCGCCCTGGCAATCAAGGAGGTCCAGCGTGCCTTTGAGGAGTCCTTCGAGCAGAGCGCGGCCCAGCTCCTTGATAGCTATCTGGCCAGCGTGGCGGCGTTCCGTGTGGACGGGAGTGAGCGGGGGTCCGCCGGCGAACGGGAGGGGAACGTCAGCGAACGCGACATGCGCGATATCGAGCGGTCCATCGGTGTTACCGAGCGGGAGAAGTCGGAATTTCGGCAGGAGATCAACCAGGTGGTCTCGGCCTGGAAGGGGAAGGGTCTTAAGTTTGACTACACCTCTGATCCTCGCATACGAGCCGCCATCGAGGAACAGCTATTCCCCTCGAGAAGGAAGGTGGAGCGGGGGCTCACACAGCCGAGGTTCGCCAGGGCACGGGTGGAGTGGTCCCGTCTCCGGGAGTCCGTCGCCAACCGGCTGGTCGGATCATACGGCTACTGCGCGGCCTGCGCAGAAGACTTGATCGACTACGTCCCCCACGTGCTCAAGAACAGGGCGGTGCTGAAGACACCAAAGGGCGAGGGCCTCGAATGGCTCTGGCCGCTTAGCCCGCAGTCCACAGGCCTGATTTCCAGTGAAGAGTAGTAAGGGTCTCGCAGAGTAGCAATGGCCAGTAGCCGATCTGGCTCGCATAGCCGAAGGCCTGATCTCCAGTGAAGAGTAGCAGCGGCCCTCAGCCGATCTGGCTCGCATAGCCGAAGGCCTGATTTCCAGTGAAGAGTAGCAACACCTCGTACCCGATATCCGGCTCGCATAGCCGAAGGCCTGATTTCCATTGAAGAGTAGCCGCGGCCCTCAGCCGATCCGGCTCGCATAGTCGGAGGCCTGATTTCCAGTGAAGAGTAGCAAGGGTCCTCAGCCGATCTGGCTCGCATAGCCGAAGGCCTGATTTCCAGTGAAGAGTAGCAATGGCCAGTAGCCGATCCGGCTCGCATAGCCGAAGGACTGATTTCCAGTGAAGAGTAGCAACGGCCCTCAGCCGATCCGGCTCGAATCGCTGGCCCACCCCTAGCTTGCCGTGAGCTCCAGCCGCAGACGAAGGAGGCGCGAGAGCCGCCGGAGGTCGTCAAGGCCCCCGCGTGGCGTGCCATGGTGGGTCGTCGCGGGCCTGCTGCTTCTGGCCGCCCTGGTCGCCACCTCGAGAATCCTCAGCTAGCACCCGCTAATCTCCGACGCTTCCCCGGTGCGACACCTTGTCTCGAGGGATGGCCCCCGACTGCCCTGCCGCAGCTGCGCAGGCCGGCCTCTGAGACCCTCGCGGCGGTGGCGGTAATATAGGGGAGCACGTCGGGGAGAGAGGCGGGCGATGGACCGCGATGTCTACTTCAAGAAGGTAGTGACCCTCGAGGAGGGTGGACACACCCTGCGGTTCCGGGTCGCTCAGGGCCTGTTCAGCAGCCACGAGGTTGACCGGGGCACCCGGCTACTCCTACGGAGCCTCGCCGGCGCCGGGGCGTTCCAGAAGGTCCTCGACGTCGGCTGCGGCTACGGCCCAATAGGGCTGGCCTTGAAGAAGGCCGACGAGGCCAGAGTCGTCCACATGCTCGACAGGGATGCCCTGGCGGTTGACTACTGCCGTCAAAACGCGGAGCTGAATGGGCTGGCCGGAGTGGAGATATACGGGAGCCTGGGGTATGACGACGAGGCGGACCGAGACTTCGACCTCATCATCGCCAACATTCCGGGCAAGGCTTCTGAGCAGGTCATCTCCTCTTTGTTGCTGGAGGCGCGTCACTACCTCAGACCGGGTGGAATGGCGGCGATTGTCGTGGTGGCGCCCCTGAAGCGGACGGTCACGAGTATTCTCGAAGGCTCCACACACGTCCAGGTCCTGTATCGAGAGACAAGGTCCGGCTACGCTCTCTATCACTACCGGTTCTCCGACGGCTCCAACGGGGCGACGCGGCCGAGCCAGACGGCGCTGGAGAGGGGGATGTACCATCGAGAGACGATAACAGTTGCCGCCGGCGGCCTGGAGTTCCCCATGAAGACAGCCGACGGCCTGCCACAGTTCGACTCCCTCAGCTATCACACCGAGCTTCTCATTAAGGTCATGGGGAGCATTAGTGGGCCCGCAGTCCGACGCGCGGTGGTGTTCAATCCCGGGCAGGGGCATGTCCCCGTCGCGCTGTGGAAGACGGCCGGACCCGACCATATTCTGCTGCTCGACCGAGACCTGCTGGCCTTGCGGTACTCGAGAGACAACCTTGTGCTGAATCGGTGCCCCCAGGAGCGCATTGACGTTGAGCACCAGGTGGGCGTCAAGGCTCAAGGGCGGGAGCCCGTCGATCTTATAGTGGGCGCCTTGCGGGAAGGCGAGGGGTCCGAGGGCGACGCTCTTGCCGTCAGGCAGGCGGCCGAGCAGCTTGCGCCGGGTGGAACGCTCCTGGTGGCATCGAGCTCAGCCGCCGTGACGCGGCTGGTCAGACTGGTCAAGGCAGAAGGGCTGCTCGGCGTGGTGAAGCGAAGGAGAAAGCGGGGGAGCAGCGTGCTGGTGTTGCGGAGGCGCTAGACCTGGGGCGTGGAGATGGTCATGCCATGGAAGGAGATTTCCAAGATGTCCCAGCGGAGAGAGCGCGTGCAGCTGGCGCAGACCGGACGATCTGCGGTCCTTGACAGCGGCCGAGGGAGCGCTAGGGCCGCCGAGGCAGTTCACATCCCGGCTGAGGACGCCACCACGCCGTCGTAGAGCTCGGTGTCGGGGTTCCAGTCCTTCCACGCAAACCAGAACGACAGGTGAGAGAGGGGCCGGTCGAGGGTCTTGCCGGTGTGGGGACCTTCAAAGGCCCGACCCGTAAGCGCCCTCCACTTGGACCCGGTCTCCGCGTCCATGAAGAACGCCTGGGCGCCTGACCCGTCCTGATATAGTCGGAAACTCAGGACACGTCCGTCGACGCTCCTTTCGTACACGAGCGCCGTGCCGGTACTCCTCTCCATGAACACCAGGATGTGTTTGCCGGCGATGGAGTCGTTGACCAGCGGCTGGACCTCTAGTAGGTCGAATGGGTATGCTTTGATTCCCTCGCAAAAAGGCCTGTTTGAGATGAACCCTGGCGTGCGAAGGGGCCTGGAAGGGAGGAGGCCACGGGATGCCGGCTGCTGGGCTCACCGCACCATCTGCCGCGCTCAGGACAAGCGTGATCCCGTTGCGGTACCCCTTCCGTGGCTCAGGGCACCCGGTGGAAGCTGTGGAGCGGCGCCCTCATGCGGCCGCGACCGCAGGTACCGTCCCGACCGCCCGCTGAGCCGTGTTCTCCATCTCCACCAGGCGTGCATGGACCATCCGCTTGAAGTTGCACGCCAACGTCTTCAGGTAGACGGCAAGCCGCACCCGACGGCCCCCTCGCACCCGCAAGCGCCCAAGCCCGTGGGCGCGCTTGAGCTCGGAGTTCGTTCCCTCGATCCCGGCCCTTATGTCATACCGCTTGCGCCACTCCTCGGTGGCCTCGGCCCTCCGGCGCCGCTCGATGTTCACCTTCACCAGGTCCGCCTTGAGGACGTAGGCCCCCGCACGCCGGTCCAGCTTCACTGGGCAACGGGATCGCAAGGGGCAGGGCTCGCATGTTGTCCCGGCAAAGTGGACCTCTACCCGCTCCGGCGCATCCTTCAGCTCGTACTCCTCGATGGACGGGTGGCCGGCGGGGCACACCGTGGCCTGCTCCCCTGTGACGTCGATCTGAAAGTCCGCGGCGGTGAGCGGCGGTGGTCCGTCACGCTCTCCTTCGTGCGAGTTCCCCGGCGCCGACCCCGCCACCGGGCTCACCAGTTCCGTTCCCCGGCGCGAGGCTTCGAAGGCATTGCGGCCCGACCCATACGCCGTGTCGGCGAAGAGCTCGTCCGGTCGGACCTTCCGCTCCGCGAGCCCGTCAACGACCGGCACGCTCACGTCGGTGTCGCTCCCACTCGAGGGGGTCACCTCCACGTGGGTGATGAGCTGGGTGGCGTTCTCCTCGTGGCAGGTCTCCGCCACCTGCACCTCGTACCCCTTCCCCTTGTGGCCGCTGTAGGTCACATCCGGGTCGTGGGGCGATTGCAGCGAGTCGGCGGACACCTGCTTCGGGTCCTTCAGGGCCACGGGCACCTTGCATTCCCCAGCATCGTCATCATCGTCCCCCGGGCGCCCGTCCCGGTGTTTGCCCACATGGCACTGCTCCCGCAGCAGCCGCTCCAGCAGCCGGTACTCCTCCAGCTGGGCAGCAGTCGTGCCACGGAACCGGTCCACCAGCCGGTAGAGGTCCCGGGCACAGACCGAAAGGCGTCGCCGACCCTCCCCCGTGTGGGCGTCCTCGTAGTGGGTCGCCTCGTCTTCTTCCTTCAAATAGCGCCCCAGGAGGCCCTCCGGAACCACAGGGCGAAGCTCTGGGTGCTCCCAGCGCAAGGCCCGCAGGAACAACCGCATCGTCTCACAGAACAGGCCCAGCCGGGTGAGTGTAGCGATGTTGCTCATGATGTGGGTGGAGTCCAGCCGTTGCTTTCCGGTGCGTATGCCCAGCGCCTGGATGATCCGGTCCGTGGTCTCCTGGAAAGCCAGCCGGCCACCATCGTGCTGCATCAGGCGAACTCGGAAGTTGTGGAGGGTCTTCTGGGGCAGGTGGGTCTCCTCGATGTCCAGCCGCAGGGCGTGGTGCCAGAGCAGGTTGAACTCTAGCTGCTCCAGGGCTTCACCGTCGGTGAGGTTGAACATCTCTTTGAGAAGGTGGACCCCGAGGACGGTCTGCACCGCTCGGTTGGGACGGCCGTTGTCCGCGCAGTACATCGGAGCAAAGAGCTCCTCGTCAATCAGGGGGAGCGCCTCGTTTCGGAAAACCTCGGCCCAACTCCCCTCCAGGCGCTTAGCCTTCTTCGGCGTCACCAGGAACTGGGACTGCCAGAGGCTCTCTTGCGGGTCTCGCGCTCGGAACATGCTCCCCTCCCTCGCCCGGGCGCTGCCCCAACGCCCTTTCCCCACATTATCCTCCCATTGCCCCCGGAGGACGAGGGGTTTTTACGAGGGAATCATGCTTTGGTTTGTCCAGCGGCCTCCACGCCGACCACCATTGCCTTCCGGTCGAGCCTGCCGTCGCTTCTCGACTCCCCAATCACCCCGGCGCTGCCTCCCTTGTAGTAGCGGTCGTACACGTCGGACTGGTAGCGGCCGCGCTTGTCAAGAACGAGGGTCTCGGGGTAGGTCTCCAGCCAAGAGTCCCACTGGGTGTGGGTAACGGGCACGAATTCGAGTTTCACCCCGGTCTGCGGGCCCTTGACCCCCTGGCCCAGGAACTGGCTCCACAGGGTCCTGGTCTGGTGGTCGTACATGACCAGGGCGTTCATGATGAGTTTGCCGGATACGCCGAAGGTGAGGGTCTCTTCGCCTATCTCACGGGCATACACGATGCCCGTGAAGCAGAGCGGTCACCAGGTGACCGCAACGGGTACGTCACCGACAACGTCGTTGACGATCTCGTGCCGGCTCAGCATCCGTATCGGATATGCTCTATGCTCACCGTTGATGGACAGTCCGAGCACCTGCTCGTCCGGCTCCATCCAGTCCTCCGCTTCGAATGGTGTGACGAATTGGGGACTCAGTATGGCTGGTATGGAGTCGAAGCCCAGCAACGTGACCAGCTCCACAGACCGCGCCCCTCCTTCGGGGGATTGGGCGCCGTCTACCCCGGGCAGAGTAATCTTCTCGGAACTGGTGAGCGCGCGCGTACCGAGATTTCGTACTGAGGGTACGAAGATGAATAGCAGCGTCACGCCGATTATGGTTAGAATAACTATTTTGCCAGCCATGCTGAAGACGTCCATGTCGATAAGGTGACTTGGTAACTTAGATGTGCGCTGGCAGTCGGGGGTTCAGGGGCTGCGCCAGCGATGGGCGGCCTGGCCGAGCGAAGTCTCAGAGCAGGGGGGCCCGAACGGTCTCGGCGTGGCGCCCGCCCTGAGCCAATCAGGAAACGAGGCGCTCCGAAGAGCCCCAGCGTCGCTGGTGCGCCAGCGCGCGCTCTCGAAAGAGTTCACGGTAAGGGGCTTGCTGAATGGGGTCGGTGGTCATGATTATGGCGTCTTCCCTGTTATCGGCGTAGTAGGCCTTTCGAATTCCCCGCTCCGTAAACCCGTACTTGCCGTAGAGGTTCCTGGCGACGGCATTAGATGCTCGGAGCTCCAGGGTCACCACCCGGGACAGCCGGGCCATGGCCTGCTCGATGGCGCTGATAAGCAGCAGCTCCCCAATGCCGCTGCCTCTGCACGTCCTCCTCACTCCTACCGACACGATGTGGGCCTGGTCTTCCATGTACCAGGTACCGAGGAACCCCGCAATGAAATCGGCGTCATCGTTACGAGAATTCATGATGTGCCGGGCGCCCTTGAGCATGGAGCTCACCAGGGCGCTGCTGCGGTTTACCTTGCCTGCGCCGACAAAGTGAGCCGAGCGCCGACCATTTTGCGAGACCTCGTTCCGCCTCCGTGCGACCAGGTAGCTTGCCAAGCGGTTTTGCAGCTCACGATGGAACGAGGTGGGAGGAAACAGGGTCGGGAAGGCATCGCGCTCTATCTGCACGGACTGAGGAACGTCCTGGGCCGTGAGTAGGCGCACGGCGATGGGCATGATTCTTTTTTTGGCCGGTGAACTGGTCGTGACCATGGGGTGCCTGTTCGGAGCGCGCGGGCTGAAACGCGGATCCGCCGTTCCCCTCGACGGCGCGCCACTGCTAATTCTAGCATGAATGTCCTTCGACGGGCTCCCCTCGATACGTCACGACTTGTCCTGACTACTCGGGGCGAGCGGGCAAATACCGCTTATGGTGAGTAGGCCGCAGGCCGTATCGAACCATCGTGGTGAGCTCGCCTGTCCTGAGCGAAGTCGAAGGGTCGAGCCACAACGGAACAAGGCTGGCGTTTGGAGAACCGGAAGGCCCTGCTCCCGGCACCGACCGCTACCTAAATGACCGGGCGACCGTTATATAATGTAGCATCGAGGGATTGTCCGTGATCACCAGACTCTTGGCAGCTCCCCCAAAGAGGAAAACGGTCATGCCGGGCGGTACCGATGCCGCTGCTCAGGACGAAGTCGACGGACTGGTCAGGAGGGCTCAGGAGGGCCAAGCGGCGGCGTTCGCCGGACTATACGAGCTGTTCTACGGAAAGATGTTCCGGTACACGTTGTTCAAGACCGGTGACACCGCGGCGGCAGAGGACCTAACGGAGGAGGTGTTTCTGCGGATGCTGGAGTCAATCTCCTCGTTCAAGCCGCGGGGGTACCCCTTCTCGTCCTGGCTTTTCCGCATCGTCCACAATCTGGTGGTAGACCACTACAGGAAGAGGGACCGTCAAAAGACCATCCCCCTGGACTCTGCCGCGGGTGTCATTGAGTCGTCGCCGCAGGACATTGACGCCCAGCTAGACCTAAAGCTGTCGATCGGCCAGGTATACAAGGCGGCGGGAGAGCTTACGAAGCTCCAGAGAGAGGTCATAACCCTTCGTTTCGCCGGCGGCCTGTCGGTGCTGGAGACCGCCCGGGCGATGGGAAAGAACGAGAATGCGGTCAAGGCCCTCCAGCACGCCGCCATTAGAAAGCTGAGGTCACTGCTGGTCCCACGGAGCGAAGAGATGCGGGGACCGTCCAGCACCGCAAAGGGGTCTCTGGTATGAAGAGGCAACGGGAGCTCGACGATATACTAGACGACTGCCTGGAGCGAATACGCGGGGGAGAAAGGGTGGAGGACTGCGCGGGCCGCTACCCGGTGTATCGTGACGAGCTGGTCCCGCTGCTGGAGGTGGCCGCCGCCGCGATGCGGGTGGCGAGTACTGTGTCCTACAGGCCTGAGGCCAAGGAGCGGGGCCTCAGCAGGCTGACCAGCGCCGTGTTGCAAAGAGGCGCACCCAAGGCACGGCGCTTCTCGTGGCCGGGCTGGCGGCCTCGCATCGCCCACTCTCTCCTCGTCGGCCTGGTTGCCGCCTTGCTGGCCACCGGGACGGCATTTGGTGCGAGCGCGGCTTCCTCGGACAGCGTGCCGGGAGACCCTCTGTACTGGGTCAAGACCACAGGTGAGAGCATCTCACTCATGGTGCCCCAGTCTGACATGGACAGGGCGCATAAGCACGTAGGTATGGCTAGAGTACGTGGCCAGGAGATGAGCCAGCTGATGGCGAGCGGGAGATTCGACGAGGCCGAGCTGTTGGCGATCCGGATGAGACGTCACCTGAACCAGTCGGCCGTGTTTGTTCATCTGATCATGCCGACCAACCCCGTCGAAATGCCCCTGAGGCCAACCGGCCGCCTGGGGCGACAGAACGCCGTTGACCTCATCGTACGGTTGGAGCGCGACGGCGGATTTCTCAGGGCCCGTCTTCTCGATCTTCCGGGGCGAATGCCCCTAAGTGAGCGGCACAGAGTTGACCTGCTGAGGCGCAGATCGGAGCTGGGGTACCGTATATTCATCGCTGCGCTGGAGGACGGCAGCGCTCCGCCATGGCGGCCGTTCTGGAGGACGGAGCCACCGCGGTCCACCGGGCGCTGACCATGGCCCCAGCGCCCGCCGGCAGGGATTAACCGCGAGGCGCGGTCTCGAAAACCTCTCACCCACCCACACCGTAGCACCGCCGTGTTCGCCCCGCGTCGCGCTTGACAATAGGCGCGCGTGGCCTGGGGCGGTCCCCATGGTCGCCGGAAGTTTGCCAGCTTGTTATCCGGTTGAAACTCTACTTCTGCAGCCACGTTTTCGGAACGCGTGGTAGCCCGTCGAGCGGCCCCGACGACCTTTGGCTCAAGCCGCCTGCCCCTCGACCCGCGGGTGAACGGAACAGGCCTGGGCCAGTATCGGCGTTTGGGGCAGACCGCACTGATTCGACCACGACCTTTGTGTTTCACTCTCGAAGTGTACGGGTGAATTATTGAATTAGATTTACTGAATCTAACCTCTAAAACGCTTGCAATGGCCTGGTAGAGGCGTAGAATAAAAAGTTGTGATCTAGGAGTTGGTCTCTGGCCAGCTCACAATATTGCTGCGATGGTTGGCTCGATCTCGTGCGCACTCAATGGGCATGACGACCGCTGCAGTGGTAACACAGCGGTAACGGCGCTCATGTGATGGTGTATATGGCCGCATGAAGATACTTCTCAGAATCATTAGAATGACGCTTCGCCACAAGTGGCTGCTGGCCGGCGCCTACGCCTGCACGGCCGGCGCCACCGTAGCCTACCTGACCATGCCGTGGCTGCTGGGCAAGGCGATAGACGGAGTCGCCGGGGGCCTCGAAGGCGGTAGCTACTCGGATCGCGCGCTTCTGGGAGTCGTGATTGCCATCATGGTGGCGGCCGCAATCAGGGGTATCCTCTCCTTCGGGCAGACCTACCTGGGGGAGTCCCTGGCCCTGGCTACTGAGTATGACGTCCGCAACGCCTTCTACGACCATGTCCAGCATCTGAGCTTCGGGTTCCACGACCGCCACCACACCGGCAACCTGATGTCCAGGGCCATCACCGACGTCGAGGCCATCAGGATGTTCGTCAACACCGGGCTGGTGCGCACACCGTACTTTATCGGGCTATTTGTCATCGTGCCAATCATCCTCATCAGGCTGGACTGGCGCCTGGGCCTGCTAAGCATCAGCATCTTACCGTTTGTAGCCGTCGTGTCTGCCATCGTCAGGCTCCACCTGAGGCGTATATGGCTCACCGTACAGGAGCAGATGGCCGTTCTTAGCACGCTCCTACAGGAGAACCTGACCGGCGTCCGCGTGGTCAAGGCGTTCGCATCGGAGGATTACGAGGAAGCGAAGTTCGACAAGGAGAACCAGGAAGTCTCGGGCGGCATGATCACGATAGGGCGTATCCACGCGCTAAACGGGTCCTTCGTATTGTTTGCGTTTATGGTCGTAGTAGGCCTGATCCTCTGGTACGGAGGATGGCGGGTCATCAACGGACACATCACCCCCGGGCAACTTGCCCAGTTTCTGTTCTACATGCAGATTCTCACCATGCCAGTCCGGTTTACCGGCATGATGGTAAGCAACATCGCCCGGGCGACAGCCGCCGGCGAGCGCCTGTTTGAGATCCTGGACGCCGAGTCCCCGGTCAAGGAGTCCAAGAACGCTCTCGAGATGTCCCGGGCCAGTGGGCACGTACGTTTTGAGAACGTTAGCTTTGGCTATGACCAGAGGGTGCAGGTGCTCCGTAACATCAACCTGGAGCTAGAGCCCGGCCGGGTAGTAGCTCTGCTGGGGGCACCCGGCAGCGGGAAGAGCACAATCGTTCACCTCCTCCCCAGGTTCTATGACGTCGATTCGGGCCGCATTACCATCGACGGCGTGGAAGTCCGGGATGTGACGCTGAGCTCCCTGCGTCGCAATATCGGCATGGTGCTGCAAGACGTGTTCTTGTTTCCGATGTCCATTCGAGAGAATATCGGCTATGGGCGCGAGGATGCGACTATCGAAGAGGTGGTGAACGCGGCCCGAGTGGCGCAGCTAGACGATTATGTCCAGAGTCTGGAGGCCGGCTACGACACCGTAATCGGCGAGCGTGGGGCTACCCTTTCGGGCGGACAGCGCCAGCGGCTCTCGATCGCCCGGGCGCTGCTGCTGGACCCTCCCATTCTGGTGCTCGATGACTCCACGTCCAGCGTGGACGCCCAGACCGAGGAGCAGATCCGTGTGGCCATGGAGTCGGTGATGATCGGGCGGACGACCTTCGTAATCGCGCACCGGCTAAGCACCGTGCACAAGGCGGACGAGATCCTGGTGCTCAAGGGGGGCGAGATTGCAGAGCGCGGCACTCACTCCGAATTGCTCAAGCGGGGGGGGCTATACCGGGAGATATACGACCTCCAGTTGCGGCCGCAGGAAGAGGTGATGCTGGACATCGACATGTCGGCGTCCAGGAGACGAAGCACTTGAGGATGTTTAGCGTGTATCGTGCCAGCGACGCGTCTGCCTTGGAGGAGGAGCGGTATGGGTCCGTGTACGACCATAGCGTGGTGTCGCGCATGGTCCCGTACATTTTTCCTCAGAAGCGCCTGTTGGCCGCCGCGACGGTCGCGATGGTGGTCTTCTCGGCGACCCAGGTTGCCCTACCCTGGCTCATCAAGATTGCCATCGACGACTATATCTGGGTCGGCGACTTCTCGGGACTGACCTGGATCGTTGCTTTGTTCATGGGAAATACTCTGCTGAACTGGGGCGCTAACTACGCCATGGAGATCGCGCTCATTAAGGCGGGGCAACGTGTGCTCTATCGCCTCCGAGGCGACATGTTCTCGCACCTGCAGAGGATGTCGCTGACGTTCTTCGACAAGACAGAGGTGGGACGCATAATGTCCCGAGTCCAGGGCGATGTGTACCAGGTACAGGAGTTTCTATCCCTGGCCGTGATGACCATGGGAGACGTACTGGTGCTGATGTGGATCATAGCCGCTCTGCTGCTAATGAACGTGAAGCTGGGCCTCATTTCGATGATTGTGCTGCCCCTGCTGTTCGTGGTCATGGCGGTGTGGCAGCCGTACGCCAAGAGGTCCTTCCTCAGTGTCAGGCGCGCCATCGCCATGGTAAACGGGTCTCTCAACGAGAGCATCACCGGGGTTCGCGTGGTGCAGAGCATGAACCGCCAGTGGCGCAACCTGGAGGCATTCGACGCGTTGAACCGGGAGAACCTCAGGGCCAGCCGTTACGCGACCAGGATGTCCTCGGGGCTGCTTCCGCCGGTTGACATGCTCACCGCCATCTCCATCGGCCTCGCGATTTTCTTCGGAGGGCGGATGGTCTCAGACAACTCCATCGAGGTAGGGGCGCTGATCGCCTTCGTGCTATACATCCAGCGCTTTTTCGACCCCATCCGCAACCTGACCATGCAGTACACCGGGCTACAGCGGGCCATGGCGTCGGGTTCCAGGATATTCGAGCTGCTGGACAAGAAGCCCGACATGGTCGACGCCGTCGGAGCGAGAGAGACGCCCAGGCTGAGGGGAGAGATTGAGTTCAGGGATGTCAGCTACAGCTACGATTCCGGGCAAGATGTATTGAAGCACATCAACCTGCACGTGAGGTCCGGCGAGACGGTGGCGGTAGTGGGCCCAACGGGGGCGGGCAAGACCACACTGGTGTCCCTTATCTCGCGGTTTTACGACGTGCCCCGGGGCCGCGGGGCCATTCTGGTTGACGGACACGACATAAGGGACGAGACACGCAAGTCTCTGGTGAGCCAGATGACGATGGTGCTTCAGGAACCATTCCTGTTTACCGGATCGGTCGGTGAGAACATCAGGTACAACCACCAAAACGTCACTGACGCGCAGATGATCGAGGCGGCCAAGGCAGTGGGCGCCCATGAGTTCATCATGGGGTTGGAAGACGGGTACGAGAGCTATCTCCACGAGCGGGGCGTAAATCTCAGCGTGGGCCAGCGGCAGCTGTTGAGCTTTGCCAGGGCCGTGGTCGCGGACCCACGCATACTCATCCTCGACGAGGCCACCGCGAACATCGACAGCTACACCGAGCTGCTTATTCAGCGGGCGCTGAAGAGGCTGCTACGGGGCCGGACGGCCATCGTCATTGCCCACCGCCTGTCCACCATTCGGGGCGCCGACAAGATCGTGGTGCTTGACCAGGGCGAGGTGGTCGAGGCGGGGACGCACCACCAACTGATGGGAAGCGACGGCCTGTACGCGCACCTGTACCAAATGAATTTCGCCGCAATGCAGGCGGCCCTGCCGGACGCCGGTGATAACGGAAGACAAGGGTAGGGCTCCTCTGCTCTGACAAGCCCCCTTCGGGAGGTATCTTCAAAAAGTGTGTAAACAGTCAGGCGGTGTACCCTCTCTCTGAACAACACGGGCTCGAGGCCCAAGAGAGGAGATAGACCGCCCATGAGGAAGGAAAGCACTGAGAGTAGGTCGGAGTCAAGGCCGGAGTGGGAGCAGTTGGAGGATTGGGTGCGAAGCCAGGTCCAGAGGCTGATCCAGGAGTTGCTGGAGGAGGAGGTGACGGCGTTTCTGGGAAGGGCGAAGTCGGCGCTCAGATCCGACTCGGACTCAGATACCGGCTATCGGAACGGATACGGCAGAGCCCGGAGGCTTACGCTGAGTTCGGGAACGATACAGCTGAGGCGGCCGCGAGTCCGCGATACCGAGGAGCAGTTCGAGAGCCGGCTGCTGCCGCTGTTCGTCAACAGGACCAGGAAGGTTGCTGAGTTGATCCCCGAGCTGTACCTGCACGGTCTATCCGAAGGCGACTTCGATCTGGCTTTGCGGGGGCTGCTGGGAGAGGACGCACCGGTATCGGCGAGCACGGTGGCCCGGTTGAAGGATAAGTGGAACGATGAGCTTGCCCAATGGCGCAGCCGGCCCCTCGATGACCTGGAAGTGGTCTACATGTGGGTGGATGGAGTCTACGTCAAGGCTGGTCTTGAGAAGGAGAAGGCGGCGGTACTGGTGGTGATGGCGGCCCTGAGCGACGGGAGCAAGGTCGGTGGTGAGCGCTGTTCCCGGATACAGGGAGTCCACAGAGAACTGGTCCGAGGTGCTCAGGGACATCAAGCGCCGGGGCTTGAGCTGCCCGAGGCTGGTGGTTGGAGACGGACACCTGGGCATCTGGGGAGCTCTGCGCAACGTCTATCCGCAGGCGGCAGAGCAACGCTGCTGGAACCACAAGATCGTAAACGTGCTCGCCAAGCTTCCAAAGCGACAACAGGACCAGGCCAAGCTCATGCTGCGTACTATCCCCTACGCGCCGACTCGGACAGAGGCTGAGCGGCTCAGGACGGTGTTCACCAGGTGGTGCGGCGACCATTCCTACGAGGCGGCCTCAGAGGCCTTGGAGCGGGACTGGGACCGCATGGTCACCTTCTATGACTTCCCAAAGGAGCACTGGGGGCACCTTCGCACGACGAACCCGGTAGAATCACCCTTCGCGGCCCTCAGGCTTCGGACCGATGCCGCCAAGCGCTACAAGAGGGTCGATCGGGCGATAGCGGTGATCTGGAAAATGTTGATGGTCGCCGAACAGCGCTTCAGGCGTCTGAAGGCCCCTGAGTTGATCGAAGACGTCTATCTCGGTGCACAGTATGCGGATGGAATCGCCATTGAATCAACGGCTGAGAAGGTCGCCGCCTGATGTCGTTTACACACCTATTGACGTAACCTCCCCTTCGGCAAGCTCAGGGCAGGCTTCGGCAAGCTCAGGAAGGGCCGGAGCGGGCGGGCGGGTGCATTACCGTCACCTCAAACCTCTCCCCTCAAGGCAGGCGAATGTTTCGCGTTTCCCCCGCGGTGGCGAGAGCCCGGGATGAGCGGAACGAGCCGAGATGTCCAAAGAGGTCTTCACCATCGGGCACAGCAACCACACCTGGGAGGCGTTCGCGGCGCTGTTGAAGCGGCACGGGGTCCAGGTGGTGGTGGATGTACGGAGCAGGCCCATCAGCCGGCATGCTCCCTTTGCAAACAGGCGGCAGCTCCCTACCCTCTTGGACGGGGAAGGAATGCGCCATGTTTATCTGGGAGACTCTCTAGGCGGCAAGCCCCTTGACCCGTCCCTCTACGATCAGGATGGCCGGCCCGACTATTCCAAGATCAGGTCGAAGCGCTTTTTCAAGGATGGTCTCGATACTCTACTCAGGCTAACCGGGGAGTCGACGGTGGTGCTCATGTGCGCGGAGGAGGACCCCACCATGTGCCACCGCACGCTGCTCCTCGGCCCGGCGCTGGCTGAGATTGGCGTGGAGCTGCGGCATATCCGGAAGGACAGAGCGGCGGGGGGTGTTGTGGAGTGAGCGGCGTCATGCGTGGCGCCGGGCATGTCATACCTCGGTGAAGTGGACCCCGGCCTAGAACAGGTTCGCCTGGGGTGAGTCGCGCCTGTCCTTGGGGTACTCGACGTCCAGGTGCTCGTAGGCGCGGCGGGTGGCCACGCGGCCGCTGCGTGTGCGGTCGAGGAAGCCCATCTGGAGCAGGTACGGCTCGTAGACGTCCATGATGGTGTCGGCCTCCTCGCTGATGGAGGCGGCCAGCGTGTCGAGCCCCACGGGCCCGCCGTCGAACTTCTCGATGATCGAGCGCAGCACCATGTGGTCGGTGTCGTCCAGCCCCAGCTCGTCCACCTCCAACGAGAGCAGCGCATCGCGTGCCACGTCGCCGTTGACGACGTTGTCGGCCACCACCTGGGCGTAGTCGCGCACCCGCTTAAGCAGCCGGTTGGCGACCCTGGGCGTGCCCCTTGCGCGCCGGGCGATCTCCTTGAGACCGTCATCGTCGCCCTCGATCTCCAGGATTCTGGCGGACCGGTTCACTATCGACACCATGGCGTCGTCATCGTAGAAGTCCAGCCGGTGTATCGACCCGAACCGGTCCCGCAGCGGCGCGCTGATCATGCCGTAGCGGGTGGTCGCTCCTATGAAGGTGAAGGGCTTGATGGTCAGGTTCATGCTCCGGGCCTTCAGGCCCTTGTCTATCACCCATGTGACGAAGTAGTCCTCCATGGCCGGGTACAGCACCTCCTCGACCACGCGGGGGAGGCGGTGCACCTCGTCGACGAACAGGATGTCGTCCTGCTGAAGCTGCGTGAGGATAGCCACCATGTCGCCGGGGCGCTCGATGGCCGGACCGGAGGTGGTCTTGATGGTCACGCCCATCTCGACGGCCATGATGTTGCCCAGAGTGGTCTTGCCGAGGCCGGGGGGACCGTGCAGCAGCAAATGGTCCAACGGCTCGCCGCGCTGCTTGGCCGCGGTGATGGCTATGTGCAGGTTGGCCTTGAGTCTCTCCTGGCCGATATAGTCGGCTAGACGGCGCGGCCTGAGGCTGCTGTCCAGCGAGTAGTCGTCTTGCTGGGGCTTGCCCGACACGATGCGCTCATTCAAGGGCTGTCCACCAGATATCAGAACTGGTGTTCATTCTATGGAGGCCCCGCACGGGTGTCAAGAAAGGTAGCAGGGGGGGGTAGTGTCTTAGTTTGAAATGTTCTAGTTCTGTTCGTGGAACTCAGCGGGGGCGGTCGCGGCGGGAATCAGACTCCGCCACTTCCACTACCGACATTGAGCGCTTCCTTCTCTTGCGCATCTTGTAACTGTACTCTATATACACTCAGTTGCTTCTTGGCATGCGCATTGGCTTTGTCTCTAATGTAGGAACTGTATTCATATAGAACTGGATAGTCGTTAGCCATGAGCAACACATTCAGTTTAGTAGCCAATTCTTCCTTCGCCATCTTGTGACCCCTAAAGGCTTTCGATTCGGCGAACAGTAGAAATTGTTCGCTTATATTCTCCAGCCCTCGTAGTTCGTCAGTCGTTAAGTAGTTTTTCCCAGTCAGCACGTCTCCTGGCGTAGGCTGTTCGCCTTTCATCGTAGTGAGGCCCATATTGTTCAGCGCAGCGTCGGCCCTTTCAAGGATAATTTCTGCTGCGGTCTGTCCAGTTATGGCGAAATGGAATTTGTCCTGCGCTATTGCAAAGAAGCTCTTGGCAGCCGGCGAATCTTTCTCATAGTCACTAGCACTCTGTTTGAATACATCCCGCACCTTGATGTACATGGACTGCTCGGACGTTCGTATCTGACGTAGGGTTGCAGCTAAACGCCGTTGAATATCGGGGCTAGCCTCTACTCGTTCTGGATTAAGTGCATAGCCTTCGATGAGCCACCTTTTAAGCGTCTCGGTGGCCCACTGCCGGAATATTGTGGCCCGTTTGGAGCTTACACGATAACCTACCGAAAGAATAAGATCGAGATTATAGTGATTGACTTGCCTACGCACAGCCCGTGAGCCTTCCTTTTGAACTTCCAAGATTTTCTTGGAAGTTGCCCTCTCATTCAGTTCACCCTCGCTGTAGATGTTGTTAATATGCTGTCGGACATTTTCGGCACTGCACTCGAATGCAGCGGCAATCTCCTGTTGCGTTGCCCACACGGTTTCATGTTCAGGGTCAATCTCAAGTTGAACATTACCTGACTCTGACTCAAATATAGCGATACTGCGTTCGTGATCTCCCGCCATATTTCTTCTCCTTCAATTCACGTGAGATTTCAACGCTGGCCTCACACCCATTCGGTGGCGTCCTTCGGGCCTATCAAGTCGGCATAGGTGAGCCGCTTGCCCACCGCACCCACTGCCATTCTATCACGCCAGCCCCCTTCGCTATGCCTTGTCGAACGCGGCTGGACGCGCTGTCAATACGCTATACACGCACCCCGTAAGGGCCACGCTTCGGCTTCGGCGCCCTCGCGTTTATCCGGTCTACCAGCCACCGCATATCCAGCGCCCTGTTCGCCAGCCCAGCCGCCTGGGCCGGTGTCTGTCCATTCAGGCTCATGTGCGGGCGCATGAAGTTGTAGAACAGGAAATAGAGGGCCAGCGCGTGGGCGTGATTCTCGACCTTCTTCGAGAAGGCGTTGGTCAACCGGGTGAAGCGCCGCATCGACATTCGCATCGTCAGGTTGTGCCGCTCTACGTAGGACGTACTAGCCTCGGCCATGTCCGGCTGGCCGGAGACGTAGACCCGGCGAACCCCAACACACTTACCCGGAGAGTAGCGCCGCCGCTCTTCCTCGTCCGCAGGCTGGCCGTAGAGCTTGACCAGCATCGCGTAGTCTACGTCAGCCCCGAAAGCGTCCTCAACGGCCTCCAGGTACGCCCTGTGCCCGTCGGTCGATAGCTGTACCCGGTTCGCCAGCCTGGACCGTAGGTCGTCCATGAAGTCCAGCGCGTACCCGCTGTCGCGCCCGCCCACGAGCCAGGAGACGATCAGCTTGGTATCAGAGTCGATCCCAGTCCACGTCCACACGTCCCCGGCCTCGTCGACCACGCCCGAGGCTCGGTCTGCGTTCTTCTGCTTGGAGTAGCAGAACGACCAAATCTCGTCGCACTGGACGTGACGCGCCGCTACGTCCTGGACAGCCTCGTTGTGGAACTCTGCCGCCACTTTCCCGGCGTCCACTAGGAGCTTCATGACGGTGTTGATGTTCACGCCGACCACACGCTCTATCGACCGCATGGACGAGCCCTCGACCAGCATGTTCAACACCTGCACCCGCTTGTGTTCTGGTAGCTTGTTCATGCCCAAAGTATAACAACGTGCTAGCAGAAAGTCAAGGGTTTCAGGGCACAAGGGGGGCGGTCAGGTCATTGTTTCGGCCGTGGCATCGTTGCAGCCTTTCGCTCCCGTTCCGCTTTTCGACTATTGGTGCCGATCACAAATACGCTAACCAAGCTGACTAGGTTTAGCCCGCCCAAGAGTAGGCCAGAGAATGTGTGCCCACTGTAAATCAGAAAGATCGCTCCGCCCAGAAAGGTCAGGGCAATAATAAAACCCAGAATCAGCCCTAGATAACTTCTGCGGGAGTCGTCAGTGACCACGTGCTTTTCAAGTGCCATGCGATGGGTGGACTGCTGTTCGGCCATGCCGAGGATCCTAGATGCGGCTCCAGGGGCGATCAGATCATATTCTCTCAGCTCGTGTGGTGGAGGTATAGGCCCTTGCCAACTGACCGCAACCGATGTAGTAGTAGACGAAGAAACAGAAGCCTGCCGTACAGCAGGCTTCTTCTCAGAACTCTTAGGTGGTTTCCTCTTCTGCCTACGCATCTGACTGACGGATGGTGGGAACCTCCATTGTCTCTTCACGGAATGTCTCCATCGCACCGTGAATGTCTTGGCCTATCATTCTCCAATCCATCCATATTGCAACGGCATCGGCTACTGCGCCTGTGTCAGAAGCGTTGTATTCGTTCAGAGTACCCCTCATATCCATTATCCGAGCTATACCCTCTATGAGTGACGGCCTGGCAAAGAGGAAAGAGCTATAGAACTCCATTCGGCCTACCTCCTCACTCGCGTCTGTCACTGACCTTAGCGGCAATGACGCGGCGCGATTACACCATAGCTTATCAAGTCCCACTTCTTGCCAACCCCACTTGGCAAAATCAGGTCCACCGTGCCCGTGCCGCCGTCCTTGCCAGTTCCGAGCGTTCCTCCGGGGTCATGCTGGCGGCTCTGGCATGCCCGCCGTTGACCTTGCCAGCCTGTTTCTCCTCCAGTTCCTCCTCTAGCTCCCCGGTAGCTATCTTTGCAACGTGTATCGCCCGCGCTATCGGATCGCGTGGTCGGCGTTCTCCGTTAGGTCCTCTCATAACGCACCCCTGTTTCTTAACTGCAAAGGCGGCCCATCCCCAAAGCTCTCGGAAGACGGGCGAACCGACGCTCCTGTACCCTTGATAACACCTTGACAACGACTTGCGCCACTGCTAGGTATTGTCAATACCCTAGACGATTTTGTCAATACCCTCTACCTACCGGCGCGTCCGGCCCGCCATGTTCCGCGAACAGGAATAGAACATTTCAAACTAAGACACAACCAGCAGGGGGATAGGGTAAGGGTTAGGGGTGAGGAGAGAGCGGATGCCGAGGGGCTGGTATAATCGGGGTGACAGCTATTCCAGGCGCGGTCTGGCGGCGAGTATTCACGTCGCCGGTGCGTTTATCGAGGGGAGCCGGCCCCAATGGAGCAGAGGACGGCGGAAGCGAGGGCCGCACTGAGGGACCTGGGCGATGGCCTCGTCCTGCGCCGCGGCATGGAGGAAGACGCCGAGGCCCTTGGAGACTTCCATGCCGTGGTCAATACCCTGACGAACGAGCCCGACGAGTCGGTTAGGCTCCACGCACGGGAGCTGATGAGGGGCCGGCACCCGAGCCTCGGCCCCGAGGACTTCACGGTCGTGGAGGACACCAGGAGCGGCGCCATCGTCTCGTCGCTCAACCTGGTCTCGCAGACGTGGACCTACGGCGGTATAGAGTTCGGGGTGGGGCGGATTGAGCTGGTCGGCACGCTGCCGGATTACCGGCGACGCGGGCTGATTCGCGCCCAGGTCGAGGTGGTCCACGATTGGAGCTCGGCTCGTGGGGAGAAGGTCCAGGCCATCACCGGCATCCCGTGGTACTATCGCCAGTTTGGCTACGAGATGGCACTGGAGCACCTGGGGAGCCGCTCCGGCATTGTGACGAACGTGCCGCGGCTGAAGCCGGGCGAGGCGGAGCCGTACCGCTTGCGCGCGGCGACGGACGCGGATGTGCCGTTCATCTCTCACACATACGCCCAGGTGATGCGGCGAGACCTGGTGGCCTGCGTGCGCGGCGAGGAGATGTGGCGGCACCATCTGAACGCTCCCGGCCATGCCACCACTCATCTCAACGAGATTCGCGTTGTGGAGACGGTCGCCGGTGAGCCCGTCGGTTTCTTGATGCACGCCCCCGAGCTGTCGCGCGGTGAGCTTGTGGCCACCGTGTACGAGCTGCGATCGGGGGTTTCCTGGCTGGCCGTCACGCCCAGCGTCATAAGGTATATGGAGAAGACCGGCGATGGGTACGCGGTCCGGGACAACGGTGAGGGGTTCGCCGCGTTCACCCTCGAGCTGGGCTCGGAGCACCCCGCGTACCATGCGGTGAACGACCGGCTGCCCCGCGCCAACAGGCCGTACGCCTGGTATCTGCGGGTGCCGGACCTGCCAGGCTTTGTGGGGCTCATTGGCCCGGTGCTGGAGAGGAGTCTGGCGGGCTCGCCGGCGGCGGGCCACACCGGGGAGCTGAAAATAAGCTTCATCACCGGCGGGTTGCGGCTCTCATTCGACAGCGGGCGCTTGGCGGGCGTGGAGGGGTGGATGCCCACGCAGGCCGACAGCCGGTTGGCGCCGAGGGTGCGCGACGCGCTTTTCCCGAGCCTGACGTTTCTCCAGGTGCTGTTCGGATTTCGGTCGGTATCGGACCTGGAGTACGCGTTCCCGGACTGCCTGATAAGCTCCGACGTGGCGCGGAAGCTGCTGGACGTGCTCTTCCCCAAGCACACGTCGATGGTCTGGGGAGTGGAGTGAAGGGGCTGCACCAGAACGCTGCGTTCCCGCGCGTCGCCTAGCTGAAGGAATATGGAGGCGAGACGATGTGGTTCATTGCACTGCTCGCTATTCTCGTGACGGCGGGGGTCCTCGTCCTGGTGATCGGCTCGATGCTGCCCAGGGAGCACCACGTGTCCCGCCGGGCGCACTTCAACCGGTCGCCTGCCGAGATCTGGGAGGTCATCACCGACTACGCCGGCCAGACCGCATGGCGCGCGGACGTGCGCCGCGTCGAGCGTCTTCCCGACCGGGATGGGCGCCAGGTGTGGCGGGAGACCGACAAACGCGGCCAAGGCTTGATGATGGAGACGGTGGAATCGGTGGCGCCCCGGCGCCTAGTAAGACGAATCGCAAATGAAAATCTGGCGTTCGGCGGGAGCTGGACCTACGAGATAGGCGAGTTCGGCGAGGTCACGTCCCTCACCATCACCGAAGACGGCGAGGTCTTCAACCCTGTCTTCCGGTTCATGTCCCGGTTCATCATCGGACACGCCGCGACGCTGGACCAGTACCTCAGGGCCCTGGCGAAGAGGCTGGGCGTGGAGGTGAACATCACCAGCGCGTAGTGTGCGAGGGCAGTACGGTGGACGCGACAACGGGCTGGCATCTGATTAAATGCATGTTGACAGGCTGCCGGCACATGCCCAACATTGGAACGCGGCCGACGTGAAGCTACTGAGAGACCACCAACAATGACCAGCACGAGCAAGCACGAGTGGGAAGAAAACACCCTTGAGCCGCTGAAGAAGCGATTCGGCGAGCGGCAGGAGGGGTTCGAGACCGAGTCAGGCCTCGATATCGATACCCTCTACACGCCCGAGGACCGCGAGGGCTCAGACTACGCTGAGAAGGTGGGCTATCCGGGGGAGTACCCGTACACCCGGGGCGTCCAGCCCAACATGTACCGGGGCCGCGTCTGGACGATGCGCCAGTACGCGGGCTTCGCGTCGCCGGAGGAGTCGAACCGGCGCTATCGCTACCTGCTGGAGGAGGGCCAGACGGGTCTGAGCGTGGCCTTCGACCTGCCGACCCAGATGGGGTACGACTCCGATCACCCGCTGGCGTTGGGCGAGGTGGGCAGGGCGGGCGTGCCGGTCAGCAGCCTGCTGGACATGGAGACTCTCTTCGACGGTATCCCGTTGGACCGGGTCAGCACGTCCATGACTATCAACGCCACCGCCTCCACACTGCTGTCGCTGTACATCGCGGTGGCCAAGAAGCAGGGGGTGGACCCGGCCGCCCTGAACGGCACCATTCAGAACGACATCCTGAAGGAGTACATCGCCCGCGGCACGTACATCCATCCGCCGGAGCCGTCGATGCGGCTGGTCACCGACGTTCTTCAGTACGCCGGCCAACACGTGCCGCGGTGGAATACCATCAGCATCAGCGGCTATCATCTGCGGGAGGCCGGCGCCACCGCGGTGCAGGAGCTGGCGTTTACCTTCTCCAACGCCATCGCCTACCTGGGGGCGGCCCTGGACTCGGGACTGGACATCGACAGCTTCGCCGCCAGGGTGTCTTTCTTTTTCGTTGCGCATAGCAACCTGTTCGAGGAGGTGGCCAAGTTTCGCGCGGCACGCCGCATGTGGGCGAGGATAGTCCGGGAGCGGTTCGGGGCGGAGAGCCCCCGGTCGTGGATGCTGCGGTTCCACACCCAGACTGCCGGGGTGACCTTGACCGCGCAGCAACCGGACAACAACGTCGTTCGCACCACCGTCCAGGCGCTCTCGGCGATCCTGGGCGGCACGCAGTCGCTGCACGTCAACTCTCGCGACGAGGCCCTGGCCCTGCCCACCGAGGACTCGGTACAGCTCTCACTGCGCACGCAGCAGATTCTGGCGCACGAGAGCGGCGTCACCGAGACGGTGGACCCGCTGGCGGGGTCTTACTACGTTGAGAGCCTGACAGACCAGCTGGAAGAGGCCGCCCTTCGCTACATCGACGAGATCGACCGTATGGGGGGCGCTGTCGCGGCCCTGGAGCAGGGCTACCAGATGCGAGAGATCCACGAGAGCGCCTTCCGCCACCAGCGCGAGGTGGAGGATGAGAAGCGCATCGTGGTCGGGGTGAACCGATATCCAGCGCCCACACCTCCTATAGCAAAGCTTCAGACCATCGATGCGGAGGAGACGGAACGACAGGTGGAGCGAGTCACACGGGTCCGCAGGGACCGGGACGGGGCCGTCGCGCGGGCTGCCCTCCGGCGCCTGCGGGACGTGGCCCTGGGGGCCGACAACACGCTGCCGGCGACACTGGAGTGTGTCGAGGCATACGCTACCGTTGGCGAGATCTCGGACGTTTTTCGCGGCGTGTTTGGCGAGCAGCGGGAGCTCGGTGGGTTCTAGCAAGGGGTAAGGGGTATAGGGTGTGGGGGCTGGGGGTTCTCTGCCCGTTGCTCCTGAGCCCGTCGAAGGGAAGGCGCGTCGATGCAAGGGCGCGGTCATGGAGAGAGCTGATGATGAATGAGCTGCTGCTGACAGAGGACGAGCTGTTGCTGAGGTCTACCGTGCGTGATTTCGCGGACCAGCAGCTCGCGCCGCGCGCCGCCGGCTACGACGAGAGAGAGGAATTTCCCTGGGACAACGTGCGAGGGATGGCGGAGCTGGGGCTGTTCGGCCTGACCATCGACGAGGCGTACGGTGGGAGCGGCGGCACGACCCGTCAGCTGGCGATCGCCGCCGAGGAGATAGCTCGGGCCTGCGGCTCCACCAGCGTGGTGTACCTGGCGCACCTGTCCCTGTGCACGCAGTTCATCCAGATATCCGGTACAGAAGAACAGAAGCGGAGGTTCGTCCCGCCCCTGGCGAGGGGCGAAATAATCGGCGCCTTCGCGCTGACCGAGCCCGGTGCGGGCAGCGACGCCGCGGCCATGCAGACCACCGCCACCAAGACCGATGGTCACTACGTCCTCAACGGCAATAAGCTGTTCACCACCAATGCCCTGGAGGCACAGACATTCGTGGTCCTCGCCACTCGCGACCGCGGCCTGCGCACGGGGGGCATCGACGCGCTGGTGGTTGAGCGGGACACCGAAGGATTCAGCATCAATGCCCAGCACGGCAAGATGGGCATGCGGGCCACCTCCACCGCCGAGCTGGTGTTCGAGGACTGTGCCGTGCCTGAGGAGAACCGCCTGGGCGAGGAGGGCGAGGGCTTCCGGCAGACCATGGAGGTGCTGAACTCCAGTCGAATAGCCATAGCGGCGCAGTGCGTGGGCATCGCACAGGCTGCGCTTGAGGCGTCGGTTGAGTATGCGAAGCGGCGCGAGGCATTCGGGCAGCACCTGGCCAATCTGCAGGCCATCCAGTGGATGATCGCCGACATGGCGACCGGCGTCGACGCGGCTCGACTCCTGGTCTACCGCGCGGCAACGTTGAGGGACATGGGCCTGGCCTACGTGACCCAGGCCTCCATGGCCAAGCTGTACGCTTCTAGAGTGGCGGTGGAGTCGGCGGACAAGGCGGTCCAGATCCACGGAGGCACGGGCTATTTTGCGCCGACAACGGTCGAGCGCCTCTACCGGGACGCCAAGGTCACGGAGATTTACGAGGGCACCTCGGAGGTCCAGCGGATGATCATCGCGCGGAACGTCCTGGGCCTGTAGGATCGCGTGGTCGCCCTTCTTAGAGGGAGTGTGAGAACGATTGGAAAATCCTTCGACGGGCCTCCCTCGATACGTCCTTCCACGGGGGAAGGACTACTCGGGAAGAGCGGGACTAAAACCGCTGGTGGTGAGTAGGCCGCAGGCCGTATCGAACCATCCTGGTGAGCCCCCGTCGACGGGCTCAGGGCAAGCTTCGGCAGCCTTTCCGAGGAGTCGGTCCGAAGAGACTTCGGACTCATCGGAGAGTCCGCTAGGCCCAGCCAGTCTCCGAAAGGATACAGAGAATGACGGACCAAGGCATCTGCACGGCGGGACACCTGAACCACATCTGCATTGCGGTGCGCGATATCGAGGACACCCTGCGCTTCTACGAGGAGCTATTTGGCGTCAGCGGAGCCGAGGTAAGGGAGATCGAGGACCAGGGGGTGCGCGCCGCGCTGGTCAGGGTGGGTGGCTCACAGCTGGAGTTCATCCAGCCGACCGACCGAGAGGGCGGCGTTGCGCGGTTCATCGAGCGAAGGGGGGAGGGGATGCACCACATCTGCTTCGAGGTGGAGGACCTGGAAGAGAAACTGGATCTGCTCGAATCCGGCGGCGTTGAGCTCATCGACAGGACTCCGCGACCGGGTCTTTCGGGCATGATCGCCTTCATCCACCCGCGCGCCACCCGAGGCGTGCTGATTGAGCTGGTGGACCGCGACTCTACAGGCAGGGGGTAGACGGTTGGCTGCGGACATAATACGAGTTCTCGTCGCCAAGCCGGGCCTCGACGGCCACGACCGAGGCGCCAAGATAATCGCACGGGCGCTCCGCGATGCGGGCATGGAGGTCATCTACACCGGCATCCGGCAGACGCCCGAGATGATAGTGGAGGCTGCCCTGCAGGAGGATGTGGACGTCATAGGGCTGAGCATCCTGTCCGGGGCCCACATGGAGCTGTTCCCGGCGATTTTTCGCGGACTCCGGGACCGGGGCATGGACGATGTGATGGTGGTGGCCGGAGGCATCGTCCCTGATCAGGACCGCCCCGCGCTGGAGGAGATGGGGGTGCTGGCCGTATTCGGCCCAGGGAGTCCGACCTCCGAGATAGCCGACTTCATCCGGCGGGCCGTGGCCGAGCGGGCCGAGTCAAAAGTCGGCCCGTAGGTTCAGGCGGCTTGAGTTAGCCACAGCGGGAAGTGTCGATTCAACAATGTCGAGGGATTGGCTAACCGGGGTGGCTCCGGGCTGTACCCGCTCCTTGCCTGACACCGGGCTGGTGGGAACGAGCGTCGATACGTGGCAGTGCTGCACCAGGGACCTGTGGACTCGCCGCAAGCCGCTGTGAGGGCCGCTATTATTCAGGAGAACAGGGGTTAAGAAGGAGGTGAGATCATGGCGGATAGATCGGATAGGCCCGGCATCAAGATGGCGCGAAGGGTGTCCCTGTCAGGCCTGATAATCGTCGGGTTCCTGAGCATCATACTGTCCATAAACGCGGCGTTGGAAAGCACCTACGTTGGGTCCGGCGTGCTCCTTGGGGCGTCCGCGCTGGCCTTCGGGTCCCTGGGTTTCGCATTTGGTCGGGACTAGCCACGTTGAGCATGATCGGTGGGGTCCGATAGTCGGAGGCCGATAGCCGATGTCAAATTAGGACACTACCTGACCTGTGTGAAACTTGACACAAAAAGGCCTGTGGTACTAGAATAGCCGCTCGCAAGGGGGGGGCCTCGGTCATCGAACAGGGGGTGGCGTTGGGATGCACTTTAACGTGTCGCGGCTGATGATGGAGCCCAGTGGGTCCACGAGGACCTATGCGGTGGACGATGACTTCACCGCAATGGATAGTGGCGGAGTGCAACGTGTCAGGGGTAGCGTCAGGCTGCTGAGGACCGACAGGGGCGTCTGGGTGAGCGCCGAGCTGGACTCCGAGTCGGTGTGTGACTGCAGCCGGTGCCTGAAGGGGTACAGACAGCCCCTTCGGATGACCATCGAAGAGGAGTCCTTCCCTGAGCAGGACTTGGATGGCGTCGACGGAGCGGCTGGTCATCGCGGTAACCCGGCCATCGGCGAGAGGTTTACAATCGACGAGAATCACATACTGGACCTCACTGAGGTGGTAAGGGAGTACGCGGCGCTGAACATGCCGATGAAGCCGGTGTGTCGAGACGACTGCAAGGGGATGTGTCTTCAGTGCGGCACCGACCTAAACGAGTCGGCCTGCCAGTGCGACGACGCCTCTCTTGACCTCCGATGGGGCCCTCTGCTAGAAGTTGGCCATACGGGTCGAATGGACGGATAGGCAGGTAACCGATGCCACCAGTACCGAAGAAAAAACACTCGAAAGGAAGACAGGGCAAGCGGGCGGCCCACTTGGGCATTCGGGCGCCCACCCGGGCTGTGTGCCCTCAGTGTCATAGCGCCAAGCTGCCTCACCGGATGTGCCCCACATGCGGCTACTACAATGGACGTGAAGTGGTGCCCGTGGGACCCGGAGTCGGCGCTTAGAGCGCAGGTGAATGTGTAGGGGGTATCATCTGAACCCCTTGAGAGGAGACGATGAGCACCAGAATGGCGCCAACGGCGCTTCGCGATGGGGTTGCGTACCTGTTCCCTGGTCAAGGGGCGCAGACCGTAGGAATGGGCAAGCAGTTATACGACGTCTCTCCGGCGGCCCGCGCAGTTTTCCACCGGGTCGACATGGCACTCGGCCGTCCGCTGACGAAACTGCTGTTCTCCGGCCCGGAAGATGAGTTGCGCGAGACGGTCAACGCCCAGCCGGCAATCATGGCCGTGAGCCTGGCGTGCATCAGTGCGATGGAGGAGAGGCTTGGCGCGGCTGCAATGCCGCGCCCTTCCCTGATCGCCGGCCACAGCCTGGGTGAATTCACGGCGCTCGCCGTGGCCGGGGCGCTGGACGTCGGCGAGACGGCTCAGCTAGTCCAAGAGCGGGGCCGGCTGATGCAGGAGGCGTGTGAACGGCGACCGGGCAGTATGGCGGCCGTACTCGGGCTGGACCAGATGACGATGGAGGAGATAAGTAGGGAGACAGGCACGTACGTCTCCAATGTCAACACCCCGGAGCAGATTGTGATCAGCGGCGAGCGGGTTGCCGTTGCGCAGGCGCTGGACATGGCGTCGGCCCGGGGGGCAAGGAAGGTGATCCCGTTACGCGTCGGAGGCGCGTTCCACTCCGCGCTCATGGAGCCCGCCAGGGCGGGTCTCCTGGCCGCGGTGGAACGTCTGGCGTTTAAAGACCCGGTTGTGCCGATCGTGGCCAACTGCACGGGCGAGCCCCTGACGAAAGCGGAGGATGTGAAGACGGAGATCGTCTCTCAGATCTGTAGCTGCGTTCAGTGGAAGCAGTCGATCGACTACATGCTGGGGTCCGGGGTGTCTCAGTTTGTAGAGGTGGGCCCGGGCAGGGCGCTGAGCAGCATGGTCAAGCGCATCGACGGCTCTGCGGATGCCATCAGCGTAGGGGACATGGACTCTATATTGCTTCTGAGAGGCGGTTAGCGCGGGTCAAGACTATCCGACAAAGCGTCTTGAATACCCCGTTATCGGAAGAGGCCCGGGCTGCCGCGAGCAGGCGGAAATCGCGGGTTATCGCTCTCCAGGTCCTATACGAGGTCGACGGCGCGAGGCACGAGCCGGTCAGGGCCCTCGAGAGCAGACTCGGCGAGGACCCGCTCACGCCGGCGGCGGAGGAATACGCCCGAAAACTAATAGACGGCGTGCTTGAAAACCGTACCGAGATCGATGGGATAATATCAAAATACGCCCCTGCCTGGCCCCTGGGCCAGATGGCGATGATGGACAGGAACATTCTCAGGGTGGCGATATTTGAGATAATGATGGGTGGGGAAACACCGCCCAAAGTCGCCGTCAACGAGGCTGTGGAGTTGGGCAAGATATTCGGGGCTGACAGCTCTCCCAAGTTCGTCAATGGCGTACTGGGATCCGTACTGGGGGCCGCCGGGCTTAACGGCGAGTCCTAAGATCACGACTTTGTCTTTGGAGGTAACCAGATGTCGACCGTGCTGGAGCGAGTGCAGGCGGTTGTTTCGGACAAATTGAGCGTCGATGTCTCGGAAGTGGTGCCGGAGGCCTCATTTACTGAGGACCTGAACGCCGACTCTCTCGATCTGGTGGAGCTCATCATGGCCTTCGAGGAGGAGTTCGGCACCGACGACGGGACGCTGGAGATCTCCGACGAAGATGCGGAGAGCATAACCAACGTGGAGAGGGCCATCGAATATCTGAAAGGCCGAGGCGTCCAGGACGGGTAGCTTTTCGTCCGGGCGCGGCATAGCGTTCTGCTAACGAAGGGCAGGCCCGGAAGGCCTGCCCATTTTAGCGCTCCACGGTCCCGCCCGTTACCTGCCGCTCGAACGTCGCGTACCGGGTACGGCGGCGTATGTTCTCCCCCAAGTAGACGGCATGAGGTCTGCCACCCTGTGGTGATGGTCACAGACGAGCTTGTCAAGCACGTGACGAAGGCCTGGGGTCAGGGCGGAGCAGACTGGCTGGATAGGTTGCCTGCGGTCCTCGCCGAGATCGAGGAGCGGTGGTCTCTCCAAGTGAGCGGGCCTTTCGACTCTTCATACCACTATGTGGCCCCTGCCGTTCGCGAGGACGGCATCGAAGTGGTATTGAAGCTGGGCGTCCCAGGTGACGACTTTCGCCGAGAGGTAGAAGCGCTTCGAATATTCAGTGGTCGCGGCGCCGTACGACTGCTGAAGAGCGACCCGCTTGTAGGCGTCATGATGCTGGAGCGCCTCAAGCCAGGCGCCTATCTCGGTGACGTGTCTGACGAGCAGCGGGCCACGTCCATCGCGGCCGGCGTGATGAGGCGGCTCTGGCGGCCCGCTCCAAGCGGACACCAATTCCCTGAGGTGTCCGAGTATGAGGGGGGCTTACGCTGGCTGCAGGGTCAGCTTGACGGAACAGGCCCTCTGCCGAGGCCGATGGTTGTGCGGGCCGAGGCAATGCTTCGAGAACTCCTTGAAGAGGGGAACGAGCCGGTTGTCTTACACGGAGACCTTCACCCGTGGAATATCCTGTCGGCCGAGCGAGAACCGTGGCTCGCAATCGACCCCAAAGGAGTCGTCGGCGACCCGGCGTACGAGCTTGGTCCCTTTATCTATAGTCTACCTTTTCCACAGGAACGGCCTGCCCGGGTCTTGGCCAGGCGATTGGACCAGTTTGCCCAGGAGCTTGGGTTCAAACGAGAGCGGATAGTGAACGCGGTATTGCCCCGAGCTGTATTGGCCGCGTGGCCGGAGGGACCTGCAGAGGTAGCTTGGCCCGTGAGCGGTGCAGACGTTTGGGACGTCCCGCTGGCCTATGCTCAGCTGCTGATTGGGCTCGACCACTCCTCCGCATAGGCCGTGTGGGAAGGCACGTCGAGAGTGTGGGCAGCATTATGACCGGCCTTCGCGGCGGCCACGATGGGTGATGAGGCGCGGAATTTGGACGGCCACTCTGATTGACGCTGGCGAGCCCGCCTGCTACGATGACGGCAAGCAGCAGCCCCCTTTCGAGGTCCTATGTCCGAGTTCGATCTTCTCGTCGAGCAGGTCCAGAACTGCACCCTTTGCACCCTTTCCGAGAAGCGTACATTGGCCGTTCCGGGCGAGGGGTCTCTCACGGCCGATATCATGATAATCGGCGAGGGCCCGGGCTACTACGAGGACCAGCAAGGGAGGCCCTTCGTTGGGCCTGCGGGACGCCTGCTGGAAGAGCTCCTGGCTTCCATCGGGCTGAATCGGGAGGACGTCTACATCACCAACATGATAAAGTGCCGGGCGCCCAACAATCGCGACCCGCTACCCGGCGAGATTCAGGCCTGCAAACCGTATCTTGACAGACAGCTCGAGCTGATCCGGCCCAGGGTCGTGGTGACCCTGGGAAGGTACTCATTCGCGAAATTCTTCCCGGACGAGCCCATCGGCAAGGCCCGTGGGACGCCGAGGCGATGGAACGGGCTCACCATCTATCCCATGTACCATCCCGCCGCCGCCTTACGCAACGGGAACCTCCGCTCGGTCCTCGAAAAGGACTTCCGGGAGTTGCCGTCCATCCTGGCCAGCGAGCCTCCCGAGGATGAGAAGTCCCACGAGCCCGCGGCCAGGCAGCTGGGCTTCTTCTAAATCTCTAAATTGGTCCGTTCCGGTCCCCGTCGGGCACACGCCTGCAACAATTCGCCTACCACCGTAGTCCTACGTCTAGCTACTCAAAGGAAACACAGATGACCGACGCTTCACTCCGAGTCGTAGCCCTTGGCGGCCTGGGCGAGATAGGTATGAACATGATGGCCCTGGAGTACGGTGGCGACATGGTCGTCATCGACGCGGGGGTGCTATTTCCCGGGGAAGATATGCCTGGAGTGGACTTTGCCATCCCCGACATTTCCTACCTTGTTGAGCACAAAGACAAGGTCAGGGCCATACTGATCACCCACGGTCACGAGGACCACATAGGAGCGCTGCCGTATGTGCTTCGCGAGCTGAGCGTACCGGTGTACGCCTCACGGCTCACGCACGGGCTGATCTCCGTGAAGCTGAGGGAGCATGGGCTGCTACGCAGTGCCAATCTTAACGTGATTGAGCCCCAATCCACTTTCGAGATAGGGAAGCTGCAGATTGAGTTTTTCAGCGTGTGCCACTCCATCCCGGACGCCATGGGCATCGCGATCAAGACGCCACTGGGGACGGTGCTCCACACCGGCGACTTCAAGATCGACCACACCCCGGCCGACGGCAAGCCCACCGACTTTTCGGCCCTGTCCCGGCTGGCCGCCGACGGGGTGCTGCTGATGTGCTCCGACTCGACGTACGCCGAGGTGGAGGGATACACGCAATCCGAGCAGGTGGTGGGTGAGGCCCTGGACAGGGCTATCGGCGACGCAGAGGGGCGCGTCATGGTGGCGACCTTCGCATCGCTGATCTCGCGCATGCAGCAGGTGATAGACGCCGCGGTCAAGCATGGCCGTAAGGTGACCGTGGTGGGCCGCAGCATGGTCAACAATCTGAAAATGGCGATGAACATGGGCTACCTGAACGCCCCGGATGGAGCGGTGGTGACCTTGAACGAAGCGAGGCAGCTCCCTCACGAGAGGGTGGTGATCCTGGCCACCGGGGCCCAGGGGGAGCCTACCTCTGCCCTCGTGCGCATAGCCAACGGCGAGCACCAGGACGTTGAGATCGTCCCCGGGGACACCGTGGTGATCTCGGCGTCGCCGATTCCCGGGAACGAGACCGTTGTGTCTCGGACCATCGACAACCTGTACCGGCAGGGGGCGACGGTCCTGCATAGTCGAATTGCCATGGTCCACGTTCACGGCCACGGCAGCCGTGAAGAGCTGAAGATGATGCTCAGCCTGGTGAAGCCGAAGTTCTTCCTTCCCATACACGGCGAGTACCGGCATTTGGTGGCCCATTCATCCCTAGCCAGGTCCACGGGCGTACCGGGGTCAAACGCCTTCGTCCTGGAGGACGGCGACGTGCTGGAGCTGGGGGCTGACGGAGGCGCTGTGGTGGACAAGGTGGAGGCGGGCCGCGTCTTGGTGAACGGCAACCGGCTTTGGAGCGCTAACAGCAAGGTGCTGAATGAGCGTCGGCGGCTGGCCGGAGAGGGCGTGGTCGTCGTGTCGATGGTGGTGGACGGGCGATCGGGGGCGGTCCTCAGGCCGCCCAACGTGGCTTCCTACGGCTTCATGGAGATGGAGGAGTCGGGAGAGCTGTTCGAAAGAACCTCCGAAATGGCCCAAACAGCCCTAGAAGAGCAACAGAAACGTGGTCTAGAGTGGGGGCGCGTGAGGGAGCGCGTCGCAGATTCTGTTTCCAAGTTTCTGAACGACGAGACGCGACGGCGGCCGACAGTTCTGGCACACATAGAGGTGGTGCAGACCTAGCGGCGTGTGATTGTCCCACGTGTTGCGATACATCCCTCACGACCAGGGCGAGCGGCTGATCAGACCTGGCTCCGACAATGGGCTCACCCTCTCTGGCTCTCCCCCGTCAAGAAGGAGAGGATAAATCCCTTCCCCCTAGATGGGGAGCGGCGAAAGTTGTCCTTAGGACTCGTGGGGTGTGAGAGATGAAGCTTCTAGCGGGAATCGGGGGCAAGTCGGCGGCAAGGTTGCGGCGCGCCCCGTTCAGATTGTGGTATGCGTTGGGTAGCGTCGTGGTTCTGCTGGCGGCGACCGGGGGTCTGGGGTACTGGTATCGCGAGCAGATCGGGTCTGACTACACGTCGACCCAGGATGCCGTGCTGGGCTCACTGGGGCTGGGAGTGGCGCCCGTCGCCGTTTGGCTCGCCGTTTTCGTGTGGGTCCTCGTGACAAGGCGGAACTGGTTCCGGCGCGTGAATCTGTGGGCCGGCTCCCTGGTCTTCGTGGCCTCCATTCTTGGCGTTTTGTCATTCTTCCAGCCCAGCGGGGGGGTGCTCGGCGCGATCACCCTGGACGGCGACGTTTCCCTGGGGGGAGGGGCCGGCTCCGCGATAGTGGGCCCCGTCGCCTGGCAAGGAGCGCTGCGGTTACTGGCGATATTTGCCGTCTTTTTGGCGATTATCGCGCCCCATCTCATGTTGGACCTCGCCGCCGGATCTGGGCGGCTGTTGATACACGCCTACGTCTTCTCCATCATGGGGGTCAAAGGCGCCGCGTCGGCCTTGACAGGGGTATATCGCTTCGACTCTAGGGCCAGATTCAAGGAGGATGAGGGCGCCGCCGGGCCAGCAACGTCTTCGCCCGGCCCGAGCGCGCGCTTGAGGGCGGACCTGGGCGCCATGCCCGCCGATGTCTCCGGTCCCGGGGTAGGGGCGCCAGGCGCCGGAATGCCTCCCGCGCTCACGGGGTCTCGGACCGCGCCCAAGATGCTGCCGGGCCCGAACTCGTCTGGGGAGGACGCCGCCTTGGAAGCGGAAAGCGATGAGTGGGAGGAGTCCCCACCTCCCTTCGAATCGGGTCCTGGAGATGACGCGGTGGAGGCGCCAGAGACCGCCGGCGCCAGATACAACAGGTTCTGGGGCGAAGCCGGTGACGATGTTGAGGGTCCAAAGGGCCTGCCGGCTACGAGCGAGCTGGAGGGCGGGGACTTGGGCCAGGATTCAGATGCCGAGGGGCCGATCGTGGACCCAGCGGGCGCGATGTGGAAGCGTCCTTCAATTGGGCTGCTTGCCAACGCCCAGGAGGGCGGGATATCGGATGAGGAGATGGACGAGACCGCCGAGAAGATCAAGCGGACCCTGGGCGAGTATGGCATAGAAGTGGAGATCGGGCAGGTGATGCCGGGTCCAACGGTGACCATGTACGGCATCATTCCCGGCTGGATACGCCGCCAAAAGCAGGTAAAGGCCACCGACGAGCACGGCCGGCCGAAGCTCGATGAGTCCGGTAAGCCCATTGTGACCAGGGTCGAGACCAAGACGCGGGTGAAAGTGGACAGCATTATGTCCAGAGAGAAGGACCTGTCGCTGGCCCTGAAGACCCCCAGCATCCGCATTGAGACGCCGGTAATGGGCGAGTCTCTCGTGGGGATCGAGGTGCCCAATCCCAGCCCGAACCTGGTCATGATGCGCGGGGTGATGGAGAGCGATGAGTTCGAGGAGCTTCGTGGCTCTGCAAAGCTGCCGATCGCGATCGGCAAGAGCAGCGCCGGCGACGTGGTGGTGGTTGATCTTGCGGATATGCCCCACCTGCTGATCGCAGGAGCAACCGGCAGCGGCAAGAGTGTGTGCATCAACACCATAGTGTCCGGTCTCATACTGGAGAGGACGCCGGCAGAGATGCGTCTGCTCCTGGTGGACCCCAAGCGAGTGGAGCTCACCCCGTACAACGGCATTCCGCATCTGTTGACGCCGGTGGTCGTTGAAACGGACCAGGTGGTTGCGCTGCTCAAAGGGCTGATTCGCGAGATGCTCCAGCGCTATCGCCGGATGGAGGAGGTGGGGGTCAGGAATATCAGTGCGTACAACAAAAAGATGAGCGAGAGGATGCCCTACCTGGTGGTGGCGGTAGACGAGTTGGCCGACCTGATGATGTCGGCGTCATATGACGTGGAGCAGTCTCTGTGCCGGCTTGCGCAGCTGGGAAGGGCGACGGGCATTCACCTGATAGTCGCCACCCAGAGGCCCTCCGTGGACGTGATAACGGGCCTAATCAAGGCCAATTTTCCGACCAGGATAAGCTTCGGGGTGACCTCTCAGATCGACTCTCGGACGATACTCGACGCGGTCGGCGCGGAGAGGCTGCTGGGGCGCGGGGACATGCTTTACCTGGCGGCGGACGCGTCAAGGCCAGAGCGCGTGCAGGGCGTGTTCGTGTCGGACGAGGAGATCGACGGGCTGGTGAAATTCTGGCAGACCACGCCCTGGGCCCCGCTTCCCAAGGTGTCCCTGCACAGGATTGGGGACGCCGAGGTGGACGATGAAGAGCAAGCGGATAATAATGAATCCGAGTCGCGGGATGCGCTGCTAGACAACGCCGTCGAGCTGGCCCATCGTTACAACAAGCTCTCCACGTCGCTGCTCCAGCGGCGCCTGCGTATCGGCTATCCGCGAGCGGCCCGCCTCATGGACCAGCTCGAAGAAGAGGGCATCGTGGGTCCCAGTGATGGCTCTAAGTCCCGAGATGTTATAATGAGCAATACGTAGACCCCAACTCTCAGCGGACCCACCATCGGGGCGATGCAATCACCCCCTCTCCGATCCACCCCATCTCGTGGGAGAGGTTGGAGCCCCTTCTCCCTCAACGGATGAAGGTGAGGATGGGGGTGACGTCCTTTTAGAGGGTCTCGTGCGCATGGGAGGGGGCCGGCGTCGTAGAGGCGCCAGGGGAAGCTGGCAGGTGGTCCGAAACATAACAGACTTGCTCAGCTCGGCCGTCAGGCGTGGCCAGAGCGACGAGAGGGTCTCCACGGTCCGCGACACCTGTCTGGTGTGTGGGGGCGGCCTGGCTGGCTCAGAGTTCTACTCGCAGCACCGCATATGTCCCCACTGCCGGTTTCATTACAGCATGACGGCCAGGGAGCGCATCGATAGTCTGGCCGACCCCGGTAGCTTCCGTGAGACAAACCGCTCCGTCACATCTCTAGATCCCCTATCCTTCTCCACCCGGGTACCCTACAAGCAGCGCCTGTTTCGAGAGCAGCGTCGGACGGGGCTGACCGAGGCGGCCGTGACCGGGACATGCGCAATAGGGGGAAGTCCCGTGGTGCTTATCGTCCTGGATTTCGGCTTCATGGGCGGAAGCATGGGCTGCGTGGTGGGCGAGAAGGTGGCGCTGGCCCTCGAACACGCCGTCAAGAGGAAGCGGCCTGTGGTAGCAGTGGTGACCAGCGGAGGCGCCCGTATCCAGGAGGGCGTGTTGTCGCTGATGCAGATGGCTAAGACAGCGATTGCTGCTAGCCAGCTCGACGCCAAGGGTATGCCCTTTATCACGCTCCTGGCCAATCCGGCCACGGGCCAGGCCTACGCCAGCTTCGCCAACCTGGCGGACATCATTCTGGCAGAGCCCGGCGCCATCGTGGGGCTTGCTCCGATGCGTGTCCTCAAGGAGTCCAGCGATCATCCGCTCCCCGGTGGCTCTCATACGGCGGAGTCGCATCTGGAGCATGGAATGCTGGATTCCGTCGTGGACAGGGAGGGGCTCAGGGACCTTCTGGCCATATTGCTGGACCTGCTGACCACCCAGTACCAGCTTAAGGCCCGGCGGAAGCCGCAGAGGCAAGAAATTGAGGCGGTGCGTCACCAGGCCTGGGACTCGGTTATGCTGGCCCGCCACGCGTCACGTCCAGGCGCGATGGACTACATCGGCCGCATGGTCACCAATTTCGTGGAGCTACACGGAGACCGGTCGTATGGCGACGACGGCGCCATAGTGTCCGGCATCGGACACCTCGGGGGCCAGACGGTCGTAATAATCGGACAGCAGGGAGACAGGGAAGGCGACCCCGTGGAGCGGCGCCAGGGCAGAACGTCTCCCGAGGGTTTCCGAAAGGCGCAGAGGGCAATACGTCTTGCGTCGAAGTTCGACATACCGCTGATTACGCTCATCGACACGCCGGGACCCTTCCTCAGTCTGGACGCCGAGGAGCGTGGCCTGGGTAACTCGATTGCGACCACGATGGCACACATGGCCGGCCTCAAGCCCCCTTCTATCGCGGTGGTCATCGGCGAAGGGGGCAGCGAGGGGGCATTGGCGCTGGCGGTGGGCAACCGGGTGCTGATGATGGAAAATGCGATCTACTCCATAATCTCACCCGAGGATGCCGCAAGCCTGATCTACCAGGACGAGGGCCGGGCGGACGAGGTTGCCGAGTCGCTGAAGCTTACGGCTGCCGACTGCCGGGAGTTGGGGATCGTCGACTTTGTGGTGCAGGAGCCCCCGGGTGGCGCCCACAAAAACCCCGACGAGGCGGCGCGCCACCTAAGGCGGGTCCTGCTTCAAGAGATGGCCGTGCTACAGTCCGTGTCCAGGAGAAGGGTGCTGGCTGAGAAGTACAAGAAGTTCCGCAAGATGGGTGAGTACAGCTCCCACTTCAGGGCAGCCATCACGAGAGAGGTGAACGCGCTTCAGGGGCTGGTTGCGACCGGAGTGAAGCGGATATCCCGGCGAGGCAGGTCGGCCAAGAAGTCATCGGCTGGGCTACCTGACGAGGAAGATGGCGTCGCCGTCATCGGCAAATAGCAGCCCCGATACCTCATACCCCGTACGTTACTCCCCAGACCCTCTCTTCATACGCGGCGATCTTATCCTCGTGCTGCAGCGTCAACGCGATGTCGTCCAGCCCGTTGAGCAGGCAGTGCCAGCGGAAGTCGTGGACCTCCGGGTCGTTGTGTACCGTGAATGCAACGCTGAGACCGTCATTATCCGTCAACCGGCAGGACTCCAGGTCCACCGTCAATTGATAGCCGGGGCTGCTCTTTGCCCTGGACATGAGCTGGCTGACGCGGTCTTCGGGGAGGTGTACGGGTACGATACCGTTGTCGAAGCAGTTCTTGTGGAAGATGTCGGCGAAGCTGGACGCGATGATGCAGCGGAAGCCGTAGTCGAGCAGCGCCCAGGGAGCGTGCTCCCGGGAAGAACCGGACCCGAAGTTGCGGCCCGTCACCAGGATTGATGCCCCCTCGTAGCCCGGCCGGTTCAGTTCGAACTCAGGATTGGGGGTGCCGTCCTCATTTAGCCGCCAGTCGAAGAAAAGGAACTGCCCGAAGCCGGTGCGCTCGATACGCTTGAGGAACTGCTTGGGGATGATCTGGTCCGTGTCGACGTCGACCCGGTCCAGAGGCGCGACGACCCCGGTGTGCTTTGTGAAGGGTTGCATCGGGTGGCTCCTACAGCGTGAACGAATCTCAGGAGGTGCGCTCGGGCAGATGCTCCCGCAGGACCCGGGCGTACTCCCCGGCCTTCCCTTGAAGTGGCGACCTACCTTCGCTCATCTCTCTCCATTCCCAGCCCCTAGCCCCTAACCCCCGTACCCCTCCCACTCCCGAATGTCCACGAAGTGGCCGGCAATGGCGGCGGCGGCGGCCATCTGCGGGCTGACGAGGTGGGTGCGGCCGCCCTTGCCCTGACGGCCCTCGAAGTTGCGGTTGGATGTGGACGCGCAGCGCTCGCCGGGCTGGAGGATGTCCGGGTTCATTCCCAGACACATTGAGCAGCCGGCCTCGCGCCAGTCGAAGCCCGCGTCCTTGAAGATGCCGTCCAGACCCTCTAGCTCGGCCTGCTTCTTCACGGCGTAGGAGCCCGGCACCACCATGGCGTGGACGTGGTCGCTCACCTTGCGGCCTTGAATCACCTGAGAAGCGGCCCGTAGGTCTTCGATGCGGGCGTTGGTGCAGGAGCCCAGGAACACTCGGTCGATGGCTATCTCCTGAATGAGGGTGTCGGGCTCCAGGTCCATGTACTGGAGCGCCCGCTCGGCGGCCTGCCGGTCTCCCGGGTTGGGGAATGAGGCCGGGTCCGGGACGCGTCCGGTGACCGGCACCACCATCCCAGGGTTGGTGCCCCAGGATACCATAGGCTCCAGGGCAGCCGCCTGGACCTCCACGAGGGTGTCGAACCTCGCGCCCGGCTCGGTGGGCAGCTCCCGCCAGCGCTCCACGGCGTCGTCGAAGGCGTCGCCCTGGGGCACCTGGGGGCGGCCACGCATATAGTCGAAGGTGGTCTCGTCGGGGGCCACCATGCCGGCCCGCGCTCCGGCCTCGATGGTCATGTTGCAGACGGTCATGCGGCCTTCCATGGTGAGGGACCGGACCGCCTCCCCCGTGTACTCGATGACGTAGCCCCTGCCACCGTCGATGCCTATCTGGCCGATAATGCCCAGGACAAGGTCCTTGGCTGTCACCCCGTACGGCAGGGAGCCGTTGACTCGCACCTCCATGGACTTGGGCTTTGCCTGGACCAGACACTGGGTGGCCAGGACCTGCTCAACCTGAGTGGTGCCGATCCCCAGGGCGAATGCGCCAAAGGCGCCGTGGGTCGACGTGTGACTGTCGCCGCAGACTATGACTTGACCCGGCTGAGTGTATCCCTGCTCCGGGCCGATGATGTGTACGATGCCCTGTAGCGGGCTGTGCATGTCGTGGAGGGTAACGCCAAACTCCTGGCAGTTCCGCGAGAGTGCTTCCAGCTGTCGGCGGGCGGCACCGTCGGTTATCGGCTTGGAGCGGTCCGATGTGGGGGTGTTGTGGTCGGCCGTGGCGATGGTCAAATCGGGGCGCCGCACGCTGCGACCAGCCATCCTCAGCCCGTCGAAGGCCTGTGCGGAGGTGACCTCGTGCATCAGATGGAGGTCTACGTACAGGATGGTGGACTCGCCCGGCTCATGGTGGACCACGTGGGCGTCCCAGATCTTTTGGAACATCGTCTTTGGAGGCATTTTGCTGTTGGTCCTCGGCGCCGGGCGCGTTCATGCAAATGAGGACACGATATGCCGCGCTGCCAGGGTGATGGTCGATGCACCGCGGGCGCTAGTTTGTAGTCGGGGCCTCCCCGGCCTGCTCAATAGCGAGGAGCCGGTTCAAGGCGTTCATGTATGCCTTGGCGCTGGCCACGATGACGTCCGTGTCCGAGCCCCGGCCGGCGTAGGCCTTGCCGTCCTTCTCGATCCGGATCGTGACGTCTCCCATGGCGTCTATGCCCTCGGTAACGGCGTCAACTCGATACTCCGTCAGTACGTTTGGCACCTGTACTATCCGGTTGATGGCCTTGTACACTGCATCGACGGGTCCCGTGCCGGTATCGGCATCGGTGACCGACTCTCCGGCCTGGTCTATGAGCCTGACGGTGGCGGTGGGAATCTCGTGGTTGCCGCACGAGACCTGGACGTGGTCCAGCTTGTAGACCACCCTCTCGGAAACCGTGCGGCGCTGGTCGGCCATCAGGGCCTCCAGGTCCGCGTCGGTGACCTCGCGCTTTCGATCGGCCAGGCTCTTGAATGCCTCGAATGCCGCATCAAGCTGGTCCTGGTCCAGCCTGTACCCGAGCTCCTCGAGGCGAGAGCGGAGACCGGCGCGGCCGCTCAGCTTACCCAACACCAGGACGCTGCTGGGCCAGCCGACGGTGTGGGGCTCCATGATCTCGAAGGTGGTGCGCTCCTTCAGCACACCATCCTGGTGGATGCCGGAGGCGTGCCGGAAGGCGTTGGCGCCGACGATGGCCTTGTTGGGCTGCACGGGGAAGCCCGTGATGTCGCTCACCAGGCGGCTGGTGCGATAGATCTGGGTGGTGTCGATGTTGGTGCCCACGCCCAGCAGGTCCTTGCGGGTCTCGATGGCCATTATGACCTCTTCAAGGGGTGCGTTTCCCGCTCGCTCGCCAAGGCCGTTGATGCAGCCCTCCACCTGGCGGACTCCCTCCTGTACCGCGGCCAGGCTGTTGGCCGATGCGTTCCCCAGGTCGTTGTGACAGTGCACGCTCACCACCGCCTGACGGATGTTTGGCACATTCTGAATGATGGACTTGATCAGCCCGGCGAACTCCGCGGGTATTGAGTAGCCCACGGTGTCGGGGATGTTGACCGTGGTCGCGCCGGCGTCTATGGTCGCCTCCAAGATTTTGTAAAGGTAGTCCCGATCGGTCCGCGTGGCGTCCATGGGCGAGAACTCGACGTCGTCGCAGTAGCCCTTGGCCCGCTCCACCGATGAGACGGCCATGTCCAGCACCTCCTCCGGGTTGCGGCGGAGCAGCTCCCAGATCTGGACGTCGGAGCTGGAGATGAAGACGTGGATTCGCGGGTGCTGGGCGTCCTTAATGGCCTCCCAAGCAGCGTCGATGTCCTTGGGGTGGCAGCGGGCAAGCGAGGCGATGATGGGCCTTCGGACCTCGCTCGCAATAGCCTGCACGGCCTTGAAGTCGCCGGGTGAGCTGGCGGCAAAGCCGGCCTCGATGATGTCCACCCCCAGGCGGTCGAGCTGCCGGGCTATCTCAAGCTTCTCATCGGCGGTGAGGCCGATGCCGGGGGACTGCTCTCCGTCCCTGAGCGTGGTGTCGAAGATAAGTACTTTGTCCTGCTGTGCCATGATAGCTTTTTTCCTTCTGTAGCCCTTATGAGTCTTCTATCGTGGCCTTCTAACGAAGACCGGGGCGAAAAAGGGCTAGGGAAGGGCCACTCAGTCCGCCGGGGCAGGCCCTGCCTGGACCCGACCCCTACGGCGAACTACGCGGTGTGTCTCCTCGGAGTGCATTTTCCTTATCCTAGATATCCAAGTTCTCCAAGGGCCCGTCTAACGCCGTCAGTATCAGGCATCACCCAATAAGCCCTCTTTCCTCCCCTGGTTGACTCACCCGACTTTGTCAGAATCCCATAGTTGGCGAGCAGCTTTAGTCCAGGCAACATTCCCACCCTGTGTGCCACCCATGAACCAGCAAATCTTCTTCCTCCCACTCGCTCGGCCTCTTGATAGCAGCCTCTCACAACTTCGAGCCAGTCTACTTCCGGGTAGTCCAAGGAACGTCGAGAACTCCGTGGGTGTTCCCTCGCAAGCCTAATCACTGCGTCATAGCTCATGTTGAGTTCCTACCGCAATTGATAAGGGCCCTGAGCTAGTCCGCGTCCTGGAGGAAGGACATCATGCCTCGCAGCTCTCTGCCGACGGACTCGATGGGGTGCTCGGCGTTCTCGCGGCGCAGACGATTGAAGCGGGGCCGGCCCTCGTCGTTCTCTGCGATCCACTCCCGGGCGAAGCTGCCGTCCTGGATGGCGGCCAGCACCTTTTTCATGTTCTCCTTGACGTGCTCGTCGACAACCATGGGACCGCGGCTATAGTCGCCGTACTCGGCGGTGTCGCTTATGGAGTAGCGCATGTACTCCATGCCGCCCTGGTAGAGCAGGTCGACTATCAGCTTGAGCTCGTGCATGCACTCGAAGTAGGCTGATTCGGGCTGGTAGCCGCCCTCGACCAGCGTCTCGAAGGCCGCCTTGATCAGCGCGGTCACACCGCCGCACAGCACCGTCTGCTCGCCGAATAGGTCGGTTTCGGTCTCCTCTTTGAAGGTGGTGTCCAGCACGCCGGCTCGCGTGCATCCAACGCCCTTTGAGTAGGCCAGACCGGTCGCTCTGGCGTGACCGGATGCGTCCTGGTGGATGGCCAGCAGGCCGGGAACGCCCGAGCCCTTGGTGAACACCTCTCGCATCCTGTGGCCCGGCGCCTTGGGCGCCACCATCGACACGTCGATGCTGTCCGGTGGCACGATGGTCCGGTAGTGGATGTTGAAGCCGTGGGCGAACATGAGCGTATCACCGGGGGTCAGATGGGGTTCTACGGACTCCCTGTATACCTCCGCCATTGCGGTGTCGGGTAGGAGCATCATGATGATGTCAGAGTCCCGGGCAACGTCCGCCACAATGCCGACCTCGAGGCCTTGCTCCTCGGCCTTCGCCCAACTCTTGCTGCTCTCGTACAGGCCCACGGTCACGTTCAGGCCGCTGTCCTTCAGGTTCAGGGAGTGGGCGTGGCCCTGGCTCCCGTAACCGATTATGCCTATCGCCCGGTCCTGTATGACCGACAGGTCGGCGTCGTCTTGGTAGTACATCTTGGCCATAGTGGCTGCGTCTCCGAGTTATGGATTTGGACCTGAGCGGCCTCACCCCCGTCCTCGCCCTGCTTGCGGGGAGCGGCGTCCGGGAGCCCGGCCTGTTGACCTACAGGCGGGGCCGAGACGTATTGGGTTCTAGATGGACGATGATTCACCCCAGGTGTCGGTCGCCTTCTCTCCTTGGCGCGTCGGGCCGACGCCCACCCCGCGGTTCAACGCGATGGTGCCGGTGCGCATGACCTCCAGCACGCCGAAAGTCTTCAGTAGGTCCTGGAGCGAGTCCACCTTGTCTTCGTCACCGCTGACCTCGACGATGAGCGACTCGGCCGCCACGTCCACGATGTTGGCGCGGAAGATGTCCACGATCTGCATGATCTCGCTGCGGGTCTGTACGTTCGCCTTGACCCTCATGAGGGCAAGCTCCCGGGAGACGATATTCTCGCTGGAGATATCCGAGACCTTGATGACGTCGATGAGCTTGTGAAGATGTTTGGTCACCTGCTCTACCACCCTGTCGTCACCCTCAACCACAAAGGTCATGCGGGAGAGGTCGGGCACCTCGCTGCGTCCGACGGCCAGGCTGGCGATGTTGAATCCCCGCCGCCGGAACATGCTGGAAACCCGGTTGAGGACGCCGGGTTTATCCTGGACCAGGGCGGTGATGGTGTGTTTCGGTGGGGCGCCGTTGCGGTTCACGTGCGTGCCTTTCTGGGGGCAGGCTCCTCGATCAGATCGTGGATAGTTTGCCCCGCGGGTATCATGGGGTAGACATTCTCCTCTTCTTCGACCAAGAAATCTATGAGTGCGGGGCCGCTGTATTGCATCGCCCTCTCAATGGCCGATCTGACTTGAGTCTTGTCGGTGACCCGGATGCCCAGCATGCCAAAGGCCTCCGCCAGCTTCACGAAGTCTGGGTTGTGGGTGTAGTAGGTGGCGACGTAGCTCTTGTCGTAGAAGAACTCCTGCCACTGGCGCACCATTCCCAGGTATTTGTTGTTTATTATGGCGAACTTGACGGGAATCTTGTTCTCCACCATTGTCGCCAGCTCCGCCATGGTCATCTGGAAGCCGCCGTCGCCTGCAACAGACCAGACCACGCGATCCGGTTGCCCTACCTGGGCGCCCATGGCGCCTGGTACCTCGAAACCCATGGACCCTGAGCCTCCAGAGGTGACAAAGCTTCGAGGCTCTGTGAAGACGTAGTGTTGAGCGGCCCACATCTGGTGCTGTCCAACCCCGGTGACGACGATGGCCTTTCCCCCGGTGGCCTCGGAGAGCTGCCTGATTATGTACTGAGGCAGCAGCTTGTCGGTGTCCCGTATGTTCATGGACGGGTGCTCTCGCTTCAGCTCGTCGATGTGCTGTATCCACTCCAGGTGGGTGGTGGGGGCAACCTGCTGGTTGAGCTTTCTCAACACCCTCTTCAAATCGCCGACGATGGGCACGTCAACCTTGATGTTCTTGCCGATCTCCGAGGGGTCAATGTCCACGTGTATCTTCCTGGAGTTGAGGGCAAAGGCGCTAGGCTTGCCGGTAATCCGGTCGTCGAAGCGCATCCCCAGCGCGATGAGCAGGTCGGCCTCCTCGATGGCCAGGCTGGCGTAGGCCATGCCGTGCATGCCGGGCATACCCACGCACAGGACGTGGTCGTCTGGGAAGGAGCTAATGCCCAGCAGCGTGGTGATGACGGGAATCTGTGCCTTTTCCGCCAGCTCACGCAGCTCATCGTAAGCCCCGGAGAAGATAATGCCATGTCCGGCCAGAATGACCGGTCGCTGGGACTGGTCGATGAGCTTTGCGGCCCTCTTGATCTGGCTGGCGTGACCCTCCAGGTTGGGCTTGTACCCCGGCAGGTCCACTGTCTTGGGATAGCGGAACTCCGCCTCCTCCTGGAACACGTCTTTGGGGATGTCCACCAGGACCGGCCCGGGCCGGCCGGTGCTGGCGATGTGGAACGCCTCCTTGATGGCCCGGGGTATGTCCGATGCGCTCATGACCAGGTAGTTGTGCTTGGTGATGGGCAGGGTGATGCCCGTGGTGTCGGTCTCCTGGAAGGCGTCGCTCCCGATGGCGGCCCTGGGCACCTGACCGGTGATAATAACCAGTGGGATGGAGTCCATCTGAGCGGTGGCGATGCCGGTCACCAGGTTGGTGGCGCCGGGCCCGGAGGTGGCCCACGCGACACCCGGCTTGCCGGTGACCCGGGAGTATCCGTCGGCTGCGTGAGCTGCACCCTGCTCGTGGCGTACGAGGATATGCCGTAGCTGAGGGTACTCGGGCAGCGTCTGATACAGGGGCAGAATGGCCCCCCCGGGGAGGCCGAAGATCACCTCCACCCCCTCTTTGATGAGGCTCTCACAAACTATCTGGGACCCGTTAAGTTTCATGTGGTGCTCAAGTCTCCTGTGTCGTTTAGAGGCGTTTTGAATCGGCCAAGAATAAAAAAACCCGTCCTGCATACAAGGGACGGGATTTACAATCTCGCGGTACCACCCAATTTGCCCGCCTGCGGCGGACCACTTGAGGGCTATAACGGCACCAACCGCCCGACCCTAGCGGATACTGGGGCGAATTACCAAGCGCGCAGAACACGCCATTACCACATGTGTGTTCCGCAGCGCCATGCCCCCACTTGCTCCATTCAGGCCGAGTGCTCCGGGGCGAGTTCGCGGAGGGCGCCGGGCTTTCACACTGTCACCGGCTCGCTGCAGCCTTCTCCCTTACTACTCCCCATCAACGCATCTCGGTGTATTTCGACCATTATTCGACGCGTAATTCTAGCACAGTCCAGATAGGGAGTCAATGATTTTTCGTTGCTGCTGCCGCGCGAATCGCTTGCGGGTTTCCTAGCGGCTCTCCGCCGTTCTTTGCTTCCAGCGCTGGATCGTGCCGATGATCGCTCCCTTCTGCTCGTCGGACGAATCGAACTTGCGGTACTCCAAAAGCTCCGCCTCGAACTTCTCCTGGTCTTCGGGGGCGACCGCCGCCTCGGTCGACGCGCGCTCCATAAGCAACTCCCAGTTGTCTATCCCCAGCTGAATTCTCGAGGCCAGCTCTGCGAGACCTGTGCCGTAGCTGCCAAAGAAGTCCAGGCTCGCCTTGTTCGCCTCTGCCGCGTCCCTGGTCTGAAAGAAGCTCGGGATCGCGGCGCTTAGCAGCAGGCCGATGATTGCTATGACGGCTAACAGCTCGATGAGATGCAGCATGGTTACGCGGGTGCCCGGAACACGCCGCTCCCACGCAGAGACCTTCCTTGCCATGACAGACTTGAGAAAGCACTGCTGGCACAGGGGTTTGCCCTCGGGGTTTTGCGTGGCCTGGTCGGCAAATATGGACTGGCGGCACGCCACACACTCTACTTGCGCGTAGATGTCAGGGCGACGCTTGCTGTCGTATTGGTAGCTGACGGGACGCCCCCTAGTGGCCGGACACGCTTCCCCTCTGCGGCACGTGTCTCCCATCCGACACGGGACATCGCACAGGTGGGGTGTTCTCAATGGCAAAACTCGGCACCCTATGCGCTGTCTCTTGGTTTAGCATAATATCGCGCTCTAAGCCGCTGTCTGTTGGTTTAGCATAATATCGCGCTCTAAGCCGCTGTCTCTTGGTTTAGCATAATATCGCGCTCTAAGCCACAGGACGGGCACGTAATCGGAGCGGCCATTTCTCCCACCCCCATCTTGGTTTATGGGGAGTGTACCCTGTTTCCCTTTGGCCTGAGTACCCATTGGCGTTCACCTTTGAGGTTACGTCAATAGGTGTGTAAACGACATCAGGCGGCGACCTCCTCAGCCGTTGATTCAATGGCGATTCCATCCGCATACTGTGCACCGAGATAGACGTCTTCGATCAACTCAGGGGCCTTCAGACGCCTGAAGCGCTGTTCGGCGACCATCAACATTTTCCAGATCACCGCTATCGCCCGATCGACCCTCTTGTAGCGCTTGGCGGCATCGGTCCGAAGCCTGAGGGCCGCGAAGGGTGATTCTACCGGGTTCGTCGTGCGAAGGTGCCCCCAGTGCTCCTTTGGGAAGTCATAGAAGGTGACCATGCGGTCTCCCAGTCCCGCTCCAAGGCCTCTGAGGCCGCCTCGTAGGAATGGTCGCCGCACCACCTGGTGAACACCGTCCTGAGCCGCTCAGCCTCTGTCCGAGTCGGCGCGTAGGGGATAGTACGCAGCATGAGCTTGGCCTGGTCCTGTTGTCGCTTTGGAAGCTTGGCGAGCACGTTTACGATCTTGTGGTTCCAGCAGCGTTGCTCTGCCGCCTGCGGATAGACGTTGCGCAGAGCTCCCCAGATGCCCAGGTGTCCGTCTCCAACCACCAGCCTCGGGCAGCTCAAGCCCCGGCGCTTGATGTCCCTGAGCACCTCGGACCAGTTCTCTGTGGACTCCCTGTATCCGGGAACAGCGCTCACCACCACCTTGCTCCCGTCGCTCAGGGCCGCCATCACCACCAGTACCGCCGCCTTCTCCTTCTCAAGACCAGCCTTGACGTAGACTCCATCCACCCACATGTAGACCACTTCCAGGTCATCGAGGGGCCGGCTGCGCCATTGGGCAAGCTCATCGTTCCACTTATCCTTCAACCGGGCCACCGTGCTCGCCGATACCGGTGCGTCCTCTCCCAGCAGCCCCCGCAAAGCCAGATCGAAGTCGCCTTCGGATAGACCGTGCAGGTACAGCTCGGGGATCAACTCAGCAACCTTCCTGGTCCTGTTGACGAACAGCGGCAGCAGCCGGCTCTCGAACTGCTCCTCGGTATCGCGGACTCGCGGCCGCCTCAGCTGTATCGTTCCCGAACTCAGCGTAAGCCTCCGGGCTCTGCCGTATCCGTTCCGATAGCCGGTATCTGAGTCCGAGTCGGATCTGAGCGCCGACTTCGCCCTTCCCAGAAACGCCGTCACCTCCTCCTCCAGCAACTCCTGGATCAGCCTCTGGACCTGGCTTCGCACCCAATCCTCCAACTGCTCCCACTCCGGCCTTGACTCCGACCTACTCTCAGTGCTTTCCTTCCTCATGGGCGGTCTATCTCCTCTCTTGGGCCTCGAGCCCGTGTTGTTCAGAGAGAGGGTACACCGCCTGACTGTTTACACACTTTTTGAAGATACCTCTCACCTTTGTCCGAATCATGCAAGGCGCTCGCCTATCTGCACCTGGCGTCCTGTGCTAGAATTGATCCTATCTATGGAACCAAACGAGCTAAAGTACTGGGTCGCCTTCGCACGTATTCCTCAAATCGGGCGGGTCCGCATCAAGCGCCTGGAGGAGCACTTCGGCGCCCTTCAAAATGCCTGGGGAGCGGGTCTCACCGAGCTGAGGACCGCAGGGCTGGACAACCGGACCGCCAACCTGGTTGCGACCCGCAAGCTCGTCATCGACCCTGATGCCGAGCTTGCGGGACTGGCCGAGCAGGGCGTGCGCGCCCTGACCTGGCACAACGACGAATACCCGAGCCGCCTCAAGGAGATATACGACCTGCCGCCGGTCCTGTTCGTCCGGGGGGAGTTCAAGCCGGAGGACGAGCGGTCGGTGGCGGTGGTCGGTACCCGTAAAACCAGGGCGTACGGCCGCGAGGCCGCTTATCAGCTCTCATACGAGCTCGCCCGCTCCGGGGTGACAATCGTCAGCGGCCTGGCGCGGGGCATCGATTCCGTGGCCCATCGCGCCGCCCTCGAGGCCGGCCACAGGACCATCGCCGTTCTGGGAAGCGGCGTAGACGTCATATATCCACGGGAGAACGCGAATCTGGCGGCGGAGATACTCAACAATGGAGCGCTTATCTCGGAGTTCCCCCTGGGCACCAGGCCCAACGCCCAGAATTTCCCCCGCCGAAACCGCGTCATGAGCGGCATGACCCTGGGTACCGTCGTGGTGGAAGCCGACGTGACCAGCGGCGCTCTCCTTACGGCCAACCACGCCCTGGAGCAAAATAGAGAGGTCTTCGCGGTCCCCGGCAACATATTCTCGCCCAACAGCCGGGGCGTCAACCGGCTTATCAGGGACTCCGCGGCCAAGCTCATAGTCGACTACAACGACATTCTGGAGGAGCTAAACCTCTCGTCGGTGGGCCGCCAGATCGAGATGACAGCGATGTTCCCCGAGAGCGATAGTGAGGCAGAGGTCCTCCGCTACGTTACCTATGACCCGGTCCACATTGACGAGATCATCCGCAGCTCAGCGCTGGACATACCAACCGTCAGCGGTGTGCTGGCCATGATGGAGCTGAAGGGAATTGTGAGACAGGTCGGCAATATGAACTACATCAGACTCAAGGAGAGTTCCGCCGAATATCAGGCGGTATGACAAATATGGCAAAAGACCTGGTGATCGTCGAGTCCCCGGCGAAGGCACGCACCATCGAGCAGTTTCTCGGAAACAAGTATGTTGCGATGGCGTCGATGGGCCACGTTCGAGACCTTCCGCGTCGTGATATGGGCGTGGTGGTCAATGACGGTAGCTTCATGCCGACATACAAGGTGCTTCCCGAAAAGCGAAAGGTCGTCTCCGAGCTGGCCAGGGCGTCGAGGGAGGCCAAGACAGTCTATCTCGCGACCGACCCGGACAGGGAGGGCGAGGCGATATCGTGGCATCTCATCAAGGCTGCCAAGATTGACGAGGCCAAGGTGCGACGGGTGGTTTTCCATGAGATCACCCAGCGGGCCGTACAGGAGGCCTTCGACAACCCCAGGAAGTTGGACCAGCACCTGGTCGACGCGCAACAGGCCCGGCGCATCCTGGACAGGCTCGTCGGCTACGACCTGAGCCCCGTGCTCTGGCGAAAGGTGAGGTCAGGCCTTTCTGCTGGCCGGGTCCAGTCTGTCGCGCTGCGCTTGATCGTAGACCGGGAGCGCGAGATCGAGGCCTTCAATTCCCAAGAGTACTGGTCTATCGACGCTGAGCTGGCCAATCGACCGCAGAACGGCAAGGAAGCGGCGTTTAAGGCGGAGCTCCGCGGCATCAAGGGACAGAAAGGTCGCCTCCGCATTCCAAACGAGCAAGAGGCCCGGCGCATAACCACGGACCTCGAGGGCGCTGGCTACCGTGTCCGCTCGGTGCTCAAGAAAGAGAGGCGTGGCCGCCCCGCGCCACCCTTTATCACCAGCACCCTGCAGCAGGAGGCGTGGCGAAAGCTCAGATTCACCGCGCGCAGGACCATGGTCGTCGCCCAGCAGCTGTATGAGGGGATTGCGCTGGGCGAGCAGGGATCGGTCGGACTCATCACATATATGAGAACGGACTCTACCAACGTCTCGGGCGAGGCCCTGCGAGAGGCAAGCAGCTATATCAAGGAGCGATTTGGCGCAGAGTTTGCGCCTGGCTCCCCGAGGCTGTATAGGAAAAAAGTGAAGGGCGCCCAGGAAGCGCACGAGGCCATTCGGCCTACCTCCATATCGCGAGAGCCCGATTCGATTAAAGGCTACCTGAGGAAAGAGCAGTACGCACTCTACGATCTCGTCTGGAGGCGGATGCTCGCGAGCCAGATGCCCGACGCCTTGTTTGACGCCACGACGGTGGAGATCGATGCTGATTGCGTCCGGTCGGACGCCCGCTACTCCTTCCGCGCCGTCGGCTCCGTACTCAAGTTTCCCGGCTTCCGCAAGCTCTACATGGAAGACATCGACGACTCCACAGGCGCACGGTCCGACGAGACCGCCCCGCTCCCCGAGCTGGCCGACGGAGAGCCTCTGGACTGCCTCTCGCTGGTCCCGGACCAAAAGTTTACGCAGCCACCCCCTCGCTATACCGAGGCCACCCTGGTGCGCGCGATGGAGGAGAAGGGCATAGGCCGCCCCAGCACCTACGCCCCCACCATCGCCACCGTGATGGACAGAGATTACGTCCGCAAAGACCGCGGGCGCTTCGTGCCGTCTAAGCTGGGCACGGCCGTGAACGGCCTCCTGACCGCCCACTTCCCGGACATAATCGACGTCGGCTTCACCGCTCGCGTGGAAGAGGAGCTGGACGAAATTGCCAGCGGCCAGAGGGAGTGGGAGCCGGTGCTGAGCGAGTTCTACGGTCCCTTCACCGAGGCGGTGAAGAACGCTATGGAAAATGCCGAGCGAGTCCCACGGGACCAGATCGACGAGGAGACCGATGAGGTCTGCGAGGTGTGTGAGCGGCCCATGGTCATCAAGTCGGGCCGCTTCGGCAAGTTCCTCTCTTGCAGCGGGTTCCCCGAGTGCCGGACGTCGCGTCCCCTGGTCACGCGTGTGGGCGTGGAGTGCCCCGAGTGCGGCGGCGACCTGGTGGAGAGAAAGGGCAGGGGGAAGGGAGGCAAGAGATTCTATGGGTGCTCCAGCTACCCCAAATGTACCTTTTCTGTCAACCAACGGCCCATCCCCCAGCCGTGCCCGGAGTGCAGCCGGCTTCTGGTCGCCTCCGGACGTGACACCGCGCGGTGCACCTCTTGCCGCTACAGGGGCCCCGTGCCCGAGGAGGAAGTGGTCGAGGTCGCCGTCTGATGCCCCCCGCGCCCAGCCCTTCGACTCATCATGAATGATCTGGAGTGGCGCGCCCTGCTGGGCAGGTTTGAGACGCACCTGGTCGCTGAGAGAGGCCTGGCCGCCCTGACCGTGCGAAACTACCTGACCGACCTCGGGCCGCTGTTCGACTACATGGCGGGCCGCAAGGTGCCTGACCTGAAGGCGCTGGACCGCTACGCGCTGAGGACGTACCTGGCGTGGCTTGTCGAGCTCGGCTACGTTAAATCGAGCGTCGTGAGAAAGCTTAGTGTGCTCCGCACCTTTTTGAGGTGGATGCTGAGGGAGAAGCTGATCGACAAGGACCCACTGCCAAGAAGAGGGGTCATGAAGCGGGACTCCCGCCTTCCCCGTTTTCTCTCTCAGGACAACGCCGCTAGGCTGATGGCCGCCCCCGACCCTTCCGAGGCCCTGGGAGCCCGCGATCGCGCGCTACTGGAGGTGCTCTACGCAGGCGGTCTGCGAGTCAGCGAGGCACGAGGTCTGGAGGTCGGAGACGTCAACCTCGAGACCAGAGAGCTTCGGGTCACGGGCAAGGGCAGCAAGCAGCGGGTTGTCCTATTCGGGTCCGCTGCGAGGGATGCGCTGGGCCTGTACCTGTCAGAGGTGCGTCCGCGGCTCGCCGGTCCAAAAAGCCGGCGAGCCCTGTTCCTTAACCGCTACGGGGCCCGCCTCAGCCAGCGCAGCATCCAGGAAAAGGTGCGCCGCTATGCCGCCGAGGTCGGCCTCCCACCGGGCGTCCACACTCACACACTGCGTCACTCCTTTGCGACTCACCTGCTGGAGGGTGGCGCCGACCTGCGGGTGGTCCAGGAGCTGCTCGGGCACGCCAGCCCCGCCACCACTCAGATCTACACGCATGTCACCCAGTCCCGGGCCAGGGAGGTCTACCTCGCCGCGCATCCCAGGGCCGCGGCGGCCAGATCGTCTGGACCCGCCGAGCGCCCGGATGCCGAGGACACCCGTCAGTAAAAGTAGCCGGCGCTGTTCAGACGCGCCCCGCTCGTGAGCTTGAATGAAACCACACGCCTAACGGCAGCTTAATCCCCGCCATGAAAATCCTCGTCATAAACGGACCCAACCTCAACATGCTGGGAAAGAGGGACCCTGAGCTCTATGGGAGAGAGGGTCTCGCCGAGATCGAGCAGCGCCTCCGGGATAAGGCAGGGGAGGTGGGGGTCGAGGTGGAGCTGTTTCAGTCCAACCACGAGGGCGCCATCGTCGATCACCTTGAGGCGTCCGCTCCCTCCGCATCGGGGGTAATTATCAACGCCGGCGCCCTGACCCACTACGGATTGTCCATGCGGGACGCCCTGGTGGATGCGGGGCTGCCAGTCGTCGAGGTACACCTGTCCAACATCCACGGGCGCGAGAGCTTTAGGCGGCGCTCGGTTGTAGCGCCCATCGCTGTCGGGCAGATCGCCGGACTGGGCTGGCGTGGGTACCTGTACGCCCTTGAGTATCTCGCTGCCTACCTGCAGGAAAGAGGGCCTGATTGAGCATCGCCCAACGGCTTTCGGTGCTGCGCGAGACCCTTCGCGAGCGGGGGCTCGATGCGTTCCTGGTCTCCAGCTCGGAGAACAGGCGGTACCTGTCCGGCTTCACCGGCACTGCCGGCTACCTGCTGGTCTCCCAGGAGCAGGCGGTGCTGGCCACCGATTTCCGGTACGTCGAGCAGGCGGGACGGCAGGCCCCTCGATACCGCGTGGAGCGCGTGACGGGAAAGCTAGACTGGTTCCCGAAGGTCGCGGCCGAGCTCGGGGTAAAGAGGATCGGGTTTGAAAGCCAGCACCTGACCTTCGGCGCTCATACGTCCTTCCAGAAGGCCATCCGCGATGCCGACAGGTCGGACGGGCTGGCCCTGGTGGAGACCTCCGACACCCTGGACCTGTTGAGGGCGTCCAAGTACGCGGAGGAGCTGCGGCTTCTTGCACGAGCGGTCAAGATCACCGATGAGGCGTTCGTGGAGGTGGGGTCCACCGTACAGGTGGGCGTGACCGAGCGGGAGGTCGCGTGGAGGCTGGAGAAGGGGCTTCGAGAGCGAGGCGCCGAGGCCGTTGCATTTGACATCATAGTTGGGGCTGGGCCCAATGGCGCGCTGCCGCACCACCTGGCCGGCGACACGGTGATCGGCGTGGGTGAGCCGGTGGTGATCGACATGGGCGCCAGGTACCAGGGCTACTGCGCCGACCTGACCCGCACGATTGTGATAGGCGAGCCGGACGAGACATTTCGGCGTGTATACGGCACGGTCCTCCGCGCTCAGCTTGCGGCGGAGGAAGGCGTTGAGCCGGGGATGACGGGTGGCGAGGTCGATGCCATATCGCGCGACGTGATAGAGGAGGCAGGCTATGGCAAAAGCTTTGGCCATAGCCTGGGCCACGGCGTGGGGCTGGCCGTTCACGAGCTCCCGCATGTAGGACCAAATGCGTCCGATATACTTGCGAACGGGATGATATTCACCATAGAGCCGGGGATCTACCTGCCCGATTGGGGGGGTGTGAGGATCGAAGACGTGGTCGTACTGGAGAAGGGCCGGGCCCGGGTTATGAGCAAGGCCCCCAAGCTGGAATACGACCAATAAGGCGTCAGCAGGGCGCTTCCGCCGGTCCGGCCTTCGCCACCGATTTCCAGTGCGTCCCCCCGGCGTCACCCATCGTCGGACTCGACGGGAGTCTCTGAAGTTCGTGGCGGCCCTGTCGGCCCTGGACGGGGCCGAGTGTGAAGTGAGCATGAAGGAGTCTGTTTATGACATTGGGGTACGGTGACCTGAAAAAGGGCCTCGCCATCGAGCTTGATGGGGAGCCCTACGCGGTGGTGGAGTACGAGCGCAGCAAGATGCAGCAGCGCGCTCCGGTGATGCGCATCAGGTTCAGGTCGCTACGTACCGGTCGCATCGTGGACCGCACCTTCAGCGGCTACGACGTCAAGCTTTCACTCGCTTCCGTCGAGCGGCGCAGCGCGCAGTACATCTACCAGGACGGCGACCTCTACTACTTTATGGACACGGATAGCTACGACCAGTTCCCAATGTCCCGGGAGCATGTGGAGGAGGCCCTTCCCTATCTGGTGGAGCAGACAACCGTGGACCTCCTATTCTACCAGGACGCGCCTATCTCCATCGAGCTCCCAATCACGATGGACCTGAAGGTCGCCGAGAGCGACCCGGGACTCAGGGGGGATACCGCGCAGGGCGGCACCAAGTCCGCGACGCTGGAGACGGGCCTGACTATCCAGGTGCCCCTTTTTGTGGAGCCCGGCCAGACCATCAAGGTGGACACTCGTACGGGTCAATACATGTCAAGGGCGTGATATGGCCGTATACTCGGTCTCACAGGTGATGACATACCTGCGGGACGTGCTGACACAAGACCCGGTGCTTCAGGATGTCTGGGTCCAAGGCGAGGTCGCCAATCTGGCCCGGCCGGGGTCGGGACACTCCTACTTCAGCCTGCGAGACGCCGACGCCACCATGCGCTGCGTAATGTTTCGCGGAGGGAGTGGGCCCGAGCTGCTGGCCAATGGCGGCGCCGTGTTCGCGCATGGGCGCGTCTCCGTGTACGAGGTCCGGGGAGACCTGCAGCTCGTTGTTGACATCGTTCAGCCCGAAGGGGTTGGCGACCTCCAGCTGAAACTGGAGCAGCTCAAGCTGAAGCTTGAGAAGGAGGGCCTATTTGAGCCTTCGCGGAAGCGGCCTCTCCCCTCTTTCCCGAGACGGATGGGCGTCGTCACCTCGCCCAGTGGGGCCGTCTGGCAGGATATACAGACGGTCGTGCGGCGGCGCTATCCGCTGGTGGAGCTGTTGCTGGCTCCCACCGCAGTGCAGGGCGACGGCGCGACGCACGGCATTGTCGACGCCCTTCAGGCCCTGGACCTGATGTCCGATGTCGACGTCGTTCTCCTGGCCCGGGGCGGAGGGTCGCTGGAAGACCTGTGGCCCTTCAACGAGGAGGCCGTGGCCAGGGCCGTGTTCGCCAGCCGCGCGCCGGTCATCACCGGGGTAGGCCACGAGACGGACGTCACCCTCGCCGACCTTGTTGCCGACCGGCGCGCCCCGACCCCCTCGGCGGCGGCCGAGATGGCCGTGCCCGACAGGCTGGAGCTGGCTGGACGGATTGTCCAGTTTCAACAGGCCATCACCGCCGGCGTGTCCGACCGGCTACGCGAGCTACAGGTGGCGCTCAGCTATATGGGGCCTCGACTTCTGAGGGGCCGCCCCGATCTGGACGGCCTTCGCCTTCGCGTGGACGACCTGCTGCGGAGCGTGGCCCGGCTCCTCCGACACGACATCGAGGTCAGGTCTGAGCGCACCGACGGGCTGTTCATGCGGCTGGAGGCCCTGAGCCCCGATGACACGCTGCGCCGGGGGTATGCTATAGTACAGAAGCAGACGGAAGCGGCCGTGGTCAGCGACTCTGACCAGGTTGCAGCCGGAGACCTGGTCCGTGTAACGCTGGCGCGGGGGGGCTTTGGCGCGGAGGTGGGGTCCACACATAGCGATGGCGACGCCTCGGACGTGGCCGCGAGGAATGAGGCCTCGTCCACCGTGTAGGCGGCGGTCTTGGATGGCCCGCTGCTGTAACGTAGCCTCCAATCACCGGCACGGCACTATTCGGGGTTCATTTTCTTCGGAAGCACCCGGCAGGACGCAGCCATATGACACAGGCCGATACTCCATACCCCCTTCAGCTCTCAGTCGGCTATCCTGACAGGCCCCTGAACCGGCTTACCATGGCCTTTCGGTTAGTCACTGTCATTCCAATCGCCATCGTCTTGGGGGCCCTGGGGGGTGGCGGGGACGATGCATGGCTCGCAGCCGGGAGCCTGCTCTTTCTCGCTCCCCTGCTTATGATCCTCTTTAGGCGCAAATATCCGAGGTGGTGGTTTGACTGGAACCTGGCGCTGATGAGGTTCAGTAGCCGGGTTTTCGTCTACCTGGCTCTACTCAGGGACGAGTATCCGTCCACCGACGAGGAGCAGGCCGTCCATCTGGAGGTTGAATACCCGGATGCCGAGAGTGATTTGAACACGTGGCTCCCGCTGGTGAAGTGGCTCCTGGCCATACCCCACCTTATTGTGCTGTTTTTCCTCTCTATCGCCGTGCTCGTCGTCGTGTTAGTCTCGTGGTTCGCCATACTGGTCACCGGCCGCTATCCCAAAGACCTGTTCGATTTCGTCGTTGGGGTGAGCCGGTGGACCAACCGGGTCATGGCCTATGCGCTCATGCTGGTCACAGACCGGTATCCTCCCTTCCGCCTTGGCCCGTGAGCGTGGCTTTTTGGGAGGATAGCTATCAGTAACGAGAAGAAGGGTGACGCTGAATCCAGTTTGAGCGACCTCACCTTTGAGGAAGCGCTTGCCCGGCTCGACGAGACCGTCGAGGCCCTGGAAGCTGGCGGTATGCCCCTGGCCGAGTCGACACGGCTGTACGAGCGCGGGATGCGGCTGGCCCGCATCTGCAGTGAGATGCTTGCCGCCGCGGAGCTGAAGATCACCCGGATACAGACGGCGTACGGAGAGCAGATGCGACTGGCGCCGGAAGAGCGCGTAGAGCCGGAGGACGACCCCTGATCAAGGCCGACCTCCACATGCACACCCACTTCTCTCACGACTCGCAGGTCACTCCCGAGCGGATTGCCGCTCGATGTAGTGAGGTGGGCCTCGACTGCATCGCAGTCACCGACCACAACTCCATCGAGGGCGCGCTCGCAGTACGGCAGATCGCGCCATTTGCGGTCATAGTGGGCGAGGAGGTGCTCTCCTCGGAAGGGGAGATCACCGGTCTCTTTCTGACCGAGATGGTCCCCGCCGGGCTCTCTCCCGTGGAGACGGCCAGGAGAATCAAAGACCAGGGCGGTCTCGTGTCGATACCCCATCCCTTTGACAGATTTCGCCGCAACGTCATCAGTCGGAGCGCCCTGGAGGAGTTGCTACCCTACACGGATATCGTCGAGGCGTTCAACTCTCGGAACAACCTGCCCGCCGACGACCGCAAGGCCGTGGTATTCGCCACCGAACACGGACTGCTGACCTCTGGCGTCACTGATGCCCACACTACCTTGGAGCTGGGACGAACCTACGTGGAGATGCCCGAGTTCGATGGGACGCCCGAGGGATTCAAGGAGGCGTTGGCAAAGGGCACGATCGTGGGCCGGCGAATGAACCCGATGATCCACCTGGTGACGACGATTACCAAGCTAAAAAGGCGGTTGACTGGGGCGCGTGCCCGCGCGAGGTAGCGCCCACGGGTGGCCGCCCATCCGAACGCGGACCGGCCCCCGGGGTGGCATTGAGGCTAAGGGTGAGGAGCCTGTCTCAGATGTCCCTTCTCCCCTGGCGGAAGAAGGATAGGATGAGGGGATGCCGACGAAAGTCGGCAGCTTGCTATCTAGAAATGATGGTTCCGGGCCGATTAGAGGATCACCCTCACCTTAATCCTCTCCCATCAAGGGGAGAGGGAAGAGACCAGCGCCCCTCATGGTGGTTATGGGGCAGGCTCTGAGCATCAACTCCCACCCGTGGCGGGTAGTTGCTACGCTGAGGCGCGGCACGGCGGCCCGACAACCGCCAGGCGGAGATTGCGGTGCAGGAAAGCTATAGGGGCGAGCTAGGCGGCCATCCGGGGTTGCCACTGCCCGGCGTTGCAAGAGCGCCTATTGTGATGTGGGCGCTCCTGACCGTCAACATCGTTGTCTGGTGGGTTGTCTCCCCGCCGGGCGGGTCTGCCAGTACCGAGGTGCTGTTGGACTTTGGGGCGATGTTCGGACCCCTGATCGCGGAGGGGGAGTACTGGCGCCTGCTCACTGCCATGTTTCTCCATGTCGGCCCCGCGCATCTCGTCTTCAACGGATTGGCGTTGTTCGTCTTTGGCCGTTTGGTGGAAAGGGCCTACGGCCATCTGAGGTTTCTGATCATCTATATACTGGCGGGCCTGGCAGGCAGCGTGGCCAGCTATCTGCTCAACTCGATAGCCGTGGGGGCCGGCGCAAGTGGCGCCATATTCGGTGTGCTCGGGGCGCTCGTCGCCTATATCATGGTGCAGCGGGACCTTCTCGGAAAGATGGGACAGGGCCTCCTCACCGTTGTGCTGTTTCTGGCGGCCATGAATCTGCTCTACGGGCTGGCCACGCCCGGCATCGACAACTGGGCCCACGCAGGGGGACTGGCCGGAGGGTTTGCCCTTGGCCTCGGCCTGGCTCCCAGGTACAGGCCGGTGCGCTCTCCGGCGGATGGCGAAGCGAGCCTGGCGGATGCCAACCCCCTCACCCGGAGCATCTGGGTACTGCCTGTCGCGGGAGTCTTGCTCGTAATCGGGGCCCGGCTGGGCACCGCAACCCTTCCCGATAACCCCTTCTCTCACATCTATCGTGCGGAGCGCTATTTCAAGGAGCAAAACTACGGCCAAGCGCTGGATGAGACCAACGTGGCCGTGAATATGGATTTTACAGCGGCCGAGGCTTACCTGCTGCGCGGACGGCTCTTCTCGGAGCTGGGGGACTCCGCCCGGGCTCGACGCGAGCTGGGCCAGGCTATCAAGTGGGGCGACCGCGACACCAGGGCTGAGGCTATCCGTTTGCTCCTCGTATTGCGCTCTTCGCGCTAGACCAGAGGTGCAGGACTCGAGCGCGACGCGGGCTGTGGCTGTCGGAGCGGGTTCAGATAGCCTGGCGAGACCGGAGGAGGGACGCCAGGGGTCTGGAACGAAGGATGATAGTTGTGGGGGGAGCCCCCCCCCCGCTTGAGGGCTAGGCCGACTTCTGCGCCAGGGCCGATAGCGGCACGGTGTCGCCATTCGCCTTCAACAACGCCACGTCCGCGGTGCCGAGGATGGCGTCGCGGTCCACGACGCAGCGCGTTACATCGGTCAACGTCGGCAGCTCGTACATGGCGTCGAGGAGCGTCTGTTCAAGGATGGAGCGTAGCCCGCGGGCCCCGGTCCCCTGCTTCAGCGCCTCGTCCGCCGCCGATTCGAGCGCGTCATCGGTGAATTCCAGTTCTACGTCATCCATGGCGAAGAGGCGCTGATACTGCTTCACGAAGGCGTTTTGGGGCTGGACGAGCACCTTTATTAGCGCCTCCTTGTCCAGGCTCTTGAGGTTCACCACCACGGGGAGCCGTCCGACCAGCTCCGGGATGAAGCCGTACCTTAGCAGATCGTCCGGCGAGGTCAGCTCTAGCACATCCTCGCTTGCAGCGGACTGGCCTCCTCCGGACGCCCCGGTCTTGAACCCGATGCGCACCTTGTCCTTGGAGACACGCCACTCAACCATCTCTTCGAGACCCTCGAAGGCGCCTCCGCATATGAAGAGGATGTTGTCGGTCCGTATTTGGAGAAAGTCCTGGTGAGGGTGCTTGCGGCCACCCTGGGGCGGAACGTTGGCGGTGCACCCCTCCACGATTTTCAGTAGGGCCTGCTGCACACCCTCGCCGGACACGTCCCGCGTAATCGACGGATTTGGACTCTTCCGAGCGATCTTGTCGATTTCGTCTATGTAGATGATCCCTTGTTCAGCCCGGGCCACGTCAAGGTCGGCGGCCTGGATCAGCCGGAGAAGGATGTTTTCCACGTCTTCTCCCACGTAGCCTGCCTCGGTCAACGAGGTGGCGTCGGCGATGGCGAATGGCACGTCGAGTATCCTGGCCAGGGTCTGAGCCAGCAGGGTTTTCCCCGAGCCGGCGGGCCCCAACAGCAGGATATTGGCCTTCTGAATCTCCACTTCATTGGCCTTCTGGTTGGACCAGACGCGCTTGTAGTGATTGTAGACGGCGACGCTCATGACCTTTTTGGCGCGCTCTTGGCCCACGACGTACTCGTCCAACTTCTGATTGATCCACTTGGGGTTGACGCCTTTGGCCATAAGGCCTGTGGCATCTCGGGGGGGCGACGGGCTCTCTCCGGCTATAATCTGTCCACAGAGCGCCACGCATTCGTCGCATATGAAAACTCTGTCCGGCCCGGCGATAAGGCGCTTCACCTGGCCCTGCGCCTTGCCGCAAAACGAGCAATGGTAATTGTTTTGCCCGGCTTTAGATGAAGGCATGATCCTTCCTAACGCCTAATATCCACGACGGTCCTAACGGCTGGGCCGGATGGCTCTTACCCGCCAATCGCCTCCCGCTCCGGCACCGGGCCATCCCGCCCCTCGCAGGATTCGTGCGACCATCCGCTCCCTTCACACTTCCGGAGGGCCGGACCTGGCGCCGCATCCATTGCTGGGGTTGCCTGGCTAGGCGGCGCACTCCTCTTTTCCCTGGTCCCGAGATTCCAGGACATGGTCCACCAGGCCGTACTCTTTGGCTTCCTCCGCCGTCAGGAAGTAGTCCCGGTCGGTATCCCTGGCCACCTTTTCGTACGGTTGCCCCGTGTGCTTGGAGATCACCTGGCGCATCTTGTCCTGTAGCCGGATGGCCTCCCTGGCGTGGATCTCGACATCTGAGGCCTGGCCCTGAGCCCCCGACATGGGTTGGTGCATGTGGATCGTGGAGTTAGGGAGGGAAAAACGCTTGCCCGGTGCGCCGGCGCACAGCAGGGCCGTCGCCATGCTGGCCGCCATCCCCACGCAGATGGTCTCGACGTCAGGGCGTATAAGCTGGATTGTATCGTATATGGCGAGCCCTGAGTAGATGAGCCCACCGGGCGAGTTGATGTAGAGTTTGATATCCCTGTCCGGCTCCTCACGGTCTAGGAACAGGAGCTGGGCGATAATGGCGTTTGCCACCTGATCATTGATCTGTGTGCCCAGGAATATTATTCGCTCCTTGAGAAGAAGTGAGTAAATGTCGTATGCCCGCTCTCCCCGGGCCCCAGTCTCCACAACCATAGGTATGAGGTTTTCAGGTCGTTGAATCAACGGAGTGGCCTCCCTCCTCTGGGCGCTGGTCCTGTTCATCTTCGCGGGTGCTCTGCTCCCCGCCGTTCTGCGCCGGGGCCTCTCCTCTGGCGATCGCGGTCAGCCGGTCCAGCGCTTTTCCCACCAGGAGCGTCTCCCGCACGGAGCTCCTCACCGGCTCGGAGTCCAACTCCTGGCCCGTGGGACTCTCGGGGTCACCCTCATCCGCTGCCGCCAGAGTCTGGATCCTCTCGTCGATCTCCTCGGCGGAGACGTCCAGCCCCTCCGTTTCCGCTAACGTGGCCAGGGCGTACGACCGTGTGAGGCGGTCTATCGCGTGCTCCTGCATCTCCTCACGTATCTCTTCCTCGGTCTTTCCGGTGTACCTCAGGTAGTCGTCCATGCGGACGTTGAGCCGGTCAACGAAACGGTCCCTTCTGGCGACCATGTGCTCGACCTCGTGCTCGATCAGCAGGGGAGGTAGCTCCACCGTCACCACCTTCTTTAGCTCGTCAAGCGTAGCCTCCCGGTACTGGGCCGATTGGGCCGCCTGAGCCTCAGCGTTGAGTTCCTTGTCAATGGCCTCTCGAAGCGCGGCGAGGCTCTCGTAGCCATCACCCACGCCTTTGGCGAATTCATCGTCCAGCGCCGGCAGCTCCCGCTCCTTTACCTCGCTTACCGTCACCTGGAAGAGGGCCTCCTTGCCGGCGAGTCGGGCGTCGGCGTGGTCGTCGGAGATCTTCAGCTTGAACTCCTTCGGCACCGACGCCTGGGCGCCCTCCAGTTGCTGGGAGAACCCCGGGAAGGGCCGCAAGCTTTCTCCATCCAGCACGTAGACGGCGTCCTTTTCGTCAAGAATGGTGCTGTTTTCCACGGTGCCCACCACGTTCATGGTCACCATGTCTCCCAGATTCACCAGGCGATCAACCGGGTCCCACGCCGCCGATTCCTTCAGCAGCTCCTGCAGGCGGCCCTCGATGTCGTCCTGGGTCACCTCTACGGGCTCCTCATCGAGCCTGATGTCCCTGTATAGGCCCAGATCGACCAGGGGGGTGAGCGCAGCAGTGACCTTTACGGTGACGGGTTCCATCTCCAGCAATTCGATCTTGGGCGAGCCGGAGATTTCGAGGTCTTCCGCCTCAATGGCCCGTTCAGTCACATCGGGCAGCATGTAGTCGATGACTTCATTAAGAAGGCTCTCTCGACCGACATACCTCTCCACGATGGCGCGCGGGGCCTTCCCCCGCCGAAATCCAGGGATCATCGCGTGCTGGACTACCTTTCTGTAGCCCCGGTTGAGGTATGGTTCCAGGTCTTCTTCCTCAAGCACCACATTGAGGACCGTCTGCCGGTCCACTGTCTCTTCTTGACTAATCCTCAAAGATGGCTCCTCGCTGCACGCTGGGCTAATTATAGCACGCTGCTGATTTGTGTTGGAGTCATTTTCCTTCCCTGGACAAGGCTCTCTGCAAGCCCAGTGTAGCGCGCGCGGCAACGGCTGTGAATTTTTTTCCCTGGCGCGCGCCGTGCCGTGCTGCGCTGACCATTGCGTCAACGGTCACGGAACATTGACCGGGCGTGGGGACCGTCCTCCCGCGAACATGCCGACGGTCCTCGGCGCACCATGCGCCCACGTTTGGGGAGGAAACCGGGGGCTAGGCTCCTATTGGAGGCGCCAGGTCCACGTTCAGTACCTGCTCGCACCAGTGGCCCGCAGCAAGGAGCCGGCTCTCGGTGAAAGGCGCGGACGCCAGCTGTATGCCGAGGGGCAGCCCGGACTTGCTCAGCCCGGAGGGCAGGGTCAGAGCGGGAAAGCCGAAGGTCGTCCACGGCGTCTGGAAAACCGGGTCGCCTGTGGTGCTCAGGTCCCTGGGAGCGGGAGAGGGCGTGGTCGGGCCGACGAGGACATCGAAACTGCGGGCCGCCTCCGCCATGTCCATCTGAATCTGCCTCCGCACGCGCTGCGCCTGGATGTACGTTGTTGCCGGCGTGAGCAGTCCCCCTTCAATGAGAGCGCGTATCTTGGGCGCGTAATCGTCGGGGCGGGCCCGGAAGTCGGACTCGTGGACCGACGCGGCCTCCACCGACATGATGACCCGGTGCGCGGCCAGCAGGTCGTCGAGCGCCATTGACACGCCGACCTCCTCGACCGCGGCTCCGGCCTCGCCAAGCTCTCTGACGACTCTAGAGGTGTGCTCCCTCACCTCGGCGTCCGCACGCTCGTTCATCATCTCCGACACGAGCCCTATCCGGGGCGGCGATTGGCCGGCGACCAGTCCGCCTCGATAGTCCGGCGCCGCCATTGACGACGAGACGGGATCTTTAGGGTCGTGGCCGGCGAGGACCCCGAGGAGGAGGGCCGCGTCCGCTACTTTGAGGGTGAAAAGCCCCAGGGTGTCCAGGGACCAGGCCACCGGCATGACCCCGTACCGGCTGATCCGCCCAAAGGTGGGCTTCAGCCCGACTACTCCGTTGTAGGACGCCGGCCTCACCACCGACCCGGCGGTCTGGGAGCCCAGCGCGGCTGGAAACATGCGGGCCGCCACCCCCACTGCGGAGCCGCTGCTCGAGCCCCCGGGGGTGTGGGCCGGGTCCCACGGGTTGCGCGTGGGGGGAGGGTCCATACAGGCAAACTCGGTGGTCACGGTCTTGCCCATGATAATGGCGCCGGCCCGCTTCAGCAGCGCCACGGCGGTGGCGTCGTGGGTCGGCACAAAATCGGCGTAGATGGGCGAGCAGCCGGTTGTCCTGACCCCACGCGTGTAGTAGATGTCCTTTACGCCCACGGGCACGCCGTGGAGTGGCCCGCGAGGCCGCCCCTGGGCCAGCTCCTCGCCGCTACGCCTGGCGGCGGCGAGTGCGGCATCCTCATCCAGGGTCACCCAGACCGTGAGGCTTGGCTCCAGGGAGCGGGAGCGAGCCAGGAGCGACTCCATTAGCTCAACGGGCGACAGTTGCCCCTGCCGTATCTGGGACGCTGCATCGGCAACAGTCAGCTCGTAGGGCTCAGCCAATGCGGCGACTCCAAGGTCTCCGACTGTGTGTCTGAGTGCTCGGCGGCGCGGCCAACCATGTGAGGGCGCCCTCCATGCCCGAGCCGAGGTTACCTGACAAGCTTTTTCTCGGTCGCAATCCGCACCGCTTCGGTCCTGCTCTGCGCCCCCAGTTTCAATATGATGTTGCCGACATGGGCCTCGACGGTGCGGGGAGATATGGAGAGGAGCCGGCCGATCTCAGCGTTGCGGAGACCGCGGTAAAGCATCTCAACCACCTCGAGCTCCCGCACCGTTAGCTCAAATGTCGGGCGCCGACGGGTACCTCCACCCGGCGAGGCCAGGCTTTGAATCACCTTCGATGCGATGTTAGGGGATAGAACTGTGCCAGCATTGGCGATCTCCCGTATCGCGCTAATGAGTGCTTCCTGTGGCGCGTCCTTGAGCAGATATCCCTTGATGCCGGCGCGGGCGGCGGCCCGTACGTACTGGTCGAAGTCGTATCCCGTTAGAATAAGGATTTTCAGATCAGGCCACCTGGTGTGCATCAGTCGGGCGGCCTCGATCCCGGACATCGAGGGCAGCCGAATATCCAGGAGGACGATTGAGGGACTCTTCTTTTCCACCAGGACCAGGGCCTCTTCGGCGGTCGCCGTTTCCCCAACGACCGTGAAGTCAGGTTCCTCCTCCAGCCGCTTTCGAATCCCTTCCCGAAACATGCGGTGGTCGTCGACAATCAGCAGCCTGATCTTGGGTTTCACCGTCGGTCCCCTAGGGGTATGCGCTTGTCGCTGGGCACGCGTGCGATAACCGTCGTGCCCGCTCCGGGCGCGGAGCTGGCCTCGAATGTGCCGTCCACGTGGATCACCCGCTCCCTCTCCCAGCGGAGGTCCATCAAGTCCTGGGCCTCTGCGGCAAGAATCGTGGGTTGGAGACGAGGGTAGACGTCTCGAAGGACGTCCTCGGTCCGTGGCCGTCCTCAGTCGCGGCCAGGCGCTTTTCGTCCTCGACGCGGTCAGCTATCTGTGGCCCCTCAGATCAGAGGGGTCCCTGCCCAGGAACAAAACGGCGGATTCCAGTCTCAGTGCCTCAACCAGGCGTCGCGCAATTCCCGTGATCACCTCATTCGCCGGACCCGAGGTCACTAGGTTGCCGCGCACCACTTCGGCGAACGCCTCGTACTGGACCACGTCGTCATAGAGGAGCTTGTCCACCAGCCAGCGTACCACGTGGCGAAGCGGCATGAAGAGCGCGACCCCGGCAGTCAACAGGAGCGCGGTAAGGGCCAGCGGCACGCGATTGTCGACTGTCTCCGGCAACAGAGATGTCGCCGCCGATAGCGCAGCGGCGATCACCGCGAACGTCGCGAGAGTGGTGAGTCCGTACACCATCCCCCGATGGACCAGCCTGCGTATGCCCAGCAGATTGTGCTGGAGAATGGCGTAGGCAAAGGCCACCGGAATGAGCCCCACCGCGAGGACTGAAACATGGGCGGGCACCAAGAGTTCCTCGACGAAAGCTTCGGGGACCAGGGTTAGGGTGATTAACGGTAGAGTGCCCAACCCGATCCCGAATAGCGCGATGCGGGCCTGATGGACACGTATCTGAGACTGTTGCCGCACGGACGCCAGTGCCAGGAGCCCGATGGCGCCCACCATCGTAATTGCCATATAAAGAAATAGCGCCGGTCGCACTAGCTCGTACAACGCAGGCCTGAACAAGACCGACGCGGCGTAACCGGCAAGTATGACAATTCCCACGACGATGAGAAGCGAAGGGATGCCAAACAGGCGGGACTTACGCTGGCTCGCGACCAACGCGACGATGAACGGAAGGCACGTTGCGCCAACCCCGGCCAGCATCACGATTTGGACCACCAGGGCCCACAGTGGTTGTGACCCCGCGGAAGCGGGTCCTACTGCGAGCGCCATTGCTGCCGCGGCCGAAAAGGCGCCGAACCACCTGGCCGAGGAGAGGTCAGGCCTGCGGAGCAGGACCGCCGCTCCCAATAGAGCGAACATACCGCCCAGAAACCAAAGAGAGAATCTTGCGAGCCCCTCCATGACGGGCTCATCGTGTAGCCCGACTCGTAACACCCCGCCCGCGCCTCCTACCAACTCAGCTATGCGAGCGGCACTTGAAGGTACTTCCCTCGCCTCGGAATCCATGACAGTCCGCCCATCGATGGAGAGCACCATCATTCCCGGCCTGACCCCCTGCTGCCAGGCCTGACCCGCGGGCATAACCCAGGCCACGCAAGGCACGTCGCCACAATTACCGATTCGCAGTCCAAGGGAAGTTGGCAGCGGTGCGGTGTTGTAGGCCGCCACAGCAATAATGAGGTATGAGAGCAGCAGAGTGAGCGCGCCGAGCCTGGCGAGGCGCGCGCCTGCCAGCGCGCGCCTATTACGAAGCCGCAAGAGCCTCGTGGCGAATAAGCTCGATGCCATCGATGTAACGCTCAAGGTGCTCCAGCGGGCCGAGCAAGGCTGAGAGATCGGCCAGGTTCGCCCTTGCCTGGTTCAGGTACGCCTCCGCCACGACGGCTCCGAACACGCCGGCCCCGGTGGCGTCGAAGGCTGGAGCAAGAGTCTCGCGAGATTCCGCCCCAAATTCTGCGGGCATTATATCACCGGCGGCATCTTTTCCGTCTGCGCTCATCCAGTTGTAGAAGTAAAGCAGGGGCAGCGTCTTTTTGCGCTGGAGCAAGTCCCTGGATACCCCCTCGGCGGGGGAGGCGTCTCTGATGTCGTCTATTAGCTGCAGGTAGATGAAGAGATCGGACCCGAGCTCCCCGAACAGGGCTATCATCTCGTCATCGGCGGTAGCGATGCTCGCGCCGACGGACGCCGCCAGTCTGCCACAGCCCCCGGCCTTGAGCGCGGTCATCCTGAGGGCTTCGTCCGAGGTGACTTCGTCCTCCCGCTCCAGGCGGGCGTCCAGGAGCTGTCCGGCACAGGCGGATACGCAGTTGCGGGCCAGTTGTCGTAGCGGACGGTGGCTGGACGGACCCAGCCCGGCCAGATGCACCGCCTCGGCGGCGGCGGCAACCCCGCAGTTCATCAGGGTTATCGCCAGAGTGACTTCCTCGGAGATGCTCGAGCCCAGGCCCTCGTCTATCTCCCGGTCGGCCACGTCGTCGAACAGAAAGCCGGCCTCGATATAGAGCTCAGCAGCGGCCGCCGCGTGCCAGGCGGGCTCGCTCAGCCCGCCCCGGATAGCCCTGTACACCCCTAGGGCAAGACCGCCGGCCCGACAGTGGGCGTCCGGGTGGAGAGCGAAACCCGGACGTCGCAGGGCGCTCAGCACCGCGTCTCGAAGTTGGGGCTCGTCGCAGTCCCGACTTATCGTCCTCTCGATATTCGCTTTCAGCTCGTCCAGCATCGGGCCGGCTCTAACCTTCAAGGGTAGCAGAATCGCGACTAGGCCCAACCATGAAAGGGAAGCAGGCCATCCTTGCTTGCTCGATGGCCTACTGAGTCTGCCCGCCAGCGTGTTCGCCGCTTCGGCGAACTCCGCCGGCACCGAGTCAGCGATGGGGCCATCTCCGGTCAGCAACGCCAGGGCCGGCCTACCGGGGTGGGCCCTCATACCTTCTCGCAGGATCTTCTCCAGCTCGCGCACCTTCATCGCACAACCTCCCGCTGAGTTTTTGGACGGGCTGCGTCCAATACTCAGGATATTAGGTGCGTCCACCCTTCCAATACAAGCGGGCTTAAGGGATAACCCCTACGTGAGAAGTGGCTCCGGAAATCTGAACAGGGGGATAAGCCGATATTTCCCAGATGGAATTCAGTGCGTCCATGATCGCAACATGCTATGGTAACAAGGGCTATATGGCTGTTCTCTGATATTGTCAATGCTCCATTTAGCCTCATAGTGCCATTTAGCCACTTCGAACCACCCACAACGGCGCTAGACGGCTCTTTCAGGCCAAACTCATCCTACAAGTCGCGTACCTTGCCTTGAGCGACCTGAGTCTGATGACGATTCCTTTTGCCTACGCGTCTTGCTATCCAGGATTGAAACGAAGCCTGCCGATCTTTTCCAGCATTTCACCGAACATATCCCTACTCACCATCACCTCGGCAAGCTGGAACACGAGCCTCCTGGCATGACGCACCAAACGCCCGCCTGTCTTGATGAGTCTCGTCTGAACGCTTGTCAAAGACCAGCGCTTGATGGACTCAGGCAATGCGAGCCTCCTCAAGAAGTTACCCAGATTATAAGCCAGGATGAATAGCGAGAGTCTCACCTGATTAGCCACGAACTTATGACACGACAGCCTCGTCCAGTTCAGTGCGTATTTGCCTTCTTTTATCCACTGCTCTGCTGTGCCGCGGCCATTATAGAAGCTGACTATGCCCTTCGTCGGATAACTCAGGTTGGTGACTATGAATCCTACTCTGGGGAACAGTTCTCCCTGGTGCCACTCTACCTTGGCTATCACCCTCCGAGGAACATCCCAACTCTGAGCTTGGTAGGCGAAGTCATGATAGGAGACGATGGGCTTTCGGGAAGGCCACTCGGTAGGCCGTACCAACAGGTGCGCTATTTCCCGCTGAAGAACGTCATTCGCTGGAAGCCTTATGGCATAACCGATGCGTCTTGCCTCCATGTACTCGTAAAGCTCAGGCTTGGCAAAGGCGGCGTCGGCTCTAAACAGAAGCCTCACCGCCAGCTTCAGGTAGCGCTCCACGATAGGCTCGATGAATCCCTCCCACCCATCGGCGCTATGTACGTTGCCTGGCCTGAGCACTGCACCTTCACAGTCTCCGAACTGGTTGAAGCAGAACAGCGGATGATAGCACATGCACTCGAAGTGTCCATTGTAGGCTGCACCCTCCTGCTGACCATGTACCGGACTCTCTGAACTGTCGATGTCCAAGATAATACGCCGGTGGACTGTCTTGGCTACGCCACGTTTTACCCATTCTACATTCAGCTGCTCAAGGCCCTTGCGGTTATCCTTCTGAGTAAGCAACTCGGTCTCGAACCTACTCATCTCGCTGGTGCTGGCCGCCTTCCTGTCAGGGCCTTTCCAGCCAACGACTACTCTCATGGCTGGGTCTTGGGAAAGTCGATCGGCATCATTGGTGTCGTCGTATCCTGCGAGGCGGCTGTAGATTGATTGTCTCAACAGAGAGATTAACTTATGGAGAATGTTTTTACCGGTTCGGCCTTCCTTGAGGTATTCAGCGGATGAGTCGGTTAGTCCCAGGGCATCATCGAGTTCTCTGCATGCAAGTAATCCAGCGTCTGAGGTGATAGTAACACCCCGAAACTCCAGGCGAACTTTGGAGTCGAAGTTGAGCTTGAGAGGGGTCTTTTCGCCGTCACCCATAAGGTGCCTCCAACTCGCTTACGTAATCAGAAGATGAAGCTAAATATATGGGCGTATTATAATCCTTTAACGCCTATGATAGCCGCAACATCGGCAGACTATTCACAGCAATCACATGATTACCAATCTTGGCTTCAGTCCATCTGGGTAATCCAGGATAAGTGGAATCGCTGCCTGATTGAGGGCATGATAGTGCTCTCGGAGACAGGAGCGAGAGATGAGCAGACGACCCCGCCGTAACCACTCGGCAGAGTTCAAGTCGAAGGTGGCTCTTGCCGCAGTGCGCGGCGACCGGACACTTTCGGAGCTGGCAAGCCAGTTCGATGTGCACCCGAACCAGATCACGCAATGGAAGACCCAGTTGCTGGATCGGGCGGCGCAGTTATTTGGGTCCGGGACAGGGCAGGCTGAAAAGCCGGTAGATATGAAGGTCCTTCACGCTAAGATCGGTGAGCTTGCGTTGGAGAACGATTTTTTAGAGGCTGCGCTCACGAAGGCGGGATTGCCGGGCGCAAGGCGATGATCGACCGCGATCACAAGCTGCCTCTCGCCCGCCAGGCAAAGGCAGTGGGCATCAGCCGCGGGAGCATCTACTACCGGCCACGGCCGGTGGGCGAAGCCGGTCTCGGGCTGATGCGCCGTATCGATGAGCTGCACCTTGAGTATCCGTTTGCAGGCAGTAGGATGATGCGAGGCCTGCTCCGCCAGGAGGGACTCTCCTCCGGGCGTAGACACATCGCCACACTGATGCGGCGGATGGGCATTGAGGCGCTGTACCGCAAGCCCAACACCAGCCGGCGACGGCCCGGCCATACGGTGTATCCGTACCTGCTGCGCGGGCTTGAGGTGAGCAGGCCCAACCAGGTGTGGGCAATGGATATCACGTACATTCCGATGGCCAGGGGGTTCGTGTACCTAGCCGCAGTGATGGACTGGCATAGCCGCAAGGTGCTGGCCTGGCGGGTATCGGTCACAATGGACACAGACTTCTGCGTGGAGGCGCTCGAAGAATCCCTGGGACGCCACGGCGCGCCGGAGATATTCAACACAGATCAGGGAAGCCAGTTCACAAGTGACGCCTTCACCGGCCTGCTGAAAGCCAATGGGATCCAGATCAGCATGGACGGGAAGGGAAGCTGGAAGGATAATGTGTTCGTCGAACGGCTGTGGAAGAGCGTCAAGTACGAGGAGGTGTACCTGAGAGCCTACGAATCGGTCCCGGAAGCCAGAACTGGCCTCGGGCGGTACTTCGAGTTTTACAATGCCGGACGGCCCCATTCGAGCCTTGGGGGAATGACGCCGGACCAGTTCTTTGACAGAGCGCCTGCCGAGTCCGCGGCGGCCTAACGCACGGCAGCGCGATTCCACTTATCAAACCGGGCAGCGCTGTTCAGACAAACGAGACCACCTCTGTGGTAACACCTATACGCCCCGTTGTCCGGAGGGCCCTTCTCTTTGGGGTTTAGCAGGCCGTGTTCCGGTGGAAGAGCTACCGCTCGGTCGTGCCGTGACCTGCCTTTGGAAGTACGTGCCCTCACCCGGAATGGCGATTGACAGTACGGCAGGTAGTCCAAAAGTACCGCGGGGTTCCACTTAGTAACTCCATCAAATCTCACCGATGTTATGGGCCAGCCCCATGTTTATAATTGCGTCCAGGCCCTGAATTCTATCAGGGTGTCACTCGACTCAGTAGGGGGTTACGAATTGGGAGCATACGCCGGGGCGCCTTCCCAGATCAGCGTAGTGTTGGTCGAAGACCATGAGCTGACGCGGGAGGGGATGAAACACATACTCGGGGATGACCGCCGAATCAACGTGGTGGGTGAGGCTGCCGGTAGCGAGGACGCGATCGCGGTGATCGAGGAGCTTCAACCCGACGTTGTCGTCCTTGATATCCGTCTTCGGCAGGGCTCCGGCCTCGATGTTGCAAGGGCCAGCGGCAGGGTCGCGAAGGAGACCAAGATCCTGGTCCTCTCCGCCTACGACGATGATCAGTACGTTAGGTCGCTGGTGAGGCTGGGGATCCGCGGTTACCTGGTGAAGACGGTCTCCGCCGGTGAGTTCAGAAAGGCCATCCACGATGTGGCCGAAGGAAGTCTCGTATTTCTCTCGGGGATTGCTGACAAGGTCCTCGGACTACTGCAGCATGATGAGCAGACCAACCACCACAGGTTGGCAAAGGGAGGTCTTACCGGCAGAGAGACCGAGGTGCTCAAGCGCATGGGCGAAGGTCTGACGAATGGAGAGATTGCCAGGGAGTTGGGGATCTCACGGAAGACCGTGGAGTCACACGTTCAGCGCCTATTCCTGAAGATGGGGGCCACGAGCCGGACACAGGTGGTGGTTAGCGCCCTCCGCACCAGCGTCGCCGGTTGAGCGTGGCAGGTGGCCTGATATGCGCCATCTGCTCGGCGCATGATCGGTGAGGAAATAGCTACATGGGTGTTACGACAACCACGGCCTGGGGCCGTGGCGGGGTGGCTTGGCCGGGCGACCGGTCAGCTTGACACGCCGGCGGGTGAGCCCTCGCTCTTGAGAGACGTGCTCATGCGTAGGTTTGGCGGGGTCCAGGCTACATCACTTCCTTGGCAGGAGTCACGCATGGCTGAGCGGCCACTAAATAAGATCGGCGTGTTCCTTGCGGAAGACCACGCAGTTGTGCGCGAGGGCATAGCCCTCATACTGGAGAGGGCAGATGACATGACGGTCGTCGGAGAGGCAAGCAACGGCTGGCAAACCGTAGAGGAGGTACAAAGAATGCGCCCGGACGTGGTGCTGATGGACATCGACATGCCCGGCCTGTCCGGCATCGATGCCACCAGAAGCATCGCCGAAACGTGCCCCGAAGTGCCGGTGATCATGCTTACCGTCTACGCGCGAGAAGACCTGCTCTTGGTCCCTGGAGGCGGGAGCAAAGGGCTACGTGCTGAAAGCCGCCGGTGTTGATGAGCTCATGACGGCCATCCGGACGGTACATTCGGGCGACGTGTACATACACTCCCCCATGGCGACAAAGCTCGTCGGCGACTACGTAAACCGCCTACGGGGCGGCCAGGGTGATGACCTCTACGAAAAGCTCAGCGTAAGGGAGCGCCAGGTGCTTCCCATGCTGGCTGAGGGTCGTACTGTTCAGGAAATAGGCGACGTGCTACATGTCAGCCCATACACGATCCAGACTTACCGCAAGAGGATCATGCAGAAGCTAGGCATCCATCGCAGCAACGAGCTCCTCATGTACGCACTGCGGAGGGGCTGGTCCACTTGGAGCCGTAGCTTAGGTAGCCACTGCTGCGTACGCAGTACGGGGATTGTAGACCCCATTATTACGCGACGTGTCTCTTCTTCGGGGACGCGCTCTCTACCTTCTTGTGTTAATGAGTACATCTAGAGGTTTCGGACTTTCGACCTTGCGTTGAAACTGATCCCGATTAGTTACGCCGTTCAACAGTCCGAGCGCGGGAGCGAGCACAAGATGGACGTTGACGCGGGACAGAAACAAGACACTCCGAGAGGTCAGGAAATAGGCGACGTGCTACGTCAATAGGTGTGTAAACGACATCAGGCGGCGACCTTCTCAGCCGTTGATTCAATGGCGATTCCATCCGCATACTGTGCACCGACGATACGACGTCAGCCTTCGATCAACTCAGGGACGCCGATTCAGGGGCCTTGAGACGCCTGAAGCGCTGTTCGGCGACCATCAACATTTTCCAGATCACCGCTATCGCCCGATCGACCCTCTTGTAGCGCTTGGCGGCATCGGTCCGAAGCCTGAGGGCCGCGAAGGGTGATTCTACCGGGTTCGTCGTGCGAAGGTGCCCCCAGTGCTCCTTTGGGAAGTCATAGAAGGTGACCATGCGGTCCCAGTCCCGCTCCAAGGCCTCTGAGGCCGCCTCGTAGGAATGGTCGCCGCACCACCTGGTGAACACCGTCCTGAGCCGCTCAGCCTCTGTCCGAGTCGGCGCGTAGGGGATAGTACGCAGCATGAGCTTGGCCTGGTCCTGTTGTCGCTTTGGAAGCTTGGCGAGCACGTTTACGATCTTGTGGTTCCAGCAGCGTTGCTCTGCCGCCTGCGGATAGACGTTGCGCAGAGCTCCCCAGATGCCCAGGTGTCCGTCTCCAACCACCAGCCTCGGGCAGCTCAAGCCCCGGCGCTTGATGTCCCTGAGCACCTCGGACCAGTTCTCTGTGGACTCCCTGTATCCGGGAACAGCGCTCACCACCACCTTGCTCCCGTCGCTCAGGGCCGCCATCACCACCAGTACCGCCGCCTTCTCCTTCTCAAGACCAGCCTTGACGTAGACTCCATCCACCCACATGTAGACCACTTCCAGGTCATCGAGGGGCCGGCTGCGCCATTGGGCAAGCTCATCGTTCCACTTATCCTTCAACCGGGCCACCGTGCTCGCCGATACCGGTGCGTCCTCTCCCAGCAGCCCCCGCAAAGCCAGATCGAAGTCGCCTTCGGATAGACCGTGCAGGTACAGCTCGGGGATCAACTCAGCAACCTTCCTGGTCCTGTTGACGAACAGCGGCAGCAGCCGGCTCTCGAACTGCTCCTCGGTATCGCGGACTCGCGGCCGCCTCAGCTGTATCGTTCCCGAACTCAGCGTAAGCCTCCGGGCTCTGCCGTATCCGTTCCGATAGCCGGTATCTGAGTCCGAGTCGGATCTGAGCGCCGACTTCGCCCTTCCCAGAAACGCCGTCACCTCCTCCTCCAGCAACTCCTGGATCAGCCTCTGGACCTGGCTTCGCACCCAATCCTCCAACTGCTCCCACTCCGGCCTTGACTCCGACCTACTCTCAGTGCTTTCCTTCCTCATGGGCGGTCTATCTCCTCTCTTGGGCCTCGAGCCCGTGTTGTTCAGAGAGAGGGTACACCGCCTGACTGTTTACACACTTTTTGAAGACGCCGACCCAGATACCAGGCCGGCCCGATATCTATATGTCAGTGTCTCCGCCGGAGCACATGGCCTACATCTGGGGGGAGTGGGAGAGAGGCCGTGACTCGAGCGACAACTGGATCGGTGAGTTCGAGGAGCTGGTCATAGACTTCACAATCCATAACAACGTTGAGCTGGAGGGAGACAACGGGCTCTACCTGATGCTTGCCCATAGTAAGATCTCAGACGCGGGATTCTACTTCGGGCTGCAGACAGACGTTCACGCGCCGGAGCCGCCATATGGACGCGGCAAGGGTCTGCTCCTCTTACGTTGGGAGACCCGTGACCTAGCAAACGCGCGTTTCTCTGAAACTGATGGCTGGACTCAGTCTTCCGGTCACGAGGGAAACTCTATCGGGGTCCGGCGGTCCTATGCTTGGGGCGCGGGTGATTATCGGATTCGGTTCGCGCCGGACGGCGACCCCGAAGATGACGGCGTTTGGTTCGGGCTTTGGATCACTGATCGCAGTACAGATGTCGCTACTTGGATCGGTTCGCTCAAGTTCCCGCTGCTGGACGGCAAGGCTGTGATGAGGGCGCCGACCTACTCAACTATGGAAATCTACGGGCGTAGAATCAGGCCGATAGACATTCCGGCATGGCATGTAAGTATCAAGAGGCCGGTGGGAGACGGGATCAAGCCGAGCTGGGGACATACCGGGTACTCGCCTTTCGAGGGCGATGTCATGAACTCTGAAGTCCGGTATGACCGGGACAATGATGTCGTTCATTTCAAGACGGGCGGGACAACCGCGCGCCAGACCCAAGAGAGCGCCGTTACGTTCAGGTAGAAAGGAGACGGCACTTGGGCGTAACGGAAGGTGGGTGCGTGGCAAATGGGCGATTAGGCCACGGGGTGTCGATGGTCAGCGAAAATGTCCGCTTAGCCCATCTGCCTGTCGTGCTGACCCTAAACGAAGCTCTTCCAGAGGCCGATCTCGCGGAGGCGACAGCCGCCTAAACAACATCAACAGGATGACGCACTCTTACCCCGAATCCACCGAAGGACACCGATGGACGGCGTGAGGAAAGCGGAAGGGGGGTGAGGGAGCTACAGGGGAAATAGCCTGGGTTCCATTTGGGGTAGGGAGGTCGGCGGACGGTCTTCATCGCCGCACAGGGGCCCCTATGGCCGTCTGCGGGAGCTGCGATGCGCGGGATGGCGAGAGAATACGCAGCAGGGAACTCTCTCGGACCGGGCTGGCACGAGTCTGCGGGGATCTTCGGTTGTCCGGTGGGTGGGTCGGTCGCCGACGGTGCCGTCAGGCCGGGAGTGGAATGGCTCGCAGCCGGGCCAAGGCGCGGCTGAACTTCTCAGCCCAAGGCCAGCGATCCGGAAGATGCAGGGTCAACCGGCGTGCCGAGCGGGTGAGCCGTCCGGCCAGGGAGAAGAACCGCCGCCGGAGGGTCTTGGTGGTGGCTATCCGCTCTCCCAGACCGATCCGCGCCGTCCAGCGGGCCAGGTTGTGGGCCATCGTCTGGACGGCCAACCAGGCGCCGTTGGCGGCGAAGCGGCCCGAGGGGAGATGGTTCAGCCCGACGCCGTACTTGAGGTCGCGTATGGCATTCTCGATCTCGGCGTGGCGGCGATGGTCAGCCTCCAGTTCGAGCAACTCCCCGTCCCGGTCGGTGATGAAGCCATGATAGCTGTATTTGGCGAAGAGGGCCAGTTGGGAACCGGGCGTGGGCTTCACCCGCCGGACGATGAGCCGTACCGGCGCGGCGTCCGCCTCGGCCTGGAAGGGGGTGCAGGTGGTCTCGGCCACATCGGCGGCGCCGTCCATCCAGTAAGGAATCGGCGTCCAGGCATCTTCGGGTATCGCCTCGATGAGATTGTGCAGGCTTTTGTGCTGGCGGATGGTGATGGAGAAGCGGACATCCATCTTGCGGCAGACGGATACCACGCCATGAGTGTAGAACCCGCTGTCGGCCCGTAGCGTGAGTCGTCCGTTGGCCCCGGCGTAGCGCACCCGTCCCACCGTCTCCCGCAGGAAGTGGGCGGCGCCGCGGGCGGTGTTGGCCCGGCCCTCGCGCAGCCGGGACATCAGCACGTCTCCGGTGCCGGCGGCGATGGCCAGCAGCGGGTGGTAGCCCCGCTTGCCGGTATAGCCGTGGTGGCGGGCGCCCTCCTTGGCCAGGGCCAGTCCGTAGGTCTCGCAGATGGTGGAGTCCAGGTCAATGGTCAGGGGCCCGTCGCCGGGTCCCGCCCCGGCCTGCCAAGCCCGGGCCAGCAACTCGCGGCTCACCCGGTCGAGTTGACGGACGTGGCCCCACTGGAAGCTGCGCAGGAAGGTGCCCAGGGTGGATGGCGCCTTGACCGTGCCGCCCAGGGTGCAGGCCGTCCCCCCGGTGCGCAACACATCGGCGTCGTCAATGCAGTCGCCCCCAGCCAGCGCAGACGCCACCAGCGTCATCATCTTGTCGCTCGTGTTCGCCCGCCCCGGGGCATCGCCCAGGTCGAGGCGCTGCCGGACGAGTTCGGGCAGGCCGAGGTGCCGCGCCAGGGTGGCCGGAAGGAGCAGCCCGGCATTGGCCACCAAGCGGCGGTCGTCGAAGGTGATTTGGATCCGGTCGGGGTGGTTGCGTGGCAGCATCTACTGGGTGCTCCTTTTCCGGGGCCGTTTTTTTGCTACAAAACCATTATCCCAGAAGCACAGGAGCACCTTCTTGCCGCCTCAGGACGCTAACCCGACGCCCTCCTTCGGTGGATTCGGGCTTACACCACTTGACGGGACGTGACCTGATCCAGCAGGCCTACGTGGAGGGCGTGTCTACAAGGCGTGTGGACGACCTGGTCAAGGCTCTGGGATGTGAGGGCATCTCAAAGAGCCAGGTGTCGCGTATCTGCTCAGAGCTCGACGGGGTGGTCGAGCGCTTCCTTGATCGACCCCTGGACGGCGGGCCGTATTGCTACCTGTGGCTGGACGCACTGACCCAGAAGGTCAGGGAGGCCGGCAGGATAGCAAATGTGAGCGTGGTGGTGGCCACCGCGGTTAACGCAGAGGGCAGGCGGGAGATCGTCGGTATGGACGTGGGCGCCAGTGAGGACGGCGCCTTCCGGATGGCCTTCCTGCGCTCGGTAGCCGATCGTGGCCTGAGCGGGGTGGAGCTGGGTCATCGTACTTAGCTATGATTGACGCCTAATTCTGGATAATTCCCACAATCGTTACCACAATTCCCAGCGCTAAGACGTCTGTACTTCGGCGCTCCCACCCGTCACCAGAAATACGATGATGTTTATGATGAGCACCGGGATGAAGGCGATCAGGATCACGAAGAACGCCCGCCAGGTCGAGGTGTAGTCCAGACTCTGCCGCACGGCAATCACCATAGCCACGAACGTCCAGACGAATGCCACCAGAGAGATGAGTCCTCCAACCGCCGGTATGAAGTTAAGCACATTCAGAATCCCGGGGGTCTGGGCGAACCCCGTGCCGCGCGCGAGCTGTCCCCAGTCGGCTTCGGTCTTATCTGTCCTCAGTATTGTGGCTCCGATAATCCAGGTTGCCAGCGCCCACATGGCCCAGCTCACCACTCCTCGGATTATGCCGACGACCAGCGCCCTGACCACCTCGACATCTTCCCCACCACCCAACAGCTCGCCAACGACGCTGGCGATGGTGACGATGATAACCACGAGCAGCGCCTGTATCGTGGCGCCGCCGTCCTTCTCCACATCCTCGTAAGTGTCTACACTCAACCGGGCCGCGCCCAGCATCCTGCCTATCATTGGGTCACCTCGCTACGGGCCAATTGCGGGTCGAGATGCCGTGTAGGGGCATGCCCTCACGTCCCCGACATGGTACCATGTTGAAAGACTGTCCAGGGCATAGGTGATTGGCATGTGAACCACAGGCGGGTCGAGAGGATACGGCGGCTGGGAAGGCCTGACGGCACCGGCAAGGCAGCCAAAGAAGAGGGCGGCAGTGGCTCAATGATGGCTCATGCGTGCGTCTGCGGCCGGAGTGGAAGAAGCATGTGCGGGGGCATGTGACTTCGTGCAGATCAGGACCGGTGACGGCAGGGCGACGGCTGTTGACCGTCATGGATGAATGCACAGGGAGTGCTTGGCGACCAGGTTCGATCGGATACTGATCGGCGTCAACTATTTTGCTGGTCGTGTTGCCTCATCGGGAAATGTTACCGAAGTCTGAGCCTCTGGAGTCAACTCCAACCGGAGCGATCTCCCTCGTTGCAGCGTCCGGAGCTGGCCGTCGGTGAAGCGGCCAACGTAGAGAGCCGCAGGCGTTCCAGGGGGGCTTTGGCGGTGGTGTCCGGTTCCTGCTGCAGCCAGAGGCGTACCACTTCTGCTATCTCCACTCTCGACACCTCCCTGTACGCCATCGCTGCTCCTTACATCCAGGCTGCAGCAATGGTCGCCAACCCGGCGCCCAGGGTGGTCAACCTCCTGGCGAAGTGGCCTATAGTTCCTGGCGATCTCTCTTTCTACTGGTACATAGTTCCTGGCGTTTGACAGAGGGAGTTCGCTCAAGGGAGTCGGCTTGTCTTCAATGCGCTTTCACCACCTTGGCGGCGGGCCCGAAGACGACAAAGACGGACAAGAAGCATGGCTCACAGCAAGAATCGCATCCCCTATCGGATAGACCGGCGATTGACTGGCCTTGCAGGACCTGACGATGATGCTACCATCTCTCTTGGGCTGCCTTTTGAGCCTGAAGACTGCCAATATGGGAAATTCCGGTTTGGATCGTTCCCCACTGAGACGGGTTCACCTAACTCTCGAAGAAGTCCAGGTCAACCGCAAATGCGGTCGCAAAGACAAGGTACTGCAGGTCGTCGCCGTGTTTCACCGGCAACTCGACCAGGAAGGTGTCGGCGTCGGTGAACATCTCCCGGCCCACGCCGCTCCATTGCTTCGTGATCCTGCCGATCTCCTCGCCCCTCCGATTGACCATGAACGTGTACCGCCGGAATACGGAGCCACTCACTTCAGCGACGGTCTCGCCCCGTGCGTCCTCGATGACCAGCCTCCGCTTTAGCAGCCCGAACTTCCGGCGGATTGTGCCCAGGGGGTCTCCTGGTGCCGTCCTGAACGTCCATCCGTGGGAACAGCCAGAAGAAGCCGCGCCTCGCCACCAGGATGTCCTGGCCATCCAGGCCGGCAATATGCAGGGTGAGAGCCCGATTGCGCTTGAAGAACACCCTGCCCAAACCGCCCGACTCTTCGTAGGCTAACATCACGGATTGGCCCTCCGGTGTCAGCACTTCGTAGCGATTTCGTGTTTCGACGCCTGTGATGGCCTCGAACCCCTCGACTCTCTGTTTCACGATGAGCCGGCCATCCTGTGCCAGGTTGGCTATCGACATTGCGGCCTCCCCTCTTGGTTCCCTCTATTGTACGCGCTTTGCGGGCCGCGGGCACAAATAAGCCTTGGAGATGGGATGACATCGGCGTCATGACCTTGGTAGCCTCTATGGTGTGAGGGTGGTTGGAGTTCCGATAGCCGCCGACGTTCTCCCGTATCCTACGCAGGGAGGGGCTGGTGAAGAGGTCTGAGGTGCGAATGGCTGCGGCAAGGAGTACCATCGAAAGCCCACCGGTCCCCACAAGATGTGGGCCACCGATGCCTGAACAACATGACCTGCCCCTGAATTAGGTCCATGGAAGCTTAGAATCCGACCGGCGTATCTCTACCCCTCCGCTGTGTGAACTCCCGGGGCGTTCGGTTGCCCAAGGCACTGTGGGCACGGACGGCATTGTAGTCATCCCGCCAAGTGTCCATGATCCGGCGAGTTGCGGGATAGCTCCTGAACCAGTGCCCGTTCAGGCACTCGTCCCGGAACCGTCCGTTGAAACTCTCGATGGACGCGTTCTGCACTGGTTTGCCCGGAGCGATGATGTGCAGGCGCACCCCGTTCTCGTAGGCCCATGCTCTCCAGCGCTCTCCCCGCAAACTCGGGTCCATTATCGACCACGATGAGCTCGAGCAGGCCCCGTTCGGCGCCCAGCTGATCCAGAACCCGCGCCACTCGCATGCCGGGCAGCGACGTACATGGACGAGTAAAGCGTTCACGCGTAAGTTCGTCTGCTATCCTGGTCACGTCCCGTCAAGTGGTGTAAGAGTGCGTCATCCTGTTGATGTTGTTTAGGCGGCTGTCGCCTCCGCGAGATCGGCCTCTGGAAGAGCTTCGTTCAGGGTCAGCACGACAGGTGTGATGTATCGACGGCCAACGGCCCATTCGTCGTGCTGCTCAGCCAGGACGGCGCCAACGAGGCGGCGCACGGCCGGCCGGTTAGGGAAGATGCCCACCACATCGGTGCGTCGCCGGATCTCCTTGTTGAGACGCTCCTGTGGGTTGTTGGACCAGATCTTCTTCCAGTGGGCGAGTGGGAAGCTGGAGAAGGCCAGGACGTCGGGTCCGGCCTCGTCCAGTAGAGAGGCGACCTGAGGGAACCGGTTCTGGAGTTGATCGGTCACCCTGTCGAGCTGGGCGTGTACCTCATCGGGGGAGGGTTGCTGGTAGATAGTGCGCACCATGGTGGCTACCCATGGCTGGGCGCGCCTGGGGACCCGAGTGAGCAGGTTGGTCATGAAGTGGGTGCGGCACCGTTGCCAGCTGGCTCCGCCGAAGACTGCGGCGATGGCGCCTCGGAGTCCCTGATGAGCGTCCGATACCACCAGCTCCACCCCGCCGAGGCCCCTGGCGGACAGCGAGCGTAAGGAAGGCCAGCCAGAAGGCGCCGTCTTCACTGGTACCCACGTCCATCCCAATGATCTCCCGCTTGCCCTCGCCATTGATCGCCGTTGCCACCACCACGCTGACGTTGACCATCCCCATTTCTCAATCGACACCAAAAACTTTGCTACTCTTGGGCGGTCGATCTGAAGAGTTCCGGGTAGGCAATGAAGCTGAAGCTTCCAGCCAGTTGGTTTGGGATGTGGAGGGGGGGCTGCACCCAGAAGAGCGGCCCCGCGTTGGTCTATGGCTATCTGAGCAGTTTCTCTTGCCGGCTGACGTCTTCCTCCAATCGTTTTCCTCAACTCCAACCGTGAGGCCGCGTCAGCACGTGGCCATCTGCCTTGGCAACGCGGTCCGGGAACTGGCTGTCGCTGCACAGGTCTCGGGCCTATGGTGAAGTGCCCCGACGCCGCGCTGCGGAGACGCCGCTATAGAGCTCGAACCGATCAACAACTTCCCGCGCTACTCCAGGGGAGTCGCCAAGGTCAATCTTGGAGAGTACGACTTCTCCAGCGCCCACGGCCAGCGCCGGGATTCCAGACCCTAATCCCAAGTCCGCTAATGGTAAGGCCACAATCATTATCGCTCCGAATATCCTCATTTGCCACTTACCTTTCATGCAGGATCTGCCAGCTTAATGAACAATCTAACTTCCTTGTAGCTAGAGGACGGCGGATGCATTGATTAAGGTCGACCCCAACCGAAGTAAGGAATAAAATAACCCTCGTCTCCCTTCCCCGACCAAGGGAGCTATCAAGCAGGGAAAGGTTTGCCGACTCATGGACAGTTCCGCTCCGCTTGCTATCCTCAAAGCCCGCTTCGGATACGATAGCTTTCGGGCCCTGCAGGAAGAAATAATAGGCAACGTCCTGGGCCGGCGGGACAGCCTGGCGCTGATGCCCACAGGTGGCGGCAAGTCCCTCTGCTACCAGTTGCCGGCCCTCGTCTTTGACGGCATCACCCTGGTAATCTCGCTACTGATTGCCTTGATGAAGGACCAGGTGGATGCGCTGAACGCCAACGGTATCGCCGCCCGGTTCATCAACAGTTCCCTGCCGGCATCGGAGATAGAGCACACGCAGGCATAGGTCCGTCGGGGCCTGGTCAAGATTCTCTACGTGGCCCCGGAGCGGCTGGCCCTACCCGCGTTCCGCCGTTTCCTCCACGGCCTGAACCTGAGCCTCATCGCGATCGACGAGGCCCACTGCATCTCCGAGTGGGGCCACGAGTTTCGGCCCGACTACCGCAACCTGCAGCAGCTGAGGCAGGACTTCCCGGCGGTGCCGGTGATTGCCCTGACCGCCACCGCGACGGAACGGGTGCGGGAGGACATCATCGGCCAGCTTGACCTGCAGCGTGGCCGGGTCTTTCTGTCCAGTTTCAAGAGGTATCTTCAAAAAGTGTGTAAACAGTCAGGCGGTGTACCCTCTCTCTGAACAACACGGGCTCGAGGCCCAAGAGAGGAGATAGACCGCCCATGAGGAAGGAAAGCACTGAGAGTAGGTCGGAGTCAAGGCCGGAGTGGGAGCAGTTGGAGGATTGGGTGCGAAGCCAGGTCCAGAGGCTGATCCAGGAGTTGCTGGAGGAGGAGGTGACGGCGTTTCTGGGAAGGGCGAAGTCGGCGCTCAGATCCGACTCGGACTCAGATACCGGCTATCGGAACGGATACGGCAGAGCCCGGAGGCTTACGCTGAGTTCGGGAACGATACAGCTGAGGCGGCCGCGAGTCCGCGATACCGAGGAGCAGTTCGAGAGCTGGCTGCTGCCGCTGTTCGTCAACAGGACCAGGAAGGTTGCTGAGTTGATCCCCGAGCTGTACCTGCACGGTCTATCCGAAGGCGACTTCGATCTGGCTTTGCGGGGGCTGCTGGGAGAGGACGCACCGGTATCGGCGAGCACGGTGGCCCGGTTGAAGGATAAGTGGAACGATGAGCTTGCCCAATGGCGCAGCCGGCCCCTCGATGACCTGGAAGTGGTCTACATGTGGGTGGATGGAGTCTACGTCAAGGCTGGTCTTGAGAAGGAGAAGGCGGCGGTACTGGTGGTAATGGCGGCCCTGAGCGACGGGAGCAAGGTGGTGGTGAGCGCTGTTCCCGGATACAGGGAGTCCACAGAGAACTGGTCCGAGGTGCTCAGGGACATCAAGCGCCGGGGCTTGAGCTGCCCGAGGCTGGTGGTTGGAGACGGACACCTGGGCATCTGGGGAGCTCTGCGCAACGTCTATCCGCAGGCGGCAGAGCAACGCTGCTGGAACCACAAGATCGTAAACGTGCTCGCCAAGCTTCCAAAGCGACAACAGGACCAGGCCAAGCTCATGCTGCGTACTATCCCCTACGCGCCGACTCGGACAGAGGCTGAGCGGCTCAGGACGGTGTTCACCAGGTGGTGCGGCGACCATTCCTACGAGGCGGCCTCAGAGGCCTTGGAGCGGGACTGGGACCGCATGGTCACCTTCTATGACTTCCCAAAGGAGCACTGGGGGCACCTTCGCACGACGAACCCGGTAGAATCACCCTTCGCGGCCCTCAGGCTTCGGACCGATGCCGCCAAGCGCTACAAGAGGGTCGATCGGGCGATAGCGGTGATCTGGAAAATGTTGATGGTCGCCGAACAGCGCTTCAGGCGTCTGAAGGCCCCTGAGTTGATCGAAGACGTCTATCTCGGTGCACAGTATGCGGATGGAATCGCCATTGAATCAACGGCTGAGAAGGTCGCCGCCTGATGTCGTTTACACACCTATTGACGTAACCTCCACTGCCGGCGTCTACGCCCCAACCAACCTGGCCCCGATTCGAGAAGAGTTTCCTCTGAATCGAGGCTCCGATGCGGGTGAGTACCCTAGAGACAAGATCCTTTGCGAGGACATCCTGATGAAGATGTTCAGCCAGAGCGGCTTTCCCGCCACGGTCATCAGGCCACCCTACGTCTATGGTCCCAATGACCCAGGCCGGCGGCTAGGGGACCAAGATTATCGCCTGTTCGGCATCTTCGCCCGCCTGACGCGCGGGAGGAAGCTGATCGTGCCTGGAGATGGGCTGGCGATGACCCACTCAGTGCACGTCGACGATTTGGCGACGGCCTTTGCCGCTGTTCCGGGTCGGAGCGAAGCAGTGGGGAAGGTGTACAACGCGACGGGCCCGGAGGCCATCACATTCAACGGGTATGTCAACGTGATTGCATCGATAATGGCGGTTGACGCCCAGACGGTCCACGTTGAGGTCCGCGACTACGAGGCGATGCTGGAGGACCTCGCGCCGCTCCAGGCCTCGGAGATATTTAACTACACCTGGCAAGAGAGCCCTGTATACAGCAACGAGAAGCTCCGCGGTGAACTTGGGTGGTCGCCTCGATACGACATACACGACGGGGTAGCGATGACTTATCGGTGGTGGCTAGAGCAGGGCATACACCAACAGCCCTGGGATTTTTCACTCGACGATCGAGCTCTTGCATGGCTGGAGTCCGATTCGGGCCGTGGTACGGGTTAGGAGATCAAAGTGCCCATGCGGGACGGGGTGGCGATCAATCCCCGCTAAGATCTTCTATCAGTAGAGTACCAGAGCGTCCGCGCAGTCATCATAGTCAAGGATGTTGGGATTTTTGGACGCCCGAATCTCAGCCATGACCCTTCGCCACAAGTGGCGATTGGCATACGATAATAACTGGTAAGGAGGCGCACGGTGAAGACAGGCCAAGACGCGTTGGGCCATGAGGTGATCTACTACCTGCACGGTCATGACGTTGTGGAGATTATCGAGCGCGACGATGGCCTCATTAGCACATCAAGCACGTCAGGCGGGGCAACTGGTTATTTCGCGGATTATCGAGACTGGCCATCAATCGACAAGAAAGCTATGCGGTACGTGAGGGGCAGGGTGTTGGACATCGGGTGCGGCGCCGGGAGGCATCTGTTACATCTCCAGGGAAAGGGCCTGGATGCGGTTGGTGTTGACGTGTCGGCTTTAGCCGTGGAGGTCTGCAAGGCCAGAGGGGTCCGGGATGTGCGGGTGATGTCGATAAGTCAGGTGTCCCGGTCGCTAGGCACCTTCGACACGATCATTATGATGGGCGCTAACTTCGGGCTATTCGGCGGATACGAAAAGGCCCGGCGCCTGTTGCGTAGGTTTCACGGACTCACGACCGGGCGGGGCCGAATAGTGGCGACAACTCGTGACCCTTACGATACCGATGAGCCACAGCACCTTGAGTATCACGAATTTAATCGGAGTCGTGGGAGAATGGGCGGGCAGACCCGGCTCCGCGTCAGGTACAAACGGCACCGAAGCGCCTGGTTCGACTACCTATGCGTGTCCCGCCCCGAGATGCAAGATATCCTAGCGGGCACGGGGTGGGTTGTCAGGCTCTTCATAGACTCCAATGGCCCAACCTACGCCGCGGTCATCCAGAAGGTGAGGCCAGGTCAGCGCGCCTGATACCGTCGCCGGGAGCCACCGGGCCCTCGATGCGCCCGGCGGACATGGGCTCCCTCGTCCACCCAGGTCCGAAGCGTAACCCTGGCCTCGGCCATGGGACCGGGGAGCAGCGCGCTGAGGTGCCGCCCGAGGATGGCGCCCGAGATCCCGTAGGCCTGAACGTCGTCGGGCCACGCGCCGGCCGTATCGGCCAGGTCCTGGAGGGCGCTGAGACGAGAGGCTCGCGCTGCGTCTGGCCCGTCTCTAGGTTGGTAACCTCTATGCTGGCGCGGTCCGGCAGGTCAACCACCCCTCCGACCTTCTATACCGGCACGCCCGGCGCGAGGGGCGTGCCCGGCATCTCAGATCATCTCTCTGGAGCGGGCGATCAGGAAGAGTATATGAAGGACAGGGGGACCAATGAGCGAGGCAAACACGGCTACCCCGAGGCCTGCACCGGCTATCCCCGCGACGGAGCCGAGCACCGTGCCGGCCACTGTATAGAACAGCATGATCTTGATCACTACTCTGTGCCCACCTTGCCCACCCCAATCAGCGCCTCGCCTGGGTCGATACACCTGATGTCCGCGGGCAGTCCGGGCTCGGGGGCTCCCGGCCAGGGGATGGCCGAATGAACGGGGAGCTGATGCTGGGAGTCAAATTGCCGAAAATTGGGACCAAAAGCCCGTTGACACCCTGATTAATAGCCGTGGTAGACTCTCGCTGTCCGAATGGGTGACACCGCGTCGCCCGTATAACGCGTGACCGGACGCGCCTCGAGGCGCACTGAGATCTCGCAAATGTTTGGACCGGGCCGAGGCCCGATTCTGACGTAAGGATAAGTGCCATGGGCGAACATGCTGCGCAGGTCAACTCGTGGCGCCCGCCTTCAGTTCCACCCGCTGACCCCCAGATCGCCGGACGCCGGCGTGAAGCCCGCCGAGCCCCCAGACTTGGGATATTCGCGTCAATTGGCTTCCTCGGCGGGATGTTCGGCGGTCTTCTCGGGATAGGCGGCGGCTCGGCGATAGATAGCCCCCATCCTGTTGCTGGTAGGCACGCTGCGCCCAGCTCAGGTAGCCGGAACGACGCTGGCCGCGGTGTTGGTGATCTCGGCCGTCGGCTCAGGCGCATACGCCTCCCTGGGCCACCTGAATCTTCAACTCGCGTGGCCCATCGCCCTGGGCAGCATTCTCGGAGCCGTTTTGGGCGCACTAACCGCCCGTCATCTGTCGATGCGCCTGATGCTTGGACTCTTCCTCGTCATCATACCCTACTTCGCCATCAAGGAGTTCTGGCCGTCTTTCCCTGGGCCGACCCTGGATACGACCACCCTCTACCTTGGTCTCCTTGGAACGGCGACCGGCTTTGTGAGCGGTCTCCTTGGCGTGGGTGCGGCGAGCCTGGTTGTCCCCAGTCTTGCCGGGTTCTTCTTGATAGACCACATCGTCGCACAGGGAGTAGCGATGAGCGTCGCACTCGTTGACTCGATTACAGGGGTGGCGACTCACGCACGGGCCAGGAACATCGACTACCGCGTCCTGCTTCGTCTGGCGCCGCCGGCGGTCATCGCGGCGGTAGCCGGGGCGTACTTGTCCCACCACCTGTCGGACGCGGTCCTCAGGACTGTATTTGGAGTCTTCATGGTGGCCGTCTGGGCGATGATGCTGTCGCGCTGGATCAGCTATACGGTGGCGGTCCGGGGGCGGTCCAGTAGCGATTGACAGAGGCGGAGCTATCAGGCCGATCCGCCTAGCGCGGATGGGGTGTGCAGAGGGGCGAAGCCCCTTTGCCGGGAGTCTGAGGGTGTCCCTCAGGTATGATTTCTCCCCCCTTCCTGGCCAGGAAGGGGGCTAGGGGGATGGTCGTCCGCCTGCGGCGGATCAGCACCCTGCTCGGTCATAGGCGGGTCAGCGCCACGCACGCCGCGGTGTGAGCAAGTTGAGGCCCTGGGCGGGTGAACGATGGGGCGGTACTTGGCGGCAATCTGGGAGAGGTGTTATGGCATTGAGCGCTCTCGCTGTGGAGAATCTAACACGGAGACGCGTCCTGAACACCAGGGGCGTTTTGAACGCGATGCTGGTGTTCGTTCCGCTGGCGGTCATCAGCGATTGGATGGGACTCAGTGGGGCGTTCGTGTTCACCTGCGCCGGCCTCGCGTGCGTCCCCCTCAGCTACTGGCTCGGCCAGTCGACCGAGGCCCTGGGCACCCGGCTCGGCTCCGTTTCCGGTGGCCTTCTCAACGCGACCTTTGGGAACGCGGCCGAGCTCATTATCTCGATATTCGCGCTGAGGCAGGGGTTGTTTGTGGTCGTGCGTACGGCCCTCATCGGGTCCATACTTGGGCAGCTGCTTCTGGTCCTGGGCACGAGTATTCTGCTCGCTGGATTCAAGCACGGGACGCTGCGGTTCAGCCGACCGCTGGTGCAGGTGAACTTCACGTTGATGGTAATCGCGCTGGCAGCCATCGGCCTTCCCAGCATCCTGCTGGCGGCGTCCTCGGAGGAGACCCTCGCCGGCGCGAGCGCCCTCACTCCTGTCCTGTCCGTGATGCTGATTGTCATCTATGGGCTGGCGGTCCTTTTCTCTCTCCGCGGCCAGCCCCACGAGGATGACGACGGTAGCGGTCCCAGCTGGAAGGTATCGAAGGCGATGCTCATCCTTGTCGGGTCCACCTCCGGCATCATCATGGTCTCCGAGCTTCTGGTGGGAAGCGTCGCGCCCCTCATAGAAGAGACTGATGTCTCTGAAGTATTCCTCGGTCTCATCCTGATCCCGATTTTCAGCAACGTCGTGGACCACATCGTCGCCATCACGGTCGCGCTAAAGAACAAGATGGACCTGAGCCTGACGATTTCCGTCGGCTCCGCTGCCCAGGTCGCGTGTCTGGTGCTACCGATTATCGTGCTGGTCAGCTACGCCATGGGCCAGCCCATGGGGCTCATCTTCGAGCCGATAGAGCTCGTCGCTCTGGGGCTGGGGCTGGCGATGATGGTTCCTGTGCTGCTTGACGGCTCCAGTAACTGGATGGAGGGGACGCAGCTTTTGACGTGCTATGTGATCCTTGATACCGTGTTATGGGCGTTCTGAGCCCGGCGAAGTGGCGAGCGGACCAGCGAACTTTGCGCCGTTCGCGGTTGGCTTGCCTGTCCTGAGCGAAGTCAAAGGGGCCGACCACAGTTCGGCGGAACGAGGCACTGAAAATGAAAGGCGCTGCGCCGAACTCCCGGCGCGCAGCTCCAAGGAGAACGAGACATGAAAGCAGCAGGTGACAGTCAGTACACCGCCCTCGCGGACCGGTTTTTAAAGGACGCCAGGGATGCCGGCCAGCCCGTGAGCATGTACCTGGTGAGCGGCTTCCAGCTAAAGGGCGAGATCGTGGAGTTCGACGAGGCCGCAATCCTGTTCAGGCACAAGGGCATGCACCAGCTCGTCATGCGTCCGGCGGTGGCCAACATGTACCAGCTTCCTTCTTCCAAGGAGGATACTGACCGGTGGTGGAAGAGCCTCGTGTCCTCCGCGGTGGAGCAGTAGCGCCCAATTCAACGCTCTAACACCCGGCAGGCCCGCGCGCGGACGATATGCGGACCACCGCGCTCAAATGTGTTACCCATGTCCCCGGTCTATCTGTTACCAATGTGTCCGATTGTTACTATGATTCCCCCTCTTCCCACGCGAGCCTGTCTCAGAGCTGGCCTCGGGAGGCAATCGGTTCCTTCCTCTCCCTCGAAGGGAGAGGATTTAGGTGAGGGTGGTCCGACTAGCGGCCGCAGTCGTCCAAACCGTGAATCCATATGCCGACTTTCGTCGGCAACCCCTCATCCTAGCCTTCTCCCGCCAGGGGAGAAGGTACCTTTAGGACAGGCTCACGCGGGGGGGGGGCCAGGCGGTGAGGTGGCACAGAATGGCGCAAAACGGGCAAAATAATTCAGCAACCCTGACTGACACAGGCAGCTCACCGCTCTTGTCTACCTCGCCACGTCGTCCTCGGTGTCTGAAGGCGTGAGACCGGCGAACATCGCACGCAGGAAGTTTGTCATCGCCACGGCCGCGGGCCCGCGCGCGGACGACCGCCCGCGTCAGTCCGGGCTGCCGGGCATGAAGCCCTCGAGCATGTCCCGCTTCCGGGTCCAGGGCCGGTCGCACCAGCCGTCCACCCTGGCGCTCCACCCCCATTCAGGAAGCCCTTCGGACCGCGCCTTCACAGCCGCTGTCCCCTCAAGAAAATCCCTGGGCACGACACTGGCCTGGTACATATACCCCAGACGGACCACGGGCGGCCGGTACCACTTCTGTCGGCCCGGCCCCTAGCCCAGGAAGATCGCCATGTTGGAGGAGGACCGAGTCCTCACGGGCGGCAGGTACGGCCCGCGGTAAGGGGTTGATGGCAGAGGAGTCGAGGCCGCCGGTGATATAATCCAGGACGTTCCGACCCGAATCGCCGGAGGGCAGATTGATCATATCGGTTATCGGCGCGGGCGAGGCCACGCCCGAGGTTGCGGCCCTGGCCGAACAGGTCGGCGTAGAGCTGGGCAGACGGGGCATTGCCCTCGTCTGCGGCGGCCTGGGGGGAGTGATGGAGGCCGCCTGCAAAGGCGCCAAGTCCGCCGGTGGCACCACCATCGGGATCCTCCCGGGCAGCGACCCCGGCTCCGCCAACCGGTGGGTGGACATCCCCATCTGCACGGGCCTCTCCTACGGGCGGAACGTGATCGTAGTCAAGACCGGCCGGGCCGTCATCGCCGTAGGCGGGGCCTACGGCACGCTGTCGGAGATCGGCCACGCCCTTGGGGACGACATTCCCGTCGTCGGACTGGGCACATGGGAGCTCGCTCGACGCGGAGCTGCGGACCGGTCCATCATCGTCGCCGTCGACCCAGTGGACGCGGTCAACAAGGCCGTGGACGCTGCGCGCAGACGGGACGAATCCCACCGGAAACGAACCGAGGGGTCGTCCGGATGAGCGCCATTGCGCATGTGTCCGCTCGGGAGATACTAGATTCGCGGGGCAACCCCACCATCGAGGTGGACGTTGTGCTGTCCGATGGGTCGTTGGGGCGGGCCTCGGTGCCCGCCGGGGCCAGCACTGGCTCCAACGAGGCGGTGGAGCTGCGGGACGGCGACCCATCACGTTACGGCGGCCTGGGCGTGCTGAAGGCGGTCAAGAACGTCAATGAGCGCATTGCGCTGGCGCTTCGACTCTTGGGAGATTCGGCGTTGGACCAGGAGGCCGTGGACAGAACGCTAATTGACCTGGACGGGACCCGTGACAAGAGTAGTCTGGGGGCTAACGCGATTCTCGGCGTATCCGTGGCCGTGGCCCGCGCCGCCGCTCGAAGCGCAGGCAAGCCGCTTTACGCTCACCTCAGCCACGGGGGTCCCGTCAGCCTGCCGGTGCCGATGTTCAACATCCTCAACGGAGGCAGGCACGCCGAGGACTCCACCGACATTCAGGAGTTCATGGTCGTGCCCGCGGGCCTCGAGACCTTCTCGCGGTCAGTCCAGGCGGGTGCGGAGGTGTTCCACGCCCTGAGACGCATCCTGCGAGACGCGGGCTTCGGCACAACCGTGGGTGACGAGGGGGGCTTCGCGCCCTCCGTGTCCTCAGACCGGGAGGCGCTGGAGCTGGTGGTGCGGGCAATCGAGGGAGCGGGGTACAAGCCGGGAGAGCAGTGCTTCATCGCCCTGGACGTGGCCGCCAGCGAGCTGGTCGCGGAGGACGGGGGGTACTCGCTGCCGAGGGAGGGCGTGGTCCTCTCAGCACAAGAGCTAATAGACAGGTACCAGCGGTGGGTGGAGGAGTACCCCATCATCAGCATCGAGGACGGCATGCGGGAGTACGACTGGACCGGCTGGAGCCAGATGACCGCCAGTCTCGGGAGCGCGGTCCAGCTGGTGGGAGACGACCTGTACACCACGAATCCCCGGCTGATACGGCGGGGCATAGAGAGCAAGGCCAGCAACGCGTTGCTTGTGAAGCTTAACCAGATCGGCACTGTGACGGAGACACTGGAGGCGGTGCGAATGGCGAAGGAGGCCGGCTGGGGCACGGTCATCAGCCACCGGTCCGGCGAGACCGAGGACACCACCGTTGCCGACCTGGCGGTAGCGACCTCCGCCGGACAGATCAAGGCCGGGGCGCCCTCCCGCGGGGAGCGGACGGCCAAGTACAACCGTTTGCTGAGAATAGAGGAGGCGCTGCGGCCGGCGGCCAAGTACGCGGGCCTCAGCGTCTATGGGTCATATGTCGATCAATAGTGGCGGCACGTCGCACGCCCAGGGTGAAGGTCCCGAGGCCGCGCGAGGCATCATCGCGTTGAACACCAAGGAAGTGCCCACTATCGACCAGATTCGTGAGGCTTTCGCGCCCATCCTGAAGGACGGCAAGGCGAAGAAGGCCATCGTGTTCGGGTCCTACGCCCGCGGAGACGCGGACCGCCACAGCGACCTGGACCTGATCGTCGTCGTCGAGACGGAGCGCAGGTTTTTCAAGAGACACGAGGAGTTTGCGGGGCTGTACGACGTTTGGCGCAAGGGCATGGACTTGCTAATATACACTCCGGAGGAGGTCGCCGACATGCTGGCGGAGCACAGGGATTTCATCGAGACCGCCCTGGAGGAGGGCGTGGTGATCTATGAAGAATAGCATGGCCGACGCGCGCCGGTGGCTGCGTCAGGCGAAGAACGACCTGGCCGCCGCCCAGCTAATGCTGCGCGAGGGCTTCTTCGCCCAGGCGTGCTTCATGTCGCACCAGATCGCCGAAAAGGCCCTGAAAGCGCTCGCCTACTACCGGGGCGACAGACACGTTATGGGCCATTCCCTCCTGGAGCTCGTAACCAGCCTGGAACCGACCTATCCGCAGCTCTCTCAGCACCAGGAGCTGGCGGGAACCCTGGAGCAGTACTACGTCCCAACTCGGTATCCTGACGCCTTGCCCGGGAGCGTACCCTTTGAAGCATACAACCGGGGCCAGGCAGAAGACGCCGTCGCTGGCGCGGGCGCGGTAGTGGGGACGGCGTCGGCAGTAGTCTCGGGCTGAAAGGCGCATGCGCCGCGCCCCGCGGGCCACGGAATTGTGATAATAATGAGGCGCGGGGGCACGGTCCCGTCAGCAGCGCGTCTCAGACCGCGCAACCTGAGAGTCCAACGCATCGGCGAGGAAGGAGAGCAAGATGGGCACACGAATCGGCATCAACGGGTTCGGACGGATCGGTAGGCTGGTGCTCCGTGCCATGATCGAGCGCTTTCCAGACGCGCTGGACGTGGTGGCGATAAACGACCTTACCGATACCAAGACCAACGCCCATTTGTTCAAATACGACAGCAACTATGGCGTCTATCCAGGCGCGGTCGAGGCCACCGACGATGGCATCGTAGTAGACGGCAGACCGATTAAGGTGCTCGCCGAGCGAGACCCCTCCAGGCTGCCGTGGGGAGACCTGGGGGTAAAGGTGGTCGTGGAGTCCACGGGCTTCTTCTCGGACGCAAGTAAGGCAGCGGGCCACATGGACGGCGGGGCCAGGAAGGTCATCATTTCGATGCCGGCGAAGGGGGAGGACCTGACCGTTGTTATGGGGGTCAATGAAGACCGCTACGATCCGGAGAAGCACAACGTGCTGTCTAACGCCTCCTGCACGACCAACTGCCTCGCGCCCATGACCAAGGTGCTCCTCGATTCCTTTGGCGTCGAACGCGGGCTCATGACCACCATTCACTCCTATACGGGCGAGCAGAACATACTGGACAAGGTCCACCCCAGCGGCGATCTCAGACGCGCCCGCGCCGCGGCGACAAACATCGTCCCCACCACCACCGGCGCAGCCAGGGCCGTGGGCGTGGTCCTCCCCGAGCTCAACGGCAAGATCCACGGGATGGCCTTCCGGGTGCCCACGCCCACCGGCTCTGTAACCGATTTCGTGGCCTTGCTCAAGAGAGACGCCTCGGTCGACGACATCAACGGGGGTTACCGGGAGGCGGCCCGTGACAGCATGGCGGGCATTCTGGATTACACGGAGGAGCCGCTGGTCAGCAGCGACTTCATCCGCAACCCCCATAGCTGCATCATCGACGGCCTCTCCACGATGTCGATGGGCGGCAACCTGGTCAAGGTGGTGGGCTGGTACGACAACGAGTGGGGCTATAGCTGCCGAACAGCAGACCTGGCGGCGTTCCTGGCCGAAAAGGGGCTGTAGCCCTACCCCGTAGCCCACACGCGGACAGGGCTGCCGACTCCCGCCTGTTTGCCTCTACTGCGCGAGCGGAGAGGGGCCGGGGGTGAGGTACAATTCAGACCCCTGCTCTCTATCTTCTCGCCTGACACGGTGGACTGGACCTGAAGCGCTGTAAGAAGGATGCGGACCTCACTCAGAGTGAATCGAGGGCAAGACCAACTCTGGGACTCCCCTCGCGGAGATGGGCCTGGGGCGAGGTACAATTCAGACTCCTGCTCTCTATCTTCTCACCTGACACGGTGGACAGGTACGCATTGAAGCGCGTCGTGCAGTGGGCGCGCGTGTCAGCCGGTATGTCATGGGTCGAGACACCGGCGTCCGGCCGGTCTCACCACCGGGCCCTCCAGAGAAGACGCGCGGCAGGGGTCGCCGCCGTACGCCGGCGGAACCAGCCCTTGATGCGCCGCAAAGCCCCTTATATCCTCCTGAATAATCGGCGCTCAGCATGACCCGGGACGACCTCGACCGCGGCCACCTCGACGAGAGGCTCGGTCTCCCCGAAATCGAGCGCGTTGTCAGACGGGAGGGCCAGCAGGTAGGCCGCCGCCGAAATTGCCAACGTAATTGGGCCAGAGTATAATGTCGGGTAGAGGCGCAAGCTAGACCGACCGACGGAGGAGCTGGAATGGCAATTGATATCACCACCGAGACCGGGACTTGGCGCGTTAAGGCAGGACTGGCCCAGATGCTCAAGGGCGGCGTCATCATGGATGTGGTGACCGCGGACCAGGCCAAGATCGCGGAGGATGCCGGAGCGGTGGCGGTAATGGCGCTGGAGCGGGTGCCCTCCGATATCCGCAAGGAGGGCGGCGTCGCACGCATGGCGGACCCAACGAAGATCGCCGAGATCATCGAGGCGGTCACCATACCTGTGATGGCCAAATGCCGGATCGGCCACTTCGTCGAGGCCCAGATTCTAGAAGCGATGAGTGTGGACTACATCGACGAGTCAGAGGTCCTGACGCCCGCCGACGAGAACCACCACGTCGACAAGCAGGCCTTCAAGGTCCCCTTCGTGTGTGGCTGCCGCAACCTGGGAGAGGCGCTGCGGAGGATCGGCGAGGGCGCCGCCATGATCCGGACCAAGGGCGAAGCGGGCACCGGCAACATCGTGGAGGCCGTCCGGCACGCCAGGGCGGTCATGGGCGAGATTCACAGGATCCAGGGGATGGGCGCCGACGAGCTCATGGCGACCGCCAGAGACCTAGCCGCTCCCTTCGACCTTGTACAGGAGATTCACCAGAGCGGCAAAATGCCCGTCGTGAACTTCGCCGCAGGTGGAATCGCCACTCCAGCCGATGCGGCCCTCATGATGCAGTTGGGCGTCGATGGAGTGTTTGTTGGATCCGGCATCTTCAAGTCGGAACAGCCGCAGCGTATGGCCGAGGCCATAGTCAAAGGCACCACCCACTTCAGGGACCCGGACATTCTGGCCGACGTCTCGCGGGGGCTGGGGGATGCCATGCCGGGGCTGGACGTCAGGACTATGCCGTTGGAAGAGCAGTTGGCGACACGAGGATGGTAGATTGCCCACCATTGGTGTCCTGGCCATTCAGGGAGATTTCCAAGAGCACCGGAAGGCACTACACCGGCTGGGCGTGAATGCGCCAGAGGTACGGCTACCCCACCAGCTCGAGGGCCTCGACGGGCTGATCATCCCCGGAGGCGAGAGCACCACGATCGTCCAGCTCATCGACATCTATGGTTTCAGGGAGGTGCTGACGGAGATGGTGCACTCCGGAATGCCGCTCTGGGGCACCTGCGCCGGGATGATCGTGCTGGCAGGCCGGCTTACCGACAATCGACCGGAGCCCCTGCACCTGATGGACATCGAGGTGAGTCGCAACGCCTTCGGACGCCAGCTCGATAGCTTTGAGGCCGCGATCGATATAGACGAGATGGAGGGGCCTCCCTTCCAGGCTGTGTTCATAAGAGCGCCAGTGATACGCCGGGTGGGTGAGGGGGTTAGGGTCCTGGCGGCATTGGGCGACGGCCGCCCGGTCGCCGCAAGGCAGGACCGCGTGCTGGCGACGGCCTTTCATCCAGAGCTCACGGGAGACTCCCGCTTTCACCAGCTATTCGTGAGTATCACGAAAGCTCCAAGATAAGCGCGCAGATATCGTGATCAGGCCCCTTCAACCCATCGATGTAGCTCGCTACGCGCTCTCCGGCGGTAAGGGCGGGAGCAGCCGGGCCTACACCATGGACCGCCTGCGAGGAGCGACGCAGTCCCGCCTGTCCCTAGTGGAGGCAGCCAGGATAAGCGTGCCCCTCCCGCGGAGGAGCGTCTGCTCGTGGGCACTGGTCCGGAGCAACCGGATCGTGACCATCGCCGCCGCAAGACCCCGCTCGGGACCCCAGACCTGGGAGGTCTCCCTCCTGCTGACCGCATCAGATGACGACCCGGGCTGCATAGAGCTGCTCAGCCAGGTCTGTCAGGGGGTGGCCCGCAACGGCGGGGAGACGGTCTTCATCAGGCTGGTGAGTGACGACCCGCTGGTCGACGTCGCCAGGCTGAGCGGGTTCGCGCCATGCACCAGCGAGTTCCTTTTCTGCATAGCGGGACGTCATGCCACACATAGCAGCCGGCCGGTCAGCCTACGTAAAAAAAGTCCCGCCGACGAGTACAACCTCTTCCAGCTTTTCAACGCCTCCACGCCCGCCGAGAGCCGTTTCACATTCGGGATGACCTTCGACAGGTGGAAGGCGTCCCAAGAGCGGAGCCGCGGCCGCCGTCGTGAGTTCGTTTACGAGACAGACGGTGACCTCAGGGGCTGGGTCAAGACCAGCAAGCGTTTCGGAGCCGGTCAGCTTCAGGTTATGATACACCCGCAAGAGGAAACCAACGTCGCCATATTGTTAGACTACGGGTTGAAGCGTCTGGCTGGAGCTCGCACGGTGTGCTGCCTGGTGCCGGAGCACCAGGTGCTCTTGCAGCGCCTGTTGTCGCAGCGGGGGTACCACCTGACGTCCCAGTACACTACGTTGGTCAGGTCTATGGTCGCACCGGCGCGTATAGAGGGAACCCGCCGAAAAGCGACGATAGCCTCAACCTGATCCGGCACCGGCCCGGTGCATTCATGTGGAGGCCACGGTCCAGGGCTCCCACCAATGAAACAGGCACTTCAGCCGGGCCCCACGCCCTGAGCCCCCGGCTGACCTGGTCGAGGGGGAGGCAGGGCCCTGATGCGGTCGCTGAGCGTGATGTAGCCCTCCACCGTTTGCGGCGGAGAAGAGATGAAGGCACCGGAGGTTAAATCTTCAGTAGATGCAACAGTGGATAGACACCGACCTGGAGGCCATTATCGACAAGCTGCCTCCTCACGTAGCAGAGCCCCTGGCCGACAGGGAGGACAATGCCGAGCTTCTGGAGGTGGTGCTGGACCTTGGCCGCGAGCCAGAGGCCCGGTTCCTCAATGAAAGCTATCTGATCAGCTCCGAGGGGGTCACCACAAAGAAGGACATCCAGTACGTAATCGACCGCATCGGCCCCTTCGGAGGCGATAATCGTGCAGGCATCGAACGTACCCTGCACCGAATTTCCGCGATACGAAACCGGGACAATGAGGTCGTGGGCCTCACGCTTCGGGTGGGCCGAGCCGTTTACGGGACCATCCAGATCATCCGCGACCTGATCCTAACTGACCAAAGCGTCCTGCTGCTGGGCAAGCCGGGCGTGGGCAAGACGACGATGCTCCGGGAGGTGGCGCGGGTCCTGGCGGATGACGTCCACAGGCGAGTAGTAGTAGTCGACACCTCCAACGAAATCGCGGGAGACGGAGATATCCCGCATCCGGGAATCGGACGCGCGAGGCGAATGCAGGTTCCGTCGCCCGTGGACCAGCACGCGGTGATGATTGAGGCCGTGGAGAACCACATGCCCGAGGTCATCATCATCGACGAGATAGGAACGGAGCAGGAGGCCACGGCGGCCCGCACCATTGCGGAGCGCGGGGTACAGTTGGTAGCCACGGCCCACGGCAATACCCTGGAGAACCTGATCCTCAACCCCACCCTCTCAGACCTGGTCGGCGGCGTCCATACCGTCACACTGGGCGATGACGAGGCCCGACGGCGCCGCTCCCAGAAGACCGTACAAGAGCGGAGAGCCCCACCCACATTCGACATCCTGGTGGAGATCCAGGGTTGGAACCAGGTGGCGATCCACTCGAACGTCGCCGAGGTCGTCGACCGGGTGCTGCGCGGATTCCCAGTGGCCCCGGAGTTCCGCACCATGGACGGGGATGGAACGGTGCATCGCACCGAGTCGCGGCGTGGCGCACCGGCGGCAGCGGGCAACGGAGGCGGGCGCTTTGAGTCGCAGCCCGATTTCTTCGGCGTAAGGCGCGCGACCGGCGCGAGAGCGCCGGAGAGCCCACCGCCCGACACGCAACCCGGGGTCACGCACATACTTCCTTACGGAGTCAACAAGGGCAAGCTCCAGCAGGCGATGCGAGCTTCCCAGGCCCGGGTAGAGCTTGTCGCCGGCATCGTCGACGCCGACCTTCTGCTGACAACCAAGAACTTCTACCGGCGACGGACGCAGGCGCTGCAAGATGCGGAAGAGAAGGGGAAGCCGGTGTACGTCCTGCGCAAGAATACAACGCCCCAGATCCACCAGTTCCTCAGGGCGATCTCGCGCAGCCAGGCAAGCGGCGGCTCCCAGGAGAGCGTGGCCAGGGCGATAAAAGAGGCGGAAGACGCGGTCGCCCAAGTAGACCGCGGCGGCCGACAGGCGCAGCTAAGCCCCCAGGGGGCGTATATACGGCACCTCCAACACCAGATTGCCGAGGAGCACGGCCTCGCCTCCTCCAGCTCGGGACGCGAGCCCAGCCGCCACGTCGTAATATACCGCCGCTAAACCGCAAGTCCACATCGCAGCACTCCCGCACCGTGCAGAGCACAGCACCACCAGGGGACTGTCAAAGCTTTCCAGGGGCGCTCATTTGGAAGCCCCTCTAAACTGGCCCTTCGCGGTGCACCCGCTCGCTGGCTGACCGGGGACAGCCGGGTACACCGCTCTGAAGGTGATTGCCTTGTCAATGTTCATCTCGTTCGAGGGTGGGGAAGGCAGCGGCAAGAGCACCCAGGCGGAGTCGCTCAGAGAGCGGCTTCAACGGGAGGGCATCTCGTGCCTGCTGGTCCGCGAGCCCGGTACGACCCCGCTGGGCCTCTTCCTCAGGCAGCGGCTAAGAAGGGAGCAACGAAGGGAGGACTCGATCTCCCCTATCGCCGAGCTGTTCATGTTCGGGGCAGCACGGGCCGAGCTGGTTGCCAAGGTCCTCAAGCCTGCGCTGGAACGACCAGACACGGTCGTGATAGCCGACCGATACGCCGACTCCACCACGGCCTACCAGGGCTACGGCCGCCGCCGCGATCTTCGCGACGTGAACCTGGTCAATCGACTGGCAACCGACGGGACCATGCCAGACCTGACGTTCCTCCTCGACTGCCCGCCCCAAAAAGGCCTGGAGAGAGTCGCCTCATCGCATCCGAGGCTTCTGTTGGGGCCCCACGACGCGACCGAGCCCGGCCGGGTGGATGAGGAGGGGAGTCGGCGCTTCGAGGAGGAGTCTCCGGAATTCCACGATAGAGTGCGGGCAGGCTATCTGAAAATGGCGGAGCAAGAGCCCGAGCGGTGGTATGTGATCGACGCCGCGGGACCCGTCGAGGAGATACGCGTGACCATCTGGGATCGCGTAGCTGCCCAGATACGCCTGAACGTGGCCGACGATCCGCCAGCAACAGGTCCGACCCTTCCGCTCTGGGCCGGCCAGTCCGACGACAGCTCCACGACGGACTCAATTGAATAGGCCCAGATGACACCGGGGGAGGTAGACGCGTTCTTGCGCGAGCCGCGTATCGCCCACATCGCCACTCTGCGGCCCGATGGGTCTCCCCACGTGACACCGGTCTGGCACCACTTCGACGGCGAGAGGGTGATCGTCGTGTGCGAGCAGTCAGCAGTCAAGCTCCGCAACCTGAGGCGCGACCCCAGGGTATCGATCTGCATTGCCAACGACGAGGAACCATACAGGTATGTCCTCGTGGACGGGACGGCAGCCATCTCCGAGGACCGTATCCCGGAGCTGGTCCACTCAATGGCCGTGCGCTACATGGGCCAAGAGGAGGGGGAACGGTACACAGATAGGGTGCTCGAGGAGCTCCGCTTCTCCGTGATCACAATCACGCCCACAAAGGTGCTCGGCTGGGTCGATAAGAGCTAGCGTAATGTGCCGCCAAGGCGCTGATATCTGAGTCTCGCCCATGGACGGGCTCAGGATGAGCGGGTATTTTTTACCTGGGAGCCCATCCTACCGCCGCCAGGGCGCCCACCATCGTCGCACCGCGTCGCTCCCCCGCGGAGGATCGACCTCCACAGGCATATCGTCGAGTATGGCCTTGGGCGTATCCACCACCATGGCGTGGGCCCTCTCCTGCCCCACGATGACCGCCGCCGCGTCCACCGCAGGAGTCAGATGAGGGGACCTGCGCCCCCGGGGGAAATGGGCATCAGAAGCGATGAGGTGTACCAGCCCTCTCTTCAGAAGGGTGTGGCTAAACCGTTTGACCCCACCACCGAAGTGGCCCACAAAGCTGCCGGCCGTGACCTGGCTAAGCATCCCTCTCTCAACAAACCCGACCAGAAGCTCGATCCTCTTCTGGATCGCCTCGATGCGCTCCGGGTGGGCGAGCACCGGCGTGATGCCCTGCACCTGTATCTGGAACAGGACCTCCTCCAAGTAGTTCGGGAACCCAAAGAACGGCAGCTCCACCAGCGCGTAGCGGGTACCGTTCATCGGTAGCGCGCGGCCACTTGACAGATCGCCGGGCAACTCAAGGTCAAGGTGGTTCTCCATGCCCAACACGAGCCTCACCCCGATACCCTCACCCTCTAACCGGGCGTTGAATGCGGTCAATAGCTCTCGGACCTCTTGGACGGAGGATCTTTCCGTCACGTCTCTGCGGTGGGGTGTGGCCAGGATTACCTCGGTGCCGTTCTCGGATGCCAAGCGGGCCATCTCAACGGCTTCCTGCATCGTTTTGGCGCCGTCATCAACACCGGGAAGGATGTGCATGTGCAGATCGAACATGCTGATCATGATAGGGGCTCGTTGAGGGTCAAGCAAGGACTGAGGCGAGTGTGGCCGGGGTGGATGGCCACGCCTCCACAACCTCGTTGTGACCATTTCTGCCCTCTGCTACAATCATGCTCACCATGCAGACGGTGCCGCGCTCTCAACTCCTCACCGGCATACTTTCTTTGCGATGACGCTGCGCTCACCCTCCCCAGGCGGACAGGGAACGGCACCCGTAGGAGCCTCAGTTGGCAGGTAGGGCCACGATACGCCGGTTCCAATGGAGCGACCTGACGGAGTTGACCGACCTGTTCAATGAGGTCAGCGGCATTTCCGGCACCGACAGGGCCTTCGATTCGGAGCTGATGGGACAGTTCCTCGCGCAGCCCGCCTGCGTGCCGGAGGAGAACTGCTTCATAGCCGAGTCTGGCGGCTCGGCGGTGGGGCTCGTCATGATAGCTCCTGAGCTTCCCATCGGGCGGGCCGTAGCCAGCGGTGGAGTCGTGGAGCCGCACCGCAACCGGGGCATCGGACGCGCTCTTCTGGGGACCGCCTCTCAACGAGCAGAATCACTGGGAGTCTCCGTGCTCCACGTTCAGGCAGCCTCGGACGGTCCGGCCGCCCAACACCTGCTGCAGACCAGCGGATTTCGGTTGGTCCGGGCCTACTTATTGATGAGATGGCAGGGCGAGGAGGTTGCCCGGCCTGAGCTGCCTCCAGGCTTTGGACTCCGCACCTTCATGGATGGCCAGGACGAGGGAACCCTTACCCGGATTCAAAACGCCGCTTTTGCGGGGACCTGGGGCTTTTGTCCCAACACTGTGGAGGAGATAGAAGCGAGGCTGAGGTTCAAAACGAGTGACCCCGACGGGGTGCTATTCGTCACTCATGGCGACAGTGTGGCAGGCTACAACTGGACTTTCAGGGCCGCGGGCCCCACCGGCTCGACCGGCTGGATAAGCATGACCGGCGTGCATCCCGACTACCGGGGCCACGGGCTTGGAAAGGCAGTGGTCCTGGCGGGAATGGAGGCCCTGACGGCGCAGGGCGTGCGGACTATAGAGCTGGAGGTGGACGAGCAAAACACCGCGGCGGAGGACATCTATCTTTCTGTCGGCTTCCGCAAGATACGGCAGGGGCTATGGTACGAGATGGAGCTTGACGACCGGCCTAGGGGGTGAACTCTTCGTCGAACTGGGAGGACCCCCGTAGCTCCCGGCGCTCCGGCACCTCTGGGAGGACGATGCCGCCGGAGAAGACCGTCTTCATGGCTTCCTGGACGGTGATTGTGGTATCGATGATATCTCCTTCCGTAAAGAAGGCGAGCATCCCCGACGTTGGGTTGGGGACCGTGGGAATGTACACCGCCACCAGCGGTTTCCCATCGTTTTTGGCGCCGGCGAGGTGTCCAGTGACGAATCCCATGGCTCTGACGCCTGGCCTGGGCCACTCCACAAATACCACCCGGTTGTAATGATGGCCCGAGGATGAGGTGAGGCCTGCAGTGGTCTGTCTGGCCACGCCGTAGATGGTCCTGACAACGGGGATCTTTGTAAGGACCGCGTCTTGCCAGGACTGAAACCCCTTGCCCGCGAAGAACGCTCCGATAACGTAGAGTAGGATCAGGGTGATCAACACTCCAAGTCCGGGGAAATACAGGGGCGTGCCACCCAGACTCCTGTCTTCCAGGAAGGGCCGGAACATTCCTTCAACCTGCCTAAATACGAAGAACAGGATCACTAACGTGATAATCAGGGGAACGAGCACCAGAAAGCCGGAGGCGATCCTACGAAAAACGTGGTGCTCCAGACGGCGAAAAGGCGCCAGACGCGGCGCGCTCAACTCAGCGCCTGATATCTCTTGCGGGTGGTCCTGCTGCCTTTCCACGGTTCATGCCCCCGAGGCAATCTTCCAGGTCTGTCCTACTAGACAGTTGTAAAGGTCCATCATGCGACCGGCCACCTGACCCCAGCCCATGGTGCGCGCACTGGCCATGGCCGCCCTACCCATGCTCTCCCGCAACGCCGGGTTAGCCAGCAGGATGTCGAGCCGCTGTGCGTATGGCTCGGGACAGTGCCACGGTATTAGATAGCCGGTCTGGCCATCCTTGATGATGGCTCTAGGGCCTCCCACCCTGGAAGCGACCACCGGCAAGCCGCATGCCATGGCCTCCAGCGCCACAAGTCCGAAGCTCTCATAGTGAGAGGGCAAGACGAAGACATCGGCGGCGCTGAAGTAGGTGGGCAACTCAGTCTGGTCCACCGCTCCCACAAATGTCACCCTATCCTGGAGACCCAGAGCGGCGGAGATGGACTTGAGCCGCTCAATCTCGCGGTCACGACCCAGAGTACCCCCGACGACTAGCAGTCTGGTGTCGGCTGGGTCTTCCAGCCTCGCGAAGGCCCCTATGAGGGTGTCCAGACCCTTCAGGGGCTCTATCCGGCCTACCGAGAGCACAACCCGTTTTTCCGTCAGACCCAGGGACTGGCGCGCCCGAGCCTTGTCGACGGGCCGGAACAGGTCCAGGTCCACGCCAGCCGGTATGACCCGCACCTTTTGGCGCGATGTCCCGTAGAGCCGGCTCATGTCTTCCGACTCCTGCTCCGTGGAGACCACGATGGCGTCCGCGCCCAGCATAACCCGGGACTCGGCGGCTATGCGAAGCCGAGACTCCTTTTCGCCGACTCGCGCCTGCATCTTTTTCCTGGCCAATGTATGGAACGTGGTGGCGTGCGGGAGGTTCCATTCCCGGCTCAGCTCCACGCCCGCGCATCCCGAGAGCCAGTAGTGGGAGTGGATGAGGTCGTAGACCATGCCCTCCGCCCGCTGGAATCGGTGCAGGCTTTCGAGGAACTCCGGGATATGGCGGTGGAGGGTCTCCTTGGCGCTGAAATAGGGCCCGGCATTCAGGTGGATGACACGTGCATTCGCTCCAAGATCGACGATCTGGGGGTCGTTGGGATCGTGCTGGCGAGTATAGACATCCACCTGGTGGCCGAGTCGCCCCAACGCTTTGGCGACTTGAAGAACGTAGACGTTCATACCGCCCGTGTCCTTTTCTCCTAGACGGGCAACGGGACATCCATGAAGGCTTAGCAGGGCTAGTCTGTACATCCAAACTCCCCTCGATCAGACGAGGAACTTCAGGGCCACGGCCCTTACCCGGTGGCCCCAGAGGCACATGGGCCATCCGCCTGCTGCGGGCTCCCTACGAAGTCACGGCCCCTGGACGGGCGTAACCTACGCTGTGCCACCCATCGGGGGCTTGACAATGACGTGCTCACTCACCCCGACAAGAGGGGCACATGGCGCGGACTAACTGACATTGGACTAGTCCTTCATGCCGGTTGCCGGAGTCAACCTGCGCGTCCTGGAACACCAGATGGGCCTGCGGCATTACCACTCGACGGGTCGCGAGGCGCAACAAAGGGGCCAACCTTCGATCTAATTCACTGCCCGGAGGCGGAGAGGATGCCGCCTGGAACGTTATCCCCGGCACGCCCCTAGCGGCGCACGGTTAGCCGGTAGATGGGGTGGTCCTCCGCGCCCAGATCGTACTTGTAACGCTCGGTGCCCCTCAGAAAGTCGAATGTACGCTTACGCGCGCCGATAGCCTCTTTGATCGACAGCGCCTTGCTGAGGAGCCCCACACTCAACTCCGAGTAGCTCGGATCGTATCCGCTATTATACAGTAAATATGAGTCGCCGTAGTCGAGGCTCATGCATGAGGCGACCTGGACGCCGTCCAGCGCCAAGAACGTTAGCTTGAGCTGTCCGCGAGAGGCAAGCTCCACCGCCGCATCCACAAAAAACCGCTCCCTCTCGGCGGTCATGAACTCCGCCTTGTCCGGTCTGCTGGCCCGGTGGAGACGGAAGAAGTCCTGCATGCACTCCGGAAGCGTCGACGGGTTGTCACAAACAGCCTGGCTGTTGACGCCCGCCCCCTCGAGCCTCCGAAGCTTCCTCCGCAGCTCGTGTCTGCGCTTTTTGGACAGACCGGCCAGGTATTCGTCCCATGTGGAGGGCAGGCGTAAGACCGGCGCCATGTCCTCATTCTGGACCTCCACCGCGTAGCCCCTGCTCCTCGCCCGATTCGAGACGTGCTCGAGCGCAAAGGAACCTTGTGGCAGAGACGTCAGATCTATGGTGTGCCACTCCATTTCTGGGAGGTAGTCGAACAGGGCGTCGTAGAAGGCGGCCTCGTTTCCCTTTGGCACGAGAAAGTCGTGGTAGTCAAACAGGTCGCTGTCGCCCAGAAAGCGGAGCACCCCATCGCTCAACATCAAAGGGGCAATGCCCAGGACCGAGCGCTCGTCTCGCAGCGACAGCAGCCTCAGCCCCGAATCATCCCCAAAATGACGCCACCAGGTCTCTTGCCACCACGGCGTCACGAATACGGTGTTGGTGGAGCAGGAGGGTAAGATTGCCTCCCATTCGTCGATGACCTCCTCGAACCCGCCAACGCGGACTACGGAGGGCAATTCTAGTGGTCCCCCAGCAGGTCGTAGAACTCTCGCCTGGTCGCCTCCCGGGTCCTGAACGTTCCTCGGCTGACCGAAGTGACCATTTTGCTGCCCGGCTTCTTGACCCCCCTGAGCGTCATGCACATATGCTCGGCCTTGAGGACCACGGTCACACCCTCGGGCCGAAGGGTGCCGTATATGAGGTCGGCAAGCTGTAGCGTTAGCCTCTCCTGAAGCTGAGGGCGGCGAGCCAGAATGTCCAGCGCCCGCCCGAGCTTGCTCGCTCCCACGACCCGGCCGTTGGGAACGTAGCCGATTTCGGCCTCCCCGAAAAAGGGGAGAAGGTGGTGCTCGCAGATGGAGAAGAAGGGCAAGTCCTTGAGGACGACCATCTCCTTGTATCCTTCCTCAAAACCCGTCGCGAGCGCCTCCGCCGGGTCCATGTCAAGCCCGGAGAAAAACTCCGCGTACATCTTTGCGACGCGACGGGGAGTATCTAACAGCCCTTCTCTGCTGGGATCCTCGCCGATGGCCTGAATGATGGAGGCCACCGCCTCTCTAATGGCTCCCTGGTCGACCACGGGACTCCTTTCAGATGTCTGCCACCCCCCTACGTCCGCGGGTCCGGCTTCGATGCGCATGGGGGCTGAGTACGAGAGGTCCCCCGCACGTCAGAACCGCGCGGGGCTTGATGCTTTGGACGAGAGTGTGGCTACTCTCGCCCTGTGTCTCAGACCAGGGCCAGGGACCTCTCCAACACTTCTAGCTCGGCCGGGTACTCCTCGAGTGCCGTGGGCTCTATCTTGCCGGCTAGGTCCGGGTCCTTGAGGCCCGTGCCCGTGATGATGCAGACCACTCTTTTACCTTTAAGATGCAGCCCTCCCTTGAATAGCTTCAACAGCCCGGCCACCGCCGTTGCCGACGCGGGCTCACAAAAGATGCCCTCCGTGCGCGCCATCATGTTGTAGGCCCCCATGATGTCGTCGTCCGGCACGGCGTCGATGGTCCCGCCCGACTCGTCCCGGGCCTTGACCGCGCCATCCCAACTGGCTGGCTTGCCTACACGAATAGCCGAAGCGATGGACTTTGGCTCAGGGACCGGCTCACCCCTGACTATGGGAGCGGCGCCCGCCGCTTGAAACCCCATCATCTTGGGTCTCCCGCTTGCCCAACCCCTATCTGACGCCTCGACGAATCCCAGCCAGTAGGCGGTAATGTTACCGGCGTTCCCTACGGGGATGAAAACGTAGTCCGGGGAGCCGCCCAGGCTCTCCACCAGCTCAAATGCGGCGGTCTTCTGGCCCTGGATCCTGTGCGGGTTGAGCGAGTTCACCAGCGCGATGGGGTTCCTCTCGGTGAGGGAAAGAACAAGCCTGAGAGCGTCGTCGAAGCTGCCATCAATGAGCGCGATTCGCGCGCCGTAGGCGATGGCCTGTACCAGCTTACCCCTGGCGACGTTTTTCTTAGGCACTACCACCGTGGTGGGGAGTCCCGTGTGGGCGCCGTATGCTGCCGCCGACGCGCTGGTGTTGCCCGTCGACGCGCAGATCAGGCCCGTGGCCCCCTCCTCCACGGCCTTGGCGACGGCCACAACCATGCCCCGGTCCTTGAACGAACCCGTGGGGTTGCAGCCCTCCAGCTTGAAGTACAGGTCCGCGCACTCCACCATCTTCCCGATGTGTCTGGACCTGACGAGGGGCGTCTCGCCCTCGCCCAACGTAATAATCGGGGTGGCCGCGGTCAGTGGCAGGTACTCCCTGTACCGTTGGAGAACACCGGTCTTCATGCGATCCAAATCTGTGCACACCTGATGCGGCGCCGGCCCGCGGGGAAGGCAACCGCACTCGCGAGGTTCGCGCGCCTTGCGGCATCCTGGGTCCCGCTAACACGCGAACGGGCGCGGTAGGAAATCGGTCGTGGGGGTCTGCTGGGCCTTATCACCGCCTCCTCAACGTACCTTATCATAGATTGATAATGGAACGCCGGGCAACCCCAACGCTACCTCTGTCGGGCCGGCCGGTGGCCCGGCAGGGCGTCCATGCTACTGCTCCCAACCGTCAGAGCTCGTCGATCCTGCGGCGTTGACACCCCTGTCTGCCAAAGCTAGACTACCGCCGAGCATCCCGCGCCAAGAGGGAGTCCAGTCATGTCCAATTCATCGCCCCTTGCGGGCTACCTGGCCGATGCCGCCGCCTCTGGAAGGGCGCCGGACGCCGGATTCGTCGCCTATCTCGCCTCGCTGGAACAAATCAGCGGAGTCTCTTCGGAGGTTGCCGTCGCCATCATATCCGAGCTGGCCGACCAGCGCTCCAATCTCAAGATGATCGCCAGCGAGAACTACAGCTCCCTCGCCGTCCAGCTTGCCCAGGGCAACCTTTTCACGGACAAGTACGCCGAAGGCTACCCCCAGCACCGCTTCTACGCCGGATGCGACAACGTGGACACCGTGGAGAGCCTGGCCGCATCGCTGGCGTGCACGCTCTTTGGCGCGGACCACGCCTACGTCCAGCCCCACTCAGGCGCCGACGCCAACCTGGTGGCGTACTGGGCGATCCTCTCCGCCCGCGTGCAGGCCCCGTTCATGGAGAGGATCAAGCAGACAGACCTGTCCGCCCTATCGGATAAGGACTGGAAGGAGCTCAGGACCTCTCTGGGGAGCCAGCGCCTGCTTGGGATGAACTACTACTCAGGCGGCCACCTGACCCACGGCTACAGGCACAACGTCTCCGCCAGGATGTTTGAGGCCGAGACCTACGACGTGAGCCGGGAGACGGGCTATATTGACTACGACGAGGTCCGGGCGCACGCCAAATCGTTCAAGCCCCTTATCCTTCTAGCCGGATACAGCGCCTATCCCCGGCACATAAATTTCACGACCTTCCGGGAGATCGCCGACGAGGTGGGCGCGGTCTTCATGGTCGACATGGCCCACTTCGCCGGCCTCGTGGCCGGAGGTGTGTTCAGCGGCGACCACGATCCGGTCGCCCACGCCGACGTCGTCACCACCACCACTCACAAGACGCTCAGAGGGCCCAGGGGAGGAATGATACTGTGCAGGCAGGAGTACGCCGAACACGTGGACAAGGGGTGCCCCCTGGTGCTGGGCGGCCCGCTGCCCCATGCGATCGCCGCCAAGGCCATTGCGCTTCAGGAGGCCAGCACCGATGAGTTCAAGACATACGCGTCCCGCATCGTGCAGAATGCCGTGGCACTGGCCCAGCAATGCGTCGACGAAGGCATGGCCGTCCTAACAGGCGGCACCGACAACCACCTGATGCTGCTCGACGTCACACCATTTAGCGTCACGGGACGCCAGGCCGAGTTTGCGCTTCGCGAGGCGCACATCACCCTCAACTGCAACTCACTGCCCTTCGACTCCAACGGCCCGTGGTACACCAGCGGGCTCAGAATCGGCACCCCGGCCCTGACCACGCTTGGCATGGGGAACGAGGAGATGAAGGAGATCGCCTCCATCATCAAGCTGGTTGTCTCCAACACCCGGCCCGCCCAGATCACCAGGGGGAAGAGCGCCGGGACCCTCAGCAAGGCCAGGTATGAGCTGGACACGAATGCGCTCCACAAGGCGCAAGGGAGCGTCGCCGACCTGCTCGGCCGCTTTCCGCTATACCCGGAGCTCGACCTGGATTACCTGCAGAGGTCGTTCGGGTAGCCAGTCTTCGGGAAGAGTCACTTCGCAGGACGTGGCAAACGATGCTGGTGTGGGTGTTGGCCAAGATATACCCCTCGCGGCAGTTTTACGAGGCCCTTTGCGGCCAAGAGGTCTGCCAGGAGGACATTGCCATCGGGGGTGCAACGCTTGTTGAGGTCGCGTACGGCTGTAATGACATCGGCGACTTGGGGCGATGAGCGAGTAGGTCCGCCTCACCCCCCGTCGCCCAGCGCCGCCAGCGCGGCTGCGGCCGCCGCCTGCTCAGCTTGGGACTTGCGCGACCCCGTTCCCCGCCCCACCACCCGGCCCGCCACGGTCACCTCCGCCGTGAACCGGGGCGCATGGCCTTCGCCCTTCACCTCAACGATCTCGTAGGATGGCAGCGGGTGGCCAATCCCCTGGACCTCCTCCTGAAGTGCCGACTTTGGGTTCTTCGCAGCCGCCTGGTGGTTTTCGGCGGAGAGCTCGTCGGCGAACACGCGGAGGATGAGGTCCCGGGCGGCCTCGTAGCCCTGGTCCACGAACAACGCCGCCACCAGCGCCTCAAATGCTGCGGCCAGGTTGGTGGGCCTCTGACGGCCTCCGCCCGCCTCCTCCCCCCTTCCCATGTACAGGTGGCCGCCCAGACCCAGGCCCATCGCCAACCCGGCCAATGAGTCCCCCTGCACCAGGTCCGACCGCGCCTGAGTGAGCCCTCCCTCCGGCCATGCCGGGTGCAGGCGATAGAGCTCCTGGGCTATTACGGCGCCGAGCACGGCGTCTCCCAGGAACTCCAGCCTCTCGTTGGACTCGGAGAATGTCCCGGCGTGCTCGTTAAGGTATGAGCTGTGCGTCAGCGCCAGGCGCAGCAGGTCGGGTTGCCGAAAAGAGACGCCCAGCGCCACCTCAAGGGACTCGATCTCTCGATCGTTATCATTGCCCACGCTGGCTCTCCAATCAGGGGTCCCGCCGTCGAGCACGTGAAGAGGTCGACATGATCGACCCACGTGCCCACCGAAGTCCACGATGGTCAGGCTGGGCTTACTCGAGGGCTCCCTTGGGCCACGGTGGCTGCGGCCTCTTTAGCTCGCCGACGTACTCCCGATGGGCCACGATGGCAACGAAGTGCTCGAAGAAGGCAACGGAGTCCTCCAGCGGCGGTATGAATGACTTGAGGTAGGCGGCGCCGCCGTTGTCGAACACAAAGGTGGGCGTGCCAAAAACACCGAGCCTCTCGACGGCCTCCGTGTGGTCCCGGGCGATGTTGACCAGCAGCCCTCGGTCCCCCATGTCCTCCCGGAGCCGGCCGGCGTCCAGGCCCGCATCAGAAGCCACGGCAACCAGCGGCCCGGCCTGGTCCAGAGATATGCGGCCATTTCCACCGTGGCGCGCGGTCAGCAAGGCCAGATGGAACCGGTCGAAAGCCTCCATTCCCTGGCGGCGGGCCGCCTCACCCGCCCTCAGCGCCACCAGCGACTTGCTCACGTAGGTGTCCGGCTGCTCCCAGACCTTCCACTCGGGGCCGTTCTTGCTGTTGACCTGCTCGAGCGAGAAGTGCTTCCAGGTGACGTCCAGCCGCTCCCCGTATTCCTGTTTGACCCGATGCAGCCACACGGCTGCATTGTAGACGTAGGGTCATGCGTAGTCGGCGTAGATGTCCAACTTGACACGTTCCACGGCGAGACCTCCTGTAGCGAGTTCCAATCACTCGGATTCTACGGACGCCCATGCACATTGTCAAAGGAGCGCCGTGTAACAACTTCTTAACACTCTGGCAACACTCATTTAACAGACCCGCAATACTTCTGTAACACACGCGGGATATGGTCGTAACGACGATCAAAATCACCAGAGTCCGAAGGAGGCGCAAATGCGTTCGCTATCTGGGCGTTTCAGGGTGTCGACGATGAAATTGCGGCTGGCGCTGCTGACGCTGTTGGGAGCGGCCTTGTTCATCGGAAGCGCGGCCGTCGCGTCGGCCGATGAGGCCGCCCTGGAGAAACAGATTGGCGAAGTGGCGACCGGGGTGGACTTCACGTGGACGCTGATGGCTGCGTTCCTGGTGTTTTTCATGCAGCCCGGCTTTGCTTTCCTCGGCGCGGGGCTCATTCGATCAAAGAGCACCGTCAACTACATGACCAAGAGCTTCCTGGACTTTTGTATCGCGGCCCTATCATTCTGGGCCTTCGGCTTCGCGCTGATGTGGGGTGGGTCCGCCGCCGCCAGCGGTCTCAGCGAGGGTAACGCCTTTATCGGCTACTCAGGCTTCTTCCTGGCGGGTGAGGCGGGCGCGGACGACACGGCCATGAACTGGATATTCCAGATGGTCTTCGCGGGGACCGCGGCCACGATTGTAGCCGGGGCGGTGGCCGAGCGTACTCGGATCAACGCCTACCTGGCCTACAGCTTTATCCTGGGCGCAATCATCTACCCCATCTACGGCCACTGGGTATGGGGCGGGGGCTGGCTCAGCACGATCTCACTCGGCGCCGGGGCCGCTGACTTCGCCGGCTCGGGCGTGGTGCACACCGTCGGAGGAATGGTGGCGCTGGCCGGGGCTATTGTCGTCGGTCCGCGAATCGGGAAGTTCAATGCGGACGGGACCTCCAACGAGATACGCGGCCACAACATTCCCTACGTCCTCATAGGCACCTTCATCCTTTTCTTCGGCTGGTTCGGTTTTAACGCCGGCAGCACCCTCGCAGGCACCGACCTGCGGATTGCTACCATAGCCACCAACACGCTGCTGGCCGGGGCCACCGGCTCCATCGTGGCCATGTACGTGCAGATGGCGCGTACAGGTAAGGCGGACCTGCCCATGTCGTGCAACGGCGCCCTGGCCGGGCTTGTGGGCATAACCGCGCCGTGTGCCTACGTGGCTCCCTGGGCCGCCGTGGTCATCGGAGGAGTCGCCGCGATCGTCATGATGGTGAGCGTCCGATTCGTCGAGCGGAACCTGAAGGTGGACGACCCCGTGGGAGCGGTGTCCGTGCACGGCGCAGCCGGCCTATGGGGGCTTCTGGCCGTCGGCGTATTCGCCAACGGGAGCTACGGTGACGTCAGCGGTCTCATCGTCGGAGACGTCGAGCAGATACTGGCCCAGCTAATAAGCATGGCCACTGTGCTGGCCTGGTCCCTTGGGACCGGCCTGGCGCTCTTCTGGTTCATAAAGAAGACCATCGGTCTCCGCGCCTCTGAGCAAGAGGAGCTCGAAGGGTTGGACGAGCCGGAGCATGGGGTGCCGGCCTACCCGGAGCTCCAGGGTCTGGTCGCGCCGGCCGAAGCAAGCGAAGGCGACGGCGACGCTTAGGCATTGTTCGACTCCAGCTCGCTAACCGCAGGAGCGTTCCCTTGCAGGTCAGGCACGTGGCCCCAGCGGCAATGGCCTTGCCGGGCCCCTGGGGGACTTTAAGGGCGCCATGTAACAAAGATTTAACATCCGCGAAACACTTACGAAACATTGCTGGGACACAATGTGAAAATTAGCACAATTAATGTACTCGGCCCGCATACTGACTACTCATTCGAGTGGGAGAATACTCACAATGGGAGTTGAAGCGATACTGGGAGGCGTGGCGTTCGTCGCACTGTTTGGACTGTGGGTACTGCTGCCCAGCCGCCTGCGTAAGGACAAACGGACCAAGTAGGCGTCTCGCAGCTCATTGCCCCCGGCCCGAAGTGCCTTCCGCCAGCAACTCACGAGTTCTGGGCGTGACCTCCATCTCAGCAGGGAGTTAGATATCGATGACGACGACCAAGCTCGGATCCTCAGATGTCATACAGCTCGCCAAGGATAAGGGGATCAAGATGGTGGACCTGAAGTTCACCGACGTCCCCGGCACCCTTCAGCACTTTTCCATCCCCGTCGCCCAGATGGACGAGAACTTTTTCGTGGAGGGCAACGGCTTTGACGGATCAAGCATAAGGGGCTTTCAGACCATCGACGAGAGCGACATGATGCTGGTCCCCGACCCGAGCTCAGCCTTTGTGGACCCCATTCTAAAGGTGCCAACGCTGAGCATCATCTGTGACGTCCGGGACCCGATCTCTGAGGGTCCGTACAACCGGGACCCACGCTATGTGGCCAGGAAGGCGGAAGCATATCTCAAGGGCACCGGAATCGCGGATGTCAGCTACTGGGGGCCGGAGCTGGAGCACTTCGTCTTCGACAACGTTCGCTTCGACCAGAACGAGCACAGCGGCTACTACTTCGTCGACTCTGAGGAGGGCATCTGGAACTCCGGCATAGACAACGGCAGGCCCAATCTGGGACACCGGCCGCGATATAAGCAGGGGTACTTTCCAACACCGCCCGTGGACTCCCTTCAGGACATACGGTCCGAGATGGCCCTGAAGATGATGGAGTGCGGCATCGAGATCGAGGTGCACCACCATGAGGTGGCAACCGCCGGTCAGGGCGAGTTCGACATGCGCTATCGGTCGCTGACCAGGATGGCCGACCAGGTACTCCTTCAGAAGTACATCGTCAAGAACGTCGCCCGGGCCCATGGCAAGACGGCTACTTTCATGCCCAAGCCCCTCTTCGCCGATAACGGCTCCGGCATGCACACCCACCAGAGCCTGTGGAAGAACGGCACAAACCTCTTCTTCGACCCCGAGGGCTACGCCCTGACGAGCGAGATGGCGCTCCACTACATCGGCGGCCTGTTCAAACACGCTTCGGCACTGCTTGCCTTCTGCGCGCCCACCACCAACTCCTACCGGAGGCTGGTGCCCGGCTTCGAGGCGCCGGTCAACCTGGTCTACTCTCAGCGCAACCGGAGTGCGGCGGCACGGATACCCGTCTACACCAAAAGTCCCGAGGCCAAGCGTGTGGAATTCCGTCCTCCCGACCCCACCTGCAATCCCTACCTGGCCTTCTCAGCCATGCTGATGGCCGGTCTGGACGGAGTAGTCAACAGGATAGACCCCGGAGAGCCTCTGGACGTCGATCTGTACGAGCTGTCCGCCGAGCAGGCCGCTCAGGTGCAGCAGGTGCCCGGCAGCCTGGAGGAGGTCCTGAGCGCCCTTGAGGAGGACCACGAGTTCCTGCTGAAGGGCGATGTGTTCACCAGGGACCTGATTGAGATCTGGCTGGACTATAAGAGGCGCAATGAGGTAGACGAGGTGCGTCTGCGTCCGCATCCCCACGAGTTCATGCTGTACTACGACGCCTAGCGGGCGGGCCAACCGTTCGTCCAGGGTGTGCCGTCGCCTCCGGACCTATGGGAGCGGCGGCGCTTCCGTCTGAGGGCTCAGACAGTCTGCGCCGACGGGCCTGGGTAACAGTAGGGGCGGCTTTGCACCAAAAGGTGGAATAGCGGAGGCGTGGTTCGACAGGCTCACCACGAACGGAGCTATAAACAAACCGTTCGCCCTGAGCTCGTCGAAGGGCAATTTACACGACCGCGCCACTTCTTGTGCAACGCCAGTGGGGGCTAAACCCCACTTGATTGCCCCAGGCACAGGTAGACCGACAGAGGTGGGTATCGAATATTTTGACACCCATTTCATAAACTGCTATATTCAGTCGACCGCGCGTATCGTCTATCGCGGCAACTTCTCCGCTTCTCACGGGCGGCTCCGCACCCCAGTCGGCGCCTTTCCAGACATGTCCCAGCCCAGATGTATACTTCACGAGCCGAGGCGATGATAGAAAGAGACCAAGAGGCAATCGACTACGTTCTCCACAGCGCCAGGGAGAACGACGTCAAGTTCATTCGGCTCTGGTTCACCGATATCCTGGGCAACCTGAAGGGTGTCGCGGTCACGGTAGAGGAGCTTGAGAGCGCGTTAACGCGGGGCATGGGTTTCGACGGCTCCTCCATCGAGGGGTTCGCGCGCTCAGACGAGAGCGACATGTACGCCATGCCGGACCCGACAACCTTCAGCATCCTGCCGTGGCGGCCCCGTACCAACGCAGTCGCCCGCATGTTCTGCGACATCGTAACCCCCAATGGGGAGCCCTTCAAGGGCGACTCGCGGGCGGTGCTGAGGCGAAACCTGCAGCGCGCGGCCGATCTGGGCTACACTTACTATGTCGCGCCGGAAATCGAGTACTTCTACTTCGAGAGCTCTCGGAGCACCAACACCCTGGACGAGGGTGGCTATTTTGACCAGGACCCACAGGACATGGCCACCGATCTGCGGCGAGAGACGGTCTTGACCCTCGAAGAGCTGGGCATCCCGGTAGAGTCCAGCCACCACGAGGTCGCGCCGAGCCAGCACGAGATAAACCTGCGCCACACAGATGCACTAACCATGGCAGATACCGTTATGACCTACCGGGTGGTAGTCAAAGACATCGCGATGAAGCACGGATACTACGCCACGTTCATGCCCAAGCCGGTCTACGGTATCAACGGAAGCGGCATGCACACGCACCAATCGCTGTTCAGGGGAGACAGCAACGCGTTTTACGACCCCGAGGACCCTGACAGGCTGTCCCAGGTGGCACGTTGCTTCATTGCCGGGCTGCTGCGCCATGCCAGGGAGATTACCTCCGTGACCAACCAGTGGGTCAACTCCTACAAGAGGCTGGTGAAGAGTCCGGTCGATGAGCCGCTCGGGTACGAAGCCCCCGTCTACGTTTCATGGGCGATGGTCAACCGGTCGGACCTCGTCCGAGTGCCCGCCTTCAAGTCCGGGCGGGAAGCGTCCCGCCGCATCGAGTACAGGGCCCCCGACCCGGCGTGCAATCCCTATCTCGCATTCAGCGTCATGCTGGCCGCGGGCCTCGAGGGCATCGAAAACGAGTACCCCCTGCCCCCACCCGCCGAGTCGAACGTTAACGTGATGACCGATGACGAGCGAGGGGTCATGGGGGTCGAGTCCCTTCCGACCAGCCTCTGGGAGGCGATCCAGATCACCGAGTCCAGCCGGCTGGTGTCCGATGCGCTTGGCGAGCACGTCCTCAGCACATTCATCCAGAACAAGAAGATCGAGTGGGAGGAGTACCGGACCCAGGTGACGGACTACGAGATAGAGCGGTACCTGCCCACCCTTTAGGGCGCCGGGGCAATCAGGTGAAGACCGCATGCAGGAAGGGTTGCTTGTTAGAACGGGCGCAACGAACGTCGTCGACGCGGTACCGGGCACATTTTAGTCTTCTCCAGGATGGGGGAGTCCCAACGAGCACGTGATGGCCAGTCCATATACAATCCCAGACCTTCCGAAGCCCACCAAGCAAGGGCTGTACGATCCGCAGTTCGAGTACGAAGCCTGCGGCGTGGGCATGGTCGCCAACATCAAGGGCGTCAAGACCCACACCATAGTCTCCCTGGGCCTCGAGGCGCTCATCAATCTGGGACACCGGGGGGCCACCGGCGCCGATCCCGAGACCGGTGACGGCGCGGGCATTCTCATACAGATGCCCCACGGCTTTTTCGCCAGGGAGTGCGCCACTCTCGGGATAGCCCTGCCCGGCCACGGCGACTACGGCGTGGGGATGGTGTTCCTCCCGCCTGACGCCAAGCAGCGCGCGGCGTGCGAGGCCACGATCGAGCGGGTCGTAGCGGAGGAAGGGCAGGAATTCCTCGGCTGGAGGGAAGTTCCCGTGTCGCCCGACGCCATCGGTACGCTGGCGGCCAGGGTGGGTCCCTCAATCCGGCAGTTCTTCGTAGGTCAGGCCCCAGACAAGGGGGACAGAATACCCCTGGAGCTGAGGCTGTACATCATCAGGAAGCAGCTCGAAAAGGCCGTGGCCGCCCTGGGAATAGCCGACGGCGACAGCTTCTATATTTGCAGCCTCTCGTCCAACCGGATCGTATACAAGGGCCTGATAATGGCCCACCAACTCGAGCGCTTCTACCATGATCTGAACGACGAATCGATGGTGACCTCATTTGCCCTGGTCCATTCCAGGTTTAGCACCAACACGCTGGGCTCGTGGAAGCTGGCGCACCCGTACCGCTTCGTCATCCACAACGGCGAGATCAACACGCTTCGGGGCAACATCAACTGGATGGCGGCCCGCGAGGCTATGCTGTCATCCCCGTTGCTGGGGGACGAGCTAAAAAAGCTACTGCCCGTCATCACGCCCGGCCAGAGCGACACCGCGAGCTTTGACAACGTCCTGGAGCTGCTCCTGGCCACGGGCCGCTCGCTGCCCCACGCCATGGTGATGCAAATCCCGGAGGCGTGGGCCGACCACATCCCCATGGACCAGGCCAAAAGGGACTTCTATGAGTACCACTCCTCGCTGATGGAGCCCTGGGACGGCCCCGCTCTGATAATCGGCACCGACGGCACCAGGGTGTGCGCCATCCTGGACCGCAACGGCCTTCGCCCGTGCCGCTACCTCGTTACGTCCGACGACCTGCTGGTCATGGCGTCCGAGACGGGCGTCATCGACATACCCGCGGAGAAGGTGCTCTACAAGTGGCGGATTCAGCCCGGGCGGATGTTCCTGCTGGACACCGAGGAAGGCCGCATCATCGACGATACCGAGGTCAAGGCCGGGCTTTCCAGCCAAAAGCCCTACGGTGACTGGTTGAGAGGCAAAAGGGTGACGATGGCCGCGTTGCCGGAGCCCTCCCACGTGAACGGGCCCGAGTTTGACACCTTGCCGGCGAGGCAGAGCGCCTTCGGCTACACACAGGAAGACCTGCGCATGATCATGGGGCCGATGGCCGAAACAGGTGTGGAGCCGGTGGGCTCCATGGGCAACGACACCCCATTGGCTGTCCTGTCTGACCAGTGCCCCCTGCTGTTCGGCTACTTCAAGCAGCTTTTCGCCCAGGTGAGCAACCCACCCCTGGACGCGATACGCGAGGAGCTGGTGACCTCGGTGGAGACGTTTATAGGAGCCGAGGGTAACCTGTTCGAGGAAACGCCCGAGCAGTGCCACCAGCTCAAGGTCGTCGAGCCCATCCTGACGAACCACGACCTGGAGAAGATACGGGGCGTAAGCGAGGGCCGCCTAAAGGCCAAGACACTTCGGACCCTGTTCAGACCGGAGGAAGGCCCCGGCGCGCTGAAGCGGTCGTTGGAGAGCCTCTGTAGCCAGGCATCCGAGGCCGTACGCGACGGTTACGCCATCCTGGTTCTCTCGGACAGGGGGGTAGACCGGGAGCACGCCCCCATCCCAAGCCTCCTGGCGACGGCGGGCGTCCATCACCACCTGATCAAGGAAGGGGTCCGGACCAGGGTCGGGCTCGTGGTGGAGTCGGGCGAGCCCAGGGAGGTCCCGCACTTCGCCCTGCTCTTCGGATACGGCGCGGGTGCCGTGAACGCGTATCTGGCCCTGGAGACCCTCTCCCAGCTGGTGGACCAGGGCCTGCTCCCCACCATAGGCTACGAGACAGCCGAGAAGAACTTCATCAAGGCAACTCACAAGGGCGTGGTCAAGGTCATGTCCAAGATGGGCATCTCCACGCTTCAGAGCTACCGGGGAGCGCAGATCTTCGAGGCCGTGGGACTGAACCAGGAGTTCATCGACGAGTACTTTACGTGGACTCCCTCTCGGATAGGCGGCATCGGTCTGGACGAGATAGAGGAGGAGTCGCGGTCGCGACACGCCCTCGCGTTCCTGGACCCTAGCATCGACGGCGACCTGGACCTGAGCCGCGGAGGCCACTACCAGTGGAGGAATGACGGCGAGTACCATATGTGGAACCCCGACGCCATCAGCAAGCTCCAGCACGCCGCCAGCGCCAACGACGCCGGGTCCTTCGAAGAGTTCGCCGACATGGCCGACTCCCATGACAGGAGACTGTGCACCATAAGGGGGCTGCTGCAGTTCAAAGAGCTGGACGAGTCGATACCCATCGAGGAGGTGGAGAGCGCACGGGAGATCGTGAAGCGGTTCGCCACGGGGGCCGCCTCCCTGGGCTCCATCAGCCGCGAGGCCCACGAGACCATGGCGATCGCAATGAACCGGATCGGCGCCAGAAGCAACACGGGCGAGGGCGGAGAGGACTACCATCGCTACCTGCCCGGCCCCAACGGGGAATCGCGGAACAGCGCAGTCAAGCAGGTGGCGTCGGGCCGGTTCGGCGTTACGATCAGCTATCTCGCCAGCGCCAGCGACCTGCAGATAAAGATGGCCCAGGGCTCCAAGCCGGGCGAGGGCGGCCAGCTCCCCGGGCGCAAGGTGGATGAGTACATAGGGTGGGTCCGCAGCTCGACGCCCGGCGTGGAGCTGATCTCTCCGCCGCCTCACCACGACATCTACTCAATCGAGGACCTCGCCCAGCTGATCCACGACCTCAAGAACTCCAACCCCGAGGCCCGGATCCACGTCAAGCTGGTCGCGGAGATGGGCGTTGGCACCATAGCCGCCGGCGTAGCAAAGGGGCACGGCGACGTTGTACTGATCAGCGGGGACGGCGGCGGCACCGGGGCATCACCGGAGTCGTCCATCAAGCACGCCGGGCTGCCCTGGGAGCTGGGGGTAGCCGAGACCCAGCAGGTCCTCGTGATGAACGACCTGCGGGGCCGCATCGTCGTCCAGACAGACGGACAGCTCAAGACGGGTCGCGACGTCGCCATCGCATGCCTGCTGGGAGCGGAGGAGTTTGGCCTCGCCACGGCGCCACTCATTGTGCTGGGCTGCATCATGCTGCGGAAGTGCCATCTCAACACCTGCTCGGTTGGGATCGCTACCCAGGACCCGGAGCTGAGAAAGAAGTTCGCCGGCAGGCCCGAGCACCTGATCAACTACTTCTTCTTCGTGGCCGAGCAGCTCCGCAAGATCATGGCCGAGCTGGGATTCCGTACCGTCAACGAAATGGTCGGACGGGTGGACAAGCTCGACACCCGCGGCGCGGTCGATCACTGGAAGGCGAATGGCCTGGACTTTTCAGGGCTGCTGCACATGCCCGAGGTGCCGGAGGGCGTGGCGACCCATCACTGCCAGGAGCAGGACCACGGACTGGGGAAGGCGCTGGACCACCGGCTGATTGAGAGCAGCCAGGGCCCGCTCGAGAGCAAGACCCCGGTCCGGATAGAGGTGCCCATACGCAACTCCAATCGAGCCGTCGGCGCGATGCTGAGCTCCCAGGTGGCGAAGCGGTACGCCGAGGAGGGCTTGCCGGAGGACACAGTCCAGATCAACTTCAAGGGCTCCGCGGGGCAGAGCTTCGCGGCGTTCCTGGCGAAGGGCATCTCCATGAACCTGGAGGGAGACGCCAACGATTATTTCTGCAAAGGACTGTCCGGGGGTAGGGTGGTAGTCACGCCACCACGCAGCTCCAGGTTCGTCCCGGAGGAGAACATCATCGTCGGCAACGTGGCCCTTTACGGCGCCACCGGAGGTCGGGTTTTCATAAGGGGAATCGCGGGGGAGCGCTTCGCTGTGCGCAACAGCGGCGCCGAGGCGGTGGTGGAGGGAGTGGGAGACCACGGCTGCGAGTACATGACCCGTGGCAGCGTGGTCGTTCTGGGCCCGACCGGGCGCAACTTCGCGGCGGGAATGAGCGGCGGCGAGGCCTACGTTCTGGACGAGTCGGGCCGCTTCGGGAGCCTCTGCAACATGGAGATGGTCGACCTGGAGGAGGTCGAGGCCCCAGGTGACCAGGAGGCCCTGCGCCGGATGCTGGGGGAGCATCACCGCCGCACCGGCAGCGCCAACGCCGAGCGGATTCTCGCCGCCTGGGACCAGATGCTTCCCCTTTTCGTCAAGGTGATGCCCCGCGACTTGAAAAGGGTGCTGGCCGAGCGGGTGCAGAGAGAGCAGCAGGATTCTCGTGGAGCTACTTCGGAGTTGGAAGGCGTCCACGATGGGTAAGGTTACAGGGTTCACGGAGTTCGGGCGAAAGCCCCCGCCGCGCCGCCCCGCCCACGAGCGTGTCCACGACTTCCAGGAGTTTTACACCAGCTGGGGCGAGCAGGAGGCGCGCGACCAGGGCGCCCGGTGCATGAACTGCTCCGTGCCCTTCTGCCATCAAGGCTGCCCCCTGGGAAACTTGATCCCGGACTGGAACGACCTGGTTTACCGTGGCCAGTGGCAGAAGGCGCTGGCCGCCCTCCACTCCACCAACAACTTCCCCGAGTTTACCGGCAGGATCTGTCCAGCGCCCTGCGAGGCCTCCTGCGTCCTCAACATCAATCAGGACCCCGTCACGATCGAGTACATCGAAAAGGCCATTGCCGATCGCGGCTGGGAGGAAGGCTGGATCGTTCCCAAGCCTCCCAAGAGACGCACGGGCAAGAAAGTGGCGATAGTCGGGTCCGGCCCATCGGGCCTTTCTGCCGCCCAGCAGCTGAACCGATTCGGCCACTGGGTTACTGTGTTCGAGCGCGACGCGTACGTGGGAGGGCTGCTGCGACTGGGCATCCCCGACTTCAAGCTGGAGAAGCATGTGGTCCAGCGCCGCGTGGACCAGATGGAGCAAGAGGGAGTGGTCTTCAAGACAGGCGCGCACATAGGCGTCAACTATCCGACCGCAGACCTGGTCGAGAGTTTTGACGCGGTGTGCCTGACGGCGGGCGCCACCCACCCCAGGGACCTGTCGGTCCCCGGCCGAGAGCTGAACGGGGTCCACCTGGCCATGGAATACCTCACTCAGCAAAACAGGGTGATCGCCGGTGAGCAGATCGACCCGGCGGAGCGTATCGTGGCGGAGGGCAAGCGCGTCACAATCCTGGGTGGTGGGGACACCGGGGCCGACTGCCTCGGCACAGCACACCGACAGGGGGCTGAGGTCGTTTACCAGTACGAGCTGTTGCCCGAGCCTCCCATGGAGAGGGGGGCCGAAAATCCCTGGCCACAGTGGCCAATGGTCCTCAGGTCGTCGGCGTCCCACGAGGAGGGCGGGATTCGGGACTACAACATCCTGACCAAGAGGCTCTCGGGCAGCGTCGGCCACGTCGAAAGGCTTCATGCCGTTCGCATCGAGTGGGGGCCACCGGACTCTTCCGGCCGTCCCGCGATGCATGAGGTACCGGGGAGCGAGTTCGAGATCAAGACGGACCTGGTGCTCCTGGCCATGGGATTCCTGCATGCAGAGCACGACGGGATGATTGCAGAGCTGGGCCTGGAGCTGGACGCGCGGGGAAACGTCAAGACCGACGAAAGCAAGATGACCAGCATCCCCGGCATCTTCGCAGCCGGCGACATCTCTCGAGGCCAGTCGCTGGTGGTGTGGGCGATGGCCGAGGGCCGCGATGCGGCCCGGGGAGTCGACCGGCATCTGACGGCTGAGACAAGGCTGCCGCGGGTGCTGTCGACGGCGTGAGCGGGCTATTGAGGCCGCCGTCGGTACCCTGGTTCCGGCGAGAGAGAATCTCAACGAAGTGCGAACCCTCCACCTCCGGGCCAAGGGGCACGCATCTTCACCAGGGGCAACCACTCGCTCACTATGAGGGGCGCTAGGGCGAACCCCCCGGCCTTCATCGCAGGTCTCTGCTACAACTCGTAGCGGAACGGCGTGGAGCGGCGTTGGCACGGTCCAGCCACCATAATAGGAGGAAACAATGGCTCAGCACAGGGTCGCGTACATCATGAGGTCCAGCACGGACGTCGCGCTGGTCGAAGAGGGGCTGGCCGGCCTTGACTACGAGCTAAGCGTCCACGTCTGCGGCAGCAACGGCGAGACCATCGAGGCCATTAAGGGCGCGGACGTCATCGTCGATTTTGGAGTGCCCATGCCGAGACAGGTCATCGAGGAGATAGACGGCGCTAAGGCCATCGTCAGCCTCGGGCACGGCTTCGATAAGATCGACCACAACGCCGCCACCGAACAGGGAGTCATGGTCGTGAACTGCGCCGGATTCTGCACCGAGGAGGTCGCCAATCACACCATCATGCTGCTGTTGGCCTGTGCCAAGAAGCTGACGGTCCTCCACGACCTCGTCAGGGCTGGACGGTGGGAAGCCGAGTCGCGGGCCCAGCTCGTCGACCTTCCCCCCATCGACGGCCAGGTCCTGGGCCTCGTGGGACTCGGCAACATCGGCCGCGCCACCGCGCTGAGGGCCAAGGTCTTCGGTCTCCAGGTCATCGCGTACGATCCTTACGTACCCACGTGGACCGCCAAGGAGTACAGGGTAGAGCTGGTCCCCAGCCTGGACGAGCTTGCGTCACGCTCCGACTTCGTCTCGATGCACACCCCTCTCAACGACGAGACGAGAAAGCTCATCGGCGCCTCCTTCTTCAAGGCGATGAAGCCGACGGCGTACTTCATCAACACCTGCCGAGGCCCAACCGTGGACGAGCAGGCGCTCATAGCGGCGCTCCAGAACTCCGAGGTCGCCGGAGCCGGGCTGGACGTTTTCGAGCGGGAGCCGACGCCTGCCGACAACCCGCTGCTCAAGATGGACAACGTGATAGTGTCGCCCCATTCGGCGGGGACGTCCGTGTTCGCGATGGCCTCCGCAGAGCGCAGGCTGGGTGAGGAGGCGGCGAGGATTCTCAGCGGCACGTGGCCCATGTCCCTGGTGAATCCGGAGGTAAGGGCTGGCATCCCCGTACGCCCGCCCGCAGTCAACCGTTAGGCGCTCTGCGGGGCGCTCCCTCTCGTGCTCGGCGCTTTCCCGCATCGTTGACACCATATGACCGGTATGCTAGATTTGGCTCAGCACCGGAGGCAGTCGGCCCACTGCAGGACCCGCAGACCGTCATGGGCCATGTCAGACGGGTGGCCCCACAACCCAAGGAGGGAGTCTTATGGCCCTGGACGGCAAGGTCAACGTTGAGATTACCTACTGCGTGCCTTGAGCGTATCATGGAGAGGCGGTCTGGATGGCCACCGAGTTTTTCGCAGAAGGCGGTAGCGATGTAGCGATCATGCTCACACCGGGTGAGAGCGGTATCCTGCAGGTGCACGTGGACGGCGAGAAGATATTTGACAAAAAGGACGAGGGAAACAAGCACGCAGACCTCCCCCGGGTCAAGGAGATGCGCGCCGTCATCAGGGAGAGGCTCGCCGCCACTGTAGCCGCAGGCGACTAGAAGAGGCCCAATACGCTCGATTTTTGGAGCCCTTGACAGATGTTCAGGGCTCTTTCTATTGCGACGGCCCGGCAGTGCGTGGGCTAGGGCAGATGATACACCGCGAAACGCACCGCACCCCCCGGCTCAGACTCCCGCACCACGGTCCCGCCCGGATAGCGCTCCATCAATCTGTCCAGCTCTCGATCGTAGGGCGGCAGAAACAGGTACGTCACCGGCCCGGAATCCACCCGCTCCAGGGTGAATGAGCCAAACTCACTCGAACGGTCCACGCCCGGGCTCTGAGGATAGAGAAAGCGCCTCGTCTCGTAGTCGTAGGACCAGCGGGCCGAGTAGAAATAGATTTGCCCGGGTCTGTCGAAGGAATGGGCGGCCCCCAGGCTGTCGACCAGGTCATTGACGTACACCCACTTCGTCCGTTCAAGCCCAACGAAGCTGCCAAAGTAGGACCAGGTATTCCAGGCCATCGCGGCGACCAGGCCAGCGGCTACACCCGCCATCGCTACCCTCCGGCCCACATCGCCAAAGAGGCGTCGGCCCAACGTCACCAACCACCACGCACCCACACCGGCCAGACCGTACACGAAGGGCACGGCCACAAGACTTCGCCGCATATCGCCCCAGTTTACGGCGCCGAACACGATGATGCCCATCCCGGCAACGACCGCCAGCGCGGACAGTAGGTGGGGAGGGCTTCGCCACCTGGCCAGCGAAATCACGAGCCCCAGGTAGGCGAGCATGGCCAGATAGGGGTCAAGGGCGCCTCTGCCTCCTGTAGCGTCGGTGTAGTCTACGTCGGGGTGCCGGAGCAGCAAGGTGGCAGCGTCCCAGGCCCGATGGGAAAAGAAGTCGAGCTTCTCACCAACGCCCTGTGCGGCCACGTAATTCGGGTCCCGCAGCACCGAAAGCTGGCGGGCGTGACTGAAGTAGAAGTCCCGCGAGTCGACCGCGAAAGCGATTAGGGGCAACGCTGCTATGGCAGTGCCGGCTGCCAGCAGCAAATAGCGCGGCACATACCGCCGCCACTGGCTGCGGAGCAACACCAGGTGGACCGCCAGCACGACCGATGCCACGGCAAGAAACAGGGGGTAGCCATTGTAAGTGTACACCCCTATGCCCAGTATCAGACCTGTCACAAACCAGGGCCATTTTCGTGCCGACCTCATCGCCCCGAAGGTCGCTATCGCAGCCAGGCTCAACACCATCGGCATCGATATGACCATGAACGCGGTGCGACCGAAGTGGATGTTCCAGAAAGAGAAGGTGAGAGCCAGCGTGCCGAAGACAGCCACCCAGCGGCTGAATCCCATGCGGAACAGAAGGTACGCCAGCGGGACCGTGGCCACACTCCACAACGCCATCGAGAGGCGTACGGTGAAGAGCGAGGCGTCGGCGAGCTTGAATATGAGCGCCGTGAAGTAGAGCGGGCCGGTAGGCTGGCCGAGGGCGCTGCCTACGTAGGGGCCGATCCACCCCTCTTCGACGATTCGCATTGCGTCCAGGCCGGTCCAAGCCTCGTCGCCGTGGAGCCCGGGGGGAAGATCGGCCAGCCGGTAAATGCGCAGGAACGCCGCAAGGCTGGTGCAAAGGGCCACAAGCAGCAGCTCCCACCTGTGGCGCACGACCCAGGACTTGGCATACGCCCCCGACATCTGCCATGTCGCCGGCGGCGTGTCCCACTCAATCGAGGGGGTTTCTGGCCGTGGGCGCGCTAGCTCAGGGTGGGGTGAATCCTCTGCTGGAGGCGAGGACGGTCCCGGCTGGCCTGAGCCGCCAAGTTCCGCGCCGCAGGCGTCGCAGTAGCTACTCGACGGCGGGTTGGGGACGCCGCATGAGTCGCATACCGCGTCGGACCCGAGCGAACGGCCGCAGTCGCCGCAGAGCTTGGCCGACGCAACATTATCGTATGTGCACCAGGGACAGATCATGGGCGGTTTGTTGGGACGCCGCTGACTCTCAGGGTGATGTACTCGCGTGTAGGGGCTACGCCACGAGCTCACCCATAGGTGGGCGTCGCCCGGTACTCACCCGATTACGATCGCGGAGGAGGAGTGCCCTCCAGGTAGGTCGTTCGATCGAATGGATGGGGCACCGGAAAGAAGCCCATTATCCTCGACTTGCCCGGGCCGACGGAGGTGAAACCGTGAGGGACCCTGGGGGGCACAACTACCGTGTGGTCCGCCCCTACTCGGCGCACCTCGTCTCCCAGACGCACCTCCAGCGTCCCTTCAAGGATAACGATGAACTCGTCGTCCTCGTGAAAGTGCAGGGGCGCTCCGGCGCCGTCTCCGAGGATGGCGTAGGAAAGGGTGCTGGAGACGCCGTCCTTGGGACCGGCAAGGTCCCACTTTCGATAGTCGGGCCTCCAGGGCGTCTCTGGGACCGCGCTGTGATCAACGATCGGCATGGTTGGCACTCCTTTGGGTCGGGGGCCTATGGGCTTCAGGCCCGGCGCTGGGAAAGCATATCACAGCGTCAGCCGCGAAACTATTTTTTCGTTCCCTTTCCGGCGCCGCCCGGACGTCGCTACTCCCACCAGCGAAGCCGCACCTTCCATGTCGCTTGCGTCTGTATGGACCGGACACATGGTGGACGGGTGTTCGGAGACATGGTGGACACATTTGAGTATGTTAGGCATCGTGCCTGAGGTCAAGCTGGGCGATTTGATGAGTGGCGAAGAAGACGTTCCAGACTCCATCGTCAGTTGTCGGCCGAATAGCCACTGGCATGCCCTTGAAGGCCTTAGGTACCTTGAAGATACGGCCAAACAACTGGAGCCTACCTTTGTCGTGAACACGGCGTACCAGGTCGGTTGGTTCGTACTCCAAGGGTGGAAGGACCTCGGGAAACAGTCTTTGGCTCACTTGGTACTTGGTGGCCGGAGTAGCAAGGTCAAGGGCGTCATGGGGCCGCTCCAAGTTGTAGATGTCCCGCCACAGGTCGAAGGCTCTCTGGCAGTGCGCCAGATCAGTGAAGCTGCTCCCCTGCAGCACTTCAACGGTCATGGTTCGGTGGAAGCGCTCATCTTTTCCCTGTGTCTGAGGGTGATAAGGGCGTCCATGACTGACTCCGATGCCCAACCTCAGCAGCCAGACTGTAAAAGGTGTGTAGGGGTGGTCTTGGTCATGGCCCCACGGGGAGCCATTGTCCATCAACATTGTGTTGGGCAGGCCGTAGCGCCGGAAGATAGCCGTCAGGCGCTGTTGCACCATCTCTCCCTGCTCGTTACCGCAGGCCTGCAGCCCCAAGGCAAACCGAGAGTGATCGTCCAGAACAGTCAGAGGGTGGCAGCGTCCTCGGGTAAGGGGGAAGTGGCCTTTGAAGTCCATCTGCCCCAGGTCGTTGGGTGCCTGGTGTTCAAATCGCTGCCAGGAACGGTGCTTGGGCCCCTCGGCGGGGTCAATGCGGCCATGACGACGCAAGATCGCCGTGATAGTACTGGGGGCCGGCATGTCCGCCTCAAACACATCCCTGCGGTCCAAAAGCCACCGTCGCAGCTTACGAGCTCCCCAGGCCGGATGGGCCGCACGGGCAGACAGCACCGCCTGCTCAACCTGCGATGGGGTACGTGCAGGCGAGTAGTGAGGCCGCCGCGGCAGCTCGACCAGGCCTGCCTCGCTCCCTTCACGGAAACGCCCAAGCCACTTGTATCCAGTCGTAGGGCTGATCCCGAAGCGACGGCAAAGGCCCCTTTTGTTGGTGCCTTCAGCCTGCGCCAGCTCCACGAACTCTCTCCTCTGAGACATAACGGACATCTCCTTCCATGGCATGACCACCTCCTTGTAATGAAGTCATGCCTATTATGGTGTCCACCATGTCCCCGAACATGTGTAAGCTATGTCCCCGGTCTATACAGCGTCAAGGGGGGGCGACCTTCTCGTGTGGTACCATCGTCTGCTGAGGGATGGAGGCCAAGAACCAGTTGAAGACCGTATTCATGGGGACCCCGGAGCTCGCCCTTCCCGTGCTGTCCGCTCTGCTGGATGCGGGCCAGGAGGTCCTCGGGATATACACGCGGCCGGACAAGCCCGCAGCCCGGGGAAGACGGCTGTCGGCATCGCCCGTCAAGCGGTTCGCGCAGGAAAAAGGGCTTCCGGTGTTCCAGCCGCCCTCGCTGCGTCCCACCCGAGTGCAGGAGGAGCTGGCGGCGCTTTCGCCCGATGTCGTGGTGGTCGCCGCATACGGTCTGTTCCTCCCTGCGAAGACACTGGGCCTGCCTCCCCTCGGCTGCCTCAACGTGCATCCGTCGCTCCTGCCCAGGCATCGCGGCCCGTCCCCCGTCAGTACGGCAATCCTGGAAGGCGACGCTGTCACGGGCGTCACGATCATCAAGCTGGACGAGGGCATGGACACCGGCCCCATCGTGGGCAGCCGTGAGACCGCCATCGGGCCCAGAGAGAACGCCCTGGAGCTGACGGGGCGGCTGTTCGAGATGGGCGCGGAGCTCCTTGTCAGAATACTGCCGCGGTGGGCGAGCGGGAAGAAAAAGGCGCGACCCCAGGACGACTCGCAGGCCACCCTTACCAATCGCCTCGCGAAGGAAGATGGCGAGATCGACTGGGGGCTGGACGCGAAGCGCATCGCCCGGCAGGTCCTGGCCTACCACCCCTGGCCCGGCACCTACACACGGTGGAAGGGCAAGCTCCTCAAGATCAGGGAGGCGACCTCCGCAGGGCCGGAGGTCGCAGCGGCCCCGTCGCCGGGCCGGGTGATGTCGCTTCCAGGCGGCGGCCTGGGAATCGTGACGGGCGGCGGCATCTTGGAGGTACACGGCCTACAGCTCGAGGGGAGAGTGGCCGTCGGTGCGCGCGAGTTCCTGCAAGGGTATCCCGATTTCGTGGGGGCGGAGGTGGGGTGACGTGGCCGCTCACTCGAAGCCCGCGAGCCGCCGTTGGAGCGGCTCGGCCTCCGGGCGGTCGAAACCCGACACGCCCACACCGACCAGACGAAACAGCCTGCCGGGCCGCAGCTCGCGCCGTAACAGCCCCTCCGCCGCCGCCGCGATGGCGTCGGCCGACTCGACCGGCTCCGAGAGCGTGGTCTGGCGGATGAATGTGGTGAAGTCGGCCAGGCGCAGCTTGACCTTGACGGTACGGCCACCCATCCCCCTCCCCGCCAGGTGGCGGCCCACTCGCCGGCTTAGCAGGTCCAATAGCTCGAGCAGCGCCTCGGGGTCGCCGCTGTCCTCCGCCAGGGTCGTCTCAGCGCTCACGGATTTTCTGTCTCGCTCCACCACCACGGGCCGGTCATCCTCCGCCAGCGCCAACCGGCGCATCTGACGCCCGTTCCGACCGAATCTCTCGTCCAGCCACACATCCGGCTTGTTCGCCAGGTCGGCGATGGTGTGAATGCCCTCGACGGCCAGGCGCGCCGCGGTCTTTGGACCGATTCCCCAGAGCTTGTCCACCTCCAGCGGCGCCAGGAAGCTGAGCTCTGTGCCCGGCGGCACAACGGTCAGGCCGTCGGGCTTGTCCATTTCGGATGCGATCTTGGCCACCGACTTGCTGGTGGCTACTCCCACGGAGATGGTCAGCCCAAGCTCCGTCTCCACCCGTCGTCTCAGGTCGGCGGCAATACGCCGGGGCGGACGTCCCGGCGCAACCAGCTCGGTCACGTCGAGGTAGGCTTCGTCCAGCGAGAGCGGCTCTACGAGCGGCGTGATCTCCCTGAAGATGGCCATGACCTGGCGTGATACCTGCTGATACCGCTCGAAACGGGGCTCCACCCTGATCGCCCTGGGACACCGCTGAAGGGCCGTGCGCATCGGCATCGCCGAGCGGACGCCAAAACGCCTTGCCTCATAGGAGGCGGAAGCAACCACGCCCCTCCCCTCCGGGCTGCCGCCCACGACGACGGGCTTGCCTCGCAGGTTGGGGTTGGCCAGCTGCTCCACAGAAGTGTAGAAGGCGTCGAAGTCGGCATGCAAGATATGGCGCATAGAGTCCCTAGTCCCCCCCATACCCCTTACCCTCTACCCCAACCCCCTCCCTACACCGAGCCGTCGATCACGATGTCCAGCACGGCGGGCTTGCCCATATCCAGGGCATGGCGCACCGCGGGCCCTACCTCCGCCGGGTCCTCGATCTTCCTTCCGAAAACCCCCATGGCCTCAGCCATGCCGGCGGTATTCATTGGGATGGGAAAGTCCATGCCAAGGTACTGGCTGGAGGGTGAGTCCTGCCTCAGTACCTGGGTCTTGTAGACGTCCATGTTGATTTTGAGGACCCGATACGTAGCGTTATTGCAGACCACGTAGACCAGGGGTATGCCCTCGTTTGCGGCGGTCCACAGCCCCTGCACCGTCATCATGGCGCTGCCGTCTCCCACAATCGCCACGACGGGACGCTCCGGGTGGGCCAGCTTTACCCCCATGCCGCCACCCATGCCCCAGCCCAGCGCGCCTCCCCGGGCGCCGTAGATGCCTCCCGGCTCGTCGAACTCCAGCGTCTGGTAGACGGCCTCCCGTGTCGTCACCGCATCGTCGGCGATAATAACATCGGGGGGAAGCGCACCGGCGATCTCGACCATCATTCGCTCGGGGGACATCGGCCTTGTATCCCATCGCTCCTTCACCCGCCGCCGCCACGCCGCGCGGCTCGCCTCCTTTTCAGCCGCCAAGGCCACCGAACGGCCTTTAGCCGCCTCCGTATCCGCGCCCGACATGCCCGTGTCCAGCGCGTCGGCGAACTCACCCAGCGCTACCCTGGGATCGGCTATTATGCCCACGTCCGTGGGTTGGGTCTTGCCCACGTCCCGGGGGTCCGAGTCCAGGTGGATAAGCTTGGTGTCCTGGCCGAAGAAGCGCAGCGTCGGTTCCGAGAACATGTAGTAGCCGGTGGCCAGCCTACCCGCCATCAGTACCACGTCGGCCGACGACAGCAGCTCCTTCGACCCGGGGAACCCCAGCCTTAGTGATCCTTTGAAATGTGGATGGTTCGTCGGAAAATTGACAGCAGAGTACTGCGAGGCGTAGACGCCGGCGCCCAGCAGCTCCGCCACCCGTACCGCCTCAGCGGTTGCCCCCGACTCGCCCACCCTGTCGCCCACTATCACCACCGGCGAGGAGGCGTTCGCCAGAAGACGGACCGCATCCTCAATGGCTCGACGGTCCGGAGCGGTCCGAAAGTACCCTCTGCTGGAGGGCTCAATCTCAACATCCGCCTCGTGGTCCAGGGCGTTGGCGGAGAGTGCGACGAAGGTCGGACCGGTGGGCGGCGTCTTGGCCTCGTTGAAGGCGCGGCGCACTACTCCAGGGACCTGTTCAGGGTGAGTTACCTCGGCGGTCCACTTGGTGAACAGCCGCACCATCTCGGCCAGATCGGTGCGCCCCTGGGCGAGCTCGCGGATGTCCTTGTTACCGGCGGTAAGCACCATCGGCGTTCCGCCATCATAGGCGTTGTGAAGGAGGCTTATGCCGTTGGCCAGTCCGGTCTCGATATGGAGGTTGACAAAGGATGGCCGGCCGGTGGCCCGAGCGTAGGCGTCGGCCATGCCCATGGCAACGCCCTCCTGTGTGACTAGGACGTACTTCAGGTCCGGGTAATTCTCCAGCTCGTCCATGATCGGACTCTCGGTAGTACCCGGGTTCCCGAAGATATACTCCACGCCCTCGGCGCGAAGCATCTCCATCAGGGCGCGTTTTCCCTTCATCACCGTCATGGCATACACCTCCCGGCCGCCGGGCTGATCAACGCAGGTACAGCCCGTCCCCGTGCTGCGCCGTCGCGGTCCTATCACCCCCCATTATAGCGCCGGCCGCCTCACAGCCGCGATGCCCGCAGGCATTGGTCTAGATGCGGCTAACGGCGTCCCATCTCAGGGTCGGCCACCAGGGGCCTTGGCAGGCGGGCGGGCGTGTCTGTTTGCCGGTAGTTCCCATTAGAAAGACCTCGCGGCTCTAGCCAGCGTGGGGCTACCGCGGTGGATTCCGCTTGCCCTGGGCGGCACGAGATTGTATCCTATCTCGTGGCCGGGCCACTGGGGGGGGGTGAAGTTGTGGGCTCGAAGGCAGCGCGGCCTGGCCAGACGGTGGGACAAGGATTCCCCATCTAACAGGGGGCGGGTCGACGGGGTGGGATCAGGGAGGTGTTCGGTGGTCCGTGCTTACGTATTGATCGAGATGGTGGCAGGACAATCGCGGAACCTGGTCAACTCCTTGCAGGAGCGCGAGGGAATCCGGGACGTTGCCAGGGTCACCGGGCCGTACGACGTCATAGCCGTGTTGGAAGGGCGTGACGTGGACGAAATCAGCAACACCGTCACCGATGAGATCCACTCTCAGACCGGCGTGGTGAGGACCACTACTTGCGTCTCATTAGCCTAGTGTGCCGATCGGCCGAAGAAAGGGCCGAGTAGCTCGCATCCCGCCGGAGCGAACTCACCCGCCTGGGAGTGCCGTCGCCACGGCTGCCGGCCCGTTACCGGACCTCTGACTGCTCGGCGGTCCCATCCGCTTCCTCAAGGTCGTCCCACTCATCGTCCAGCGGCTCGTTCGAATCATAATCCCATTGGACGACTTGCCGCCGCCGCCGATGGCCCACAAGAGCGTAGGCCAGCACCAGGCCGGCCATCCCACCGTACCCGAGAGCCAAGATTGTCGCTCCATCGAAGCTGACGCTCAGCCCCACGATGGTGGCGTAGCCAAACACGATGCCAAGGAGCGACGAGTATGGGAGCCTTTGGGCGCCCAGTGCCACCACCATGGCCACCACGATGCCTATCAAGCCCACCGTGGCAAATAGCGGGATGCCTGCGCCTCCTAACACGGCCATCCCGTCCCCCCCCCGAAAGCCGCTAAATGCGGACCGCCAGTGGCCGACGACCGCGGCGGCCAGGGGAAGCATGATGAGGCCGCCGTCAACGCCCAGCAGCCCCGCAACAATAAGCGCAAGGGCTCCTTTCCCCATGTCGCCGAGGATCACAAGCAATGCCGGGAGCTTTCCCACCGACTTGAGCACGTTTGACGCGCCAGCAAGCCCCGACCCCGTCGAGAATATGTCGATCCCATGCCAGCGGCTTATCTGGTCGGCCAGAGGCAAGGCCCCCAATATGTACGCGACGACCATCGACGACAGAAGGACCGGCGACAAAGCGAAGAACTCGCCCACTGCTACGTCACCACCATTGCGTATTTCATCATCCACTTAGGATTATACAGTCTTGACCAGCCGCGCGCCAGGGCTGAATTGGAGGCGACCCACGGGTGCTCTTACCCGCCTCGGGCTGTCGCCTTATCGGGTCTCTTCCCGGCACTAGGGCCAGCAGCGGGTGACTCAAGTCCTGTTATCTCGGAGGCCGGCCACGCGCCCGGACAAGTGCGCGCCTTCCCGCCCAGCATCACTCGACGGCGAGCCCCGCCACCCGGTACAGCTCATCCATGTCGAGACTCGTACGCACCACGCCCGCCAGCTTGTCGTACTCCGCGGTCTGAGAGAAGTCCCGGCCGCCCAAAGGCAGCGAAACGCCCTTGCGGGCGGCTATGCTTTTCAATATGTTTCGGCGCAGCTCTCGATTGTGAAACATGCCGTGGAGATACGTGCCCATGATCCAACCATCTTCGGTGATGCTCCCATCGCCGTGGTGGACGTCGCCCGCCGATGCCCTGGAGAGGCGAAAGGGGTGGACAACGGCTTCTCGACCCGACAAGGATGCGTCGGGGCGTCCCGAGGCGTCAACGGTGGTGGCACCCATGTGAATCTCGTAGCCTTCAATGGGTGCCCCCGGCTTTGCACAATAAAGGCCGATTCTAGGCGACTTCTTGTGCAGGAGCGGTCTGTGCACAAAAAGTCGGGCTGATTCCCAGCTCGTGCGTCGCCTGAATCACGACGCAGACATTGTGGCACAGCACCTTCGCCAAGGCCTCGTTGACCATCGCGGTGTCCCGCTTCGACCGGACGGCATCGCCGAACTTCCCCTTGATCATCGAGAACACCGTCTCGGCGTTCGACCGCCTGTGGTAGTGGTCGAGGAAGTCCTGCCGGTTCAGCATAAAGTAAGGCGACTATCCCCTAACGTCACGTAGCATGGAGGGTTTGAGTTGTCGGGGATTAGGCACTTGACGTGGATACAGGCTAAGGCGTGGCAAGCCTTGAGATGTGTTAATATCGGCTCCGTAGTGACCGCTCCTAACAGTACACAAGCTCATCTCAATGCAGTATATGAGGGGCCATCCCTTGCGGACGGTTCCATGAATGTCCGGGACCTGGCACCCGCTTTGATGGCGGTTGGTAGTTTCTTTGATGAAGCCAATCACATAGCCAATGGCGACCACGCCTCCATTAGCGTTAATGTGCAGGCCACCTCCCCTGGCTCGTTTGAAATTGCCTTTGAGGTCATACAAAACGTCGGCGCAACAAACACCTTGCAAGCAGGAGTAGGCGACTTCATTTCGACTGCTGCTGACCTGAAAGAATTACTGATTGGTGGAAGTGTCACTGCTACGGCTGGCATAATCTGGTTGATTAAAACCTTGAGGGGTCGGACTCCGCATGTGAGGTATCTTCAAAAAGTGTGTAAACAGTCAGGCGGTGTGCCCTCTCTCTGAACAACACGGGCTCGAGGCCCAAGAGAGGAGATAGACCGCCCATGAGGAAGGAAAGCACTGAGAGTAGGTCGGAGTCAAGGCCGGAGTGGGAGCAGTTGGAGGATTGGGTGCGAAGCCAGGTCCAGAGGCTGATCCAGGAGTTGCTGGAGGAGGAGGTGACGGCGTTTCTGGGAAGGGCGAAGTCGGCGCTCAGATCCGACTCGGACAACGATACCGGCTATCGGAACGGATACGGCAGAGCTCGGAGGCTTACGCTGAGTTCGGGAACGATACAGCTGAGGCGGCCGCGAGTCCGCGATACCGAGGAGCAGTTCGAGAGCCGGCTGCTGCCGCTGTTCGTCAACAGGACCAGGAAGGTTGCTGAGTTGATCCCCGAGCTGTACCTGCACGGTCTATCCGAAGGCGACTTCGATCTGGCTTTGCGGGGGCTGCTGGGAGAGGACGCACCGGTATCGGCGAGCACGGTGGCCCGGTTGAAGGATAAGTGGAACGATGAGCTTGCCCAATGGCGCAGCCGGCCCCTCGATGACCTGGAAGTGGTCTACATGTGGGTGGATGGAGTCTACGTCAAGGCTGGTCTTGAGAAGGAGAAGGCGGCGGTACTGGTGGTGATGGCGGCCCTGAGCGACGGGAGCAAGGTGGTGGTGAGCGCTGTTCCCGGATACAGGGAGTCCACAGAGAACTGGTCCGAGGTGCTCAGGGACATCAAGCGCCGGGGCTTGAGCTGCCCGAGGCTGGTGGTTGGAGACGGACACCTGGGCATCTGGGGAGCTCTGCGCAACGTCTATCCGCAGGCGGCAGAGCAACGCTGCTGGAACCACAAGATCGTAAACGTGCTCGCCAAGCTTCCAAAGCGACGACAGGACCAGGCCAAGCTCATGCTGCGTACTATCCCCTACGCGCCGACTCGGACAGAGGCTGAGCGGCTCAGGACGGTGTTCACCAGGTGGTGCGGCGACCATTCCTACGAGGCGGCCTCAGAGGCCTTGGAGCGGGACTGGGACCGCATGGTCACCTTCTATGACTTCCCAAAGGAGCACTGGGGGCACCTTCGCACGACGAACCCGGTAGAATCACCCTTCGCGGCCCTCAGGCTTCGGACCGATGCCGCCAAGCGCTACAAGAGGGTCGATCGGGCGATAGCGGTGATCTGGAAAATGTTGATGGTCGCCGAACAGCGCTTCAGGCGTCTGAAGGCCCCTGAGTTGATCGAAGACGTCTATCTCGGTGCACAGTATGCGGATGGAATCGCCATTGAATCAACGGCTGAGAAGGTCGCCGCCTGATGTCGTTTACACACCTATTGACGTAACCTCCCGCATGTTGAGAAGATCAACACTGAACTCTACAAGTTCACCGTCGATGATGAGACTTATGATGTCCCTCTAAGCCCGAATCCACCGAAGGAGGGCGTCGGGTTAGCGTCCTGAGGCGGCAAGAAGGTGCTCCTGTGCTTCTGGGATAATGGTTTTGTAGCAAAAAAACGGCCCCGGAAAAGGAGCACCCAGTAGATGCTGCCACGCAACCACCCCGACCGGATCCAAATCACCTTCGACGACCGCCGCTTGGTGGCCAATGCCGGGCTGCTCCTTCCGGCCACCCTGGCGCGGCACCTCGGCCTGCCCGAACTCGTCCGGCAGCGCCTCGACCTGGGCGATGCCCCGGGGCGGGCGAACACGAGCGACAAGATGATGACGCTGGTGGCGTCTGCGCTGGCTGGGGGCGACTGCATTGACGACGCCGATGTGTTGCGCACCGGGGGGACGGCCTGCACCCTGGGCGGCACGGTCAAGGCGCCATCCACCCTGGGCACCTTCCTGCGCAGCTTCCGGTGGGGCCACGTCCGTCAACTCGACCGGGTGAGCCGCGAGTTGCTGGCCCGGGCTTGGCAGGCCGGGGCGGGACCCGGCGACGGGCCCCTGACCATTGACCTGGACTCCACCATCTGCGAGACCTACGGACTGGCCAAGGAGGGCGCCCGCCACCACGGCTATACCGGCAAGCGGGGCTACCACCCGCTGCTGGCCATCGCCGCCGGCACCGGAGACGTGCTGATGTCCCGGCTGCGCGAGGGCCGGGCCAACACCGCCCGCGGCGCCGCCCACTTCCTGCGGGAGACGGTGGGACGGGTGCGCTACGCCGGGGCCAACGGACGACTCACGCTACGGGCCGACAGCGGGTTCTACACTCATGGCGTGGTATCCGTCTGCCGCAAGATGGATGTCCGCTTCTCCATCACCATCCGCCAGCACAAAAGCCTGCACAATCTCATCGAGGCGATACCCGAAGATGCCTGGACGCCGATTCCTTACTGGATGGACGGCGCCGCCGATGTGGCCGAGACCACCTGCACCCCCTTCCAGGCCGAGGCGGACGCCGCGCCGGTACGGCTCATCGTCCGGCGGGTGAAGCCGACGCCCGGTTCCCAACTGGCCCTCTTCGCCAAATACAGCTATCATGGCTTCATCACCGACCGGGACGGGGAGTTGCTCGAACTGGAGGCTGACCATCGCCGCCACGCCGAGATCGAGAATGCCATACGCGACCTCAAGTACGGCGTCGGGCTGAACCATCTCCCCTCGGGCCGCTTCGCCGCCAACGGCGCCTGGTTGGCCGTCCAGACGATGGCCCACAACCTGGCCCGCTGGACGGCGCGGATCGGTCTGGGAGAGCGGATAGCCACCACCAAGACCCTCCGGCGGCGGTTCTTCTCCCTGGCCGGACGGCTCACCCGCTCGGTACGCCGGTTGACCCTGCATCTTCCGGATCGCTGGCCTTGGGCTGAGAAGTTCAGCCGCGCCTTGGCCCGGCTGCGAGCCATTCCACTCCCGGCCTGACGGCACCGTCGGCGACCGACCCACCCACCGGACAACCGAAGATCCCCGCAGACTCGTGCCAGCCCGGTCCGAGAGAGTTCCCTGCTGCGTATTCTCTCGCCATCCCGCGCATCGCAGCTCCCGCAGACGGCCATAGGGGCCCCTGTGCGGCGATGAAGACCGTCCGCCGACCTCCCTACCCCAAATGGAACCCAGGCTATTTCCCCTGTAGCTCCCTCACCCCCCTTCCGCTTTCCTCACGCCGTCCATCGGTGTCCTTCGGTGGATTCGGGCTAAGACTGCTACGACTGTATAGGGAGACTAGCATTCGCCGCAACATTGAGGATATGGTAAAGCCCCTAAATGAACCTGGCATCGACAAATTCTCATTCCGCGAAAAAGGCCGTACCGTACAAGAAGTCACTGAGAGTGATGTTCCTGCGTTTGCAGTACCTGATTCTAGGGAAAAAATAGTCGACGAAATGTCGAGACGTGCATTATCGATAGTCAGCGTGGTCTTCAAGGAGGACAACAAGTGGAGGCTGTCTGACGGAAATAACGTATTCTCAGTAACTATCAGCGATGTGCAATTCTTGGAACAGATTGACGAAGGCGCAGTCTCGTTCTCCAAGAAAGATATATTGGTATGTGAAATGCGCACAGTCCAATGGAGAACCAACAGTGGCCTTTTGACGGAGTATGAAGTGGTTAAGATTATCGAACACCGTCAGGTGAGACAATTGCCACTGTTGATTGAGTTGATGGAGGAAGACCAATGACTCCGAATCAAGGGGGGGGACCGGCCCCAGGAGTACCTTATGGCCCACTTGCAGGGGAAGGAGGTCGGTATATGCCTAAAGCCACCAAGAAGGCGGGGGACAATTGGCATCTGACCAAGAAGGCCTTTGAGCGGCTGTTGACCAAGTCGGCCCAGCCTATACCGAAGAAGCCCGCTCCAGAAGCTGAACAAACATCGGTTCCGAGTCGCTCCGATGGTTGAACCTGTACACGTAGGCGTCTAGGTAGCCTTGCAGGTATTTGGGGCTGACCGCGTGGTTCACACCGTCAATCCCCCGCTTGACGTTGCTCCACATCCCTTCGATATTGTTGGTGTGGACCCGTCCGGCGACGTACTGCTTGGCCGAGTGCCGGACCGTATCGTGCATATAGCCCAGGCTGGAAAGCCGGTTGTAACTGAACATCTCGTCGGTGTAGACGGTCTGACCGGCTGGGACGTGCTCCAGAATCATGGGAAGCAAGGTCTTGGCCTTCACGTCGGGGACCACCTTGACCACGGCCTGCCCGCCGCGTTCCACCATGCCAGCGACGATGGTCTTGCCGGCGGCTCCCCGGCCCCGCTTCCCTGGCCGCTTGCCCCCGATGTAGGTCTCGTCAACCTCGACCTCGCCGAAGAGGGTGATACCATCCTGGGCCATGAGTTGGCGGATTTGCTTGAACATCCGCCATGCGGTCTTGTAGGTGACGCCGATCTCCCGTTCAAGCTGCTTGGCGGATATGCCCGTCCTGGTGGAAGCCATGAGGAACATGGCGTGGAACCAGGACCGGAGCGAAGTCGAGGACTTGTGGAAGATGGTGTCGGCGGTGGGGGAGACCTGGGACCCGCAGAATTCGCAACTGTAGACCTTCCGGCCCGTGATGCGGTAGTGGGGAGTGACCTTCTGGCAGGTGAAGCAGGTGATGCCATCGGGCCAGCGGGCGGCTTTAAGGAAGTCCAAGCAGGCGTCATCGGTGGAGAATTGGACGTCAAACTCTTTGATTGTGTACTTCTTCATGCACCTATGATATCAGATAGAGTACGTGACGTCAAGGGATAATCACCTAAAGTAATGGTACATTCGGCCCCACGCGGTGTCTTCGGCCGTCGGGACGGTGTTGCTTTTGAACGGAATGAAGGGCACCGCGTCGACCGACTCGGCGATGGCGGTGTTCCGATGGCTCAGGTAGGCTTTGTCGGCCGTGATCTCCGCCATCCTGAAGTGCCGGGCGGTTTCCTCTACCAGCGGCGCAAAGTAGGTCGTGTCATGGGCCTCCCATCCGCTGATATCCACGCTGGTCACGATGTGGGTCTTGACGCCGCACACCAGATGGACCTTGACCCACTCGCGGTTGTCGATCTCCCGTCCGTGTTTCTTGTTGAACCATCGGATGAAGCGAGAGGTGGTGAAGCCGGACGAGTCGATGGCGAACTCGGTCTCGATGGCCTTGAGGGGCATGCTACTCAGGGAGACCAGTTGCTTGAGCAGCGGCGTGAGCCTGGGGTCGGCTAGGTAGTTGGTGACCGAGTTGAAGTGCGGCGCGTTCGTGACCTGCCCGGACGCCTTGGCGGCCCGTAGGTCGCTGGTGAAGCGCCGCGACGAGAACCCCGTGTAGACCTTGTAGGCGCACGCGAAGAGCATGTCCGACAGCGGCAGGGTCGGCCGGCCGCGCCCCTGATAAGTGGTATCGGGGACGCTGCGGCACAGGTCGGAAAGCAGCTCCACGAAGCGCGCTTTCTCTTCCGTCTGGGCCGCGTTGTATGCGGGCCAGTCCTGCCCGTAGGTCGTCCGCTTGACTGCTGTGACTCGCATCGCTTCGGTCTCCGTGACCACCCCGTCCTCGTCGGTCTCGCGTTCTATCACGTATTCGACAGCCCACAGGTGCTTGCACTTGACCTGCCGCGTCTCGTGGTCGGGACACGAGCAACTGAAGCCCGGAATGACCGTGTAGCGGTCGCCCTTCCGACCCTGTGACGGAACTATCCAGCTATCGTCTTTCCTGCGAATACTGGCCCTGGCTGCTATTTCCAATCCCCGCTGCTGCCGCGCTTCCATTCGATATCTCCCTTTGAGTTGGTATATCTAGTATACCACACATTGGGGGGTGTGACAAGCGCGTTTCGTATTGACAACCCCGTACAACGTGCGGTACCCTAACGGCATGAACGACGTGCAACTGAAACTGCGGGAGCTCAAGGAACGCGGCTGGACCGTACCGGCCATCGCGCGGGCCATTGGGATGTCGACCAGCGCGGTCGAGAAGTGGCTCGCGGGAGAGCGCACGCCGAGAGCTCAGAAGCTGCTGACTGCGGCGCTGGCTGACCTCGTACACCGGAAGCACATCCCTAAGCGTCGAACGTATCAGCCCAAAGGGTCGGCCGGCGGCAACGTCTAGCGCCACCGGCCCCGGCCTCGGATCTCTAATTCTCGGGCACCTCTCTGGCCGACCTTGACAGAGACGGAGAGCACAGAAGACAATCGGTAGAGTTCACACAACTCGGCCGAATGGCGGGACAAGAGACCGAGTTCTCATCATCCAAGACAGGACGGGCTAGTTCTTGGCTGTCTGGCAGCTCTGAAGAGGCTCTCTGTCAATCAGCAGGGAGTCTCCATGACGTGTAACGTCGAGCGGTATCTCCCCGACGATGACAGTGAGGTGCCCAGTATCGAAAGATTGGTCCACCAACCTCACCTAGAGGCGATCGTATTGTCGCCAGGGTCACAACGAACCCGACACCGCTTTCGACCTCCAAACAACGTGAAGCTGGAGGTGTTTGGACGACAAGGGTTAACCATGTGGCTGATCGGCTACAGTAATTCAGGGGGTGATGTAGCCATCGAATTGAAGCACCAAGACCGCACACTACGAAAGCTACATACCCATGACGGCCATCACAACCCTGACAGGAAATTGGTTGAGGGAGCTCATATGCACTTTCCATCGCGGAAATACCCGTTATCACAGAACGGGTACTCGTATGCCTACGGATTGGAAACCACGATAGAATCGTTGGTGGACGGGCTACTGTATTTTTGCGACAGGATGGATATTTCCATCCTAAACGGGATTCAAACTTATCTAGGTGATAGATGATGACCAATGAAAGAATCCCCGTAGAGTTACGGCGTGTCGTGTCGGAGGCGTTCGACTGTGGAGTGGCTCTTACTACGGTCGGCGAGAATCGATGGGAATTCAAGGCTCCATTCGGCGATCAACATGGCGATCCACTGTCGTTCTCCATTGGATACCACGACAATCAAGTAACGGTGAATGACAAAGGTGCGGTGGCAGGCCTCCTATTTTCGTTGGGTCAAGATGAGGACGATACACCTGGAATAAAGCTGCTGTCGGCATTGGCACGAAGCAACAATCTAGTAGTTGACTACGATTTCGGTCTAGTACGCACGAGTTGTCCATTGAACGAACTTTTCGACACACTGCCGACTTTTGCTAGAGTCGTGCTAACGCTGCTGACTGCCTCGCCACACTTGGAAAGGCGACAATCGAGAAGTCGGACGCTTGGACGACGGCTTAGTAGTCGCATAAAGGCCCACTACGAAAAGGAAGGGATCGACCGATACGTAGAACGGACAAGTCATATCCCCGGAGTGGCTGTCCAACAGTGGCCAGCAGACTTCCATTGGAAACTGGCAGTTGGACGTCGACATCAGAATGTATTCACTCTCGCTGCGGATCTGGACATCAAGAACCCTCTCGTAAAGGCCCATCGAGTCTCAAGTCTCGCGTTGGACACACGGTACTTACGACCTGATGACGAACTCAGAGTCGTGATTAACACGGGAGAGAATAACGACGGGGCTTGTCAGGCTGCCAAATTGATCCGTGAGCATAGTCCCGATCTGAAGTATACCGTTTACGACTTTGATGACGATCGTCAACGTGGCTCGTTTCTTGAACGTGCCGTGATGGAACTAACGAGTGAAAGGGCGCGAGAATGGCGGGGGATACTGAGTAGAGTGGCTGAGGAGGCTTATGCCAGTTGAACGCCGGGTTTGAACCTTGGCGCAGACGGCGCTATGATTGGAGCATCTTCAGGACAGCGGAGGGCGCGGGGAGTTCCCGAGTTCCTGTGCCCACACTGCGCCAATGCGAAGCAGGACATTCAGGGCCAAGGCAGGGCGAACCGTCGTCGCCCTAACGTATCCAGGCATAGCCGACCGGACAAAGCCAGCAACCGATCCCACGAACTTGGTCGATAGAGCGCTCCGATAACGGCCCGATCTTTTTTTGTGCAGGAACCTGAGTTTTTGTGCAGACGCGCTTTATTGTGCAAAGCCGGGTGCCCCCACCAATCCGCTTAGCAGGCCACACCCGACAGACACCGAGCCCGACACCTGGTAGGTCTGCTTGCTACTCTCGAAGCGGGTGACCACCGGCAGCAGGCCCAGGCCTGCCACCTCATCGCAGTCGTCCTCGACACGGTCAGGGTCCAGGATTCGGCGCCCCAGCATCTGGTAACCGCCACATATACCTATGAACGCAGCGCCCTCTCTGGCCAACCGCTCAAGCTCCACGGCCAGCCCGCTATCGCGGAGTTGGCGCAGGTCGGCAACGGTGGTCTTGGTGCCGGGTATGATCACCAGGTCCGGTGAGCCCAGCTCATTTCGCGTGCGGACGTAGCGGAGTCCCACCCCCGGCTCACGGGCCAGCGGGTCGAAGTCATCGAAGTTGGCGATGTGCGGAAGAGCAACGACGACCACGTCGAGCACGGCGCCGGCTGAATCGGCAATGTAGGGTCGCCCCGCCGGAGAGTCCTCCTCGGGCACGTATATGTCCCTGAAGTATGGCACCACGCCCAGCACGGGCACCCCGGTAAGGGTCTCCAGGTCGCGTAAGCCAGGGCGCAGTATGGAGACGTCGCCTCGAAACTTGTTTATCACGGTGCCCCGCACCAGCTCCCTCTCCTCCGGCGAAAGGAGCATCATGGTGCCGTAGAGTGAGGCGAAGACTCCGCCCCTGTCGATATCGCCGACGAGCAGCACGGGCGCCCCGACGTAAAGGGCCACCTCCATGTTCACGATGTCTCCCCGCCTGAGGTTGATCTCGGCCGGGCTCCCCGCGCCCTCGATGACCACCACCTCGAACTCGGAGCGCACCTTGTCAAGAGACTCCGTAACGATCTCCCAGAGGTCCTCCTTGCGCTTGTTGAAGTTGCGTGACTCGAGCCGGCCCTTGGGCCTGCCTAGTACGATGAGCTGGGACCGATAGTCGACCTCGGGCTTGAGCAGTATGGGGTTCATCTCTGCAGTCGGCACGACCATCGCGGCCTCCGCCTGCACCGCCTGGGCACGGCCGATCTCTGCCCCATCAGGGGTGACATAGGAGTTGAGGGACATGTTCTGGGCCTTGAAGGGTGCGACGGAGTAGCCGTCCTGCCGCAGGATGCGGCACAGCGCGGTAACCAGCACGCTCTTGCCTACAGATGACCCGGTGCCCTGCACCATGATCGTTTTTGCCTTCATTGTTCCAGGCCCTGATTCCGGTCGTCCTCCTCACCGCCGTGCCGGGGGTATCGGGGGTGTTGCAATACCTCCGCCAAGGACCCCTTTAGGACGAAATGCCAGCCGCGTCAGAACTCCTGCGAGGGGGCCTTCTCGACACAGTTGTCGTCGCCATCACTCCACGTCGAACAGGCCCCATACCCCTTTCGCTCGCACGGACGCCAGTACCTCCCTGTAGGCCAGCGCAAAGTGCGTGGCGACGACCACGGCCGACAGGGCAAGGCAAAGGCTGATCTGAGTCGCGCCCTGCTCCGTGTAGGAGGTTACGTCAATAGGTGTGTAAACGACATCAGGCGGCGACCTTCTCAGCCGTTGATTCAATGGCGATTCCATCCGCATACTGTGCACCGAGATAGACGTCTTCGATCAACTCAGGGGCCTTCAGACGCCTGAAGCGCTGTTCGGCGACCATCAACATTTTCCAGATCACCGCTATCGCCCGATCGACCCTCTTGTAGCGCTTGGCGGCATCGGTCCGAAGCCTGAGGGCCGCGAAGGGTGATTCTACCGGGTTCGTCGTGCGAAGGTGCCCCCAGTGCTCCTTTGGGAAGTCATAGAAGGTGACCATGCGGTCCCAGTCCCGCTCCAAGGCCTCTGAGGCCGCCTCGTAGGAATGGTCGCCGCACCACCTGGTGAACACCGTCCTGAGCCGCTCAGCCTCTGTCCGAGTCGGCGCGTAGGGGATAGTACGCAGCATGAGCTTGGCCTGGTCCTGTTGTCGCTTTGGAAGCTTGGCGAGCACGTTTACGATCTTGTGGTTCCAGCAGCGTTGCTCTGCCGCCTGCGGATAGACGTTGCGCAGAGCTCCCCAGATGCCCAGGTGTCCGTCTCCAACCACCAGCCTCGGGCAGCTCAAGCCCCGGCGCTTGATGTCCCTGAGCACCTCGGACCAGTTCTCTGTGGACTCCCTGTATCCGGGAACAGCGCTCACCACCACCTTGCTCCCGTCGCTCAGGGCCGCCATCACCACCAGTACCGCCGCCTTCTCCTTCTCAAGACCAGCCTTGACGTAGACTCCATCCACCCACATGTAGACCACTTCCAGGTCATCGAGGGGCCGGCTGCGCCATTGGGCAAGCTCATCGTTCCACTTATCCTTCAACCGGGCCACCGTGCTCGCCGATACCGGTGCGTCCTCTCCCAGCAGCCCCCGCAAAGCCAGATCGAAGTCGCCTTCGGATAGACCGTGCAGGTACAGCTCGGGGATCAACTCAGCAACCTTCCCGGTCCTGTTGACGAACAGCGGCAGCAGCCGGCTCTCGAACTGCTCCTCGGTATCGCGGACTCGCGGCCGCCTCAGCTGTATCGTTCCCGAACTCAGCGTAAGCCTCCGGGCTCTGCCGTATCCGTTCCGATAGCCGGTATCTGAGTCCGAGTCGGATCTGAGCGCCGACTTCGCCCTTCCCAGAAACGCCGTCACCTCCTCCTCCAGCAACTCCTGGATCAGCCTCTGGACCTGGCTTCGCACCCAATCCTCCAACTGCTCCCACTCCGGCCTTGACTCCGACCTACTCTCAGTGCTTTCCTTCCTCATGGGCGGTCTATCTCCTCTCTTGGGCCTCGAGCCCGTGTTGTTCAGAGAGAGGGTACACCGCCTGACTGTTTACACACTTTTTGAAGATACCTCCCGTGTAGACGGTGAAGACGTTTATGGCGACAACGCCGACCGAGATACCGAAAATGACGTTTCGAGTGGCGAGGCCGAATGCCAGGGCGAGTGCCGCCGAAAGCATGGTCAACAGGGGCAGAACGGCCAGCGAGAGGCCGAAGATGGTGGCGACCCCCTTACCGCCCCGGAATCCCAGGAACACGGGCCAGTTATGGCCGATGAGAACGGCCATGGCCCCGGCAAACATTGCGTAGTCGCCCAGGTCCAGTACCAGGACGACCAGGATGACCGCGGCCCCCTTGAACGCGTCCACCGCCAGAACCGCAATCCCCGCCCAGCTCCCGACCTCACGGAAGACATTTACCGCGCCCGGGTTTCGACTCCCTACCGTCCGGATGTCGATCCCACTGACCATGCGGGTCAGGAGATAGGCGGTGGACACCGAGCCCGCGAGGTAGGCCGCCAGGGCCACGGCTACTCCCGTCATGAAGACGTCCATTGGCGCAGCCTATGGGTGTAATCGGCCGCCGGGGCCTGGAGGCCCTCCTGGTCAGGGCCCGCCCGGCGCGGAGGCCATAGCACCGGAGCCGGCGCGCCGATGGTGGGCTCGGGGGTGGCTCAGGCGACTCGAGCCTCTTCGGCGGCGTGGGTGCCGCCCTCCTCCACCGGGCAGGGCTTCTGGGGGAACATCCTGCTGCGCGCCGCGCGCGCCTCGATGGTCTCTTTCAGCTCTGCCAGGTGCTCTCGCATCATGCGCCTCAGGGTAGGCCGGACGTAGAGGATGCCGAAGATCCAGCCGAGGATCGAGCCGTGCAGAGCTACGGTCGCGTCGTACTTGAACCGGAGGCAGTCCCCCCACTCCTCCAGCGACCATCGGCACAGAAGCACGGGCAGCGGGCCCTGGACCCCCTCGAAGTCGATGTGCCCAGGCTCGTCGAGCGTCACCCACTCGACAGTCCGCTGGACCGTCTTGAGGCCGAAAATCATGTTTACCGACGTGTGAAACTCGACGAGCAGCCGGTCCCCGCTCTTCTCCAGCACCTTGGAAGTCCGCTTACCATCTGGGCCTGCGGCGCCCCACGCCGTCAGGACCTGGAAAGCCAGGCGCCGGTCTGCCTGAACGTGAATCTCCTCTGTGGGGACCCTGATGGGAATGAACCAGAACCCCATATACGTATCACCCCCCGACCCGTCCACCTGGCGACGGGCCTGCCAGCTGGTGCTTCCCGATTGTGCTCGTTGGACCCAGATAGGAGCCGCCGCTGGAGTGTCGCCATCATATTCACGCCTTACCGGGGTGTCAAGCCACACCCCAGCCGCTAAACCCCATCCCCCCTCCCCGACACGGGCAGCACCACCGGCGTGCCTCCCTGGGGGTGGGACAGAACGTAGACCTCTGCCCCGTAGACACCGGCGATATTCTCCCGCGTCAGCACCGCGTCGGGAGGGCCCTCGGCGTAGCACCGGCCATCTGCCAGCAAGATGAGGCGAGTGCAGTATTGGGCGGCCAGCGTGAGGTCGTGCATCGCAAGGAGGACGCCTCCACCACGGCGTCTCTGAACGTCTCTTACCATGTCCATCACCCTGGTCTGGTGGGCGAGGTCGAGGTTAGAGGTGGGCTCGTCCAGTAGCAAAAAGGGGGCCTCCTGGGCCAGCGCCATGGCGACCACCGCCCGCTGCCGCTCGCCCCCGGAAAGGGTGTCCAGACTCCTGCCGGCCAGGTGTTGCGTCGCAGTAACCTCCATCGCGCGCGTAGCGACCTCCATGTCGCCGCGTCCCTCCCACTGAAGGAGCTTCAGGTGAGGGTTTCTGCCCATCAGCACCAGGTCGAGAACGGAGAAGCTGAGCGGCAGCTCCGGGTTCTGGGGCACGACCGAGACCAGCCTGGCCCTCTCGGAGGGACTGAGCGTCCCCAGGTCGGCCCCGTCCATGAGTATTCGCCCTCCCGAGGGGCGCAAGACCCCCGTGATGAGCCTCAGCAGGGTGGTCTTGCCCGCGCCGTTGGGACCAACGAGGCCCACCATCTCCCCTTCCCCCACTTCCAGGTCGAGGCCGTCGAGTACGGCAGAGCCTCTGTAGCTGAATTTTAAGCCGTGCACCTTTAGCATACTTTACCTACATGACCACCCGCCGCCGTAGCAGGTATAGGAAGAAGGGCGCGCCGCAGAAGGCGGTCACAACCCCGACGGGCAGCTCAGTGGGGCTCACCACCGTTCTGGCCACCAGGTCGGCCAGGATGAGGAAGCCGGCGCCGACAATTACGGCCATGGGCAGAAGGGCGCGGTACTCCACGCCCCACACCAGCCGGACGGCGTGGGGCGCGATCAGCCCGACGAACCCGATTAGCCCGCTGAAGGAGACCGCCGCCGCCGTGGCCAGCGACGCCGCCCCGAGCAGCACCAGCTTGGTCCTTTCCACGTTCGCCCCCAGCGCTTGGGCATGCCCCTCATGAAGCTGGAGCACGTTGAGCACCCTGCCGTAGGACGCGACGACCAGGGCGCTGGGAATCAGGTAAGGGAGCATCATCAGGCTGTGCTTCCACTGGGCCGATATGAAGCCTCCGAGGAGCCAGCTAAGGACCGGGCGAAGGTCCGGATCGCTGCGGATCATCAGAACGGCGCCCGCCGCTCCGGTCAGGGACGTAATTGCCACACCCGCCAGGATGAGCGTCGCCAGGGGCAGTCCTTCAGAGTTGCGCGCGATCACATATGCGACCGTGACCGCCGCGAGGGCGCCAACAAAGGCCACGGCCGGCAGCAGGCTGACCCCATGAAAGAGATAGGGCACGCCCGTTACCAGCACGATGGTCGCCCCAAGGCCTGCGCCCGAGGCCCCCCCGATCAGCATCGGGTCGGCCAGGGGATTGCGGAATAGCCCTTGATATGTAGCGCCTGCCAGCGCCAGTGCGCCGCCGACGATGCCCGCCAGCGCGATGCGGGGAAATCGCAGCTGCCACAGTATCGTGTCCCACGATTCGGGCCAGGTGGGGGCCAGGTCGACCGAGGGAATCCTGGACACCAGTATCTTCATCACGGTCAAGGGAGGCATGCCGACCGACCCAACGCCGGCGGCCAGCACCGCCACCAGCATCACCAAGCCCAGGCCGATGGTCAGGCGCCGCCAGGGATAGCCCAGCGCCAGCGACGCGGCGACCGCTTCGGGCCCGTCGCGCTGAGGCGCCGGCTCTCCGCCTTCCGGCGACCCCTTCCGCCGGACGTTCGCGATTAACCTCGCCGCCGTGAGTCTCACCAACGCATTCCTCTATGGCTAACCTGATGTGCAGGTGTTGGCGGCGTTGTACGCGCCCTCTGAATATGCGCCTCTACTACGCCCATCCAAGGGGGAATGCGGTGCAAATCACACGCCCTCGTGCTCCCGTCATTCTGAGCATCGGGAAGAATCTAAGACCTCTGTCCGCAAGTACGATCAAATGAAAGAGAACCGCCCCAGATTCCTCAGTCGTCCCGACGCGTCGGGACTTCTTCAGAATGATAGTCGAACCCACCTGACACGCCGCGTCCCTAGTCGTTCTCAGTGCCCGCTGCGATATATGCGCCGTTCCAAGCCCTCCGGTCCCCTAATCAAACAGATCTGGATACAACCACTTCGCCAGCTCTTCAATACCATCGATGAATCGGGGCCCGGCGATGCTGAGGGCGTCGGACTGGGGCACGAGTACCCTCTTGCTCTTGACCGCCGTGACGTTTTCGAACCCGGGGTTGTCGCTGATAGTATCCCCGTATGAGGCGATCACAACGGCGGGGTCCCTCTCTACGATGACCTCCGGACTGAGCTGGGCATAGCCTGAGACGTCATAGGCGATATTCTGGAGCTTCAGCAGCTCGAACACCTCACCCATTAGGGTGTCCGGCCCGGGGGTCCAGAGCTGCCCTTCGTCCTGGAAAACGGTCAGCCCGCCTACGTGCGTCGCCATCACCTCCTCGATCCTGTCAACGCGGGCCTCGAACTGTACGGCGACTTTCTCCGCGGCCTCCGGACTGCCGGTGATGCGCCCCCACATCCTTATGTTGTCTGCGACACCCCTGAAGTCGGCGCTCAGGCTCTTCTGGTACAGGACCTTCAGGTCGACCCTCTCCAGATCGACGAGGGACCCGTCGAAGAATATGAACACCAGGTCCGGATCCAGCACCACCGTAGCCTCCAAGTTGATATTGAAGGCTCCACCGAGCCTGGGTATGTCCGCGGCCTCGGGCGGATGCGAAACGAAATCGTGGGTCCCCACCACGCGGTGTCCCTCGCCTATGGCGAACAGGGTCTCCACCACCGCTGAGTCGAATGCGACTATCCGCTCGGGAGGCTCCTCGAATGTGACCCCATTCCCGTTGCTGTCGGTGACCGTGAAAGGGAAAAGGGCCGCCAGGGGATCAGGGGTAGCCGTTGACGTTGGCTTCGGGGTCGCCGTGGGCGGCTCAGGCGTGGCCGTTGCGGTTGCGGTGCTCGCGACCGGGGTCGCCGCGGAAGCCGGCTGCGCGGTGGGCGCGGGGGCGGCCGCGCGAACGGCCGTCGCGGTCGACGTAGGTCGCGCACCCGCCGTCGGGCCACCGCAGGCCAGCGACGCCCAGGCGACCACGACCAGGATGCTAGCGGTCATCACTCTGAATCCGTGCATTGCCCTCATTACCAGGCCCAAATGGGGACCCCTTCAACTCCCGCCGTCGAGGACAGATGCCCGCGGATGGGAGCGGGCACTAAAAAAGCCCTGCTCCGATGGTGGACGCAGGGCTGACACATGGCCGCTCATGCCCGTACCTTTCCTCGAAGGCCAAACGACATTGACGAGGGCAGTTGATCGGACTCGTCCCGATTGTCATCGGGACCTACCGCTGCGGGACAGTGCCGGACTTTGACCGGCTTCCTCTTTTAGGCCTGGCCGGGAGCTACTCCTCCCACCCAGGCACCCTCGCCAGCTATTCGGTTGTTAACACCCCGACCGGTGGCCGGTCGCAGACCTTATCTCATCACTCTGGCCGGGATTTGTCAACAGCACCGTGAGGACCAGGGCAGGGCCTTTCGGTTATTCGGTAGCGGGAGCTTGCCCCGTGCACGGTCCGACACGCTTTCGCATTAACGAGCGGGGGAGTTGCCGCCTGATGACCTGAAGGACCTCGAGGCGCTGTGCGCCCATTTGAATATGTTCTTAGATAATGGTAAAATAAACGTACAGATATGGCTTGTAATCTTATAGCTGTACAGCTACAACTAGAAATCATAGCCAGCAGGGGGCAAAAAGCTCGCAACCGCTGCTGCTTGAGTCCGGCCTTTTTTGTTTCCATGGTTACTCAAAATCCCCTAGGAGAACTGGATGGTCACTGAGCAACTCAAAAACGGAGCAGATTCTTATACCGCCAAGGACATCCAGGTTCTGGAGGGCATGGAGGCCGTCAGGCGCCGGCCGGGAATGTACATCGGCAGCACCGACCAGCGAGGCCTTCATCACCTGATATATGAGATCGTTGACAACAGCGTCGACGAGTTCATGGCGGGGCAGTGCTCCCGGGTGAGCATCCATATTCAGCAGGACGGCACGGTACGAATCGAGGACGACGGCCGCGGTATCCCGATAGACACCCATAAGGCAACTGGAACGTCGGCAGTCGAAACGGTGATGACCACCCTCCACGCCGGAGGCAAGTTCGGAGGCAAGGCCTACTCCGTCTCGGGCGGCCTGCACGGCGTCGGCGCCTCGGTGGTCAACGCGCTGTCCAAGTGGCTGAAAGTCGAGATATTCCGCGACGGCAAGGTGTACACGCAGGAGTTTGCACAGGGTAAGCGCAAGACCGATCTTACGTCGCAGCCGCTGGATGAGTCGAGGAACGGCAGGAACGGTACGGTCGTCACGTTCTGCCCCGATCCCGCGATCTTTCCCGAGGTCCAGTACGACTTCACCGCGCTCTCCCAGCGGTTCAAGGAGATGGCCTACCTCAACAAGGGGCTGGAGATCTCCTTCCGCAGCGACTGGCACATGGACCTGTGGCCGAACAACCAGGTCGCCTACTACTTCGAGGGCGGCATATCCTCCTTTGTGCGCAACCTGAACCAGAACCGCATCGTGGTGCACAGAGACCCCATCTATGTGGAAAAGCAGGTCAACGGCACCATCGTTGAGGCTGCCTTGCAGTACAACGACAGCTTCACCGAGTTCGTCTACGCCTTCGCCAACTGTATCAACACGGTGGACGGCGGCACCCACATCACCGGTTTCAGGGCCGCGGTCACCCGCGTCATAAACGACTACGGCCGCAAGCAAAAGCTGATCAAGGACGGCGACCCCAACCTGTCGGGCGAAGCAACCAGGGAGGGGCTCGCGGCGGTCATAAGCGTGAAGCTGACCGACCCCCAGTTCGAAGGTCAGACCAAGTCCAAGCTCGGCAACCCCGAGGTACGCAACCAGGTTGAGACCGTTGTCGCCGAGGCCCTGCTGATCTACCTGGAGGACCACCCACAGGATGGCAGGCGCATCATTGACAAGTGCACGACGGCCCAGAGGGCGCGTGACGCCGCGCGGAAGGCCCGAGACGTGATCATTCGCAAGAACGCCATGGACGGCGGCTCTCTCCCTGGAAAGCTGGCCGACTGCTCGGACAAGAACCCGGAGAACTGCGAGCTATACATCGTCGAGGGCGACTCGGCCGGCGGCACGGCCAAGATGGGGCGGGACCGCGCGACCCAGGCGGTGCTGCCTCTCAGAGGCAAGATACTCAACGTGGAGAAGGCGCGCGAAGACAAGATGCTTGCCAACGAAGAGGTCCGGGCCCTTACCATAGCAATTGGGGCTGGCCTCGGCGAGGACTTCGACCTGGAGAAGCTGCGCTACCACCGCATAATAATTATGACCGATGCGGACGTGGACGGCTCCCACATCAGGACGCTGCTCCTTACGTTCTTCTTCCGGAACATGCACCCCCTCATCACCAACGGGAACCTGTTCATCGCCCTGCCGCCCCTCTACGCCATAACCAAGGGCAAGAAGGTGCGCTGGGCCTACAACGAAGCCGACCGGGAGGAGATCCTCGGTCAGATCAATGGAAAGGGCAGGATCAATATACAGCGCTACAAGGGGCTGGGCGAGATGAGCGCCAACCAGCTCTGGGAGACCACCATGGACCCCGAGGTCCGTACCCTGCTTCAGGTCTCCCAGGGAGACCCCGCAGAGTCCGACAGAATATTCTCCCTGCTCATGGGCGACGTGGTGGAGCCCAGACGCGACTTCATCCAGGCGCACGCCCTAGAGGTGAAGAACCTGGATATATAAGACATACCTATTGTCGGCGAACTAGTAGGGGCGCCCGCCTGAGCGGGCGTCTCTGCCTTTCTCTCCGGAAAACCATCCGCCCTGAGCGGTCTCTAGTCGGCCGCAGCGGCTTCCTCGATCTCGCGTTCTCCCTCGATGCTGATCTTGGGCAGCCATTCCAGCCAGCTTGGGAAGTACCAGTTCTTGTCGCCCAGCAGCTCCATACTCGCAGGCACGAGCACGATCCGAACGATCGTCGCGTCCAAGATCACCGCGACCGCCAGACCGAAGCCCATCTGCTGGAACATCGACAGCGGCCCTAGTGCGAAGCCTCCGAAGACCGCAACCATGATCAGGGCGGCACCGGTGATGATCGAAGCAGTCGAGTGCAGGCCGTACACCACGGAGCCGGAGTTGTCGTGAGTCTCGTCGTACCGTTCCTTGATCCGGCTGAGCAAGAATACGTGGTAGTCCATCGAGAGTCCAAAGAGGATAGCGAAGAGGAACAGGGGGATCCACGACTCGATGACCGGGACCTCCTGGAAGCCGAACAGACTGCTCCCCACTCCGTGCTGGAATACGGAGCACCACCATACCGTAGGCGGCGCCGACCGATAGCAAGTTCATCACCACAGCCTTGAGCGGCACGACGATCGAGCGGAAGGCAACGAGCAGCAGGAGGAAGCTTGCCGCGAGCACCGCGGCCATGATCAGGGGCACGTACTGCCACACGACCGCGACGGAGTCTATGACTCCGGCTGTATCGCCGCCGACAAGGACCTCTGCGCTCACGCCGGCGAACGCTTCCGGGATGTAGTCGTCGCGCAGCCGCAGGACGCCAGCGATTGATTCGTCGCTCGACACATCACCCGCGATCGAGACGCTGATGTGCACCAGATCGCCGTTTGCGCTGACCGTTGACTCCGCCGTTCCGAAGAAGTCGTCGGCTGCGAGGGATACGGTCAGGTCTTCAATGGCGCGCTGCACCGCGCCATCGCTGACGTCCGGTGCGAGCACGACGATGTCGGCGTTGATGATGCCGTCCGAGAACTCCTCGATGATGCTGTCGAATGCATGCCGTTCGTCGGTATCGTCCGGCAGCATGCTGAGCCCACCGGAACCAAGTTCCAGCGTCGTTACCGGTGCGGTCAGGCCGATCAGGAGAGCCGACGTGACGACCATGCTGACCACCGGGTGAGCCGTCACGACGCGCGTGATCGCGCCCCAGAACCCGCCAGCGCTCTCCGGAGGGCGACGTCTGCCGATGATCGGTATGGTCAGCCAGTTCACGCGGTCGCCGAGCAGTCCGAGCAGCGCCGGGAGAAGCGTGAGTGCGGCGGCCACTGCCGCGACGACGACGGTGATCGCACCGATGCCGAAGCTCTTGAACAGAATGTCGGGCATGATGAGCATGCCGGCGAGCGCGATGGCAACGGCGACGCCCGAGAAGAGCACGGTGCGGCTCGCCGTGGCGCCGGCCCTGCTGATCGCGTCGTAGCGCTCAAGGCCGCGGTCACGCTCCTCGCGGAAGCGCTGCACGATCAAGAGCGAGTAATCGATGCCGACGGCGAGGCCGACCATCGTGGTCACGATGACGGTGAACGTGTTCAGCTCATTTATCTGGCTGATGATCGCGATGATCCCGACCGCCGTGAAAACGGCGACGATGGCGAGGACCAGAGGGATCAAGGCCGCCACCACGGCGCCAAAGACACCCAGCATGATCACCAGCGCCGTGAGGACGCCGATCACTTCGCCCTTCTCGAACGTCTCGGCGGCCATCTCCTGGAACAGGCGTTCGACGCTCATGTGGCCGATCGTTGTAACGCGAAGGCCGGAGTTCTCGTTTGCTTCGTCAACCACTTCCAGGACGGAGTCGGCTGGCTCGAGTTCGTCGCGCTGGCCGAGGGAGGTGGTGACCTTGATGAGTGCCTTACGACCGTCGGACGTGCGCAGGACATCCGCCCCATCCTGGTAGCTGGCCACGGCGTCCACGATCGGAAGTGCCCGCATCTCCGTGACTATCGAGCTGACGAGGGATGCGAACATCTCCTCGTCGACCGGTCCTTCGTTGGCCTCGACGAGTACGAACTCTTCGGCACGGGGCTCCTGGCCCGTCGCCGCCTGGATCAGGGCACTGGCTCGCCGCGCGTCGGTGGTCTCAACGCCATCTACGCCGGTGACGTTCAGACTCCCGGAGAGCATGAATGCCCCCACGAGAACGAGTAACCACACGCCGAGGGTCGGCCAGGGGTGCCGAGCGGCGAACCCCGCCACACGACCCGTAAACCCGGCGGACGCGTCTCCGGCACGCTCGTCGCGTGCAGTCTCGACGCCTACCGGAGTCCTGCTCCCGTATCTCCTCATTGCTTCAAACATTCTTGGCCTCCTCCGTGATCAGTATGGGACCAACAATACCGCCCGGCGTCATTGCTGGCGTCTCCCTATTGGGAGAAATTGCCGTCCACTTTGGAGAGACAAGACTTGCTGCGAAGTACCTCTGCAGAGGGACAAGGCTTGCTCCGAAGTACCTCTCCAGAGGTACACAGCACGGGGAACGAACTCGGCGCTGCTCAGCTCGGTTTAGAACCGCTCTTCGGGGGAGTCATAAGGGGGGGGACACCCACTTTGCGCGGGTATCTGGGGGGAAACTCCCAGATACCACATAAAGGCGGGTGGGCGGGATCGGCGAAGCTTATTCGCGGTAGGGGTGGCTCTTCGAATGACCGGAGGTGGTCTGTTTTTTGAGCCCCGAAGTAATCAAGGACTCAGGGAACATCGAGCCTTTCAGGCCTTCTTTGGGTCGACCATGCCTGCCTCGTAGGCGAAGATGACCGCCTGCGTGCGGTCGCGGAGGTCGAGCTTGGTGTAGATGCGTTTCACGTGCGTCTTGACGGTGCCCTCGCTCATGAAGAGCTGCTCGGCACACTCTGTCGATGGTCTACGATTATGTCAGTAGTTAACAGGTCAGGGAAAATGTCAGTTCATGAAAGGATTGACATTGACCCAGAAAGAACAGGCAAGGCTCCAAGTGCTCAACGGTATCCTGGAAGGTCAGATATCAGTGGATGAGGCGGCAGAGGTTCTGGGAGTGAGTGAACGCCACGTTTGGCGAATCCTGGCGGAGTATCGAGGTTACGTCAATAGGTGTGTAAACGACATCAGGCGGCGACCTTCTCAGCCGTTGATTCAATGGCGATTCCATCCGCATACTGTGCACCGAGATAGACGTCTTCGATCAACTCAGGGGCCTTCAGACGCCTGAAGCGCTGTTCGGCGACCATCAACATTTTCCAGATCACCGCTATCGCCCGATCGACCCTCTTGTAGCGCTTGGCGGCATCGGTCCGAAGCCTGAGGGCCGCGAAGGGTGATTCTACCGGGTTCGTCGTGCGAAGGTGCCCCCAGTGCTCCTTTGGGAAGTCATAGAAGGTGACCATGCGGTCCCAGTCCCGCTCCAAGGCCTCTGAGGCCGCCTCGTAGGAATGGTCGCCGCACCACCTGGTGAACACCGTCCTGAGCCGCTCAGCCTCTGTCCGAGTCGGCGCGTAGGGGATAGTACGCAGCATGAGCTTGGCCTGGTCCTGTTGTCGCTTTGGAAGCTTGGCGAGCACGTTTACGATCTTGTGGTTCCAGCAGCGTTGCTCTGCCGCCTGCGGATAGACGTTGCGCAGAGCTCCCCAGATGCCCAGGTGTCCGTCTCCAACCACCAGCCTCGGGCAGCTCAAGCCCCGGCGCTTGATGTCCCTGAGCACCTCGGACCAGTTCTCTGTGGACTCCCTGTATCCGGGAACAGCGCTCACCACCACCTTGCTCCCGTCGCTCAGGGCCGCCATCACCACCAGTACCGCCGCCTTCTCCTTCTCAAGACCAGCCTTGACGTAGACTCCATCCACCCACATGTAGACCACTTCCAGGTCATCGAGGGGCCGGCTGCGCCATTGGGCAAGCTCATCGTTCCACTTATCCTTCAACCGGGCCACCGTGCTCGCCGATACCGGTGCGTCCTCTCCCAGCAGCCCCCGCAAAGCCAGATCGAAGTCGCCTTCGGATAGACCGTGCAGGTACAGCTCGGGGATCAACTCAGCAACCTTCCTGGTCCTGTTGACGAACAGCGGCAGCAGCCGGCTCTCGAACTGCTCCTCGGTATCGCGGACTCGCGGCCGCCTCAGCTGTATCGTTCCCGAACTCAGCGTAAGCCTCCGGGCTCTGCCGTATCCGTTCCGATAGCCGGTATCTGAGTCCGAGTCGGATCTGAGCGCCGACTTCGCCCTTCCCAGAAACGCCGTCACCTCCTCCTCCAGCAACTCCTGGATCAGCCTCTGGACCTGGCTTCGCACCCAATCCTCCAACTGCTCCCACTCCGGCCTTGACTCCGACCTACTCTCAGTGCTTTCCTTCCTCATGGGCGGTCTATCTCCTCTCTTGGGCCTCGAGCCCGTGTTGTTCAGAGAGAGGGTACACCGCCTGACTGTTTACACACTTTTTGAAGATACCTCGGAGTATCGGAAGGAGGGTGCCGCCGCACTGGCTCATGGGAACCGAGGTCGCCGAGCGAACAACTCCATCCCGGAGGAGGCTAGGACTCAAGTTGTGGCCCTGGCACGCACACGGTATGCAAGAGTAAATCATACGCACCTAACCGAGCTCCTGGCAGAGCGGGAAGAGATCGTCTTGGGGCGCTCTACGGTCCGGCGTATCCTGGTAGGCGCCGGCATGGCTAGCCCCCGTCGACGTCGACCCCCACTGCATCGGGTCCGTCGCCAGCGCATGAGCCAGGAAGGCATGTTGGTGCAAGTAGATGGCAGCGTTCATGCCTGGCTAGAAGAACGGGGCCCTCGATGCACCCTGCTGTTGGCAATCGATGATGCCACCAGCACCGTGCCCTACGCACTGTTTCGCCATGAAGAGGACACTCATGGCTATTTCCTCCTCATGCAAGAGCTGATCCGGCGTTGTGGGGTTCCTTTGGCCCTGTACAGTGACCGCCACGCCGTCTTCAAGTATGTACCTGGCTCGCATCAATCGCCTGCGCCGACCCAATTCGGTCGTGCGATGGCAGAGCTTGGGGTGGAGCAGATCTTCGCGCGTTCTCCGGAGGCGAAGGGTCGGGTAGAACGGGCCAACGGCACCTTCCAGGATCGGCTGGTGACCGAACTACGTCTGGCTGGGGCCAGAACCATCTCAGAGGCCAACCAAGTCCTGTGGGCTTTCTTGACCCGCTTCAACAAGCGATTCGGGGTGCCACCAGCACAGTCCACCAACGCATATCGCTCTCCAGATCCGGACCTGAACCTGGCAGGCATACTGTGCTTCAAGCATAGCCGCAAGGTGGCCAGAGACAACACAGTCAAGTACAACTGGCATACCCTCCAACTGCTTCCTTCGAGCGAACGGTCCACTTACGTTGGAGCGCACGTGGTGGTCCAGGAGCGATTGGACGGCAAGCTAGTGGTTCAACGTTTTTGTATTGATGGGTAGAGTGACTTTAGCTTGATGCGCGCATCCTCGGTAGTGAAGCGCCAATCCACTCGTATCACATCCCGGTTGCGTTGATTCTGCCAAGCATTGACCTCGCCGCGCAGGATGTCTTGATTGGCAATCCGTCGGTCCAGGCACTGTCGAGCCAGCACACCGATCTCTATCTCCGCCATATTCAACCAACTCCCGTGTTTGGGAGTGTAGTGTATCTCCAGTCGCTCAGCTATACGCCTCGCCTCAGCAGGCTCGAATGCCTCGTATAGCGAGGACAGCTTGTGAGTGTTGAGATTGTCCATTACCAGCACGATCCGGTCTCTGTCAGGGTAGTCCTCGTCGACCAGTTCCTTTATCACATGCGCCCAGTCCACCTTCGTGCGACGCTCTCTGACCTCGACTCGGCGCCATCCGTCCAACGGTGCAAACAGCATGAACAGGCTGCTCACTCCATTGCGCTCGTATTCGTAGTCGTATGCCGCCGATAAGCCGGGCGCTGCGGGACGCGGCACTCGCGTCTCCTTGACTTGCTGTTTGCTCGTCTCATCCATGCACACCAGAACCTCATTCCCATCGTACGGCCGTTGGTAGACCTCCAGTACGTCTTCCATCGCGCACACAAACTCCGCGCTCTGACCGGGCGGGATGCACCAACTCTGCTTCAGCCACGGCTTCAGTTCGTTTTTTTTTAAGCGCCTGGCGAACCGTCTCGGTGCTAATGGTCCCGACTATCTCACACTCGACCAACTGGTCAGCCAACAGCTTCAGGGTCCAACTGGCACGCCCCTCCGGCGGTTCCCCGCAGGCCATCGCTATCAACCGTGCTTCACCTTCGCCGTCCAGTCTCTTTTGACGCCGACGCAGTTGCTTTTTGCGATTCAGCGCAGACTCGACCCCCTCCTCCACACAGCGCTTGCGTATTCGCTCGACCGTTGACTGTCCCACACCGAGCGCGCTGGTGATGTCCGCGTCCTTCATTCCCCCGTCCGAGCGTGACTCATCGCTCATCAGCAGAATGCGCGCATGGGTCTGTTTGTACGCCGCAGCCCGACCGCGTGAGACCAAGGCGTTGAGTTCCTGTTGTTCGTCGGTAGTCAGTCTGATACGGTACTTCTTGGTAGACATCATGGTTCCTCCTCGGTTCAACGTTACGATTGAACCCCCAAGAGGAACAATGACTATCATGGTATTCATTTCAATGATGTTGGACCACTAGTAGTGTGCTATCAAAACCAAATCGTCCCTACCCAGGAAGCGCCACCGCGTCCTGGTGTCCTCCGGACTCTGAACGCCACTCGAGGTCTTGGCAGCGTCACCGTGGAGAACCTCGCTGCAGGCATGGACACCAACGGGATCGGTGGTCACGAGCGAGAAGGACTGGGAGCGATGACCGCGATCGGCCGGGGACTCGCCGCAGGGAGATTGACCACGGATCGCGAGAGTGAAGCCGTCCACCCTAAGGCTCAACCACCCAGACCGCCGACGCCTCGTCAGCGAGCCCGTTGGAAAGCAGTGCAGAGGGCCAAGCGTCGAGGCCTTTCTCTTCGGGCAATCGCCCGGGAATTGGGCATATCCCGCATCACCGTCCGAAAGTACGTTGAGGCTTCAAGTCCACCTGTCTATCCGGACAGGGAGCTCGCTGCTCACTCTTGATCATGTGGAACCGCCTTCGGTCCATAACAACCGGCCTGTGGGTAAGTGGGCAATCCCGCCAAGGTTATCCATTTATCCGCGGGCTGCTCCGCTCGGATCGAGTCACCATCACTGCCACCCACGGTGTCACACGAAGCTGGAGGTGGGGGATTTCTCAATCATCGAACTGGATAACTATTGGCTTGACACAGCAACCACTGACATAATCGCTGGTCCATTACCCTGACATAATCGCTGGACGTCGACACACACTCGCTATTCGACAAGCCCCTGGCAACGAGAGCGAGCACCTCTCGTTCGCGCGGGCTGAGGAGCTGCAGAGCCTTCGCCTCAGGCTTACCAGCCTCCCGGGAGCGGGCGAACTGGTCGATAAGCCGGCGGGTCACCGAGGGTGCCAGGAGCGCGTCGCCGTCTGCGATCACCCTGATTCCTTCGACTAGTGTCGCCGCCGGGGTCCGCTTGAGCAAGAAGCCGCTGGCGCCTGCGCGTAGGGCCCCGTACACGTACTCATCCTCATCGAAGGTGGTGAGGATGAGTACTCTACTGTCCTTAGTGCTCTCCGACTCGACGATCCGCTTCGTTGCTTCCAGGCCGTCCATACCGGGCATGCGAATGTCCATCAATATGACTTCGGGCTGGAGCGACCGGGCCATCTCAACCGCCTCGGTCCCACTCGATGCCTCGCCGAGCACCTCGAAGTCGTCCTCAGCCTCGAGGATCATGCGGAACCCGGTACGCACGAGCTCCTCGTCGTCGGCGATGAGGACCCCAATGCCCACTAGCGGCTCTCCTCAAGTGGGAGACTCGCGTGCACGCGAAAGCCACCCTCTGCGGCAGGACCCACGTCCAGCTCGCCTCCAAACAGGGAGACCCTTTCCCTCATGCCGATTAGCCCCCGGCCGCCACCCGCGTTGTGCCCGTCATCGCCTGGCCCCTGTCCATCATCAACGATGTCCAGCTCCAGCTTGTCGGCGAGGTAGGATATAGCTACCCGCGCCCGGGCCGGACCGGCGTGCTTCAGGGCGTTAGTGAGAGCCTCCTGCACAATTCGGTATGCGGAGAGGTCGAGGCTCGCCGGGAGCTTATGCCGCTCCCCCACCACGGTTACCTCCACCGGCAGGCCCGCGTCGGTGAACTGCTCGGCAAGCCTATCGACCCGCCCCAGGCCCGGCTGCGGAGCGTGCGGCGCCACCTCGGCTTCCGGCGGCCGGAGAATCCCCAGCATCCGCTCCATGTCTGACAGTGACTGCCTCGCGGTTATCTCGATGGAGTCCAGGGATTCAAGCGCCTGGTCCGGTCTGGACTTGAATACCGCTCCTGCGGCACCCGCCTGGACGACGATGAGGTTGAGTGTATCCCCAATGATGTCGTGCAGCTCCCGGGTAATCCGCGCCCTCTCGTCGGCGACTGCTTCGCGGGCGCGTACCTCACTGTCTTGCTCCAGGACCTCTGCGCGCCTCTCGACGGCGGCTGCGTGACTCCGGCGGATGCGAAATGACGATCCTATGATCCAGGCCGCCAACCACACGCCAGATGTCGCGATGAACCCGTAGTCTTCTTGGGGCACACGGGTTGTCGTGTAGAAAACCCCGATGCCCACGGCAGCGAGGAGCAAAGCGCCCGACGCCCGTCGGTTGTCCGTCAGGTACGCAGCACTGCCTACGCCAAAAAGAGAGGCGAACTGACCTGCCTGGCTTTGGTCGTACCCCAGGGCCGCGTGCATCCCGATGGCAGCGATGATGAAAGCCAGCGAGCCGAGCGGGGCCACGCCCCGGAGCGCAAGGGGTAGCGTCTGCGCCAGGACCAGCAGCGCGCCGAGACCGTCGCTATCGCGAAACCCCTCTTCGCTCTCTGCCGCGCCCTGCATCTCGACAACTGCTAGGCTCGCGACGGTGATGGCGATCAGCGCATCGACGACGAGCGGATTCGCCCTGCGAAGGTGGTGTGTCAAGGTGCTTAGTAGTCCCAAGGCCGATATCTCTCTTGTCACCTAAGCTATAAGAGGTTCAACTCGTTTGCCCGGGCAATGGCCTGGGTGCGGTGACTGACGCCCAGCAGTACCGAGCTTGTAGCGACCGTCTGTCCTGACAAATCAACCATGATTTGTTCGTAAAAACCCCTCGCCAGCCTGGGGCAAGGTGGGGATAATGTAATAAAAGGTCGTGGGCGCTGCGCCTGGCCGAGGGAGGGGAGGATGTTCCGAATACGAGACCCGCAAGAGAGCCTCTGGCAGTCCCAGTTCCTGGTGACGCCGAAGAAGGCTAAGCGCCTGGAGAGAAGTTGGGCCGAGGTTTTCCGAAACGAGGCGCTCCCCCTGATTGACGAGGAGCGCTTTGCTCCCATGTACTGCGTGGACAACGGCCGTCCCAACCGGGCGGTGCAGACCGTCCTCGGGGTCCACCTCCTCAAAGAGATGTTCAACCTCACCGACGATGAAGCTCTGGAACAACTAGAGTTCAACCTGCTCTGGCACCACGCCCTGCGGCTGGACATCGAGGAGACCCACCTGCCCCAGAAGACCCTCCACAACTTCCGAGTTCGCCTGATGCAGCACGATGGTGGCCGGCTGGCTTTCCAGGAGACCACGGACCGGATCATCCAGGCGCTGGGCATACGCACCGGAAAGCAACGGCTGGACTCCACCCACATCATGAGCAACATCGCTACACTCACCCGGCTGGGCCTGTTCTGTGAGACGATGCGGTTGTTCCTGCGGGCCTTGCGCTGGGAGCACCCAGAGCTTCGCCCTGTGGTTCCGGAGGGCCTCCTGGGGCGCTATTTGAAGGAAGAAGACGAGGCGACCCACTACGAGGACGCCCACACGGGGGAGGGTCGGCGACGCCTTTCGGTCTGTGCCCGGGACCTCTACCGGCTGCTGGAGCGGCTGCTGCGGGAGCAGTGCCATGTGGGCAAACACCGGGACGGGCGCCCGGGGGACGATGATGACGATGCTGGGGAATGCAAGGTGCCCGTGGCCCTGAAGGACCCGAAGCAGGTGTCCGCCGACTCGCTGCAATCGCCCCACGACCCGGATGTGACCTACAGCGGCCACAAGGGGAAGGGGTACGAGGTGCAGGTGGCGGAGACCTGCCACGAGGAGAACGCCACCCAGCTCATCACCCACGTGGAGGTGACCCCCTCGAGTGGGAGCGACACCGACGTGAGCGTGCCGGTCGTTGACGGGCTCGCGGAGCGGAAGGTCCGACCGGACGAGCTCTTCGCCGACACGGCGTATGGGTCGGGCCGCAATGCCTTCGAAGCCTCGCGCCGGGGAACGGAACTGGTGAGCCCGGTGGCGGGGTCGGCGCCGGGGAACTCGCACGAAGGAGAGCGTGACGGACCACCGCCGCTCACCGCCGCGGACTTTCAGATCGACGTCACAGGGGAGCAGGCCACGGTGTGCCCCGCCGGCCACCCGTCCATCGAGGAGTACGAGCTGAAGGATGCGCCGGAGCGGGTAGAGGTCCACTTTGCCGGGACAACATGCGAGCCCTGCCCCTTGCGATCCCGTTGCCCAGTGAAGCTGGACCGGCGTGCGGGGGCCTACGTCCTCAAGGCGGACCTGGTGAAGGTGAACATCGAGCGGCGCCGGAGGGCCGAGGCCACCGAGGAGTGGCGCAAGCGGTATGACATAAGGGCCGGGATCGAGGGAACGAACTCCGAGCTGAAGCGCGCCCACGGGCTTGGGCGCTTGCGGGTGCGAGGGGGCCGTCGGGTGCGGCTTGCCGTCTACCTGAAGGCGTTGGCGTGCAACTTCAAGCGGATGGTCCATGCACGCCTGGTGGAGATGGAGAACACGGCTCAGCGGGCGGTCGGGACGGTACCTGCGGTCGCGGCCGCATGAGGGCGCCGCTCCACAACTTCCACCGGGTGCCCTGAGCCACGGAAGGGGTACCGCAACGGGATCACGCTTGTCCTGAGCGCAGCAGATAGGGCGGTGAGGCCAGCAGCCGGCATCCCGTGGCCTCCTCCGCTCCAGACCACCTTCGCACGCCAGGGCTCATCTCAAACAGGCCTTGTTACGAGGGAATCAACCATGGGTGAATTATACGCCTAGGTGCCAGGCGCGGGAAAACGCACTGCACATCCCCATGATTGGTCGTTTTCGGAGGAGAAGGGAAACGTACCTAAGCTGCCGCGGGGAGCCTGGGTGGGTCAACGGGCCATCACTGCCGCCCCCGAAGTCTTGTTGACACCTGTAACGGTCAAATGTAGGATTCGCCACTGAGTGGCAATACTCCAACCTTGCAGGGGGGCAATTCCGTGGCAGTAGCGAGCAAGAAGGCCGGCATGAAGTTCGGACTGCTCTACGAGATGCAGCGTCCATCGCCCGATGGGGTGATGGACGAAAAGAGCCTGGTGGAGGAGACCATCGAGCAGTGCGTCCTGGCCGACGAAGTGGGCTACGATTACCTGTGGTTCGTGGAGCACCACTTCCTGACCACATTCTCCGGCTCCTCCTCTCCGGAGGTCATCCTCGGCGCGCTGAGCCGGCTGACCAAGCGGATCAGGCTGGGCTTCGGCGTGGTGGTGCTGCCACACGACCACCCCATCAGGGTGGCCGAAAAGGTGGCCATGGTGGACCAAATGTCGGGCGGCCGGGTGGATTTTGGCACCGGCCGCAGCAGCGCGTTCGAGCAGCTGGCCTTCGAGGTGGACCCTCGGAATACGCGCGAAATATGGGAAGAGTCGCTGAGAATGGTCCCTCAAATATGGCAAAGCGAGGAGTTCCACTGGGAAGGCAAGTTCTGGAATATTCCGCCGCGGCGCGTTCACTCCAAACCGCTACAGAAGCCCCATCCCCCCATCTGGGTCGCCGCCATGCAGCCGGAGACCTACCGGCTGGCCGCCGAGCGAGGCATCGGCGTGCTGGCCTTTTCCTCCGAGGCCCCGTCCAATTTCACGGAGGAGATAAGGAAGTACAAGGCCGCGGTGAAACACGCGCATCCGGTCGGGGCGTTCGTCAACGACCAGTGGGCAAACTTCACCATCGGGCACTGCGGGGATGACAACTCGTCCGCGCAGGCGCTGGGCGCTCAGGCGATCAAGGCTTTCCTAGGTCCGGACCGTCCCTACACCCAGGGACGCAGCGAGGTGTACTCCAAGCTTCTGGAAGCCTGGGGCGGGGTGCCGGACCACCTAAAATTGAGCTTCGATCGCGTCCTCGGCAAGGAAGGTAGCGTCGAGGGAGGGGCCGACGCGGACCTGGCCGCCTGGCAGAGCATGGACGCGAAAACCCTCTGCCAGCGGGGAGTCATTGTGGCCGGCGACCCGGATAGCTGCATCGAGGGCGTAAAGCTTCACCAGGAGTCGGGCGCCGCCCAGCTACTGCTTCTCATGCAATGCGACCAGGTCCCGCACGACAAGGTCATGAGCTCAATCGAGCTCTTCGGCAAGGAGGTCATTCCGGCCTTCAGACGCTAGGGGCAGGAGGGTTTCCCTCTATCTCCCCAAACCCCTTACCCGGCTTTGCACAAAATGTCATTCTGAGCCCGCCGGAGGCGGGGGAAGAATCTGAGCCCGCCGGAGGCGGGGGGGGGGGGGGTAGGCTATAGAACGGGCCACCCCTCGCCAGACCCTTCGCTTCGCTCAGGGTGACAGAAGATGGACGAGTTCTTGTGCAAAGCCCCCTTACCCCTTACCCTAGTCCCACATGCCGGTGCTGAAGTACCGCTCGCCGATGTCGTTGAATATCGTCACGATACGGCCCATTTTCGCTTCCCTGGCCACCTGGTAGGCGCCCAGGACGTAGGCGCCAGACGACTGGCCCGCGAAAATACCCCTGGAAGAGAGGAGCTTCGACAACCCCTTGGCCTCATCGATGTCGATGATGACCATCCTGTCCACCACGCTTTCGTCGAAGGTATCGGGGATGATGTGTCCCTGTCCCAGGGGTTTGAGGCCCTCTACCCCCGGCCACTCGTCGAAATTAATACCCACGATCTGGATCTCGGGAACGCTCTCCTTGAGTCGCCTGCCGACACCGCTAATGGTGCCTCCGGTGCCGACTCCGGCCACGAAATGAGTGATCCCCGAGACCTGCTGAAGTATCTCCTCGGCGGTCGTCTCGTAGTGGGCCCGGGGGTTGTTCTGGTTCCCATACTGATCGCAATAGAAGTATTTCGCTTTGTCCCGCTCGTACCTTCGCTTCACCTCCCTCAAGGTCTCGTCGTAGCCCAGCATCGGGTCGGTGAACACGATCGTGGCGCCGTGGGCCACCACCCTTTTCTTCCTCTCTTCACTTGCGTTGGCGGGCATAACCAGCTCCACCTTGTAACCCAGGACGGCCCCAATCATCGCGTAGGCGATACCCGCATTGCCCGATGTGGCGTCGAGAATCACCTTATCTCTGGTCAGCTCGCCGGATATGATCGCCTCAACCAGCATCTTGAGGACCGGCCTGTCCTTTATCGAGCCGCCTGGGTTAAGGTGCTCGTACTTAGCGTAGATCTCGGCGTCACCGAGCCCCACCGGCAGGTCAAGCTTTACCATCGGCGTGTTGCCGATGGCCTGGAGAGGAGGGTACTTGGCGATAAAGTCCAGGTACTCTTTCGACGGGGACAATCTGTCACCTTGTTCGCTGTAGGGTGCGGCACGCGCCCATCGTTGCGGTGGCTGAGGCCGTAGGGCCCTCGAATTCCAAGTCTCCCCACTAAGTATATCCAGCCGCCGAGGCGCCGTCCAGAAGATGCGTGCCGGCTGGCACCATGTGCCCCGGCCCGGCGATGCCTTATACTGTACGCCCAGGGCCAAAAAGGCGTGTTTTCCCCAGACACCTCAATGAGTATTAGGGCATGAGCAGGTCTCAGGCGGTTGAACGGACCGCGGCGCTTCGCGAGGAGCTGAACCGGCACAACTACTCCTACCACGTGCGGGACCGGCCGGAGATCAGCGACGGCCAGTACGACGAGCTCATGCAAGAGCTTCGGCGGTTGGAGGAGAAGTTCCCGGACCTGGTGACGGCCGACTCCCCGACCCAGCGCGTCGGGGCCGAGCCCGCAGAGGCCTTTGTGCAGGCGCGGCATCCAGTGCCCCTGCTCAGCCTTGGAAACGCCTTTGACGACGAGGAGTTCATGGCATGGCACCGTCGCACCGCCGGCCTTCTCGACGACGACAGATTCGACATGGTCTGCGAGCTAAAGTACGACGGCCTGGCGGTTGCGCTGACCTATGAGGACGGCGTTCTCGTCCGTGGCGCCACCAGGGGCAACGGTTCGGTCGGCGAGGACGTGACCTTGAATCTCCGCACCATCAAGAGTATCCCGCTCAGGGTGCTGGGAGACGCCCCCAGCAGGTTTGAGGTCAGGGGCGAGGTGTTTTTCCCCATACCGGCGTTCAACCGGTTCAACGAGGAGCGCATTGCCCAGGGCCTGGAGCCGTATGCACACCCACGCAGCACCGCCGCCGGCTCTGTGCGGCAGCTGGACCCCCGTATGACGGCCCAGCGCCCGCTGGACATCTTTGTTTACAGCCTCGGGTACGCCGAAGGCGATGTGCCCGGCAGCCACTGGGATACCCTTGGCTATCTGGCCGACCTGGGATTCAAGATCAATCCCAACAACAGGCGCGTCCAGCGACCCGAGGAGGCCGTGGGCTACTATCGGTCGTGGCTGGAGGGCTCGGAGGGCCTGGACTACGGCTGCGACGGCGTCGTGATAAAAGTGGACCGGTTCGACTTTCAGCGGCACCTGGGCGTCGTCGGCAGAGAGCCGCGCTGGGCCGTCGCCTACAAGTTCCCGGCCACCCAGTCGGTCACGCGTCTACTGGACATCGGCGTGAACGTCGGCAGGACGGGCTCCCTCAACCCATATGCGGTGCTCGATCCCGTGGACGTTGGCGGCGTCACGGTGAGGCAGGCAACGCTCCACAACGAGGACTACATTCGAGAAAGGGACCTTCGCATCGGCGACTGGGTCGTGGTCGAGAGGGCGGGAGAGGTCATCCCCCAGGTGGTTGCCGTCGTCACCGGCCGCCGCACCGGGCAGGAACAGGGGTTCGAGATGCCGGAAAAATGCCCGTCCTGCGGACAGCCCGTGGTCCGCCCGGAGGGCGAGGCGATGAGGCTGTGCGTCAACACCAGTTGTCCCGCGCAACTGGTCCGGCTGCTGGAGCACTTCGTCAGCAAGGGCGCGATGGACATCGACGGCATGGGCATAAAGCAAACGTCGATGCTGCTTGACAATGGCCTGATCAAGGACGTGGCAGACCTCTACTACCTGAGGAAAGAGGACCTGCTGGAGCTGGAGCGCATGGCGGAGAAGAGCGTGACAAACCTGCTGGCCGCCATAGAGGCCAGTAAGGAGAGGCCGCTCTCGCGAGTGCTGCAGGCGCTGGGGGTCGGCCACGTCGGGTCAGAGGTGGCGGAGCTCCTGGCCCGCCATTTCGGGAGCATCGAGTCCCTGACGGAGGCCACCGAGGACGAGCTGACCGCCATTCCGTCCATAGGGCCGAAGATCGCTGCCACAGTGGTGACCTACTTCAAGAACGAGTCCAACCGGCGCGTGATAGAGAAGCTGCGCGCCGCCGGGGTGCGGCTGGAGGACGAGACCCGCGCTGAGCCGGCGCGGAAGCCGCTGGCGGGCCTCCGGTTCGTGGTGACCGGACGTCTTCAGGACTTCAGCCGCTCTCAGATCGAGGACGCGATCAAGGAGGCCGGCGGCGCCGTAAGTGGGAGCGTCAGCCGCAAGACGGACTACCTCGTCGCAGGCGAAGATGCGGGGGCCAAGCTCGCCGATGCCGAGGCGTTGGGGGTCAGCATCCTGGCGGAGGCTGATTTCCGGAAGCTGGTGGAGGAGCGGTCGGAAAGTCAGGCTTGATCCACCCCCGCAGGACCCTCATCCCCCGACCACGCTTCGCAGGCTGAGGGGCAGCAGGGGCGTTCAGTTGAGCGCTCTTGCACGGAGAAAAATACAGGGCCGCGAGGTCTCCCCATTTACGTCAGCCACCTGGGCCTCCTGAACTTCCGCAACTACGAGCGGCTGGAGCTCGACCTGGAGCCCGGCATGGTCCTCTTTCAGGGGGGAAACGCGCAGGGTAAGAGCAACCTGCTGGAGGCCCTGTACATCCTGGCGATAGCCAAGTCTCCCAGGGCGTCGGCCGACAGGGAGATGGTCCGCTGGCAGGTCCCTCCCGACGACGCACACGCCCAGGTCTCCGCGGTCGTGCAGCGCGCCGGTGGAGACGTCCGCGTCCAGATTGACTTTTTGGCCAGCGCTCCTGAGGCGCCGGACGTGAGCGGTGATGGGGGGGAGGGTGACACACAGCGATCTGACCCGCACGGCTCGAAGGCCCCCCCGGTGCAGAAGCACCTCAAGGTGAACGGCGTGCCCCGCCGGACCTCGGAACTGATAGGCGAGATCAACGCGGTGATGTTCAGCGCCAGCGACCTGGACCTGGTGCTCGGCCCGCCTGTCATGAGGCGCCGCTACATGGATATCCTGATCTCCCAGATAGACCGCCACTATCTCAGGTCACTGCAGCGATACCAGCGGGTTGTCTCACAGCGCAACCATCTCCTCAAGACGGTCAGGGAGGGACGCGCACATCGCGGCGAGCTCGATTTCTGGGACGAGGAGCTGGCCGAGACAGGCGGGTACATAATGTCCAGGCGCGCGGCCACCGTGGTGACGCTCTCGCAGCAGGCGGGCGCCATTCACAGGGAGCTGACCGGTAACGGCGAGGGCCTGGAGCTGGTTTTTCGTCCGAGCGTCGAGGCGGTCTCTAGTGAATCCGAGGAAGATATGGGCCAGGCCCTAAAGAGGTCCCTGGAGCAAGGGCGTGACCGGGAGGTGGCGCAGGGGTTCACCGTCTGCGGGCCGCACCGAGACGACCTTCAGATGGTCCTGGACAATATGGACGCCGGGGCCTACGCTTCCAGGGGCCAGTGCCGCACGGTGGTCCTGGCCATGAAGCTGGCGGAGGCCGGCTATCTCAGGGACCAGCGTGGCCAGGAGCCCATTCTCCTGCTGGACGACGTGCTTTCGGAGCTGGACGGAGCTCGCAGGGCCCACGTCCTGGAGAGGACGCTCCAATACCAGCAGTGCTTCATCACGACGGCCGACGCAGCGCAGATCGATGAGGGGTATCTTTCCAGGATGTCCAGGTACGCCATCAGCCGCGGCCGGGCGGAGCCGGTCTAATGACTCAAGAGGACCGCGTTTGGAGAGTGGGATAGAGCGGGCCGTCGATACGGCCGCGAGGTTGATCGTCGAGTCGGCTCGCGTGGTGGCGCTGGTGGTCTCCGGCCTGTCGGTTGCCATCCTGGCCACGTCGTGCGCGGGAGAGCCTGCCACGGCGACCCCTGGGCCACCACCTGTATCGCCCGGTGGGCCGGCCGCCTCGCCTACGGCGGTCCAAATGCCGACGCCGACCCCCGAGGCCACGCCGGAGGTCGCCCACCTCTCCAAGATGTCGGTTGAAAAGGCCTTCCCAGGTCTGTCCTTTCGAGGGATGGTGCATCTGACCTACCCAGACGACGGCAGCAACAGGTTATTCGTGGTGCTTCAGCCAGGCCAAGTAATGGTCTTTGACAACGATCGGGACACGACCTCTGCGGAGACGTTCCTCGATATCAGGGACCAAGTAAACGACCAGGGCTCCGAGGAGGGCCTGCTGGGACTGGCCTTCGATCCCCAGTTCAGGGCCAACGGCCACTTCTACGTGTACTACTCTGCCTCCCCTCCCAAACGATCGGTCATCTCGCGATACTCGGTGAGAGCGGGAGAGCCCAGCCGGGCCGACCCTGCGAGCGAGGTGACTGTCTTGGAGATTCCACAGCCTTTCAGCAACCACAACGGCGGTCAGCTTCTTTTCGGCCCGGACGGCTACCTCTACGTGGGCCTGGGCGACGGCGGGTCGGGCGGTGACCCACAGGGGAACGGGCAGGACCCCTCTACGCTTCTGGGGTCGATCCTGCGCATCGACGTCAGCGCGGCGCCCGGCGGCGCGTACCTGGTCCCGCCGGACAATCCGTTCGTCGGTCGAGAAGGGGACGCCCGGGCGGAGATCTGGGCCTACGGCCTCCGGAATCCCTGGCGCTTCAGCTTCGACCGCGAGACGGGCGAGCTGTGGGCGGCGGACGTCGGGCAGAACAAGTTCGAAGAGGTGGACATAATCAGGCCGGGGGGCAACTACGGCTGGAACATTATGGAAGGGTCCTACTGCTTTCTCGGTAGGCTCACCATCGCGCAGTTGCTGAAGCGAGGCAGCGCCGGCCCGGACCGGAACTGCGACCAGGAAGGGCTAGAGCCACCTATAATCGACTATGATCACGACGAAGGGTGCTCGGTCACCGGCGGATACGTCTATCGGGGCTCGAGGCTGCCGTCGCTCTACGGCGCGTACGTCTACGGCGACTTTTGCAGCGGGAAGATCTGGGCGCTCACGTACGATGGGGCCAGGGTCACGGAACTCCTGGAGATAGTGGACTCGCAATTGAGTATCCCGGCCTTCGGGGAAGACCCAGCGGGCGAGCTGTACATCTTGTCCTTCGACGGCAGTATCTACCGGCTGACACGGCCGTGATGGCCGATGAAGAGCACGGCGGAGCGATAGGCCTCGATGAAGATTCGACGATATCAGGAGACCGACCACGGCGGGGTGTGGGCGCTCCACAACCTGGCCCTGACAGGTGTGGGAGCACACCCTGAGATCGGGGGATGGGACGAGGATCTGCACCGTATTCAGGAAGAGTATATCGACAGAGGTGGTGAATTCCTCGTTGGCACTCGTGGCGGCCGGATTGTCGCCATGGGGGCGTTGAGGCGCTCGTCGAGCGAACGTGCGGAGATCAAGCGCATGAGGGTGCACCCCGACTGCCAGCGGCAAGGTTTGGGACAAGAGGTCTTGAGGACCTTGGAGACCAGGGCCGTCGAGCTGGGTTACGCCGCGCTGCACCTCACCACCACGGTACATCAGCATGCGGCGCGAAAGCTCTACGCAAAGAGTGGCTATGTCGAGGTAGGCCGGGACCGGATCGGCGAGTTCGACGTGGTCCACCTCGAAAAGTCCCTTCTGAGGGACCGCGGGAGGGAGGAGTAGAGATGCCCACGATGCCAGCCGCGGTGGCGACGGCGCTCAGGGAGGTGCGATGCGAGGAGATCGCCGCGCCGGCTCCGGCGCCGGGTAAGGTGCTGGTTCGCTCTACGCTGGCCTCCATATGCGGCAGCGATCTGCACGTGGTGTACATGGGCTGGAACGTCCACAGGTTTCCGCTACCGCACGGACACCCCGGGCATGAGGCCGTCGGCGAGGTAGTGGACGGCGGCGGCACCGAATTCGTCCCTGGAGAGTCGGTGCTTACGGTTCCCAGGATCTGGGACGCGAAGGCCTTCGCGGGGTACCAACTCATCGGACCTGAGCAGCTGGTGCGGCTGCCGAATTCAGCGCCAGTCGCGCACCTGCTGATGGCGCAGCAGCTGGGCACGGTGGTGTATGGGTGCAAGCGGCTTCCGCCGTTGCTGGGACAGACCGTGGCCGTCATAGGCCAGGGCTCGGTAGGGTTGTTCCACGACTTGATGCTGCGACGGCTGGGAGCAAACCGCATCATCGCCATCGAGCCGGTGCCGGAGAGGCTGGCGGCCGGCCGGGACATGGGAATCGACGAGGCAGTGGACGTTACGGGGGACGGGGCCACCGAGGCGGTGCTGGAACTGACCGGGGGTCGGGGCGCCGACGTAGTCGTCGAGGCGGTGGGAAGCGTTGAGACGCTGAACCAGTCACTGAAGCTTGCCCGCCCGGGTGGACGGATAGCAGTTTTCGGCCTGCCATCCACCATGGACCCCGTGCCCTTTGACTGGGACACCTTTTTCCGCAAGAGCCTGTACATGCACACCGTCCACGGCGCCCAAGACGAGCCGGGACTGCCCGATTTCCACCTGGCGGTGGACCTCATAACCAGGGGTGAGATAGACATGGCCCCCTTCGCCATCCGGCTTCCCGCCAATCAGGTAATTCAGGAGCAGTCACCCACCGGTTCCCCATTTCCCGGGTACAGGTTCCCCAGGCCTTCGACCTCGCTTACACGAAGGGGGACGGCGCTCTGAAGGTGTCTCTTACCTTTTAGCGCCCGCCTGAAGGAGCGGCGCTTCCGGCCAACGCTAGGCCAGTGTCTGATGCAGGCGGCGGGTCAGCCGCTCTCGAATCGAACGTTGACTGTGCTCAACATGTCGGCGACGTCTATGATGCCCCAACTTTGATGTTGACTGGTGCCCTTCCAGGGCGACGCGAGCGGGGTAACGGGGGAACCCGCACGCCGACGTCCCCCGACTCCTCCTTGACCCGGCGCAACTACATTCCCTGCGACTCGCGATATGGGCGCCCGGCTCCTTCTGAGGCCGTGGAAGCCGACCTGCTTGAGGACGCCTGACCGGCACCAGCAGGGAGGTCCCGCCGTGTCCGGGCGTCTCCGCCCATGCCGCCGGGCCGCACCACAAGCTTGTCCAGCAGCGCCGCCAGGTTCTCCACCTTGGTCTCATACCGGCCAATTTTCAGCATGACCTCGCCGTACAGCTGCAGGAGGGCCGCGTGCTCGGTCGTACCAGAGCGGAGGCCGTCCTGGTTGACGGCTGAAGGAGGCAGCCCCGAACGCCGCGACGTACGCCCCCCGGGCGGCGGGCGGTCCGAGTCCATTGCGTTAGCCACGGATCACCTCTCTAGTACCGCTCGAACCTTGCGCGCCAACTCGGAGGGAGTGAATGGCTTTTCGATGAACACCGAAGAGGACTCCTGAGAGTCTATCTGGCCAATGGTGTCGCGTGCGTAGCCCGACGTGTACAGGATCCTGATGTTGGGTCGAAAGTCCCGCAATCTCTTTGCCAGCTCCCAGCCGCTCATGATGGGCATGATCACGTCAGTAAAGAGCAGGTCGAGCCCCTGGTCGGCACGCCCCCGTGCCAGCGTGAGGGCCTCCACCCCCTCGGCAGCCTCCAGGACTGTGTACCCCTGGGCCCGCAGCGTGGTAGCGGCCACTTCTCGCACCACCTGCTCGTCCTCCACCAGTAGCACAGTCTCGGTGCCGCGCGGCAGGGAGTCCTGTCCTCCACCAGTAGGTTGCGGGGCATTTCAGCGGGGAGCGAACCGTCGATGCGCGGAATCAAAATCTGGAACGTCGTCCCGCGCCCTGGCTCGCTGTGTACGTCGATGTACCCGCCACTCTGGGATATGATGGCGTAGCACGTGAACAGTCCGAGACCCGTCCCCTTGCCCCTCTCCTTGCTTGTGAAGAAGGGCTCGAATATGTGGGGCATCATGTCCTCGGGGGTGCCGGTGTCGGTGATGGACAGCATCACGTACTCGCCGGGAGAGACTCCGGAGTTTCGGCCTGCGGGCTCCTCGTCGATCGTTACGTTGGCAGTCTCTATGGTCAGCCTGCCGCCGTTGGGCATGGCGTCGCGTGCATTGAGGGCCAGGTTGAGCAACACCTGCTCCAGCTTATCGGATTCAATCTTGGCAAGCCCCAGGTCCGGCCGAGGTCGCGCTACCATCTCGATGTCCTCGCCCAATAGGCACCGGAGTATTTCGTCCAAATCCAACACCACGACGCTGGGGCTGGCGATCCTAGACTCCGGCCTCCTGCCGCGGGAGAAGACCAGTAGCTGACGGCAGAGGCCGGCGCCCTGCTCGGCGGCCTTCTGGATCTCCTTCAGGCTGGCGCTTAGCCCGCCCCAATGGTCCTGGCTCCGCATGCCGAGCTGGCAATGGCCCAAAATGGCTGTCAAGAGGTTGTTGAAGTCGTGGGCGACACCGCCTGCAAGTTGGCCGACGGCCTCCATCTTTTGCGACTGAAGAATCTGCTCCTCGAGCCGCCTGCGCTTTGAGACGTCGTAAACCAGGGCAACGACATCATCTTCGCCGGCGGGGATGAACCTCGCCTCGTACTCGCGTAAGACGCCGTCAGTCCAAAGCTGATATTGGAAGGTGTGTGGCTCGCTCGTTCGGACCGATAGCCGGACGAGACGTAAGGCCTCGCCGGCGACCTCTATCGGAAATACGTTATGCTCCTTTTTGGCGGCGAAACCCCTGCCCGTAGCGGATGACTTCAGCGCCCGCGGCGTCCTCGAGCCGATGCAGGTACCATCGGTCTTCATTCGAAAGACCAGGTCGGGGGCGGCGTTTAGCAGAGTCTTGTACGCGGTCTCTTTTTCGGGCGGCGTCACGCTCACCGCGACGTTGGTGGTTCTCTGCTTAGGCGCGACATCTAACGAGATTAGAGGCTCTAACCAATGCTCTCGGAGTGTCTTGTTTCTGTCCGCGTCAGAGGTATCTTCAAAAAGTGTGTAAACAGTCAGGCGGTGTACCCTCTCTCTGAACAACACGGGCTCGAGGCCCAAGAGAGGAGATAGACCGCCCATGAGGAAGGAAAGCACTGAGAGTAGGTCGGAGTCAAGGCCGGAGTGGGAGCAGTTGGAGGATTGGGTGCGAAGCCAGGTCCAGAGGCTGATCCAGGAGTTGCTGGAGGAGGAGGTGACGGGGTTTCTGGGAAGGGCGAAGTCGGCGCTTAGATCCGACTCGGACTCAGATACCGGCTATCGGAACGGATACGGCAGAGCCCGGAGGCTTACGCTGAGTTCGGGAACGATACAGCTGAGGCGGCCGCGAGTCCGCGATACCGAGGAGCAGTTCGAGAGCCGGCTGCTGCCGCTGTTCGTCAACAGGACCAGGAAGGTTGCTGAGTTGATCCCCGAGCTGTACCTGCACGGTCTATCCGAAGGCGACTTCGATCTGGCTTTGCGGGGGCTGCTGGGAGAGGACGCACCGGTATCGGCGAGCACGGTGGCCCGGTTGAAGGATAAGTGGAACGATGAGCTTGCCCAATGGCGCAGCCGGCCCCTCGATGACCTGGAAGTGGTCTACATGTGGGTGGATGGAGTCTACGTCAAGGCTGGTCTTGAGAAGGAGAAGGCGGCGGTACTGGTGGTGATGGCGGCCCTGAGCGACGGGAGCAAGGTGGTGGTGAGCGCTGTTCCCGGATACAGGGAGTCCACAGAGAACTGGTCCGAGGTGCTCAGGGACATCAAGCGCCGGGGCTTGAGCTGCCCGAGGCTGGTGGTTGGAGACGGACACCTGGGCATCTGGGGAGCTCTGCGCAACGTCTATCCGCAGGCGGCAGAGCAACGCTGCTGGAACCACAAGATCGTAAACGTGCTCGCCAAGCTTCCAAAGCGACAACAGGACCAGGCCAAGCTCATGCTGCGTACTATCCCCTACGCGCCGACTCGGACAGAGGCTGAGCGGCTCAGGACGGTGTTCACCAGGTGGTGCGGCGACCATTCCTACGAGGCGGCCTCAGAGGCCTTGGAGCGGGACTGGGACCGCACGGTCACCTTCTATGACTTCCCAAAGGAGCACTGGGGGCACCTTCGCACGACGAACCCGGTAGAATCACCCTTCGCGGCCCTCAGGCTTCGGACCGATGCCGCCAAGCGCTACAAGAGGGTCGATCGGGCGATAGCGGTGATCTGGAAAATGTTGATGGTCGCCGAACAGCGCTTCAGGCGTCTGAAGGCCCCTGAGTTGATCGAAGACGTCTATCTCGGTGCACAGTATGCGGATGGAATCGCCATTGAATCAACGGCTGAGAAGGTCGCCGCCTGATGTCGTTTACACACCTATTGACGTAACCTCGCTTGGCGCCGCCGATAACCGGCCGATACGATCCAAGAATCCCTGGAACAACCGTCGAGGAGCCGACACCTCGGATAACTGAAAGATCAACCACCGGGAGTGACGCACCAGACGGCCTCCCATCTTGATCAGCTTGACCTGCACGCTCCGCAGCGACCAGTGCTTGACCGCCTTGGGCAGACACAGCCGGCGAAGGAAGTTCCCAAGGTTGTACGCCAGGACGAACAGAGACAGACGCACCCGGTTGGCCACGAACCGATGGCACGACAGCCGAGTCCAGTTCAGCGCGTACTTGCCCTCCTTGATCCACTGCTCGGCTGTCCCGCGACCATTGTAGAATCGCACCACGCCCTCGGGGCCAGCCGTCATGTTCGTGACGATGAAACCCACCCGAGGGAACAGCTCTCCCCTATGCCACTCCACCCTGGCCACCACCCGCCGAGCGCGGTCCCAACTCCCGGCACGATACCAAAAGTCGTCGTATCGGATCACTGGATGCTTCGGCGGCCTCCCCACAGGTCGTATCAGCAAAGGAGCGATCTCCCATTGCAGCACTCTGTTGCTCGGCAGCCGTATTGCGTAGAAGACTCGCCGCTCCTCCAGGTACTCATAGATGTCCGGCTTGGCGAATGCGGCATCGGCCCGAAAGTACCGTCGCACTCCTGTCGCCCCGTAGCGGGACAGGACCGGATCCAATACATCACGCCACCTGTGCGCGCTATGTAAGTTCCCCGCACGCAGCATAGCGCCCTCGCAGTCACCGAACTGGTTGAACACGAACAAAGGGTGATAGCACGTGCTCCCAAAGTGACCGTTGTACGACGCTCCCTCCTGTTCTCCATGTACCGGACTCTCCGAACTGTCCATGTCCAAGATCACCCGCCGGTGCGCCGTGTGCGTCATCGCCCGGTCCACCCACGTAGCGTTCACTCGGCCCAACCCTTCCACGTTGCCGTCTTGGGTAAGCACCCCGGTCTCGAACCGGCTCATGGTGTTGGTACTCGCTGCTGGTCTTTCAGGACCACCTCGCCGTCCAACGATCACACGCATCGTCGGATCGTCGGCCAGCCGTTCAGCGTCGTTGGTATCCTCGTAGCCCGCCAGACGACTGTACACCGACTGCCTGAGCAGGTCCACCAATCGGTGCTGCACGTTACGACCGCCCCGACTCTCCTGCAGACACTCATCCGCCGTCTCCGTCAGTCCCAGTGCATCGTCCAACTCGCGGCAGGCCAGCAGCCCGGCATCTGAGGTAATAGTGGCACCGTGGAACTCCAATCGTATACGGCGGTCGAAACGGAGCGTGGTGCGGGGGTTGGTGCTTTCACCCATTGGTAATTGATTAGCGGAGCGGAGTGCGAGGAGGGGTTCAGTCAGAAGGAAGGGGTGGGGACCGGAGCACCGCTGAACACACCGCAGAGCCCGTTGACCAGCGAGTGATCGCCGCCATTCCGAGCCAGGGTCCTGATCACGCTGGTGAAGGCCGAGAACGCATCCGCACCACCGACGTTCTTCGAGCAGTGCGATACCTTCCGCGCGATCACTGCCCCACGGAGCGCTCTCTCAGCACGGTTGTTGGTCGGCTCAATACTTGGATCATCCAGGAAACGCAGCAGGTTGCCCCGGTCATCGTGCCAACCGAGTTCGTTCTGCAGTCTCCAGTTGTCCGCATCCGACATGGGACGGTCGCGGAGATGATAGGTCGCCTCTCGTCTCAGCCGCTCGGCCTCGGCGGCAAAGTCCGCCGCCTCTCCTCGGTGATATGCCTGCCGGAGCTCCATCGCTTCTCTGAGCAGGCGGCTCAGACGATTGCCGAAGCTGCGACCTCTCCCTCTCTTGGTCTGGACCACCTCACTGATCGAGCGCAGCACGTGGGCCAGACATTTCTGCTGCTTCACCCCCGACAGAGCCTGAGCATCGTAGCTCCGTCCTCGGTCCGTTACCATCACCCCTCCATAGTCCGAGGGCACCACCTCACGTACCTCTTCGTTGCGGTGACGAGCACCTACGAGACGGCCCTTACGCCGCACTGTCGGCGGCGTAAGGGCCCAGCAGGTGTACGCTGAGCGATTCCATGTCCCGGATCATGCCCAATCTGGGGCTGTCGCCCAAGTACCCGGGGCCGAAGCCCGCCTGTTTCGTCGCTGCGCTTATCCGTACCGTTATCTGGTTCGGTCTCATGCCCAGGATGAGCTCGTCTTCGCCCGCGCCTTGACGGATCGACAGGAGCAGCCTCATGGTGTCGGCGCTCACCTCACGATATTCCGGCTCATCTGCTCCACCGAGACGCACCTGGCTAGAGCCGCTGCGCAAGCCCCACCTGAAGGACAGCCCAATCCTGATCGTTGACCGCAACTGGCCGAGAACGAGGCCCGTTGTCGCCGACCGCTTCGGGGTTGAGTGGCATCAAGCTCCTGTTTGGCATTGACTGAGTAACCCTAGCAGCATATCCTTGGATGGTGTCCAAGGCTGTTGGTGCCAGGGCTTTGAGGAGGCAGCGATAATGGCTTCAACCAAACGCCTGCTACCGACAGGCGAATGTTGGTGTGGGTGCGGCGCAGAAACCGCAATAGGCTCCTTCTTCCTGCCGGGTCACGACAAGACCGCCGAGTCCGCGGTGATCTCGGTTGAGTACGGCGGCGTCCCCGGGTTCCTGGTGAAGCATGGCTATGGACCCGGCGGCAAGAATGCCATACGTGAGGTGGATAGGTGGCGTTCCAAGGGTAAACGCAGGAGTGAAGTTCGATGACGACTGCACGACAGAGACGCGGAAACTCCAACGGGGAGACCGAATCCAGCGGCAACGGGACCTTCATGGGCCACGAGGACGGGTATTATGCAGGTGACCGATGCACTCGTGGCAGCATGGCCGGTGTCACGTACAAGCACGTCGTTCTCGGCCCCGTCTTCCTCAAGTGGGTTCTGCGAGGGAATCAGGGCTGGTCAGATGCAGCCAGTTGACACCGAGACCACGGCGGAGGCATTCGATTGAGTGTCGCTATCGGCCTAGTGGTTCAACGTTTTTGTATTGATGGGTAGAGTGACTTTAGCTTGATGCGCGCATCCTCGGTAGTGAAGCGCCAATCCACTCGTATCACATCCCGGTTGCGTTGATTCTGCCAAGCATTGACCTCGCCGCGCAGGATGTCTTGATTGGCAATCCGTCGGTCCAGGCACTGTCGAGCCAGCACACCGATCTCTATCTCCGCCATATTCAACCAACTCCCGTGTTTGGGAGTGTAGTGTATCTCCAGTCGCTCAGCTATACGCCTCGCCTCAGCAGGCTCGAATGCCTCGTATAGCGAGGACAGCTTGTGAGTGTTGAGATTGTCCATTACCAGCACGATCCGGTCTCTGTCAGGGTAGTCCTCGTCGACCAGTTCCTTTATCACATGCGCCCAGTCCACCTTCGTGCGACGCTCTCTGACCTCGACTCGGCGCCATCCGTCCAACGGTGCAAACAGCATGAACAGGCTGTGTCGACGTCCAGCGATTATGTCAGGGTAATGGACCGGCGATTATGTCAGTGGTTGCTGTGTCAAGCCAATAGTTATCCAGTTCGATGATTGAGAAATCCCCCACCTCCAGCTTCGTGTGACACCGTGGGTGGCAGTGATGGTGACTCGATCCGAGCGGAGCAGCCCGCGGATAAATGGACAACCTTGGCGGGATTGCCCACTTACCCACAGGCCGGTTGTTATGGACCGAAGGCGGTTCCACATGATCAAGAGTGAGCAGCGAGCTCCCTGTCCGGATAGACAGGTGGACTTGAAGCCTCAACGTACTTTCGGACGGTGATGCGGGATATGCCCAATTCCCGGGCGATTGCCCGAAGAGAAAGGCCTCGACGCTTGGCCCTCTGCACTGCTTTCCAACGGGCTCGCTGACGAGGCGTCGGCGGTCTGGGTGGTTGAGCCTTAGGGTGGACGGCTTCACTCTCGCGATCCGTGGTCAATCTCCCTGCGGCGAGTCCCCGGCCGATCGCGGTCATCGCTCCCAGTCCTTCTCGCTCGTGACCACCGATCCCGTTGGTGTCCATGCCTGCAGCGAGGTTCTCCACGGTGACGCTGCCAAGACCTCGAGTGGCGTTCAGAGTCCGGAGGACACCAGGACGCGGTGGCGCTTCCTGGGTAGGGACGATTTGGTTTTGATAGCACACTACTAGTAGACTGACATCCTAGCAATGAAGGGTAACGAGAATACTGCGCGACGCTCCCATCCTAACCTTCCCCCTGACGGGAAGGGACTCACTGTTGCCGTGAGGTCTCGCCAATCCAGGCTAACCCTCATTTCAAAGATTTCGCACCACTAGCTTGCCGTCCAATCGCTCCTGGACCACCACGTGCGCTCCAACGTAAGTCAGAGAGCGTCGCACGAAGGTGGACCGTTCGCTCGAAGGAAGCAGTTGGAGGGTATGCCAGTTGTACTTGACTGTGTTGTCTCTGGCCACCTTGCGGCTATGCTTGAAGCACAGTATGCCTGCCAGGTTCAGGTCCGGATCTGGAGAGCGATATGCGTTGGTGGACTGTGCTGGTGGCACCCCGAATCGCTTGTTGAAGCGGGTCAAGAAAGCCCACAGGACTTGGTTGGCCTCTGAGATGGTTCTGGCCCCAGCCAGACGTAGTTCGGTCACCAGCCGATCCTGGAAGGTGCCGTTGGCCCGTTCTACCCGACCCTTCGCCTCCGGAGAACGCGCGAAGATCTGCTCCACCCCAAGCTCTGCCATCGCACGACCGAATTGGGTCGGCGCAGGCGATTGATGCGAGCCAGGTACATACTTGAAGACGGCGTGGCGGTCACTGTACAGGGCCAAAGGAACCCCACAACGCCGGATCAGCTCTTGCATGAGGAGGAAATAGCCATGAGTGTCCTCTTCATGGCGAAACAGTGCGTAGGGCACGGTGCTGGTGGCATCATCGATTGCCAACAGCAGGGTGCATCGAGGGCCCCGTTCTTCTAGCCAGGCATGAACGCTGCCATCTACTTGCACCAACATGCCTTCCTGGCTCATGCGCTGGCGACGGACCCGATGCAGTGGGGGTCGACGTCGACGGGGGCTAGCCATGCCGGCGCCTACCAGGATACGCCGGACCGTAGAGCGCCCCAAGACGATCTCTTCCCGCTCTGCCAGGAGCTCGGTTAGGTGCGTATGATTTACTCTTGCATACCGTGTGCGTGCCAGGGCCACAACTTGAGTCCTAGCCTCCTCCGGGATGGAGTTGTTCGCTCGGCGACCTCGGTTCCCATGAGCCAGTGCGGCGGCACCCTCCTTCCGATACTCCGCCAGGATTCGCCAAACGTGGCGTTCACTCACTCCCAGAACCTCTGCCGCCTCATCCACTGATATCTGACCTTCCAGGATACCGTTGAGCACTTGGAGCCTTGCCTGTTCTTTCTGGGTCAATGTCAATCCTTTCATGAACTGACATTTTCCCTGACCTGTTAACTACTGACATAATCGTAGACCATCGACACAGGCTGCTCACTCCATTGCGCTCGTATTCGTAGTCGTATGCCGCCGATAAGCCGGGCGCTGCGGGACGCGGCACTCGCGTCTCCTTGACTTGCTGTTTGCTCGTCTCATCCATGCACACCAGAACCTCATTCCCATCGTACGGCCGTTGGTAGACCTCCAGTACGTCTTCCATCGCGCACACAAACTCCGCGCTCTGACCGGGCGGGATGCACCAACTCTGCTTCAGCCACGGCTTCAGTTCGTTTTTTTTTAAGCGCCTGGCGAACCGTCTCGGTGCTAATGGTCCCGACTATCTCACACTCGACCAACTGGTCAGCCAACAGCTTCAGGGTCCAACTGGCACGCCCCTCCGGCGGTTCCCCGCAGGCCATCGCTATCAACCGTGCTTCACCTTCGCCGTCCAGTCTCTTTTGACGCCGACGCAGTTGCTTTTTACGATTCAGCGCAGACTCGACCCCCTCCTCCACACAGCGCTTGCGTATTCGCTCGACCGTTGACTGTCCCACACCGAGCGCGCTGGTGATGTCCGCGTCCTTCATTCCCCCGTCCGAGCGTGACTCATCGCTCATCAGCAGAATGCGCGCATGGGTCTGTTTGTACGCCGCAGCCCGACCGCGTGAGACCAAGGCGTTGAGTTCCTGTTGTTCGTCGGTAGTCAGTCTGATACGGTACTTCTTGGTAGACATCATGGTTCCTCCTCGGTTCAACGTGCGTACGATTGAACCCCCAAGAGGAACAATGACTATCATGGTATTCGTTTCAATGATGTTGGACCACTAGGAGTGTGTCTGAGTATTCCCTGAGACCAACGATGTACATAATGCACATTGTGCTATGGTGCGATTAGCGTTGCACTGCTTTCCTCTATACTCGTTATCGTGAGCATTATGACGAATAGCGTCTTTCTCGGACAGGCTCCTAGCGGCACCGTCCTCGCCCCCAACGCTACCTATTGGATCATCCTCACCAATAGCAGTAGCAGCGAGGACCTCGAGCCCGTCGCCACCTCATCCGATAACGAGGATGCCGACGCCTCTCCCGGCTGGTCCATCGGCAACACCTCGCTCTTCCGCCCCCGCCACCCCGGTGGCCCTTGGAACAGCCAAGTGTCCACCACCCAAAGAGCCCTCTCTTTCAAGGTCACCACCACCACTCCCGGGCCCATCATCGATTCTGCCACGGTCAAATCCAACGGCACGTCGATAGACCTCGTCTCCGACGAAAACCTCTCCACCGACATTCCCGCCCACAGCCAGATCTCCATCACCGCCGGCAGCAGCGCAATCAGCATCGGCTCCTTCTCTCTCGTCGGCAAGAGATACACCCTCGGCGGCCTCAGCCCCGTCATCGGAATAGGCCAGGACGTCACCGTTGCCTACACCGACCCCACCTCCAGCGACGACGCCAACGCCTTCCAGGATACCGCCGGCAACGACTGCCCCTCATTCTCCATCGCAGCCACCAACAACTCCACCGCAGACACCACCCCGCCGACGCTGGAGAGCGCTAGCGTCAGGCCGAACGGCGACCGGATCTTCCTCTACTTCGACGAGGACATTGACAAATCCGGCCTCGACCTGCTGCCCCCGACCTCCGCCCTCAGCGTCACCGCCGACGGGGTCGACGTGTCGGTCGGTGCGTTTCTTCCGGTCACTGGGAACGACCGCCTCGCCCTTGGCGGGCTATCCAGCGTGATCTACCAGGGCCAGGACGTCACCGTCACCTACACCGACCCCACCGCCGGCAACGACGCCGCCTCCTTCACCACCGGCGAGGACGACGTCCCCGCCGTTACCAACGACTCCACCGTCGAGCCGCCGAAAGGCACGCTGGTTTCGAACGCGGAACAAACGATTGAGGGTGCTATCTCAAGTACGATCCAGACGCAGAGCATTGTCACCGGCTCCTGGACCGGCGGATACACGCTCTCCACGATCCAGCTCCGGCTGGGTGATGATTCCACGTTGCCGGGCGTAACCGACCTCATCGCGGCCGTCAAAGCCGACGACGGCTCGGGCGAACCGGGCGCTCTTGTCGCCAGTCTCGCCAATCCAGCCAGTCTCACGAATGATGCGCTCAACACGTTCACCGCGCCGGCCGGCACCGTGCTTGCCCCGGAAACGACGTACTGGGTGGTTGTCAACGAGGAAAGGAGCAACTCCGCCGACTGGGTGAATCTCAGAGTTACCGCAAACGACGAGGAGGACGAGGCCTTCTCGGGATGGAGCATTGGAAACAATCGCCTCTCCAAAGTCTCTGCATCAGGTAGTTGGAATCATGGCGCCACCGTCTCGAATCTGATCATCGTGAGCGGCAGCGTGATCGTGGGGACCACCGTGGACACCACCCCGCCGACGCTGGAGAGCGCTAGCGTCAGGCCGAACGGCGACCGGATCTTCCTCTACTTCGACGAGGACATTGACAAATCCGGCCTCGACCTGCTGCCCCCGACCTCCGCCCTCAGCGTCACCGCCGACGGGGTCGACGTGTCGGTCGGTGCGTTTCTTCCGGTCACTGGGAACGACCGCCTCGCCCTTGGCGGGCTATCCAGCGTGATCTACCAGGGCCAGGACGTCACCGTCACCTACACCGACCCAACCACCGGCAACGACGACGCCGCCCTCCAGGACAAGGCCGGCAACGACACGGCCTCCTTCACCACCGGCGAGGACGACGTCCCCGTCGTACCGGGCGCGCCGACGGGCCTGACGGCGACGCCCAACGGGGCGACGCAAATCGACCTCACCTGGACCGCCCCGGCGGACAACGGCGGCGACGCCATCACCGGCTACCAGATTGAGTATTCCGACGACGGTGGGACGAGTTGGAGCGTGCTGGTCGCCGACACCCAGTCCACCGACTGAACAAGTTTTTATACTTTGGATATGTGTGAGGCCAAAGACTTCCCTCCCTCTGAGCGCGACGAGCTGATGGGGCTGGTCACGCAGTTAGGAAGGTGTCCCAGTGCCGCGCCACGCCCTCGAGGGGATCGGGGCGGACGTCAGCCATCCGACGGGCCGCCGGAGGCGATCAGCCCTACCCGCTCGCGCACCATCCCGCCGAACACGGCGCGGGGACTGCTGAACTCGACGCCCCGGTCCATCCTCCACACGCGGACGTTGGTCAGACCCCCGCCGCGATCGTCACGGCGTCGAGACAGCTCGAGGACTACGACGTAGAGCTCGACCGGGACATCTCGGAGGTCGGGATCTATACCGTGCCCGAGATCGTCCCCGACGTCAGCGGGCCTAAGGCGATGATCGAGATCGTCGAAGAGGTGGTGACGCGCTTGGCCGCTCCCGACAGGTTGGTGGGGCTGCTGGGCGGCGAGCACTCCATCACGGTCGGCGCGGTCACCGCGCTGGCGGGCTCGCACCCGGACATCAGCGTGCTCTACCTCGACGCTCACGCCGACCTGCGCGACGAGTACATGGGTTCCCGGTGGGGCCACGCGTCCGTCGCGCGGCGGCTGCACGAAGTGTGCCCGCTGGTCGAGGTGGGCGTCCGCAGCCTCAGCCTCGGCGAGCGGCGCTTCATCCGCGACAACGAGATCCCGGTCGTCTTCTGGCCGCCGGCCAACGGCAACGGCCAAAGACCCGCGGAGACGGTCATAGACGCGCTGACGCCGGCCGTCTACGTGAGCATCGACCTGGACGTACCGGACCCCGCCCTGATGCCGGCCGTGGGGACGCCTGAGCCGGGAGGCATGAGCTGGCACGATCTGATCGGCATCGTCAGGGCCGTGGCGCGCGAGCGCAAGATCGTCGGGTTCGACGTCACGGAGCTGAGTCCCGGGGAGGGCCCGGAGGCCGGCGCGTTCACCGCGGCCAAGCTGGTGCAGAAGGTGATCGGGTACTCCGTACCTGCCGCGTAGCTTTTCCGGGCGTGCGGATTGGCGCAGACCGCGAAGCGTGACGGGCGCCGAGGCCGACTCAGTCGAGTATCTGGGACAGGAACATCTGGGCGCGCTCGTGCTGGGGGTTGTTGAAGAAGTCGTTGGGCGGGGCCTCTTCGACTATGTTGCCCTCATCGAACATGATCACCCTGTCGGCGACCTCCTTGGCGAAGCCCACTTCGTGAGTGACGATGATCATCGTCATGCCGGACGTGGCGAGCTCCCGCATGACGTCCAGGACCTCCTTGATCATCTCGGGATCCAGGGCCGAAGTCGGCTCGTCGAACAGCATGATCTTGGGCTGCATGGCGAGCGCCCGCGCTATCGCCACCCGCTGCTGCTGACCGCCCGAGAGCTCGGCGGGGTACTTGTCTGCTTGCTCGGGAATGCCCACCCTCTCCAGGAACGCGATGGCCGCCTCCTCCGCCTGCGCGCGCGGCCATTTCCTGACCTTCATCGGCGCCAGGGTGATATTGCTCATTACGGTGAGGTGCGGGAACAGATTGAAGGACTGGAACACCATGCCGACCTCTCTTCGGATGGCGTCAATGTTCCTGACGTCGTTGGTCAGCTCTATGTCGTCGACTACGATGTTGCCCCGCTGGTGCTGCTCGAGGCGGTTGATCGTGCGAATGAACGTCGATTTGCCCGAGCCGGAAGGGCCCAGGATCACGACTTTCTCGCCTCGGCCCACGGACGTCGTGACCCCCTTGAGCGCGTGAAAATCCCCGAACCACTTGTGGACGTCTCGACAGACGATGATCGGTTCCGTCGTAGCTTCTCTGATCTCAGTCATAGTGGTCCTCCGCGGTTTCCAACTAGCGCTGGCCGACGCCCAGGTGATGCTCTACGCGTTTGCTGACGTACGACATGCTGTAGGTGAATATCCAGAAGACGATCGCCAGGAAGACGAACAGCTCACGTGGGTTGTCCTGGAACTCCAGGTTGCTGCTGATGAACGCGCGGCCTATCTCGACGATGTCGAGCATGCTGATGATGTACACCAGGGTGGTGTCCTTGAATAGCGAGATGAACTGGCCAACGATCGCTGGGATGACGTTGCGAATGGCCTGTGGCAGCGATATGAGGAGCGTCGTTTGCCAGCCGGGCAGCCCCAGCGCCCGGGCGGCTTCGGCCTGGCCGGGGTGCAGGGCCTGCAGTCCTCCGCGGATGTTCTCCGCCATGTACGCCGAGCTGAACAGGGTGATGATGATGGCGGCGCGGCTCAGCGAGTTGAGCGGGAAGTTTTCGGGGAAGGCCAGCGGCACGAGCGTCTGGGACATGAACAGCAGCGTGATCAGCGGCACGCCCCTGAACACCTCGATAAAGACTATGCATATCACCTTGACGACCGGCAGGCCGCTGCGACGGCCCAGAGCCAGGGCGATGCCGATGGGAAGGCAGAGCGTGATGCCTATGACCGCCAGGATCAGATTCAGCATCAGGCCGCCCCAGTCATTGACCGACACGGGCTGCAGCCCGGGTACTCCGGACAGCCCGCGGAGCAACACAAGGGTCAGTACGAACGCGGCGACGCTCAGAATAGCGAGCCTGAGCGGGGTCCCGAGCGGCGTGTAGGTCGCCACCGCCCAGCCGATGGCGGTGGCGGGCGCGCAGGCCAGGAGCAGAAGGCGCACGTCCAGCCCCATCTCGTTCAGGCTGTAAGGTAGGAAGGCGAAGGCCGAAGCCGCCACCGCAAGGACTATGGCCGCGACTCTGGCCGTGCCTCCGCCGGCAATTCCCCAGGCCATGCCCAGGAGCGCCGCTACCATGATCAGGCCGGCCTGCGGCCTCCAGAAGCAGTCCTGTCCGGCGCAGGCGGCTACGGTGTTGTACTTACCGATGACGAACCGGCCGCCCAGCGCGGAAATCACGGACCATTCGGCGTCTCCGAGAACCCAACCGAGGCCGAACCACAGCCCCAGAGCCAGCGCCGTGCCGCATATGACGGTCAGCAGCGCGTCGCACCAGGTGCCGAACAGATTTTCGCGCGCCCATCCGGCGGCGCCGGTGGTAACCCGGGGGGGCCTAGCCAGCGTATCGTTGTAGCTCGCGGTCATCCGTCAGCCTCGGGTGAAGCCGATGCGCCGGTTGTACAGGTTGCCTATCAGCGACCACGTCAGACTCATGGCCAGGTAGGCCGCCATGACTATTATGAAGATGGAGATGGCCGATTCTCTCTGTGTCATGGTCCTGGCGACGTTCATCAGGTCGGAGTATCCGATGGCGCCGGCGAGGCTGCTGTTCTTGCTCAGGTTCAGGTACTGGCTGATGAGCGGCGGGATGATCACGCGGAGGGCTTGTGGGAAGGTCACTTCCCGCAGGACGCGCAGAGGCGACAGGCCGAGGGCCGATGCGGCTTCGGTCTGACCTCTGCCGACCGACGTTATCCCGGCGCGCACGATCTCCGCGATGAAAGCGGCAGTGTACGTCACCAGTCCGACCAGCAGGGCCAGCAGCGCGGCCGGTGCGGTAAATCCGCCGACGATGTCATGGAATCGGCCTCCCTCCGTCGGCGTCGATATGACGAATGGAGATTCGCCGGTGACGGCGGTCACGACCAACCATGCCGCGGCGCCGATGACGACCGCGGCGACACATCCGGCCAGCACAGGGTGCGACGCCTTCCCACTCTCGACCTCGCGCCGCGTCAGCAGCCGGTTAACGCCGATCGCGGAGATGACGGCAACAGCCGCCAGTGCAAGCCAGGCCAACGCCGCGTACAGCCCATTCTCCGATATCCAGGGAATGGATATGCCCCTGTTGCTGATGTAGAGGTAACCCTCGATGGTGTAGCCCTCGCGCGCCTCCGGCAAAGCGAGCCAGGCGTAGAAACAGAAGCCCAGGATGAGGTTACGTCAATAGGTGTGTAAACGACATCAGGCGGCGACCTTCTCAGCCGTTGATTCAATGGCGATTCCATCCGCATACTGTGCACCGAGATAGACGTCTTCGATCAACTCAGGGGCCTTCAGACGCCTGAAGCGCTGTTCGGCGACCATCAACATTTTCCAGATCACCGCTATCGCCCGATCGACCCTCTTGTAGCGCTTGGCGGCATCGGTCCGAAGCCTGAGGGCCGCGAAGGGTGATTCTACCGGGTTCGTCGTGCGAAGGTGCCCCCAGTGCTCCTTTGGGAAGTCATAGAAGGTGACCATGCGGTCCCAGTCCCGCTCCAAGGCCTCTGAGGCCGCCTCGTAGGAATGGTCGCCGCACCACCTGGTGAACACCGTCCTGAGCCGCTCAGCCTCTGTCCGAGTCGGCGCGTAGGGGATAGTACGCAGCATGAGCTTGGCCTGGTCCTGTTGTCGCTTTGGAAGCTTGGCGAGCACGTTTACGATCTTGTGGTTCCAGCAGCGTTGCTCTGCCGCCTGCGGATAGACGTTGCGCAGAGCTCCCCAGATGCCCAGGTGTCCGTCTCCAACCACCAGCCTCGGGCAGCTCAAGCCCCGGCGCTTGATGTCCCTGAGCACCTCGGACCAGTTCTCTGTGGACTCCCTGTATCCGGGAACAGCGCTCACCACCACCTTGCTCCCGTCGCTCAGGGCCGCCATCACCACCAGTACCGCCGCCTTCTCCTTCTCAAGACCAGCCTTGACGTAGACTCCATCCACCCACATGTAGACCACTTCCAGGTCATCGAGGGGCCGGCTGCGCCATTGGGCAAGCTCATCGTTCCACTTATCCTTCAACCGGGCCACCGTGCTCGCCGATACCGGTGCGTCCTCTCCCAGCAGCCCCCGCAAAGCCAGATCGAAGTCGCCTTCGGATAGACCGTGCAGGTACAGCTCGGGGATCAACTCAGCAACCTTCCTGGTCCTGTTGACGAACAGCGGCAGCAGCCGGCTCTCGAACTGCTCCTCGGTATCGCGGACTCGCGGCCGCCTCAGCTGTATCGTTCCCGAACTCAGCGTAAGCCTCCGGGCTCTGCCGTATCCGTTCCGATAGCCGGTATCTGAGTCCGAGTCGGATCTGAGCGCCGACTTCGCCCTTCCCAGAAACGCCGTCACCTCCTCCTCCAGCAACTCCTGGATCAGCCTCTGGACCTGGCTTCGCACCCAATCCTCCAACTGCTCCCACTCCGGCCTTGACTCCGACCTACTCTCAGTGCTTTCCTTCCTCATGGGCGGTCTATCTCCTCTCTTGGGCCTCGAGCCCGTGTTGTTCAGAGAGAGGGTACACCGCCTGACTGTTTACACACTTTTTGAAGATACCTCCCCAGGATGATCACCAGAGGCACGTTGCGGAAGAACTCGACGTATACAGCGGCCAGCTTCGAGACGAGCCAGTTGCTCGACAGCCGGGCAACGCCGATGACTACCCCCACCACCGTGGCGAAAATGACCCCGGCCACGGCGACGAAGACTGTGTTGACGGCTGCGACGAAGATTGAGTAACCGTAGCTGTCCGATGCAACCCAGGGGAGGAAGGTGTGGCCTATGCCGGTCTGGTACGCGGTGGAGAGGAAGCCGAAGCCATACGGGATCTCACGTTCCTGTATCGCGGTACCGACGTTCACGAAGAACCAGACGACGAGCGCCACCACCACGATCCCGGACACGATCTGGGACGTCCACTGCAGGACCTGGACGTGCCGCCAGAGCGGGATGCCCTGGTACGTCAGATTTCGCGGTATTGACGACATGCGGCTCTCAGAAGCTCCCGACCGCGGCGCTGCGCGATTCCGCGGCATCGCCGGACGTTGCGCCCTTCCGAATCCGGTCCATCAGACAAGAGGGGCTGGCCGGAAGCCGCTTGCAATGCGCAAGTGCGCTTCCGGCCAGCACCGGCGGGGTCTCTCTACCTCAGAGGCGCGGCGTATATCTGTCCGCCCTTGGGGCAGTCGCCGCATGGGGCGTCGCCCCACAGGGCGTTGCGCCCGTTTTCGCGCGGCAGGCCGATTCCGTTTGGTCCGAGGTGGCGGTCGTATATCTCGCCGTAGTTGCCCACGGAACGGATCACGTCCTGCGCCACCGTATTCTTGAGGCCCAGGCTGTCCTGGCCGAACGAACCCTCGAGTCCGAAGAGGCGGTCGACCTTCGCGTCACCGGTCGTGGCCGTGGGCACGTTCCCCGAGCCCACGCCGTAAGCCTCGGAGTAGATGAGGATGCTCATCACCGTCTTGACGATATCGAACCACTGGTCGTCCCCGTGGGGAACCACCGGTCCGAGAGGCTCCTCGGAGATCGTCTCCGGCAGGATGACGTGATCGTCGCGGTTGTCGAAGGCGCTGCTGATGGCGGCGAGCTGCGAGCGGTCGTTGGTGAACGCGTCGCACTGACCCGCCTGGTAGGCTGCCACCACGGCGGGGGTGCCCTCGAAGGTCAGCGGCTTGATGCCAAGACCGTTCTGACTGGAGAAGTCCTGGAGGTTCAGCTCCGTGGTCGTGCCGAGAGTCACGCAGACGGTCGCGTCCTTGAGCTCGAGAGCGCTGGAGACGCCAAGGCTCTTGTTGACCAGGAAGCCCTGCCCGTCGTAGAACATCGTCTGGGCGTAGTTACCCCACTGCGCGTCGCGCGAGGTGGTCCAGGTGACCGTACGCACCAGCATGTCGACCTCGCCGGACTGTATCGTCGGCCCGCGCTCGGTGGCCGAGATCAGGCGGATATCGAAGGCGTTCGCGTCCCCTAGGACGGCTGCGGCCAGCGCGCGACAGAGGTCGATGTCGAAGCCCGTGTTGTTGCCGGCCGCGTCGATCGATCCGTAGCCAGCCACGTCGTTGCGGCTGGCGCAAATGACCTTGCCCCGATCCTCAACCGCCTCGAGCCGACTGTCCCCCCCAGAGTCAGTACATGCGACCAGTGCCAGGATCGTAGTCGCTAGAGCCATAGTCAAGAAGGCCAATCGAGTGCTCAACGGTCATCCTCCTAATTCCAGGTGTTCTTCGTTGCCGACGTCCCAACCCGTACGTCCAATTCGACTGTTCTTAGCGCCGCATTATACCACGACGCGCTGTACCACGAGCGCGCAAGCGCGCGCCCGTGCGCGGAGCGGGTTTAGGACCAAACCGTTCTTGCGCTGGCTCCGACGCCCTTCTCGAGCCACCGACTTGGGCTCTGGGTCTGATGCGGCGTGGCCGGCCCGCCGTCTGTATAATTCGGCATGATTCACGGCCCGGAGGACTGGATGACCACGGCGGCAAACGACGGACCAGCTCGATCGCCGCAAGAGGGCGCCGTCATACGGCAGCTCGGAGACGGCCTGGTGCTGCGCCGCGGCAGGGTCGAGGACACCGAGGCGCTGGCCGACTTCACCGCGATGCACGTTGGCCCCGAGGCCCCCGACGAGGGTATCAGGCACTGGACGCGCGACCTGATGAAGGGCGACCCTCCCGGGTTCGGCCCCCAGGACTTCACGATAGTCGAGGATAGCCGCACCGGGGCCATCGCGGCCACGATGAACCTGATCTCTCAGACCTGGTCCTACGAGGTCGTCGAGTTCGCCGTCGGCCGCATCGAGCTGGTGGGAACCGACCCCGACTACCGGCTACGCGGCCTGATGCGCGCAACAAGCGATCGGCGATGGAAATGGTCAACGAGCATTGGGGGAGCAGGTTGTTGGATGGGGGAAACACGAGCTTCGCAAATATAAATGCCTCGAAACCGGTGTGGTGGATTAACATAAACCCCTCCAAATTCAAGAGCGACCTGCATCTCCTCTTGGCGAAGGAAGGAGATGGTGGCTTGATTTGGTTGCGAATCGAAGGCAATTCCTTTCCCGACGTGAGAAAGGTGTTCAGAGTGCGGCAGGATAAAGACTGCATTGATTTGGAAATTTCGAGCAGACCTCCGAAATATATGACCGACGTCAAGAGCGGTGGTACGGAGTACGACTTCACTAAGCACATTGAACACGAGTGGGGACCCGCCCAGCATGGAGGGAACCCCAGGCACTTCAGGAAGTAACCCAGAGGCTCTGTCGTTACAGCATGGGCCTCTGGGTTGTCTCGAAACTTTCCGCTCGCTCAGATAGCCGCTGTATGAACTAAAGCGACAACCCCAGACGCGACGCGACCCCTGATAGCCTTCAGAATCTCCATTCACGGCTGAGCTTAATCGTAATGACCTGGAGGCGGCTCAACAAGATTCAGGAGCGGAAGGGCCACCATACTTGACGACAGACAGAACCATCTTTGAGATGTGGCTCGCCCGGTCGATGAGGGACTCCGGCACGTGCCGGAGCAGGCCGCCCACCAGGTCGGCGTGGGGATCGACGACGACGATGGCGTCGCCGTTCCTTCCCGCAGCCTTCTCCATCATCTTGTGGACGACGATGTGGTGCATCAGTGTGGACTTGCCCATGCGGGTCCTTGCCACGTAGAGGTGGTGGCGTCTGAGCAGGTCGTCGGGGAAGTGGATGGGACGGGGCCTGCCCGCCGTGGTCTGTCCCACCGGAGCTCCCCCCCGGACGCCCTTGGCCAAGGGCATCAGCACCCTTGCCCCGGACCGCTCCACCAGGGGCGTCTCGTCCCCGTCCCCCGCCACTGGAGCAGGTAGGGGTCGCTCACCCTGGTCAGCACGCCGTTCTTGAACTTGTCGTCGGCCAGCAGGGTCAGCGCGTCCAGGATGGTCAGCTGCTCGTCGTCGGCCGTGGCGGGGTGCTCGTTGGCCTCGTGGAGGGTCTTGACGGTCTGCTCGAGGATGGACTGCATCCTCGGCCCCCACTGGTCCCACAGACCCTTGGCGATGCGAACCACCGAGTCGGCGGTGCGGTCGCGGTCGGAGAAGATGCAGGCGTCCAGCAGGTTGACGCCGGGCGCGCCCCGTTTGTCGGCCAGGTCGATGAGGCGCACCCGGTCGATGAGGGACTCCGGAACGTGCCGGAGCAGGCCGCCCACCAGGTCGGCGTGGGGATCGACGACGACGATGGCGTCGCCGTCCCTTCCCGCAGCCTTCTCCATCATCTTGTGGACGACGATGTGGTGCATCAGTGTGGACTTGCCCATGCGGGTCCTTGCCACGTAGAGGTGGTGGCGTCTGAGCAGGTCGTCGGGGAAGTGGATGGGACGGGGCCTGCCCGCCGTGGTCTGTCCCACCGGAGCTCCCCCCCGGACTCCCCTGGCCGAAGGCATCAGCACCCTTGCCCCGGACCGCTCCACCAGGGGCGTCTCGTCCCCGGCCCCCGGCGGGTGCCACAGGGCTGCCGCCTCCCGGACGCCCAGGACGCTGCGCTTGCCGAACAGTCCGGGGCCTGTGGGGTGCATCGTCGAGGGGTCGGGTACGATGGGTCGGACCTTGCTCGCTCTGAACCGCGCCCCCGCGGGGTGGTCGTAGTGGCGGTAGGCGGCGGCCACAGGCTCCAGCAGCATCCTTGCCCGCTCCCGCGCCTGCTTCTGGTCGGACATTCCGGGCAGGACGGCCACCAGCTGTAGCTCGCCGTCGAAGGCGATGCGGGAGACCTTCTCCTTGATGATCAGAGGGTCGTAGACGCGCTTCCTGGCCCTCTTCCAGCGATGCCACAGCCAGCCCCCGGCGGCCAGGGCCGCCGCGACGCCGATGCCCATGAGCGCTGCCTTCCACGTCTCTCCCGCCTGCACCCACAGGTAGCCTTTCAGGGCGGCCAATGCCGCCACGCCCAGGACGGCCATCGTCACGCCGTCCGTCTGGAGCGGCCGGGTCTGGTAGGTGTAGAAGGGGTCCCGCCTGTCCTCCACAGGACGCTTGTGGGCCTTCTCCATGTGGGCCTGCGACCAGTCGGGTCCCATCGAGCGCAGCATCAGCCGCGCCACGATGCGCTCCTTCTCGCCAAGGTTGGACAGCGCGCCCAGGATGGCGATGAGGGGGTCGGAGCCGGGGTCGAGCAGGTCGTCGTCCCGGAAGACCCTGAGCGTCATGGCCCACGCTTGCTCGCCCTCGTCGATGCGCAGGGCGTCGTCCTCCGCCGATAGCGCGTGGATGCGGGCCTGGGGGTAGTGGGCGGCGATCTGCCCTGCACCACCTCCTTGTCGAGGCAGCGGGCCATCAACGTCACGCCGTCCGCGTCCCCGGCCAGCTCCAGGGAGAAGGGTTCGGGGACGGCGATGGAGCCGAGCATGTTCTCTGCGCCCAGCAGGGTGCGCTCCCCGGTCCTCGGCGGCGTCACCGCCAGCAGCACGGGGGTCTTCCTGTCGCGGTCGTCGGAAAGCCTCTTGATGGGGTTCAGCTTCATGGTTTTCTTCTTTTCTCTATTGGGGTCGTCGGTCGGTTCGTAGTCGCGCCGGTGTCCCTCGTCCATCCGTCTCGTCCTCCTTTCGCTCTGCTAGTGCCTGCCCGGTCTCCACTCGATCACCTCCGTCTCCTCCGGGGTGGCCTCGATGCGCACGGGGAAGCGGTGCCCCTTGGCCAGGAGCAGCCCGTCTCCACGCGGGCACGAAAGCAGCCAGCGTTGGAGGTCTTCGGGCAGGTCGAAGGCGTCGCCCACGGTGCTGATGGCCGCCGCGTCCTGCTGAAGCAGGAGCTTGAAGGCGGCGTTCTGGAGGAGCGCCCTCCCAGAGTGGCCGGTGATGGTCCTCGACGAGTCCCCGGAGAGCAGGTCCTGGACGTCCTGGGTGATGAGCTGGAGTCCCAGGCGGTGCTTCCTGGCCCGCTTCGCCATCGACACCATGAAGGCCGCGCCTTCGGGGTGCTGCATGATGCTCCACACCTCGTCCACCACCAGCAGGCGGGGCTTGGGGTCTTGGGCGGCCGCGGCCCACACCGTCTCGGTGCAGACCATCGCGGCGGCGGGCCTACGGTCGTCTCTACTCAAACCAGGGAGCGATGACCAAGGGAACCACCGCAGAGACCGTGGACGGTATGTCCCTGGCGAAAATCGACCGCATCATCGACGCCTTGCGTTACGAGCGGTTCCGATGGACGCCGGTGCGACGGGTCAACCTTCCCAAGCCTAATGGGGGAACTCGTCCTTTGGGCATACCGACGTGGACGGACAAGCTGCTGCAAGAGGCCATTCGGATGATTCTGGAAGCCTACTACGAGCCGCAGTTCTCCGACCACTCTCACGGCCCCCGGCCCGACCGGGGATGCCACACCGCACTGAGCGAGGTGGTCAATCACTGGACCGATGTCCGCTGGTTCGTCGAGGGAGACATCAAAGGGTGCTTCGATAACATCGACCACGAGGTGCTGTTGTCGGTGCTTGGCGAGAAGCTCCACGATAACCGATTCTTCCGCCTGCTCAAGTATCTACTGAAAGCAGGTTACCTTGAGGATTGGAAACATGGCCGCACCCTGAGCGGCACACCGCAAGGTGGCGTGGTCAGTCCCATCCTCGCCAACATCTACCTAGACCGGTTGGACAAGTACGTCGAAACAGTGCTGATTCCAGCACATACCCGTGGCAAGGCACGAAAATACAATCGAGAGTGGGCAAACGTAAAGAACTTGTCGGCCTACTACCGGAAAGTAGGGAACCATGCGATGGCAACCGCACTGCGTAAGCAGATGCAACAACTGCCGTCAAGTGACCCCTACGACCCGGATTACAGGCGGCATCGATACGTGCGCTACGCCGACGACTTCGTGCTGGGCTTCATCGGGCCAAAGGCCGAAGCCGGGCAGATAAAGGAGTCCTTGGAGACGTTCCTGCGCGACACGCTCAAGCTGGAGCTATCCAGGGAGAAACCTCTGATTACCCACGCCACCAGCCAGGCGGCGAGGTTCCTCGGCTACGAACTCGTAAATCAGCAGGCCAACGACCAGCTCGACCGCAATGGACGGCGGAAAGTCAATGGCCGCCTCGGATTACGGGTTCCCGCAAAAGTCATCGAACAACACTGCCAAGCCTACATGGTCAACGGCAAACCGGTGCACCGTAACGAACTCATCCATGACAAGGACTACACCATCGTGGACAGGTATCAAGCGGAGTTTCGGGGCGTCGTCGAATACAGATTCCCTCGTAAAAACCCGTTTTGAGGAAGTTCCAGCGATTTAGCACATCTGCGCGCTACCGTATGTTGGGGTAGTGTGCGGAACAGAGACTGTATATTGTACCCAGGTGTGGGTACGTTTGTTCTAATTCAACCTACACAGACTTTTTACGAGAGAATCATCGTTACCCTCCGAAAGGACCGCCCATTCTCGCTTTGACGCACCATTGTAACACCACGCGACCGAGAGCCCAACACCATGGCCGTCCCCACGTCCGCCCTCGGCGGGTATCTGGAACGTCAAGAACCGCAATTGGAAAGGAGGTGCGCCATGGCGGGGGCAGATGTGGGATTCCTAACAGGCGCGAGCCGGTGATCGACCGCTCAGCGAAGAGAACGAGATACCGGCAAAAACGGCAGCAGGGCGCCGCCGCACTGGTGTGGCGGCGCCCCTACGGTGACGGCAGGGCGGTGAAATGGAAGGGCGAGGGGTAGGGTGGAGCTTGGCCTAGTCGTCGTCCTCGTCGACGATCTTGCTGGCCAGCTCCTTCCTGAATTCCGGAAGGGCCATTGCCGCGTCGATTATCTGCTTTCTCAGCTCGGGAGCGTTTTCCATCTCTTCATCGATCTCTTCCGCTATGTCGTTGGCCAGAGAGTCCAACATATTGGGGTCTTCCACCACGGCCACGGCGATCTCCGATATTAGCTCTTTGTCCCTCAACAACTCCTTGACGTCGCTCGCCTGAATCATCCCCATACAAAAATCTCCTCTCCGGGCGCGCGCCCTGGGGGGGACACGTCCTCACTTGTTAATAACCGCGTCAACGCTAGTCTGAACGAGAGTCACGCCCCGATGTCTCTACTTGCTCCTTCGCCCAAGCTCACCCTGATCTTGGCCAGGGCGTTCCTCTGTAGTCGCGAGACATGCATCTGGGAGATGCCCAGTTGCACGGCGATCTCAGCCTGCGAGAGGCCGGAGTAGAACTTCAACCGGATGATTTTTTTCTCACGCTCGTTGAGGCACCTCAGGGTATTCACCAGGTCGATCCTATCCGGCAGCATGTCGAGCTCGGGGTCTTGGTGCCCCAGGTAGTCCAGAACTGTGGACACGTCGCTCCTACCGTTATTCTCATACTCCATTTCCAGAGAGAGCAACCTGCCGTACTTGCCCACCTCGAAGGTATCGTACACTTCTTCTTCGGAAAAGCCGGTTGCGTCGGCTATCTCCGGAACCGTGGGGGAGCGTCCGCGTATCTGGCTGAGGTTCTCCACCGTCCTCTCGACCACCATCCTCTGCCTCTGCAACTTCCTCGGTATCTTCACGGCCCATCCGTGGTCCCTGAAGTAGTTCTTTATCTCTCCCATTATCACCGGCACGGCGAAAGACAACAGCTTCGTGCCGCGGTTGGGGTCGAATTTGTCGATGGCCTTTATCAGGCCGACGCTGCCAACCTGTGCCAGGTCCTCCATGGGCACTCCGGAGTACCTGTACCTTTCGCACAGCCTCCGCACCAGTGGAAGGTGCTCCGTTGCCAGACGCTCGCGGGACGCCAGGTCTTTCGGCTTTCGTTGCAGACCAACAGCATTCGCTGTGCCCGCGGACTCGGCCTTGGATTGCATCTACACACTCCACCCTGGAGGAGGACTTGAGCTGGAGACTCCGGAGGCGACTATCGGGACGTATCAACCGGATGCGGCAGGCTGAGGGACAATGCCCTTACCGGTCGTGAAAGAGGTACCCAGGCCCGCGCCGTGCCTAATCCCCTCTGCGTGACTTGTGCTTGACCATTCTTGTCACGCGCGACCCCGCGGCAAGCACCCCGAACTCCACACTGTCCAGCAGGCTTTCAAGCACCACTCTACTCTCCATCTCCTTCGCACTTTCGACCGCGCCGGACGGCACGCCCGGGTCCATGACCGTGATCTCCAACCAGTCGGGATGCGCGACAAAGGTAACAGCCAGGCTGGTATTCTCCCGGGGCTCGTGTTGCCCCTGCAAGTGCTCAATCGCCAGTTCAAACGCTTCCGAGACCGCCACCCTGAGCTGCATGATCTCGTCGTAATCAAAGGACATGCTCCCAGCAACAACGCCCAGTGTGGCTCGGAGCACGGGCAGATGCCGGGCCCGTGGGGGAAGCTTCAGCTCGACGGTCTCGCCAGTCAGACTTTCTCCGGTCGATTCCGTGCTCGAGTCTGTCTCCTCGCCTCTCGCCTCTTCGCTACTCATCGCATCTCCGGGGGACAGTGGTATGGTCTGACGCACCTACACCCGCCCACCGAGATGGGTCTCTCACGACCTCAGATAAACACATCAAACTCCAGCTAAACATGATAGACCCCATACCTCCTTGCCATCCCCATTGGTACGGGAGCATCGCAACTGGATTATACTCCCACGCGTCTCACGTCACGGAAACCGCCCCGTAATTCGTGCCTCGCCGGCCACCAACACTTCCTCACCACGAACCAGCCGCCCAGATCGCCTGTCCGGGGCTCGCCGCGCCTGGACTGACAAGGGTTTGGGTCGCCCGGCATACCCCGGTTTAGACAATAGCAGACGCGTTTAAAAATTATTCCCAGGTGAGCATTCGTATGCCGCCGGCAAGGAGGGGGATATCAGGCGGCGAGCCGGGGCATGGGCCGAATTCCCATTCGGCTGATAGCCCCGTTGGCCGTTGCCTTGCCGGCCGTGTTTTTGAGGGACCCGTCGATGGAGCGCCAGACCCAGCGAGAACGCCGTGCTCCGGCCCTCGGCATCGCGGAGTAACTGCCAGGGGCAATAAAGCTTGCACTACACCAAGGTGCGCTACGTAGCCGAGTAGTTCCTGTTAGAGACCTTTGCCAACGTCCGGGTGGTCAGGGTCATCCATATAACGACTTCATCTTTTGAGGGCAGATGGGCCTACAAAGTGGACACCGTAGTGGACGTAAGGTCTGCCAACACGCGCAGGTTACCCGGAGGGATCCGTGTCGAAGTCCTGCTCGCCAAAGATGGGAGTGTGGTGGGCCTTCATCACCGTCCGTGGCACGCCGACCAAAAGGGCCGCATGTACCTTCGTCCTCAGAGAAAACGAAGCCCATACACGCCATAGGACTACGCCGACACTCCCCATATCAACATGAAACCGGGGTGATGCTGATGGATCGGAACGTCGAGGAGAAGCAAAGGGATGTGGACATGGCGCCGGTCCATTTCCTGCGGGTATCCAAGACCCTGGAGGTCTCTGACGTGCCAACACGCTGCAGCCCTACAGCGCGCGCAGCCTGACGTGGGAGACCTGGGCCCAGAGGCTCTCTCGCTGCTGGGCATAGGGTTTTTTGTACTGAGTTTTGCGATTGCCTCGATAGCTGTGATGGCCGGAATTGGGGGCGGAGTCCTGTTCACCCCAATCATGCTGGCTTTCACACCTGTCGACAGCTTGATAATCAGAGGCACCGGCCTGGTCGTGGCGATGTTCAGCGGGCTTGTATCGTCGGGGCCGTTCATGAGGAGCGGGCTCGGCAATCTCAAGCTCTCCCTGTACAGCACGGTTGGCTACGGAGCTGGCGCCCTCTTCGGCGCTCAAGGCGCAGTCCTGGCAAACGAGCGGCTAGGGGAAGCCAACGAGGCGGTCGTCAGATTGACCCTCGGGGCTATCGTCTTCTCGCTCGTGTTCTATTTCTACCGGGGAGGCGAAAAAATAGAGTGGCCACGAGTCGACCGGGTGGACCCCTTTACAAGATGGTTGGGCCTTACTCAATCGTACTACGAGGAGTCCACCAGGCAGATTACCGAGTATAGAGTAACGCGTGCTGGGCTCGGGGCGGCGGCGATGGTCGGCATTGGCTCGATCTCAGGCTTTTACGGCCTCGGCGCCGGATGGGCAATAGTCCCCGTGATGAACCTCGTGATGGGGGTCCCAATCAAGGTAGCCGCCGCGTGTAGCGGAATCGTGGTCGGCATGGGGGACAGCGTGTCCGTATGGCCGTATTTCTTTGCCGGAGCCATTATCCCGTTGTTCGCGGCGCTCTGGCTGGCGGGACAGGTCCTGGGAGGGATAGTGGGGGCACGGATCCTGATTAAGGTGAGGGCCGGCACGATAAGGGTCGTATTGGTCGGGATATTGCTGTTTGCAGGATTCGGTCTGGTGCTGAAGGGCCTGACGACCCTGGGGTACCTGCCCAAGATTTCCGATGGCGTCAGTTTGGGGGTTCTGCTGCTTATCTCGGCAGGGGTCGTTCTCGGCATGACCGGCAAGCTCCCCACTTTTGGCAGCAGGAGGTAGGCTTTTGGAACAGTCAAGAATGCCGCCCGGTCCACAGGTTGTCTATGGGAAGGTAGTCTTCTGGCTTTGCATCGTAGCGGCGTCGATTAGCGTGATAGGGCCTGTACTGGCGGTGGCGTTCCCCGACCATACCTTCATGAAGCCACAGTATCTTTTCCCAGCCATCTGGGAGGGCAATGGCCCGGAGGCTGTGTGGCAGCAAGCAGGCGGAGAGTTTCCGGGAGGCCACTTCTGGATCAGCTCCCTAGACACCTGGGACGGGATTACGCAGCTGGGCCTGGTGATCGGTATGGCTAGCGCATTCTTGGCATTACTAGCCGCATCCATAGCATATCTCCTGGAGAGACCCCGGTCCTACGGATGGGCAATGGCCTCTCTGCTCATCTCTTTGACGGTCCTGACATCCGCAATGGGTCTACTGTGACAGCTCATGTTCACCGTCAGCCGATCTCAGGCACGCGCGCAATTGAGTCACGAGAACGCGGCCGCAAAGAGGGCTCTCTTCGGGGTCCAAACAGGGCGTTAATGCCGGGCGGGCGGAGAGCCCTGCGATAGAGACCACGTCGACATTGGATCACGCCGTACCCGCATACCCGCCCAGAACGGGTGGCCAGTACCGAGGCTGTAGATGGCTGGGAAGGCCCGACGGCTAATCCGAAAGATGGCAGGTGCACTGGCCCGCAGCCACATCGACAGAGCGACGGAGCGGCAGCTTGTATATGCCGTGGCGGACGCCCCAGGCGACGAAGGCCACTGGGCGAAGACCATCATCGAGTTGGGCGACGGCAGGCCGGTCCGGGAGATCATCGAGACCATATACAAGGACGAGCTGAGCGCGGGGGCCTGGATGGCCGACATCGGCCTTTGGAGCGACCTTTACGCTCGGGGCGTGACTGAGGTGATACACGACCTAGCCATCCGGGGATACATTGTTCTGAGAGACCCCGGCTGCTCCTAGCAGGCTGATGAAATATGGGGTGTGCAGAGGGGCGAAGCCCCTTTGCCGGGAGTCTGAGGGTGTCCCTCAGATATGATTTCTTTCCCTTTCCTGGCCAGGAAGGAGGCCAGGGGGATTGTCGAAAGGGTTTTTCAGCATGCTCCTAGGCGGAGCACTCGCTACAACTACTCATTGGCGCGACCCTCGCCTACAACAGGCGGTGGAAAGGTCGAGGTAGCGGTACGCGCGAGCAGGACGATCGGACTCGCTCCAGGAGGCGTGCTGGCCCACCCAGACGAGGGTCAAATATGACGAAGACCTTGACTATCAGGCTGGACGGTAGGGCTCACACCTCTCCTGAGGCCGGTCGAAGGCGCCCCTCCAACGGGGTCGAGGCGGCCAGCAGCAATCGTGTTGCCGACACCCAGGGCTCCCCTGTCTACGCGATCGCCCCACCCGCGAGACCGACGTCGGGAATCGAGAACTACGTCAGGGAGCTTGAGTGCGCCATTTCACTGATTGGAGAGCTCAGTGACCATCTGTCGGTCTGCTCGAACTGCAAGAGGTTCGGGGATGATGAGGACCACTGGCGCCGGGTCCGTGGGTCCATGGCCCAGCGACTCGAGGCCGAGCTGCGCCGCACAAGATGTCCCGAGTGCTATGAATTGGTCGTCAGGCCAGAGGTCGATCTCCTTTACGACAGCCTGCGGGGTCCTCAAGCGGGCCAGGACGATCATATGGTGCTGGTCCAAGCAGAAGGGGCCAGCTCGTAGCGGCGACTGCATGGGCACCACCACCCCAGACACCGTGGATGTCGCATTCTAACTCGTCCGGCCGGGTCCCGTGCGGTGCGGCAAGGTCCGGTTTTTTGTAGCGTTTAGGATGAACCTGGAAGGTTTAAGCAGGCATTAGCCGCGATCCGGATTCATCGGGAGGGTCTCGGACAGGACATGCCTGGCCAGGAAGGGGGAAGAATGTGTATCTGGGGGGTGCCCCCCAGATACACATTGACAGCGGGTAGGCGGGACAAGAACGCAGGAAGTCAACAAGCCCCGATAACTTCTAGCCGGAATTACCCATATCAAGCTGCCTGGGTCCAAGCAACGCACCATCCTCGACGAGAGCCATCGTAGTATCAGTCACGGATGCCGTCAACCATCCAATCAAGCTCACAAAACCATCTCTCGGCGTGGTGAGTTAGCGGCCCCAGGCAGCGGAGGTGGCTTTCACCACGTTTGCACTCCCTTCAAACTCCTCCGGGCGCGCACCTCGCCCTTGGTTGCCTCTCTTCACCTCTGATGACCTCAAGGATAATCGCTACCCTGGTGCTGGATGGAGCCCGGCGATACGCTCCAACACTTGCCGGAATACCTCCCGGGACACTGCCACCTCAGCAAGCTGAAACACCAACCTCCTGGCATGCCGCACCAGACGTCCACCCATCTTGATGAGCTTGGTCTGCACGCTTCGCAGTGACCAGTGTTTCACTGACTCTGGCAAAGTCAGCCTTCTCATGAAGTTGCCCAGGTTGTAGGCCAGCACAAACAGCCACAGCCTCACCTGGTTAGCAACGAACCTGTGACACGAGAGCCGCGTCCAGTTCAGGGCGTATTTACCTTCCTTGATCCACTGCTCGGCCGTGCCCCGCCCGTTGTAGAAGTGGGTTACGCCTGCCGGCGGTAGGTTGAGGTTGGTGACGACGAACCCGACCCTCGGGAATAGCTCACCCTGGCGCCACTCCACCTTGGCGACCACACGCCGGGGAATGTCCCAGCTCTGGGCCTGGTAAACGAAGTCGTGATACCGGACTACGGGCTTCCCTTCGACAGGCTCAGGGCAGGCTTTAGGCGGCCTGCCCACGGGCCGCTTCAGCAGGTGCCGGATGTTTCCTTGTAATACCTCGTTGGCCGGAAGCCGCATAGCGTAGCCAGTGTCCCTTGACTCCAGGTACTCGTACACCTCGGGCTTGGCAAAGGCAGCATCGGCCCGGAACAGCAGCCGGACTCCTTGTATCTTGGTTTGGTGTGTAACAATCACTTCACTTAGGTGGATCGGGGTGCGGCAGACCGACTATTCCTAGGTCGTAGCAGGCCGTGAGAAAGCGAGGGTCGCCGCACCCCCCAGAGTTAGAGCCCGAACAGTTGCCTGGGCCAACCAAGCCCGCATCTTGCAAGGACGGGCCAATAATTCGCAGGAGGTGCTGATGGAACAGGAAGCGACCTACGTAGGCATCGATGTAGCTAAGGCCCAGGTGGACGTTGCGGTGCGTCCCACGGACGAAAGATGGGAGGTCTCCCATGACGATGCGGGGATCCGGCAGTTGATCTCCAAGCTGAAGACCCTGGAACCTGTCATGGTGTTGCTTGAGGCTTCGGGCGGCTTGGAGCTGCCTCTGGTGGCTGCTCTGGCAGCCGAGGCGGTGCCGGTGGTCGTCGTCAACCCGCGCCAAGTGCGGGACTTTGCCAGGGCAACGGGGAAGCTGGCCAAGACCGACTCGCTTGACGCGGCGGCTATTGCTCACTTTGCCGAAACGGTCCGACCTCCCGTGCGCCCTTTGCGGGACGCCGAAACCCAGGCCCTCAACTCCCTGGCTGCCCGAAGGCACCAGGTGATGACCATGCTGGTCTCGGAGAAGAACCGCCTCGGCACCGCCACCGTCGCCGTCCGTCCCCGCATCGAAGCCCACATTGCATGGCTGGAGCGGGAGTTGGACGACCTGGACAAGCGTCTGCGTCAGACTCTGCGCCAGAGTCCCGTGTGGCGGGAGAAGGACGACCTTCTGCGCACCGTCCCCGGCGTGGGCGAGCAGCTCTCCCTCACTCTTCTGGCCTACCTGCCGGAGCTGGGCACCATGGATCGCCGGCAGGTTGCCGCCCTGGTGGGAGTGGCTCCCTACAACCGGGATAGCGGCACCCTGCGTGGTAAACGCACCGTCTGGGGCGGACGCGGCCGGGTCCGCGCCGCCCTGTACATGGGAGCGTTGGTGGCCAGCCGCTACAATCCCGTCATCCGAGACTTCTACCAGCGGCTGTTGGCCGCTGGTAAGCCGAAGAAGCTGGCCCTCACAGCCTGCATGCGCAAGCTGCTCGTTATCCTCAACTCCATGCTCAAGCATCGCTCGCCCTGGCACGACATGACTTCCACATTCGTTGTTCATTCCTCTTGACTTTCAAGACAGTTGCTTTCTCCTGGTATCGCTTCACGACTGGCCCCAGAACCTCCCGCCACCGCTCAGCGCTGTGGACGTTGCCCGGGCGAAGCATTGCACCTTCGCAATCTCCGAAATGGTTGAACAGGAAGAGCGGGTGATAACATACGGACTCGAAGTGGCCGTTGTAGGCGACTCCCTCTTGCTGCCCATGCACCGGGCTTTCAGAGCTGTCCATGTCTAGGATAACTCGCTGGTGAGATGTCTGGGCCATGGCCCTGTCCACCCACTCAACATTCAGGCGCGCAAGCCCATCCAGGTTCTCCTCTTCGGTTAACACCTCAGTCTCAAATCGGCTCATAGTGTTGGTGCTGGCTGCCTGCTTATCAGTACCTTGCCACCCGACGATGACACGCATAGCCGGGTCTTGGGCAAGCCGTTCAGCGTCGTTGGTGTCCTCGTAGCCAGCGAGACGGCTATACACCGATTGTCTGAGCAAGGGCAACAGCGGGTGTTGCACATTGCGGCCGGTGCGGCTTTCATGGATATAATCGTTGGCTGTCTCTGTGAGCCCCAGAGCGGCATCAAGCTCGCGGCATGCCAGGAGTCCGGCGTCCGAGGTGATGGTAGCGCCACGAAAATCCAGGCGGACTCTGCGGTCGAATTGGAGCTTCAAAGGGGTGTCGGAGCTTTCACCCATTGGGTGCCTCCAGCGAGATTGCGGTATCCAGAACTAGACCCCCTAGCTCGGCCAGTCTAGCACCCACACTGCCCATAATGCCCAGGTATGCGGCTCAAATAGGCAGCACTCTTACCGGATTACGACGCACCCACGCGGCTGATCTGGGAAATGTGGGTTTGAAGGCCCCGAAATGACCGAGGGAAACGTCCTCAAGCCGCTGAATGGTATCACGAGGTCCTGGGCCTCTGTCAAAAACAAGGTGTTGCGCGTGGTGCAGTCTGCCGACGTGGCGGGTGGTGTCAACGGATAGCGCCGCGGCGATGGGGGCCGTCAATGTCAGTGGAGATTGACTCGGCGACTACGCAGTGATATACCAGCGTCGTTCGTCAATAAAGAGAGGTAGCTCGTGAGCAGGTTCGATACGATAGTGTTCGATGTCGACGGTGTGCTTATCGACGTAAGCAAGTCGTTCACCCAGGCCGTCAAGGAAATAGTGAGGCATCACGTCAAGTACACGGAAGCGGACGCGACGCTTGAGGAACACATCGCAGCACTTAGACGTGTCGGAGGGTTCAATAACGATTGGGACTTGGCTTACGGCCTGATTGCACTTCTGCGCGCGCGCGCAACTGATGGTCCAGACCAGGGGCCTCTGGGATTGGAGGAGATTTCGGCTAGGACCGGGGTGCGTGGCCTAGAACTGGTCGGCACATTAGTCCCGCCGGATGCATTGCCTGAATACGAGGAGGTCCTAGCGACTGGCCAACGTCTGTACTGGGGCTTTGATACAGCCAAACAACCGCAGCACAATGGAACGGACCATGAGAGCGAAGGCGGACTCTATAGGCTTGAAGAACCCTTCGTGACCTTGGGTTTTTTCGACGAATTGCGTGGGTTGGGAGTCAAGAAACTGGGAGTGTTCACAGGACGAAACAGGCGTGAGGTCCGTCAGGCACTAGAGACCCTTGGGTACACAAGCCAGTCGCCCTTCGACGCGATCGTGACTTCCGAAGAGTTCTCCAAACCTGATCCTGCAGCCCTTTTCTACCTGGCGCGAGTTCTAGAAACCACACGTGGGATTTATGTTGGCGACACTGGCGATGATCTACGCTTAGTACAAGAATATTCCAAAGCGGCGACGAAACACGGTCATACTTTCGTTAGCGTGATGATCGCCACGGGACAAAGCGCCGACTACTTCAAGCGTAATGGAGCCGATGTGGTTCTCAAGACTGTCGGAGAGCTGCCGAGGCTATTGGACACCGAAATGTCGTAAGCAGGCTGGCAATCCGTGGTGCATGATAGTGAGGCTGATCTGCCGCGTTTCCTGGCCTATCGCTGGGCCAGGTAGGCGTCGACTCCCTCCAGGAATCGGTCGATGTCCTCGCGGTTGTTAAAGACGTGTGGGTCCACCCGGAACAGGCTTCCATGGTAGAAGGTATCCACGCCGCGCTGGTACAGGAACTCCCACAGCTTGGAAGCGTCTTCCATCGTGGCCGCGACAACCCCGGCGCGGTGTTCTGGCTGCATTGGTGTCAGTACGTTCAAGCTCCGCTCGCGCATTCCCGCGATACAGTAGCCAGACAAATCGAGCACCTGCGCCTCCACGGCATCCATTCCCGTTTCCAGAAGTATCTCAAGGCCGGGTTTAGTGCCGGCAAGACCGATTAGGTTCGGCATCCCCACGTGAAACCTCTCTGCTCCCTCTTTGGGCTTGAACTCTCGGAGGTCCCAGGGCCTGTCGTCCGTGACTGCTCCCTGTCCACCGGCGTGTGGCGGCATGCGCTCAAGATGGCGTTTGGCCGCGTAGAAGAAGCCGACCCCGGCCGAGCCAAGAAGCCATTTCATGGCGCCAGTCGCAAGGAAGTCAACGTCCTGCGCGTGGACATCGATGCGCAGCGCTCCCGTCGACTGCATCGCATCGACCAGGAGCACGGCGCCGTGCTGGTGCGCCAGCTTGGCCACCGCGGCCAGATCATGCCTGAAGCCCGTCTCCTGGGACACGTGGGATATGCTAACCGCTATGGTGCGGTCGTCGATGGCCGCCGACAGGTCGTCCAGGTGGATAAGGCCGTCTCTACCTTTGACAAACCGGCGCTCCACGTGTGCGCGCGGCGGCAGCATCCACGGGTATGCGGCCGAGGGGTAGGCCGACTCATCGAAAACCACGTTACTTCCGGGGAGAGGCTCGACCATTTCGACCGCGAGATTGGCCCCGGTCCCGGTGCAGTCGGTAATGGCTATCTCGTCCTCGGCGGCCCCTATGAGTTCAGCGAATAGCCGGCGCAGCTCGACAAAGTCGTCGAGAGTGTGCATGTAGAGATCGTCCGCATCGTAGGTGAGGTAGTCGATATGCTGTTGCAGGGCACGCAAGCTGCGAGTGGTCGTGGGAGCTATGCCGCCGCTAAACAGGTAGGCGCGTTTCTCCAGGATGGGGAACAGCGACCGAACTTCGCTGGGATTCATAACTACCTCGGGCCTCGCCTGGAGTGGCTACTGAATATCACGGCGCCGCTCCGAAGTCAACGTAGCTACCAGAGGACCCAGCCCGCTTTCCCAGATCAGCCGGGTGGGTGCGTCGTAATCCGGTAAGAGTGCCGCCTATTTGAGCCGAATACATGGGCAGTGTGTGTGCTAGACTGGCCGAGATAGCGGGCCCTGATTCTGGATACCGCATCCTCGCTGGAGGCGCCCCATGGGTGAAAGCGCAGACCCGGCCCTGAGACTCCAGTAGAATGGATGGCGCGTTCTTTAGACGCCGCCGGTTTGATATGGGGAATGTCGGGCTGTTAAGGAGTAGAACGATGCGCGTTTCGATGAACCATACCGGCTTCGTGGTAAAAGACCTGGAAAGGTCACGGAGGTTTTATGTCGAGGGGCTGGGCCTGGAGGAGCTGGCCGTATTCGAGTTCCAGAGCGACGATCTGGGCCAGATCGTCGGGTACGAAAACGCCAAGATCTACGCCGCGATGCTGGCCGGAAGCGACGGCCACCTTCTTGAGATAATCCAGTACTTGATACCGGAGACCGCCGAAGCGGACCCGGAGCACCAGTACCCCAGAGCCCAGACAGGAGCCAGCCATCTGGCCTTCTACGTGGAGGACGCCAGGGCGATGTGGACCCGGCTGTGCGATATGGGCGGCGTACCAATGAACCCGCCGGTCGAAGTCCTGCCTGGCGTGCTGGAGTGCTACATGCAGGACCCAGACGGCAACTGGATAGAGATAACCCAGGACAACGAGCACAACCGCTCGCAGTTCAAGATACGCCAGATCATGTCGTCAGCCGCGTCGTCCCCGCACTATGTGGACCGTTCGCGCACGGCATGAGGGCCTGGAAGAGCTGCAGTAGAGGTGCCTCACTTAAACCCGAATCCACCGAAGGAGGGCGTCGGGTTAGCGTCCTGAGGCGGCAAGAAGGTGCTCCTGTGCTTCTGGGATAATGGTTTTGTAGCAAAAAAACGGCCCCGGAAAAGGAGCACCCAGTAGATGCTGCCACGCAACCACCCCGACCGGATCCAAATCACCTTCGACGACCGCCGCTTGGTGGCCAATGCCGGGCTGCTCCTTCCGGCCACCCTGGCGCGGCACCTCGGCCTGCCCGAACTCGTCCGGCAGCGCCTCGACCTGGGCGATGCCCCGGGGCGGGCGAACACGAGCGACAAGATGATGACGCTGGTGGCGTCTGCGCTGGCTGGGGGCGACTGCATTGACGACGCCGATGTGTTGCGCACCGGGGGGACGGCCTGCACCCTGGGCGGCACGGTCAAGGCGCCATCCACCCTGGGCACCTTCCTGCGCAGCTTCCGGTGGGGCCACGTCCGTCAACTCGACCGGGTGAGCCGCGAGTTGCTGGCCCGGGCTTGGCAGGCCGGGGCGGGACCCGGCGACGGGCCCCTGACCATTGACCTGGACTCCACCATCTGCGAGACCTACGGACTGGCCAAGGAGGGCGCCCGCCACCACGGCTATACCGGCAAGCGGGGCTACCACCCGCTGCTGGCCATCGCCGCCGGCACCGGAGACGTGCTGATGTCCCGGCTGCGCGAGGGCCGGGCCAACACCGCCCGCGGCGCCGCCCACTTCCTGCGGGAGACGGTGGGACGGGTGCGCTACGCCGGGGCCAACGGACGACTCACGCTACGGGCCGACAGCGGGTTCTACACTCATGGCGTGGTATCCGTCTGCCGCAAGATGGATGTCCGCTTCTCCATCACCATCCGCCAGCACAAAAGCCTGCACAATCTCATCGAGGCGATACCCGAAGATGCCTGGACGCCGATTCCTTACTGGATGGACGGCGCCGCCGATGTGGCCGAGACCACCTGCACCCCCTTCCAGGCCGAGGCGGACGCCGCGCCGGTACGGCTCATCGTCCGGCGGGTGAAGCCGACGCCCGGTTCCCAACTGGCCCTCTTCGCCAAATACAGCTATCATGGCTTCATCACCGACCGGGACGGGGAGTTGCTCGAACTGGAGGCTGACCATCGCCGCCACGCCGAGATCGAGAATGCCATACGCGACCTCAAGTACGGCGTCGGGCTGAACCATCTCCCCTCGGGCCGCTTCGCCGCCAACGGCGCCTGGCTGGCCGTCCAGACGATGGCCCACAACCTGGCCCGCTGGACGGCGCGGATCGGTCTGGGAGAGCGGATAGCCACCACCAAGACCCTCCGGCGGCGGTTCTTCTCCCTGGCCGGACGGCTCACCCGCTCGGCACGCCGGTTGACCCTGCATCTTCCGGATCGCTGGCCTTGGGCTGAGAAGTTCAGCCGCGCCTTGGCCCGGCTGCGAGCCATTCCACTCCCGGCCTGACGGCACCGTCGGCGACCGACCCACCCACCGGACAACCGAAGATCCCCGCAGACTCGTGCCAGCCCGGTCCGAGAGAGTTCCCTGCTGCGTATTCTCTCGCCATCCCGCGCATCGCAGCTCCCGCAGACGGCCATAGGGGCCCCTGTGCGGCGATGAAGACCGTCCGCCGACCTCCCTACCCCAAATGGAACCCAGGCTATTTCCCCTGTAGCTCCCTCACCCCCCTTCCGCTTTCCTCACGCCGTCCATCGGTGTCCTTCGGTGGATTCGGGTTTACGAGAGAGGTTCAGCCTGACGCAGACCTGAACTTCATGGCCATATGGGCAAAATCATTAACTAGCAGGCTGATGAAATAAGGGGTGTGCAGAGGGGCGAATCCCCGGCGCCTGTCCTGAGCCTGCCGAAGGGCCGGGAGTCTGAGAGCCTGCCCTGAGCCTTGTCGAAGGGGTGACCCTCAGATATGATTTCTCCCCCCTTCCTCGCCGAGCCTGATGCTCCTATAGATGTCAAGGAGTGCTGTGGGATAGGGCTGAGTTCCGTAGGACGGAGAAGACCTCGCGAGCGACATAGCGTTTGAGGCAGCGGATCACCTCAGCCTTGCTCATTCCCTCGGTGGTGCGACGACGCATGTATGCCTGGGTCCGCTCATCATGACGAAGTCTGACGACAACAATGCGATGGAGTGCCGCGTTGGCCTGGCGGTGGCCGCCTCGGTTGAGCCGATGCCTGTTGGTCTTGCCGGAGGAAGCAGGGATGGGATTGACACCGCACAGGGAGGCGAAGGCAGCCTCGGAGTGGAGGCGGTCAGGGTTACTCCCGGCAGCAATGAGGAGGGTCGCCGCCGTGTCTGGTCCTATGCCGAAGCCATCCACCAGGGCTGGGGCTGCCGTCCGTGTGAGTCGTTGGATCTCGGCCTCCAGGTCCTTTATCTCATTACCGAGTTGACGGTAGCGACGGGCAAGGGAGCGAAGAGCATACTTGATTCCCTCGTAAAAACCCGTTTTGAGGAAGTTCCAGCGATTTAGCACATCTGCGCGCTACCGTATGTTGGGGTAGTGTGCGGAACAGAGACTATATATTGTACCCAGGTGTGGGTACGTTTGTTCTAATTCAACCTACACAGACTTTTTACGAGAGAATCATACTTGGCCGCCGCGGTGGGACCCTCCATACGACCAAGCCGGAAGCTCTTGGACCGGGTGACAAGGGCACCAGCGGTGAGGCCAGTGAGGTGCTCACGAAGCCGGGCCGGGGCCGTGACAACCAGGGCCTTCATCTGGTTGATTGCCTGGGTGCGAGCCTTGACGGCCGAGTCCTTGGTGCTCTTGAACATACGGATCATTTCGACTTCACCCTCACCTGACTTGGGAGTGGCATCGGCTACTCCGGCAAGCACGGCACGCGCTGCCATCTCCGCATCAGTGGGATCGCTCTTCCCCTTCCGATAGCGGGTTGACCGGTCGGGCCGGTTGACCTCCACTACGGTATGGCCCCTACTGGTCAGGAATCGGGCGACTCCGGCACCGTAGGAACCGGTGCCTTCAATCCCGAAGGCATGAATCTCTCCCAGGCCCCGGGACCACCGTTCGAGCTCCAAATACCCATGGGTGGTCGCCACTGTGTGAAGCTCCCCTAGGCGGACCCCCTGACGGTCAATGGCCACCGCCACATGCTGATCCTGGTGGGTGTCGACTCCGACGACCAGCTCAACACCACGACTACCTTTATGACCGACGACTCCTGTCATTTCTACCTCCCGGAGGATTGCGCGCCGGCCAGGTGAGCGGACAAGACTGCGATGGGGCGTGGGGCCAGGCTCCTATAAGGTCACTGCTCGCCTTGCCGAGGGCACTTCTGGCGCCACCTCGAATCGAGTCGACAGATCAGGCTGAAGGCATGATGCCAGTCTCAGAAAGGGTCAGGCCCGAGCCGAGGTGGCCCGGGATTCATCATCGCAGTCTCAGAACTGGCCTTTGAAGGCAATCTGTTCCTTCCTCTCCCTCGAAGGGAGAGGATTCAGGTGAGGGTGGTCCGACTAGCGGCCGCAATCGTCCACACCGTGAATCCATATGCCGACTTTCGTCGGCACCCCCTCATCCTAGCCTTCTCCCGCCAGGGGAGAAGGGACTTTTAGGACAGGCTCCGCCAGGTAGGGGGCCAGGCGGACGGTCGTCCGCCTAAGGCGGATCAGCACCCTACTAGTGCGACACCAGACAAGGTGTTGGGGAACGTGTTATGCGCCCACGACGAAACCGTTCCGTAGGGGCAGGTTTGAAACCTGCCCCTACCCAGGCCGGCATAAGGCGTCGGCACCCTATCCCCTAATACGTCTCTTGATCATGCACTAGGTTAGAAAAGTCGAGCCCGATGACTCAAGGTCACCGGGCTCGTTTACCTCTATTTACTGGTGGCGGGAAACATGGGCTAAAGCCTCCGTGAGGTGAATAGACACTATGGATGCGCTGGTATTGGGAGGGACGCGGTTTATAGGGCTTCAGCTGGTGCGACTACTACATAGCCAAGGCCGTAGTGTGACAGTTCTCAACCGCGGTCAGACCCAGGCCCAACTGCCCGCCGGGGTCGGCAGCATTGTCGCGGATCGCTCCAAACCGGCTCAAGTCACGGCCGCGCTGCGTGGGAGACAGTTCGATGCCGCCTTTGACATCTCCGGCTACAAGCCCTCAGAGCTCCAGCCTGTAATAGCCGCCCTGGACGGCAACGTGGGGAATTACGTCTTCTGCAGCACTGCCGGAGGTATCTTCAAAAAGTGTGTAAACAGTCAGGCGGTGTACCCTCTCTCTGAACAACACGGGCTCGAGGCCCAAGAGAGGAGATAGACCGCCCATGAGGAAGGAAAGCACTGAGAGTAGGTCGGAGTCAAGGCCGGAGTGGGAGCAGTTGGAGGATTGGGTGCGAAGCCAGGTCCAGAGGCTGATCCAGGAGTTGCTGGAGGAGGAGGTGACGGCGTTTCTGGGAAGGGCGAAGTCGGCGCTCAGATCCGACTCGGACTCAGATACCGGCTATCGGAACGGATACGGCAGAGCCCGGAGGCTTACGCTGAGTTCGGGAACGATACAGCTGAGGCGGCCGCGAGTCCGCGATACCGAGGAGCAGTTCGAGAGCTGGCTGCTGCCGCTGTTCGTCAACAGGACCGGGAAGGTTGCTGAGTTGATCCCCGAGCTGTACCTGCACGGTCTATCCGAAGGCGACTTCGATCTGGCTTTGCGGGGGCTGCTGGGAGAGGACGCACCGGTATCGGCGAGCACGGTGGCCCGGTTGAAGGATAAGTGGAACGATGAGCTTGCCCAATGGCGCAGCCGGCCCCTCGATGACCTGGAAGTGGTCTACATGTGGGTGGATGGAGTCTACGTCAAGGCTGGTCTTGAGAAGGAGAAGGCGGCGGTACTGGTGGTGATGGCGGCCCTGAGCGACGGGAGCAAGGTGGTGGTGAGCGCTGTTCCCGGATACAGGGAGTCCACAGAGAACTGGTCCGAGGTGCTCAGGGACATCAAGCGCCGGGGCTTGAGCTGCCCGAGGCTGGTGGTTGGAGACGGACACCTGGGCATCTGGGGAGCTCTGCGCAACGTCTATCCGCAGGCGGCAGAGCAACGCTGCTGGAACCACAAGATCGTAAACGTGCTCGCCAAGCTTCCAAAGCGACAACAGGACCAGGCCAAGCTCATGCTGCGTACTATCCCCTACGCGCCGACTCGGACAGAGGCTGAGCGGCTCAGGACGGTGTTCACCAGGTGGTGCGGCGACCATTCCTACGAGGCGGCCTCAGAGGCCTTGGAGCGGGACTGGGACCGCATGGTCACCTTCTATGACTTCCCAAAGGAGCACTGGGGGCACCTTCGCACGACGAACCCGGTAGAATCACCCTTCGCGGCCCTCAGGCTTCGGACCGATGCCGCCAAGCGCTACAAGAGGGTCGATCGGGCGATAGCGGTGATCTGGAAAATGTTGATGGTCGCCGAACAGCGCTTCAGGCGTCTGAAGGCCCCTGAGTTGATCGAAGACGTCTATCTCGGTGCACAGTATGCGGATGGAATCGCCATTGAATCAACGGCTGAGAAGGTCGCCGCCTGATGTCGTTTACACACCTATTGACGTAACCTCCGAAAGTTTTTGACGGGATGTGGTTTATCCCGTTGTCCAACACACCAGATCAACTCCCGGCATATCTTCCTCGGGGAGACATGCACTCGATTTTTATCAGGAGACCTGGTGAAATCGTCAGCGGAAGACCTTGGGCAAGAACGCTGCTTCGGTGCGACTATGATGTGTCCCCGATATTTTCCAAGCCTTCGAACGCTAGCTCTGAGGAGCCGGATCCCAATGCGGTGTTTGACATTTCTATGAGAGACGAGAACGTCCGAGAAGTCGATTGGCCCTCATTTTTCCAAGCGTTGTCTATGGTATGTCGACGCCCAATTCGGCCTGTGCTGATATGGAACACCTTTCCGGACCCCTACGAAATATTTGACTTAGATGTGCTGATTGGCCCAACAAGAGAGGTGGTCTCGTTTGTCTGAACAGCGCTGCCCGGTTTGATAAGTGGAATCGCGCTGCCGTGCGTTAGGCCGCCGCGGACTCGGCAGGCGCTCTGTCAAAGAACTGGTCCGGCGTCATTCCCCCAAGGCTCGAATGGGGCCGTCCGGCATTGTAAAACTCGAAGTACCGCCCGAGGCCAGTTCTGGCTTCCGGGACCGATTCGTAGGCTCTCAGGTACACCTCCTCGTACTTGACGCTCTTCCACAGCCGTTCGACGAACACATTATCCTTCCAGCTTCCCTTCCCGTCCATGCTGATCTGGATCCCATTGGCTTTCAGCAGGCCGGTGAAGGCGTCACTTGTGAACTGGCTTCCCTGATCTGTGTTGAATATCTCCGGCGCGCCGTGGCGTCCCAGGGATTCTTCGAGCGCCTCCACGCAGAAGTCTGTGTCCATTGTGACCGATACCCGCCAGGCCAGCACCTTGCGGCTATGCCAGTCCATCACTGCGGCTAGGTACACGAACCCCCTGGCCATCGGAATGTACGTGATATCCATTGCCCACACCTGGTTGGGCCTGCTCACCTCAAGCCCGCGCAGCAGGTACGGATACACCGTATGGCCGGGCCGTCGCCGGCTGGTGTTGGGCTTGCGGTACAGCGCCTCGATGCCCATCCGCCGCATCAGTGTGGCGATGTGTCTACGCCCGGAGGAGAGTCCCTCCTGGCGGAGCAGGCCTCGCATCATCCTACTGCCTGCAAACGGATACTCAAGGTGCAGCTCATCGATGCGGCGCATCAGCCCGAGACCGGCTTCGCCCACCGGCCGTGGCCGGTAGTAGATGCTCCCGCGGCTGATGCCCACTGCCTTTGCCTGGCGGGCGAGAGGCAGCTTGTGATCGCGGTCGATCATCGCCTTGCGCCCGGCAATCCCGCCTTCGTGAGCGCGGCCTCTAAAAAATCGTTCTCCAACGCAAGCTCACCGATCTTAGCGTGAAGGACCTTCATATCTACCGGCTTTTCAGCCTGCCCTGTCCCGGCCCCAAATAACTGCGCCGCCCGATCCAGCAACTGGGTCTTCCATTGCGTGATCTGGTTCGGGTGCACATCGAACTGGCTTGCCAGCTCCGAAAGTGTCCGATCGCCGCGCACTGCGGCAAGAGCCACCTTCGACTTGAACTCTGCCGAGTGGTTACGGCGGGGTCGTCTGCTCATCTCTCGCTCCTGTCTCCGAGAGCACTATCATGCCCTCAATCAGGCAGCGATTCCACTTATCCCCCTGTTCAGATTTCCGGAGCCACTTCTAAGCGCCACGTGGAACTTATCCGACGATTACGAGTTCGACGCCCCCAAGCTAGTGGAATCACATATCGCAGAACTAAGGCATCTCTATTCTGGCATTTCAGGACTTGACCCCAAAGAACGGTCGAGGCTACAAGTTCCGATCACTCGTTGGATTACATCGGTCGGACAACGCGATGAAGTCGATCGCATGATAGACCTAGGGATTGCGCTGGAAGCGCTATATTTGGGTAATCGTGACAACCAGGAATTGCGCTTCAAGTTAGCCCTCCGCGCTTCATGGCACTTGGGAAAGAATAAAACAAATAGGCAAGAACTATTTCGTCGCTTCCGACAGATTTACGACTATCGCTCCCAAGCTGTCCATAGAGGGGGTTTTCTGGAAAAGGGAACGTCCGCAGAAAGAGAGGAGTTCATCAAAGGTGCACAGGACCTATGCCTCCGGTCGATAAAGACTGCCATTGCACAGGAAATGCCCAAAAATGACAAAGAGTGGGAAGCTTGGGTTTTGGGGGATTGTGGAATCAATTAAGGTATGATTGATTTGTTCGTAAAAACCCCTCGCCAGCCTGGGGCAAGGTGGGGATAATGTAATAAAAGGTCGTGGGCGCTGCGCCTGGCCGAGGGAGGGGAGGATGTTCCGAATACGAGACCCGCAAGAGAGCCTCTGTCAGTCCCAGTTCCTGGTGACGCCGAAGAAGGCTAAGCGCCTGGAGAGAAGTTGGGCCGAGGTTTTCCGAAACGAGGCGCTCCCCCTGATTGACGAGGAGCGCTTTGCTCCCATGTACTGCGTGGACAACGGCCGTCCCAACCGGGCGGTGCAGACCGTCCTCGGGGTCCACCTCCTCAAAGAGATGTTCAACCTCACCGACGATGAAGCTCTGGAACAACTAGAGTTCAACCTGCTCTGGCACCACGCCCTGCGGCTAGACATCGAGGAGACCCACCTGCCCCAGAAGACCCTCCACAACTTCCGAGTTCGCCTGATGCAGCACGACGGTGGCCGGCTGGCTTTCCAGGAGACCACGGACCGGATCATCCAGGCGCTGGGCATACGCACCGGAAAGCAACGGCTGGACTCCACCCACATCATGAGCAACATCGCTACACTCACCCGGCTGGGCCTGTTCTGTGAGACGATGCGGTTGTTCCTGCGGGCCTTGCGCTGGGAGCACCCAGAGCTTCGCCCTGTGGTTCCGGAGGGCCTCCTGGGGCGCTATTTGAAGGAAGAAGACGAGGCGACCCACTACGAGGACGCCCACACGGGGGAGGGTCGGCGACGCCTTTCGGTCTGTGCCCGGGACCTCTACCGGCTGCTGGAGCGGCTGCTGCGGGAGCAGTGCCATGTGGGCAAACACCGGGACGGGCGCCCGGGGGACGATGATGACGATGCTGGGGAATGCAAGGTGCCCGTGGCCTTGAAGGACCCGAAGCAGGTGTCCGCCGACTCGCTGCAATCGCCCCACGACCCGGATGTGACCTACAGCGGCCACAAGGGGAAGGGGTACGAGGTGCAGGTGGCGGAGACCTGCCACGAGGAGAACGCCACCCAGCTCATCACCCACGTGGAGGTGACCCCCTCGAGTGGGAGCGACACCGACGTGAGCGTGCCGGTCGTTGACGGGCTCGCGGAGCGGAAGGTCCGACCGGACGAGCTCTTCGTCGACACGGCGTATGGGTCGGGCCGCAACGCCTTCGAAGCCTCGCGCCGGGGAACGGAACTGGTGAGCCCGGTGGCGGGGTCGGCGCCGGGGAACTCGCACGAAGGAGAGGGTGACGGACCACCGCCGCTCACCGCCGCGGACTTTCAGATCGACGTCACAGGGGAGCAGGCCACGGTGTGCCCCGCCGGCCACCCGTCCATCGAGGAGCACGAGTTGGAGGATGCGCCGGAGCGGGTAGAGATCCACTTTGCCAGGACAACATGCGAGCCCTGCCCCTTGCGGTCCCGTTGCCCAGTGAAGCTGGACCGGCGTGCGGGGGACTACGTCCTCAAGGCGGACCTGGTGAAGGTAAACATCGAGCGGCGCCGGAGGGCCGAGGCCACCGAGGAGTGGCGCAAGCGGTATGACATAAGGGCCGGGATCGAGGGAACGAACTCCGAGCTCAAGCGCGCCCACGGGCTTGGGCGCTTGCGGGTGCGAGGGGGCCGTCGGGTGCGGCTTGCCGTCTACCTGAAGACGTTGGCGTGCAACTTCAAGCGGATGGTCCATGCACGCCTGGTGGAGATGGAGAACACGGCTCAGCGGTCGGTCGGGACGGTACCTGCGGTCGCGGCCGCATGAGGGCGCCGCTCCACAGCTTCCACCGGGTGCCCTGAGCCACGGAAGGGGTACCGCAACGGGATCACGCTTGTCCTGAGCGCGGCAGATGGTGCGGTGAGCCCAGCAGCCGGCATCCCGTGGCCTCCTCCCTTCCAGGCCCCTTCGCACGCCAGGGTTCATCTCAAACAGGCCTTGTTGCGAGGGAATCAACCTTGGTTGACATCATCATCATTGGTGAAGTGGCCCTGCCGGTGGCGATGGGCTGATGCCCGCATCGGGGATAGCGGGGCTTGCGCTGGGTATCGTTCTGGCGATCCAGTACCCCGGGCATCTGGCGTTCGCCCTTACTGATCATGTCGACGAAGAGGTGGTACGACGGGTGGCCGCGTTCGTCGTGATCGTGCTGACCACCGCGGTCGCCATGAGAATCGCCGCTTCCCTTGTGAGGAAGCTTCTGTCCTACCTGCTCCTCAGATGGCTTGACCACGCGGCCGGAGCGGTAGCGGGCGCCGTGGCGGGTCTCCTGGCCGTCGGCACTGTCGTCTATCTCTTGACTGGGGCGGACGTAGAGCAGGTGCAGGACCTGCTCCAAGCCTCCTCGCTGGCCTCGCCCATCTCAGACGGCTCATTGATCACCTCCTCCTCTCCCTGGTGCACGGAGCTAACCTAAGCCGAGTCCAGGCTAGCGTCGGAGATCACGGGAGATGCTCCGATCTCCGGCCTCGCCGCCGATCCGTCGGGCGAGTGCGCGGACCTCAGGGACATGGCGGACCAGCTTTTGGGCAGCCAGATATCCAAAAAGCTGGGCGCTATCCTGGGCGACGAGGTCGGGACCCTGACCCGTGCCGTCAAGACCAGCCTGGCCGGCTCGCCGCGGGCGAGCGCCGATTCGGCCGAAGGCCCTCAATAGTGACTCGGCGGAGGCCCGCCCCTGAGCAATGGCCTCCAGGTGTGACCACCTCCCGGACCAGCGCCATAGACCTCGAGAGCGCTCATCCGCCTCGTCGGCCTTCAGTCGAGCGAGCCCGCCGGCGCCCTTCCCCTGGGAAGTAGCCGTATGTGCCAAACCAGTACCTGCGCGAAAACTCGTAGGTGGCGGTATCCACACCGCATACGAGAGGCGGGCTCAAATGACCACGTGTAGCCTGCGAAAAAATCGGCGCTGGCCTGAATTCCGGGGGGCTGTCACTGGGTTACGATGCGATCATCCGTCCAGGGAGGTCTAGCTCGCCCAAGTTGATGCTTAGTGCGGACCGTACCGACCCATGCATTGATAACTGATCCGGTCGCTACCTCCCCACGGTAGTCCTCTCCCGTAAGGGGAGCGGAGGCAAGTTCCCTCTCCCTAGATGGGGGAAGGTCAGGCATGTCCTGAGGTATCGAAGGGATGAGGGTGAAGAGCTTGCACATGTTACCCGGCTTTTCAAGAGGTTTCCTCAACGGTCAGCAAGCTCCCGGAGCCAGGCGCGCCCGGGGAATCCGTCTTCCCGATATACGGGAGGTGAGAGCATGATCCTCTTCAAATCTTGCCCGAGGTGCTCAGGGGACCGCTCCCTAGAGCAAGACTTCTATGGGTGGTATGTGCTGTGTCTCACATGCGGCTACGTAACGTACCCGGAATTTGGACTGGGGCGGGAAGATGGCAGGCTCGGCGAGCGGCCCAGCCAGACCGCGTTGAGGTGGTCAACAGGCCAGCGGCCGGCGTGACCGCGGTCCGCGGGCTATCGCACCGAGTCACGCGCCTGTTCTTGTAGCTCGTAGAGCTTGTTGATCGCCTCCAGCGGCGTCATTGATGCTATGTCCAGGCCGAGCAGGGTCTCCAGGGCCGCCGGCGTGGTGGCAATCAGGGACAGCTGCTGCGGCGCAGGCGTGTTGCCCCTTCGACGCGACCCAGGGCCGGCGCGCGTCCGGGAGGGCGATCGGTGATCGTCGGCGCCATCTTCCAGGTCCCCAAGAACCTCCCAAGCCCGGTTGATCACTGCTCCCGGCAGGCCGGCCAGCCGCGCCACGTAGACCCCGTAGCTCTTGTCAGCCCCGCCAGGCACGATCCGCCTGAGGAACACGATCTCCCCTTTTTCCTCCGACACCGCCACGTTGTAGTTCTTGGCCCGTGGGAGGATGTCGGCCAGTTGGGTCAGCTCGTGATAGTGTGTGGCAAACAGCGTCTTGCAGCCCAGCCGCGGGTGACTGTGGATATACTCGGCCACGGCCCGGGCGATAGCCAGTCCATCATAGGTGCTGGTGCCCCGGCCGATCTCGTCGAGGATGACCAGTGACCGCGATGTGGCGTGGTTGAGAATGGCCGCGGTCTCCACCATCTCAACCATGAAGGTGGACTGGCCGACGGCCAGGTCGTCCTGGAGGCCGACGCGAGTGAATATTCTGTCCACCAGGCCTATCGTGGCCGACTCGGCCGGGACGAAGCTGCCGAGCTGCGCCATCAGCGTAATGAGGGCGACCTGCCGGATGTAGGTCGACTTCCCCGACATGTTCGGGCCGGTAAGAACGACTAGCTGCTCGTCATGGCTGCCCAGACGTGTGTCGTTCGGCACGAAGGTCCCGGCGGGCAGGGTGCGTTCCACCACCGGATGGCGCCCCTGCTTGATTTCCAGGGCACCGCCATCGGTCAGCTCGGGCCGGACGTATCCGTACTGCGTGGCGACGTCCCCGAGGGAGCAAAAGACATCTATCTGAGCGATGGCCCCGGCCGTCGCCATGATGGATGAGGCGGCCGCGCCCACCTGCTGAATCACCTGGCGAAAGAGCGAGTTCTCCAGCTCAGCGATGCGGTCCTGAGCACTCAGTATCTGCGACTCATACTCCTTCATTTCGGGGGTTATGAACCGCTCACCGCCAACCAGTGTCTGCCGTCTGATGTACTCCTCGGGCACCCGATGCAGGTTCGACTTGCTTACCTCGATGTAGTAGCCGAACACCTTGTTGTAGCCCACCTTCAACGACTTTACGCCGGTGCGCTCGCGCTCCTTGCGCTCCAGGCCGGCGATATACTCCTGGGCCTTGCGGGCCGAGCCCCTGAGCGCGTCCAGGTCGGACGAGAACCCCTCGCGGACCACCCCTCCGTCACCCACGGAGAGCGGCGGGTCGTCGTTGATGGCGCGCTTGATAAGGTCCACCTCTTGCTCGTTGCCGCCGATTTCGTCGGCAAGCCATGCCACCTGCGGCGCGTCGTCGTCCTCCCTCAGGATAGCCCGGAGCTGAGGCGCCGTTCCGAGGCTGACACCCAGGGCCACCAGATCGCGCGGCGTGGCGGTTTGCCCCCGGACTCGATTGACGAGGCGCTCCATATCCGAGATCTCCCCCAGCACTGAGGAGACACGTCTCAAGCGAAGCGCGCTGCGGTGAAACCAGCTTACCGCGTCCTGCCGGCGGACAAGCCGCTGTACGTCCACGAGCGGCTGTCCAACCCACCGCCTCAGCAGGCGCCCACCCATCGAGGTCTGGGTCCGGTCCAGCACCGAGAGCAGGGACGCCTTCGGGTCGCCCCAGCGGCCGCCCTCGAAAAGCTCCAGGTTGCGCCTGGTCTGCGTGTCGAGCACCATGTATGAGTCCGTGGAGTACGTGTAAAGGGAGGCAAGCTGCGCCAGGGCGCCCTTCTGATTTCTGCCCAGGTAGTCGACGATGGCGCCGGCAGCCCGTGTCGCCAGGGGCAGCCGATCGCAGCCGTACGCCTCCAGCGAGGAAACGCCGAAGTGGCCCAGGAGGGCCTCCCTCGACCACTCCAGGTGGAATGCGTCGGGCTCCAGCGTGGTCACGGTTGTGCCTTGGTCCACCGGGAGCTTGTCGTCGTGGTCGCGCGGCGTCAGGACCTCCGAGGGGGTCAGCCGGCCCAGCTCGACGGGCAGGTGGGCGAGCGGGAATTGGCTCGTCGCGAACTCGCTGGTGGTAATGTCGACGTAGGCCAGGCCGGCCTCCTCGCCCTCGACCACAACCGACGCCAGGTAGTTGTTGGCCTTCTTTTCCAGCAGGGAGTCCTCGACAACCGTGCCCGGCGTGACCACGCGCATGACCTCTCTGTCGACAAGGCCTCTGGAGGTGGCCGGGTCGCTGGTCTGCTCGCAGATGGCGACCTTGTATCCCTTCTTGATGAGCCTGGCCAGGTAGGAGTCCAGGGCGTGGTAGGGGATACCGGCCAGGGGGATGCGCTGTCCCCGGCCCATCTCCCTGGAGGTGAGGGCGATCTCCAGCTCCCTGGATAAGACGCGCGCGTCGTCGTCGAAGGTCTCGTAGAAGTCTCCCATGCGAAACAGCAGGATCTCGCCTTCGTGCTGCTTTTTGATGCGCAGGTACTGTCGTCTGGCGGGGGTGGTCATAGATGCGAGTGGCCTGCCGGTGAGCCGGTCAAGCCTATTTTACGCGAGGGCGAGGGAGAGGGGAAGGAAGAAGCGGGTATTCGGGCAAATGTGGTGCTTCGGGGTGTGGCGGGGCTGCACTCCGAGTTCTCCGGCGCGCCGCTGTGCTGTAGGGAACGCGGGACGCGCTCCGAGACTGCGGGCGCGCCTTGTAGTCATTGGGCACCGAACTCGTATCCGAATATCTGGATGTCCTTCCGGAACCTATTTGCAACGATCTCGCGAGTCTTCGGCGTGTAGTAAGTACCATAGTTGACAGGCTCGCGAGCCGCCTGCAGGCGGGGCAGCTCGATGTGCGGGAGCGCGATCCTCCGCCGGACGACCTGAAAGTCGCTGAGTAGGCTCTCGTAGCGGCCGACGAAGTCGATCCCGATGTCTCCCGCCCGGTTCGTGACAAAGGTGTACTGGGAGCGGAAGTGACCATCGGCGTCGGAATCTGGAATAGACGCGACTGCCGCAACGAACTCGTCGAAGGACATGCCGGCGACGAACGCGTCGAAGCGAGCCAGGCAATTGGCTACCCCAGGACGATCAGTGAAGTACGTATAGCCGTCGACCTCCCCGCGGATCTTGTCTCGATAGCAGGAGACCAACCGATCCCATGGATTCCGTACGAAGGCGAAGGTAAAGAGCCCAAGGTACAGCAATCCGTCAGGGCTCTCGGCCGGGGCGGGCTCCGGGTACTGGGCGCGATGCGGATCGCCGCCCGACTCTTCCAGGCTGATGCCGAGGAGCTGAGCGAAGGCCACTTTTAGGCTCGTGCAGGCGACCTTCGGGATCTCAACGTACACAGCGCCGTGGGGTTCGAGAAGAACTCTAACCTCCGGTCCCTTCCTCACGCTACCCCCGTGCCAACTCTCTCAGAAACTCGCCCATGACGCGTGCCATACGTCCGTACAACGTCAGGCTTCACCTGCGGAGCCCCGGGCCGCGCGTAGCGAAGGTAAACAAACCGCGCGGGCTCGTCCCCCAGGTCGAAACGGTGCACAGAAGGTCGTGGATTCAAACTGCTAATCCTCCTTCCAGAAGCGCTCCTCTTCGACCTGGAAGCCCCTGGGCCTCAGCTGCCCCTTGACGTCCTCGATCATTCCGGGGTGGCCGCACACGTAGACGATGGTGTCCTCAGGCGCGAGGGCCAGCTCCCCGACGTACCTCTCGACGATCTGGTTGACGCGGCCGGTCTCACCGGTCCATCCCTTGTTGCGGGCTTCATCTGGCCTGCTGACGGTTGGGATGTAGGTGAGCAGCTCGGGGTGCTTCCGGGCCAGCTCCTCCATCTCGTCCTTGTAGGTGAACTCGTCGCCGTAGCTGGCGCCATGCAGCATGTAGAAGCGGTTCCCCTGTCGATTCTGGCGCAGGTAGTCGCGCACGATGCTCACGTAGGGCACCACGCCCGTGACCGTGGAGACCATTAGCTGTTTGGGATGGTCCGACTTGAAGGTGAAGACGCCTTTGGCCCTGGGCCTGATGGACACTAGGTCGCCGGGTCCGAGCTCCCAGATCTTTGGGGTCAACACCCCTTCCGGCAGCGGCACCAGCTCAAAGAAGAGCTCCAGGTCCACCTCGTGGGGAGCTGAAACAATGGAGTAAGCCCGCTCTATGCCGTTCCGGCCTATGGTGCAGTACTGGCCCGGCTTGAATGTGAACCCCTCGGGCTTCTCGAACCACATGACCAGCAGATCGGCCGTTATGTCCTCCCTCTTCAGGACTCTGACCTCTGCCAGCTTCGTGATTTTCCTCTGCCTTACCTTGGCCAAATTCGCAAGCCCTCCGCTCCGGTGGTGGCGCAAGTCGCCTCTGATTCGCGGGTTTTTCGGCCCCGCTTGATTGGACGCTGGGCCCGTGGGCGCCGGTGCGTCGCATCACCTATGCCAGATACGTCCGATCTCGTCATCCCGTTAGCACCGATCTGAGTGTCCGGGAGCTAGCTTCTATCTACCAGCGTACTGCAAATGGCCGCACTATTCCACAGCAGCCCGCCGAATTTTTGCACACGAGGCAGGCAAAAGAGGGGGATCTGTGCTGCTTTCGCTGCGGGGCCTGAACGGACATGGCTCATGCTCGCGGGGCCGGATATTCGCTCACACGCCGGGAGCCGGACCCGGCCGGGGCCCGACCTCGGACGACAGGGCGGCAAGGGTATAGCCCTCTTTTCGGACCCGCAGGTCGAGGTACACGAGCGTGCGCCCAATAAAGAATATCGGGGCCACCAACACAGAGACCGCAGTCGCTAGAAAATCTCCAGCGGTTGAACTGCTAGGCGCGATAATAGCTGTGGGTATCAAGCCGACTATAGAGAGTCCGATGAGCACCAGCACGAAGACTACCCCAATACCGAAGACGCGCCACCAGCTTCCCCTGACCAGCTCCCGGCTGCGCCCCAAAGCTGCCAGCAGGCGCCTGTCCTCAATCATGATCGCCTCTACGGCGAAGAACCAGACGACGAGCAGGAAGAAGAACAGGGGAATGCCGACGACGATTATCATAAGGACCACCGAGCCAATTAGCGCCAACGCAGTGACCACGGTAACGACGACGATGCTTAGGACCCTGTGCCAAGCCCGCTTGAAACACTGGCTCACGTCGACAGGCCGGCCCAGGTACAGCTGCGCTACGGCGTGAACTGCCGCGCCACTGGCCAGGATGGACAGAAAGAGACTCACCAAAGCGAGGAGCACATCAAGCCAAGTTGGCGTTAGCAACGTGACCAGCACGGGAACCTGGGGCACCAGGGCGATCAGGGCGAATGGCCAGAAGTTCGCCCGGTATACGGCAAAGGTCTCGCCAATAAGCTCGCCGAGGTCCCTCGCGGGGATCACGCTCGGGCCTGGTCCCGGCGAAAGCGGCGTCCCTTGCTCTGACGGCGCCACCTGGCCCGCCATCGGCGAGCCGCAGATAGAGCAGTAGCGCGCCTCCTGTGGGTTGGGATGCCCGCACTTGAGGCAGGCCACCGCCTCGGCGGACATCAGTCGGCCGCCTCCTCGGCGACCCTCTCCACCCGCACTGACAAAAGGGGCAGGCCCTGGACCTTTAGCATCGGGTCGGGCGCTTCCGAGCGGTCCAACTCCCAGGCTAGCTGGCCGAAGAGGGCGGTCGTCGAAATCAGGCCCCTGTGCGGGCCCGACAGCCGGACGACACCGCGGAGTCTCGCGCGCGAGGAGACCACCTCCACCCACTCCCCCTCGGTGAGACCCAGATCACGGGCGTCGTCCTCATGAAATTCAAGGAACTCGTCCCGTCGAATCACGCTTCGCTTGCCTTCCACCCCTATCTCCATGGTCCGATCGGCATCCCGCAGGAGGCGGCCCTTCGCCAGGAGGAACGGGTACTCGGTGTCGCTGTGGGCCGTTTCCTGGAGCAGCGTCATTCCAACCAGCCTGGCCTTGCGGCCCTCGCCCCCGGCATCGTACAGGACCGGAGTATCAGCCATGTCGGCCGCCATGCAGGGCCACTGGAGCCCACCGGGCTGGAGCCGCTGATAGGACACGCCGCCATAAATTGCCACCAAGTCGTTGATTTCGTCGAATACGCCCCCGGCCTCCTCATGGTCGAAGCCCTGAGCGCCCATGCGCCTTGCAATGGAATTGACGGTGCGCCAGTCGGCGTCCTCGTCGCCCTTAGGCCCCAGTGCGGGCCGGAGTAGCTGGACACGGCGCTCCATGTTGGTGTAGGTGCCCTCTTTCTCGGCGAAGGTCATCGAGGGCAGAACAACGTCTGCGGCCTCCGTAAGCTCGCTGGCGAAGGCGTCCTGCACCACCAGGAATTCCAGGCCTTTGAGGGCTTCGATGAACTCCCCAAGCTCACCGTTTGTGAAGTTTGGACTGTCGCCAATGATCTGAAGGGCCTTGATGCTCCCCTGGCGAACGCCGTCCGTGATCTCCTTCAGGGCAAGGCCCTCGCCGACGGGCAGGTCCGTGCCCCAAGCCCTCTGAAAGTAGCGTCTGGCGACGTCATCGGAGGCCGGCCTGTAGCCCGGCAGGTAGTCGGGCACGCACCCGACGTCCTTGGAGCCCTGCTCGTTCGCGCCGGGGTAGAGGGGGTACAGCCCGGCCGAGGCCTTGCCGACGTTCCCCGTCACGAGGGCGAGGTTTACGAGGGCCCTGACGCAGGCGTCGCGGAGCTCCGCCGCCAGCGTCTCGAGGCCGTACAGGACAGCGCACGGGCTACTCTTGGCAATTAGACGCGCCGCCGCCCGAATCTGCTCTTCAGCGATTGCCGTGACCTCCGATACCCTGATGAGATCGATGGTCCACAGGCTGTTTTTCAGTTCGTCTACGCCCTCACACCGGTCGGCCAGGAAGTTGTGATCGTCCAGCGACTCATCGACGATAACCCGGAGCATCCCGCCGATGAGGGCGGTCTCGCTCCCGGGCACGGGACGGAGCCACATGGTGGCGTAGCGGGTGAGCTCTGTCTCGCGGGGGTCGATCACTATGAGGGACGCCCCTCCCTTGACGGCCTTCTTTATGGGCACCGCCGCCACGTTCTGCTCCTCGGTCATGTTGCTCGAGACCACGAGGAAGCACCTGGAGTCCTCCAGCTCCCAGATGGGGTTGGTGCCGGCCTGGTAGCCCAGCATATCGCCGAGGGGCCGCACCAGCTCTGGCCTGATGTTGGACGAGATGTCCACGTTGTTGGTCCCCATTACGGCCCTGGCGAACTTCTGAGCGATGTAGTTGTCCTCGTTGGTGCCCCGCGGCGACGCAATCAGCGCGAACCGGTCGCCCCTATACTCTTTCAGGCGCTCCGACACGAAGTCCAGGGCCTCCACCCAGGTGCACTCCTCCAGAACCCCGTCGTGCCGCAGCAGGGGCTTCCTGAGACGCTCACGCCGGTTCACGAACTCCAGCCCGAACTTCCCCTTGAAGCAGACCTGGCCCCGGTTCGCGGGCGCCTCGATGTCCGGCGTGGCCCTGATCAGGCGGTTGCGCTTGTCGACCTCGAGGGTCATCTGGCATCCCACCGGGCAGTGGGGACAGATGCTGGTGACGGTCTTGACGGCCTTGTCCCACTTGTGATCACGCTCCACCAGGGCGCCGGTTGGGCATGCGTCGATGCAGGCGCCGCAGAACTCACAGCCCGACTCCAACAGAGAGGTGCCGTGGGATGTTCCGATGAGGCTGCGCCCGGACCTGTCGGTGAACGTTAGGGCGCTGTCGCCCCTGATCTCATCGCACACCCGGACGCAACGGCCACAAACGATGCACAGGTTGAGGTCCATCTCCCAGAAGGGTTCATCGACCTTCAGAGGCAGGTGGCGGTTGTTATACGTCAGCGGGGTATCCAGCTCCATCTCCAGATGCCTAACCGTGTCCTTGAGCTCACAGCGCTCATTCTTCGGACAGGTGACGCACCGGTCGTTGACGGAGACGTGCCTCAGACAGATGTCGGCCGGTCCGCAGAGATCGACGCGGTGGCAGTTCAGACAGCCATGGGGGTGCTCGGAGATGAGCAGGTCCATGATTCCACGGCGCAGGCCATTGATCTCCGCGGTCTTGGTGCGCACGATCATTCCGTCGGACACCGGGGTGGTGCATGAAGCGGGCGGGGGACCCGGCAGTCGACGATACTCGCCGTCAGGGGTCCGCTGTTCGGCTTCCACCAGGCACATCCGGCACGCGCCGAAGGCCTTCATGCCGGGGTAGTAGCACAGGTACGGGATATACATGCCGGCGTCCATGGCCGCCTGGAGAACGTTCGTCCCCGGCTGTGTCTTGACCTCGACGCCGTCTATGGTCAGGGTGACATCGTCTGCCATCTAGCTACTCCAATCTAAACCCAAGAGATTCCTTGCGTTTCCCCTCACACGCTCCCGGAGGGCCGGGCCAGGCGGATGTCCGTGGACCAGGGGCCGCGAATGAGAGAATAACACTCCGTTCACACCCCGGCATGAGGCAAGGGCCTCACACCATCCTGACAGGGCTTAGCTCCGGCTTGAAGTCCTCTGCGAAGGGCCGCGTGTTCCGTGGGGAAATCATCGGTTTGAGGCAGCTGCCGGTCGGGCACCGCTTCTCCTCGAGGTGGGCGCGGAAATCGGCGTCGAAGTGCTCCAGGGCCGACTTGATGGGATTGAAGCCGAGCTGACCGTGGCCACACAGTGAGCCGGCCTGCATGGTCTGGCCGACACTGTGCATCAGGTCCAGGTCGTCGGGGCGACCCTCGAAGCGGGCGATACGCTCTACGAACTCCAGCAGGTGGGTCATCCCGAGGCGGCAGGGGAAGCATTTGCCGCAGGACTCGTACTGGCAGAATGCGACAAGCACCCGCGTGAGATCGACGGCGCAGGTATCCTCGTCGGCGACAATGATGCCACCGGACCCCAGAATGGCGCCGGCCTCGGCCATCTCCTCGAAGTCCAGCCGAATGGCCATGGCGTCGGCGCCCAGCACTCCACCCAGTGGACCGCCGGTCTGGAGCAGCTTGACCTTTTTGCCGCCCGGCACGCCTCCCCCGATATCCTCGATAACCTGGCCGAGGGTGATTCCCATGGGGACCTCGTATAGCCCTGGATAGGTGATGCTCCCGGTGAGGCATATTATGGCAGTGCCCGTGCTGCGGTTGACGCCTATCGAGGAGAACCACTCGCTACCCCTGGAGATAATCTCAGGAGCGTACGCCAGGGTCTTCACGTTGTTGATGTTGCTGGGCCTGCCCCACACCCCCGCGGCGGCGGGAAAGGGGGGCCGGAATCGGGGCATCGAGCGCTTGCCCTCAATGGACTCCATTAGGGCCGTCTCCTCGCCGGCGACATATGACTCACCGGTCAGGGAGACCTCAATGTCGAATGCGAACTCGGACCCCAGTATCCTATCGCCGAGGAGACCGACGTCGTACGCCTGCTGGATAGCACGCTCGGTGCGGTCGATGGGGCCGTCGTGGCCGTGACGGATGAATACGAACCCTTTGGTGGCGCCGGTTGCGTATCCGGCGATGGTCATGCCCTCCAACAGCGAGTGTGGATCGCTCTCCAGGATGCCCTTATCGTTGTACGCCCCCGGATCGCCCTCCTCGCAGTTGCACAATATGTACTTGGGCGGCCCCGGAGAGCGGACCAGGAACCCCCATTTTACGCCGGTTGAGAACGCCGCTCCGCCCCGTCCCCTCAGGCCGGAGTCGGTGATCTCCTTGATAACGTCGGCCGGCTCCATCTCAAAGAGGGCCTTGCTCAAGCCCGCGTAGCCGCCGTTTGCGACGTACTGGTATATGTCGTCGGGCGCGATGTGCCCCGCGTTACGGAGGGCGATGCGCTCCTGGAGCCTCATGGGAGACAGGGTGTTTAGGTCGGGCACACCCTCGATCACGCCGTCGCCGAGGTAACCCAGAGCCTTCTCCGCTGGGAATTCTTGCCCGAGCAAGTAACCGTCAACCAGCGCGGGAATATCTGCGGGCGATACGTTCTTGAAAAAAAGGCGCGGCATCCCGGGCTTCAGAATGTCGACCAGCGGCTCGGCGAAGCAGATCCCGAGGCAACCCACCTCATCGACGGTGGCCTGTATGTTCCCCTCGGCCAGCGCCGCCTTCAGGGCGTCGACGACCTCAGCGGCGCCCGCGGCGTGCCCACACATCGCGGTGCCGACCCGTATCCATGGGGCGTCGCCGGCGACCAGCTTCTCCCACCGCTGATCGGCCTGAGCCCTGAGGTCACTGTACGCGGTCATTTCATTTCAACCCGGTCCCTGATAGCGCGGCCCGATACCATATTGGCAACCGGCCGCCGACAGTGTCATCCCGAAGGACGCAATGGCGGTGAGTCTGGGATAGCCTTAGGGCTACCCACCGTAGCCGCGAGGGCCGCCCAGCCCCTACAGGTCCCCTGCGGGGTCTATCCTGGGTGCGGCCGAAGGGGCCTGCCCTGAGCTGGGCCGGAGGGCCTGTCCTGAGCTGGGTCGAAGGGCCTAGAATGGCAGCAGCGCACGTTATCTCCCCTCATGCAGCGGACACGGGACTCACGGACCTCATTCGAGGAGGCCGGCGAGCAGCTTGCTTGCCTGGTCCGCCGCCATGCGGCCCCGGAGTCGATGGTCCATGCTCATTACCGGCGCCTGCGAGCAGGCGCCCAGGCAGGTGTTGTACTTCAAGGTGACGCTGCCGTCCGCGGTGTCGCCCTCTCCGTCGAGCCCAAGATCATCCTGGACCCGCTTCAGGATGTCCGGGGCGCCGAGCAGGTGACACGTCGGCCCCCAGCACACCTCGACCAGGTGCTTGGCTGGAGGCGTAAAGCGGAAGTTGGTGTAGAAAGTTGCGACGCCCCAAACTTCGTTGATACTGGCGCCGGTGCGGTCTGCCACCTCCTCGATGGCCTCGTCGGGAAGGTAGCCCAACTCGTCCTGAGCGGCCAGCAAAGACGAGAGGACTGTGACGGTAGGCCGCTTCGGGGAAGCCAGCGCCTGCCTGATCCGCTCCCTCAAATCTTCTTTTGCCAGCGTCACCAGGGCGGCCTCAGTCGCTTGCTAGAAACGCCACGATCATAGCACAACCGGCTGGGCCCTACAACGAATATGCCCCTCACCGGGATCTGACGATCTTCCCGGTCACCACCGTCGCCGGCCACGAGAGAGGCTCACGACCCGGACCGGCCGGCCCGAGGAGGCTCCGGAGGGAGATGTGCTGGGTCCACAGGAATATCTGGCCCAGGATTATCATGGGCATCAGCAACGCGGCGTGCACGACGAGCACGTACGCCCCAGCTAGGTCAGGGTCGACCGTGGCGAGAGGCAGCAGGACCAGGGTCTCGCGCGCCACCAGCTCGAAGAGGCCGATTCCGCCCGGCGCCGCCGGAATGGAACTCCCTATATTGGCTATGGCGGTGACCAGCACTACGGCGACGGCCATCTGCCCCAGGCTGGGGTAGACCTCATGCAGCCCGAAGGAGTACCCGATCAAGAAAAAAAGCCCCGCCTCGAAGAGCCAGATGGGCGCCGAAAGCAGGAACAGAACGAGGATCTCGCCAGGGCTGCTTAGTGTCTGAACCCCGTCGAGGAACATGTCGAAGAGGTGTCGGAGCCGCGAGCCAAACCGGCCGGGCATGGGGGTGACCAGGGCCATCGCCAGCCCCCTGGCCGTCGAGGGAGCAAAGGCCACGAGGAGAAGCGAACCAAATGCGGCCACGAATATGACGGCAAGCGCGGCGCCCGCCAGCAGCCAGGCGGCCCCATGACTCTCCCTGAACGCCTGGGCAAGCCCGGTCACGGGCGCGAACACGGCGATAACCACGACGAACAGGAGCAGCGTCAGCGCGTCCAGCAGCCGTTCGATGACGATAGTCGCCAGCGCCGAGGTCTTGCTGATCCCCTCCCGCTCGCCCACGTAGTAGCTGCGCACCAGCTCGCCCAGGCGCATGGGGAGCAGGTTGTTTGCCATGTAGCCGATCACCACCACTGGATACAGGCGCACCAGCTGGACAGGGCGCATGGGCCGCAAGAGCCTCTGCCACCGGAGCGTCCTGTAGAGGACCGAGACCATGTACAGGCCGACCGCAGGCGCCAAGAACAGGTAGTTTGCGCCGGCCAGGGCCTCAAATAGGCGGCCAATATCCAGGGTCAGGAAGAAGAGCGCCAGCAGCACGACGCTGACGCCGAGGCCTATCCAAAACTTTTTGCCGCCGTTCACTGTTTGTGCTCTCTCAGACAGCCTCGCGCCATGCCGATTCGTTTGGCGGCCTGCGTAGACGGTTTCTTCCAAGCGAACTAATGGTCAGTCAAGCAAGTTTCGACTGTCATTCTGAAGGAGTCCCGAAGCTTCGGGACAACTGAAGAATCTAAGGCGGTTCTCAGGTGTGTCAATGTTCTGGTGGGCAGAGGCCCTAGATTCTTCGCTCCGCTCAGAATGACATTCGTGGCAAACTCACCGGCATCCCTACCGTGCTTTAGGGCCCGGCCGGAGAGCAGCGCTTGCAACCGTGTCTGGCGCGAAGCGCCCACGCGGCGGGAGGCGCTATGGCTGCGGGGTGAATGTGGCGGGAAACTCCTGTGAGAAGTAGACGTACGCATCTTCACTGCCCAGCGGGGACCCAAGTCTCCGGTACAAGAAGTAGTCCATCGTCCTGCGCCATGCCCTCCGGTCCACCATGGCGCCCAGAAACTTCCCGACGGTCAGACCACGGTAGATTTCCGGGAACCACCAGCGATGCTTGATGCGGGTCCCGCCGGCATAGACGTCAGCCAGTATTGGGTCCGCCTCCTTCTGGTTCCGCGAGTGAATCAGCACGACCGAAGAGTCGGGCACTTCCTGCAGGGGAGATTGATCGTATGATGGATAGCCGACCCTGCTGTAGTCCCTGAGATACCACGCCCATGGCCAGGTGAACCCGCTGGTCCCGTCTATCGTTACGGGCACCTGCGTGGGATCGCCCGAGGCGGCGCCCAGCTCCTCCATACTCCTCAGGACGCCCACAATGTCGGGCGAGGTCTGGGTATAGACCAGCATCTCGACAGGGTTATCGCCGTTGCGATAGCTCACGTACCAGCCGGCCCGCACGCTCAAGACGAGCAGTATCCCAACGAGGGGGAGCGTTGCGAAGGCGGCGAAGTCCCGGTAGCCCATGCGACGGGCCAGGCGGACTCCCAGGGCACCCACCACCACCAGGGCAACTACCCCCGCCAAGAGGGCCAGGACGTCGGACAGCTCCCACTCTCCCGCATCGAAGAAAGCCAGCCGCCAGAGCAGCAGGACCAGGAGCGGCACACCCGGCAGCAGATACAGCCCACCACCCGAAGCCAGCCGGGCCCACCGGATGCCATTGACCAGGTCCGCGAGGAACTTTCCGGCGAGCACGATGAGCGGAAGGGTAACGTTTACAAGGAGCCATGGCATCTTCTCGGCGGCGGCGGTATACAGGATGAACGTGGTACCGGCCCAGAAGGCAAGGAAGAGTCCGAAGGGGTCCCTCCTCCTCACGTAGTAGACGCCGCCTGCAACGGCCAGAGCGAGGGGCAGGAACTCGTACAAGGGGGTGATCACCAGGTAGTAGTACAGGGGCTGGGAGCCTCTCGCCACTTCCTGCTGCACCACCCAGTAGCCAAGAGATTGCCATACACCGGAGAGTACGCCGCCCATGTTGGTGAAGAAGGTGGAGTACAGCAGCACCCACACCACGACGAAGATGACCGCGCAACGCCACCACACCGACCTGCTCCACCTGAAGCCAACCTCCGCCGATATCCAGAGCAGGGCCAGCACAATCAGCGCGGCGATGTACCCCCCGCCCCCGTAGGGCGCCCCAATAGGTCCCTGGCCTCCAACCGGGCCGGCCAGGACGAGATTCGACCAGCCCAGCAGCGGGGTGTCCTGGAGCATACTGGCGAGCGCGGCCCAGAGCGGCAGAGTAAGGGTGGACAAGAGCACCAGGAAGCCGGCCGAGCGCGAGACCCGGCCGGCGGACAGCCCCCCCATCGCGACGGAGGCGGCCCCCGTGACAACCCTATATACGGCAACGGGAGGAGATACCCTTCCGACCGTTACGCCTCGAGTGATGGTGGACCAGTTCCGCACGACTAGAGCCAACACGAGGAAGAGACCCAGGGTGGCGGTGAATATGTAGGCCGTCTCCTTGGTCGCGAAGGCCAGGGCCAGGAGGCCCGCGCCGATGTACAGGTACCTGTTCCTCCCCTCGTCAATGTACCGCCACATGCAGATGACCAGTCCCAGGGCCCACACGGCCATGAGGATGTCGTTGCGGGCAAACCGACTGAAGTAGAGCATGGTTGGCGAGAACGCCAGCATCACCGCCACGAACACCGCCCCCAGGTTGCCCAACCTGGCGCGGAAGAAGTACGGGAGGCCCACCAGGGCGACCCCGGCGACGGCATAGACCAGCCTGGCGCTGAAGTCGCTGTCCCCGAAGGCGAAGAACGACGCCGCAGTGGCCTCCATCTGGAAGGGGCCGTGCATCATGGGCTCGTGCCGGAAGCCGGCGCCGGTATAGAGGTACCAGGAGTAGAGGGCGTGCAGGCTCTCGTCGTGGTGCATGGCCCGGGCGCCCAGGTCCCACAGCCGCATAACCGCCGCCACCGGCATCAGGCCGCCGAGGGCGCCGAGCAGCCGCCAAGGTGGGGGGTCGGCCCCCTTGCCGGCCCCACCTCTTGACACCGAAGCCAGCCGCAGGCCGCGCCGCCATAATCTCGCGACCGCCAAATCAGACACCTCGCGCCGTGAGCGACGTCTGTCCGCCCTGGTTGCCATACTAAGGCGGCATCCGGTACACGGTCACGCCGTCCTCGCTAAACGGGGCGTCCATGAAGGAGGGAAATTTGCCGAGCCCTTCGCTGCCGTACTGCTCCTCCTCTCGCGGTCCCACGTATACATAGTCTACGCGGTACCGGGCCAGGAGGGATTTGGCCTCCTCTACGTCCTGGGTCTGGTATATCGTCGCGACGTCCTCCTGCCTGCCCTCGAGGGGCCCGCTCGATCCGCGCCACTGCACCTCATGTCCCGGCCAGCCCAGCACCGTGGGGACGCCAGTGCTGGCGGAGATGCGCCCGAAGGCGCTGTAGCCGCCACCCACGGCCTCCAGGACCGCCGAGTCGGGGCCCGCCGTCTCCCGGATGAACTGGATCGCCCGGTACTCAGCGCCCCTGGACCGGTTGATGAAGGCGAGGCCGTCCAGTGTGGCGCCTTCATGGAACAGGTCTCCTTTGCTGGCGGCGGCGGCCGGAGGATAGTAGGTGGCGCCGATCAGCAGGACCACGACGACGCCCGCCCACAGGTGGGTCGAGAGCCGCCTCCAGCCTGACACGCTCTCTCTCAGCGAGCCCCAGTAGTATAGTGCGAAGCCCGAAGCAGCGGCAAGGACGATCCACCCCTGGTAGTAGAGCTTGAAGACCGTGTTCATGCGCTCCGTCGCGCCCCCGAAGGCGTCGTCCACGTAGAGGAGCTCCGGGCCCATTATCAACAGCAGCCCCAGGGCCGAGAGGCCGAGGGCGAATACCTTGCCCATGGATGGCCGGTCCTCCCTCGAGAGCCAGAGCGCGCTATAGACAGCTATGCTGATGAGCAGGGCCCAGGGGAGCACATGGAACAGCCTCTCCAGCATCCCTGAAAACGCACCGCCGCCCTCAGCATACAAAAAGGCCCAGACCACGTATGGCAGGAACCCAATGAGCATCGAGAAGAGGGACAGCCTCGCCCAGTCCTCTTTCAGAGTGGTCCTCCAGAAGACCCCCAGGATGAAAGGTATGATCGCAACCAGGAAAAGCGCCCACACGATAAACATATGGATGGGGCGCGTGGTGGGCCCAGTCACGGGCGCGATCCCCGACACCTGGCTGGTGAATTCGAGGTAGTAGGGGAGGAAGAGGAGCAGCGCGACACCTATGACCGCTGCCCCAAAGGGCACGGTGCCCTTGACCAGCCCCCAGACGCTCCCGCCGCGGACAGTGTAGGTCTTGAGCGCCACGGTCCCGAGCAGCAGGGCAGCAAACACCGGCAAGTCCCACATGTTGGTGAAGCCCAGGCCTCCCAGCGAAAGGCCAATCGCCAGAATGGTGGCATAGGCGCGGACACTGGGCTCCCGCCAGACGTGGAGCGGGGACCTCAGAAGGTTCCAACAGACCGCCAGGAACAGGATGACGAAGGGTAGGGACATGACGTGTGGATGGAGGTCGCCCAGCATGAAGCTGAAGAAGGGGAACTCCTGAATAGTGTAGTCGACCAACTGGCCCCCGCCGGATGTGCTGATGACGCGGGTCGCGTGCCACCACCACCAGAACTCCTGCGGCCTCCATGTCTCGGTGAGGACCGGCGCGGGCCCGTCCAGGCCGTCGATGCGGACCCAGTCCCAGAACCCCGACGAGCCCATGCCGTTGGCCCGCATGAACTCTAGGACGCCCTCCAGGTTCGCCACTACCGTCAGCAGCAGTGCCGCCGCGATGCCACCGGCCAGGGCGTATCGCAGCCGTTTGGAGTCGGCGCGCACCAGGCTGTAGACGAGGCCGAACATGCCCATCGCGGCCATAGCCGGTATGAGGGCCAGGGAGAGGTTGTAAGAGATAGAGGACGAAATCCCCGTGAGCTTGGTTAGGGTGCCCATCATCCAGTAGCCGAAGTAGTAGTAGCTAATCGACGACCCCCTCAGCCAGGGGTCCTCGGGCGCCCCGAAGTCCGACCTGACGGAGGCGTTGAGGAAGGCGAAATCCATGGGCTTCTCGGTGTGGCTGATGGAGGGGTCGTAGGCGCGGTAGATGACCCAGCCGAAGAACAGGGCCAGAAAGATAGCCTCGGCCACCAGGATGGCGGTGCGCTCGCGCCACAGCAGTCCTAGGACCTCCCTGCGCCGTCCCCACAGATACCACCAGGACAGCCCGGCCACAGCCACCAGGAGACCCGCGACGGTGATCTGCACGCTGGGCAGCACATGCAGCACGCTCAGGATCCAGGAAAGGTAACCTATGAGGAGGAGGCCGAGGGGCTTGCTGATGCTGATTCCCCTGTCCCTCAACCTGGGGAACAGGTAGTAGCACAGCGGAAACGCCGCGAGTCCCACGGCCTCAATTGCGACCAGCCAGACCAAGACGTTCAGCATCTCGCCCCTTGGCGCACCTCAGCACGACCCCTTTGGATGGGAAAGCCACCTCCATATTAGGCCAAAACCCATCCGGCTTGGAAGGGTCTGGGAATCTGTGGCGCTGCCTCGGGCAGGGAGCGTGCTCGGAAACATACGCTGCGACGCCAACCTAAGATCCCGCGTGGCCATGATGTGTTCGGGGCCCCAGGCGCAGCAGCCACCTATGATTTGCACGCCCCTCTCACTCCGGGGCGAACTGGGACAGGCGAGATGGGGGGTACCCGCGCCATCTGTCGCGCAGACCGAAGCGCTCACTTTCCAGCGCCGCCGCACGTCAGGTGCGGGCACGCACAGCGCCTGGCCGCCAAGCAAGGCCTGCGGGACGCGGTGCAACGCCGGTCGGACCGGCGATCGCGGTGGCCTAATGAGGCTCGCTGGAGTCGAACAGCGCGTCCACGAAATCCTCGGCGTCGAAGGGAGCGATGTCCTCCAGCTGCTCGCCCGTCCCAATGTAGAGTATCGGCAGATTCAGCTCATGGGTAATCGCCAGCACCATGCCACCCTTGGCGGTACCGTCGAGCTTGGCGAGAAAGACGCCGTCGCAGCTCACGGCGTCGGCGAAGGCGCGGGCCTGGGCGAGGCCATTCTGCCCGGTGGTGGCGTCAAGGGTCAGCAGCACGCGCGGCGACTCCCCGCCCGCCTGTCTCGACAGGACGCGCAGGACCTTCTTCAGCTCCTCCATCAGGTTGACCTTGGTGTGTAGCCGCCCCGCCGTATCGATGATGACCACGTCGGCGCGCCGGCTGATAGCGGCCTGAAGGGTGTCGAAGGCCACCGCACCGGGGTCCGCCCCCGGCTGGCCGGCGATGACGTCGACCTCAACGCGGCTCCCCCAGGCCTGAAGCTGCTCGATGGCGGCCGCCCGGAAGGTATCCGCCGCGCCCAACAAGACCTGCTTGCCCTCCTCCTTGTACATGTGCGCCAGCTTGGCGATGCTGGTGGTCTTTCCCACGCCGTTGACCCCGGCCACCAACACAATAAGGGGAGATCCCGCCGCCTCCAGGCTCTGGCCTGACTGGTCCACGCGCAAGGCCGCCACCATCTCTCCCTTCAGCACGGCCAACGCGGCCTCGGGTTGGGAGATGTTCTCCTCCTTGACTCGCTCTTTCAGGCGGCCTAGCAGGTTCTGGGTCGGACCGACCCCGACATCGGCGGATATCAGCAGCTCTTCAAGCTGTTCCCAAAAGTCGTCGGCCAGCCGTGGACCCTGAAAAAGCGACGCCACCTGGCCGAACCAGGTCCTACGCGTCTTTTCGGTCGCGCGCGCCGTCTTTTGCTTACTTCGCCGGCGTAGAAACCCTACCACTCAGAATACCCCTTGCAGTGGGGGCTCCACCCCACTGCACAACCCCCACATCTTCGCCTGCTCCGACTCCCTAGGGCCGCTTCCCTCAGCGATGACACCAGGGCCAGACGGCCTCAAAGGCGATGAGAAGGTAAAAGTCCCGCCCTACGGGAGCGGGTAATATGAGAGTAACACGGGGATATTGTCGCCACAAGAACTTCAATCGGTGGCCCTCGACACCGTGACCCACAGAAGGGGCGCTCGAATTGAGCGCCCCCATTTGGGCCAGTGCGGAGCCACAGGCCGTTGCGGGCCGCGACTGGCGATTGAGCCGGATGACGAGGATAAACTGGGGATCGTCAGCCTGGCAAACCTTCTACCGGTGGACCAGGCGGGCATCGTGACGCTGCGGGGCAAGACCCTCTCAGCCCCAACTCACAGCCTGATCTCCACCATGAGGGACACGCTCTCCACCGCCGCCTGGCGGAGTGGATAGGGTCCGGCCCAAGCAGGGCTCACGAACACGTGGGCTGGGGGTCGTGGGGGAGTGCGCTCGTCCAGGCGAAGGAAAAGGCCCCAAAGCGTGTGGCGAACAAGAAGGGAGTGGCTAGGGTCCGGCCCAAACGGGGCTCGCGAACACGTGGGCTGCAGGTCTTGGGGAAGCGCGGTCGTCCAAGCAAAGACAAAGGCCCTAAAGCGAGCAGCGAGCGAGAGTCGCTCCGACGCCCTGGGCCAAATCGCTCCGCGGGCCGCACAGCCCTTTATAAGAGGACCGGCGCTCCTGAGACCGGGCGCCTGCCCTACCTGATTCGAGGAGCGTGCATCGCCCCGCTTGCTATAGGCTCGTTGAGGTAAACGTCACCGTTGCGAATCTTTATGTTGAACCCGCAATCGGGGTTGCTACACACCCACGCCTTGTAATGAATGGGAGCGCCCTGGCCCCCGAAATCGGACAACGGCAGCAGGCTTCCAGTCTTACACTTTTGGCACTCTGGCCAGGTCCCATCCGCCATATTCCTCTCCTGTCCTCCCCACTGCTACGGCTCGAAGCGGGGCCAGTATATCACCCAGACGCGGGACACAACAAGTCCTAGTCCACGGCGTCTGAAGCAGGGTTGCCGGCGAGAGGCATGTGGGCCAGGCGATGATACCTGGCGCCCTCAGGGCTCAGCTCGCTGCGCATCAGGCTGATGGACGCAACATCGATGCGTAGGCCCGAGACCCACGGGGCCGACAGGAGAGCATCCCTGGCCCGCCGCCTGTCCACCGAAGGTGTCCCTCTGCGCAGGCGCGCCACCGTCAGGTGAGGGCTGAACTCCCGACCCTCTCTGGCGTGACCCAGGCCCGCCAGGACTTCCTCGATCCCTCGTTGCACCTCGAGCAGCGATGGCAGATCGCCATCTACGCCCACCCACAGCACCCTGGGCTCGGCGCCACCGGGGAAGACTCCCACGCCATCGAGCGACAGCGTGAACGCGCGAGACCCCCTGACGACGCGCGAGACCTGGGCCACCATGGGCTCGATCTCGGCGCGGGGAACGTCCCCAAGGAACTTCAGGGTCAGGTGAATGCCATGGGGTCTGACCGGCACAAGGCCCCTGACGCTCGCGCGGCCAAGCTCCCGGACCAGGGCGGCCAGGGCTCCCCTTGCATGCTGAGGCAACTCGATGGCTACAAATGCGCGTAGGGTCTCGCTCATTTTCGCCTCAGGCCGTCTCGAAGTCCCTTTAGGCGACGGTACCAGCGCACCAGGTCGTCCAACGAGTACGCCGCGTTAGCCGGGCTGGGGTTTGGGACCACGAACACCCGGGAGGGCCCTATAGTCGTGTCCTGCAGACCCAGGCTGGGGCTCTCATCGACACCCTCGGCGTATCTGAGGTAGTTGCGGTAGGCGGTCACCCCTTGGAAGCAGACGATCACCGGCCGAGAGCGCTCGAGCTTTTCCTTCAAGACCGGGGCCCAACGGCGGTAGTCCTCCGCACGAAGCTTGGAGGCGCTGTTGGATGGACGCTTCACTACGTCGGTGAACCCTATGCCCTGTCGCAGTACCTGGTCGTCTGTGCCGGCGTCCAGCGGCTCGGTCAGAAGCCCGGAGCGGTTCAACGCCGGCCAGAACCGGTTGGTGGGTGTCGCGAAGTAGTGGCCCACCTTGGCCGAGTGCATGCCGGGATTGATGCCCACGAAGATGACGTCGAGCCCGGGCGCCAGGTAGTCGGGGAGTGTATCCACCGCCGCCCTCCTTTGCATGGCACGCGCTCCATGTGATAATTGTTAGCCCATTGTAATAGCGTCGCGGCAAGACGGGAATACTCCCCTCGGCCGACGACGCGCCGCACCGGCCCGCGGGAAGCGCGGGTCAAGAAACCGCAGCTTGAGGGCGACCCATGGCAGACGACATTATTGGGATGGACGACATGATGGCCATCTACGAGGTAACGGACCGGTTTGGCATAGACCGTGAGAGCATAAGCGTGCCGCTGGAGAGGCGAGGTAGCGGGTCCGTGACGGGACGGCCCGGCGCCAGCGTCGAGATTACCGCGCCATCCACGATGGACACCCAGGACTGGCTCCACATTCTACAGGACGAACTGCGCCAGCTTGGATTCGAGATGGAAGACGCGGACGACGATTCGTGGGCCGGGTAGGCGAGATTACCATACGCTCTGATAAGATATGCGAGGAATGAGGTGACCGCGTGAAGTGGAGCTCTGCGCTATCTGACTCGCCCTCCCTGGACGACGCCATCTCCGACTGCGCCGCGGCCATTCGGGGCGAGCTCGGTGACCGAGTCCCTGATCTCGTCCTGGCATTCGCCTCCTCCCATCACGCCTCCAACTTCGAGTTGGTCCCGGAGCTCGTACGGCGCCACGTGGGCGAATACCTGCTCATCGGCTGCTCCGGCGGAGGCGTCATAGGGGCGGGCCACGAGGTGGAGGACCGCCCCGGATTCGCGTTGACGGCCGCGAGCCTGCCCGGCGTCGACCTCGTCCCCTTCCACATCGAGAACGGCGACCTGCCCGATCAGGACGCCCCCCCGGAGAAGTGGGAGGCGCTGGTCGGGGCCCTGGCAACTGACGACCCACATCTCATATTGCTGGCGGACCCCTTCAGCATAGCCGCCGAAGACCTGCTGAGGGGCCTCGACTACGCCTTTCCGCGGAGCGCAAAGATCGGCGGACTCGCCAGCGGGGCGCATGAGCCGGGCGGCAACGCTCTGTACCTGTCGGAGAAGGTGTACTCATCGGGCCTCGTGGGCGTCGCGGTGCATGGGGCCGTGGTCGTGGACACAGTGGTCGCCCAGGGCTGCCGTCCCATAGGTGAGACTATGCGAGTTACGTCGTGCTCACAGAACGTTCTCCTGGAGCTGGACGGGAGCACTCCCCTGGATGTCCTCAAGGGGATTCTGGCCGTTTCAAGTGCACACGATAAAGAGCTCATCGCGCGGAACTCGCTGTTCCTCGGCGTCGTCATGGACCCGCTAAACGACTCTCCGCAGCTGGGGGACTTCCTGATACGCAACGTCACCGGCGTGGACCACAAGCTGGGGGTGCTGGCCGTAGGCGAGATGCTCAGAGAGGGGCAGAGCGTGCAGTTCCACCTGCGGGACGCGGATACCTCTGCTCAGGAGCTGGACGCCCTCCTGACCGAGTACGCCGCTAACAACCCCATATACGAGGAGACGGGCGCCCTGCTCTTCCAGTGCCTGGGGCGAGGGTCGTACCTGTACGGCCGGCCCGACCACGACACCGACATGTTCAGGGAGAAGGTGAGCGCGATGCCGCTGACGGGCTTTTTCTGCAACGGCGAGATTGGCCCGGTGGGCGACACCACCTATATACACGGCTATACCAGCTCCTTCGGCATCTTTCGACCCAAGCGCAGGGACTAGGGTATGGGGTGCTGAAAAACCCTTTCGACCATCCCCCTGACCCCCTTCCTGGCCAGGAAGGGGGAAGAAATTGTATCTGAGGGACACCCTCAGGCTCCCGGCAAAGGGGCTTCGCCCCTCTGCACACCCCATATTTCATCAGCCTGCTAGGGCACAGGGTGTGGGTACGGGGTGAGGCGGGACCTCTGAAGCGGGTGGCCCTAAGCGGTGCGTAGAGCGCCGCCAGCTAGTCGGCCAGCAGCCGCGCCGCGTTGCCGCCGGTGATCGACTCCTTATCCGCCCTGGTGATCGCCGACTCGTTCACCTGTCCGATCAGCCGGGCGGGTCGAATGAGAGGGAAGTCGCTGCCAAGGAGGACGCGCCCCGGCCCCACGAGTGACGCGACCACCTCGAAGACACGGGCTTCGTACAGGAAGGGCGACGCCGCCGTATCGAAGTAGACGTTGCCAAGGGCCTTCCCCACCTCGGGCATCAGGGCGTAGAAGGGGAGGCCGCCCCCCCAGTGCGCGCACACCACGGTGATGTCCGGGAACCCCTGAAGGAACCGCCACAAGACCTCGGGTCGAGTCACGCCTTTGCCCGGGTAGAGATGGCCGACGGGCTCCGACGAGTGCGTGGTGAGGATGAGCCCGTGCTCCCGCACGACCTCCATGAGCGGGGCCATCGTCGGCTCATGGCCCAGGTCGAACGCCTGGGAGTCGGGGTGTAGCTCGCCGATGCCTCGGAGGCCGGCCCGCGCACACCGGTCCGCCTCCCGGACCGCGTTGTCACCCCAGGCGGGATTGATTCCGGCGAACCCCGTCAGCCTGTCGGAATACCGACCCACCGACTCGATGATGTAGTCGTTGGCCTCGCGGGCGAGGCCCTGGTCGGTCCAACCGATGCCCATTACCACGGACCTGTCGACCCCGTCCTCGTCCATCGCCCGCAGCAGCTCCTCGGCAGTGGCCATCTTCGCCTTCGGGTCGGCGTAAAGCTCCCCAAGGGTGACGTCGCGCGCCAGGTACTGCTCCCGCTGGTCGCGAAGCCATTCAGGGAAGATGTGGGTATGGAAGTCGATGATCATTGCAGAAGGGGGCTGGGGGCTAGGGTACAGAGTATAGGGTAAAGGGTAAAGGGTAAAGGGTAAAGGGTAAGGGGTAAGGGGTGCGGCGTGCAGGGTCATTCGGTTGTCTGTTGATGACTGTCCTTCGGCGGGCTCCCCTCGATACGTCCTTCCACGGTGGAAGGACGTATCGGGGCGAACGGGCAAATACCGCTTATGGTGAGTAGGCCGCAGGCCGTATCGAACCATCGTGGTGAGCTCGCCTGTCCTGAGCGAAGTCGAAGGGTCGAACCACAACGGAACAAGGCTGGCGCTTGGAGAATCGAAACGCCTTTGTGCGGCGGGTAGAGGTTCAGAAATTCGGGATTAGTGGGGCTTTTCGGCGACGATCCAGATGAAGCGGTCGTCGGGGTCGTCGGTCAACTCCTCGGCGGAGATGATGCCCAGGCCCGCCTCGTCGACGAGGCGCTTGTTGGTGTGGCCGTCAAAGCCGCTCCAGTACATCGGAGCGCCCATCCAGTCCTCCTCATACGCGTGCTCGGCGGCGCCGCCGCCGACGGTCATGGCGGCGACGATGAGCACGCCGGGTCGTAGCCAGCCTGCAATCGACCGCAGGAGCGCCGCGTGCTCGTCGCGTGGCAGGTGGATGATGGAATAAAAGGCGACGACGCCGTCGAAGCTGCCCGAGGGAAACTCCACCTCGGCCATATCGCCATGGACGAACCTGGCGTTGGGGACGTTGCGCCGAGCCCGCTGGACCTGGCGGGGTGATATGTCGACGCCTGTGACGTCGAATCGCTCGGCGAGCCGCGCTGTGGTCGGCAAGCCCGCGCCGCAGCCAAGGTCGAGGATTCCGGCGCCGGCGGGCAGCCTTTCGAGCAGCATGGTGGTGTAGCGCTCGCGGTCCTCGGCGGCGGACTCGACAGCCTGCCGGGCGTAGCGGTCGCCGATTATGTCGTAGCCGTCGGCTATTATTCGTTTCGGGTCGATCATGCGAGTGTCATTTCAGGGATCTCACTCACAGTAGACTCTCGTGGAGCCTTCTGGCCTCGCCCCGCGCTATACCCCGAATAGGCGCGCGACGTTGCCGCCGGTGATCAACGCCATGTGGTCGGGCGGGATAAAATCGCAGTAGCGCCTCAGGTAGACCAGCGACTGCCCGTACGTGCAGTGGCGCTCCACGTTGGGCATGTCGGAGCCCCACGCGAGCCTGCCCGGCCCCAACCGCTCGTAGTACTCACGTATGACGGGCCTGGCCTCGGCGTACGGGTACTCCCACATGGCGCCATGAGCGATCGGAATCACGAGCTCGACCATCACGCTGGACGCCTCGAGCACTCTCCACGCCTCCGAGGGTATGGCAATAGTCCCGTCCTCCTCCATGAAGCGCGAGAGGGGCAGCCCGTGGGTGAACATGGCCGGCACGTCCGGATAGCGCAGCAACCATCGGCCAAAGGCGGCCAGCTCGGCCATGTAGGCGTCCCTGCCCGGCGCCGCGGGATTGACGTACCAGTAGACTGGTATCCCCAGGTCCCGGACGTGGTCCCAGAAGGGGTGAAACACGGGGTCGTCCACCGTCTCGGCGCGGCCGTGCTGACGCAGGCTGCCCGACATGAACCACAGGGCGTGCAATCCGAGCTCCTTGACGGCGATGTCGAGGGCGCCTAGCTGGCTCGGACGGTCGGCGCGCCACTCGTCCACCATCGCCAGGGCCCAGAACCGGTCGGGAAATCTCCGGACCGCGTCCGCAAGGTAGCGGTTCAGCCTTCCATAGGAGTGGCCGGTCTGCAAGACGGCCCGGTCCACGCCAGCGTGGTCCATCTGTGCCACCATCAGCTCGGGAGGAGCGGCCAGCCTGGCCAGCCCGGGCGGCAGGTATTGCAGATAGTGGTCGACCCCGTCGACGCTCCAGACGAACCTGCCGTGTCCCCCTCCGCGAATGTCCACGTCCGTCAGGCCGTCCAGCGAGACGTCCCTGCCATCGTACAGTGTCTGACGGGAGATAACGGAGCCGTCGTCCGCGCGGCGCACGGGCTGATGATGGAACATCAGCATATGCTGGACATAGCGCATGTGCTCGCGGGCCGTCCGGTGGCCGGAAGGCCCTCCCATGGGTGGGAAGGCGTGCGCGTGCGAATCGACGATCATGGCAAGACTCTGGGTCCAGGGTTTGGGGGATGGGGTATAGGGTACAGGGTATTGGGTATGGGGTGCAGGCTCAGGAAGAGGGGGCCGTCACTGGGCCGTCATCCCACCGTCGATGACCAGCTCGGCGCCGGTGACGAAGGACGCCTCGTCGGAGGCGAGGTACAGTATGCTGTACGCGACCTCGTCAACGGTCCCCAGCCGCCCCATGGGCACGCTGGCCAGCCTGTATGCCAAGCGGTCTGGATCGCCGAACCCATCTTCAGTAAGGGGGGTCAATGCGAAGCCGGGGTGCACCGAGTTCACCCTGATGCCTTCCCCGGCATACTGGACCGCGGCAGCCTTGGTAAACGTACGGACAGCACCCTTGGCGGCGTGGTATGCCGTCGACCCAGCGCTCCCGACGATGCCGAATATGGACGAGACGTTGACTATCGAGCCCCCACCTGCCCTGCGCATCTCGGGGATTGCGTGCTTCGTTCCGAGGAACACCCCCCTGGCGTGCACCTGCATCTGGCCTTCCCACGCCTCGAGTGTGGTCTCCTCGACCGGCCCGCGATGGGCGGTGCCGGCGTTATTGACCAGGATGTCGAGCCCGCCGAACTCGGATACGGAGCGCCGCATCGCGTCGATCCAGTCCTGCTCGCTGGTAACGTCCAGGCGGACGAACATGGCTTCCGCGCCGGCATCGCGGATCTGGGACGCCGTCTTCTCGCCGTTCTTCACGTCGATGTCCGACACCACGACCCTCGCGCCCTCTCGGGCAAACAGCTTGGCCGTGGCCCCGCCGAAGCCCATGAGCTGCCCATCGACGCCCTTCGCCGAGCCGGTGATCAGCGCGGTCTTGCCCGCCAGACGCATCGAGCCCCTCCCGCCGGGTGTGTCGGAACGGCACAGATTATACCAGCAGCGGCCCTTCAATGCCCTTTGAAATGCGGTTATACTGGTGCTCGAGGCACCCGCCAAATTCAGTCTCGGCGCCCCACGACAGCCGGGAGTGCTGATTCGAGGCACCGCTTGATAAGCATTGAGCTGATACGAAGCGACCCGGACACGGTCCGCCGCGCGGCCGAGCTACGCGGCGACGACGTCCCCCTGGACCGGATACTCGACCTCGATACACGCCGGCGGGGAATAATCACGGAGGCGGACACTCTACGTGCCCGGCGCAACGAGGTCAGCCGCGGTCTTGGCCGTATGGAGGAGAAGCCCCCGGAATTGATTAGCGAGATGAGGCGGGTCGGGGCGCAGATCAAGTCACTGGAAGCCGATGCAAAGTCCGTTGATGACGAGCTCAACCCGCTCCTGCTGATGGTCCCGAACATCCCCGACCAGGACGTGCCGGTTGGGAGTAACGAGGATGAGGACGTGCTGCTGCGAAGCTCGGGCGAGAAGCCTTCGTTTGACTTCGAGCCGCTCCCCCACTGGGAGCTCGGCGATAAGCTGGACATAATAGACCTTCAGCGGGGCGCCAAGCTGTCGGGCTCTCGCTTCTTTGTCCTCAAGGGGAAAGGGGCCAAGCTCCAGCGCGCCCTGATCGCGTGGATGCTCGACCTGCAAGCCGAGGAGCACGGCTACGTGGAGCTGTACCTGCCCGACCTGGTGAACGAGCACACGGCCACCGGCAGCGGTCATCTACCCAAGTTCAGCGACACCATGTACCGCGACGATGAGGACGACCTGTGGCTGGTGCCGACGGCCGAGGTGCCCTTAACAGGCCTGCACGGAGGCGAGATCCTGGACGTCGGGCAGCTACCCATCAGCTACGTGGCCCACACCCCCTGCTTCAGGCGGGAGAAGGCCGCGGCGGGCAAGGACACCAGGGGTATCAAACGGGTGCACCAGTTCGAGAAGGTGGAGATGTACAAGCTCGTTGAGCCCGAGGACTCTCCCGCCGCGCTGGAGAGCCTGCTCGACGACGCCGAGGAGGTGTGCCGCCGCCTGGAGATTCCATACCGGGTGAAGCTGCTGTGCACGGGTCACCTGGGGTTCGCGGCGGTCAAGACCTACGACCTCGAGATGTGGGCTCCCGGGTCCAAGGACTGGCTGGAGGTCAGCTCCTGCTCAAACTGCGCCGACTTTCAGGCGCGCAGGGCCAATATCCGCTACAGGCCCGAGGCAGGCGCGCGCCCCCGCTACCTCCATACCCTCAACGGCTCGGGCCTCGGGCTCCCCCGGACGGTCATCGCGGTCCTGGAGAACTACCAACGCTCCGACGGCTCAGTGGCCGTGCCAGAGGTGCTTCGCCCCTACACCGGCTTCGACCGGATAGGGTAGCGGTCGCGCCACCGACGCAGATGGGCGCGACCGCGCCCACATCCTACGCACATGTCGTGGGGTTAACCGCCTTCGCGATCACGGGAATTAGCACGCCAACGGAAGGGGAGAAAGTATGGTCACGATCCGTAACTGGAGGGATGCGGCGCCTCACGTCGGCCATGAGAGCGCGATAATTCACTACATATTTGGAGAGAAGGACATCGATCCGCGCTATATCGAGGCGCCCCTCGAGGGGGGCTGGACCCTCACGCGCCACATGATGCAGGGCGGCAAAGAGGGGGACTACCACGAGCATGAGGACAGGGAGCAGGTCTTTTATATACCCAGTGGGCGAGGGAAGATGAAGGTCGATGGCACCATCTACGAGACTGTAGAAGGGGACGCGGTGCACATTCCGCCCAAGACCAAACACCAGACGATTAACGACAGCGACGACTGGCTGGAGCTTCTGGTCATCACCGTGCGGGTCGACAGGAGGTAGGCGCGCGGTTCATGCTGGTCCTGGCTCCAATACTCACCTTGATACTGGGGGCGTGGCTCGTGCTGATGGTGGTGTTTCCCCGCAAGTGGGCCGCGCTCCTGGACATGGAGTATGACTTCCTGGTGAGAAGGGGCCTGTTGTCCCGGTCGCTGTCCGACAGGGTCAGGAGGATCGAGAAGGGAGGCGCAATTCCGCTGGCGGTGGGCCTGCTGTTCGCGGTGTACCTGTTCGTCAGCATCTTGCTTCTGACGATTGGCCTCTAGCAAGTTGCTCTTAACCGGTATATGTCGCATCTGCCGTGGGCCAGAGGCTAGAGGCGAAGGTGGATGATGATTACGAGTTCGCGTCTCAGTTTCTGCCTCTCCGGGAGCTCCGCAGGCTTGCAACGGATGACTATGAGAAGGCGTTCTTGAGGGCGGAGGTGGTGGAGATGAGCCAAACAGGCAGAGCGCAGCTATGACCGATGAATCCAAGAACAAAGCCCTTCTGCAGTCCGACACTGCCCTACGCAAGGAGGCAGACGAGATATTGAGAGGGAAGGGACTGCTGAAAGTCCTTGGGGCCTACGGAAAGCCCCAATTGACCGGGAGCTTGCTCAAAGGGGACATGGAGACACCCCGATGAATGTTCAAGAGCCATGATGAATATATGCTTCAGGTGCGGCGCGTTTCGCGCAGACAAGATCATTGATCCGGACGGGCCATACGCCATCTGTCCAGAGTGCAACTACAAACACCCTTTCCTGCAACTTCCTCTGCTCATCGTCTCTGGCGCCAGTGGAACGGGGAAATCGACTATCTGCCGCGCAATGACTGGCACCGTGCAATTGGCGGTGCTCCTGGACTCGGACATTCTGTGGAGGGAGGAATTCGATCGGCCGCAGACGAGCTACCGCGCCTACTTCGAGATGTGGCTGCGCCTCTGCAAGAATATATCCCAGTCCGGCAGGCCGGTGGTGCTCTTCGGCGCAGGGATGGGTGTGCCCGAGAATATGGAGCCGTGCGTCGAGCGCCGGTACTTCTCGGAGCTGCATTACCTGGCCCTGACCTGTGAAGATGAGGTCCTAGCTGATCGGCTGCGCAGGCGTCCCAAATGGCGAGAAAGTGGTGAGGAGGTACACATAGCCGAGCACGTCAGCTTCAATCGCTGGTTCAAGGACAACGGACACAGGACGGACCCGCCCGTAACGCTCCTCGATACCACTGAGGTCCCCATTCAAGACGCAGGCGACCAGGTCGCAGCGTGGATGCGTGAGAGAATAGACGCCGCCTCTGAGCAGGGTGACCTGGTTTGAGGCCGTTATCCTAGGCGGGATTCTCCTTAACAAGCTGTCTGACAGTCCATTGACAACAAGACAGTTGCTGGCCCCCATCCGCCGCAGGCGGATCGGCCTGCTGGGCGGGCTCAAACACCTTGGAACAGTTTGTGGCGCCTCCGCGCGACGGCGGGTCTTCCCAGTCACCGGTCGCAGTGCGCGCTACCCGTAGGTCTCCCGCAGACGGCGCGCCGCCTCGGCCTCGTTCTTCAGCTTCAGGTAGGCCTCGTCGAGGGGTATCTCCGAGCCGGCGCTGGGGGCGAATCCGCAGTCAGGGTTGAGGCTGAGTCGCTCCGGCGCCACGTATCGCATCGCCTCCTCCACTCTGGCGACGATCTCTTCCGGCGTGTCGATGTGCTCGAACCGGCACTCGACGGAGCCCAGACCGATTAGCGCCTCCTCGGGCAGCTCCTTGAGGATGGCGACGTCGCCGGCGGCGGGGATGCTGAACTCCATGACGTACTGGTCGACCTTGATCTTCTTCATGGCTTCGATGATGGGGCCGTATCCGCCCTCGGCCCCCCAGCCACGCCGGCCCCAGTTGCGGCGGCATAGGTGCAGCGCCAGCCGCGCTCCATCGAATCCATCCGTCACCTCGTTGATCTTGGCCACCGCCAGGTCCATCTCATACCGAGGGTCGTCGAAGGTGGCGCACACCTTCTGGTCGACCAGCACGCACAGGTGTGGCTCGTCGATCTGCACCACCGACACGCCGGTATCGCCGAGGGCCAGCAGCTCAGCTCTCAGGATGGGTACCATCGCGTCGATGAAGGCCTCTCGCGTGGGGTAAGCCTTCTTCGACCGATCGGCGTCCCACAGGCGCACGCCGAGAATGTACGGGGACGGGATGCAGACCTTGGTGGCACGGTCGGTGGCCTCCACCAGGAACCGCGCCTCCTCCGCAACCAGGCCGGGCCGGCGCACCTGCACGGGCTCCGTGACTGTGGTGCCCCAGCGGCCGGGACGCGTGTCGGGGGAGAAGCCGTCGGCGATGTCAGCGATGATGTGGGTATAGGCGTGGCGTCGCCATTCGCCGTCGCTCACCAGGTCTAGGCCCGCCGTTTCCTGCAGTGCGATGGCGTAGCGCACCGCTGCGTCCATTCGGGGAGACCGTGAGGCCTCGGCCGACTCCATCCCGGGGTCGGAGGGCAGCATATCCTTTACGGCGCCGGGCCTGGGCAGGCTCCCCACGACGCCAGCCGCAAAGGGGACTTCGAGCCTGGGGTCTACCGTCATGTGCGGCGCCGGTCCTGCATGATTGGCTCAGAAACCCTCATTCTGCGACGCGGTCCTTCTCCACGAGACAACGCCGGCATCGACTAACTCCAGCATGAGGAGCCTCCCCCCCATCGGACCACTTGATGCGCTCCAGAGCGATTTTACGCGCGGCGGATGGGGCCGTCAACAGCGCTGGGTGGCTACATCGATGATTGTATCGCCGCCGGCTTCAGAGCCTCTCCTCCACCTGTGCGCGGCTGGGTATACCGGACACCCCGTCGGCTTCGACACAAAAGCTGGCGACGCAGCTGGCAAACCGGGCGGCCTCCAAAGGCTCCGCCGTCTCGTGGAGCCTTACGAGGTAGGCCGCCGCGAACACGTCGCCTGCCCCGGTGGGGTCGACCTCAACGGCGGGAAAGGCCTCGATCTCGTGCCATTCGCCCTGAGTGTGCATGCTCGCGCCCTCGGCACCTCGGGTCACGATCAGCAACGGCGCAATCTCCGCCCAGGCCGCGATCAAGCTGCAGTCCTCGACGTCTTGAATGGAGACGACTGCGGCGTCCACGTATGGCAGGACCTCTTGTCCATCCCAATACCTGGGTACAACCCGCCCGTCGGAGTCCCACCGCCTCTGCCACCCCTGAATCGACGCCACGACCAGCGACCTGGGGAACCACCGGGCCAGATCGAAGCTGACTTCCCCTGCTATTGGGCCGAGTAGGACCATAGGCGCCGACCGCCACTCACGGGGCACGTCAGGCGGCGTGATGGGGCTGGCGACTCCGCGCAGATGCTGAATGCGGATACCTTGGGGGTAGGTGTTGTGAAATGTGGTGGTCTTGGTCGAGGGGACCACGTGGAGCGGTATGCCCAGTGTGGTGGGGTTGGCGTCAAGGCCGGGAGCGAAGCTGGTAACGATGCCTGGCCGCAGCCCCAGCCGGAGCGCGGTCAGGGCGCCAAAGGTGGCCGCCCCGCCCAGCCTGTAGCCATCCGGCGACACGTCTCGGGCAATGTGACCGATGGCCAGAAAGTCAGGTGACATCGCCACGGGCTATTCGTGGCTGGGTTCCACGACAATCTGGCGTCCATCACCGAGGCCGGTGCTCATGGTGCTTACGCGCGGGTTGTCGGCCAGGGCCATGTGCACCACCCGCCGCTCGTTGGGGGGCATGGGCTCGAGGGTAATGGGGCGCCCCGTGGCGGCAACTCGCTGTGCGACTCTCTGGGCGAGGTTGGTCAGAGCCTCATAGCGCCTCTGCTGATAGCCGGCGATGTCCAGGAACATGCTGACCCTCTCCCCGAGCTGACGGCCTGCAATCAGGCTTACGAGGGACTGGAGCGCCCTCAGGGTCTCCCCACGCCGCCCGATGAGCAGGCCCGAGTCATCCCCATCGATGTCGAAAACTGGGCCCCCGACGTCCTCCTGATGAGCCGTCCTGAGGCTCACCACGGCGGACACGCCCATCTTCGAGATGAGGTTGTCCAAAATCTCGGCGGTTACCCTGACAGCATCCGGGGGCTTGTCCAGCACCGTCACTCGCACGCGGGCAGGCTCGCCGCCGATGCCGAGTATTCCCGATTTGCCCCGGCTAACGACGTCGATTTCGACTTCCCCGCGCTCGGCGTCTAGCTCTTTTAGGGCGATTTCTATTGCCTCTTCTGGGGTTTTTGCTGTCGTCTCTATCGTTGTCACGGGTCACTGCCTCCTCCGCCAAGGGCGCCAGCGCTGGAGCCGTCGCGGGCTCTCCGGACGGCTGCCGACCCTCCGGCGGCTGTCGAAATCGGACCAGAAAAGCGAGGGGCCCCCAGCCCGTAATGAAGCCTTGAATAACGATGCCAATGATGTTGGACACGATCCAATACAACGCCAGCCCGGTCTCGAAATTCAGGGTGAAGAACCCGAACATGATGGGCATCATCCACAACATCATCCTGTTGGTGGACTGCTGCTGTGGGGTTGCGGACGGCATGGTCGTCATCTTCTGCATGAGCCACATGGACGCCCCGACCAGCACCGGCAGCAAGTAGGGCGCAGGATTATCGCTGGAGTACTTGGCGAGGTTCAGCCAGAGAAAATCCCCATCAAGGGGGACCACCTGGTGGACCTGGGGAAGCCACGAGTAGAGGTGCCTGGACAGATGGGCCAGTCTCTCGGGCGTAGACGGCAGCGTTCCCCTGAGGGCCCAGAACAGGCCGATAAATATGGGCATCTGTATGATCATGGGGCCCAGGCAGCCCAGGGGGTTCACGCCCTTCTCCCTGTAGAGGCGCATCATCTCCTTCTGGACGCGCGCCTTGTCGTCGGGGAAGCGCTCCTGGACCTTCTTCATCTCAGGCTGGATCTCGGACATGGCCTTCATCTGGCGGCTCTGCTTCAGCGTCAGGGGTATCATCGCCGAGCGGACGAGTATGGTGAAGGCGATTATGCTGAGCCCAAAGCTGCTGAAAAAGACGTAGTAGAGCAGCACCAGGCTGTTGATCATGGGCCTGATGATGACCTCGTTCCAGACGGCGCCGAATATCTCCACGCGAATTACCTCTAGTGCCCTACAAGCAGAAAGCCGGCCGCTTGGGAGCCTTATCGTTCGTGAACCTGACCCACTTCTCGCTGAGACTTCCGTCTCTCCCAACCGTCAGGGCGTGGATCGAATGGTCTTTGGCCGGATAATAGATCACGCCCTCATGTGCCGTCAGAGATGCCACGATATCATCTTCGGCATCGCAGAAATGCTCGTCGGACCCGTCTTGAGTCCGGACCAGCCTCACCCTATCGTCCTTGGAGGCGACTGCGATTCGGTCCCCGACGATCACGGGAGAGCCGACAATTGGGCCATCGGCCTCCAGGGTCCAGCGCCGTTCCAACGTATTGATGTCCAGTGCGTAGAGATTCCCGTCAAGAGAGGCGGCGAATACCATGTCCTCTGTCGCGACAGCCCCAGCCCAGTACCACTTGCTCGCGCCTTCGAACCGTGCCGCCTCTACGCCGGTCCGGGCATCGATGGCGTAGAAGATCCCGTCGAATGCTCCCACGTACACCCGGCCGTTGGCGATCAGAGGGGTAGCCGCAATCGCGCCCCCGGCCGAGAAGGGGGACGGCCACGCCTCCGTGCCATCCCTCAGGTTAACAGCGTAGAGGTTGTGGTCCAGAGAGCCGAAGTATGCGACCCCATCCGCCACGGCGGGAGTAGACCACACCTTGTTACTCGTGGGGAATACCCAACGCCGCGCCCCGTCGGTGGCGTCAAAGGCATATAGCTTCCCATCGGAGGAGCCCACCAGGACCAGCCCGTCGGCGACAACCGGGCCTCCAACGATGTGCTCGCCGCCGCCGACCCTCACATTCCATATTTCCTGGGCCTCCCCACACGTCTCTTCGACCTCGACATCCAGAGGAAGGGCGTACAAGAGGCCGTCGTATCCGCCTATGTAAAGCGTCTCTTCCGCTATCGCCGGCGTCCCGTAGATGGCGTGAGTTCTCGGGTCCTCGCCCCTTAGCTCATAACTCCAGATGCACCTGCGGGTGTTTATATCCAGGGCGAGCAGATCGCCCTCCATGGTCCCGATGTACAGCGTCTCCCCTGCCACGGCGCCCTGGGACCAGCCTTCCGGCACCACTCGGGCGCATGCGACCAGGGCAAGCAGCACCATTACCTGTGTTACCGCAATCAGACGCGCATTTAGACGATGCAAATAGACCGCCGTCCGCCCTTCAGTTTGCCTGGGCTATTGTACTCAGGTGACCGCCACGCCACCGCCCGGGCTGCGAGACGGCCGCATGAGGTAGGCGGGCAGCCGCGGCTAGGGGACCGGGTCATATCCGCTGGTGCCCATGGGACGGCAGCGGCCCAGTCGCCGGATGCCAAGCCAGCCGCCTTTGATCACGCCGTACCTGGAGATGGCCTCGGAGGCGTACCGGGAGCATGTGGGGGTGTGGCGGCATGCTCCAGGGATGTAGGGGGACACGACTATCTGGTATAGTCGTATTGCGCCGGTGGCCATGCTCCTCATTGTTTCGCCTTCGATGAGTTGGAGGCGTGATGAGGGGGAGCTACCATGATTCCAGCGCGTCTGATGAGGGCAGTCACCGAACGACTGAGTCTTTGATAGTCCGCGGAAGAGGCGTCCTTGCGAGCTATGAGGACGATGTCCCACCCGTCCCCGACGGGGGCAAGGCGCACTGCCTCTCTGAGCCTCCGTTTTGCTTTGTTGCGTACGACAGCATTCCCCACACGCTTCCCCACCGAGTAGCCGACACGCGTCACATCCAGGCTGTTGGGCCGCGCCACCAGCACAAGCAGGCCGTCGGACCAGGCACGCCCCTCCCGCCGGGTGGCTGCGAAATCCTTGGCTCTGGTGAGACGCCGCTTATTGGGCATCGGCCGACAGGCTGCGACGGACGTAGCTCAGACCGCGAGCCGGCTCCGGCCCTTGAACATACGGCGCTTTAGCACGTGACGGCCGCCGTGCGTTCTCATCCGCTTCATGAAGCCGTGGACGCGGCTCCGTCGCCTCTTTTTTGGCTGGTAGGTCCTCTTCGGCATGGTCTCCTCGTCAATAGTCGATTATACCCATCCGCGGAAACGGGTGTCAATTTAGCTTTATGCAAAAATCCCCATTGGGACGAGGTATCTTCAAAAAGTGTGTAAACAGTCAGGCGGTGTACCCTCTCTCTGAACAACACGGGCTCGAGGCCCAAGAGAGGAGATAGACCGCCCATGAGGAAGGAAAGCACTGAGAGTAGGTCGGAGTCAAGGCCGGAGTGGGAGCAGTTGGAGGATTGGGTGCGAAGCCAGGTCCAGAGGCTGATCCAGGAGTTGCTGGAGGAGGAGGTGACGGGGTTTCTGGGAAGGGCGAAGTCGGCGCTCAGATCCGACTCGGACTCAGATACCGGCTATCGGAACGGATACGGCAGAGCCCGGAGGCTTACGCTGAGTTCGGGAACGATACAGCTGAGGCGGCCGCGAGTCCGCGATACCGAGGAGCAGTTCGAGAGCCGGCTGCTGCCGCTGTTCGTCAACAGGACCAGGAAGGTTGCTGAGTTGATCCCCGAGCTGTACCTGCACGGTCTATCCGAAGGCGACTTCGATCTGGCTTTGCGGGGGCTGCTGGGAGAGGACGCACCGGTATCGGCGAGCACGGTGGCCCGGTTGAAGGATAAGTGGAACGATGAGCTTGCCCAATGGCGCAGCCGGCCCCTCGATGACCTGGAAGTGGTCTACATGTGGGTGGATGGAGTCTACGTCAAGGCTGGTCTTGAGAAGGAGAAGGCGGCGGTACTGGTGGTGATGGCGGCCCTGAGCGACGGGAGCAAGGTGGTGGTGAGCGCTGTTCCCGGATACAGGGAGTCCACAGAGAACTGGTCCGAGGTGCTCAGGGACATCAAGCGCCGGGGCTTGAGCTGCCCGAGGCTGGTGGTTGGAGACGGACACCTGGGCATCTGGGGAGCTCTGCGCAACGTCTATCCGCAGGCGGCAGAGCAACGCTGCTGGAACCACAAGATCGTAAACGTGCTCGCCAAGCTTCCAAAGCGACAACAGGACCAGGCCAAGCTCATGCTGCGTACTATCCCCTACGCGCCGACTCGGACAGAGGCTGAGCGGCTCAGGACGGTGTTCACCAGGTGGTGCGGCGACCATTCCTACGAGGCGGCCTCAGAGGCCTTGGAGCGGGACTGGGACCGCATGGTCACCTTCTATGACTTCCCAAAGGAGCACTGGGGGCACCTTCGCACGACGAACCCGGTAGAATCACCCTTCGCGGCCCTCAGGCTTCGGACCGATGCCGCCAAGCGCTACAAGAGGGTCGATCGGGCGATAGCGGTGATCTGGAAAATGTTGATGGTCGCCGAACAGCGCTTCAGGCGTCTGAAGGCCCCTGAGTTGATCGAAGACGTCTATCTCGGTGCACAGTATGCGGATGGAATCGCCATTGAATCAACGGCTGAGAAGGTCGCCGCCTGATGTCGTTTACACACCTATTGACGTAACCTCCAAAAAAGACCTGGATGCCAGGCCGGACCAGAGCGCTCATATGTTCTAGGGCTGACGCATCATATAATGCACGGTGACGAACACCACTGTCAAGGCCGTGTGGACAGGTGTCCACGAGCGTAGACGGACCGGGACCGGTGGAAGAGCAGGGGCAAGTGGGTAGAATGCGGTGAGCATGATGAAGAGAGTGGACGGCCGTTTCCAGAGGCTAGCGAGTCTGGTCAGGCGGGCGCGGCTGTCCAAGAACATGACGCAGAGGCAACTGTCGCGCGCGCTCAAGATGAGCGAGGGATACGTCGGCCACCTGGAGCGCGGGACGATAAGGCCGGGCGTGGAGACCTTGAAGGCGCTGGCGACTGTCCTGGGGCTGGTCTACGGTGAGCTGGCGGTGGCGGCCGGGTATTTAACCCGCGAAGAGTACGAGAGCCCCATCGACCAGCGCCAGCTCGCGCGCCTCACGGAGATCGGCGACCTGACGGATGTAGAGTGGGATTCTGTGAAGGACTTTGCCCGGTACGTCAGGAGCAGGCGCCACGTCGATGGCTGACGATCCCGTGCCGAGACACCCCGAGGGGCGTAAGCACGAGTCACGGACCGGGCCACTCCTGAGGGCTCGTGAGACGCCGGACCAGGGTGAGCTTATCGGCGGGAACGCCGACGTCTGACGCGGCCCGGCGCCACCCGTCTGGGCCTCCGACAAGCCACGCGGCGAACTCCTCGGCTTGCCTCTCGGCCTTTGCGTGGTTGACCCACTGCCAGGATTCCAGGTAGAAGCTGGTCCCCACGTGCAGAAGGTGATGCCCGATGGCGTGGGCGACGTACCACCGGAACCAGGGCCGCGGCAACCCGGGCTGGACGCCGATGGTCCGGCCGATGATGACCTCTTTGATGCGGCCGTCGAAGGGGAAGGATACGACCTCTAGGCCCCGCAGGTCCACGGGTATGCTGAGGTCGTGGGTGCGCCACAGGCGCGCGGCCAGTGTCCTCGCGTGCAAGCCGGGCCCCCTTGATAAGAACGACTGTTCTATTATAGCGGGGGCCCAAGGTGAGGTGTCAAGGCGTGGCCAGCTGAAACCTGTGGCCCCGTCTTCTTGATAAGAACGACTGTTCTATTATAGCGGGGGCCCAAGGTGAGGTGTCAAGGCGTGGCCGGCTGAAACCTGTGGCCCCGTCTTCTATAGATCCTGGGACCGGCCAGACACCTCAGCGAGCGCCGGCCGCGGCTACTTGCCGCTTATGGTGGTGGCAGCCATACCCTCGATGAAGTTGGCGATGGCCGAGTGGTCGGCGTCCCCCTTGCCGTCGTTCATAAGGGAGCCGAGCATCTGCTGGATGAGGCTGGTAACTGGCAGAGGCACCCCCAGCTCCTTGCCGGTGAGCAACGCGTTGTGCAAGTCCTTCTGGTGCAGCCTGATCCTGAACCCGGGCTTGAAGTCGCCGGCGATCATCATGGGCGCCTTGGCGTTCAGGACCGTGCTTCCGGCCAGGCCACCCTTGATGGCCTCGAAGACTACGTTCGGGTCGAGTCCCGCCTTCTTGGCCAGGACAAGCGCCTCCCCGACGGCCTCTATGTTAGCGGCCACGATGATCTGGTTGGCCAGCTTGGTGGTGTTGCCGGCGCCGTATCCGCCGCACAGCACGATACTGCCGCCCATCACCCCGAGAAGGCCCGCGTAACGGTCGAACACCCCCTTGTTCCCTCCCACCATGATCGCCAGTGTGCCATCGATGGCTTTGGGCTCACCTCCACTCACGGGGGCGTCCAGGAAGTCGACCCCAGTGGCCTCGCAGGCGGCGGCGATCTTTTGGGAGGTGCCGGGAGCGATAGAGCTCATGTCGATGACGGTGGAGCCCGCCGACGCGCCCTCCAACACTCCATCGGGCCCGAGGATCGCGGCCTCTGAGTCAGCGGAATCGGGCACCATAGTGATAACTACGGGACACTTCTGCGCCACGTCCTTGGCCGAGGGCCCTACTCTTGCGCCCTTGGACGCCAGCGCCTCTGTGCTGGTCTCCACGATATCGTAGACCGTTAGCGAGTAGCCCGCCTTGATCAAGTTTCTGGCCATCGGCCTTCCCATGATGCCCAGCCCCACAAATCCTACGTCCTTATCAGCCATTGCTCTCTCCTTTCCTCGCCCCGAGCGCGCCCAGAACTCTGACCGACGTCAGACGCTAGCGGCGCCCGTCGCCATTCAGACTGCCGAAGAGCGGGACGCTGGGGGAACTCCAGGTGCATTATTGGTGAAGCCGTCGGCTGCGTCAAGGGCCGCGACACGCGGCGGGCGGCGCCGGTTGACTGCGTTCCTGGGCAGGGGCTAACATGGCTCCGGTGAATGTGGACGCACGACCGTGACTTGGCAGCGGCCGCTGTATTTACTTTACGGGAGCAAGCGGGTCCCTTCCCACCTACCGGCCCTGGGCGTGTATCCGGAGGTGATCCATTCGGCGGACTCAGGACCGGCCCCGGACCCGCACCCTGGGGGACCCGCCTCCAGCGAGTCGCCGTTATCAGTCGTGTGAGTGAAGCCACACAGGCACGAGTTCTCGGCGCTAAGGTGACAGGGGATATGGCGGAAAGACCACAAACGACGGTGGAGCTCCGGTGGGAGGGCGGGCTGAGATTCACCTCGTCCGACGCGCACGGCCACACGGTCACGGTCGATGCGCCGGCGCAAGACGGGGAGCCTTTCGACGGCTTCAAGCCGGGGGAGCTGCTTCTGACGAGCCTGGCGGGGTGCAGCGCCATAGACGTCGTGGACATTCTACGCAAGCAGCGTCAGGAGGTGACGGGCGTGGATATCCGGGTGTTGGGGTCACAGGTGGCTGAGGCGCCCTGGACGTGGGAAGAGATACATCTGGCGTACGTGGTTCGCGGACGCGGCTTGAGCAGGTCCGCCGTCGAGCGCGCGATTGAGCTATCTGAGACCAGGTACTGCTCGGTGGGTGCGACCATCGAGGCTCGGTGCAAGATAACCAGCACGCTACAAGTCATCGATGAGGGCGACGCGGCCGCGCAGGAGGCGCCTTGAGGCCCTGGCGCGCCGCGCTCCTCAACCTCGCTGGACCATATGGCGGCCCGTGCGATGCGGGGCCGTGAACGCGCCCGGCCCATCGACAGGCTCAGGACAGGCCCATCGCCAACCTGGTCGGACCACGAGGCCTCCGCGTCGGAGTGTCCTGGCTGACGCGAGTTAATCTTGGAGCGTGGAAGATGGGACGCCAGCCTCAGTTGTGTTGAGGCCCGCGGCAGGTGGCGAGACGCAGGAAAAAAAGGTCGATATGCAGGTTAGAAGTGGTCATATCCGATAGGTTCGATGAATTCAGGCCGCCCCGTCAGGAGGTAACCCATGCCAAGCGTGACTCAAGATCAGCTCGAGGCCCTGCGCCAGATGCAGTCGTGCACGATTGCCAACGCCATTGAGACGTTCGATGTCAGGCCGCGCGACCAGGGCTTCATGTCGCCGGATGTGAGGTGCATGTTCCCGGACATGGACGGCATGATAGGGTACGCGGTCACTGCCGTGATAGCGGCCAAGGAGCCCCCTACGTCGCGCATGAACGTTCCCCGGCCCGACTGGTTTGACGAGGTCCTGAAGGTCCCCGAGCCCCGGGTGCTGGTGATGCACGATCTGGACTCCCCGAACCCCGTTGGCTCCTTCTGGGGCGAAGTCCAGAGCAATATTCACAAAGCGCTGGGCTGCGTAGGGACGGTGACCGACGGCGGGGTGCGCGACATCGATGAGATGCGCGAGGTCGGGTTCCTCGCCTTCGCCGCCGAGGTGCTGGTTTCGCACGCCTATATCCACCTGGTGGATGTCAACGTGCCTGTCACCGTGGGCGGCCTCACCGTGAACCCAGGTGACATCATCATGGGCGACAAGCACGGCGTGATCAACATCCCCAAAGAGGTGGCCGGACAAATTCCCGCCGCCGCCGCCGCAGTGGAGGCGAGAGAGCGTGCGATCATCGATCTCTGCCGCTCGTCGCAGTTCAGCCTCGATAAGCTGAAGGGCCTTATCGCGGGCTAGGCCTCACCCTCCAAGACTACTGGCTCGACATGAACCCGCTGGACAGGCCGGTGCGCGCCTCATGGATCGTGAAGGCTTGACGGATGTAGTTTTTCATAATATATATCTAACAGCTATATATTTAACAGAAATATTGAATGGTAGGGCATTTATCGATTTGGAGGCGCGAATGGCTAAGAGTCCGGGGGACAAGCAGCTTCCAACCACCGCTTACGCGGTCCTGGGGCTGGTGAGCTTTGGGGAAACGTCGGGCTATGACCTCAAGCAATTCGCCGACAGGAGCATCAACTACTTCTTCTGGAGTCCGGCGACAAGCCAGATCTACGCGGAGCTCCGGCGGCTCAAGAGCCTTGGGTACGTTAGGGAGCGTGAGGTGGAGCAGGAGCGTCGTCCGGACAAGCGCCTGTATCGGATCACCGAAGATGGTGAGGACGCGTTGCGGAACTGGCTGGCCCGTCCGGAGGCGTCACCTGACGTTATCAAGAGCACCCTGCTGCTGACGGTGTTTTTGGGAAGACTGGTACCTGTCGAGACGCTTATTGCGCAGCTTGAGGGGCGTCGACGGCAGGCGCAGGCGGCGCTGTCCGAGTTCGAGGAAATCCAACGTCAAATCAAAGATAACGAGGAGTACTTCTTTCCGTATCTAACCCTCAGGTGCGGGATGGCAAACTGCCGCGCCACGATCGTTTGGGCAGAGGATGCCATAGAGGAACTCCGTAGAAGAGATTCTTCTGGCGAGCTTCATGAGTAGAGGTCTGGATCCGTAGGGGACCCGCCAAGTTAAGGCCCCCTGGCGACCGTCGTCAAGGAGGATACCGATGCAAGAGAACGAGACGATTTCGCACCGAATCGCCGGCCACATGGAACGCAGGTCAGGATGGTTTATCTTGTCCGTTATCGTCATCACAGCCCTGCTCACCATACCCGTCCTCACCATGGCGCCAGACGAGAACGCCTCGGAAAACCCCGGCGGCCAGGTGTTTGATCTGCAGGACGATATCGACGACCGCTTCCCGCCGGCATTCCATAGCGCGGGTATCATTGTCGAGGCGCGCGGCGAGGATGTCCTTACTCAGAAAGCCCTTTGGGAGCTATACCAGAACACAGAAAGGCTGCGGCAGGCCGACCAGGCCGGTAAACTGGCCCCGCCCGGACTGGAAGCTCAGTCCTTCCTTTTTTCGTTCTACTTCGCTGAGCTTGAGCGTCCTGTTGTGGGGATCTACACGCTGGCCGACGAGGTACATGAGGTGATGGCCTCCGACCCCCTGAGCCCCACCCTGGAGAATGCCACTGACGACGATGTAAAGTTGGCCCTTCACCGCATACTGTCAGACCCCAGGACGAAAAGATTGCGGGAAGACCTGTCCATCAAAGCCACCAATGAGCCCCGGCAGGTCGCTGGGCAGGAGATAGCCTACTGGCGGTCCCCCGCCCTCTTTACCTTCGTAGTCGCGGACAACGAGAAGCTGGGTGGCGGTTCCCTTCGCATCGGCACAGGGGGGGATGATGTCACCAAGCAGAAGGAGCAGTTTAATCGGCAAGTACAGAAGACCCTCAGGGGAGACCAGGAGAACTACCGTCTATGGGGCATCGCCATAGATGTGAACCTGGAAGTCGAGGATGAGGCTGAGCTCGCTGGCCCATTTATTATGTTTACTGCCATCGGGGTGCTGATAGTCGTAGGCGTAGCCCTGCGTTCCTACTGGGCGGTCGCCCTCACCGGCGCCGGCCTCGGAATCCTCATGATCTGGCTCAAGGGAATCTCTAATCTCATTGGCCTAAAGTCCGGACTGGTCGTAGACCTCATAGTACCCATCGCCATGATCTCCCTGGGAGTGGACTTTGCGATCCACTCCCTGCGCCGCTACCGTGAGGAGAAGGAGAGAGGATCGCCGCCGCGCCTGGCCCTCCGACTTGGCTTCGCTGGCGTTCTCGGCGCGCTGGCTCTGGCTATGTTGTCGGACGGGATAGCCTTTGGCTCCAACGTCACCTCTGGTATAGAAACGGTCACCGGTTTTGGCATTGCCGCGGCGGTCGCGGTGCTAGCCGCTTTCATTGTCCTAGGCCTTGTCGCCCCCCTTGTGATGATGCGTATCGACGGCCTGAAGAGGGGCGCTACCGAAGGCCAGGAAGCGGCTCAGCATGGTCCGCAACAAAGACGCCGGATGGCCGTCGTCTGGCGGGTGCTGGGTATCCTTATGGCGGCTAGCTTCACCGGTGCCGGCATTATCCTGCTAGTTGCTATCAGTCCTGGCATCGGGATCGCGGTGATTGCGGCATTCACAATATTCGGCGTGCTATTACCTATCGTGGTCATTGCCCTCCGGGAGAGGCGAAAGGAGGTCCCGAGCCGCGCCGAGGTTGTAGTTCCGCCCGTGGCTGGAGGCGCGGACCAGTCTCCTGATACCGCCGGAACGGAAGAGTCCGTGGCGCCTGGTGCGCTGGCGTCCACCGTTGTCAGGTTGGCGTAAAAGCGTCTCATCCTGCTGCCCCTGGCCGCGCTCATCACGGCTGCCGCCATCTTTTTCGCGCTGAAGCTGGAGCCCACGCTAGATGTGAAGGACTTCTTCGACAGCAGCTCGGACTTTGTAGTGAGTCTGGACAAGATCGACGTGCACGTAGCTGAAAGAGGGGGTGAGCCTGGCCTGATCTACATCAAGGGAAATCTGTCGGACCCGGAGTCGCTAGGCGCGATGCGGCGGCTTCTGGACAGGTTGGAGCTTAACCCGAAGGTGGCTAAGGACGCTAATCCCGAATCCACCGAAGGAGGGCGTCGGGTTAGCGTCCTGAGGCGGCAAGAAGGTGCTCCTGTGCTTCTGGGATAATGGTTTTGTAGCAAAAAAACGGCCCCGGAAAAGGAGCACCCAGTAGATGCTGCCACGCAACCACCCCGACCGGATCCAAATCACCTTCGACGACCGCCGCTTGGTGGCCAATGCCGGGCTGCTCCTTCCGGCCACCCTGGCGCGGCACCTCGGCCTGCCCGAACTCGTCCGGCAGCGCCTCGACCTGGGCGATGCCCCGGGGCGGGCGAACACGAGCGACAAGATGATGACGCTGGTGGCGTCTGCGCTGGCTGGGGGCGACTGCATTGACGACGCCGATGTGTTGCGCACCGGGGGGACGGCCTGCACCCTGGGCGGCACGGTGAAGGCGCCATCCACCCTGGGCACCTTCCTGCGCAGCTTCCGGTGGGGCCACGTCCGTCAACTCGACCGGGTGAGCCGCGAGTTGCTGGCCCGGGCTTGGCAGGCCGGGGCGGGACCCGGCGACGGGCCCCTGACCATTGACCTGGACTCCACCATCTGCGAGACCTACGGACTGGCCAAGGAGGGCGCCCGCCACCACGGCTATACCGGCAAGCGGGGCTACCACCCGCTGCTGGCCATCGCCGCCGGCACCGGAGACGTGCTGATGTCCCGGCTGCGCGAGGGCCGGGCCAACACCGCCCGCGGCGCCGCCCACTTCCTGCGGGAGACGGTGGGACGGGTGCGCTACGCCGGGGCCAACGGACGACTCACGCTACGGGCCGACAGCGGGTTCTACACTCATGGCGTGGTATCCGTCTGCCGCAAGATGGATGTCCGCTTCTCCATCACCATCCGCCAGCACAAAAGCCTGCACAATCTCATCGAGGCGATACCCGAAGATGCCTGGACGCCGATTCCTTACTGGATGGACGGCGCCGCCGATGTGGCCGAGACCACCTGCACCCCCTTCCAGGCCGAGGCGGACGCCGCGCCGGTACGGCTCATCGTCCGGCGGGTGAAGCCCACGCCCGGTTCCCAACTGGCCCTCTTCGCCAAATACAGCTATCATGGCTTCATCACCGACCGGGACGGGGAGTTGCTCGAACTGGAGGCTGACCATCGCCGCCACGCCGAGATCGAGAATGCCATACGCGACCTCAAGTACGGCGTCGGGCTGAACCATCTCCCCTCGGGCCGCTTCGCCGCCAACGGCGCCTGGCTGGCCGTCCAGACGATGGCCCACAACCTGGCCCGCTGGACGGCGCGGATCGGTCTGGGAGAGCGGATAGCCACCACCAAGACCCTCCGGCGGCGGTTCTTCTCCCTGGCCGGACGGCTCACCCGCTCGGCACGCCGGTTGACCCTGCATCTTCCGGATCGCTGGCCTTGGGCTGAGAAGTTCAGCCGCGCCTTGGCCCGGCTGCGAGCCATTCCACTCCCGGCCTGACGGCACCGTCGGCGACCGACCCACCCACCGGACAACCGAAGATCCCCGCAGACTCGTGCCAGCCCGGTCCGAGAGAGTTCCCTGCTGCGTATTCTCTCGCCATCCCGCGCATCGCAGCTCCCGCAGACGGCCATAGGGGCCCCTGTGCGGCGATGAAGACCGTCCGCCGACCTCCCTACCCCAAATGGAACCCAGGCTATTTCCCCTGTAGCTCCCTCACCCCCCTTCCGCTTTCCTCACGCCGTCCATCCGTGTCCTTCGGTGGATTCGGGCTAATGGAGAGCTGAACCTGCTCGACACCGTATTCACCTTCTTGCACCGTATGACTAACAATCAGTATGCCCTCGGACAGGTGGCCAGCGAGACCGGAGTGGACATCGTGGATGCCGACGGCGATGGCATCCCCGATACCGAGTCCCAGATCAAGGCTGCCTACGACTACATGGTGGAGCACGGAATCCCGCTCAACGAGAGCATTCTAGCGTACACACCTGCACGTATCCGCACGACCCTGTTTCACGACATCACAGGAGTTGCCCAGGACGTGACAGTCATGCAGGTACAGGTGCCCGGGACCAGAGAGGCCACGAAGGTAACCGCAGCCAGGGAGTCCTTGGAGAAAGACCTTCAGGTGCTGAACGAAGCGCCTTCAATCTCGTTGTCCGGGCTGACGGGCTCGCCCTTCACACGGGAGGCTTCCCTAAACGCCACCACCCAGGCCCTAAAGACCGCTCTCCCGATAGCGGCGGCCCTCTGCTTCCTGGTCATTCTGCTCGTAATGCGCTCGGTGAGATTCGCCATTGTTACCATCATTCCCATCGGGCTGGTAGTGGCGTGGCTATACGCCTTTATGTACCTGGCCGGCTTCGCTCTGAACTGGGTGACGGCCACCATAGCTGCCGTCTCCATTGGCATCGGCATCGACTACTCAATCCACATGACGCAGAGGTTCCGCGAAGAGCTGACGAGGGCTGCGGACAGGGTACAGGCGCTGCGCCAAGCGGCCCAAGGTACTGGAATCGCCCTCATGGCCTCGGCTGCAACGAGCATCGTCGGATTCACCATCATGGCCTTCGCGCCCATGCCGATGTTCTCCGCCTACGGCGTTCTCACGGCGGTCATGATTTTCCTGGCCGCGTCAGCGTCGCTTCTGGTGCTGCCGTCACTCCTGCTACTCGTGGCGCCGGCGCGGAGTGAGGGAATCAGTGGCTTCGAAACTGCAGGCGTCCCCGCCAGACCCGGCCCACGAGGGGACGAAAGCGGGGCAGCCGCGCAGGCAGAGTCGTAAAGCCAGCTAACATACGCTGGGATTTCACGTATGTCACACGTCGTTGAGGGTCGGTTGTATGGTATAATGTAGGGACATGGCGCTGTCTGCAGGGACACATTCGACGGCCACCTCCCCGGCGGCCATGCCGGTCGGCAGCGGGCCCCCCTTACGCGGAACGGGCCAACCTCTCTTTAATTCACATCAGGTCGTCTCCCGTTGATAACATCGAGTGTTCGTTCCCGCCTGGAGGAGAGGGAGGACAGCCTCTCGCGCTATGCGGCCAGGTCTTGGCGGGGGAAGGGCCGTGAGGTGCAGGAGGCGCCCTCGGAGCTGCGCACGGAATATCAGCGCGACCGCGATCGCATCCTGCACTCCAATTCGTTCCGCCGGTTAAAGCACAAGACCCAGGTATTCATCGCACCAACGGGTGACCACTACGTCACGCGATTGACGCACACCCTCGAAGTCTCCCAGATCGCGCGCACCATTGCACGGGCGCTGAACCTCAACGAGGACCTGACCGAGGCGATGTCCCTCGGTCACGACATGGGACACACCCCTTTCGGCCACATAGGCGAGGCGGAGCTTGACAGACTGCACGCGGATGGGTTCCGGCACGCCGCCCAGAGCTTGAGAATAGTCGAGCAGTTGGAAAAGGATGGCGAGGGGCTGAACCTGACCTGGGAGGTGCGCCAGGGGATAGTGTCTCACTCCAAGCCCAAAGGGGACATTCTCGACGGACACTTCGCTGATGGGCTCTCGTTGGAGGGGCAGATTTGCCGCGTGGCCGACGCCGTGGCCTATCTGAACCACGACCTGGTGGACGCATTTCGAGCCGGGCTCCTTATCCCGGACGATCTCCCCGCCGAGGTGGTTCAAGTGCTGGGCGAGCGCCACTCCCAGCGAATCAATACGATGGTAAGCGACATTGTGGTCAACTCGTGGGCCGCTGCCGGCGAGGAGGGTGTGGACTCCGCAACAAGTCCGGTCATCGACATGAGTCACGTGGTGAGGAGGGCCGTCAACGTCATGCGGGACTTCATGTTCGAGAGGGTCTACGTCCCTGAGGATGTGGGGGATGAAGGGCAGAGCGCCCGGCGGGTGATTCGGCTGCTGTACGAGTACCACAACGAGAATCCTGAGGAGATACCATCCGAGTACCGGCGCGACGGCCGATCGGTGGTAGACTACGTTGCGGGCATGACGGACCAGTACGCAATTGGAGTGGCTGAGAGGATAGAGCCCGGGGTCGCCGGCAGGCTTCAGCGGCCGTTGGCATAGTCCTGGCGTGACACCCACAGATAGGATTCGGTCCCGCACAGTCCACAACCAGCTGAAACTGGTCCAGGAGCACCTCGAGGCGATGCAGCGCGACGTTCATGGGTTGGAGTACCCGCCGTGGAAAGGGGAGGTCGACGCCATCTGGAAGCGGATGTTTAAGCAGATCGGCCTGATGAGCGCCGGTCCCCAGCAGTCGTCGTTGGAGATGATCAGGGAGACCTGGACCACCTACCTCACGCACTATGGTGTGCAGAGTGAATAGACGACCTCGGGGAGAAAGCCGGGGCGCGCACGCCGGATCGTCATGGCGGCACGCCGGACGAAGGCACCGGGCGGAGTCTGCTCGAAGGTCGTCCACATATAGCCGTCACTCAAAGGGCAAATGATAATGGGACGCGATGGTGATACCGGCCGCGCGAATGCGATAGAGCCCGACCTGGAGCATGCACGGCGTTCGGCTTTGATGGCCCACGGCGTGGTGGCGAAGCTCAAGGAGATGGGGCTACCCGATGAGCTCGACGAAGAGCTGGCCGCACTGAGCACCGACCTCGGCGACCTCTGGAGCGCGGAGAAGGTGCTGGCTGATCAACTGCGGGGGCTCCTTCGGTCGCCCCACGACTGGGAGACGGTTGGCGACTACCTGGTGGACCTGCGGGCCACCGTAGACCACATCGACTGGCACGTGAGGAGCGTTAGGCGTCCCATGAACAGAATCGCCCGATGTGCCTACGGGAAAGGGTCACCGCCAAGATGAGCGTGGTTGACGAAATAAAGTCCCGGGTCGACATCGTAGACGTGGCATCCGACTACGTGCCCCTCCAGAAGGCAGGGCGGAACTTCAAGGCGCGGTGCCCCTTCCACACGGAGAAAACTCCCTCATTTACGGTAAACCCGGACCGCCAGGCCTGGCACTGCTTCGGGGCATGCGCCACCGGTGGCGACGTCTTCTCGCTGGTGATGCGGGCTGAGCGGCTGGACTTTGGTGAGACCCTGAAGCTCCTGGCACAAAGGACCGGCGTTACTCTGAGCCAGGAGCGGCAGGGGGGCCGGTCCGACATTTTGTACCGTATCAACCAGGAGGCCGTGCGATTCTACCAGAAGGCGCTGTCTTCACCCGAGGGACGACGAGGGATGGAGTACCTGGCCGAGCGGGGCGTCGACGCGGACGCGATATCGACCTTTCAACTGGGGCTCAGCCTGCGAGGGCGGGACCGGCTGAAGGGGCATCTGCGTGGCCTAGGCTTCGACACCCGGCAGCTGCTGGAAACTGGCCTTCTGCATCGCGGCGAGGACGGCGAAACGCGGGACTTTTTCTGGGGACGGCTGATGTTCCCGATACACGACCGGCAGGGCCGTGTCTCCGGGTTCGGGGCGCGCAGCATGGATGGGTCTGATCCCAAGTATCTGAATACGGCGGCCACGCCTGTCTTCGACAAGCGGGCCACCGTCTACGGGCTCCACATGGCCGCTGCCTCTATCAGGGAGCAACGCACGGTCGTAATTGTCGAGGGTTACATGGACGCCATCACGGCCCACCAGTATGGGTACAAAAACGTCGTCGCGTCCATGGGAACGGCGCTGACTGAGCAGCAGGTATCACAGCTAAAGTCTATCGCCAGGATGTTCGTCCAAGCTATGGACCCGGACGCTGCCGGACAAGAGGCAACTCTGCGGAGCTTGGAGTCTACCTATCGCGTCTTGAAGAGGCAGCTGGGACAGAGTGCTGAGTTTGAACTGAAGATTGCTGAGCTGCCCGCGGGCCGAGACCCGGACGACCTGATCAGAGAGGACCAGGGCGAGTGGGAGCGGCTGGTCCGCGAGGCGCTGTCCTTCGTCGATTTTGCTTTGCCCGCCTTCGCCGCCAGGTATGACCTGAGCACCGCCCAGGGTAAGGCTCAGGCTGCTGAGACACTTCTGCCTCTGGTGACCACCACGACGAATTCCTTTGAGCAGGAGCGCTACTTCCAGAGGCTCGCCCAGGTCCTTGGCGTGAGCAGGGAGGCGCTTGAGGCCAGCATCGGAAGGCCGAAAGCTGCATCCTACAATCGAGGCGGAAGTGCGCGTGGACGAGGCCCGGCGCGGGTTGCCAGCGTATCGCCGCTGATGAGCCAGAGGGAAGACTTCCTCGAAGACTACGTTCTAGCGCTACTCTTGGGCTGGCCGGAGCTTAGGGAGCGGGCCGGGTCGGTCTCGCCTGCACAATTTCATCGAACAGAGAACAGAGAAGTATTTACCCACTGGCTAGGCTGCTCTACAATAGATGAGCTTCAAGACGTTCTGGACGACACTTTGCGCAAGCATCTAGCCTATCTGGGCCAGATCGACATCTCCCCGGCCGACCGCGGATCGGCCGAGACGGCTCTGGGTCAGTCCCTCGGCCGCCTGGAGCAGAGTCACCTTCGAGAGATGCAGGAGGGCCTTCTGGCGTCGGATGACGCGACAAGTCCGCCTTCAAGGGAACTAGAAGAAACCATTGTCTCCGTCAACAGTAGACTTAAGGAGCTTTTCACCCAGCGATAGTAGCTCAGGCATGGTTTATTTGGCCTAATTGGGGTTGACAGTGTTATGAGGAAGAGATCAAACCGAGAAGATACCAACGACCTTCTGAGTGGACTCGCGGAGGACACCATGGCCGCCCGAGACATCTTGGGACTGACAAAGAATCGAGAAGGCCGGATCGCCTCGCTCGAGGAAGAAGAGGATGATCTGACTACGTCAACGACTGACTCCTCAAGGGAAAAGTCGGAGGACTCCGACGAGGATGGTTCCGAGGAGGGCAGGCCGAAGGAATCCGGCATAGAGGCCGACATCGAAAAGGCCTGGCAACAAGGCCTTGATTCGGCCGAGATGATCGACGATCCGGTACGCATGTACCTGCGGGAGATTGGGAGGGTGAGCCTGCTGAAGGCTGCTGAGGAGCGCGTGCTGGCCCTCAAGATGGAGGCTAGCAAGCACATCCTGGGGCTGGAGGACGAGCTTACAAGTCCTGAAGGCCGCTCGCCGAGGGCGTGGCAACTGGTCTTGGAGTTCCTGCGGCGGACTTGTGACGCCGAACCCCTTGTGAGGACTCTAAGCAGGTATGTGGGGATCGATGGCGAGAAAACCCTTAACGAGGTGGTCTCTAATGCGGAGATGAGGGCGGTGCTGGACGGAGACCTACCCGAGGAGTTGTTGCAGTTTGTAGAGGATGTCCTGAACATAGAGGCCCTTCGGGCGAAGAGAGATATTCAGGACCTGTCGCTTAACAGCCGGCTGCTCCCGCAAGAGGCGCTGGCCGCAGTGGACCAGGACATGGTCCTGTCAGAGGTGAAGGCGCAGATCGAGGAGGACGATTTCACCCGGAGGCTCGATCCGTACGAGCTGGTGTTCCAGGGCTATCTGTCCCGGCTCAAGAACGATGGTCTCCTGGCCCAGGGGCATCTGGCCGAGGCCAACCTCCGCCTGGTGGTGAGCGTGGCCAAGAAGTACATCGGGAGAGGCATGTCCTTGCTGGACCTGATCCAGGAGGGCAATATCGGACTGATACGGGCCGTGGAGAAGTTCGACTACCGCAAGGGCTACAAGTTCAGCACCTACGCCACATGGTGGATTCGCCAGGCCATCACCAGGGCCATCGCCGACCAGGCGCGCACGATTCGGATTCCTGTGCACATGGTTGAGACCATCAACAAGCTGCTACGGGTCAGCCGCAGGCTGGTGCAGGAGTATGGACGGGAGCCTACCAGCGAGGAGATTGGCGCTGGCATGGAGGTCACCCCAGAGAAGGTACGGGAGATACTCAAAATTTCCCAGGAGCCGGTGTCCCTCGAGACCCCCATCGGCGAAGAGGAGGACAGCCACCTGGGAGACTTCATTGAGGACCGCAATACGATGGCGCCGTCGGAGGCCGCATCGTACCAGCTGCTCAAGGAGCAGGTGGACGACGTGCTCTACACCTTGAGCGACAGGGAGGCCAGAGTGCTTGCGCTGCGGTTCGGCCTTGAGGATGGCCGTCAGCGGACCCTTGAGGAAGTGGGCCGCGACTTTGGCGTCACACGTGAGCGCATAAGGCAGATAGAGGCCAAGGCGCTGAGGAAGCTGCGACACCCGAGCCGCTCCAAGAAGCTGCGCGACTTCCTGGAGTAGGGCTGGCCGTACTGAAGGTGAGTGAGACTTTCAATGTTGAGGGTGCCTATGTGGTGGAGAGGAACGCTCTCATCCCCTTGCCATTCGCAGGACCCTCTGCCGTTGCATGCCGCGAACGCAAAAACCGGACGGTAAGCGCGAGTGCCTGAACGATGCGAGTGGGCGAACAGCAGCCCTGATCAACTCGCATACCACGACACCGAGTGGGGCGTTCCTGTCCATGATGACCGCCTGCTGTTCGAGTTCCTGGTCCTTGAGGGGGCGCAGGCGGGGCTTAGCTGGGAGACTATCCTCCGAAAGCGCGGTTCCTACCGGAATGCCTTCGACGGCTTCGATATTTCAAAGGTAGCCGCTTACGACGGCGAGAAGGTGGAATCGTTGCTGCGGGACCCAGGGATCGTGCGGAACCGCCTCAAGGTCAAGTCCGCCATAACCAATGCCCGGGCGGTAATGGACCTCGCGGGCGAGTTCGGCAGCTTCGATGCGTACGTGTGGCGCTTTGTGGACGGGGTGCCCGCCAAGAGCGCGCGGGCGTCGGTGAGGGATATTCCCGCGAAGACAGCGGTCTCGGAGACCATGAGTCGAGACCTCAAGAGGCGAGGGTTCAGGTTCGTGGGGCCGACGATCTGCTACGCCTTCATGCAGGCGACCGGCATGGTCAATGACCACGAGGTAAGCTGCTTCCGGTACGATCAGGTGTAGGGGTCTAGAGGTGCTCGGGCCGGCACTGGGCAGCCGAGCGGCTCTCGCGGCCCCCTTAAGCTTCGATGGCATCCCTGCTCCGGTAACGGTAAGGGCGTGGCTGACACAACCGATGTATCCAACAGCGCACCGAAAGCGAGACCAGCGCACCCGCCAGGCCCAAGGTGGCGATGGTCTACGCGCGCCCCGAGACCGTTCTGGACGACATCGGCCGCGCAATGCGACTGGCCGAGTACGAGTCGTTCCTCCCCAAGAGCGCGGCCACCCTGCTCAAGATAAACATCTCCTGGCAACACTACTATCCGGCCTGCTCCACGACTCCTTGGCAGCTTGAAGGCGTGATCAAGACCTTGGCGGAGGACGGCTACAAGGAGCTTGTGTCAGCCCACAACGGCACCGTGGTCGTCGACGCGATGGAAGGCGCCATTAACAACAAGCACGTGGCCGTGGAGGAGAAGTACGGTCTGGAGAGCGTGTATCTGGACTCTCCCCCGTCCAGGTGGGTCCAGTATAAGCCCAAGGCAAAGATGCTGGTCCTTGATGATATCTTTCCTGAGGGCATTCAGATACCTGAGCTGTTCATGGGTAGGAACATCGTTCACCTGCCCACCGTAAAGACTCACGTCTTCACCACGATAACGGGGGCGATGAAGAACGCATTTGGCGGCCTGCTCCACCGGAAGCGCCACTGGACCCACTCGGTGATACACGAGACCCTGGTTGACCTGCTGAACATTCAGCGCGAGATTCACTCCGGCGTTTTCGCCGTCACCGACGGAACATTCGCCGGCGACGGTCCCGGACCGCGAGCCATGCGCTGGCATGAGAAGAACGTTGTCCTGGCCGGAGCGGACCAGGTGGCGATCGACGCCGTCGCGGCGCGGATCATGGGGTTTGACCCCATGTCCATCAAGTTCATCAGGCTTGGGCACGAGCTCGGCCTTGGCTGCGGCGACACCGAGCAGATAGAGGTCGTTGGCGAGGACGTCTCGGAGGTCAACTGGCACTTCAAGGGCAACGAGAACACCTTCGCCAGCCGGGGCCAGAAGCTTATCTACTGGGGGCCTCTGAAACCCCTGGAGAACATCCTGTTGAGGTCGCCTATTGTGCCCTGGGCCTTCTTTGCTTCAAACCTGTACCACAACGAATACTGGCTGCGTTTCATCGGACGCAAGCGCATCCGTGAGGCGATGAACACCGGTTGGGGAGAGCTGTTTCAGAGCTACTAGCCGCGACAGCCCCGTGACCATCGCGGTCAACAGTGAATCCGAGAGCCCGGCTTCCCGATCTGTTGCAGAGCAGCGGGCCCCGTCCGATGTGTTCCATTCGCCTCCTTGTATTCATCGATGGCGTGATGCGAGGACCACATATCTCGTCACCCATATGTACTATCCGTGACGGCCTCCTGTTCACTCGGAAATCGTCCCAATAGGTGATAGGCGCCCGAGATGAGTTCCCTTACGATGAGGTCGATATCGCGAGAGAGGGAGGAGCACGAAGATGATTGCAGAGATGATTGGGATACGGCGGGACACCGAGCCTGCGGAGAAGACAGCGGTCTCAGATGAAAGGGAGCTCGTAGACTGGGTCCACGGCGTTGAATACCTGGGCGAGATAGTTGTCGAGCACGGGGATAGCTCCCGTGAGCTCACCCAGGTATACCGTTCCCTCAAGACGGCCGTGAGGGTTGACGTGTTGTACGTTTACCCTGGTGAGACAGCCACCTCAATTCTTTGCGCCGTGTCCGACGCGACCTCGTTTCTCAGATCAGTACTCACAATTCCGGGTGTCGGCACCTGGTCTCTGAAGGCGGTGAAATCGGCGGTGCAGGCGGCATAGTAAATAGGAGCCGCATATACCGACACCTGGCATGGGGTTGGCCACCCCCGTCCGGCGCGCCGGAGTCATCGTACCAGCTAGGCGCCTGACGGCCCCGTGCCATCGAGCAGCCACGGCCCTCCAAGTCCCCTTCCAATATTGATGGGGCTGGAGTGGCGACACCGCGGCTGGCTCGGTGCGCTGGACTGGCACGCCGACCTTGGGATAAGAGCCCCACGAAGGCGTGCCTATCGATGGTCAACCCCGACTGCCCGCCGCGCGCGCACTGCGCCACTATGGACACCTGCTAGAGTCCGAGCACTGTAATACGCAGGCTCGGTACGCCCACCAATCCCCTTGGGCTCTTCACCCCTCTTGGACTCTGTCCCGTTCGATTCGATGAAAGCTCTCCGGTTACCGGGCTGCCAGGTATGGTTGTCTGCCCATAAGTCCAGGACCCCCCAGGTCAACGTACTTCCCCGGCCGCTTCTCTTGGCAGTCAATTTTCAATGGCGCGCGGGTACGGTAAGAATGGCCATATCGCGCCCGGGGACGGTCGAGTCTGCCCACACGTGGAACGCCGCTTGAGGATATACGCTCGCGAAGAACCCGGGATTGCAGGCTAAGTCACGTCTCTTGCGAGCCTCCGGAACGCCCTGTGCAGGGTTGCAACTCGTATTGGAGAGCAGGCGTGTAGATGCCACATTCTTGGTCGATGAAGGACTCTAAAAGCACCGCGTAACGCCTTGGCCGTCCGTTCTCGGCCTGTTATCGTAGGTTCAGGGGGCGTCGCGTTCGCCGAAATGTGCTGCAATGTTGATAGTCTGATCGCGCTCAGAGTTGGGGTGTGTGAGATGCGGTCGGCCGTGACACCTCGGACCGTACTTGCTATACCGTTCACGCCTTGATGGCAACTGAACAATAGGGCCTGGTGGGGAGTACCGGCCCGATCGTGCGCCAAGACGCGGTTGACTTCTTCGTCGAGGGTGAGAGGGAAGGTTCGTGGCTGCCATCAGAGTGTTGCTCATGCTAGACAAGCTGGCCATGCAGGGCATGCGCCAGATGCTGGCAGCGTACGAGGACGTCGATGTGGTCGGAGAGGCAGCCGGCGCAGTTCAAGCCGTCGATCAGGCCACCACTCTTTCCCCCGACGTGGTCCTGGTGGATGCAGATTTGCCTCACACGAGCGGCTTTGAGACTGCACGCATGCTCCAAGAACGGGACTACCCTGGGGCGGTGGTTGTGTTGAGTACCGACGCGAGGCTGTTGGAGGACGCCGTGCAAGTGGGGGCACGAGGCTACCTTCTCAAAGATGTGGCAGACGACGAGCTGTTGTCCGTCATTCGTCGGGCGCCGGAGGGGGGATTCGTCTTCGGCGCCAGCGTTATGGATACGCCCGAAGGGATGGCTGCAGCCCTTGGACAATATTACGTCCCGAAGAGGCGGAGCTGCGGGCGAGGAGCTTGGTAGCACCCCCGGAACTGATATCGAGGTGGAGGCCAGGGAAGGGCAAATCAACGAGGTGCCTGATTCACCCGCTATCGGATCAGCGACCGTGAGTCCATCCCGGATAGCGCATTTCGATGACACCGTTCTGAACAACGTTGAGCTGCGTATTCTACCCCCGGTCAACCTGCTTGAGGTATCTTCAAAAAGTGTGTAAACAGTCAGGCGGTGTACCCTCTCTCTGAACAACACGGGCTCGAGGCCCAAGAGAGGAGATAGACCGCCCATGAGGAAGGAAAGCACTGAGAGTAGGTCGGAGTCAAGGCCGGAGTGGGAGCAGTTGGAGGATTGGGTGCGAAGCCAGGTCCAGAGGCTGATCCAGGAGTTGCTGGAGGAGGAGGTGACGGGGTTTCTGGGAAGGGCGAAGTCGGCGCTCAGATCCGACTCGGACTCAGATACCGGCTATCGGAACGGATACGGCAGAGCCCGGAGGCTTACGCTGAGTTCGGGAACGATACAGCTGAGGCGGCCGCGAGTCCGCGATACCGAGGAGCAGTTCGAGAGCCGGCTGCTGCCGCTGTTCGTCAACAGGACCAGGAAGGTTGCTGAGTTGATCCCCGAGCTGTACCTGCACGGTCTATCCGAAGGCGACTTCGATCTGGCTTTGCGGGGGCTGCTGGGAGAGGACGCACCGGTATCGGCGAGCACGGTGGCCCGGTTGAAGGATAAGTGGAACGATGAGCTTGCCCAATGGCGCAGCCGGCCCCTCGATGACCTGGAAGTGGTCTACATGTGGGTGGATGGAGTCTACGTCAAGGCTGGTCTTGAGAAGGAGAAGGCGGCGGTACTGGTGGTGATGGCGGCCCTGAGCGACGGGAGCAAGGTGGTGGTGAGCGCTGTTCCCGGATACAGGGAGTCCACAGAGAACTGGTCCGAGGTGCTCAGGGACATCAAGCGCCGGGGCTTGAGCTGCCCGAGGCTGGTGGTTGGAGACGGACACCTGGGCATCTGGGGAGCTCTGCGCAACGTCTATCCGCAGGCGGCAGAGCAACGCTGCTGGAACCACAAGATCGTAAACGTGCTCGCCAAGCTTCCAAAGCGACAACAGGACCAGGCCAAGCTCATGCTGCGTACTATCCCCTACGCGCCGACTCGGACAGAGGCTGAGCGGCTCAGGACGGTGTTCACCAGGTGGTGCGGCGACCATTCCTACGAGGCGGCCTCAGAGGCCTTGGAGCGGGACTGGGACCGCATGGTCACCTTCTATGACTTCCCAAAGGAGCACTGGGGGCACCTTCGCACGACGAACCCGGTAGAATCACCCTTCGCGGCCCTCAGGCTTCGGACCGATGCCGCCAAGCGCTACAAGAGGGTCGATCGGGCGATAGCGGTGATCTGGAAAATGTTGATGGTCGCCGAACAGCGCTTCAGGCGTCTGAAGGCCCCTGAGTTGATCGAAGACGTCTATCTCGGTGCACAGTATGCGGATGGAATCGCCATTGAATCAACGGCTGAGAAGGTCGCCGCCTGATGTCGTTTACACACCTATTGACGTAACCTCCCTGGGACTCGTGCTGAAGTTGCAACAGTGGCTGAATGACGTGGCGCATGTGGACATGCGAGAGATGGGCGGCTCGCCGACGCAAGATACCGTATTCAAGTTCCAGATGCGTCAGCGGCTCCCGCTCGTGCGCATGCCCGCCGAGTTGCCTTATGTGGCGGAGCTCATGAGGTATCTTCAAAAAGTGTGTAAACAGTCAGGCGGTGTACCCTCTCTCTGAACAACACGGGCTCGAGGCCCAAGAGAGGAGATAGACCGCCCATGAGGAAGGAAAGCACTGAGAGTAGGTCGGAGTCAAGGCCGGAGTGGGAGCAGTTGGAGGATTGGGTGCGAAGCCAGGTCCAGAGGCTGATCCAGGAGTTGCTGGAGGAGGAGGTGACGGGGTTTCTGGGAAGGGCGAAGTCGGCGCTCAGATCCGACTCGGACTCAGATACCGGCTATCGGAACGGATACGGCAGAGCCCGGAGGCTTACGCTGAGTTCGGGAACGATACAGCTGAGGCGGCCGCGAGTCCGCGATACCGAGGAGCAGTTCGAGAGCCGGCTGCTGCCGCTGTTCGTCAACAGGACCAGGAAGGTTGCTGAGTTGATCCCCGAGCTGTACCTGCACGGTCTATCCGAAGGCGACTTCGATCTGGCTTTGCGGGGGCTGCTGGGAGAGGACGCACCGGTATCGGCGAGCACGGTGGCCCGGTTGAAGGATAAGTGGAACGATGAGCTTGCCCAATGGCGCAGCCGGCCCCTCGATGACCTGGAAGTGGTCTACATGTGGGTGGATGGAGTCTACGTCAAGGCTGGTCTTGAGAAGGAGAAGGCGGCGGTACTGGTGGTGATGGCGGCCCTGAGCGACGGGAGCAAGGTGGTGGTGAGCGCTGTTCCCGGATACAGGGAGTCCACAGAGAACTGGTCCGAGGTGCTCAGGGACATCAAGCGCCGGGGCTTGAGCTGCCCGAGGCTGGTGGTTGGAGACGGACACCTGGGCATCTGGGGAGCTCTGCGCAACGTCTATCCGCAGGCGGCAGAGCAACGCTGCTGGAACCACAAGATCGTAAACGTGCTCGCCAAGCTTCCAAAGCGACAACAGGACCAGGCCAAGCTCATGCTGGGTACTATCCCCTACGCGCCGACTCGGACAGAGGCTGAGCGGCTCAGGACGGTGTTCACCAGGTGGTGCGGCGACCATTCCTACGAGGCGGCCTCAGAGGCCTTGGAGCGGGACTGGGACCGCATGGTCACCTTCTATGACTTCCCAAAGGAGCACTGGGGGCACCTTCGCACGACGAACCCGGTAGAATCACCCTTCGCGGCCCTCAGGCTTCGGACCGATGCCGCCAAGCGCTACAAGAGGGTCGATCGGGCGATAGCGGTGATCTGGAAAATGTTGATGGTCGCCGAACAGCGCTTCAGGCGTCTGAAGGCCCCTGAGTTGATCGAAGACGTCTATCTCGGTGCACAGTATGCGGATGGAATCGCCATTGAATCAACGGCTGAGAAGGTCGCCGCCTGATGTCGTTTACACACCTATTGACGTAACCTCGAGCTCATCGAGGAGGAGCACGAGGAGGACGATGCAACTCCTGCAGGCATGACGAGCATAGCTGAGCTGCTGGACCCGGGCACTGCTCGCACCTTTCTCACGAGGTTTCGGTTGGTCCTGAAGGCTGGTTAGCCCCGGGACCGGCCGGCCGTCGCCGAAGTAGACAACCAATCACTTTACACGTACCGGCCGACGCTAATTCCCGTCCCTCTGTTTCCTACAAGGCCAGCCGAAACCACTTCCCCCAGGCTCACCGGAGCATGAGCCGCTGATTTCTCGTTCAAGCCGTTGGATAGGGTGGTACGGGCCCATATCATCGCGGCGTAGCCCTCCGCTGCAGGCTGACCTGCTGGGCGCCACCTGAGTGGGCAAGAGCTGCTGTGACCGGCAGAGTCCGCCTTCTCCCAGAGTCCGGGCGCCCACAACATGGCGAGACAAGCCCGAGAGTAGCCAAGGTAGACCGCGTGTTGTAGTAGCACATCCACATTGACACAGAAGGATAGCACTGAGCATAATCGAGGGCAGATAGATTGAAAGCGGCTGTAGCCCGGTGCCAACAAAACACGAAAGAGACATCTATCTTTTCCTGTCCCTGTACCGGTTCTTTGCGTATGGACTGGCGGTTATTCTCATTCAGGCGGTACGCCTCGATCCCCTTGCTGGCCCTTCCCTGAGCACCTACGTCCTTTTAATTCTTATCGGGATCTACACACTGCTGAAGGTCCTCGGGAGGTATCTTCAAAAAGTGTGTAAACAGTCAGGCGGTGTACCCTCTCTCTGAACAACACGGGCTCGAGGCCCAAGAGAGGAGATAGACCGCCCATGAGGAAGGAAAGCACTGAGAGTAGGTCGGAGTCAAGGCCGGAGTGGGAGCAGTTGGAGGATTGGGTGCGAAGCCAGGTCCAGAGGCTGATCCAGGAGTTGCTGGAGGAGGAGGTGACGGGGTTTCTGGGAAGGGCGAAGTCGGCGCTCAGATCCGACTCGGACAACGATACCGGCTATCGGAACGGATACGGCAGAGCCCGGAGGCTTACGCTGAGTTCGGGAACGATACAGCTGAGGCGGCCGCGAGTCCGCGATACCGAGGAGCAGTTCGAGAGCCGGCTGCTGCCGCTGTTCGTCAACAGGACCAGGAAGGTTGCTGAGTTGATCCCCGAGCTGTACCTGCACGGTCTATCCGAAGGCGACTTCGATCTGGCTTTGCGGGGGCTGCTGGGAGAGGACGCACCGGTATCGGCGAGCACGGTGGCCCGGTTGAAGGATAAGTGGAACGATGAGCTTGCCCAATGGCGCAGCCGGCCCCTCGATGACCTGGAAGTGGTCTACATGTGGGTGGATGGAGTCTACGTCAAGGCTGGTCTTGAGAAGGAGAAGGCGGCGGTACTGGTGGTGATGGCGGCCCTGAGCGACGGGAGCAAGGTGGTGGTGAGCGCTGTTCCTGGATACAGGGAGTCCACAGAGAACTGGTCCGAGGTGCTCAGGGACATCAAGCGCCGGGGCTTGAGCTGCCCGAGGCTGGTGGTTGGAGACGGACACCTGGGCATCTGGGGAGCTCTGCGCAACGTCTATCCGCAGGCGGCAGAGCAACGCTGCTGGAACCACAAGATCGTAAACGTGCTCGCCAAGCTTCCAAAGCGACAACAGGACCAGGCCAAGCTCATGCTGCGTACTATCCCCTACGCGCCGACTCGGACAGAGGCTGAGCGGCTCAGGACGGTGTTCACCAGGTGGTGCGGCGACCATTCCTACGAGGCGGCCTCAGAGGCCTTGGAGCGGGACTGGGACCGCATGGTCACCTTCTATGACTTCCCAAAGGAGCACTGGGGGCACCTTCGCACGACGAACCCGGTAGAATCACCCTTCGCGGCCCTCAGGCTTCGGACCGATGCCGCCAAGCGCTACAAGAGGGTCGATCGGGCGATAGCGGTGATCTGGAAAATGTTGATGGTCGCCGAACAGCGCTTCAGGCGTCTGAAGGCCCCTGAGTTGATCGAAGACGTCTATCTCGGTGCACAGTATGCGGATGGAATCGCCATTGAATCAACGGCTGAGAAGGTCGCCGCCTGATGTCGTTTACACACCTATTGACGTAACCTCGTCCTCGGGCCTCTGCGCTGGTGGAGGCAGGACCACACGACGTATGCGGTGCTCGGCGGGGACGTGTTGGTCTGTGTCCTGATCCTGCTGCTGACGGGTGGGCTTGACAGTCCCTACCTCTTGTACAGTCTCAGCCCAGTGGTGGCCGCCACGCTGCTCTTCCAGGAAAGGATGGCGATAGCAGGTGCGGCCGTCTTCTCAGTGTCCGTCATCGTGGCCCATGTTACGCCGGCCTGGACAAATAGCGAGTATACCTGGGTGATGGAGGGGAACTACCTGCTGTGGCTCATGCTATACGTGACGGCGAGCTTCGTCATCGCGACATCCGTGTACCGGGCTAACCTGAACATTCGGAGGCGGATAGAGGCGGATCTTGTCGAGGACGAACGGAGTCGTATGCGAGGTGAGATGCAGGAGGGCCTGGCCCAGAACCTGATCAATCTGTCTACGAAGATTGAGTCGGTGGGCGAGCTAATAGGAGCAGAGCGCTCGTCAGAGGCACAGGCGTTGCTTCGGGAGGTCCGTGCCCTTGCCAAAGACAGCTTTTCAAAAACGCGGGAGTCCATTGACCAACTGGCGGTGGAACCGTTGCCTCTGGTCCCGGCGCTGGAGGAGAACGTGGGTGAGTTTGGAGAGAGAAGTGGGGTGCAGGCCCATTTTGAGGCTGACTCGGTCACATCCGTGCTCCCGCCTGCCGCAGAAGTTCAGCTATTGCGGATCGTCCAGGAGGCGCTGGCGAACGTGGAGCGCCATGCGGGGGCCGCAAACGCCTGGGTTACCCTGGGCAGCACCCGGGATGCGGTGCACCTGACCGTCCGGGACGACGGCCGTGGGCTCACATCGGATGTAAACGAGGGAAAAGACGCCGGGCGCCGCGGCGTGCAGGGGATGCGTGAGAGGGCGGAGGGCCTTGGGGGCACCCTTCACATCACCTCGGCTGCGGGAGAGGGGACCGAGGTCCGCGTCTCGGTGCCCCGCGGCAGATACTGGAGGTGACATGGTCCAAGTCAGGGTGCCTGTGGTAAAGGAGCGCGACTCGGAGCGCCGTGTGCGCGGTAGATACCCATAGAGAGAGCGGCGGCGAAGCTCCCTGAGCTCCCGGTATCACCCAACTTCGGCCCCCCTGCGCAAGTCCCATTGCGGAGCGGGGTGGTGACGCCGCGACGCACCGTAACCTCCGGAGTGAGGGCCCATTGTCGACGTCCAGCGATTATGTCAGGGTAATGGACCAGCGATTATGTCAGTGGTTGCTGTGTCAAGCCAATAGTTATCCAGTTCGATGATTGAGAAAGCCCCCACCTCCAGCTTCGTGTGACACCGTGGGTGGCAGTGATGGTGACTCGATCCGAGCGGAGCAGCCCGCGGATAAATGGATAACCTTGGCGGGATTGCCCACTTACCCACAGGCCGGTTGTTATGGACCGAAGGCGGTTCCACATGATCAAGAGTGAGCAGCGAGCTCCCTGTCCGGATAGACAGGTGGACTTGAAGCCTCAACGTACTTTCGGACGGTGATGCGGGATATGCCCAATTCCCGGGCGATTGCCCGAAGAGAAAGGCCTCGACGCTTGGCCCTCTGCACTGCTTTCCAACGGGCTCGCTGACGAGGCGTCGGCGGTCTGGGTGGTTGAGCCTTAGGGTGGACGGCTTCACTCTCGCGATCCGTGGTCAATCTCCCTGCGGCGAGTCCCCGGCCGATCGCGGTCATCGCTCCCAGTCCTTCTCGCTCGTGACCACCGATCCCGTTGGTGTCCATGCCTGCAGCGAGGTTCTCCACGGTGACGCTGCCAAGACCTCGAGTGGCGTTCAGAGTCCGGAGGACACCAGGACGCGGTGGCGCTTCCTGGGTAGGGACGATTTGGTTTTGATAGCACACTACTAGTGGTCCAACATCATTGAAATGAATACCATGATAGTCATTGTTCCTCTTGGGGGTTCAATCGTAACGTTGAACCGAGGAGGAACCATGATGTCTACCAAGAAGTACCGTATCAGACTGACTACCGACGAACAACAGGAACTCAACGCCTTGGTCTCACGCGGTCGGGCTGCGGCGTACAAACAGACCCATGCGCGCATTCTGCTGATGAGCGATGAGTCACGCTCGGACGGGGGAATGAAGGACGCGGACATCACCAGCGCGCTCGGTGTGGGACAGTCAACGGTCGAGCGAATACGCAAGCGCTGTGTGGAGGAGGGGGTCGAGTCTGCGCTGAATCGCAAAAAGCAACTGCGTCGGCGTCAAAAGAGACTGGACGGCGAAGGTGAAGCACGGTTGATAGCGATGGCCTGCGGGGAACCGCCGGAGGGGCGTGCCAGTTGGACCCTGAAGCTGTTGGCTGACCAGTTGGTCGAGTGTGAGATAGTCGGGACCATTAGCACCGAGACGGTTCGCCAGGCGCTTAAAAAAAAACGAACTGAAGCCGTGGCTGAAGCAGAGTTGGTGCATCCCGCCCGGTCAGAGCGCGGAGTTTGTGTGCGCGATGGAAGACGTACTGGAGGTCTACCAACGGCCGTACGATGGGAATGAGGTTCTGGTGTGCATGGATGAGACGAGCAAACAGCAAGTCAAGGAGACGCGAGTGCCGCGTCCCGCAGCGCCCGGCTTATCGGCGGCATACGACTACGAATACGAGCGCAATGGAGTGAGCAGCCTGTTCATGCTGTTTGCACCGTTGGACGGATGGCGCCGAGTCGAGGTCAGAGAGCGTCGCACGAAGGTGGACTGGGCGCATGTGATAAAGGAACTGGTCGACGAGGACTACCCTGACAGAGACCGGATCGTGCTGGTAATGGACAATCTCAACACTCACAAGCTGTCCTCGCTATACGAGGCATTCGAGCCTGCTGAGGCGAGGCGTATAGCTGAGCGACTGGAGATACACTACACTCCCAAACACGGGAGTTGGTTGAATATGGCGGAGATAGAGATCGGTGTGCTGGCTCGACAGTGCCTGGACCGACGGATTGCCAATCAAGACATCCTGCGCGGCGAGGTCAATGCTTGGCAGAATCAACGCAACCGGGATGTGATACGAGTGGATTGGCGCTTCACTACCGAGGATGCGCGCATCAAGCTAAAGTCACTCTACCCATCAATACAAAAACGTTGAACCACTAGCTTGCCGTCCAATCGCTCCTGGACCACCACGTGCGCTCCAACGTAAGTGGACCGTTCGCTCGAAGGAAGCAGTTGGAGGGTATGCCAGTTGTACTTGACTGTGTTGTCTCTGGCCACCTTGCGGCTATGCTTGAAGCACAGTATGCCTGCCAGGTTCAGGTCCGGATCTGGAGAGCGATATGCGTTGGTGGACTGTGCTGGTGGCACCCCGAATCGCTTGTTGAAGCGGGTCAAGAAAGCCCACAGGACTTGGTTGGCCTCTGAGATGGTTCTGGCCCCAGCCAGACGTAGTTCGGTCACCAGCCGATCCTGGAAGGTGCCGTTGGCCCGTTCTACCCGACCCTTCGCCTCCGGAGAACGCGCGAAGATCTGCTCCACCCCAAGCTCTGCCATCGCACGACCGAATTGGGTCGGCGCAGGCGATTGATGCGAGCCAGGTACATACTTGAAGACGGCGTGGCGGTCACTGTACAGGGCCAAAGGAACCCCACAACGCCGGATCAGCTCTTGCATGAGGAGGAAATAGCCATGAGTGTCCTCTTCATGGCGAAACAGTGCGTAGGGCACGGTGCTGGTGGCATCATCGATTGCCAACAGCAGGGTGCATCGAGGGCCCCGTTCTTCTAGCCAGGCATGAACGCTGCCATCTACTTGCACCAACATGCCTTCCTGGCTCATGCGCTGGCGACGGACCCGATGCAGTGGGGGTCGACGTCGACGGGGGCTAGCCATGCCGGCGCCTACCAGGATACGCCGGACCGTAGAGCGCCCCAAGACGATCTCTTCCCGCTCTGCCAGGAGCTCGGTTAGGTGCGTATGATTTACTCTTGCATACCGTGTGCGTGCCAGGGCCACAACTTGAGTCCTAGCCTCCTCCGGGATGGAGTTGTTCGCTCGGCGACCTCGGTTCCCATGAGCCAGTGCGGCGGCACCCTCCTTCCGATACTCCGCCAGGATTCGCCAAACGTGGCGTTCACTCACTCCCAGAACCTCTGCCGCCTCATCCACTGATATCTGACCTTCCAGGATACCGTTGAGCACTTGGAGCCTTGCCTGTTCTTTCTGGGTCAATGTCAATCCTTTCATGAACTGACATTTTCCCTGACCTGTTAACTACTGACATAATCGTAGACCATCGACAGGCCCATGGCACGGCGCGCTCCGCAACGACAGGATATGGGGCGACGCCCCCGTAGCATTGAAGCGTACTATCACCGGCGATGGGCCCACGATTACGCTGGATGTCGCCGATGACCTGACCGCGGACGTCCCGGAGCGTGTGGAGCTGCGCGTGCGCCTCGAGGAGTGGGTGAAGGGTGACCTGATTAGCGTGTTCTGGGACGGGACCGAGAGGGACAATATCGAGATCCAGTATCACATCGAGAACGGATCTGCCGCGGACGCGTTCGCTGACTACGTCACTGACGTGTCCGACGCGGTGTGGCTACGCTCTGAACTCAGTCCCTCCGAGGTCGCGACAGGCCCCCACCAGGTGAGGATCGTGCTCCAGGAGCGTAACCCCAAGCTGGATTGCGATATCGTTCTGACGAATGTGGAGCTGGTCATCAGGTACGGGGAAGGTTGACGGCTACCGCCGGGCGCCCTCAAACACGCTGCGACAATACGTGCTCTTGCTGAGCCATGCGTTAATAACCAAGCGGTCGCTACGCCCTCACTGTGCAACCGGGCAGATAAGTAACAGCTAAACCGGAGACATAGGTGACACTTTCGTGGGCGTATGCATGACAAGTCCCTTAAGAGGGTGTGTGAATACGATCCTCATACCCTTCGACAAGCTCAGGGCGAACGGAGTTTTCCGTTCGTGGTGAGCCTGTCGAACCACAGTTTCACATACTTCACACACACCCTCTAAGCTAAGAGAAAAAAGATGAAAGTGAGAGGTGGTCTCGTTTGTCTGAACAGTGAGGTGGTCTCGTTTGTCTGAACAGCGCTGCCCGGTTTGATAAGTGGAATCGCGCTGCCGTGCGTTAGGCCGCCGCGGGCTCGGCAGGCGCTCTGTCAAAGAACTGGTCCGGCGTCATTCCCCCAAGGCTCGAATGGGGCCGTCCGGCATTGTAAAACTCGAAGTACCGCCCGAGTCCAGTTCTGGCTTCCGGGACCGATTCGTAGGCTCTCAGGTACACCTCCTCGTACTTGACGCTCTTCCACAGCCGTTCGACGAACACATTATCCTTCCAGCTTCCCTTCCCGTCCATACTGATCTGGATCTCACTGGCTTTCAGCAGGCCGGTGAAGGCATCACTTGTGAACTGGCTTCCCTGATCTGTGTTGAATATCTCCGGCGCGCCGTGGCGTCCCAGGGATTCTTCGAGCGCCTCCACGCAGAAGTCTGTGTCCATTGTGACCGATACCCGCCAGGCCAGCACCTTGCGGCTATGCCAGTCCATCACAGCGGCTAGGTACACGAACCCCCTGGCCATCGGAATGTACGTGATATCCATTGCCCACACCTGGTTGGGCCTGCTCACCTCAAGCCCGCGCAGCAGGTACGGATACACCGTATGGCCGGGCCGTCGCCGGCTGGTGTTGGGCTTGCGGTACAGCGCCTCGATGCCCATCCGCCGCATCAGTGTGGCGATGTGTCTACGCCCGGAGGAGAGTCCCTCCTGGCGGAGCAGGCCTCGCATCATCCTACTGCCTGCAAACGGATACTCAAGGTGCAGCTCATCGATGCGGCGCATCAGTCCGAGACCGGCTTCGCCCACCGGCCGTGGCCGGTAGTAGATGCTCCCGCGGCTGATGCCCACTGCCTTTGCCTGGCGGGCGAGAGGCAGCTTGTGATCGCGGTCGATCATCGCCTTGCGCCCGGCAATCCCGCCTTCGTGAGCGCGGCCTCTAAAAAATCGTTCTCCAACGCAAGCTCACCGATCTTAGCGTGAAGGACCTTCATATCTACCGGCTTTTCAGCCTGCCCTGTCCCGGCCCCAAATAACCGCGCCGCCCGATCCAGCAACTGGGTCTTCCATTGCGTGATCTGGTTCGGGTGCACATCGAACTGGCTTGCCAGCTCCGAAAGTGTCCGATCGCCGCGCACTGCGGCAAGAGCCACCTTCGACTTGAACTCTGCCGAGTGGTTACGGCGGGGTCGTCTGCTCATCTCTCGCTCCTGTCTCCGAGAGCACTATCATGCCCTCAATCAGGCAGCGATTCCACTTATCCCCCTGTTCAGATTTCCGGTAGTGTCTCAGTTTGCCCGCCAAACCGCATGAAAACTCGACACACGCGCATGTATACTTTCGCCACGCACACGTGTAGAGTGATAGGCTACTAGTCAACTACTTTCAGGCTGAAGGCTGACATGTCGGTCTTCATTGCCACGAGCGACGCGGCGGCAGCCGTCGAGCGGTGCAAATGACGGCCCGCTCGGAGGGGAGAGAAGATTGAAGTTTGACGCAGGGAAGTTGACGGGCGGGATCTATGTGCAACTTGAGACGTCCGCCGAGACCTCGCGGCTGAACATTAGAGTCGGTTATGCCGACACCCAGGCGGCGGCTCTGAGCAACACGATCTCGCCGAAGGAGGCCCGGGCGCTCGCTCTGGCCCTGAATGCGCTGGCGGAAGGGCGATAGCCGTTCTAGCTGCTGATAGACTACAACTGAGGGGGTTACGAACATGCCCCGAGGACCACAAGGACAGAAGCGACCGGCGGACACCAACGCTAACGCCGTGCATGTCATGAAGCTCGCGACTGGTGAGGTCGAGGAAGACCTGCCAGCGGAGGGCAAGGTTAACGGCGGCAAGGCCAGAGCCGCCAGCATGACAGGTGAGGAACGCTCCGAACTCGCAAGGACGGCAGCGCGGGCGCGTTGGGGAACTTAGTCAATTATGGCGCCTATCATTAAAGTCAAATCTGGTAGTCAAGAATTTGATGCTATTGAAGCCGATTTCGAGATCGGCCGCGAAGAATGGAACCGATACAAACTGCTCGACGGTGGAACCGTTCGAGTAAAAACTACGGTAAGTCGCATCTATCGAGTCGTCGATGAGCAGGGCAACCAACGCTATAATCAAGATGGCAGTCCGCTCCTCGTCGTTGCTCATAAATCTGAGGTAGTGTCTAGCTTGTAGTTGGAGGACCACATGACCACAGTGCAACTAGCGGGTGAAAAGACCGAGTCGGAAAATACGGTAGGAGTTGGCTACACTACGATATCGTCGGCTGCCGACTATCATGTCATGGAACTGTGGACAGGATCTATGGAAGATGATCCAATTGTGCAGCACAAACCAGTGGAATACGAAGGCGACAATCCTGTTCTCAGCCCATCTGCGATGATCGTGGGCTATCTTTATCCGGTCATTCTATATGGGAAGTTGACCGTTGCCCGCAAAGACCAGAGCGGAGAAATAAGTTTCTTTGGTATCCCGGAGTAAATAATGGATCCTTCACTCGCGCCTTTCTTAGCGAATGTGATGCGATTGATATTTAGTGTCCAGCCTAATGATATTCCCGTATGCCAAACTCGTATCATGCGTAAAGGACGAGGCTGGCCTTGGAGTCATCGCCTTGGCGTGCACCCATTGAAAGACGGGAGGCTTGAGATTACCCAAATCCCATAGTTACCGCTCATGATACTGCGTCAATCGGTTCAAGACCCGGTCATTTAGGACCGGGTCTTTTGTATCTAAATCCCTTGACATTCTGCTAGCATTATGATATACTTTGGGCATGAACAAGCTACCAGAACACAAGCGGATTCATACCCTGAACATGCTGGTCGAGGGTTCCTCTATGCGGTCAGTCTCCCGCGTGGTGGGAATCAGCATCAACACCGTTACCAAACTCCTGGTTGACGCAGGCATTGCCTGCGAGCGTATCCACGATAAGCGGGTGCGCGACGTGGACGCTCATCGGGTACAGTGTGACGAGATATGGAGCTTCTGCTACGCCAAATCCAAGAACGTGGGCCATGCCGAGGCTGCGCCCGCAGGAGCGGGCGATGTTTGGACATGGACCGCCATAGACAGCGACTCGAAGTTGATTATCTCTTGGCTCATCTCCCCAGGCCGTGATTCTGGGTATGCCATAGAGGTCATGGACGATCTGAGGAACCGCCTGGCGAACCGCGTACAGTTAACCACAGACGGTCACAGGGCCTACTTGGAGGCCGTAGAGGGAGCTTTCGGCGGAGACGTGGACTATGCGCAGCTTGTGAAGCTCTACGGGCCTAGCAGCCAAGAGGAACAGCGCCGGTACAGCCCAGCCTACTGCCTAGGTTCAAAGAAGGTTGCAGTCATGGGCGACCCCAGGCACGAGGACATAAGCACGTCCTACGTGGAGCGGCACAACCTCACCATGAGAATGAGCATGAGGCGGTTCACTCGGCTGACTAATGCGTTCTCAAAGAAGGCTCAGAACCACGCCTATTCCGTCGCTCTGTATGCGGTCTGGTTTAACTTCCTGCGGCCCCACAAGAGCCTTGACGGACAGACCCCGGCACAGGTGACGGGGCTGGCGAAGGAGCGTTATGGCTGGGACTGGATTCTCCGGGAGATGGATTCAAACTGAGACACTACCAGATTTCCGGAGCCACTTCTGTGATACCTACTTACCCCGTACCCGATCGGATGCCGAACGGCCTCCAGTGGACCGACGAGGGCCTGTTCGTCATGGACCAGTACTCGGACAACGTGTACGTTCTGGGCGATGGCGGCCAGGTGGTCCGAACGATCGAGACGCCCACCGAAAACGGCTCCGGCATCACAGTCGGCGGCGGTTACCTCTGGACCGCCTCTAACGGGAGCACCACGGCCCGGCCCTACCGCCCCACCGACACCCACATGCCTTGGGTCTACAAGCTGGACCTGAACACGGGCGGGCCGGTGGACCGGTACCCAACTCCGGACGGGGGCGGCATACACGGTATAGAGTGGGACGACGGCCTGCTGTGGCTGACGGCGTTCAAGCCAAAGGCGCTAGTCCTGGTCGACCCCACCGACTTCACGGTCGTGAGGAAACTCCCGTCCGACCTGGTCGTTCTGCACGGTCTGGCGAGAGACGGCGATGGCATATGGTGCTCCGACAGGAAGGCCAAAGTCATCGTGAAGTACGACGTCGAGACCGGCGAGGAGCTGGACCGCATCACGTTGCCAGCGGATGGTCCTGATCCGCATGGTCTGTCGATTAAGGACGGCGAGCTCTGGTACTGCGACGCCGCGTTCCCGGCACCCAGCAGCCGGGACTACCCTGAGATCGGAAAAGTGGTCGGCCAGGAGGCCACAGTAGGGGCGGGCGGGCCGACCTCGGAATAGACGGGGTTAGGCCGAGTGAGCACCCCGGACAGGTCCCTTCGTGCCGGTGTCGTGGGTTGTGCGGTGTTTTCTCACCTGATCTGCCCGTTGCTACGCCTCTGCCGCACTGTTACCGGCCTCGTACTCTGGGGCGGATCCGCCTGCGGCGGAGGGGCGAAACGAGGAATGGTACCGGCGTTCACGTAACTGCTGTCTCGCAGGCGCGGGACGCATAGGAGTCGGGTCGGAGTGCCGCCGGGCTCGAGGCGAATTCCGGTGGTGTGTCGGACGTGGCCAGACCGGAGAACAAAAGGTCCTTGCGGGAGGGTGCCGATGAATACGTTCGATCTAATGGTTATTGGCTCAGGCTCCGGCCTGGAGGTCTCCTCGGAGGCCGCCGAACGGGGTCTCTCGGTGGCCGTGGTGGAAGAGGGTCCCTTTGGGGGGACCTGCCTGAATCGAGGCTGCATTCCCTCCAAGATGCTGATCCACTGTGCCGATGTCATGGAGACCATCGAGAGCGCTCATCAGTTTGGAATTCAGGCCCGGGTCGACGGGGTGGACTGGGGGTTCATCATTCAACGCGTGGTTGACGAGATCGATGGAGATGCCCGGGCCATCGAGGAAGGAAACCGACAGACTCCATATATCACCTTGATCAAGGGCAGAGGAAGGTTCGTAGGGGATAAGACTCTTGAGGTAAACGGGGACCGGATAAGCGCGGAGACCGTCGTCATCGGCGCCGGCGCGCGCCCGCGGGTGCCCGAGATCAGCGGGATCGCCGGCGTCCCATATGTGACTTCCGACGAGGCGCTGCGGCTGCCCGAGCAGCCAAGGCGGCTAACGATAGTGGGCGGCGGGTACATCGCCGCCGAGATGGGGCACTTCTTCGGCGCCCTGGGCACGTAGGTTACCATCATCCAACGGGGCCCGAGTCTCGTCCAGCAAGAGGACCGGGACATCTCCCGCCGCTTCACCGAGGTCTATCAGCGGAGGTTTCGTCTACTTCTGAACGCTCACGTCATCGAGGCGTCTACCCGCGGAGACGAGATCTCCGTCGTCGTGTCCAGGGATGGGGATACGGAAGCTATTGGCTGTGACTCTCTCCTGATAGCAGCGGGCCGCATTCCAAACGCAGACTTACTGGATGTGGCGACCACCGGTGTAGAGGTTGACCAGGGGGGCTTCATCAAGGTGGACGAGAACCTGCAGACGCGGGTACCCGGCATCTGGGCGCTGGGCGACATCGTGGGGAAGAACCTTCTGAAACACAGCGCCAATCTGGAGGCGGCCTACGTCGCCAATAACATCTTTAACCCGGACCGTATGGTTGCCGTAAACTACCACGCTATGCCTCATGCCATATTCGCCTCGCCGCAGGTCGGCGGCGTCGGTCTGACCGAACAAGAAGCAGAGGAGCTGAGCATCCCCTATGCCGCCGCGACCTATGATTAATACGACACGGCCTATGGCGCATCCATTGAGGACCGGGACGGCTTTGTCAAGGTGTTGGCCCACCGGGAGACTCAAGAAATTCTAGGTTGCCACATCATAGGCACCGACGCCTCTACGCGAGGTTACGTCAATAGGTGTGTAAACGACATCAGGCGGCGACCTTCTCAGCCGTTGATTCAATGGCGATTCCATCCGCATACTGTGCACCGAGATAGACGTCTTCGATCAACTCAGGGGCCTTCAGACGCCTGAAGCGCTGTTCGGCGACCATCAACATTTTCCAGATCACCGCTATCGCCCGATCGACCCTCTTGTAGCGCTTGGCGGCATCGGTCCGAAGCCTGAGGGCCGCGAAGGGTGATTCTACCGGGTTCGTCGTGCGAAGGTGCCCCCAGTGCTCCTTTGGGAAGTCATAGAAGGTGACCATGCGGTCCCAGTCCCGCTCCAAGGCCTCTGAGGCCGCCTCGTAGGAATGGTCGCCGCACCACCTGGTGAACACCGTCCTGAGCCGCTCAGCCTCTGTCCGAGTCGGCGCGTAGGGGATAGTACGCAGCATGAGCTTGGCCTGGTCCTGTTGTCGCTTTGGAAGCTTGGCGAGCACGTTTACGATCTTGTGGTTCCAGCAGCGTTGCTCTGCCGCCTGCGGATAGACGTTGCGCAGAGCTCCCCAGATGCCCAGGTGTCCGTCTCCAACCACCAGCCTCGGGCAGCTCAAGCCCCGGCGCTTGATGTCCCTGAGCACCTCGGACCAGTTCTCTGTGGACTCCCTGTATCCGGGAACAGCGCTCACCACCACCTTGCTCCCGTCGCTCAGGGCCGCCATCACCACCAGTACCGCCGCCTTCTCCTTCTCAAGACCAGCCTTGACGTAGACTCCATCCACCCACATGTAGACCACTTCCAGGTCATCGAGGGGCCGGCTGCGCCATTGGGCAAGCTCATCGTTCCACTTATCCTTCAACCGGGCCACCGTGCTCGCCGATACCGGTGCGTCCTCTCCCAGCAGCCCCCGCAAAGCCAGATCGAAGTCGCCTTCGGATAGACCGTGCAGGTACAGCTCGGGGATCAACTCAGCAACCTTCCTGGTCCTGTTGACGAACAGCGGCAGCAGCCGGCTCTCGAACTGCTCCTCGGTATCGCGGACTCGCGGCCGCCTCAGCTGTATCGTTCCCGAACTCAGCGTAAGCCTCCGGGCTCTGCCGTATCCGTTCCGATAGCCGGTATCTGAGTCCGAGTCGGATCTGAGCGCCGACTTCGCCCTTCCCAGAAACGCCGTCACCTCCTCCTCCAGCAACTCCTGGATCAGCCTCTGGACCTGGCTTCGCACCCAATCCTCCAACTGCTCCCACTCCGGCCTTGACTCCGACCTACTCTCAGTGCTTTCCTTCCTCATGGGCGGTCTATCTCCTCTCTTGGGCCTCGAGCCCGTGTTGTTCAGAGAGAGGGTACACCGCCTGACTGTTTACACACTTTTTGAAGATACCTCATATCGGCATTGGACTAGTACTAGTCGTAGCCGCACAGGCAATGCAGCAGGGCTCCTTCACCGTCGGTGATTTTGCGCTATTCGTCTTCTACATTGGGACTGTCGGATTGCTCAACCAAAACATTGGAGGCGCGTTGACGGACTATTGGCGGGTGGTGGTCTCCCTGGGCCGGCTGCAGGATCTGATGCGGGGGGGTGACCCTGCGGCCCTGGTCGCCTACGAACCGCTACATCTTCGAGGGGACCTCCCCGACGTACCCTACCTGCAGAAGGACACTCGCCATCGCCTGCGAGTAGTGGAGGCAACCGGGCTGACTTACCTGCACCCTAACAGCGGCCGGGGCATCGACAAAATCGACCTTCGGCTGGAACGGGATTCATTCACCGTGATAACTGGGAGGATAGGATCGGGCAAGACCACTCTCCTACGCGTCCTGCTGGGGCTGCTGCCTGGTGACGGCGGCGAGGTGCGCTGGAACGGGAAGGTAGTGAGGGAACCGGACAAGTTCTTCGTGCCGCCAAGGTGCGGCTATACGGCCCAGGTCCCGCGACTGTTCAGCGCGCCGCTCCGGGACAATATTCTGATGGGGTTGCCCGAGGACAGGGTAGACCTTCCTGACGCCATTCGGTCGGCGGTGATGGAGCAGGACGTTGAGGAGCTGCAGAACGGCCTGGACACGGTGGTGGGACCCAGGGGAGTCAAGCTATCGGGCGGGCAGCTCAGACGCTCGGCGGCCGCCAGGATGTTCGTGCGCGACCCGGAGCTGCTGGTGGTGGACGACCTGTCCAGCGGGCTAGACGTCGAGACGGAGGAACTTCTGTGGGACCGTCTGTTCGAGCGAGAGGACATGACCGCCCTGGTCGTAACGCATCGACGAGCTGCTCTACGTCGGGCCGACCACATTGTCGTGCTCAAAGACGGTAGGGTGGCGGCCGAAGGCACGCTGCCGGACCTGCTGCGCACATCGGAGGAGATGCGGCGGCTGTGGGCGGGCGACATTGGTGAGGCCGAGTCGACCGCCTCCGTAGACACGGCTCCCTCGGAGCTCGGATAATGAGCGCAGAGCCGATAGAGCTTACAACCGAACGCCTGCTGCTGCGGCCCTACAGTCTGAAGGACGTGGACGACGTGTTCGAGTACCGCTCGGATGCGGAGTGGGCGCGGTACCTTCCCCATGTGCCCGACCCCTACACTCGCAGGGCGGCCGAGGAGTCCGTGGCCCGGTACGTGCTCGAATCGTGGGAGACTCACCCTACCTGGGCAATCGTCCTCGATCGCAAGGTCATTGGGCAAATTGTTCTGACGATAAATGTCCAGAATAAGATCGGGGAACTCGGATATACGCTATCGAGAGCTCACTGGGGGAAAGGGCTGACGGTCGAAGCGGCGCGCACGGTGATCGACTGGGGGTTCGAAGAGAGGCAACTTGAGAAGCTCTTTGCTCAGACAGATGCCCGCAATAGGCGGTCCATCCGGGTCATGGAGAAGCTGGGTATGACCCGGGAAGGTGTCCTACGTAGCCACGGTGTGGGCCGAGGCGAGCGTATCGACGAAGTGTCCTACGGTATCCTCCGCGAGGAGTGGGAGGGGCACCAGCGAAGATGAGCGACTGCGTGTTCTGTCAGATCGTCGACGGGAAAGCTGAAGCCAGCACGGTATATGTGGACGACACAGTCATCGCCATCATGACCATTGGACCGGTAAACCCTGGACACGTAATGGTCATTCCCAGGAGACACTATGCGTACATGCGGGACATGGACGAGGACACTGGGATGCACCTGTTCAAGATCACGCTTCGCATGGAGCAGGCGATACGCAGTTCAGGAGTCAGATGTGAGGGCATAAACCTGTTTCTGGCAGACGGGGAAGCAGCATTCCAGAAGGTATTCCATCTACACATGCACGTCTTCCCAAGATTCAAAGGGGACCCTTTCAAGATAGAGGCCGACTGGTCTGCAAAGCCGCCGCGGGAAGAGTTGGATAGGATTGCAGGTCAGATCAAGGAGGCGTACGGGTCGTCAAGGGGTGACGCGCCGGCGTAAAGTCAGCGCCGCGTTAGACTAACGTTTCAACCCGGGGAAAATGAACGCCGTATTGAAGGAAAGCCTGCTCGCCCCATTCATCTCAGATGAGTACGACTTGTCTGAGCCGGTCGAGTGCCAGTTTGTACGACGTGGCTTCAACGATCACTACCTCGTCAAATCTGGAGGCGAAAAATACTTCCTCAGGGTATACTACCATGGCTATCGTCGAGGATGGTGCGGTACTTGGGTCCAAGGCAGCCTGATATGGGGAATGTCGGTCTGAACAGCCACGCCTAGTAGACGCCCCATTGGGCGTCTACCGCCTCTCACCAGACCAACGTAGATGTAGTCACACTGTTTTATATAATCAGTCAGGAGAGAGCAACGTGAAAACCTACAAAGCCGCCCTGGTAGGGTGCAGCCGCATGGGTGCCTTCATTGATAACGAGGTGATGGGCTATCCGTGGGCCCAAGTCCCCTACTCCCACGCCGCAGGATACGAGGCCTGCGACAGGACAGTCCTCGTGGCCTGCTCAGACCTACGTACCGAAGTGATGGAGCAGGTGGGGAAGAGGTACGGCGTCCCCAAAGATAAGCAGTACACCGACTACAAAGAGATGATCGACAAAGAACAGCCCGACATCGTGAGCGTAGCCACGCAGCCGGAACACCGGGCCGAGATCGTGATCTACGCCGCGGAGCACGGCGCCCGCGCGATCTACGCCGAGAAGGCGATGGCAGCCTCGATGGCCGAAGCCGACGCGATAGTCGAGGCCTGTGAGAAGAATGGCGTCTTCTTCAATCTGGGTACGAACCGCCGGTATGACACCGGGTTCGACAAGATGAAGGAGGTCATCGACAGCGGGGACTTGGGCCGCCTGAAGTCGCTGATCGCCTACTCGACCAGTGCCCTCTTCAACGGCTCCAGCCATCAGTTCGATCTTCTCATGCGGCTGAACAGCGACCAGCCGGCCTCATCGGTCCAGGCGTCCTTGACGGGTTTCCAAAGGGCGGGCTTGCAGGTGGGGGTGGAAGACCTCTTCGAGGGCGACAGAATGCTGGAGGACCCGATTGGTCACGGCATCATTCAGTTCGAGAACGACGTTACCGCCTACGCCCTCAACACCTCTCGCCGTTCGGACTGGGAGGCGCACTGCGAGAACGGCGTCGTCGTGTCTATGAACAACGGGGTCGACTGGGAGATACGCCGTCCGGGCCCGCCGGACCAACGCGGCCGCCCGGCCCGGTTGATGACGCACCCGTTTCCGGAATACCAGCGCTCCAGCTCGACCCTGAACCTCATCAACGACCTGGTCCATTCCTTGGACACCGGAGAGCCGTCAAGGTGCGGAGTGCGCGTGGCCCACGCCAGCACCGAGCTTATCTTCGCGTTCATCGAGTCCCACCTGCGCGGAGGCGCCCGCGTGGATATACCGCTGAGGGGCAGCAAGGCGCGGCTACAGCGGGACCGTGGGCCTCGCCCGCCCAAGTACCAGCCGGACTAACGCCAAGCCTCGGACGTAGGGGTGGGTTCGGTCCCCCCTTTGGGTTAGGGGGGATTTGAAGCCTTGCCGTCACCGCGTCCGATTTCCAGACGACGCGAGTTCCTTATCGCGGTCCGCCTCCGCCACGGCATCAGCGAACCGCCGGACCTTCCCGAAGTCCTTCACCCCATCGGTCTCCACACCACTCGACACGTCGACCGCCAAGCGACCGCCCCAGGACTCCCGCAGAACGAGTTCTCGGGAAGAGTGGTCTAGTAGGACCGTCAAGTGACAGCGGGGGGTAGGCTCGGGGGGGGGGGCTGTGTGACGAATAGTGGATGGCGCTGGCAGGTAGGAGGTGTAGAGCCTAGCAATTAGAGGAGAGCGTATAAGGCCACCCGCCTGACATTAGATCGTGGAAAAGGCGACCGTCCGCTATACATTCCGGGCCCGGCTAAAGCCGGGGCCCTCTACTCTTTTTGCATGTCATCCCACGCAATATTAGGGCGAATTTGCGGGGGTGGTAGGTTGTTTGACAGGGTTCCGGGGTATCCGTACCGTCATCATAGCCAGGGATCGTCTGCTCTAGGGATGCACGTAGTTTGAAATGAGAAATCTCGGCTTAGGAGAGATCGCCATGAACCGTGCCACACCAGAACTCACAGAAATGCACCACATCAAGCTCTGCTATAGCCAGGACCGCTACTGCGGATGGCCGCGCATGGGCGGATTCTTCAACTTTGGGAACGGCGAGATTGCGGTGTTGCACTACCACGCGCCGTCCCGATACCAGGTTAATGCCGACATTTCCCACTCCACCACGACGGGCGCCTGGAGCCGGTCAAAGACTCTACTCCAGCGGTCTCTGGACGGTGGCGAGACCTGGCCGAGAGAAAATGACGTAGTGGTGTGGGATGAGTCGCTTCCCCTGGAGGAGAAGCGAGCGATCTTGTACCGGGCCGACGAGCCCGGTGTGGCCCGGGAGCAGATCGACGGAGGTTACGTCAATAGGTGTGTAAACGACATCAGGCGGCGACCTTCTCAGCCGTTGGCTCAAAGACGATTCCATCCACGTATTGAGTGCCGAGATAGACGTCTTCGATCAACTCAGGGGCCCTCAGACGCCTGAAGCGCTGTTCGGCGACCATCAACATTTTCCAGATCACCGCTATCGCCCGATCGACCCTCTTGTAGCGCTTGGCGGCATCGGTCCGAAGTCTGAGCGCAGCGAAGGGTGACTCCACCGGGTTCGTCGTGCGAAGGTGTGACCAGTGCTCCTTGGGGAAGTCATAGAAGGTGATCATGCGGTCCCAGTCCCGCTCAAGGGTCACAGAGGCCGCCTCGTAGGAGTGGTCGCGGCACCATCTAGTAAACTCCGTCCTGAGCCGCTCAGCCTCCGTCCGAGTCGGCGCGTAGGGGATAGTACGCAGCATGAGCTTGGCCTGGTCCTGTTGTCGCTTTGGAAGCTTGGCGAGCACGTTTACGATCTTGTGGTTCCAGCAGCGTTGCTCTGCTGCCTGCGGATAGACGTTGCGCAGAGCTCCCCAGATGCCCAGGTGTCCGTCTCCAACCACCAGCCTCGGGCAGCTCAAGCCCCGGCGCTTGATGTCCCTGAGCACCTCGGACCAGTTCTCTGTGGACTCCCTGTATCCGGGAACAGTGCTCACCACCACCTTGCTCCCGTCGCTCAGGGCCGCCATCACCACCAGTACCGCCGCCTTCTCCTTCTCAAGACCAGCCTTGACGTAGACTCCATCCACCCACATGTACACCACTTCGAGGTCATCGAGGGGCCGGCTGCGCCATTGGGCAAGCTCATCGTTCCACTTATCCTTCAACCGGGCCACCGTGCTCGCCGATACCGATGCGTCCTCTCCCAGCAGCCCCCGCAAAGCCAGATCGAAGTCGCCTTCGGATAGACCGTGCAGGTACAGCTCGGGGATCAGCTCAGCAACCTTCCTGGTCCTGTTGACGAACAGCGGCAGCAGCCGGCTCTCGAACTGCTCCTCGGTATCGCGGACTCGCGGCCGCCTCAGCTGTATCGTTCCCGAACTCAGCGTAAGCCTCCGGGCTCTGCCGTATCCGTTCCGATAGCCGGTATCTGAGTCCGAGTCGGATCTGAGCGCCGACTTCGCCCTTCCCAGAAACGCCGTCACCTCCTCCTCCAGCAACTCCTGGATCAGCCTCTGGACCTGGCTTCGCACCCAATCCTCCAACTGCTCCCACTCCGGCCTTGACTCCGACCTACTCTCAGTGCTTTCCTTCCTCATGGGCGGTCTATCTCCTCTCTTGGGCCTCGAGCCCGTGTTGTTCAGAGAGAGGGTACACCGCCTGACTGTTTACACACTTTTTGAGGGTACCTCAGATCGACCTCAACAGCCCGGACGCAGCGGTGTACTTCTCCCGCCCAGCGACCGGCCCGGCAAATGCCGACGGGGAACCCACCTTAGAATGCTTCGCCTTCAGGTCAGGTGACCGGGGCCGCTCCTGGGAGACAGTGCCCACGCGCGTCACCGATCCCAATGGATTGCACGTCGTTAGAGACGGCCATCCGCTGGTGCAATTTACTGACGGTACGCTCATGGGCGCGGGGGCCGGCCGCGACCCCATGTCCGCCAATCCCGCCGCTCTGGCTGTCTACGGTTCCGACGACAGTGGCCTCACCTGGGAATACGTTGCCGAAGTGGCCCGTGTCCCAAGTGGTTTGGTCGCTTACCAAGGGCTACTCCTGCTGCCCAGCGGCAGGCTGCAGTGCTATATGCTCAGTATACGTGGCGTGCGTAACGCGATTCAGATGGCCCATTCCGACGATGGCGGCTATAGCTGGAGCCAGCCAGAGCCAATTGTGGCCTGGGGACGGTCGCCCTGGACGGCTCGTCGCATGCCAGACGCGGCCGTTGTAAAGAGTGATGAATATATCTATCCAGCATGGCCTGTTGGTTCGAACTACTATAATCTTCCCGTTACAGGGGATGGGTCATATGTCAAGGCAGTGGCGCCTCCGAGCTCGTGGTGGGGTGGCCTCGGGGTGCATTACCGCTCGCCCTGGCCAATGCGTCTGCGTGACGGTCGGATTGTGGTGCTATTCGCGCGGCGCACGCGACCCGCAGGCATCGGGCTGTTCGTCAGTGAGGACGACGGGGCAACCTGGTCCGCCGAGGCGATTGTTCGCGACGATGGGAGTGGCGGAGATCTGGGTTATCCTGTCGCCACGCAACTCGACGATGGACGTATCTTCACGGCCTACTACTTCATGGAGGACGATGGCAACAATTTCGGGGGGACGCGCTACATCGCTGGCAGCTTCTTCCGCCTGGCATAGTCTCGGGCTTCGTCACGGTGCATGCGGTTAGATGGTTTGACCCGCAGGCGGCGCAAGACCACTTCTGGTGTGGCTGTGCGACGAGCCGCAGAACATTTCCTATCGACTGCCATCGAACGCCAGTTCACGACGACGGCGGATGGTTTTGTGAGCTTGATGGAATGTTTGACGGCATTCGCAGTTGATACTACCACGCCTCTCGTCGAGGACGGTGCGTTGCTTGCGCCCAGGCAGCTTGATAAGGGGAATTCCGGTTAGGCGAGCAGAATAGGATATTGTTGGCTCATTATAGACCATTGGATTATGGCTCCCTTGCCTATACTGTTCCAGAGGCGCGCTCATGCGGGGTGGGATGAGGCATAAGGCAGCAGTAGCACTGGGATGCGCGCTGCTCGTCGCGGTCACCGCAGCTTGCTCTGAGGACGTGAATCCCAATGACCAAGGCATGATCTTTTTTGAGCAAGGTGATTACAAGCAGGCCATTGAAGCATTCGACGAGGCGATCCGCCTGAACCCACAGGACGCCGAGGCCTACTATAACAGGGGCGTTGCTCAAAACAGTCTTCCCCAGTCCCAAATGCGCGTCTCCAGCGGTGGTCAATCCCGGTACCAGAGTGCCATAAAGGACTTCGATGCGGCCATCAGGCTCAACCCACAGTCCGATGCCTACTACAACAGGGGTGTTGCGTACCGCAAGCTGGGCCAGTTCGAACGTGCGATTGAAGACTATGACGAGGCCATACGCCTCGACCCCCAATACGCTGAGGCCTACTACCTCAGGGGTGCGGCTTACGGGGCCATCGGTAAGTCAATTGAAGCAGAGCGGGACTTCGCGAAGGCCAATGGTCTGGGGTACCCCCCCTAGGACTATACTGCCCCCAGAGGCATACTCGCATGCTACTGCTTGGAGGATAGCTTACTAGAGGGCCGCTCGTGCGGGCGGCTTTGCGACGTCCGGTACGCGTTATATAATCAGGTGCGGCCGACTCTAATTACCGGAGGTGGGGCATGGCTGGCCTGGTGCAAAAGCGGTGGGTTCAGGAGGCTTCGGGGTACGTTGTCGCGGCGGTCGTACTCGCCGCAATCGTGGTATTCCTGACTTCGGTGGGGGATTCCTCAGCCACGTCGGTGGGGGACAGGGTGTTCTTGACCAGTGGCGGCACCGTCCAGATAAGCGGCCACGACAGTGCGAAGCTTGGGATTCTGAAGTCTCAGATCCCCGTGGAGATGAGCCTGCCACTCACGGCCGCCGCGGCGGTCGCTGACGGCTGGACCGACCCGATATTCTGCTCGTCGGGCAGGGGCCGCTACTTTCAGAAGGGATCGGTGGGAGAGGGCGAGCCCTTTTTCCTCATGTACAATAGCGCCGACGAGCTAATAGGCATGTACCAGTTCAGCAAGTACGAGATGCCTATCCCCTGGAAGCGCCTGGATGAGTTGCGGGGTGGCGGGGGTTTTACCCTTATCCCCTTCGAGCACTGGGGCCTGATCGTGTACTACCAGGACCCCACCCGGGCATGTGGGAGGCTAGAGGGCGGGGGGGATACGGGGTCGGCGTCGGGGAAGGCTAAGACGAAGTAGGGGCCTCGGCATCGCCGGCAGACGGAGCCATCTAGGCGACCGCAGCAAGCGCTGCTCTGTGAGGTCCAGTGTATTCTCGTTTGCACACCTATTGACGTGACCTTGCCAATTCCGCAAATCGGGCAAAATTCGCGACTGCTACTATTGGGATACCGCCCTTCTGGGGTCTCTGGCTTGGCCTCGATACAGAGCGGTCGTAGTCCTGCCAACAGAACGACCATGTCTGGCTTGATGTTGAATGACCATTTGAACCGGCAAAAGTCGCGGAACTCCTCCGAGTTCTCCCCGAATCTCTCGAACAATGTCCTGACACTCCATTAACCTGGGTAGACGATGTCGGACACGATCCTAGCACCACGAGGACCCATGAAGAACACGTTGAACTCAGGGATGGCGCTAGGGAAGGATTCGCTGTTGTAGTGTCTGAGCGCAGGTATCGTTGACAGCAGCGTAAAGATGCGCTCCCTGCAAACCTTGCCGTTGACAAATGGCCTTTTGGGACGGGGAAAGGGGCTCCTGGCGAATTGCCGTGAGCCCGTTCTTCATGCGGCGCAGAGGTGGTGGGCGATGCAGGAGTCGAACCTACGACCTTCTGTGTGTAAGACAGACGCTCTAACCAGCTGAGCTAATCGCCCTGGGTAGGGACCCGCGAGGCCCGGTCAGCCCGCTCGCGGGCCTGCCAGGGGTGTTGCGGCTGCACGCCGCTTGCCGGATGAGGTCGTCGAGCGGATCTGGGGGCGGCCGCCCAGGGTCCTGGATCTGTGTGTAAGCGCGCTTGGCGGGACTCGAACCCACGGCCTCAGCCTCCGCAGGGCTGCGCTCTATCCAACTGAGCTACAAGCGCTTGGACGTCGCGGCTGCTCGCTTTCTCTAGGGAGGTGATGGTGCCGAAGGAGGGATTCGTGAGAGCCCGTCCTGACCTGTTATTTCCAGTCCCTCCTGGTCACGGTCCGTATTGAACGCCCGAGTCTACGAGCACATTACATACTACCCTGTGACCCCTGATGTCAGCAAGTTTGTCGGCAAATAGTCGGCAAAAAGTCGACGGCCGTTCCAGCCATCCGACACCGACACACCGGGGCACCGGGACAACCGGGATTGCCCGTAGTACGCGCACAACGCACGAATTACGGGCTTAACGGCACGGGACCTATGCCACCCTAGGATCACGAAAACATGGCCCGAAAAGGCTTGGCCAAGCTAGGGAAATCCACTACTTCCCCGGGGGACACCGAGGCAACGAGCCCACAAGGGCTTGGCACAGGACCTCCGCTACAAGGTCCTCCAAGACCTACCGCCAGAGCGTCTCGAGGAGCTGCTCGCACAAAGGCTCAAGAGGATGTCCGCCGACAAGAGGCGACTACTGGAGGTGGAGATCGAGCGCCTGTCATCTGAGGCACGGCGGAAATTCATACTCAAGCTGCTAAGCTCACGTCCCGCGCCGCCGCATCGAGTATCAACAGGAGGGGGCCAGGGCAATTGGTAAAGCATATCTTGATGTACTATTGCCAGTCGCGAATTATGTCCGGTATCCCAATAATCTATCTCGCGATTGTGGCGAGGGGCCACGAGCCCAGCGTCCCACTGGGGTGCAGAGCCCACGATCAGTCTTAAAGTGCTTTTCCCGATCGATTATACCTACACCTCAGCCCGATTCGAGCCCAGGGGGCCATAGACGAGCCTCACGAGCCCGCTAGTCTGGTACAAAGGCCAGCTGCGCGTGGCTAACTTGCGTACACGTGAGCCAGACTTGATCCAGTGTGCATGGACACCTCGGCGGCGGTACTCAACCCTACCCTGGTGGATTAACTCGCGTCGCAATCGCTGAAAGAGCCTTCGTGCAGCTTAGCGAAACTGCTGTACAAGGCACCAGGTGGAAGCCCAAGGTCACCCGTGATCCGCTTGACTTCATGGGCAATGACAGCCCGTCCCCCCGGGCCCGCGTTGGAAGAGCCCAGGCCGACGCAGCTCGCCCTCTCATTCGCGCCCGCAAAGGCCGTGCCAACTAAACCCACCGCGAGAACGCCCGCCATCAGCACCGCTATTACTAACTTCCTCATCTGTTTTCACCTCCTCCTTCTTGCGCTAACCGGCCAACCGCGTTGAACGCCCTGTCATTGTATAGCCGGAATTCCCCATATCAAGCTGCCCGGACCCAAGCACCTCACCATTTGCCGAGACCCATCGTAGTGTTACTCACGTATGCCGTCAACTCGACAGGCGGAGTCGCCTCATTTCGAATTGAGATGCAGTGCCTTATCACCCTCCCCTTGAAGAATCATAGGCGGGGTTGTTCGGATTCATCTGGTCACTTCGGTTATCCATCGCAGCTTGATAGGCTTCGTTGTTGGGATTCATCGAGTCGGACCGGTCATCATTGGGCGAACGATCATCGCGCTCACCACCTTCATCCCAGTCGTCGACTGGCTTGTTGTCAGCTTCCACTCCCTGCGAAGCTGGTTGAGATTCGCCACGATCGATTTCCGTCGAAGCGGATTGCTGAGATAAGGCCGTGTCGTCAGGCCGTCGGGTCTCCGCCGCCGTTTGCTCCTCGACCTCCCGGGCGACGGTCTGATCGTACGAATCAACCTCATAGCCAACGTAAAAGCCGTTTCCGCACAGGGGGCATTTGACGTTTAGCTTCTGGTTCCCCGGCAGCTGTTTGAGCCCAAAGCCTCCAAGATTGACAATCACAGGGCCACGACATTCTGGACATGTCATATGGTACTCATTCATCGTTGCACTCCCTTCGCTCATATACCTTGTTAGCGATGGGCCGCTAGAGTGGCTCGGGGCCTGGACCCAAGCAACGCACCATCCCCCCGATGTGAGCCATGTTAGTGTCACTCACGGATGCCGTCAATCAGCCAATGAAGCTCACAAAACCATACGGCGGCAAGCCCTCCAGGCGCGCACCGCGCCCTTGGCTACGCTTGATCACGTATGATGGCCTCGGGGATATCGGCTGCCTTGGGCGCTGGACGGAGGCGAGCTCACGTCAATAGCGTGGGAACAACATCAGGCGGCGACCTCCTCAGCGGTAGCCTCGATGGGGCCGCACGGACGACGCCAGGAAGGGCGACCGCGACTAAGATTTTGATACCCTCACCCGATTCTCGACACCCATTCGCCAACGTCCGAACGCTCACTCACCGGCTTACCGACTCAGAGGTAGCCTGGGAGAGGACAGTGACTGCCACGGCGCCAGCGTGAGTAACCTCAGAGGCGAATGCCGCTCGCTCTCTCCTGTCAGCCCTTTCCCCGAACGGCACGTACAGGAGCAAGTAAAAGGGGCGGCTTGACTTCAGGATTGGCAGCTATCCAGGTGTTGCGCTCCTTCGCCCACTTGACCGCCCTACAGTCTGGTTCATGATCGGGCGGCTTGCGCCAGTGACTGTTACAGTCGCAGGAGAAGGCGGCTAGCAGCCGGCTAGGGACCTGGCCACGCGCGCATGTCTCACCCTGGCCATACCAGTGCCGCCCGCCATCTCCACAGGTCCCGGTGTACATGAGGGAATTATCATAGCACGTCTGTTCTGCGTGATCAGAACAGTAGCTCAGGAGGGGCATTGACACAAAGATGTATAAACCCGAATCCACCGAAGGAGGGCGTCGGGTTAGCGTCCTGAGGCGGCAAGAAGGTGCTCCTGTGCTTCTGGGATAATGGTTTTGTAGCAAAAAAACGGCCCCGGAAAAGGAGCACCCAGTAGATGCTGCCACGCAACCACCCCGACCGGATCCAAATCACCTTCGACGACCGCCGCTTGGTGGCCAATGCCGGGCTGCTCCTTCCGGCCACCCTGGCGCGGCACCTCGGCCTGCCCGAACTCGTCCGGCAGCGCCTCGACCTGGGCGATGCCCCGGGGCGGGCGAACACGAGCGACAAGATGATGACGCTGGTGGCGTCTGCGCTGGCTGGGGGCGACTGCATTGACGACGCCGATGTGTTGCGCACCGGGGGGACGGCCTGCACCCTGGGCGGCACTCTCAAGGCGCCATCCACCCTGGGCACCTTCCTGCGCAGCTTCCGGTGGGGCCACGTCCGTCAACTCGACCGGGTGAGCCGCGAGTTGCTGGCCCGGGCTTGGCAGGCCGGGGCGGGACCCGGCGACGGGCCCCTGACCATTGACCTGGACTCCACCATCTGCGAGACCTACGGACTGGCCAAGGAGGGAGCGCGCCACCACGGCTATACCGGCAAGCGGGGCTACCACCCGCTGCTGGCCATCGCCGCCGGCACCGGAGACGTGCTGATGTCCCGGCTGCGCGAGGGCCGGGCCAACACCGCCCGCGGCGCCGCCCACTTCCTGCGGGAGACGGTGGGACGGGTGCGCTACGCCGGGGCCAACGGACGACTCACGCTACGGGCCGACAGCGGGTTCTACACTCATGGCGTGGTATCCGTCTGCCGCAAGATGGATGTCCGCTTCTCCATCACCATCCGCCAGCACAAAAGCCTGCACAATCTCATCGAGGCGATACCCGAAGATGCCTGGACGCCGATTCCTTACTGGATGGACGGCGCCGCCGATGTGGCCGAGACCACCTGCACCCCCTTCCAGGCCGAGGCGGACGCCGCGCCGGTACGGCTCATCGTCCGGCGGGTGAAGCCGACGCCCGGTTCCCAACTGGCCCTCTTCGCCAAATACAGCTATCATGGCTTCATCACCGACCGGGACGGGGAGTTGCTCGAACTGGAGGCTGACCATCGCCGCCACGCCGAGATCGAGAATGCCATACGCGACCTCAAGTACGGCGTCGGGCTGAACCATCTCCCCTCGGGCCGCTTCGCCGCCAACGGCGCCTGGCTGGCCGTCCAGACGATGGCCCACAACCTGGCCCGCTGGACGGCGCGGATCGGTCTGGGAGAGCGGATAGCCACCACCAAGACCCTCCGGCGGCGGTTCTTCTCCCTGGCCGGACGGCTCACCCGCTCGGCACGCCGGTTGACCCTGCATCTTCCGGATCGCTGGCCTTGGGCTGAGAAGTTCAGCCGCGCCTTGGCCCGGCTGCGAGCCATTCCACTCCCGGCCTGACGGCACCGTCGGCGACCGACCCACCCACCGGACAACCGAAGATCCCCGCAGACTCGTGCCAGCCCGGTCCGAGAGAGTTCCCTGCTGCGTATTCTCTCGCCATCCCGCGCATCGCAGCTCCCGCAGACGGCCATAGGGGCCCCTGTGCGGCGATGAAGACCGTCCGCCGACCTCCCTACCCCAAATGGAACCCAGGCTATTTCCCCTGTAGCTCCCTCACTCCCTTTCTTCCGCTTTCCTCACGCCGTCCATCGGTGTCCTTCGGTGGATTCGGGCTTAGACTGACCTTCGAGATACCATTCGCACCCCCGGTGATATCCCTCCCGGAGGTCGTCAACAAGTGGACAGTACTGGGTGCCACTCTCACCCTGCTGCTCGTCTCAGAGGTTGGTGTGCTATCCATTAATGAGACGGTGGGGGCGAAGCGGGCACTGCGATTCGTTTTGATAATGTTGGTCATTGGCAACCTTAGTGGCCTGTTTTGTGTGGCCCTCGCGTGGCAACTATCAGAGCCGCCGCTGACCTGGCCGTTCCAGATATCGGTCTGGATTCTGGCCTTGACGGCCCTCAGTCTGGCCCCGCGAATGGGTATTATTCGGCAGTCGATCCGTCGCAGAGAGATCAGGCCAGCTTCGTCCGGCAACCTAATGGAGCCCAAGAACTGGGAGGCCAAACACAGGCGTCCTGTTCAACGCCGACAGCAGCAAGCAAGGCCTGCCCCGCAGCCCAGCTCCCGCACACTCCCCTTCCGCTTTCCTCACGCCGTCCATCGGTGTCCTTCGGTGGATTCGGGCTTAGACTGACCTTCGAGATACCATTCGCACCCCCGGTGATATCCCTCCCGGAGGTCGTCAACAAGTGGACAGTACTGGGTGCCACTCTCACCCTGCTGCTCGTCTCAGAGGTTGGTGTGCTATCCATTAATGAGACGGTGGGGGCGAAGCGGGCACTGCGATTCGTTTTGATAATGTTGGTCATTGGCAACCTTAGTGGCCTGTTTTGTGTGGCCCTCGCGTGGCAACTATCAGAGCCGCCGCTGACCTGGCCGTTCCAGATATCGGTCTGGATTCTGGCCTTGACGGCCCTCAGTCTGGCCCCGCGAATGGGTATTATTCGGCAGTCGATCCGTCGCAGAGAGATCAGGCCAGCTTCGTCCGGCAACCTAATGGAGCCCAAGAACTGGGAGGCCAAACACAGGCGTCCTGTTCAACGCCGACAGCAGCAAGCAAGGCCTGCCCCGCAGCCCAACATCGACGATGAATCACAGCGAATGCCGCCTGTAGTAGCAAGGTAGACGCGAGATCCGCATTGACACGATCGGCACGGAGATACCGGACTCCAACCCAGATCGTGATTGCTCGTCAATGGACACTCTGAGCCGGCTCCTTGTATGATATCCAGCCCAATCAAGGCTATCCTGTTCGACCTCGACGACACGCTTCTCACCGGGGCCAACGACAGTTGGTGGAGGGTGTGTGGCGCGTTCGCGCCCAAAATCGAGGGGCTAAGCTCAGACGATATATTCCACGCGATCATACAGTCCAGCGATCTGTACTGGAGCGACCCCCCCTTGGGCCGGCGCCGAATAGGGCGCCTCTATGTGCAACTGGCGCGCAGGAGCGGCTACCTCACCGGTCTTCTGCGGCGACGGTCCGCCTTGAGTATAGTTTCGTCAGCGTTCTCGCGTCTCGGAGTCGATCTCCCCCTCTTGTCAGGTGAGATGGCCGCGGCGTACGGGGTACACCGAGAGGAAGGCGTTAAGCTGTCCCCTGGTGCCACAGAGACGCTACAGCGTATTAGAGAGGGCGGTGTTCGCCTCGCCCTCGTCACCAACGGTGCCGGTCAGGCTCAGCGGAAAAAGATCGATCAGTTCGGCCTATGCCCGTTGTTCGACTACATCCTGATTGGAGGGGAGTTTGGCGTGGGCAAACCCGACCAGCGCGTCTACCTGCATGCACTCCAACAGCTTGAAGCTCAACCAGCGGAAACATGGATGGTGGGAGATAACCTGGAGTGGGAAGTGGCGGCCCCTCAACGAGTGGGGATATTCGGCATATGGTTCAACCCCTCGGGTACAGGACTGCCCAGTGAGAGCACCGTTCGCCCTGACCGCATCATCAAGTCTCTTCCAGAGCTATTGGAGAGTCCGTCCGGCCAAAGATGACGGGCCGGGTAGGTGTAGCCGTCAGCATGGGGCACCGGATTGCCTAGGATTCGCCGACTTGATCAGGTGGCGCTTTTAGAATGACGTTTCGGGAAATCAAGACAATCCTGCCGCAGGCGATTCGACGTCTAGTTGAGGGCTATACCTGGTTCGACAGCAGTGGGGGCTACAGCCAAACGAGCACCTTTCGTCTGAATCGACGGGGAGAGTCTCGGTTTCTCAAGGTGGCACCCATATCTCACTGGAGAGAGTTACGATCAGAGAAGGACCGACTCGTATGGCTGAGCGGGCAGCTACCCGTTCCTGAGGTGCTGTCGTTTGTAGAGGACCACGGCAAGGAATTCCTGCTCATGTCGGCGCTTCCAGGATCAGATGCATCGAGTATTCCCGGCGGAGATTCGTCCCCGGATGTCGTCAGGCTGCTGGCTGCCGGACTTCGGATGGTACACGAGATATCAATCGACCAATGCCCCTTTGACACGTCGCTTCAAGGAGAAATCGAACGGGTCAGATTTAACGTGGCAAATGGACTCGTAAACGAAGCTGAATTCGATAACCACCGTCGGGGACAATCGGCCCAGGATCTGTTCGAGGAGTTGCTGTCCAGCAGGCCCGCTGATGAGGACCTGGTGTTCACCCATGGGGACTACTGCCTCCCCAACGTATTGATTGACGGCAACGAAGTCGCAGGGTTCGTGGACTGGAGTAGGGCGGGAGTCGCAGACCGGTACAAGGACATAGCTCTTGTGATCAGGAGCCTCAGATGGAATCTTGGTGAGTACCTCGAACGAGATTTCTTTGACGTGTACGGAATCTCCGACCCAGACGAACCGAAGATCGAGTACTATATGCTGCTTGATGAGTTCTGGTAGACCTGGCATCGATGGCACGGGTTAGCACATGACGAGGAGATTACGGAACACGGGAGTCCTAGAATAACAGGCAAGCAACGCGCCCCAATTCCTGCGGTTGCATAACCTGGAGGCAGACCTGATGCGCATAGCGATTCTGTCCGACATCCACGGTAACCCCATCGCACTAGACGCGGTGGTGGCAGACGCGACGTCTGGCAACCTGGATGCGCCCAGCCGAAAATGGGAAATCTCGGCTGGGGCCCCTCCTTTCACGATCCCGTTGGGCACCCATAACCATGACAGAAGGGAGCACCATGCTGGAAGACGCGATGAGCCGTGACCCATCCTATGACTGGACGGCACAGGAGATCGAGGAGCGCCTGGGGTGCTCAACCGTAGTGTTCCCCCGGGACCGGCTCTTGCAAGCCGAGGACATAGCCAAGATGCGGAACGTCGGCATCACACGCATCGAGGTCTGCGCTCTCGGCAATCCGGGCCACCTGGATATTTACAACCAAGCCCACATCAGAGAAATCGTATCGGAGTGCGAGGGCCAGGGGGTCTCCATTGTGTCCGTTCACAGCCCCGGCTTTCTGTATAACTCGGAGGACGATGACAACCGGAAGAAAGCGGTGGTCGACGGCGTCGTGGCTGCGAAGGTGGCGGAGGAGATGGGGGCCGGCGTGATGGTGTGTCACTTCCAGACCGATGAGCAGTCCGAGAAGAGCGTTACAGAGATGCTCGACCAGCTCGAAGGACACCCTATCAAGCTCGCCAACGAGAACGGTAGGGATCTGGCGGACTACACGGCGTTCGTGGATAAGATTGCCTCCGAGCGGTTCGGTATGGTCGTAGACATCGGCCACACGAGAGACGAGGATGAGGTCAATCCGTTCATTAAGCCCACATTTCCCAGATCAGCCGCGTGGGTGCGTCGTAATCCGGTAAGAGTGCTGCCTATTTGAGCCGCATACCTGGGCATTATGGGCAGTGTGGGTGCTAGACTGGCCGAGCTAGGGGGTCTAGTTCTGGATACCGCAATCTCGCTGGAGGCACCCAATGGGTGAAAGCTCCGACACCCCTTTGAAGCTCCAATTCGACCGCAGAGTCCGCCTGGATTTTCGTGGCGCTACGATCACCTCGGACGCCGGACTCCTGGCATGCCGCGAGCTTGATGCCGCTCTGGGGCTCACAGAGACAGCCAACGATTATATCCATGAAAGCCGCACCGGCCGCAATGTGCAACACCCGCTGTTGCCCTTGCTCAGACAATCGGTGTATAGCCGTCTCGCTGGCTACGAGGACACCAACGACGCTGAACGGCTTGCCCAAGACCCGGCTATGCGTGTCATCGTCGGGTGGCAAGGTACTGATAAGCAGGCAGCCAGCACCAACACTATGAGCCGATTTGAGACTGAGGTGTTAACCGAAGAGGAGAACCTGGATGGGCTTGCGCGCCTGAATGTTGAGTGGGTGGACAGGGGCATGGCCCAGACATCTCACCAGCGAGTTATCCTAGACATGGACAGCTCTGAAAGCCCGGTGCATGGGCAGCAAGAGGGAGTCGCCTACAACGGCCACTTCGAGTCCGTATGTTATCACCCGCTCTTCCTGTTCAACCATTTCGGAGATTGCGAAGGTGCAATGCTTCGCCCGGGCAACGTCCACAGCGCTGAGCGGTGGCGGGAGGTTCTGGAGCCAGTCGTGAAGCGATACCAGGAGAAAGCAACTGTCTTGAAAGTCAAGAGGAATGAACAACGAATGTGGAAGTCATGTCGTGCCAGGGCGAGCGATGCTTGAGCATGGAGTTGAGGATAACGAGCAGCTTGCGCATGCAGGCTGTGAGGGCCAGCTTCTTCGGCTTACCAGCGGCCAACAGCCGCTGGTAGAAGTCTCGGATGACGGGATTGTAGCGGCTGGCCACCAACGCTCCCATGTACAGGGCGGCGCGGACCCGGGCGCGTCCGCCCCAGACGGTGCGTTTACCACGCAGGGTGCCGCTATCCCGGTTGTAGGGAGCCACACCCACCAGGGCGGCAACCTGCCGGCGATCCATGGTGCCCAGCTCCGGCAGGTAGGCCAGAAGAGTGAGGGAGAGCTGCTCGCCCACGCCGGGGACGGTGCGCAGAAGGTCGTCCTTCTCCCGCCACACGGGACTCTGGCGCAGAGTCTGACGCAGACGCTTGTCCAGGTCGTCCAACTCCCGCTCCAGCCATGCAATGTGGGCTTCGATGCGGGGACGGACGGCGACGGTGGCGGTGCCGAGGCGGTTCTTCTCCGAGACCAGCATGGTCATCACCTGGTGCCTTCGGGCAGCCAGGGAGTTGAGGGCCTGGGTTTCGGCGTCCCGCAAAGGGCGCACGGGAGGTCGGACCGCTTCGGCAAAGTGAGCAATAGCCGCCGCGTCAAGCGAGTCGGTCTTGGCCAGCTTCCCCGTTGCCCTGGCAAAGTCCCGCACTTGGCGCGGGTTGACGACGACCACCGGCACCGCCTCGGCTGCCAGAGCAGCCACCAGAGGCAGCTCCAAGCCGCCCGAAGCCTCAAGCAACACCATGACAGGTTCCAGGGTCTTCAGCTTGGAGATCAACTGCCGGATCCCCGCATCGTCATGGGAGACCTCCCATCTTTCGTCCGTGGGACGCACCGCAACGTCCACCTGGGCCTTAGCTACATCGATGCCTACGTAGGTCGCTTCCTGTTCCATCAGCACCTCCTGCGAATTATTGGCCCGTCCTTGCAAGATGCGGGCTTGGTTGGCCCAGGCAACTGTTCGGGCTCTAACTCTGGGGGGTGCGGCGACCCTCGCTTTCTCACGGCCTGCTACGACCTAGGAATAGTCGGTCTGCCGCACCCCGATCCACCTAAGTGAAGTGATTGTTACACACCAAACCAAGATACAAGGAGTCCGGCTGCTGTTCCGGGCCGATGCTGCCTTTGCCAAGCCCGAGGTGTACGAGTACCTGGAGTCAAGGGACACTGGCTACGCTATGCGGCTTCCGGCCAACGAGGTATTACAAGGAAACATCCGGCACCTGCTGAAGCGGCCCGTGGGCAGGCCGCCTAAAGCCTGCCCTGAGCCTGTCGAAGGGAAGCCCGTAGTCCGGTATCACGACTTCGTTTACCAGGCCCAGAGCTGGGACATTCCCCGGCGTGTGGTCGCCAAGGTGGAGTGGCGCCAGGGTGAGCTATTCCCGAGGGTCGGGTTCGTCGTCACCAACCTCAACCTACCGCCGGCAGGCGTAACCCACTTCTACAACGGGCGGGGCACGGCCGAGCAGTGGATCAAGGAAGGTAAATACGCCCTGAACTGGACGCGGCTCTCGTGTCACAGGTTCGTTGCTAACCAGGTGAGGCTGTGGCTGTTTGTGCTGGCCTACAACCTGGGCAACTTCATGAGAAGGCTGACTTTGCCAGAGTCAGTGAAACACTGGTCACTGCGAAGCGTGCAGACCAAGCTCATCAAGATGGGTGGACGTCTGGTGCGGCATGCCAGGAGGTTGGTGTTTCAGCTTGCTGAGGTGGCAGTGTCCCGGGAGGTATTCCGGCAAGTGTTGGAGCGTATCGCCGGGCTCCATCCAGCACCAGGGTAGCGATTATCCTTGAGGTCATCAGAGGTGAAGAGAGGCAACCAAGGGCGAGGTGCGCGCCCGGAGGAGTTTGAAGGGAGTGCAAACGTGGTGAAAGCCACCTCCGCTGCCTGGGGCCGCTAACTCACCACGCCGAGAGATGGTTTTGTGAGCTTGATTGGATGGTTGACGGCATCCGTGACTGATACTACGATGGCTCTCGTCGAGGATGCTGCGTTGCTTGGACCCAGGCAGCTTGATATGGGTAATTCCGGTTCAAGTATGTCCCCAAGCGGAGCAAGCCGAGGTTGACCTCCTCGGCCCACCAAATCGCCTGCAAGGGTGGTGCATCGAATATTAAGTACAAGCCCCACCCTGGAGGGCCGCCGGTCTGGAACTGCCGCCTCGGCTGGCGGACTCTTGGGGTGATGGGACACGACGACGCGCCCGCGGCGCAGGGGGATTATGGAAATCAAGAAGTTTGCGAGGATTAGATTTACCCGTTCGATGCTTGCTCCGCTGGCCACCGCGGTATTCGTAGGCTGCGGCCTAGGTGGCCCCACGTCAACAGAGAGCCCGCCCGCCGAGGCGACGGCGCTGCCTCTGCCCCCGGCGGTGGCGGCAGCCGTGCCTGGACCGGTGCGTGAGGAGCGCCAGGCGCACTCGGCCACGCTGCTAACTGACGGCAGGGTGCTCGTTGCCGGTGGATATGACCGATCCCTTTATACCATGGCGACATCGGAGCTGTTCGACCCGTCCACCGGCCTATGGTCACCTACCGGCAGCTTGGCCCAGGCGCGTGCAGAACATGCGGTTACCCTGCTCAGCGATGGCAGGGTACTCGTGGCGGGAGGGCGAGACAGCGGGTACGCGCCCATTGCATCTGCCGAGGTGTACGATCCGGCCACAGGCGAATGGTCCCCGTATGGCAGCATGGTCTCAAGACGGTTCGGCCACGCAGCCGTCGTGCTGGCGGACGGTGGGATCATGATAATGGGCGGTCAAGTCGAGGCTTCAACGATTGGCTCACTGGTCGAAGGTGTTGACGCCCTTGCCTCCACAGAGACGTTCGATCAAAATGCCCGCGCCGGAACACCTGCGGCCGCGATGACCCAGGGTCACAGCGGCCACGGCGCGACGGCACTCGCCGACGGCAGGGTGTTGGTGGCGGGCGGCCTACGGGTTGTCATGCCCATGGTGGCGGCGGGAGCGGAGGTGTACGACCCCGCTACCAAGGAATGGTCCCTCACCGGCACGATGATCCGGACGACCCATGCTCACACGGTAACGCTTCTGCCGGATGGGAGCGTGATTCTCTTGGGTGGTTTCGCGGGAGGCGGAGCATCCAGTTCCGCTGAGCTATACGACCCGTCCACAGACACCTGGGTCTCCGCTGGGAAAATGTCTGCAGAACGTATGTTGCATTCTGCGACTCTCCTGGACGATGGGCGGGTACTGGCTACGGGTGGCACTAACAGGAGAGGGAACGTCGCCGCGGCGGAGTTGTACGACCCCGCCACGGGCACCTGGTCTCCGGCAGGCGACATGGCCGGCGGGCGCGCACGGCACACTGCCACGCTCTTGCGAGATGGCAGGGTGCTCGTCGTAGGTGGCTCCGACGCTTCGACCGAGATTTATGACCCCGCAACCGGCGTGTGGACCTCCAGCGGCCCATAGCCCTTGGCCGCTTTTTGGCCGTCAACGGCCCTTAGTGACGGCGTGTGATCATCGGGGTCCTGCGGTTGCCGGCCTCGGGTGCCAACGGGTTTCAGGCCGCCGCCCACCGGTGCGACGGGCGGCGGCAGCGCGGTGGTCCGCTGCTCACCATCCAGGTCCGGTGGCACCCTCAGGTGCTAAAGCAGCCCCAGCATCTGCTCCGCCGGGCCGCACACTGCATCGCGGCCCCTAACAGCCCACGCACTGCACCTAGCGTCTCACGGCTTGGACGCCTCGCTGGAGGGATACGTCCCGCTCTCTGCACACGCAAGATGTTGCACTACCGCGCTGCTGCTCAGTTTGACCCACCATCTGCTTGGTGTGATAGAATATTGCGGCAGAAGCCCCGATGCGTCGGGGCGTTGTCTTGTAGCGTTGAAGGAAGCGGGGGGATCACACGATGGAAACCCTGAGTCTGAAGCTATCGCCCAGGACCGTCACGGGCAAGAAGGTCAGGACACTGCGGCGCGATGGAGTCGTGCCGGTGCACCTCTTCGGTCGGGGGATAGGGCCGCTGGCGCTGCAGGTGGAGGCCGCAGTCCTACGCCGGTTGCTCCCTCGCGCCGGGCGCAACGTTGCCATCGCGATTGAGTTAGAGGAGCAGAAGGGTGAAAACATCTGCTTCGTCCGAGAGGTGCAGCGGCACCCTGTTACGGACGCCCTGCTTCACGTGGACTTCCTTCGCGTGGACGTGTCTCAGACGATTACGGCGGAGGTACCGGTCATCCTGGAGGGCGAGTCGCCCGCGGTTCAGGACTCCGGAGGGATACTACTCCAAGGCCTGGACAGCATCAGGGTGGAGAGCCTCCCCATGAATATGCCCGCCTCCTTCAACGTGGATGTCTCGGGGCTGGATAATTTCGATAAGACCATACGGGTAGGCATCCTCCAGGCTGGACCCGACGTCACTATATTGACGGCCCCTGAAGAGATGATCGCCACCGTCGTGCCTCCGAGAATTGAGGAGGTGGCTGAGGAGCTGGAAGAGGGGCTTGGGGAGGGTGAGGAGGCCGCCGAGGGGGCTAAGGCTGAAGCGGCACCGGAGCAGTCGGGAGATCAAGCCGGAAGACGCTGATCACGCCTCCCAGGGCGACTCTGGCCGTCGCAGCATCGCATCCTTCCGGGGGCAATGGCGGATCCCGAGTGCTCACCCTACGTGGCTACCCTATCCGGTACCGGGCAAGGGCATCTTCGTTGAGCTCGATGCCCAGGCCGGGGCGGTCCGGCGGATGCAGGTATCCGTCATCTACCAGCAGCGTCTCCTTGAACATCTCGTCCCACATCGGGTCCGTCGAGCCTCGATAGTACTCCACGGTCAGGCCATTGGGAATCGCGGCCACTAGATGGACGTGGACATCCTGGTTGCCGTGGGGCGCTATGGGCAGGTCGTGGGCCTGGGCGATCGCCGCCACCTTCATGAACTCCGAGATGCCCCCCATGATCAGAGCGTCGGGCTGCAAGATGGCCGCGCATCGGTTCTCGATGAGGTCGCGGAAGCCGTAGCGTGTGTACTCGTTCTCCCCCGTGGCAATGGGAATCGAGGAGGCCTGCGCCACCAACTGGTGTCCCCGGTAGTCGTCTGGGTTGATGGGCTCCTCGAACCAGTAAATGTCGTACTTCTCCATCTTTCTGGCGATCTCGATTGCCTCATAGAAGCGGTAGGCGCAGTTGGCGTCGACCATCAGCTTGACCTCGGGGCCAACGGCATCCCGTACGACCCGGACCCGCTCTACGTCTTCGTTGATAGTGGCGCCTCCGATCTTCATCTTGATGGCGGCGGCGCCCATGGAAACGCTTTCCTCCATCTCCGCAGCCAGCTCCTCGAGCCCCTTGCCATCCTCGTAGTAGCCGCCGGCTATGTAAACTGGCACCTTGTCGGTGTAGCCCCCGAGCAGCTTGTAGACCGGTAGGCTGCACGCCTTTCCCTTTATGTCCCACAGGGCCATGTCGATGGCGCTTATCACCCGGGTGCTTATCCCGCGTCTACCGACCAGCTTGGGCTGCCACATGTCGTCCCAGATCCTCTCGGTGTCGAAAGGGTCCTTACCCACCACGTACTGCCTGAAGTGGGCCGCTAGACTGCGATTGGTCCCTCCGTCGTCGGTGAGGCCGCCGCCGAATCCCAAGCCGGTGATCCCCTCGTCTGTTTCGACGAGTACGACGTTCAGGCCGGCTTCGGCGTACACATACCTGCCGTTGCGGATGGGCTTTTCCCTCTTCCAGCGATATGTCTGGGACGTGACGTCGGTGACTTTCATGGGCGGGTCTCCCTAGGCTCTGAATACCCCATTGCATCGTTCGGTGGACGGCCTTGTCAGCGCGCGGGCGTATTCTAACATGCCCAGACGGCTCTGTAGTATGATGACCGAAGTGGGGACGGCTAGATACGGGCTAGAAACAGCCTCAAACCGCTTTACGAGAGGTCAGGTTGGCCACCTACGAGTATTCACGTTGGGACGGCAGCCAGAAGGTCTTCGATCTGGATGAAGACAGCCTGCTGGAGGCACTGTCCGACGACATTCTCGCCTACGGAGAACTGGAGAGCGCCCTTCGCAATCTCTACCAGCGAGGCATCCGGGGTGAGGAGCGCGAGCAGCGAATTGAGGGTCTGCGTGACCTGATGGAGCGCCTCAAGAGTCAGCGTTGGCAGCAGCTCGAGCGCCACAATATCGAGTCGCTAATGGAGGAGCTGAAAGAGAGGCTGCAGGAGGTCGTCGACACCGAGCGTCGCGGCATCGAGGGGCGGCTTCGAGAGGCTTGGCAACATCTTGCGGAGGCCCCGGAGACGGCCCAAGACCTCCGCGGGCCCATGCGCGTGCTGGAGGAACGGGCCCGGCGCAGCCGGGATACTTTGGACAGCCTGCCGGAGAGCTTCGCCGGCGCCATCAAGGAGCTGAACGAGTACGATTTCATGGACTCCGAGGCCCGGCGGAAGTTTCAAGAGCTGCTGGACATGCTCAGCCAGCGCATGGCGGATAACTACGTCCAAGAGTTGCGCGACCAGCTGCAGCGGATGAGCCCGGAGCAGATGGAGGACCTCGGGAATATGCTGCGGGCCCTCAACCAGATGCTGCGCGACCGCACCGGGGGACGGGACCCGGACTTCGAGGCCTTTGACCAGCAGTTCGGCCACTATTTCGACCCAGATCGTCCAAAGAGTCTGGAGGAGCTTATCGAACGACTTCAAAGGCAGATGGCCGAGACGCAGTCGCTGCTGGACGGCATGACGCCCGAGACGCGCGGCGAGCTTGAGTCGCTGAATGGCGTTTGCCATCGACGCCGAGACGATGCGAGAGCTGTCCGAGCTGGCGGCGTTTGCGCAGCGGCTCCTCCCTTACGATGACCTGAGTCGCGCGCTCCAGTTCCTTGGAGACGAGTCGCCGGCGCTGCACGAGGCGATGGGCCTGATGGGCCAGCTTCAGGACATGGACGAGCTGGAGAGGCAGATCCGGGAGGCGATGCGTAGCGGGGACATCAATGCGATAGACGCGGACAAAATACGGGAGCAGCTCGGTGAGGATGCGCTTCGGCAACTCGAGCGACTTCGGGACATCGTGCGGCAGCTGCGAGAGGCCGGGTACCTGCGGAGAAAGGAGGACCGGCTGGAGCTGACGCCTCGGGGGATGCGAAAACTCGCTCAGCAGGCGCTGAGGGAGGTCTTCTCGGCGATCAAGAAGGACCGTATCGGCTCTCACGAGCTGCCCCAGCGGGGCGAGGGCGGCGAGCACACGTCAGAGACCAAAAGCTATGAGTTCGGCGATCCCTTCGACATTGACCTGCACCGGACCCTCTTCAACTCCGTCGTCCGCGAGGGGCCAAGCATCCCCGTACACATCAGGGTGGAGGACATGGAGGTGCACCGCACCGAGCATCTGGCCCAGGCGGCCACCGTGCTGCTGCTGGACCAGAGCCGCTCCATGGGCATGTTCCGCAGCTTCGCGGCGGCCAAGAAAGTTGCCCTCGCCCTATACTGGCTCATACAAAGCCAGTTCCCCAGGGATGTCTTCTACGTCGTCGGCTTTTCCGACTACGCAGTGGAGATCAAGGGAGATGACCTCCCCGACGTGACCTGGAACGAGTGGGAGCCCGGGACCAACATGCAGCATGCATTCATGCTGTCGCGGAAGCTCCTATCCAAGCGGAATGTGGCCACCAAACAGGTCCTAATGATCACAGATGGCGAGCCCACAGCTCACCTGCAGGGGGCCCGCGCCTACTTCAGCTATCCCCCTAGCTATCGCACCCTCGACGAGACCCTGAAGGAAGTCAAGCGGTGCACGCAGGCCGGAATAGTCATCAACACCTTCATGCTGGCGACGAACCCCTACCTGGTGAATTTCATTGACAGGATGACCAGGATCAACCGAGGCCGCGCCTTTTTCACCACGCCTGGCCGGCTGGGGGAGTACGTCATGGTGGACTACCTCCGCAGCCGCCGAAAGCGGGTCGCCTAGGCTGATTGGATGGTCCGTTCAGGTCGGCGTTTAGCAGGCTGATGAAATATGGGGTGTCCCTCAGATATAATTTCTTCCCCCTGCCTGGCCAGGGAAGGGGGTCAGGGGGATGGTCAAAAGGGCTTTTCAGCACCCTGTCAGCTCAGTACCCTACCACGCATCTTTGGTACAAATGCACCTTCCGTCGGGAGGCGCGGACTGGTATATTGACTCTGCCACGACACCCCGTAGCCAGCATTGACGCAGGGCCCTCATAGCCAAACATACGAGTCTCACCAAATCCAACGGAGTTTTGCATATGCCCAAGCTATGGTTGATAGGCGGTGCGGGGTTCCTTGCGACGCTGCTTATCGCGAGCATCGTAGTGGCGCTGACCCAGCGGTCGGAGCCACAGCCGGAGGGCACCCCGGAGAGAGCGGTGCAGCTCTACTTGACGGCGCTTGAAGACGGTGACTTCAAAACAGTCCATAGCCTGCTATCGGCTGAGCGGCGTACCGAGTGTTCGGTGGAGGAGCTCGCCTTCAGAGACCTCGGACGCGCTGGGCGGTACGCGGATAGCAGGGTGACCCTTGTGGACGCGAACTTGTTGGACGGGTCGGCGGTCGTGACAGTGCGCATAACGAGCATTCAACGAAGTGGCCCGTTTGGCACGTCCGATAGCTCTCGTGAGGAGCGATACACGCTGTTGAAGGAGGACGGCGAGTGGCGGCTTGATCGCGTTGCCTGGCCATATTCCGGCTGCGCTGACGCCCTCCCCAGGCCCGCACCTCCGACTCGTGCGCCCGAGCCGGTCCCCGCTCCGGCGCCGGCCCCCACGCCATCTCCATAGGGTAACCCAGCGGATTCGGTCCCAGGCCAGGGCTATGCCTCAGATCGCACCGGCTGGGGGCTGGCGCCGGGGGCAGATGGACCGGCCTACGACGGAGAGAATATGCCAGATATCTTATTCCCACTCATCTCGCTCCTAGTCCTTGTGGGCATGATTGCCGCGGTAGCGTACGGGATCGTTTCCCTGACGCGCCGCCGCCGTGAGTTTGCGGAGATCGACCCCGGAATAGGCACCCTCAGACGTCTGTATTTCTACATAGTGTCCTTTGTGGCGCTGATGATGGCCGCCAACGGCGTCGTGCAGATCGCGCAGTTCGTGCTCGACGCCCTGGTGGGAGTCGACGTTATTTACCCATCGCGGACCCGTCTCGCCGTCGGTCTGTCTCTGACCATCGTCGGCCTGCCGCTCTGGGCGCTGCACTGGCGCATGATCGGTAGGCATGTGCGGGAGCTGGCGGTCGAGACCCGCTCCGTGGAGCGCAAGGCCTACATCTACATCGTGCTCGGGGTTGCGGTCAGCCTGGGCATGACGGCTGCCGTGCAATGGCTCCATTGGGCCTTTCGGACCGAGTCCTTCAGTGGGTATCCCTGGGCCGCGATCGTAGTGTGGGCTGGAGTGTGGGCGTTCCACTGGCGCTTGGAGGGCCGGGAGGGGCAGCCGAGCCCCGAGACTCGCGCCGTCCGACGGATGTATCTCTACCTGGTGTCGGCCGGGGCGCTGGTCGCGGTTGCGGTGGGACTCGGTCAAGTCACGCACACGGTCCTGCGTGAGGCATACGATGCCCTGACCTCCCGGCCCCTGCTGGACAAAGCCGGCCTCTGGACACCGTCGACGAGGGATTCCCTGAGTCTGCTCTTGGTCGCGGGCCTCGTGTGGGGCCTGCACTGGCTCCGCCTGGCACGGCACGACTTCGAGTCAGTGCTAAGGCAGCTCTACCTCTATGCCCTGGCGATATTTGGCAGCATCGTGACGGTGCTCATCGCCGCTTCAATCGTTCTCTACGGCGTCCTGGTTTGGGCATTTGGCGTGCCTGACGACGAGTCGGCGGCGGAGCATTTCAGGTTCCTGCCGGGTGCGTTGGCGTCAATCATGGTGGGAGGTGGCATTCTGGCATATCACTCCCAGGCGACCTGGTGGGCGGCTGCCGCGCCCAGCCCGGAGTCGGTTGGGGCCCGCAGATCGTACCCATATGCGCTGGCGCTCCTGGGCCTACTGACGCTCGCCGCGGCCATGGTGAGCCTAGTGAGCACCGCGATCTTGATTTTCATCGAGAGCGGCGAGCGCGTCATTCTCGGGCAAGAGCTGTGGCGCAACGGCATCGCGCTAAGCGTCGCCCTGGGCGTGCTGGGAGGCCCCATCTGGCTGTACCACTGGGTGGCCATTCAACGACGGGTGAGCTCTGGAGACGTGGTGGAGCTGACCAGCCCCGCTCGCCGCCAGTTCATTTTCGCCGTGCTGGGAGCGGGAATACTTGTGCTGGTGAGCAGCGTGAGCGCGATCATATTCTTCTTGCTTAGAGACGTGCTGGACAACCAGGTGTCCCGCCAGACTGTTCGTGACGCAAGGTTCGCGATAGAGTTTATGGTGCCGGCGGCGGTGTTTCTTCCCTACTACTGGATGGTCTACAGGGCGGACCGGCGCGCGGCGCCCCAGGACGGCGTGGTGGTGGGGCGCCACCAGCGGAAGGCGGTGACGGTGCTCGTGGGCGATGGCGGGGTGGGCTTTTTGAGAGAGTTGGAGGCCGCGCTGGGCTACAGCGTGAGCCTGCTGCACTGGGCCGACCCCGATGCCAGCCTCCCTGACCTGACAGACGACGGACTTCAGGCGCTGGCCCATCGCACAAGCGCCGCCGCCGGCCCGAACGTACTGCTGATGCCGGACGGTACAGGGGTCAGGGTGCTGTCCTACCGCTGAGGTGTTGCGCGGCAGCGGGCTCCGAATCATTTCCTGAGAGCTCGCCGCAATCCATTGCCCTTTCACCCCAGCCCGTCGAAGGGTGCGCGAGAGGGGTCTCGTCTGTGCTGCATCCTTGCCTCCGCCTCGACGGAACCGCTACACTCTCCCCATCCATCTGGAGGTAACACACAGCAATGGCCCGAATACACGTGCTCGGCGCGGGCACCCCGACTCCAACACCCACCAGGTTCGGCTCTTCGTACGTGGTCGAGGTTGCCGGCGTGGAAATCATGGTGGACTGCGGCCCCGCGACCACGTATAAGCTGGTCAAGGCCGGGCTGTGGCCCACACAGATCGACTATCTCTTCTTCACGCACCACCACTTCGACCACGACGTGGACTATCCATGCTTCTTGCTGTGCCGCTGGGACCAGAGCATCGGCAAGGAGAACCGGCTCCAGGTATACGGACCGAGCCTGACGGAGAAGATCACCGAGGGAATACTTGGCGAGAACGGTGTTTTCGCCCACGACTGGAAGGCGCGGGTGAACCATCCCATCAGCCAGCAGGTGTACATGAACCGAGGGGGCGTGCTCCCCCGTAAGCCGCCGGATGTATTCGCGAAGGACGTGGGGCCCGGCAGGGTGTACTCGGCCTCCGACTGGGAGGTCACAGCGGCGCAGGCCGAGCACGTCCAGCCCTGGCTCGACTCGCTGGCCTACCGTCTGGACAGCTCCGAAGGGAGCATGGTGTTTACCGGTGATACGGAGCCGTGCCGGTCGGTCGTCGAGCTGGCCACGGACGCCGATGTCATGCTGTGCATGTGCTGGGACGACCAGGAGACGATGGAGGAGAATGGCGAGGCGCCGCGTCAATGCGGCACGACCGGCGCGGCCCGCATGGCGCAGGAGGCCGGGGTCAAGAAGCTGGTGCTGGTGCATATCGGCCCTCATCTCGCGGGGCACGGCCCTATGGAGAAAGGGATCGGCGATATCAAGTCCATCTACGACGGCGAGGTGGTGTTCTCGGACGAGCTCATGACCCTGGACGTTTAGCTAGAAACTGTCAGTACCCCATCATCTAGTATCGTACGGCTATCGATTTGTTAGCTCCTAATCTGGCTATGAGGAACTCATGACAGATGAATCCACATTGAAAGAGCTGATGAGAACCCAGTGGGCTGCGGTCGCCGAGGACTGGATCGTGGCCGTGGGGAGCAAAGGAGAAAACGAGCATCGGGAGGGACTGCTGGACTCGTGGATGCTCAATACCGTAGGTGAGGTATCAGGGATGACGGTTATCGATCTGGGGTGCGGTGAGGGCCGGTTCTCCCGTATGCTCGCGGAGCGCGGGGCCCGGGTCACCGGGATCGATCTGTGCCGGCGATTCATCGAGCACGCAGAGGCGCATCGAGTCCGCGATGAGGTGTACCTAGAAGGGGATATGGAAGACCTCGACGGCCTGCCCGACGCGGCCTTCGATCTTGGAGTCTCTTACGTTACGCTTGTCGACGTGTTGGACCTTGAGCGTGCCATCCGAGAGGCGTTCAGAGTGCTGACGGCGGGGGGCCGCTTCATCGCCTGCAATCTACAGCCGATGGTGACGGCGAGTTTTGCGGGATGGCTAAGGGACGCCCGGGAGAAACTGCACTACAAGCTGGACGACTACTTCGACGAGGGGCCCCGGACGCTGCCTTTGTGGGATGAGGAAATAACCAACTTCCACCGCACCATGTCGACTTACGTCAACGCGTTCCTGGACGCCGGCTTCTTCCTCGAAGGCATTAGGGAGCCTAAGCCCGAATCCACCGAAGGAGGGCGTCGGGTTAGCGTCCTGAGGCGGCAAGAAGGTGCTCCTGTGCTTCTGGGATAATGGTTTTGTAGCAAAAAAACGGCCCCGGAAAAGGAGCACCCAGTAGATGCTGCCACGCAACCACCCCGACCGGATCCAAATCACCTTCGACGACCGCCGCTTGGTGGCCAATGCCGGGCTGCTCCTTCCGGCCACCCTGGCGCGGCACCTCGGCCTGCCCGAACTCGTCCGGCAGCGCCTCGACCTGGGCGATGCCCCGGGGCGGGCGAACACGAGCGACAAGATGATGACGCTGGTGGCGTCTGCGCTGGCTGGGGGCGACTGCATTGACGACGCCGATGTGTTGCGCACCGGGGGGACGGCCTGCACCCTGGGCGGCACGGTCAAGGCGCCATCCACCCTGGGCACCTTCCTGCGCAGCTTCCGGTGGGGCCACGTCCGTCAACTCGACCGGGTGAGCCGCGAGTTGCTGGCCCGGGCTTGGCAGGCCGGGGCGGGACCCGGCGACGGGCCCCTGACCATTGACCTGGACTCCACCATCTGCGAGACCTACGGACTGGCCAAGGAGGGCGCCCGCCACCACGGCTATACCGGCAAGCGGGGCTACCACCCGCTGCTGGCCATCGCCGCCGGCACCGGAGACGTGCTGATGTCCCGGCTGCGCGAGGGCCGGGCCAACACCGCCCGCGGCGCCGCCCACTTCCTGCGGGAGACGGTGGGACGGGTGCGCTACGCCGGGGCCAACGGACGACTCACGCTACGGGCCGACAGCGGGTTCTACACTCATGGCGTGGTATCCGTCTGCCGCAAGATGGATGTCCGCTTCTCCATCACCATCCGCCAGCACAAAAGCCTGCACAATCTCATCGAGGCGATACCCGAAGATGCCTGGACGCCGATTCCTTACTGGATGGACGGCGCCGCCGATGTGGCCGAGACCACCTGCACCCCCTTCCAGGCCGAGGCGGACGCCGCGCCGGTACGGCTCATCGTCCGGCGGGTGAAGCCGACGCCCGGTTCCCAACTGGCCCTCTTCGCCAAATACAGCTATCATGGCTTCATCACCGACCGGGACGGGGAGTTGCTCGAACTGGAGGCTGACCATCGCCGCCACGCCGAGATCGAGAATGCCATACGCGACCTCAAGTACGGCGTCGGGCTGAACCATCTCCCCTCGGGCCGCTTCGCCGCCAACGGCGCCTGGCTGGCCGTCCAGACGATGGCCCACAACCTGGCCCGCTGGACGGCGCGGATCGGTCTGGGAGAGCGGATAGCCACCACCAAGACCCTCCGGCGGCGGTTCTTCTCCCTGGCCGGACGGCTCACCCGCTCGGCACGCCGGTTGACCCTGCATCTTCCGGATCGCTGGCCTTGGGCTGAGAAGTTCAGCCGCGCCTTGGCCCGGCTGCGAGCCATTCCACTCCCGGCCTGACGGCACCGTCGGCGACCGACCCACCCACCGGACAACCGAAGATCCCCGCAGACTCGTGCCAGCCCGGTCCGAGAGAGTTCCCTGCTGCGTATTCTCTCGCCATCCCGCGCATCGCAGCTCCCGCAGACGGCCATAGGGGCCCCTGTGCGGCGATGAAGACCGTCCGCCGACCTCCCTACCCCAAATGGAACCCAGGCTATTTCCCCTGTAGCTCCCTCACCCCCCTTCCGCTTTCCTCACGCCGTCCATCGGTGTCCTTCGGTGGATTCGGGCTAAGCCGACAGAGGAGCAGGCCGCTTCTTTTCCAAAGGTTGCCGATAATCTCAGGGTCCCAGAGTTCATCATCTACCTGCTGCGCAAGCCTGGCGGCTAAAGCCCCACCGGTCATTGATGCCTGGGTCACGTATCGGGCTGCCGCGGTCATCGGATATGCTATTAGTCCGTTGGCGTCCTTTGTCGTTCTGTAGCTACCATGCTAGAATGGAGAGCGAGGCTAGACCGGCCATAGCGGTCTGGCCCTTTCGGCGTTTAGGCGGGGAGCGTTATGGGTCTCAGCATATTGGGGGGACTGCTGGAGTCGGTCCCGGAATTTGAGCGGCTGGTCAAGTCGCTGGACAGGGAACACGCCAGCGTCAGGGTGCAGGTGTTGGCGGACGCCACGCCCTTCGCCCTTTCCACGCTGTGTCGCAGAGTCGACGCACCCATGCTGGTCATCGCGCCCAGACCGGAGGACGCCCGCCGACTTCACGAGCAGTTGGTCACGTGGAGCGACGATGAGGCGGCGGTGCTCCACTTCCCGGAGACCGAGGCCCAGCCGTTTGAGCGGGTGGCGTCCGACGTGGGCACAACCCAACAGCGCCTGCTCACGCTCTCCAAACTGGCAGGTGGGGGTCCGCGAATTATGGCAGTGGCGTCGGCCGCCGCCATCGTCCAGAAGACCGTCGACAGGGGCGATTTCGAGTCCAGCGCTCACAGCTTGCAGGTCGGCCAGAGTGTGACCCCGGACGAGGTACTGGACCTGTGGCGGCGGATGGGATACCGGCTCGAGCCCGCAGTGGATGCGCCGGGTCTGGTCAGCCGGCGAGGAGGTATCCTGGACATATTTTCCCCCGGCTCAGAATCGCCCGCCCGAATCGAGCTTTGGGGCGATCAGATTGACAGCATCCGCCTTTTCGACCCGGTGACCCAGCGCTCGTCGTCGCTCGTGGACTCGGTCGCCATCATGCCTGCCCAGGAAACCCTCCCTGGACTGTCAGACCACGAAGTCCTGGATAAACTGATCGCCTCCCTCGATATCTCGGGCTGCGTTTCCACCGCGCGCCAACGGCTCTCCATTGAGTTCGACCGGCTGCTGGAGGGCTACGATGTCGAGGACCTTGAGTTCTACTCCGGCTTCTTTAACCGGGGTTCTTTAATTGATTACTTCCCCGATGACGCAGTCCTGGTGATGTACCGACCCTACGAGATAGAGGAGGCGGCCTGGGCCACCGACGAGCGCGCTCATCAGCTGCGGGAGATCAAGGAGCGACGGGGGGAGCTGCCGGTGAGCTTCCCATCTTCTCACCTCCTATGGACCGAGGCCCAGGAGAGGGCTAACCGCCTCGGCCGCCGCCTGGACGTTACGCCCTGGGGGACTCGTGAGCTGACACACCGGGACGCTTTTCACCTCCCTTTCAGCTCGCCACCTGAATACATGGGGAAGCTGGACAGCTTTGTTGGAGAGGTGGAGGAGCTGGCCACAGATGGGCATCGGGTTGTGGCCGTCACCTCGGCGGCCAAAAGGCTGGGAGAGATCCTGGACGAATACGGAGTAAGCGCGAATCTACCCGGGTCCCTGGAGCACCCGCCGGCGCCTGGCTCGATTACGGTGCTGCAGCCGTCGGGCGCCGGGCTGAGCCAGGGTTTCTTGATGGCGGTCGGTGGTCGCAAGCTGGTGGTCTTCAGCGACGCCGAGATATTTGGCGTGGCCAAGCAGCGCAGGGCCTCGAGACGCCAGCCCGCGAGAATGGAGTCGCTCTTCTCCGAGCTGAGGCCCGGAGACTACGTCGTGCACGTTGAGCATGGAATCGCCAGGTTCACGGGCACCGGACGCACCGACAGTGATGAGGGTGACCGGGAGTATCTGATACTTGAGTACGCCCAGGGAGACAAGCTCTACGTGCCGACGGACCACCTGGACCGAGTGACCCCGTACGTCGCGCCGATGGGCCGGGCGCCAGCCTTGACCCGCCTGGGGAGCCAGGAGTGGCGGCGCACCAAGGAACGAGTTGCGCGTTCGACTCGGGACATGGCGGCGGAGCTCCTCACACTCTACGCCTCCCGCCACCTGGTCGAGGGCCGTGCATGTGCCGTAGACACGCCGTGGCAGGCCGAGCTTGAAGACTCCTTTCCCTATGAGGAGACCCCTGACCAGCGGGAGACCATCGTAGAGGTCAAAGCCGATATGGAGGCCATTAGGCCGATGGACCGTCTGGTCTGCGGCGACGTCGGCTACGGCAAGACCGAGGTCGCCTTGCGCGCCGCCTTCAAGGCGGTGATGGACGGGAGGCAGGTGGCGATCCTGGTCCCCACAACTGTCCTGGCCCAGCAGCACTACGTTACCTTCTCCCAGCGGCTCAGGGGGTACCCCGTTACCCTCGACGTGCTGAGCCGGTTCCGCACCGACCAAGAGCAGCGCTGCATCGTCGAGGGCCTTGCCAGCGGCAGGATCGACATATGCGTGGGGACCCACCGGCTCATCCAGAGAGACGTCAGCTTCAAGGATCTGGGGCTGGTCATCATCGACGAGGAGCAGCGCTTTGGGGTCGCCCACAAGGAGCGACTGAAGCAAATGCGCCACGAGGTGGATGTGCTGACGCTGACTGCAACGCCGATTCCCAGGACGCTGCACCTGTCGCTGGTGGGAATCCGCGACATGAGTACCATCGACACTCCGCCGGAAGAGCGCCTGCCCATAAAGACCTACGTGTCAGAGTTCAGCGACGAGCTCATCAGGGAGGCCATTCGACGTGAGATCGACCGGCAGGGCCAGGTCTTCTTCCTGCACAACAGGGTGCATAACATCGACTACATGGCAGGCCGAATTCGGCGCCTGGTGCCGGAGGCGGAGGTGGGCGTCGCTCACGGCCAGATGCCTGAGGACCAGTTGGAGCAGGCGATGATCGACTTCGCCGATGGCAAGAACGATGTTCTGGTGTGCACGACAATTATCGAGTCCGGCTTGGACATCCCCAACGTCAACGCGCTGATCGTGAACCGGGCAGACACCTTCGGCCTAGCGCAGCTTTACCAGCTGCGTGGGCGGGTGGGCCGGGGTTCGCGCCGCGCCTACGCCTACCTGCTGATTCCGCCCTCCAAAGGCCTATCTGAGGCGGCTGAGAAGCGACTCACGACTATGTTGGCCGCCACCGAGCTGGGGGCGGGTTTCCGCATCGCCATGAAGGACCTGGAGATTCGAGGCGCGGGCAACGTCCTGGGAGCGGCGCAGAGCGGCCACATCAATGCCGTCGGGTTTGACCTTTACACGCGGCTACTCGCGGAGGCGGTAAAGGAGCTGAGAGCTGAGGAAGAGGCAGACGCCTCAGGTCAGGACGTCGGCCTGAAGGACGGAGGCGATGGTAGGGCGCCCGCCGTTGAGCCCGCGCCCGACGCCCAGTCCAGCGTGGACCTGGGAATTCCGGCAAACATACCGGAAATCTATATTTCGGACCTGACGACCAGGTTGGACATATACCGCAGGCTCGCCGCCATCACGGTGTCCCTCGACGCTGACTCCATGGAGAGCGAGCTGCTCGACCGCTTTGGCCCTCTGCCCTGGCAGGTGCAAAACTTGCTGTACGTGGTCCGCCTGAAAGCGCGCGCCCGGCGGGGTGGGGTCCAGTCAATAACCAGAGAGGACGGGCAGATCGTGCTGCGGCTGCATCAGGAGGTCGGTGACGCGAGGAGAGCGCTGCAGAGGGTCCTGCCACTCGGATTTGACGTGGGACACTCCCAGATACGCTTGGACCTCGGCGAGCTGCAGGGCGACTGGGAGAGCTCCCTCATGGAGGGAGTCGGCAGGCTGGTGGAGTTCACTGAGCGGTTGGAGGCGGAGCTGAGGGTTGGTGTCAAGGGATAGGGTGCGGGCCACCGGGGACAGGGTCTGGGGTGCAGGGGATCTGGGTCCGATGGGGGCGTGTCCACCCGAGGCTGATGGGCTCCGTTGTTAGCCAGCGCTGAATCACATCTGGAGATGCGCTCGAAATGCGTGAGCGTCTAATGGCGTTGGAGGAGGCGAACAGTCCCATCCGGGTGGCCATTATCGGATGTGGCCGCTTCGGGTCGATGATGGCGGCCCAGATACTGCGCGCGCCCGGCATGCACCTGGCCGTCGCCTGCGACCTCGACCCACAGCGCGCGATCGACTCGCTCCAGCGGGCGGGCTACGACATCGACGGGATGACAGCAGGCGGTCGTCTCTCCGAAGCCAACGACGCCATCGCTCGGCGAAAGCCGGTCGCGACGGACAACATCGAGATCGCCGTTCGCGCAGACGTGGATGTGGTCGTGGAGGCCACCGGCAACCCGGACGCGGGTGCGCGACACGCCTTTGAGGCGATAATGGCCGGAAAGCACGTCGTCATGGTGAACGTTGAGGCCGACGTGCTGGTGGGGCCCATTCTCAAGCGGATGGCGGACAGCGCCGGTGTTGTGTACAGCCTGGCATATGGCGACCAGCCGGCGGTCATCGAGGAGCTGTACGACTGGGCCACCAGCCTGGGATTCGAGGTCGTGGCCGCTGGCAAGGGGACCAAGTTCCTGCCCGAGTACCGGAAGGGGACCCCGGACGACGCCCTGATGCGCTACGGCTACTCCCCACAGGAGGCCGCCGCCGGCGACCTGAACCCTCAGATGTATAACTCTTTCCTGGACGGCACCAAGTCGGCGGTGGAGATGTGCGCGGTGGCCAACATGACGGGCCTCGTGCCCGACGTGCCGGCAATGCACTTCCCACCCGTCAGCATCGAGGAGCTGCCCGCAACGCTGATACCTGCCGAGGACGGCGGAATCCTCTCGCGAAAAGGGGTCGTGGAGGTGGTGAGCTCCCTCCGCCGGGACGGGACCGAGGTCCCCCACTCCCTTCGATGGGGCGTTTTCGTGGTGATTACCAGCGACAGCCCGTACCTGCGTGGGTGCCTGGAGGAGTACGGCGTCGCCATGGACCCCTTCGGCACGTACGCTGTGATGTACCGGCCCTACCATCTGGTGGGGATGGAGGCGCCGGTTTCCATCGCCAGGGCCTTTCTCTACGGCGAGGCCACGGGCGCCCCTAACGGGCAGGTGGGGGAGGTGGTGGCGGTCGCCAAGCGCCCAATAAAGCCATCAGAAGTGCTGGACGGCGAGGGCGGATACACCGCATACGGAGTGCTCGCGGAGGCATCCCAGGCGGCGGCGGACCGCCTGCTGCCAATCGGGCTGTGCCATGGCGCGAAGATTGTGCGTGCCATTGAGGAGGGGAAGATGCTCGGCCATCTGGACGTCGATATGCCGAAGGGCGGGTTCGCTCGCCACCTGCGTGAGCTACAAGACCAGGCCTCGACGGAGTGACCGCACCCTCTACCCCTTACCCTTTGCCCTCTACCCCGTACCCCAGTCCTCAAGCAGCGCCGGCAGCTCCAGGAGGCCCTCGATGCGGGGGCACCGGTCGAACCGTTTGTGGTTGCCGTCTCGGTCCAGCAGCACCGGGCTGATGCCTGCGCCTTGAGCGCCTTCAACGTCCGATGACGGCTGGTCTCCCACGTGAATCGTCTCTCCCGGCTGTGCGCATGCCTTGGCCAGCGCCGCCCTGAAGATGGTGGGGTCTGGTTTCTCCGCGCCCACCTCGCCCGACGTGACCGTGAAGTCGAGGTAGGACGCCAGCCCAAGGCTCTCCGCAAGCTCGGCGCCGTCGCGGTCGATATTCGAGATCAGGCCCAGCGTCAGCCCCCTTGGCTTGAGCTGCCGAAGTGCGGGGAGCACGTCGTCGAACGCCACCAGCGCGTACGGGATCTTGCGCAGGCTACGCCAGATATCGAGCGCCTGAGCCTTGCTGACCTCGATCCCATTGCCCCGCAGCACAAGTAGCTCGTACTCGGCGAAGAACGCCTCGCGCTCCTCGGCGTCTCGGAGCCGTAAGGGGCGCAGGGCGGTCTGCTCGCTCATGTAGGCATCGGCGGCGGCGTATCCCCTCAAGATGCCCTCGGGGGTGACCTGGATCCCAAAGTCTGCGCACGCCCGTGACTGCACCTCGTAGCGCGAGGGCTGGAAGCCGGCGAGGGTACCGTACACGTCGAAAAAGACGGCTTTGATCATGCACCGCCTATGATAGCATTGACAGGGATATTCGGCCGATTCCGGGAGAGCGCTCCTGGAGAAAGGGTGCACCGGTCGTCTTTGCGAGCAACCCTGAGGCTATTGCTCTGTTGGAGCGTATCTGACTCCCCCGTCACGGAGCGATTCGGATGCAAGCGGGAAAGCTCCCCCTCGAATACCTGTCCCGGCTTCTCGGCAAGATCGACATACGCGATCCGCGGGTCGTCCTCGGCCCCATGCCGGGCGAGGACGCCGCTCTCATCGACTTCGGCGACAAGTACCTGGTCGCCAAGACCGACCCCATTACCTTTGCCACAGACCACATCGGCTGGTACCTGTTACAGGTCAACGCCAACGACCTGGCGGTTATGGGAGCCACGCCCAGATGGCTCATGGTGACGCTGCTGCTTCCCGAGGGAACGGCGCCGCGCGTCGTGGAGGACATATTCGACCAATTGCTGGAGGCGTGCCAGTCAATGGACGTTGCCCTGGTTGGCGGCCACACCGAGGTCACATATGATCTGCCCCGTCCCATAGCTGTGGGCGCCATGCTCGGTGAGGTGGCCAAGGACAGGGTGGTGCTGACCTCCGGCGCCAGGCCGGGCGACAGCATCGTCCTTACCAAAGGTATCGCCATCGAGGGTACCTCCCTTCTGGCGCGGGAGGCGCCGGACGCGCTTCGGGCGGCCAGTGTGAGCCAGGAATCGATTGAGCGGGCCAGGCAGCTACTATTCTCCCCCGGTATCAGCATCGCGCGGGAGGCGTCCGTCGCCTGCGACACGGCCGAAGTTCACGCCATGCACGACCCCACCGAAGGGGGACTCGCCACTGGCCTGCTGGAGATGGCCCAGGCTGCGGACGTCGGCCTCGATGTCGATGGAGAACAGGTGCGCGTACTGCCGGAGTGTGAAGAGTTCTGCCGCGCGCTCGGGCTCGACCCCTTGGGACTGATCGCCTCGGGATCGTTGCTGGCGGCTGTCGCGCCGGCGGACGTATCCGGGCTAATTGACGCACTGGCGCTGGAGGGCATCGCAGCTTATGAGATAGGGCGCGTCACGGCACCGGAAAAGGGACTCAAACTCCGGACTCCCCAGGGCAGGCGAAAGCTGCCGAGATTCGAGAGGGACGAGCTGGCGCGGTTTTTTGGGCGGAGTAGATAGGGCAGCTCGGGATTCCCGCCATCGACAACTGGATAGCCTCATCGTGACGGTCAGAAAGGTGATCAGCGTCACGTAGCTGTGGAATTGTCGGCCTCTATAATCTTGAGCAGGTCTCTGGCTACGTATTGCCGTGGCCAATACTCTGATAAGGCCACTAGTATGCCGGCATCCACTAGCCTCTCCAATATGCCTCGCGCACCCGCACTCGTTACGCCCAACAGATGTGAAGCCCACGGGGTCGTCATGTAAGGCGATGAAAATAGGAAGTCCAACAAGCGTAATGCATTGCTTGATTCGCGTTTCTCCTGCAACATGGACCTGTAGTTGGCCTGCAACTCTCGCACCTGCCGAGTACGAACTAGCGCATCGCCGGCTTGCTCGGCGACGCCCCTCAGAAAGTAGTGTAGCCACACATCCCAATTGCCGGTAGCGCTGACCTGCAAAAGTTGATCGTAGTACTCTTGACGATTCCGTTCGAAATAGGCGCTCAGGTAAAGTAGAGGACTTGTCAAGATGCGCCTAGAACAAAGGAACAGAATTATGAGGAGCCGACCCATTCGCCCGTTACCATCCAGATACGGATGAATTGCCTCAAACTGATAATGGAGTAGTGCGCATTGCACCAGAGGAGGGACCTGCACGTTTTCGTTGGCATATTTTTCCCAGCCCAGCATCAATTCACGAACGAGATTAGCAGGAGGGGGAATGAAACGAGCATTCCCTATTGGCGTCCCCTGTGAGCCAAGCCATACTTGCTCGGCCCTAATCTCCCCGGGGCGCCTCTCCTGCCCCCTCACACCTTCCAACAAAGTAGAATGAACGCTGTTGATCAGTCGGAAACTTATCGGCAACTTGTCAAGGAGAGCCAGACCCTCCTCAAGGGCCCTGACGTAGTTATAGACTTCTAGTACATCTCCCGTGGCTCGTCGTGATGCTTCGTAAAGGTACAAGTCCGACAAAGAGGCCTGGGTGCCTTCGATGCGAGACGATAGAACCGCTTCGCGTCGCATGAATGGTCCAGTGAGCAGGTGGGGGTTGGGGATGGTCTCCCCAACTGCAGCAAGAGTTGCAACCGCCCGCGTGGCTTCGTCAAGGTGGTAGACTAGGGAGGAATCCAGGCTAAGATGCCGGGGCAGAGGGTCCGGAACGAACGCCATATGGCCATCTTCGATCGGCACGAGATGTCCGCAAGGGCTGTTGGCCAGTTCGCTGATCAACGTAGATACTCCACTTGCAAATGATAAGCCATTTGAAACTATCCGGCCTCATAGTATCAAATGGACGTGGCGGTGACAAGTAGAATATCAATTTGCCGCATCTGGTGACCACGATTGGTCATTAACCTATATCTAGTGACGATATCCTGTTTTGGCGCAAAAAAAACGGCGGCATTTTGACCCACTGACGTTGTCTTCAAGCACACGCCGAAGGAGGTTACGTCAATAGGTGTGTAAACGACATCAGGCGGCGACCTTCTCAGCCGTTGATTCAATGGCGATTCCATCCGCATACTGTGCACCGAGATAGACGTCTTCGATCAACTCAGGGGCCTTCAGACGCCTGAAGCGCTGTTCGGCGACCATCAACATTTTCCAGATCACCGCTATCGCCCGATCGACCCTCTTGTAGCGCTTGGCGGCATCGGTCCGAAGCCTGAGGGCCGCGAAGGGTGATTCTACCGGGTTCGTCGTGCGAAGGTGCCCCCAGTGCTCCTTTGGGAAGTCATAGAAGGTGACCATGCGGTCCCAGTCCCGCTCCAAGGCCTCTGAGGCCGCCTCGTAGGAATGGTCGCCGCACCACCTGGTGAACACCGTCCTGAGCCGCTCAGCCTCTGTCCGAGTCGGCGCGTAGGGGATAGTACGCAGCATGAGCTTGGCCTGGTCCTGTTGTCGCTTTGGAAGCTTGGCGAGCACGTTTACGATCTTGTGGTTCCAGCAGCGTTGCTCTGCCGCCTGCGGATAGACGTTGCGCAGAGCTCCCCAGATGCCCAGGTGTCCGTCTCCAACCACCAGCCTCGGGCAGCTCAAGCCTGTGGACTCCCTGTATCCGGGAACAGCGAAACTATCCGGCCTCATAGTCCATCCACCCACATGTAGACCACTTCCAGGTCATCGAGGGGCCGGCTGCGCCATTGGGCAAGCTCATCGTTCCACTTATCCTTCAACCGGGCCACCGTGCTCGCCGATACCGGTGCGTCCTCTCCCAGCAGCCCCCGCAAAGCCAGATCGAAGTCGCCTTCGGATAGACCGTGCAGGTACAGCTCGGGGATCAACTCAGCAACCTTCCTGGTCCTGTTGACGAACAGCGGCAGCAGCCGGCTTCTCGAACTGCTCCTCGGTATCGCGGACTCGCGGCCGCCTCAGCTGTATCGTTCCCGAACTCAGCGTAAGCCTCCGGGCTCTGCCGTATCCGTTCCGATAGCCGGTATCGTTGTCCGAGTCGGATCTGAGCGCCGACTTCGCCCTTCCCAGAAACGCCGTCACCTCCTCCTCCAGCAACTCCTGGATCAGCCTCTGGACCTGGCTTCGCACCCAATCCTCCAACTGCTCCCACTCCGGCCTTGACTCCGACCTACTCTCAGTGCTTTCCTTCCTCATGGGCGGTCTATCTCCTCTCTTGGGCCTCGAGCCCGTGTTGTTCAGAGAGAGGGTACACCGCCTGACTGTTTACACACTTTTTGAAGATACCTCCGCCGATGATACGCTGAGTCTAGGAACGCACCTGGGCTGGGACAACAATTGCCAGTGGTTATCCGCCAAACTGGAGCGTGGTCCTGATAGTGGTCGGCGTCGGTCTCGCCGCCGTTTGCGCGATGTTCGTGATGTCCTTCCTCATGGCTCCCAACCGTTCCTCCGCCATCAAAAACACGCCTGACGAATGTGGAATACCTCCGGCCCCCTACCGGTGGTCCCAGATTCATAATCGCTACTACGTATCCGCATCGACCATCTGATGGCCTTTGGTTGGAAGATGTTGGTGCCGCTGTCGTTCATCAACATCGTGATCACCTGGTCAGTCCGGTTTAACGAGCTGCGCTGGTCGGCCCTGACACACGAGCATGGAAAGAATGACCGTGAAGGTGTATTCTGCTCGGGGATTTGGTCTCAGGCCTAGCGGCCCGGCAATTCTGGCGAGGAAGTGGCGCCGGCCGGACCTTCGGCGACCTCGACATGATCTATTCGGCGGGCTGCCACCGCGGGCAGACCGCGCCATAGCGGCGACAGGCATAGCTAGGGCCATGAGCGTGCAGGACGAATAAACGGCGGGGTGACGGAGATGTCAGCTTCTCTGGCGTTGTTCTATATCACGGCGGCGCTCACATTGGGGGGCGCCCTCGGAGTGGTAATGACACGCAACATCATCTACGCGGCCTTCGCACTTCCTGGTGGCACTATTGGGAGTGGCGGGCTTGTTCCTGCTGGCGTTCGCCGAGTTCCTGGCACTGGTGCAGGTGCTCATCTATGGGGGAGCCATCATCATCGTCATGCTGTTCACGCTCATGCTCACCCGCATTGAAGACTTCGAGCACCTTTCCGATAACCGGCAGTGGCCTCTCGCGGCCGTGACGGCCATGGTCATGTTCGGACTCCTGGCAGCCTCGGTGCTCCTCACCGAGGTGCGCACCGCCGAACGGCAGGGCATAGAGTTTGAGACGTTGGGAAGGGCCTTGTTCGCGCAGTGGGCCGTCCCCTTCGAGGTCGCCTCCTTGGTGCTGCTTGTGGCGCTTATAGGGACCGTGGTCATGGTTGCCGGTGGTGGTGGCCGCGAGTGATTGAGCTGGCCCACTTTCAGGTGCTGAGCGCGGGCCTGTTCGCCATCGGCCTCTACGGCGTCCTGGCGAGGAAAAGCGCCGTGCTGATTCTCATGTCGATCGAGTTGATGCTGAATGCCGTCAGCGTCAACCTTGTGGGTTTTGCGGCCTTCGTCGATTTCACCGAGCCCCAACGCGCCCTGGGGCAGGTGATCGTCATCTTCGTCATAATCATCGCCGCCGCGGAGTTGGCGCTGGCCGCGGCCATAATCCTCCGCCTGTACAGGAGCCGCTCATCGGTAAACGTCGATGAGATCGACTTGATGAGGTGGTAGGGTGAGCCCCAGCCCTAACCCTCCCCCCGGGGTGAGGACATTCGAGAACTGGAGCGGGCGACTACATGCCCTTTGGCGAGACAATAGGCACTGAATGGGCCTGGGTTATCCCGGCCCTTAGCGCAGCCGCTTTTTTCCTCACCGTGATATTTGGCAGGTTCCTGCCCAGGCAGGGTGCATACATCCCCGTAGCCGCGATTTTCCTCGGCTTCGTCCTCTTCTGGTACGTGCTGCGGGACCTGCTGACGAGCGGGCCGGCCTCCTTCGACATCACCTGGATCAGCCTCGGCGACACCAGGATCGCCTGGGGCGTCAACGTCGACCGGCTCTCGGTGACGATGCTGGGGCTGGTGACTTTCGTGGCGCTGCTGGTCCAGGTGTACTCCCTGGGTTACATGAAGGGCGAGCCGCGCCAGGGCTGGTATTTTGCCGCTCACGCGCTGTCCGCGGCCGCCATGCTGGCGCTGGTCCTGGCCGACAATCTGCTGTTTCTGTACATTGCATGGGCGCTGGTCGGCCTCGGCTCCTACCTGCTGATCGGCTTCTGGTACGAGCGGCGCGAGGCAGCCGAGGCCGCCAAGAAGGCGTTCATCACGACCCGCATCGGCGACGTGGGCCTGCTCATCGGCATCATCCTCCTTTTCGAGAGTACCGGTAGCTTTGACATATCCACCATCTTCCACGTGGCGCAATCGGGCGGAATCAGCCAGGGGACCATAACCGTGGCCGCCGTGCTCCTCTTCCTGGGAGCCATGGGCAAGTCGGCTCAGTTTCCATTTCACGTCTGGCTTCCCGACGCCGTGGAGGGCCCAGCGCCGGTCAGCGCCCTGATTCACTCCGCCACAATGGTAGCCGCCGGAGTGTTCCTGGTTGCGCGAATGCTCCCTCTGTTCGAGTTGGCGCCGGGCGTGATGCTCCTCGTGGCGGGAGTAGGGCTATTCACATTCGTATTCGCCGGTACGTTGGCCCTGGTCATGACCGACCTGAAGCGCGCACTGGCATACTCGACCATCAGCCATTTGGGCCTCATGATGCTCTCACTGGGCGCCTTTGGCCTGGGGGCGGCCATCTTTCACCTCGTGGCCCACGGCGTCTCCAAGGCCATGCTCTTCTTGGGAGCCGGCAGCGTCACCCGCGTCACTGGCAAGACCGAGATATGGGATATGGGGGGACTGCGGCGCCGGATGCCCGTGACGGCCATCACCTTCGTTATCGGAGGGGCGGCCCTGGCCGGCATACCGCCCTTGAGCGGCTTCTTCAGCAGGGACGCAATCATGCTGGCGGTCATGGACAATCGGGGCCCGGCCTTTCTGGTTGTGGCTCTGGCTGCGGCTGCGCTCAGCGCCCTCTATATGGCCCGCATCGTGTTGGTCGTCTTCTTTGGCCCCCTCAAGGCAGACAACGAGCACGCGCACGAGTCTCCGCTGGTGATGACCGTGCCCCTGGTCCTGCTGGCGTTCACTGCCTTGACCGTGGGCTTCATCGCGCTCCCCTGGGGCGCCTCGTACCAGGGTTTCGGGGATTTCCTCGCCGACGAGGGGGGGTTCCATTTTGAGGTCTGGCTTACGGCACTGACGCTGGCCCTTGCGTTGGCCGGAGTCGCGGCCGGATGGTTGACATACCGGACGGGCCACATCTCCCATGGGCAAATCGCCCGTCGGTACTCGGGCCTGTATCGCGTGCTGGTCAACGAGTGCTACGTGGACGACCTCTACCAGTGGGTCGTCGACCATGTCGTGCTTGCCGCTGGCAACTTTGTGGCGCTGTACGACCGGGTCGTCATCAATGACACAGGGGTCGATGGGTCCGCTCTAACCGTGATGCTGTCCGCGCTGCGACTACGCCACGTCCAGACAGGGCATCTGTATAACTACGGTCTGGCAATGTCCCTCGGCGTAGTCGGCCTCGTGCTGGTGTGGTGGCTGGTGCTGGCCTAGATGGAAACCTTCAACAGCTACGTAATATTCGCGATAGTCTCCCTACCCCTGGCGGGGGCGGTGGTCCTTGTTTTACTGCCGTCCTACCGGCCGCGTCTGATCAGGTGGGTGGCGACGGTTGTAGCCCTGGCGACCGTGCTCCTCACCTTCTACACATTTGGCTTTTACGACCCCGAGGAGGGCGGTTTCCAGTTCATGCGCCAGTGGAGTTGGCTGGAGCTCCCCGGGCCCTGGCCTCTGGGAGAGCAGGGCATCAGCTTCGCGCTGGGGGTGGACGGCATATCGGCTCTTATGCTCATGCTCAGCGGTATCGTAATGTTCACCGGCGTCCTTGTGTCCTGGAACATCGCTGAACGTAACAAGGACTTCTTCATCCTCTACTTCCTACTGCTGGCCGGCGTATTCGGCGTATTCGCCTCCATGGACCTCTTCTTCCTTTTTTTCTTCTACGAGTTGGCGGTGCTGCCAATGTACCTGCTGATCGGAGTCTGGGGCAGCACTACCGACTTTCGCACCTTCGTCCGTACCAAAGAGTACGGCGCCATGAAGCTCACGATTTACCTCGTGGGTGGCAGCGTGCTCATCTGGATCGCGCTGTTGGCCATTTTCGTGCAGGCCGGCCTGGGGACGTTCAGCTTCGTGGATCTGCAGGAGTCCGCCGACTTTCCTAGGACGTTTCAGCAGGTTTTCTTCCCATTTCTGATGGTCGGCTTCGGCGTGCTGGCGGGCATGTGGCCCTTCCACACGTGGTCTCCCGACGGCCACGTCGCCGCGCCAACGGCAGTCAGCATGGTCCACGCCGGGGTGCTGATGAAGCTGGGCGCCTACGGCATACTCCGCCTTGGGATCGGGCTCTTTCCCGAGGGTGCCCAGGACTGGATGCCCGTTCTCGTGGTCCTGGGGACCGTCAATGTCATCTACGGCGCCGTCTCGGCCATGGGCCAGCGAGACTTGAAGTACGTCGTCGGGTATTCCGGAGTCAGCCACATGGGGTACGTCTTGATGGGCTTGGCCACTCTAGACCATCTGGGAGTGACTGGGGCGGTATTGCAGATGTTCTCCCACGGCGTGATGACGGCACTGTTCTTTGCCGTGGTCGGGGCCATATATGACCGCACCCACACCCGCGACATCGCTGTCTTGGAGGGCCTGGCCAAGCGCATGGGAGTGACTGCGTCGCTCTTCGCGGTGGGGGGACTCACTTCATTAGGGATGCCGGGACTAAGCGGGGTTGTGGCCGAGCTACTGGTGTTCCTGGGGCTGTTCAAGACCTATCCCTTGCTCGGGGTACTGGGAATCGTGGGCGCCGGTATCACGGCAGTATACATCCTACGACTGATGGCCAAGGTGTTCTTCGGAGCTCTTGGGGAGCGGTGGAGGGATCAGACCGACATCTCGAGATTGGAGGGCTTTTCGTCCTGGGTCTTGGTGGCGTTCGTATTCCTGGTCGGGCTTTTCCCGTTTCCGTTCATTCGTGCGATCGATAGCGGAGTGTCCACCCTGCTAAGCCGAATGGCCGGCGCATGACGAACGACTTCACGCTGCTATTGCCGGAGTTCCTCGTGGCGGGACTGGCCTTCCTGGTTCTGGCGGTGAGCTTCCTTTTGCGCTCCGACCGCAAGCACCTTCTGGGTTACGTGTCGGTTATCGGACTGGGCTCCCTCTTGGTCTTTTCCCTCGTGTTCCTGTGGGGAGCGGACGAGACCCTGTACGACGGAGCGGTCCTGGTAGACGGCTACGCCCTCTTCTTCAAGGCCTTTTTCCTTGTTTTAGGCGGCGTTGCGGTGCTGGCGAGCGTCGACTACGTGCGACGGCATCTAGACCACCCCGGTGAATACTACGGCATTCTGCTGTTCACAGTGGTGGCGATGATGCTGATGGCGGCATCCGGCGAGCTGCTTACCGCCTACATCTCGCTGGAGCTCTTGAGCTTCGGCCTCTACGTGCTGGTCTCCTTTGATCGTTACAACCCGAAGTCCAACGAGGCGGGCACAAAGTACATACTGCTGGGGGCATTTTCCTCCGCACTCCTGCTCTACGGAATCAGCCAGATCTACGGTCTCACCGGCACAACACGCTTCGATGAGATAAGCGAGGCGCTGGTGGCGTCATCGGGCCTCAGCCCCGGGCTGATGGTCGGGCTGGTGCTACTCATCGCGGGACTCGGATTCAAGGTCGCGGCGGTGCCTTTTCACATGTGGGCGCCTGACGTCTACGAGGGAGCCCCGACCCCCGTGACCGCATATCTGGCCGTTGGATCAAAGGCGGCCGCCTTCGCACTGGTGCTCCGCCTGTTCACCGAGGCCCTGCTTCCGGCCGTTGGTGACTGGCAGCTTATCCTGGTTATCATGGCCGCCCTGACGATGACGCTGGGCAATCTGGGTGCTCTGGTCCAGCACAATATCAAGCGGCTTCTGGCCTACTCCAGCATTGGACAGGCAGGGTACCTGTTGCTGGGCGTGGCGGCCCTGGCGGCCGTCGGCCCGGACGGCAGGGTCTCCATAGAGGTGTCACATCTGGCCGCCAACGGCATCATGCTGCATCTCGTAGCCTACGGGATTACGACCATGGCCGCCTTCGTGTCGGTTATAGCCATATACAATGCCACCGGAAAGGAGGAGATTTCCGACTTCGCCGGCATTGCGCGCCGGGCGCCGGCCGTGGCGGTGGTCTTCGCTGCGGCCATGTTCTCCCTGGCAGGGCTCCCCGTATTCGCCGGATTCACCAGCAAATTCTATCTTTTCAACGCCGCGGCAGCCCAGGGCCTGCTCTGGCTTGCGGGGCTGGCCATATTCACCAGCCTTATCTCGCTTTACTACTACCTGATGGTAATGAGGCAGATGTACATCGAGCCAGCTCAAGACCCGACGCCCATCCGCGTCCCTCGCTTGACCCTGGGCGTGCTGGGGCTCCTGCTCCTGGGCATGGTTTTCCTGGGCGTGTACCCTGCGCCTCTGATGGACGCAATCCAGAACGCCAGCGACGTCATTCTGTCGTCGGAAGGCGCCATCCGGCTGGTCCATTTGCTGGACTGAGGAGCACGCCATTTGCTACACTTGGTCGAGGCTCATTCCATCGAATTCGGCGACCGATTCAGCCACTCCCGCTTGGAGTCCGGCTGGGTAGACTTTGCCCGGCACCGGCCAGGGCCTTCCGGCGACGGAGCACCAAGTTGACATATGGGGTGCATTGATGGCACAGGACCTTGACAGGGAATTCAGGCGCGGCATGGTGGTGGTAGCTCACGCCGATGACGCGGAGTTCGGGTGCTCGGGCACCGTGGCCAAGTGGTGTAGCGAGGGTTGGGAGGTCGTTTACGTCCTTTGCACCGACGGCAGCAAGGGAAGCAGCGACCGCGAAATTAGCCAGCGGGAGCTATCGAAGGTCCGGCATCGAGAGCAGACCGAGGCGGGGAAGGTCCTAGGACTCAAGGAAGTTGTTTTCCTGGACTATGAAGACAGCATGCTCCAGCCCACCCTGGACCTGCGTCGCGACATCGCCAGGGAAATCCGGCGCCATCGGCCGGACGTGCTCCTCTGCCCGCACCCTCTTCGCAATCTTGACGGTGGCTGGGGTGTTGGGCATCCCGACCATCTGGCCGCCGGCGAGGCGACCCTCTCCGCCGTTTTCCCCACGGCCCGCGACCACATGACCTTCCCCGAGCTCCTGAAGGACGGGTTAGAGCCTCACAAGGTGGCCGAAGTGTGGTTGATGGGCCACCCCGAACCCGACCTGTGGATCGACGTCACCGACCACATGGAGACCTCCATCAAGGCTCTGTCGCAGCACGTCTCACAGATTGACGGCAGGAGCCAGGAGGAAACGGGCAAGTTTATGCGCCAGTGGCGTAGAAGCCGCGCCGAAGGCAAGGGCATGCAGTATGCTGAGTCCTTCAAGCGCATCGTCTTCGACCGGCGTCAGCAACCGGCGTCCTCAACAGACGAAGAGGACGAGAAAAGTGAGGATTGAAGCCCCCGACGTGATTTGACTACCCATCCTCCCCGTTCGCCCGATACAGCGCCTTGCTCAGCGGCGCCGCCTCTTCAGGGTCCGTGCGCTCCAGAAGCCGGATTATGGCGCGGGCCACAAGTTGCACGGTCTTGTCGAACCGGCTCAATATTCGCTCCAGGCGGAACATTAACCAGACCAGGAGCACCCCTGGTATACCCGCGTGCAAGAACGGCGTCAGGTCTATATCCATCGTTGCGTCCAATCTGCGTGGGCTGCTTATTGTGAACGCCGCCCGCCACTACACGCCCTGAAGCAACAGTTCACTCGTCACCAGCGTCCAGCCCTCGCTCACTACGATCCTGTGCCCCTCGACAAAGAAGTCCTCGCTTATACCCATGTCGCTATAGCTCACAGTGACCCGGTCGGAGACGGACCTCTGTAGAAGCAACAACAGGTTTGCCTTGGACCCGTTGGGAACCACGATGCGCAGCACGGTCTTGGGGTCCTTTCGACGGTCTCGCCGGCTCTTCACCGTCGCCAACGCTACGTCCACCTCGCGAGTCCAGCGGGCCTCAATGGTCTTGAGTCGCTCGCCATACGTGTCCTTGCTGGTGGTGTCTTCCGCCAGCAGCAAGACCGGGTCGTCGTAGGTGAAGGCGTTTAGCGTGCGCAGCTTCAGCAGTGTCAGGTACCCGGCCGTGGCCCCGAATGCGACCCGTATCAGAGTGCCTTTGCCGTTGAAGTCGGCGGTGTTGGGATGGCTGACGGTGAGCTCGCTGGATATGTCTGTGCCCGACCCATCTTGCTGGGTGTTGGCGTCATAGTCGGTGTTCTCCAAGGGAGCGACCTGCCCTACAACGGTGTCGTAGTCCTTGCTCTCGGCCAGAAAGTCCTTTGTCTCACTCGTGGCGAACTGCGGCTTCTCAGACAACGTCCACGCCGTCTGCGCGCCCTGGTTAGTCCCGCCCCTGATTCTCAGGAAGACCATGTTCTCGATGTTGTCGGCCCCGTCGTCCCACACCAGCTCCGAAAAGTAGGGGTTGGTGCCGTCGTCCGTGTCCTTGATTGTGGCCAGCGAAGCGGTATGAGGCGCAGTCCCGCGGTGGGACCTGTTCTCCAGCCGCCAGTAGCCGTGGCCGTCAACGTAAATGAATCCGTCCTCCTCATCCTGAAGCCGGTGTATCTCGTCGGTGGACTGTACCCCCCAAATGGCTGGACTCCAGGTATCGGGGATCAGGGTAACGCCCGAGTCCAACTGGCGGCGCCCAGCATCCACGTCGGCATAGTTTAGAATGTCGCCTAGGATGTCGTCCGAGGCTTGGGGCAGCTGCGCCGTAGCGTAGGTGTAGAGGGTCACGCTGGTCAGCCGCTCCATCTCATCCAGCGCCCGTATGTAGCAGTACTGGCTCTCACGGCGTGGCCTCGGGTGAATGGAGTCTACCGCTCCGTGGAATAGCGAGACCCATCCGCCGAAGTTGTCCCACGTATGGTCGGCCTGGTCGTCACAGAACAGGCCATGCCTGGTGGCGGTGTTGTTGAAAGAGGAGGTGGTATCCACCACCTCGTTGTCGTCCACGAACACCCGGATGGAGCTGCCGTGCAGCACGACCTGGAGGAACTTTTTAGCCGCCGAGCTCCACGTGTTCGCCGCCGTAGCTACCTGGCTGTCAACACCCGCATCTACTTTCCTCACCTCTACGTTGGTGCCCGTGGCCCTCACGTACATATAGTTGGTCGTGTTCAAATAGCGGAAGCAAAGACCGCCGTGGTCGGCGCCGTCGGTGCCCCGAGTGAAGTCGCAAGCAAACCCGACATCGGACTGGCCAAAATCCATGGTAACCACGCAGTCACCGTTTCCCTGAACCCCGTCCGTCTCCGCTCCAGTCCCCGACGAGTCGATGTCGAAGCCCTGTAGGTTTTCCGTCCACGCGAAGCTGGAATCGTAGTCTGGGGTGTGGCTTGCCAACTGCATCGCCGCGCTGTCCGTGAAGCTGTCATACGGATAGACGGCCCTTACCCACACCTTACGGCCCGGCTTCAGATTGCCGGCAAGGGGCGAACCGGAGCTGGGAGGGCTGTACTTGTGGTCGTCATTTTTCAGTTCCAGCTCCAGGCGGGCCGCCTCAATTCGACCGCTCGAGAGGTCGCGAAAGTGGTCCAACGTTAAGCCCAGCACATCTGATGTCACGTCTTCGTTGGCGTCCGCGAAGTCATCGTCGTCGTTCCAATCGACACACACATGCCACTGGGCTTGGGCCACAGGAAATCCTCACCTCGTTCGGAGCGTATGTAGGTCAGGGATATGGGTTGGAATCCCAGCCCCTAACGCCCGAACCCTATACCCCTTCTTATGTCCTCGGCGATGAGGCGTTTGATCTCCTTGGCTAACGCTCTCACCGCCCGCTCGTTATCCAGGAATGTGGCGCCGCCCTTCGAGTCCCCGCCGGCACTCTTGGCATCTACCGCGTGTCCGGCCCGGCGCCCCTGCGCCGCATGCTCTGTCCGCGGTGGGTCATCGCCCACCCCGGCCTGCGACAGCCGCCGGCGACTACCCCAACCTCGACGTGACTGTGCTCGTCCGCTGCATGAAGGAGCTGAGCGAGCGGTTCAACTCTGTACGTAGCTGTGAGAGCCGCACCGGGTCTGAGCTACCGTTCATGCTCTTCCTCCACGGGTGTCGGTCCAGCATTCACGGTCCAAGCACCCTCATGCTTGTTGACGTTGAACGTCCGCAGGAACAAATTACTCCTCGGGGATGTCCAAGGAGCTGGCGTTGTCTCTGGCATCCCGCACCGCCATGTAGAGGGCCATCAATTCGACTACGTCAGCCGGGGTCTCCTGTAGAGTCTCCCAGTCCCACCCGGTGAGCGCCATGATGTGGACCTCGGCGAACTGCTCGGGTACCCGTCCCGCCGCCAGACCGGCAAACAGCTCCTCGGCGAGCAGCTTCGGGGGTTGGCCGTCCCCTGGCGGTGATACCTTGGGCCTCAGCAGCTCCATCGCCGTCAATACATCAGCTACATCGCGCTGCGCCAGCGAATCGAGGCTCGTCTCTTCGGGGAAGCTCCAGGCCGTGGTGAGGGACACCAGCGCGCGATAAGCCAGGTCGGGTCCGCGCCGCCCGGCATCGCCTGAGTGACGCGCCTCGTCGAAGTGTCCAGCGAACCACCCGCGGACGTGCTTCCAGCGGGGCCTGGTCTCGATCTCCCACCACCCCCCGGAGGGTAGCTCGATACGTTTGACTGTCTTTGACATACCACGCCGCCGCCGGCCGGCGATTACGCTAGACTACTCCGGGCTCGAGCCCTCTCCGTCCCCGCTTGCCCGCACCCAAACCCTGTACCCCATACCCCATAGCCTCTACCCCTCTTAAAAGGTGCCTCTTGACACCGTGGATTCCACCTGCAAAATGGCCGACCACTCCACCCGGTTGCCAACGCGGCTTCTCAGGTCGTAGGAGAGCACCCAGCATGTGCCGGAGTGCTTGATGTTCCCGGTGCTCGAGCCTTCGGGGCCATGCTCGAAGTCCACCGCCGATCCATGAGTCCGCAGCGGACCCAGCACGGCGTCCGGACCGCTGGTCGAGGTGTTGTCGAAGATGCCGTTAAGGATGATCGTGACGTCCTCCAGGCCGGGGATGAACCTGGCGCCGCTGTCTCTCAGCGCGGTTACCTCGTTCAGATGTCGCGGCCCGGGCAAGCCGCGGACCTCGGTGATGTACGCCGACAGGTCTCGCTGCACGCTTCCGGTATCGTCAATCAGAAACTTGGAGACCTTGGAGTCGAAAAACGACATTCCCTACCTCGCGAAGAGTTGCTCCAGGACTTGGGGCTCGGCCCCGAAGCCGCTTTCCGACCAAAAACAAAAGGGACAGGCCTCGCAGGTCTGTCCCTAGCTCCTCAATTGTAGAATGCGCGTGCTAGTTTGTTAAGGATTCTGTGCCATGGGAGAGGAGAGTCGGGACAAACCCTACAGCCTGACCGCCCTTATGCGGTTGTCGAAGTGGTGCGGCGAGCTCCGCCCGACGTCTCTGGCGCGGCTGGCAGTTAGGCGAATCCCAATTGACGGTACCAAACCGAGGGTATGCCGGTGCCCTATGTGCCGCCCGCACCCATCCGCGCCGCCCCGCAAGGGCCCCCACGGATCTTCATCCGGGATGGGACTACGCCGCGCGACCCGGACCGACCACCCGATGACCTGAGTCCCGCTCCCTAAACCCTCACCGCCACCACTCTCAGCCAGTTGCGGGGGGCGTACTCCAGATTCATCTCCTCGAAGACCTGCCTTATCCCAGCCTTCAGGGCTGCGCTGGCCTTGTCCAGGGGTACCCCCGGCATGACGCCGACGATAAAGTCCTCAAAGGCGCTGATGTCGAGCCAGCCCTCGATCGGGACCTGCACCGTCTCGATCTCCTGTTTCGCCACCCGGAACCCATGCCCCTCTAACAGCCCGCGGTACTCTTCGGGGGTCAGCTGCTTGCGCGACTCCACCTTCTCCGACCTGACAGGGGACAGGCCGTATTCCCGCCGCAGTCGCCGGGCCGCCCTCATCATCCACTTTCGGGCGAACAGGACCGTCTCAGGGGGGTGCGCCCCATCAAAAAACGACGTGTTGAAGGCAAGTTTGCCGCCGGGCTTCAGCGTCTTCCTGATATCCGCGACAAGCTCGTGCTTGTCTGGGACATAGTGGATCGCGTTGCACAGGAACACAGTGTCCACCGACTCTTTGAGCGACTCGGATGCCTGCTCCACACGGCTCTGCACGAACTGAACCGCAGCGTCACGGACGTCCTTCAGCTCCTCCATTGCAAGCTTGAGCATCTCGGCCGAGTGGTCGATGCCGATGATCACGGAGTCCCGCGCGCCACGCAGCCTTTCCACAATCAGCCGGGTAACTCCACCGTTGCCGCAGGCCAGGTCCACAATTCGCTGCCCTGAGCCCACGCCTGCCATGTCTATCAGGTGGGCGTTTTGCCTGCGATAAAACGGGTTATTGGCGAACTTCGTGAAGGTGAATTCATTCGTGCCCATTGCAGCCTCCGTCGCTGCGATACCGGCGGATTCCGTTAGATCGCAGTTTCCTGTGGCGTGTTTTGGCTACGACGCTCCACTCATACTAGCAGAGTCCTTGGCGGAGGTCTATTTCTTTTCAGGCCAAAAGCCCCAGGTGCTTCAGGATAGCTGGCATCGGCTGTCTCTCCTCGTCTGTCAGGGGCCTCAAGGGCATGGTCAGTGTGTCGTGCTCCAGGATACCCATGAGCTTGAGAGCGGATTTCAGCCCCGACAGGCGGGAAGAGATGACGCCGCTACCGTGAGCAAGATCCAGGATCCTGCCCGCCTCCATGAGGCCCGCCATGCCCTCTCGCGCGGTCTCGCCGTCCCCGGCCTCGCCGGCCTCCCACGCGCTGACCGCGATGGCCGGCACCAGATTGGAGAGCCCCATAATCACCCCGTGGGCCCCTAGAGCGCGAGTGGTGGCGACGCGGTAGACCGACCCCAGAAACCGGTACAGCTCGATACCCCCTTGCTCGCACAGGGCGTTCAGTTCGGCCAGAAGCTCGCCGGCGCCCGAACTGTCCTTGACGCCCACCACCGTGCCCTCGGCGGCGAGCTCCGCGATCGTCGCGGGCTCCACCACCGTCTTCACCGTGGAGGGTATGTTGTACACCCACAGAGGAGCGCCTGAGCGCTCCCTGATGTGCCGGTAGTGCTCCAGTAGCTCCCCCTGGGCGCAGGAGTAGTAGTAGGGCGGCGTCGCGGCTATCCCGTCCAGCCCGCTCTCCTGCACCGACTGCGCAAGGTTGACCGCGAGACCCGTGCTGGCCGCCGAGACGTTGCCTATGACGGGGACGCGGCCCGCCACCTCGTCGACGATCGTCTCAATGGCGAGAAGCCTCTGGTCGTTGGCCAGGGCGGCGAACTCGCCGGTGGTGCCCGCCGCCCAGATGCCGTGCACGCCGTTGTCGATCAGGTAGTTTACCAGCCTGCGCAACGAGGCCTTGTCGACCCTCTCGTCGAGTGTAAGGGGGGTCAGGATAGGGACGATGACGCCTCTAAACTGGTTGCCTGCCATGCTATGCTCCTGGCGTGGGTGTTGGCTTGTACCCACAGGCCCCCCACTGCTGAACGCGCTGCCCCTCATTACCAAACCAAAAGGGCCGACCACCGTTGTGAGAGTGGAGCCGACCCTCCTCGAATCTTGCCTCGTTCGCGGCGCCCTAGTCCCGCCTAGCCTGCGGCTTCGCCGCCTCCGATGGCGGGCAGGAAGTGGACCTCGCTGTCTTCATCAACCTTTTCCAGCATGCCAATGGGAGTCACCTCCCCGTCGACGGCCACGGTGATGTTGGGCTTTAGGCGGAACTTGTCCATGAGACGCTCCTTTATGCCCGGGTACTCCTCCTCCAGGTTGTTGATGATCTCTCGCACGGTTGACCCCGACACGGCGACCTGCTGTTGCCCGCCCGTGAGCTTCTGCATCAAGGATGGGATGAATACAGTGGCCATTTACGTATTGTCACTCCCTAACGAGCTCAGCATCTTCGTACATGGCGAACAACCTTAATGGGCTCCCTCGTGCTATGACCGCCGTCGGCGGATCTAACCACGGGGGAGCCCAGGTCTTCCGTCATCGAACCCGGCTGGGTCGATCAGCTACTTACTCTGCTCCCACAAGGCCTTCACCACGGCGCCCGGGTTCATCGGCAAGCGGTCTATCCTGATCCCCAGGGCCCGGTGCAGAGCGTTGGCTATCGCAGCCGGCGGCGGAACGATGGACACCTCGCCCACTCCCCTTACACCGAAGGGGTGCCCTGGGTTGGCAACCTCGACGATCACGGTGTCGATCATCGGCAAGTCCATTGCGATGGGCATTCTGTAGTCCAGCAGAGTGTTATTGGCCATCCTGCCTTCTTTGTCCATGAAGTATTCCTCGTTCAGGCCCCAGCCGATACCCTGAGCGGTGCCGCCCTGCATCTGGCCCTCTACGTAGCTGGGATGGATGGCCTTCCCGGCGTCCTGAACAACCGTGGCGCGGAGGATGTCTATCTTCCCGGTGTCGGGGTCCACCTTGATGTCGACGATCAGGCCAGCGAAGGCCGCCCCGACCCCCTTGGGGTCGACGCTACCTCGACCCATTATGGGCCCGCCCGTGGCGTTCAATTGCTCGGCGAGCTCTTTGAACGTCATGCTGAGCTCGGGCTCCTCGGGCTCCTCATGGTGGTGCAACACGGAACGGTACCTATCCGTCCCGGCCGTTCGTTGAGTTGTAACTTGGCGGCGGGCCTCCGACCGGATAACACCCCGCTCCATCTCCAGTGAGTCTTTGTCCACACCCCAGATCATGGCCGCCCGCTCGATCATCTGGCGCTTGACGTCCTGGGCCGCCTCGTACACAGCCCAGCCGGTGGCGAAGGTGGTTCGGCTGCCGCCCGTTCCAAAGGTCCAGCCTATCGAATCGGTGTCTGCCACCGCCGGATGAACGTCCTCGGCGCGGATACCAAGCACCTCTGCCGCCTGCATGGCGAGGGAGGCGCGGGTCCCGCCGATGTCCGGCGAGCCCTCGGTCAGGTTGATGGTGCCGTCGTTGTTGACGGCGATATTGGCGGCGGACTGGAGCCCGGCATTCATCCAGTAGCCGACGGCGACGCCTCTCGCCCGATTCGGTCCTGCCAGAGGCGCCGTGTAGTGGGGGTGCTCCATCATCGCCTCAATGACCTCGGCGCAGCCTATACGCGCATAGCGCACGCCGTCGGCCTTGCGCGACCCCTCCTTGGCGGCGTTCTTCAGCCTGAGCTCCAGCGGATCGATCCCAAGTTTCTCCGCAAGCTCATCGACTACGGTCTCCGAGGCGAACTCCGCGTTGGTGGCTCCCGGCGCGCGGTAGGCCGCCGTCTTGGGCTTGTTGACTACCACGTCGTAGCCGTCCACGAGCATGTTCGGTATGTCATACGGGGCGAATACGGCCTCGGCGCCGGCGCTAACAGGCGAGCCCGGCGCGGCCCCAGCCTCGTAGGCCAGGTGCGCCTGTGCGGCAACGATCTTGCCATCCCTCGTCGCCCCCATCTTGACTCTGATAAAGGAGCCTGGGGTCGGCCCCGTACACTCCAGATCCTCCGAACGGGTCATGACCATCTTGACGGGATGGCCGGTCTTCTTGGACAGCAGAGCGGCAACGGGCTCGCCGTACGGCTCGAACTTGCCGCCGAAGCCCCCTCCGATCTCCATCGGAGTGAGCCGTACCTGGCCCAGCGGAATGTCCAGGACCTCTGCCGTGGCGTCCCTGATGTTGAACGGGCCCTGACAGCTGTTCCAGATGTAGACCCTGCCGTCGGCGTTCCAATCGGCGGTGCAGGTGTGAGGCTCGATGTAGCCCTGATGCACAGTGGACGTGTTGAACTCGCGCTCAATGACGATGTCGGCCTCTTCAAACGCCTTCGCTACGTCACCAAGCTTATGCTGGAAGTGCTGAGCCACGTTACTGATCTTGCCGGTACTCTCACCGAGCTCCTCGGTTTCCAGGTCCTCGTGAATAATTGGCGCGTCATCCTTCATTGCCTCGGGCGCCGTCAGCACCGGAGGCAGGAGCTCGTATTCCACCTCGATGAGCCCCACGGCCTCCTCGGCCACGTGGGGGCTGACCGCTGCAACAGCGGCTATTGGGTGTCCTTTGAACACGACCTTGTCGCGGGCCAGGATTCCCTCCCGCAGGTACTTCAGATCGGTGGAGAGCTCTCCAAGGGTGACCGTCCTGTCCACACCGGGCTCGACGAGGGTCTCCGGAAGGTCTTTGCCGGTCACCACTCCTTGTACGCCAGATAGGGCCTCGGCCTTGGTCGTGTCGACGGACTTGATTCGAGCGTGGGCGTGGGGACTCCTGAGCCATTTGGCATACAGGAGTCCCGTTGGGTAGACGTCGGCGCCATATCGAGCCTTGCCGGTAACCTTGTCGTGGCCGTCGTGGCGTATCGGCCGCGTCCCTAATACGTCGTATTCCTTGCTCGACAGGACAATGTTGGACTCATACGTGGTAGTCATACACTAGCCCCCATCTTTTTAGAGGCGTCCAGCACGGCGCGAACGATCTTGTCGTAGCCGGTGCACCTGCACAGGTTCCCCGCCAGCCAGAACCGGACCTCCTGCTCCGTGGGATTGGGGTTTTGCTCGAGGAGCGCCTTGGAGGCCACCAGGAAGCCCGGAGTGCAGATGCCGCATTGAAGGGCCGCGTTCTCCAGGAACGCCGTCTGGAGGGGATGAAGCCCCTGGGGGGTGGCGATGCCCTCGATGGTCGTAATCTCGCTGCCGTTCGCCTCCACGCCCAACACCAGGCAGGAGTCGACGATGCGGCCGTCCAGGTTGACGGTACAGGCGCCGCAGTTGCCGTCGTTACAGCCCTCTTTGCTGCCCGTTAGCTGTAGTACATCTCTCAGGCACTCCAGCAGGCTTTGTCGGGGCTCGCACAGGAACTCGATGTTTTCGCCGTTGATCCGAGTTTGAACGTGGCTCTTAGTGGGCATCTACAGCGCCTCCCTTGGCTCTTGTGATAGCAGCATCCAGAGCGCGTCTGGTCAGCACGTCGCATAGGTGCTTTCTGTACTCGATGGTGCCGCGCATGTCGTTGATTGGTTTTGCTGCTGCTTTGGCAAGCTCTCCCGCCTCACTGACAGTCGAGTCGCTCGCCGGCTTACCCACCAGAGCGGCGCCGGCTTCCTTGACGAGCAGCGGAGTCGGAGCTACCGCTGCCAGGGCCACGCGCGCGGATTTAACGCTGCCGTTGTCCAGGACCACGGACACACCCGCGCCGACTACGGCGATATCCATTTCGTTCCGCGGGATGAACCGGATGTAGCGCGCCCCGAATCCCGGTGGAGGTGGCGGGAAGTGCAGTGATACCAGAATCTCGTTGGGCTCCAGGACCGTCTTACTTGGACCGGTGCAGAAGTCCTCGACGGCCACCTCGCGGGTCCCGTTTGGCCCGACGATCTTGCACGTCACACTGTGGGCTATCAACGCAGGAATGGCGTCCGCGCTAGGAGCCGCGTTGCACAGGTTACCGCCTATCGACGCTCTTCCCTGGATTTGGATCCCGCCGATCAGCGATGCCGCGTCGATCAGGCCCGGATATGCCTTTGCCACCTCGGAATTCTGGTAGATCTTGTAGCAAGGTACGGCAGCACCCAGGGTCAGTCCCGATTCGGGGCTATAGCTCAGCTCATTCAGCTCCGATATGCTCTTTCCGTCGACGATCAGGTCGGGGTTGTTAATCCGCCCTGGCATAGCCCTGAGCTGCACGATCAGGTCCGTGCCTCCCGCCAGGATGCGTGCCTTGCCCCCGTTATCTGCCAGCAGACCGATCGCTTCGTTTAGTGTGGCTGGTCTGGCGAAATCAATCCATTTCAATTGCCCACTCCTTTCTGTTGCTCTCTATAATCGCTCCCGCCATCCGCCGGGCGTCCCGCTCACGAAGATTGGAGGCTGCATCGACCGTCCGTCGAGACGGCCGGGCCTTCCGTGAGCGGCTGCAATACGCCATGCGTTCCAAGTGCTGGAGTGCTAAGAGTTTCTAGAGACGGGTCCCTTGACCAGACCTGGATCAGGCTCACCGGAGGTGCGGCGCTCTGCGAATGGCATCAGTATAGCAAACCTTCTTCGCCGCAACAACGGTCGGGTCTGACGGGCAACGGCGAATGAGGGGATGATACAGTTGTCGAAGCCCGTGTTCGATCATTGACTGAGCACTGGTTCGCGACCGTGGTTACCGCCTGTGCCATTGCCTCAGCGCTAGGCCCCCTCTTCTTTTGATATGACGGCCCGCTTGTGGACCGCCACTCCGATCTTCTTCTCCCCCTCGAACGCCTCTATCGAGAAGGTGAGCCTGTTTCTATCGACCTCCGTCAGGACCGACCGGACCCGGACCCTCGCCCCGATGGGGGTGGGCGCCATATGCCTCATTCCGTCCACTGCATAGCCAACGGTTGTATACTCGTCGGGGAGGTATGGTTCCGACGCCTGGATGCTGCACTGTTCCATCAGGCCCAGCAGCGAGGGTGTTGAGAGAACTTCGGCTCCCTCCCTGCCCATGCGGTTGATGGTCAGCTCCTCGGTCACCTCCGCCTCAAGCTCGGCGCTCTGGCCCGGTGCAAACTTGTCCATGGTCATTGTTGGTCCTCCTCTAGCCGGCCAGATGGGGCTTTTGTCTCCGCCACCCATCGTCCGCTGGGAAAACTGTCGTGCCCTCGGTGCGCTTGGCCGGGCCGTCGAACCAGTCGCTCACGGCAGACCGCCACCTGAGGTAGTGGGGTGCTTGCCTGTGAGCTTCTAGGGCGGCCTGGTCGGCGTATACCTCGTAAAGGTGAACGCGGTTGGGGTCCGAGTCGTCCCGTAGTATGTCGAACCTGAAACACCCCGGCTCGTTCGCCACCGATCCTTGCGCGCCGTCCAGCGTGGCCTCCGCGAAGCTGTTCCTGAACTCAGGCTTCACCTGAATGCTAACGAATATTGCGATCATCACTCCTCCTGCGCGCACATCCTCGAGTACGCAACGTTGCTGGGAGCTGCGCCATTATAGCAAGGCACTGCGGCCTAAACCAGCCGCCAATGTCCTGATCAGACACGTCTAGTCCGGGCCCAGCTTGCCGGTCCTCCGGGCTCTACGCTCCTGATGGCCCTTGACCCCTCGGCCGGCGATTCCTATGATTAGCATCAGAGGCAGGCCCCCAGAGTGAGAAGCGCCATGCAGCTAAAGAACTACATCCGAAATGTCCCAAATTTCCCTCGACCCGGTATCTCTTTCAAGGACATCACGCCACTCCTCAATGAGCCCGCCGCGTTCCAGCACGTCATTGACAGGTTCGTGGACATCTACGTGGACCGGGACGTGGACGCCGTGGTAGGCATCGAGGCTCGGGGGTTCCTGTTCGCCGCTCCGCTCGCCGTCCGGCTCGACAGGCCCCTGATCCCCTTCCGCAAGGAGGGCACGCTGCCGCACCGGACCAACTCCGTGAAGTTCACCCTGGAGTACGGCGACAGCGTCGTCGAGGTCCACACAGACGCCATCGTGCCCGGCCAACAAGTGTTGATCGTCGACGACCTGCTGGCCACCGACGGGACCCTGGCCGCAAGCGCCAGACTGGTCGAGCAGAGCGGAGGGCAGGTGGCCGGGCACGCGGTCGTCATCGAGCTGGTCTACCTGCGGGGCAGAGACCGTCTGAGAGGCTATGACGTGGTCTCTCTGGTCCAGTACTGAACGGGGGCCGTTGTGGCCGAAGGACAGGAGACCGATAGCCGGAGAGGACAGAGGGCGGGCGTCGTTGCGGGCGTGCTGGGCCTGGTGCCCGCCGTTGGCCTGGGCTCTCTTCGGTTCGTACTCGCTGAGGAGCCTGAGGCCCAGGCGCAGGTCGCTGGAGGAGTCGCGTTCTCCCTTGTATACATGTCGCCCTACCTGGTCACGATCGCAATCTCTAGGACCCACGATCCCGCCGTGCGCGGGGCGCTTCTGCTGGCCCTGGGTCTGTTGTCGATGGTTGCCAGCTTCTCCTCGTTAGCGGGAGTAACCGTCGTCCTGCTCCCCGCTACCGTAGCCATCTTCGTTGCATCCGTGAAAAGCCTTCGCGTCGCGGACCATGCAGTGGGCCGGGCCGCTCCAACTTTCCTGGCTGGCCTCGTGGGTGTAGCTGTCATCGGTCTGAGCTTTTACGCCATGCTCGGACTGCAGGCCGACGAGGCCCGCTGCTGGGCCCTCACCCAGGGGTCGGATGGTCAGGAGGCGTGGCTTGCTCAGCCTGTCCTTGGTGGCCCCAATGAGCTCGCCCTTCGCGCCGGGCCCAGCGTCAGTCGGTCTTTGTGCACCAGCGATATCATTACAAACTCGGAGGCTGCGTTCGGCACGGGCATTCTCGCCGTGGCCGTCTTTAGCTTCATTGGAATCTCCAGGCTTACTTGGGGTGCGCCCTCGCTCGATAGCCGTCGCTTGGTCTAGGCTTGCCTCATCAGGCCGTCCTGCCGAATCCCACCTCTTCACGTGCCGTGGCGGCGCGTGAAATAGAGTGGGTGTGGCGTTCAGACCTGTGCGTGTTGGCCCTACACCAGTCCCGCATTTCGTGTTATAGAATTCGTGACGACTATTTCATGAATTATGATAACCGTGGGCTTCGTGGCCCTGTGTTGCGTAAGCAGTTGTGCTTTCCGGCACAATATTGACAAAAGCGTCATGTGTATGCGAGCATGAGTTACTACAGCAAATGGCCTGGGCCGTCCGGGGGTGGTTTGACGGTTCTGGACCATCCGGTTACCCGAGGGAAGTGGAGTGCCTTGAGTTAGTTCGGCGGGACCCGCGTGGGCGGCGCCCCGCCATTGAGGAGGTGACCCATGGCGGTAATAACGGTGGGTGGGCTCACGGGTGGAGGCGGCAGGCTGTTAGGGCCGCCTGTGGCTCGAAGGCTCGGGGCTGACTACGTCGACCGGCTGATTCTGACCAATGCGGCGCGACACGCGGGAGCGACCGTCGAGGCTCTGCATCAGAGGGAGGAGCGGCCGCCCACTAGGGGAGAGCGATTCATGGGCATGCTCCAGCGCATCCTCGAGAGGTCCGCTGTCACCGGGGGGGGCGCCGACCCCTATTTTGGACCCGGAGCGATGGCGTTTTTGACGCAGGAGTTCGAGGACCTGCCTCAGCCTACGGTTACCAGGGGTCATGAGCTTGAGGACGAGAAGTACATCGCGGCCATGCGCAACGTGATGAACGAACTGGCCGCCGCCGGCAACGTGGTGATCGTTGGGCGCGGTGGCTCGATCATACTGCGAGGCGACCCCAATGTTTTGCGGGTGGGGACCGTAGCCCGGCTCGATGACCGCGTAGACAGGATCATGGAGCGTGAACGCGTCGAGCGTGAGCAAGCCCAAAAGATCGTGTTAGAGCGAGACCAAGCCCGGGCCAACTATTACAAGCGCTACTTTGGCATCGGCAACCCAGACGACCCAGAGCTATATCATCTGGTCATCAACACCAGCGACGTAGACCTTGAATATGCCACCGACATCGTGGTTCAGGCCTGGGAAGCCCTGGATGCCGGTAAACTGCCCCAAAAGGCCGCCGCCGCCGTCTAAGAGCGCCCCGAGCCCCGCGTTTCGGCCTGTGCCATCCGTCCTTCGCTAGTACCTATTCCAGGTGGATCTAACAACCCGTCGTTCTGAGCCCTTCGTCAAGCTCAGGATGGACTCCGCGAAGAACCTGGTGGGGTCGGGTACCAGGATAGCCCGACTAAGCCCGGCGGTGACACCACCCCAGGTTCTTCGTCGCGCGGCTCCTCAGAATGACAATCAAATCTAGCTGGACAGAGTACTTAGCCGTCTGGACTGGGTATCCCGGTGTTCGAGCTATGGATCGACACACCTTTATTCATTCAAGATGACGCCTGTTTGTAGACCTGGTATGGTGTCACTCCTTCGAAGGACTCAGGACAGGTCGGAAGGCGCAAAGGAACTGAAGGTTCCGAGCGCTTCGGCCGCGACATGTGCGCCCCCTTCACCGCCCGGCTTGAAAAAGCTCCCCGTACTGGCTATAAATACCACTGCGCGAAAAAATTTGCGGAGGCGTCCGTTGATACGCATCGAAAAGCGCCACGCCGACGACATGATTGCCCATGCTCTGGAAGAGGACCCCAACGAGTGCTGCGGCATTCTTGCGGGGAGGGACCACCTGGTCCAACGGGCGTACCGCATCACCAACACCACCAAGAGTCCATACCGCTATCTGATGGACCCGCAGGAGTTCCTGAACGCGGAGCTAGACGCCGAGCGCAACGGACTAGAGACGCTGGCTTTCTACCATTCCCATACCCACTCTCCAGCCTATCCGTCGTTGACCGATGTCAGGATGGCGTTGCAGAGCGGATGGCTGGACGTTTGCTACGTCCTGCTGTCCCTGGAAAACAGGGCCGAGCCGCAGATCAGGGCCTTTTACATAAACGAGGCCGGCGGCATCGCCGAGGAAGAGTGTCAGGTCGTGTGACCTGGCCGGCCCGGCCAAAATCCGCACCGGCGTTCTGGGCGTAATACAAAATAGGGCCCCCCCCTAGAGCGGGCGGTGTCCGGTTGGAAACAGGCAGTTTCGCTGCTGAACACTAACCGGATGCCGCCTTTCTCGTTTTACTAGCTGAGGTTCCGATTGACAGCTTTTCGCTACAGGAGATGGGTGAGCGAGGCAGGAAAGGGGAGCCTCGGCCATTACCTGACGAAATTGTCCCGCAGATCGTTCTACATGTGAAAACGCATGCGAAAGGAGACCACGACTATGAAGAGACCGCGCTGGCATATTGTCGCCCTGCTTGTCGGAATTCTGGCCCTGGGTATCACGGGGGGCACTGTTCTGGCCCACTCAGAGGGCACGGACGGAGATTCCCCGTTCCAGAGCTTTGTCTCCCGAGTGGCCACCATCCTGGGTCTGGACGAGACCGAGGTTCAAGATGCCATCGACCAGGCTCGCAGGGAGATGCAGGATGATGCGCTCCATAGGTTCCTGGACAGCCAGGTGGAGACGGGGAGACTGACTCAAGAGCAGGCGGACGAGTACGAGGGGTGGTACCAGTCGCGGCCTGAGGCGCTCTCCGCGCGACCGCGCTTCCACAGGTTCGGTGGACACGGATTTGTCGGGGGAGGGAAGTGGGGTGGCCGTGGGTGGTTTGGCGGAGGGTTGAACCACGGAATCGTTCCAACGCCTACCCCCGAGATCTCCGACGGGGACCCCGCCTAAAGGCTCTGCCACGATCGATTACACGGTTTCGGACGATACATCGGCAATCACCTAGCACAGGGGAGAGCCGTAACTCAGTAGCCCTCGTGCCGCGCCCAGGGAGCATCGCGGCGCGGGAGTGGAAACGGCCCCGGATAACGCCGGGGCCTTTTCGTTGGGGCAACGGCTCCCCCATTGGCCAACCCAGCCGCGCGCAAGATGCTAGAATAGTGTCGCGTCATGGCACACCGGCCCGCACGCTCGTCGGAGGTCGCGGCCCGAGTATACCTGGGCTAGCACCCTGCCATGCGCGACTGCGTGGGCTGGATGCAAGTCAAGGGAGGGACCTGGTGGAGATAGCGCCTAACGTCCATAGGGTGACCGTCGGTGATGCTTACAACAACGTCTATCTGGTGACAGGCGACCGGGCTATTTTCATCGACAGCGGCCATGACGACGCTGAAGAGGTAAATGCCCTCCTGGAGTGCTGGGAGAGCGTCGGCAGGCCGGAGGTCGCAGCCATATTGCTGACACACCGGCACGCCGACCACGCCGGAGGCGCCAGCAGGCTGGCGGAGGCCACCCAGGGAGTGATCATCTCGAGTCCCACCGAGAAGGCACAAATCGAGCGCGGCCTGCCGGGGACACGGGTCGGCCGGACCGTCTCAGATGGCGAGACCCTTGATCTGGGGGGTGCTACAGTCGAGTTCGTGCACACGCCGGGCCACACCATCGGCAGCTTGAGCGCATATTACAGGGAGGGGGGCGTGCTGTTTGCGGGGACACTATCCGGAACACCGGTCCCTTCGTGATGGACCCCAGCGCCGGCGACTTGGGCCTCCACCTCGACTCTCTGCAGAAGCTTCTGGTCTATGACCTCCGCCTCATCGGCCCCGGCCACGGGCCCGAGGTGGACCGGCCGCGCCCATTCATAGAGCATGAACTTGCGATCCTCGCCCCTCACAAGTAGCTCCCTGAACGTTTCGGGTATTGGTGCGGTGGCGACAAGCGGACCCGTTTGGTGGACGGGACCACATCTTCGAGACACCCCAGGCTGAGACGGCGCCCGTCTGGGGGAGTGAGGCCACGGCCATCCGTGCCGGCTTGGGAGCGCCGCCCTCAGCCGGCATCATTCTCCGAGGTAGAATCAAATGGCCTTCGACAGCACAGCCATTTTCCCCATGACCGCTGGCGTGAGTGACCGGGACCACCTGACGCTGGGTGGTTGCGACGCTATCGGCCTGGCCTCCGAGTTTGGCACGCCGCTCTACGTGATCGACGAGCACACGTTCAGGAGTATGTGTAAGGAGTTCGTGGACCAGTTTGGCAGCCGGTATCCCAACACCAGAGTTCTGTACGCGTCCAAGGCTTTCATCAACCCGGCGCTCGCAAGGCTGGTCCATGAGGAAGGGCTGGGAATGGACATTGTATCGGGCGGTGAGCTCGCGGTAGCGCAGGCCGCCGGCTTCCCGCCGGAAGGTATTTACTTCCACGGCAACAACAAGAGCCAGGACGAGCTTCGGATGGCCCTGGACTACGGCATCGGCAGGGTCGTGGTGGACAACTTCCACGAGCTGGGCCAGTTGAACGACCTGGCGCGCTCCATCGGGGTGACGCAAGACGTCATGGTGCGGCTGTCGCCTGGGGTCGACCCCCACACCCACTCGAAGATTACAACCGGGGTCCTGGACAGCAAGTTCGGCTTCTCCATCGAGACCGGCGCCGGGGCACAGGCCATCCGCCAGGCCCTTGGTGCGACCAATCTTGACCTGGTAGGCGTCCACCTTCACCTGGGCTCGCAGATTTTCGAGCTGGAGCCCTACTCGATCGCCATCGATTCGGTGCTGACTTTCGCCGCCCAGTTCAGGTCCGACGGCTTGGAGCTGCGGGAGTTTAGTCCAGGAGGAGGGTTCGGGATAGGCTATCTACACCACCAGTTGCCCCCGCCCATAGCCTCGTTCGCCGAGGTCATCACCACTTCTGTGAAGGACCGGTGCGCTGACCTTGACCTCGGCGAGCCGACGCTGACTATCGAGCCGGGGCGCGCCATCGTGGGCCAGGCGGGTGTAGCCCTATACACCGTGGGTGCCATTAAGGACATCCCCACCGTGCGAAAATACGTCGCCCTGGATGGGGGTATGGGCGACAACATTCGACCCGCGCTATACGACGCACGCTACGAGGCGGTCGTCGCCAACAGGATGTCCGACCTGGCCGTGGAGACAGTGACGTTGGCGGGCAAGTTCTGCGAGTCAGGCGACATTCTCATCCGTGACGTCTCGCTGCCCGAGCTGGAGTCCGGCGATGTGATCGCCATCCCGGCGGCCGGCGCTTACGCTCCCGCCATGGCCAGCACCTATAACCTGAATCCCAGGCCGGCCGTGGTGATGGTGAAAGACGGGGAGGCGCGGCTCATCCGCCGGCGTGAGACATACCAGGACCTGATGCTTTGCGACCTTCTAGAGTGATATGTGGCGCACCGTAGGCCAGGACAAGGCTATACACATCCTGAAGCGCGGCCTGGCGAGGGGGCGCTTCCCCCACGCGTACCTGCTATCGGGCGCGCCTCACGTGGGGAAGATGACTCTGGCCATCGACCTGGCGCAGGCATTGAACTGCCTCCAGGACGATAAACCCTGCGGCGAGTGTAGCCAGTGCCGTCGGATCGCACGCGGCCTGCACGCCGACGTGAACGTCGTGGCGGTGGATGCGGGTGAGTTAGGCGAGGGGCGAGGCCGCGTGGCGATTAGCATCGACCAGGTGCGCGATGTGCAGCGCCAGGCAAGCCTGAAGCCGTTCGAGGGCCGCCATCGGGTGTTCGTCTTCGACGGTGCCGAGCGCCTCAGCGAGGAGGCCGCCAACTCTCTGTTGAAGACGCTGGAAGAGCCACCCGACCAGGTGGTCTTGCTTCTACTGACCTCGGACGACGGCGCCCTTCTTCCAACGCTGGTGTCCCGCTGTCAGCTTCTAAAGCTGCGGCCGGTGTCCAGATCGCTGATCGTCCGTGAGCTGGAGACCCGCCACGGTGTGGACAGAGAGAAGGCCGATGAGGTGGCGCGACTCTCCAGAGGCAGGCCCGGCTGGGCGATAGATGCGGTTAGCCGGCCGGGAGCGCTGGAGCAATTGAACAAAACTTTCGGCGCCATTGAGGGTGTGATCAGCGGTGGAATGGAGGCGCGGTTCTCCTACGCGGCGGACCTGGCCGCCTCTTTTGGGCGAAACCGCGACTCGGTCCGCCAGGAGCTCGCCCTCTGGCTGGAGTGGTGGCGCGATGTCATGCTGGCGAAGGAGGGCGACCCTGGTATCGTAACCCACCTCTCCAGGTTGGGGGCCCTTCAGCCGCTGGCCGACGCCCTTTCTACTGCTCAGGTGGCCCGCGCCATCAACGCGGTCCGGGAGGCGGAAGAGCAGTTGGACCGCAACGTCAACCCGCGATTGGCCCTTGAGGCGATGGTGCTGGCGCTACCCCGGCGATGATGGCTATCACTCGATCCACAGTGAGTCGTGAACCCATTCAGGTCGTCACGGAGAGATCTACGACGGGGCGGAGGGTTGTGGGTTGAAGGAAGAGGAGACCTGGAATGGTGTGATGTCGACTCCAGGCAGGCCAGCTGTCAACGTTGTTGGCGTCAGGTTCAGCCCTGCCGGCCTCATGCACTACTTCGACCCTGGCGATGAGGACCTCACCGTCGGTGACCGAGTTCTCGTCGAAACCGATAATGGGTCACGGGAGGCGGTGGTGGCTATTGCGCCCGCCCAGGTGCTTCACTCGGACCTAAGAGGGGAGCTGGCCCCGGTGCTTCGGAAGGTCGACCTAGAGAAGTAGGTCCCGATTCTGAGCTGCCGCTCCTGCCCAATGGCCGCCGTGGCCGCACACGCGGAGGTCAAGCCGCTACCGCAGCCAGGGAATGAATTGGTGCCACTCCTCCAGGATCGTCCGGTGGTGAAACAGGGAATAGGGGTCGGGACGGGGGGGTCTGGGCACGCGCAGCAGCCTCATTCTGGCCTCCGCAGGCGTCGCGCCGGCCTTCCGGTGGTTGCAGGGGATGCACGCGCCCACCACGTTCTCCCAGACGTGGGCGCCGCCTCTGGAGCGGGGCACGATGTGGTCTAGGGTGAGCACCCTGGTCTGGGTCCCGCAGTATTGGCACGTAAAATCGTCCCGAAAGAAGACCGCGCGACGGGACAGCCTCCGCTGCATCAGCGGTCGCTTTACCATGCGGATCAGGCGAATTATCGAGGGAACGGGAAACGTCTGTGAGATGCTGTGAATATCGCCGCGGCCATTCTCCATGAGTTCGGCCTTGCCCAGTCCTATCAGCACCAGCGCACGTCTGGCGTTGCAAACGTTGAGCGGCTGGTAGTTCTGGTTCAGTACCAGGACTGGCGCATTAATCAACATGGTTGGGGTTTCAAAGACTGTCCCGGTCACCTATTTGATACTCACTTCCAGGAAGTCCAGCGCAATCCTGAAGTCGTCGGGGACGAAACCCAGCGCGTCTCCCGGAATAGCATCGGTCACGTCGATGAATATTGAGACGATCTCCGACCCTGTGAGCGCGGTCTCAAGCTATTCCCTGACCTCCTCCACGTTCTCGAGCTGCGCCTCAACCTGCGCCACCTTGTCTGCCACCTGCGCTGGGACCGCATTGATGATGATACTGGTGTCAAAGTTGTACGTCAGCCTGGCCATTCCGACGATCAGACCGCCTGCCAACGCAACCCCGATCAGTAGTCCAAGCGCCAGACCTCCAAGCTTATCCACCATGCTCGACAGGCCCAGGGTGAATATGGACAGTAAGGGCTTGATAAACTTTGCCGCGATGCTCGCAACGACCAGTGCGCCCAACATGATAATGGCGTAGGAGATAACCGTGACCACGGTCTCGTTGGAGAGCGAGTCCTCGAACAACGCGCCTAAGTCGTCGCTATACTGTCCCGCTAGCAGCCAGCCTATTAACACCCCCGCGGCGGCGAACGCGGCCCTAATCAGGCCGAACCTGAGCCCCGCCAGGCCGCCGATGATGACAATGGCAATTAGCACGTAGTCAAGCCAGTTCACAGTTTCACCTCTCGATGCCTCGCTGTGCGCCGACGCGTACCTGTCGACCTTTGGCCCGGCGGCTCAATAGGCCCCGCGCTCGCTCTCCGTCGGTGCCCCGCCTGTTCCTGCTGCCGTCTCGAATTCCGGAAGGACCGAATTCGCTCCAGTTTACCACAGCACTTGAAGGGCGAAAAGATTGTGGCCCATCTGCCCAGGGTATTTCAATCGTCCCGACCCGTGATCGCGGTTCAACGAGCTCAGAGTCTCCATTGAGGATGGCGAATTGGCGAGCGGATTTCGATGCTTTGCGCCGTTCGCGGTGAGCCCTTCGTCACGATCAGAGCCGGCCCTGAGTGAGCCGAAGGGACATGCTTGTCGAACCATGGACCGGCAAGCTCGCGCTACCGAATGCCCCGGTGGCCCTGCCGCACAGCACTGCCTGGCGCCGCCGAGCAGCGCTCCCTCCCGGCGGATTGCCAGCGATCGAGGCGGGCGCCGGCTACTTCGATGTGTCGGGCGCCGTGTTCCGTTCCCGGCCGCCCGACCATCGCTGCCATGTCCGGACGGATGAGGCGACCACCACGGCGCCAAAGGCGTAGCCCGCAATCACATCTCCAAGCCAGTGGACACCCAGGTAGATGCGCGATAGTCCAACGATCATCAGGGCAAATGCCGTTGCGACAAAGATGAGCCATCGCGCCGTTCCCGGCTTCATCACCCTGGACAATATGAATGCGAGGGTTCCAAGGAGAACGACATAGTGTATGACATGGCCGCTGGGAAACGAGTAGCTGTCGGTCTGTTCCACCACTTCCACCAGGGCTGAGGAGGGCCGGGGGCGGGCGACCACTAACTTGACGGCAATCCGCACCGCATAGCCCGAGACGGTGGCTCCGATTATCAGCCCGGCCTCCGATCGCATCCCCCTGACGAGTAGGGCTAGCGTGACGAGAACTACGATGGCGGCCGCCACCAGTTTGTCGCCCGCCGCCGACACCGCCTTCATGACGGAATCGAGCCAGTCTGTCCGCCATGACTGCACCCACGTGGAGGTGTCCACCTCCCCGGGAAATTGATCGACTACACTGGCCATGTAGGCGAACGCGGTAAGCGCTGCTAGGGACAGCCCCACAAAAAAGAGCCACGCCCGCCGGCGCGCTCTGGTGGGGTCCCCTGGGCGGTTAATCGGTGCTCTCTCTCTCACGGTCTTTCCAGGGGGTGTGAGCGGTTGTCCGGCAGATTCGGCCAAACAAACTCGGCGGCAGAACGGGCAGGCGCGTACCCACCCTACGAATTTGGCTTGCGCGACGGCTCCGGTGGTGCGGGGTTGACCAGGCCAGCCGCCAGGGAGACCGGCATCAGTCGATCTAGCTCATCAAGCGTCCATCGTCCACTCTTGTGGATGCCTTTGATGACGCGACGGGGAGAATACAGCGACATTGCCCAGCCGCTGGTGCCGATCACCTGTCCGGTGACCGCGCCGCCGGCCTCGGTGCACAGGTAGACGATCTTGGGTGCGTTGTTCTCGGGGGCCAGGGCCTCCTCGGGCTCCGGCGAGGTCACCATCTCAGCGGGTCCCGTCGCAACCCCTGGTGAGGCCTGCTCCTTCGCGCGAAGCGTCGCGCGGGTGCTCTCTGGCACCGTCGCCATCATTCTGGTGTTGGCCCCGGGGTAGACGGCGTTGATCGTAATTCCATGCGGGGCAAGCTCCACGGCCAGCGACCTTGCGAACCCCACCATCCCCTCCTTGGCGGAGGCGTAGTTGGCCTGTCCCGCCACCCCCAGGCCGGAGCTAGACGAGAAGAGCACCATTCTGCCGTATTCCTGCTTCATCATGTGCGGGACGCAGTTACGCACCATGTTGTACGCTCCGTAAAGGTGCACCCCGAGTACCCCATCCCACTCCTCTTCCGTCATGTTGAACACCATGCGGTCCCTCAAGATGCCTGCCGCGTTGCAGAGGATGTCCAGCCGCCCGAAGCTGTCCATCGCCGTCTCAACGATCTCCCCGGCCGACTCGAACTCGGCGACCGAGGCGTAGCTTGGCGCCGCCGTGCCGCCCGCGCCGCTGATCTCCCGCACGACCGTGTCGGCTGGCGCCATCGACGAATCCGCGCCGTCCACCGTGGTGCCAAAGTCGTTGACGACCACGGAGGCGCCCTCTGCGGCCAAGAGCATCGCCACGCTCCGGCCGAGCCCTCTGCCCGCCCCGGTGACTATGGCTACCCTACCCTCAAGTCTCGCCGCCACGGATTTCCGCCGTCCTGGCATTCCAGCCTCCCGATACGGTCCCGGACCGATCACGCCGGGCGCAAGATATTCCATATCGCCCATCGTAAACGCGCCCCACTTGTGTACGCTGCGCTCCACCACGGGGTTGGAGTAAAGGAATATCGACCCACCACGCACGCCGAACACGTGGCCGTTGACGTTCTGCATGGCGTCGGTGCAAAGAAGCACGGCCACCGGGGCCACATTTCCGGGGTCGTCAGGCGTGCCGCGGCCCTCCCAGTGGTCCCTGTAGGGAAGCCTGCCCAGCCCTGATGTCCCGGCCAGTGCTGTTTCAGGTCCGGCGGCCAGACTGGACTCGTCCACCGGGCCGGCGAAGAGCCTCGTCTTTGCCACGGGAGAGATGGCGTTGCACGTCACTCCATACCTGCCCATGTCCCTGGCCACTGAGCGGGTCATCCCGATGATCGCCTCGGAAGCCGCGGCGTAGTTCGAGCGACCGGCGACGCCTAGGCCGGCATCCGACGTCATGTTGACTATCCGCCCGCTTCGCTGCTGCCGGAATTGAATCGCGGCGTACTTGGTCGGGACGAATGTTCCCTTTACGTTGTTCCTGATGACCTGATCGAACTCCTCGGGAGACATCTGGTCGATCGGGGTGTCCCTCAGCACGGCGACGCTGTTCACCAGCACGTCGACACGCCCATACGTAGTCAGCGCAGTGGTTATCAGGCTCTCGCCGCCCTCCATCAGGGTGACGTCATCGTAGCTGGCGACCGCCGTGCCACCCTTCGACTTGATCTCCTCCGTGGCCCGGTCCGCCGGTTCGGGAGACGAGCCCGTCCCGTCGGCCTCACAGCCTAGGTCGTTCACCACCACGGACGCGCCCTCTTCCGCGAGAAGCAGCGCTATCGACCGGCCAATTCCCCTCCCTGCTCCGCTAACGACCGCGACCTTACCTTCGAATCGACTTCCCATAAACCTTCTCCAGGCGCTCGCCGTCTCCCTTGCGCACAACATTATAGCTGTTTCTGCGAACGAATTGACTGACCGGAGCAGCCGGCCACCGCACGGTTCGCACCGTGCACGGCGAAACCCCAAAGAAATTCACTTCATCACCGTCGCTGGCCAGCCGAGGAGCTAGCCTTCCCTCGCCGGCAGTCGCGTTGTGGTCCCGCGGCATTCATTAGAATGGGCGGTCTCGCTGGGGACGGCGGGCATCCCCCGGCACCCGGCGAATCCCACGGCTCGTCATGAGGCCGGGTCACCGTGTATACACAGCGGACCATCAGGTTGTAAGTCGATAACTTGTCCAGGCGGTCGTCGAACAGCAGCTCCGAGGGAGCAGCTGCGCTGTAGAGCAGCGTCACACCTTCACATCGGCAGTCCGCCCGTCAATGCACCGCGCGATGCCCGACAGGGGGTTGAGGCCGCACCTGCTATTAGCTAGTACTCTACGGCAGCTTGTGCCCCTCGTAGTCGACATGGACCATCGGCAGGCCCAACTCCCTGAGCCCTGGTTCTACGCTCTCTCTATCCCCGACCACGAGTACAAAAAGGTGGCCGTCGTCTATCCTCTCGGCACCTACCCGGCGCACCTCATCGAGGGTGATGGCCTCAAGTTTAGCGATATAGTTCGAATAGTAGTCGTCGGGAAGACCGAATAGCGCGAGATTGCCAAGCTGGTTCACTAGCTGGCCCAGCGTCTCAAATTGTGCCGGGAACCCTTTGAATATCCCGTCCCTGGCCGCATCGAACTCATCCTCGGTCACGGGTCGCCCGCCGCGAATGTCCGCGAACTCCTTGAGGGTCTCGATGACCGATTCCTTGGTCACCGCCGTCTCCACCGCCCCGCCGGCGATCAGCACGGATGGGCCGATGAGCCAGTCAATCGAGGAGTAGTATCCGTAGCTGTACCCCTTATCTTGTCTCAGGTTCATGAACAGGCGCGCCGTAGGCTGACTGCCAAACACGTAGTTGAGCAAATTCAACGCGTGGTAGTCGGGATCGTGGCGCGGTATGGTCAGGTGCCCAGCCCGGATCACCGACTGGGCAGCGCCTGGCTTGTCGGCCAGGAAGATAGTTGTCGGGGCGGTGTGCCCCCCCTCGATGCTCGCCTCATCGATCGACTGAGCGGCCCGTTGGTCCCAGTCGCCCAGGCGGGCCTCCACGATCGACATCACGTCATCGCGAGATACGTCTCCCGCTACGATGAGGGTTGCATCGCCCGGACCGTAGTAGTCATTGAAGTGGCCGACTAGCTCTTGACGTGTCAGGCCCTCCACGGCCTTGACCGTACCGCTTATTGGATGGCCGTACTTCGATTCTGGCCCGTACGCCAGGGCGCGGGAGGCCCGTTGAGCTATCGAGACCGGGTCGTCAGATATCCGTCTTAGGTCCGCGAGGCGCTCCTTTCGCAAGCGGTCCAGCTCCCGCTCTGGGAAGGTCGGGTTTTTCACCACGTCAGCCATGATCTCGAGGGCCTTCGGCCAGTGGGTCGTTAGCGTCTCGGTCGAGAGGAACACGTGCTCTCGACTGGTGTCACTCCCCAGGTGAGACCCCAGGAACTCCATCTCGTCAGAGATCTGCTGACTGGAGCGAGTCGTGGTCCCTTCCGAAATCATGGCCGTCGTCATCTGGGCCAACCCCGGCTGGCCCGTCGGATCGGTGGTCGCTCCCGCTTTCAGCAGCAGGCCCAGGGTCACTACGGGCAGCTCCGGCTTGTTGACGTGCAGTATGCTGAGCCCGTTGGGCATCCGCACGCGGCGTGGTATGGGCGGTGAGTACACTCGGGGAGTCGATCCTCCGGGTAACTTCGACCGGTCGATGCTGCTCTTTGACGGGCTCGTCGCGCGCTCGGGCAGCACGGCCAGTCTTACGTGATCGTCACCTAGCACAGAGGAAGCCACCCGGACCATGTCTTCACCTGTGGCCACCAGGTAGCGCTCTACGTCCGTATTTATGAGTCCTGGGTCTCCGGCGTGGACGTTGTAGTGGTTGAGCTGGTCCGCCCTTCCTCCAAACCCGCCGAACCGCGCCAGTTGGCGCACGTGCTGGCTTTCAACGCGATTTCTCGCGCGACTGATCTCCAGCTCGGTGGGGGGCTCACGACGGATGCGCTCCAGCTCGGCCTCTACGACCTCCTGGTTCTCATCCAGGGTATGACCGGGGCTGGCCGTTACCTCGATGTGGAACTCACCCGCTATCTCCTGAGAGTAGTTGCCTACGCTCACATCCGTGGCGATCTGCTTGTCGTACACGAGAGACTTATATAGCCGAGAGCTCTTGCCATCCCCCAGAACGGTGGCCACTATGTCCAGCGGGGCCTCGTCCTCGTCGAACATCGGGCAACTGGGCCACACCAGGTATAGCCTGGGCAGCTGCACCTTGTCGCTTATGGTCAGCCGCACCTCGCCTCTCAACGATGAGTCCATGCGTCCTACCCGGTTGATCGCGGGACCCGGCGCAATGTCTCCGAAGTAGAGCTCGATCAGACGCTTGGCCTCGTCGATGTCGAAATCCCCGGCGAGTGCCAGGCTGGCGTTGCTGGGGGCGTAGAACCTGCGAAAAAAGGCCTTGATGTCATCGAGGGACGCCGAATCCAGGTCGTCTTGGGAGCCAATGACGGGCCAGTTGTACGGGTGTGGGGAGGGGAACATCGCGGGCTGCAGCAAAAGCTGCGCGAGTCCGTATGGCCTGTTTTCGTAAGACTGGCGTCGCTCGTTTTTCACGACGTCGCGCTGAATATCAAATCGCCCCTGGTCCAGCGCCTCTAGCAAAAACCCCATGCGGTCCGCCTCCAGCCACAGCGCCAGGTCCAGGTAGTTGGAGGGAACGGTCTCCCAGTAGTTCGTCTTATCGGAGCTCGTGGACCCGTTGAGGACCGCCCCAGCCTGCTGAAGAGGGTCGAAGTAGTTCTTGTTGTGGTGCTTCGACCCCTCGAACATTACGTGCTCGAAGAGGTGGGCGAAGCCCGTCCGGCCGACCTCTTCGTCCTTGGAGCCGACGTGATACCAGATGTTGACGCCGACGATGGGCAGCGTATGGTCCTGGTGCAAGACCACCTCCAGCCCGTTGGACAGCGTCAACTTCTCGTGAGAAATGGAAAACATCGATCTCTCCAATGAAATGAAGGGTTGTGGGTGGCCCGTTCTGGGATTATAACACTTAGCCCGAATCCACCGAAGGAGGGCGTCGGGTTAGCGTCCTGAGGCGGCAAGAAGGTGCTCCTGTGCTTCTGGGATAATGGTTTTGTAGCAAAAAAACGGCCCCGGAAAAGGAGCACCCAGTAGATGCTGCCACGCAACCACCCCGACCGGATCCAAATCACCTTCGACGACCGCCGCTTGGTGGCCAATGCCGGGCTGCTCCTTCCGGCCACCCTGGCGCGGCACCTCGGCCTGCCCGAACTCGTCCGGCAGCGCCTCGACCTGGGCGATGCCCCGGGGCGGGCGAACACGAGCGACAAGATGATGACGCTGGTGGCGTCTGCGCTGGCTGGGGGCGACTGCATTGACGACGCCGATGTGTTGCGCACCGGGGGGACGGCCTGCACCCTGGGCGGCACTCTCAAGGCGCCATCCACCCTGGGCACCTTCCTGCGCAGCTTCCGGTGGGGCCACGTCCGTCAACTCGACCGGGTGAGCCGCGAGTTGCTGGCCCGGGCTTGGCAGGCCGGGGCGGGACCCGGCGACGGGCCCCTGACCATTGACCTGGACTCCACCATCTGCGAGACCTACGGACTGGCCAAGGAGGGCGCCCGCCACCACGGCTATACCGGCAAGCGGGGCTACCACCCGCTGCTGGCCATCGCCGCCGGCACCGGAGACGTGCTGATGTCCCGGCTGCGCGAGGGCCGGGCCAACACCGCCCGCGGCGCCGCCCACTTCCTGCGGGAGACGGTGGGACGGGTGCGCTACGCCGGGGCCAACGGACGACTCACGCTACGGGCCGACAGCGGGTTCTACACTCATGGCGTGGTATCCGTCTGCCGCAAGATGGATGTCCGCTTCTCCATCACCATCCGCCAGCACAAAAGCCTGCACAATCTCATCGAGGCGATACCCGAAGATGCCTGGACGCCGATTCCTTACTGGATGGACGGCGCCGCCGATGTGGCCGAGACCACCTGCACCCCCTTCCAGGCCGAGGCGGACGCCGCGCCGGTACGGCTCATCGTCCGGCGGGTGAAGCCGACGCCCGGTTCCCAACTGGCCCTCTTCGCCAAATACAGCTATCATGGCTTCATCACCGACCGGGACGGGGAGTTGCTCGAACTGGAGGCTGACCATCGCCGCCACGCCGAGATCGAGAATGCCATACGCGACCTCAAGTACGGCGTCGGGCTGAACCATCTCCCCTCGGGCCGCTTCGCCGCCAACGGCGCCTGGCTGGCCGTCCAGACGATGGCCCACAACCTGGCCCGCTGGACGGCGCGGATCGGTCTGGGAGAGCGGATAGCCACCACCAAGACCCTCCGGCGGCGGTTCTTCTCCCTGGCCGGACGGCTCACCCGCTCGGCACGCCGGTTGACCCTGCATCTTCCGGATCGCTGGCCTTGGGCTGAGAAGTTCAGCCGCGCCTTGGCCCGGCTGCGAGCCATTCCACTCCCGGCCTGACGGCACCGTCGGCGACCGACCCACCCACCGGACAACCGAAGATCCCCGCAGACTCGTGCCAGCCCGGTCCGAGAGAGTTCCCTGCTGCGTATTCTCTCGCCATCCCGCGCATCGCAGCTCCCGCAGACGGCCATAGGGGCCCCTGTGCGGCGATGAAGACCGTCCGCCGACCTCCCTACCCCAAATGGAACCCAGGCTATTTCCCCTGTAGCTCCCTCACCCCCCTTCCGCTTTCCTCACGCCGTCCATCGGTGTCCTTCGGTGGATTCGGGCTTAGTAGCCGATCCGTGACCGCGATGCAAGGGCTCCGGCAGACTGTTGGCCAGACCCCTAGCAGGCTGATACGCCTGCGGCGGATGGGGTGCCCCTTAGATGCGATCGGGATGGACGAATGGATTTTTAGCACCTCGCTAGGGGAGTTAACACCGCAGATCATTGGGGCCGCCATGAGGTTGCCGGGGGAGCGTGATCGGCAATCGAGGTGCATACTGAGAGGCTGTGGGGCCTTTTGCATCGCGACATGGTATCATGTAGTATAAATGTGGCGGGGTGTCTCGGCTCTCCGCGTCCGTGTTGGTCGTCCCGGGAGGTGGGATGTTCTCTCGTTGGATGCGTAACAGCTTCATATACCTGCTGATCGTCGTTGCGGTTATCGCCATCTTCTTCACCATCTACTCCGACGTAGGGGGGTCGAAGGAGATCCCCATCGACGAGGTCATCAGCATGGCCCAGCGTGGGAGTATCGAGACTATCGAGATCAACGGCGATAGACTGACTATATACACCAACAGAGGAGAGACCTTCACCTCGCGGAAGGAAGTGGGAGCCAGCGTCATAGAGATGCTGCAGGGCGCCGAGGTCGACCCCCTGTCCAGCGACCTGAGCATAGAGGTGAAGGGCTCAAGCGGCCTCGGTAGCCTTTTCTCGATATTCCTCAACTTCCTGCCCCTGATCTTCTTTGGCGCGGTCCTGTTGTTCATGATGAGGCAGGCGCAGGGAAACACCAGCCAGACTTTTAGCTTTGGGCGCAGCCGTGCTCGAATGTTGGTCGGCAACCAGCCCAACGTCAGCTTCTCCGACGTGGCGGGCGTGGATGAAGCCAAGGTCGAGCTTGAAGAGGTCGTGGAATTCCTCAAGTTTCCCGAGAGGTTCCTGACCCTGGGTGCTCAGATACCCCGAGGGGTGCTTTTGGTAGGCCCGCCTGGCACCGGGAAGACGTTACTGGCTAGGGCCGTGGCCGGAGAGGCCAGCGTACCCTTTTTCTCCATCAGCGGCAGCGAGTTCGTCGAGATGTTTGTGGGCGTGGGCGCTTCGAGGGTCAGGGACCTGTTTGACCAGGCCAAGCGCAACTCCCCCTGCATCGTGTTCGTGGACGAGATTGACGCTGTGGGTCGGCACCGAGGCGCCGGGCTCGGCGGTGGGCACGACGAGCGCGAGCAGACGTTGAACCAGATCCTGGTGGAGATGGACGGCTTCGACACCAGCGTAAACGTGATCGTACTGGCCGCCACAAACCGTCCGGACATTCTAGACCCGGCTTTGCTCCGCCCGGGCCGGTTCGACCGACGGGTGGTACTGGACAACCCGGATATCAAGGGACGGGTGGAGATTCTGAAGGTCCACGTTAAGGGTAAGCCGATTGGGGATGACGTTGACCTGCATGCGGTATCGAAGCAGACCCCCGGGTTCAGCGGTGCCGACATCCGCAACCTGGTGAACGAGGCGGCCATACTGGCTGCTCGCAGGAGACTCACCTCTATTACTTACGATGAGTTTGTCGAGTCCATCGACAGGGTCATGCTGGGTCCGGCCAGGAGGTCAAGGGTGATCACCCAGCGCGAGAAGGAGTTAACGGCCTACCATGAGGCGGGCCATGCCCTGGTGGGGCACCTCTTGCCGCATTCCGACCCAATCGCCAAAGTCACCATCGTGTTGAGAGGAACCACCGGCGGCTATACCAAAGCTCTTCCCGAAGATGACCGACACCTGTGGACCATCGACCAGTTCAAGGGCCAGTTGGCCTTCGCCATGGGAGGCCGGGCTGCTGAGGAGGCCGTCTTTGGAGAGATCACCACTGGCGCCAGCAACGACCTCGAGCAGGCGACCGGTATCGCCCGCACCATGGTTACCCGATACGGCATGAGCGAGAAGCTGGGGCCTCGGACCTTTGGCAAGAGGGAGGAGTTGGTCTTTCTGGGAAGAGAGATCACCGAGCACCGCGACTACAGCGATAGTGTCGCCGAGACCATCGATGAGGAGGTGTTCAGCCTCATCGACAACGCCTACCGGACTGCAAAGGGGCTGGTGACGTCCCACAAGGATAGGCTGGCCCAGCTAGCTAAGCACCTCATCGAACATGAGACGGCGGAGGGCGATATCCTTGAAAAGCTTCTCGGATCGCCGTTGCCAGCCGTTCCCCAGCCCGCTGCCTCCGCAGACTAGGCGGGCGCCGTCAAGAACGCCGGCCTTGCGGGTCTCAGCTGTCGTTATTCGCCTCTCCCCCCTGACGACCCCGAATTTGACGGCTGTTTTCACCTGGCGCGCGCGCGCGTGGCCGTGAACCCCACCTTGGGGAGCGCGGCTGCCAGAGCATCCAGCATGTCTTGGATCTCCGCTGGGGTGACGTACCCCAGATGCCCGATGCGGAAGATTTTGCCCGCCTGCGCGCCATAGCCGCCTGCAAGGATCACGTCGTGCTCATCCCGCATGACGGCCCGCAGCGTGTCGGCATCCACGCCATCCGGGGCCCGTACCGCGGTGACGGTATTTGAGGCGACGCTCTCATCCGGGAAGATGGTGAGGCCCAACGCCTTTAGGCCATCCCTTGTCATCTGCGCGATTTCGGCGTGACGCCGGTAGACGTTGTCCATGCCCTCGGCCAAAATTTTCTCCAGAGCAAGGTCCAGGGCGAAGATGACCGAGAGCGCCGGGGTGTAAGGAGGCTGGCCGATCTCGTAGAATTTCCTGTACTGGGCCATGTCGAAGTAGAATCGTGGCATCGTCGCGCCCGCGTGCGCCTCCCACGCCCGCTCGCCGAAGCTTATGAATGAGAGGCCGGGGGGCAACATCCACCCCTTCTGCGATGCGCTGACTACCACGTCGCAGCCCCATGCGTCGGTGTGGAGGGGAAGCGAGCAGACGCTGCTGATGCCGTCGACTAGCAGCAGCTTGTCGAACTCGCCCTTGACCACGCCCCCAACGGCCTCAAGGTCATTGGCCACGCCGGTGTTAGTCTCGTTGTGAGTTACCAGCACCGCCTTTATATCCGGATCAGCGCTCAAAGACCTGCGCAGCTCATCTGGGTCGAGAGCGGACCCTGGAGGAAAGCTCAGCATTACGACGTCTGCACCAAAGATGCGGGCGATCTGCCCGAATCGATCGCCGAATGACCCCACCGACGCGCAGACCACCTTGTCGCCGGGGGAGAGCGTGTTGACCACGGCGGCCTCCATCGCGCCAGTCCCCGAGGCGGTAAGGATGTAGATGTCGCTTTCGGTGTCGAACACCTGCTTGAGCCGGTCTGTCACCCGGTAAAGCATCTCCTTGAAGGCGGGACCGCGGTGATTGATCATCGGCCGTGCCGTGGCTTCAAGGATGTCGTCGGGGACTGGTATCGGGCCGGGGATTCGCAGGTTCACCTTTGTTCCCTCCATGCTCTCTTCGACATGGTGTGGTGCTTCAGAACATCGTTCCGGGCGCGGCCGCATCCATCGGGCTGGGGTGGAATGTGCTCCTCTAGCCGTTGCGGACCACGACTCTGACGTAGCGCCTTCGGCCCACCCTCAAAACATCACCGGACTTCAATGATGTGGCTGGGGCGTTTGTTGCTACCGTCTCATCGTTCACCTTGACCGCGCCCTGGTCAATCAGTCGCCTCGCCTCGCTGGAGCTTTTCACCAGCTTGGCGGCTACAAGCATGTCGCTGAGCCGCTTGCCCTCAAGCGCGGAGGCATGTGGAAGCTCGTATGTGGCGATGTCCGGGGGTGTCGCTCTCGCCTGCACCGTCCTCTCGAAATACAGCTCGGCGCCGCGGGCGGCCTCGGCGTCGTGAAACTGGGCCACAAGCTCTCGCGCCAGCCGCTTCTTCAAGGACATCGGATTAACGGCGGTCCTGTCCATGGCATCTCGCATCTCTGCCAGCTCTTGGTCCGAGACGTCGGTCAGGCTCTCCAGGTAGGGGACTATCGCCTCGTCGGGCAGCGACATGGTCTTCCCGTACATGTCGTTGGGGGTCTCGTCCAGCTCTATGAAGTTGCCCAGGCTCTTGCTCATCTTTTGCACGCCGTCGGTCCCAACCAATAGGGGCATGATGAAACACTGCTGGGGACGCTGGCCCATCATCTCCTGCAGGTCCCGGCCCACCAGCAGGTTGAATTTCTGGTCCGTGCCCCCGAACTCCACGTCGGACTCGACGGCAACCGAGTCATAAGCCTGTAGCAGGGGATAGAGCAGCTCCGTAATTGCGATGGGCTGGTTCGACTTGAACCGGTTAGCAAAGTCCTCTCGAGCCAGCATCTGGGCCACGGTAAAGCGGCTGGTCAGGCGGATGACGTCTGCCAGGGAAAAGGGGCCGAACCACTCGCTCTGCATCCGCGTCTCGGTCCTGTCCCGGTCCAACACCTTGTAGAGCTGGGCCAGGTAGGTCTCGGCGTTGTCCAGCACCTCCTGTTGAGTGAGCATGGGCCGGGTCGCCGACTGGCCGCTGGGGTCGCCGATTTGGGCCGTCCAGTCGCCCACGATGACCACCACCTTGTGGCCCATCTCCTGGAGCTGTCGCAGCTTGCGCAGGCCCACGGCGTGACCCAGGTGGAGGTTCGGCGCGCTGGGGTCAAAACCCATCTTGAGTCGTAGCGGGCGGCCTACCTCCAAGAGCTTGACGAACTCCGACTCCACGATGACCTCCACGACGCCCCGCTTCAGCAGCCGATGCATCGTGCCCTGTCCAGACCTGGCTGACTCTTGCAAGATAGTCCTCGCCTAGCCGGTGCCCATCCGCCCGGCCTTCAATATCGCCCTCGTCTGGTCGACGTCCTTGTCAACCTGTTCTTGTAGTGCCCGAACAGACTCGAACCTTACCTCGTCTCGCAGCCGGCGCACAAACTCCAGTCGAATAGCCTGGTCATAGAGGTCCCCGTGAAAGTCGAGGATGAACACCTCAACTACATGCCCACCCTCGCCGAAGGTGGGACGCTCGCCGATACTGGTGGCGGACATGTACCGCCGCTCGTCCACGTCCGCCAACGTCGCGTAGATCCCATCTCCCGGTATGGCCATACCATCGGGCATCCGGAGGTTCGCCGTTGGGAATCCCAGGGGACCGCCTCGGCCCTGACCCCTGACCACAGTGCCGGTTAAAACGAAGTTGCGACCCATTTGATCCGCGACTCGAGTCACGTCGCCCTTTGCAAGCGCCTGGCGGACCGACGTGCTCCTGATGACATGGCCGCCTTCGTCGACCAGCGGCTCCACCACGTGCAGGGCAAACCCCATCTCTCGCCCCAGCGATTTGAGCGTACGGGCATCGCCATCCCGCTGGTGGCCCATGGTGAAGTCCGGACCGATCACCAGGCCTCTCATCATCAGACGTTTCTGAAGCAGCGCCACGAACCGACGCGCGCTCAGCTGCGACAACTCTGCGTCGAAGGAGATCGGGACTATAAAATCGACCCCAAGCTCCTTGATCAGGCTCAGTCGTTCTTTGACGCCGGTGAGGTAACGAGGATCGAAGTCCGGCCTCAACACTGATGCAGGGTGGTTGCGAAATGTGAGGACGCCCCCAAGCCACCCACTTCGATTCGCCTCTGCCCTGAGGTGGGAAATAAGGTGGCGATGTCCCCGGTGCACCCCGTCGAAAACGCCGATGGTAAGCACCGACTCGCGCTCTGGAGAGTGCTGGGCCAGTTCCTGGTCTATCTTCATCGGATAGCGTTGGGGCGTCGGAGTTACAGCTGAGGCTAAACCTTCTCTCGCAGCTATCTTACAGTGTACGGGAGCCTGTGGGAAAGTGCGAATGTGCATCCAGCAGCTGGCGCCGGCTCAGTCGAGCCTGCCGTCCTACTGGAGCTCCTTCGAGGTCGTCGGCTCCTCCCGAGCCAGAGGCTTTCTCAGTGACAAGCTCATCGGCAGGATCATGGCGGTGAGTAGGGCCAAGACCACGATAGTCACCCGCACATTGGAAAGGTCGGCTATAAAGCCGATTGCGATAGGCGCCAGGGCGCTGCCGCCTTCGCCGGTGGTGTAGAAGAAACCGTAGTAACGAGCGCGGAGGCGCACCGGCACGAACTTGGCAACTGTCGCATAGAGTACCGACGATGTGCCGTTGAGCCCTATTCCAAGAGCCACCATGAGTGGGGCCATGGCCAGAGTCGGGGTGGCCAGCGTCGCCAGAAGCAATGCCGCGCTCAGGCCTTTGGTACCCCAGATCAGCCTTACCGACCCGTAGCGTTCGTCGAGCCATCCACACACGAGCTTGCCGACGGCCCCGCCGCCAAGCAGCAGGATCAGCATCCCGAATACCTCCTGGATGCTCATGCCCTTGTCCTTCATCAGGAACGGCAGGAAGGTCAGCGCGGCCGCCTTCACAGACGAGTCGAGAACGCCCACCACGCTCAGGTCGATGAATGCGCCCAATTTGGCGGCGCCACCGGAGTCTGCCTTGGCCGGGGCGTCTTCCCGGGAGGGTCTGCCTTCGGTGACGCCCTTACGGGTAAAAACGGAAAGGGCCATGAACGCGATTCCCGCCAGCCCCACATATCGCAGGGTCACGCGCCAGCCAAACGGGATAGCCACCAGTAAGGCCGCTGCGGGCGCGGCCATCTTGCCAAGGTCTCCGGAGAAGTTGACGGTCCCAACCGCTGTCGATCGACCGCGGTCATCGTAGGCGCGCGAGACCAGACTGGAGGCCAGGGGGTGTTGGGTGCCGCCGCCGAGGCCACCAACCAGCGTTGCCCAGAACATGGCTGGAAAGGCGTGCGCCGACGCCAGGACCAAGAGGCCGGTCGCAACCCAAATGTTCCCCATGAGCAACAGCCAGAACTCCCCAATTCTCTCCGCCAGGAACCCGAAAGGCACCTGAAGCGCCGCGGAGGCGCCTGCGTGCACGGACCTGAGGAGTCCCACCTGCGTGTATGTGAGGTTCAACTCGGGGTCTTCCCTCATTAGGAGCAGCAGCGGTACGAGAAGGGCGAAGAGCAGATCGCTCCAGACGTGGGTGGCCGAGGCGAAAGCCAGAGTTCGCCGCCGCTGGGGCCCCGATGCTAGAAAACGGCGCATTCGTCACCCTTTCAGCAGTGTGATTATCCTATTTCGGCGGCCCCACGCCCGCTCGCGCGACAAGGACCGGTTGGGCGCGCGCGATCAGACGACACTCGGCAGACGCATGCGGCTCACTCGGATGCGAAGTAGTCGAGCGCTGCCGGGCCGAGCGCCGACGCGTGCGTCGCTGCGGCGGTGTCCCGGGACGGAGGGGGTGGGACCGGCGCGCTGAAACGCACCAGGCCCCGGATGCTAAGCGAGGAGAGCGAGGCACCCCTAGGCGATGGCGCCGGCCACGCCGCCCCAAGCCTGCCTCACGGCATATACGCGGCTCATGAGCCGCGCGAAGTTCTCGAAGGTCAGCGACTGAGCGCCGTCGGATTTCGCCGCGTCGGGATTGGGGTGGACCTCGATTATCAGGCCATCGGCTCCCGCCGCTACCGCCGCGCAGGCCATCGGCTCCACCATATACCATTTGCCTGTCCCGTGGCTGGGGTCGGCGATGACGGGGAGGTGGCTGAGCCTGTGGAGAGCCGGAATAGCGTTAATGTCCAGGGTGTTACGGGTGTAGGTCTCGAAGGTGCGGATACCCCTCTCGCAGAGGATCACACGGCTGTTGCCGCCGGCCATGACGTACTCCGCTGCTAACAGCAGGTCCTCGTAAGTCCCCGAGAAGCTGCGTTTCAGCAGCACGGGCTTGTCGGTCTGGCCTATCACGTCGAGCAGGGAGTAGTTCTGCATGTTGCGGGCGCCCACCTGCAACACGTCGGCGTATCGGCTGACCAGGTCCAGGTCAAGCGGGGACATCACCTCGGTGATGATGGGCAAGCCCGTCTCGTCGCGGGCGGCGGCCAGTATCTTCAGCCCGTCCTCGCCCATGCCTCGAAAGCTGTACGGCGACGTGCGTGGCTTGAATGCGCCCCCCCGGAGGACCGTCGCGCCTTGAGCCTTGACGGCCCTGGCAGTTGCCATGACCTGCTCCTCGCTCTCCACCGCGCAGGGGCCGGCCAATACCACGAGCTCGCCGCCGCCGATCTTTACTCCACTACTTCCGATCTCGACTACAGTGTCGCTTGGGTTGAACTCACGGCTGGCGAGCTTGTAGGGCTTCGAGATGCGTACCACCTCGTCCACTCCGCTCATTACCCCCAGCTCGCCCTCGAGATCAGGGTCTATCTGTCCGATTACCCCGATGATCGTGCGCTCGACCCCCTTTGATAGGTGGGCCGCGAGCCCTCTTTCGGCCAGGTGCTGCTGGATCGCATCCAGGTCCGAATCAGTGCAATTTGCGTCCATTACGACGATCAATTATGCTTCCTCCGATCAGTGTGGGGTTGGCGTGTGGAGCTTCATGTCGCTCCGATACAATGGCGCCACAGCGGCGCTGCTAAACCACCCCTGCACTGGGACACAAGCCAGACCAAGCGTGGCTCACCTCAGCTGCAAGGCTTACACACCCTTGGATCTTGCGTCTCTCAAATTTCTGGCCCCCCTCAAATACACGTTAATCAGGTCGCGGGGGGCCTTCTCGGTGTTCACCAGAAGCAACACCCGAATGCACTGCTTTATCGAGTCCGGCACCCTCATCTCGTGGCCGTTCAGGAGGGCCGCGTACTCCCAGCCCATCCGCCGCGCCGCCAGTGTGGGAAACTCGGCGTTGAGGTCCTCGGTGGTTGTAAAAAAGGCCGCGGCCAAGTCGTCGATGTGTAGGTCGTTGGCCTCGATCAGACTTTCCAGCATCTCGGTCGTGGCCTCGAGTATCGCCTCCTTGGTATTGCTGTCGGCTGTGGTGGCGCCTCTAATCCCCCGCGCGCGGGCCATTGCAACTGTGCTCCATGTTATGGGACCCACTTCGCATGTCAGCGGCCGGCTCCTTGTCGTCGATACAAGCCCGCCCGACGGGGCGACGGCAAGCTGGGCGTCCCGGCATGCGCTCTTACTCCTTTGGGGACTGAAGACCCTTCACGAACTCACCGGCGGTCTCTACGGCTCGGTCCCTGGGGGCCCGGTCGATGGCGTCCAGCAGAGCGCTTGCGAACACCGCTCCGTCGGCGTATCGGCTTATCTCCTGCACGTGCTCCCGTTTGGATACGCCGAAGCCCACCAGCACGGGCAGGTCGGTATGGCGCCGAATCCTTCCGACCAGCGTGGAGACCCCTTCGCGGATCTCACTCCTGGCGCCGGTCACCCCCGTAAGGCTAACGCAGTATATAAAGCCCTTAGCCCGTTTGCAAGCCTGTGCAATGCGCTTGTCGGTGCTGGTGGGCGCCACCATGGGGACCAGGTAGAGGCCATGCCTGTCGCAATCTCGCATGAATGGTCCGGCCTCTTCAGGCGGCAGGTCGGGCACTATCATACCGTCTACCCCGGCCTCCGCCGCGTCTCTAGCGAACTCCGCCAGACCGTAGCGCAGGAAGGGATTGAAGTAGCCCATCAAGAGCAGCGGATCGTCTACGCCTCTCCCCCTGAGTCGCCGGACTACGTCCAGACACGTGCGCACGGTCACGCCTTGCCGCAAGGCATGAAAGCTGGCCTTTTGAACCGTCGTGCCGTCGGCAAGGGGATCACTGAATGGGACGCCAAGCTCGAGCAGGTCGCCCCCTGAGTTCAATAGGGCCTGGGCGATCGACACCGAGGTGTCCACGTCGGGGAAGCCGATGGTGACGAAGGGAGCCAGCACCGTTCTGCCGGATGCCGATGCCTCGCGGAACCTGATATCGATTCTGTTGGCCATCGCCGATTTGTTACCCACCTGATTCTGGCTCCGACACCGCAGTGGAGAGGCCTGTCCTTTGGGCCGCTTCCGGCCTGCTAGCTTGAAATGGTTCCTCGGTGTAGGCGCCTGGTGTTCATGCTGCCAGCGACAGGACGATGAGGTTCTGGGCCGCGTGGGCTGTGAACGGCGGCCAAATTGACCGTGTCTTGAGGTAGAGCCACGACAACAGCAGGCCGCTCACAAATACGGGCACCATGACGGACGGGCTACCGTGAGATGCCGCGAATATAGCCGAGCCGAGTACTGCGGCCCTCGACGCCCCCAGCGGTTGTACCAGCGCCGCCAGCAAGAATCCCCTGAAAAACACCTCCTCGGCCAGCGGTCCCACCAGGCCGATAATCACTATGTTCAGGGTCAGGTGGAAGCCTTCCCCTAGGACACCATGCGGGAGGGCTGGTGGAAGAAGAGAATCGATATGTGCGGCCGTCACGATGGCGACGTAGAGGCCGCCGAACGCCAGGCTTGCCAGCAGGGCCAGCCAGGGGAGCAGCAGGCTCAGGCGTGTCCTGGAGCGGACAAATCCGAGTGTCCGCCAGGATGAGCGATACTTCCTGATTCCTAACAGCCAGACCGGCAGTACCATGACACCCGACAGTACCGCAAAGGCCAGTGTGGCCACAAGCGGGTTTCCCTCTGATTCTCTACCGCCCTGGGCCCAGACTATTAGCGCGATGGTGAGCAGGGTAGCAGCCGCCACAATTGCCACGCCTGCCAGCGCGTCCTTCACAGTCCAGGGCACCCTGATCTGGCTGGGCGTGGTGTGCTTTTCTGCCTGTGCCCGCATGTTCTCTATCACGTGAGGCCTATCAAAAAGTCTACCACCGGGGATTCGGGTAGGCAATTTCTCGACCCATCCATGTCAAGCGCGTCCCGCGCTGAGGTGAGCCCGTTCCGCTTCCATCCACCTTCCCCGCTGTTATAATGGCGGGAGGCGTTCGGGTTGAATTTCAAGTTGACGAAATACCGGGTCAATGAGGGGCAAAGGGCCTGAGGTCTACTAGATGGGCACCTATGGACTATCGGTGAAGGGTGAATCGGGAAGCAAGAGGGTTGAGCTGCAGTGTGAGCACCACAACGGGCTCCTGTACGTTGTGCCCAGCGAGGCAAGCTGGGTCTGCTCCGATGAGTTGCTGCACGTTCACGCCCTCGCGGGCTTTCTCAAGCAGCTAGTGCAACTGGATGACCCGCAAGTGAACGAAGCCATGCACCGCTGGGGGCTTTACTTCCGTGAGCGACCGTTGTCAACCCGCGACTGAGTTCCGGCCCACCCAGGCTCTACTCATCGCTCGGGTTAATTATGCGGTGGACCACCGGCTTGAAGGCGTCGTCGTCTCCCGGCTCGGTATCGTCGTCTGACCAGTCCTTGACGTGAATGGGAGCTACCTCCTCGGTCTCCCCTTCCGCCAGGTCGTATCCCAATACGGTGCCGGGCAAATAGACTCGATAGTCGCCGCCTTTTGACGGGAAGGAAACGATCCCGGACTGAGACGGTTCTTGATAGACCTCCCGAATGATGACAGTCAGCTCCTCCGCCCCCACGCTGGTGACCGTGGCTCCGTAGCGGTTCCCACCCTTCATGAGGCGCGTCAGTCTCGAGGCCAGCTTGGGCTCTACCTGGCCCACGTATGCGCCGTCGGCGTCCGCCACCTTTAGCCCGCCCCCGTCCATCAGCAACTGGACAGGGTGCCCGGGCGCCATTTGGAGGAGCGTCTTGTTTGGGGCCAAGTTTATTAGAGAGGTTACACCAGTTTTCCCACTCTCTTCTATGAAGGCGTCAGGGGTCGTGCCACTCTTTAAGTTGCCGCGAGGCGCCTCATCACCAAGCTGCAGTAGGCGGCCCAGGTTCTTCCGGGCGATAGCGTTGTAGGGTGATATTTCAATCGCCCGCTGGAAGGCCGCCTTGGCCTCCCGAACGCGTCCCAGCTCGGTAAGTGCCTTTCCAAGACGGTTGTAGGCTTCCAGGTCGTCGGGGAAATCGATGAGCATCGACTCGTTTGCGACGGCCGCGTCCATCCAGCGGCTCCGCATTGCCAGTGCGACAGCCTTCTTCGCCCGTTCTCTTCGCAGCTTTTGTCTGTCAGCAGTCCGAGGAGCCGTCATGTGTCCACTCCATCAAAGCGCGAAGATTTTAACCCATCGATTAAGCGGGCGCAAGCATTTTCAGGTAGTTCGCGAGCGCAATCTATATGTTTCGCTTCCAACGCAGGCTCGGTAGCCGCCACATCGCCTCGATAATTATCGACATCGACATCTTGGACCGCCCTTTTGCCCGTGTGGAGTACATGATTGGGTGCTCCACTATGTTAAAACCCATACGCTGACACGCGCTGGCCAGTTCTGCCTGGAACGCGAACCCCTTGCTTCGGAGCTGTGTCAGGTAGAGAGAGCTGAGGACGCCGGCATGAAACGCCTTGAAACCGGAGGTCGCGTCCCTGACTTTTAGCCCGGTAATGGCACGTATTCCAAAATTTCCGGCATAGCTCAAGAATCGCCGGGGAACGCCCCAGGCTTCGTCCACTCCGCCACCTGGCACGTAGCGGGAGCCGACCACCACGTCCGCTTCGCCCAGCCGGCGCAGGAAGTCCGGGACGTACTCAGGCGGGTGAGACAAATCGGCGTCCATCTGGAGCACGAAGGCCGCCCCTTCTGCGAGGGCATGCGAGAATCCCTCCACATAGGCCGTGCCCAGCCCCAGCTTCCTTCCACGCTGAATAAGCTCCAGTCTCCCTCCAAGCTGGCGGGCCAGCTCGCTGGCAACATCGCCTGTCCCATCAGGTGATCCATCGTCCACCACGATCAGCCTGGTATTGGGTATATTCAACGCAAAGATGCGTCTTGCAAGCACCGGCAGGTTCTCGGCCTCGTTGTACGTTGGCACTACCAGGGCTACCAACGGTCCGGACTCCGCTGTGCCGCCGCCTTCGTGGCCTGGTGCCGCCTCGGCATCTGACTCCACTGGCACTCGGTCAGGACTTGTCACGGTTCTGTACCGCGGCATCTGGCTCGTGCCCCTCCCTCCGGGTCCGCAGTTTCAGCAGCACGGTATCGCGCAACATGAGAAACGAGTCCCTGTATGGCCTTACCTTGCTGGCGCTGTGATAGTACCAGTATACGGGCATTTCCAGGACCCGGAACCCCCTGGAAACCGCCATATATAGGATTTCTACGTCAAATCCGAATCCTTTGGTTCTCTGCAACCGGAACAGCTCCTCTGCCGCCTCCCCGCGGAAACACTTGAACCCGCACTGGGTGTCGTCGAAGCCGCCCACGGCCAGCAGGCGCACCGACCAGTTGAAGACCCTGCCCATCACGTGGCGCATTAAAGGCTCGCCGAATCGCCTCGCCCCCGCTTTTTGGCGCGACCCGATGACGATGTCATAGCCCTCGGACATCCGATCGAGAAAAGAGCCAAGCTGCTCGATGGGCATCGCCAGGTCGGCGTCGCACATGAATCGGTACTCCCCAGTGGCCGCCAGCATCCCGTGCTGGACGGCCCATCCCTTCCCACCGTGTGGGACCATCTCAACTCGTACCCGTTCTTCTCCCTCGGCCCTTTGGGCCGCCAGCGCCGCCGTCCCATCGGAGCTGCCGTCGTCCACCACCAGCACCTCCCACGAGTAGGACTGCCCGCTGAGGTAGCGCACCACCCGATCCAATGTGGAGGCGATGCGCTGCTCCTCGTTAAAGGCGGGGATGACTAACGACAAGAACGGCGTCGGCAATAGGCTCTCCGACCGCTCAACTGGACCTAGGTCCGCGCGCCACTTCTCCAGACGTGATCTTGCGAGAGCACTGTTGCCCCCTGTAGATCATAAATAGCATGGTTGCTGGACCGCCGGAGTCGGTGGCAGCCACGACAACAGGGGTGAATTTCACGTGGTCCTTGTGACCGGATCACCAATTGTCAGTGTGGCCTGCGCTGTGGGCGGGCTGAAGTCCAACTAGACCGGCTGCTCAAGTTGGAACGCTGCGTGGACGGCGCGCGCGGCCTCGCTCACACTTGCCTCGTCCACTAGGCAAGTGATACGTATCTCCGAGGTGGTTATCATCTCGATGTTGATGCCCGCATCGGCGAGGGCGCGGAACATCTTGCTGGCGTAACCGGGCGCGTCGAGCATTCCCGTTCCCACGATGCTGATCTTGGCCAGGTTGTCAGCGCTGAGCATGCCGCTGCCCCCAAGTTCCTTCGCCACCGGATTCACGACCTCCAGCGCCCTGACAAGGTCGGTGCGCTTCACGGTGAAGGTGAGGTCCGTCGCCCCATCCACACTGGCATTTTGAACTATCACGTCGACGCTTATGTCTGACTCGGTCAGGGGCTCGAAGACGCTGGCTGCGATGCCCGGGCGGTCCACGAGGCCCCGCATCGTGATCTTGGCCACGTTGGTGTCGGTGGCGACACCCCGAACCCTGTTTCGGATCTCTCCGACTTTCGCAATCATCTCAGCTCCTCGGTGTATCAGCGTGCCCGTCCGGTCTGTAAAGGTGGAGGCTACGAGAATGGGTACATTGTAGGCCATCCCCAGCTCGATCGATCTCGGATTCATCTTTGCGCCGTGGCTCGCCAGTTCCAGCATCTCCTCGAATCCGATCTCATCCAGCTTTCGCGCATCCGGGACCAGCTTGGGATCCGCGGTATATATGCCCTCAACATCGGTGTAGACCTCGCACCGGTCTGCGTCCAGCTCTGCCGCGATTGCCACCGCTGAGAGGTCTGACGCCCCGCGGCCCAGCGTCGTAACGTCCATGTCGTCGGTGATCCCCTGGAAGCCGGCGACTATGACTATCCGACCCTCGGCCAGCTCATCCATGATGCGCTGGGGCTCCAAAAACGCTATCCTGGCCTTGCCGTGGCTCGTGTCGGTGCGAATGCCGGCTTGAGCGCCGCTAAGGCTTATTGCGTTCCTTCCAAGTGACCGAAGCGCCATCGCTAGCAACGCACAGCTCACCAGCTCCCCGGTGGAGAGGAGCATGTCCATCTCCCTCGGATCGGGACTCTCTGAGACCTGGCGGGCCATCGAGAACAGGTCGTCGGTCGTGTCGCCCATTGCGGAGACTACCGCAACGATCTGGTTGTCAGCGTCCTGTGCCTGGGCGATTCGACTCGCCACGTTTCGAATCGCATGGGCGTCGGCCAACGAGCTGCCACCGAATTTTTGGACTACCAGGGCCAACTGTGAGTTCGCTCCGTACTTTTCCCCCTAACAGGCCTGGGCGAGGCCTCTACCGTGCTCGCCCAGGGGATGAGGGTGATTCGCCGCCCCTACGCCTTCACAACCACATGCGCACCCTCTCCTGTGGGCTCTGTGATTTTGACCGCTCCGCCTACCCCCGACTTTGCCGCAGCATCTGCCATCTCGTACCCAATCGTCACCTCCCTGCCCCGGGTCAGCGCCAGCACGCTGGAGCCTGACCCCGAGAGGAAAACGCCCATCGCACCAGCGCCACGGGCGGCATCAAAGATGTTTTCCATTGCGGGGAAAATGGCCTGCCGGGCCGGTTGATGGAGCCGGTCCTCGGTGGCGACCGACAGGTGGGCCAAGTCACCCGTGGCGAACGCCCTGACCAGCAGCGCCACCCGCCCTATATTATACACCGCGTCCTGACGGGTGACCTTTGCGGGCAACAACGATCGGGCCTGTCTGGTCGGCATCGGCACCTCTGGAACAAACACCACCACTCGCAGGTCCGCGGGTAACGGCACCGCCGCCGTTACCAGGCGAGGGCCGTCTCGAACAACGATCTGGCATCCACCCAGCAACGCGGCGGTGACATTGTCTGGATGGCCCTCGGCACTGGTTGCAAGCTCCAGAAGGTCCGTCAGTCCCAGGGGCCGTCCGCAGAGCTCATTCCCCGCCACGAGGCCCGCAACGACCGCGGCGGAGCTGCTGCCCAGCCCCCTCCCCAGCGGGATATCGTTCTCACAGGTTATCTTCACACCGGGTACCTGGCGCCCCGACTCCCGGAAGGGCAATCGAAAACACTTGTACACTAGGTTAGAACGCCCCCGGCGAAGCTCATTCTCACCCTCACCACGGATGAGGAACCCCGAGGGTCCCTCCGCCACGTGGACGGTGTTCCAAATGTCGAGCGCCATACCCAAGCAGTCAAACCCTGGGCCCATGTTGGCGGTTGTGGCCGGCACCTGAACGGAGAAGATTCCAGTCATGATATCGATCTAACGGTGATTGTTGACGCCGCGTTGCGACAAAGGTCGCGGACTCCAAGCGGGGGATGTTGACGGGCCGCGAGAGAAATTCGGAACGAGTCGGCGAATACCGGACTCTATGATATCACGAGGGCAGTGCACAAGACCTCCAGAGGTTGCCCGCCGTTGATGGTGGGCCATCGCCGCCTCCAACCGCACTTGGGAAAACCCTCCGATGCATACACCGCGGCGCCCCACCATGTCAGGCTGGACCAGCGCGGCATCGTCGGGCGAGGTGGTCCCTCTGCAACCACAACTCCGCCTTTCCTGCTAGAATTCTTCCCAAGGACCGTTTGAGGGGAGCACCTGGCAAGTAGAATGGAGCCGACAAAGGATACATCGCTCCCGCGCCAATCGGGTGCGGGTGACCTGCACGCCAAAGCACTGGAGCTACTGGATTTCCCGGCGATTCGGGAAGAGGTGGCTGACCGTACCTCCTTCCCTCCGGCACGAGAATTTGCCCGCCGGTTGACCCCCTCGTCTGACAGCCAGGAGGTCGAGGAGCTCCAGAGGGAGACGGCCCAGGGAATTGTCTTCCTCGAGGCGGCTGGCGACATCAGCTTGCACACCTCAGAGGATGCTTCGCCTGCCGTCGAACGCGCCGCTTTGGAGGGGACCCTTACGGGCCTTGAGTTGCTGGCGGTGGCCGATTCTCTGGACGTACAGCGGCGGGCCCGGTCCGCGGTCCTCAGGCTCGGCGATACCGTACCCCTTCTCACGGGCATCGCCGAGGGCATACCAGATCTCCAGTCGGTCCAGCGACGCGTTAGGGAGTGCATCGGCGGTCGGGGAGAGGTCTTGGATGGCGCGACACCAATCCTTGGTGACCTGCGCCGGCAGGCCAGGGAAGCCTACGAGCGTGTCACCGAGGCCTTGGACCGCATCATACACTCGGCCCTCGGTCGGGAAGTCCTCCAGGACCAGGTCATATCCATACGGGGCGAACGGCTGGTGGTACAGGTCAAGACGGAGCTGCGCCAGAGGGTCCCGGGCATAGTGCTGGACGCCTCGAACACAGGTGCCACGTTGTTCATAGAGCCCTTTGCCACCGTTGATCTGTGTAATGCCTGGAGAGAGCTGGTGCTGGAGGAGCAGCGAGAGACGGCGTTGGTGCTGCGAGATCTGTCCGCGCAGGTGGGGGCGGCGGCGCCTGACATCGAGCGTGGCGTCCACTTGACGGCGCGCCTGGACTTCATCCTTGCCAGGGCCCGCTACAGTGCGACGCTGAGAGGAGTGGCTGCAGAAGCGCTCCCCGGCTCCCCCCAGGGCCCGCCCAACGGCGGACATGCAGTCGTTCGCCTGATACGGGCGAGGCACCCACTACTAGGGAGAGACGCCATCCCCACAACCATCCACATCGGCCCCGGATGGTCGGTCCTTGTCATTACAGGACCTAACACGGGAGGCAAGACGGTGGCCATGAAAACCCTGGGGCTGCTCGCTCTCATGCACCAGTCGGGCCTCCAGATACCGGCCGACGAGGGCAGCTCTCTCCCAGTATTCGATGGCATATACGCCGACGTCGGCGACCAGCAGAGCATTCAGCAGTCCGTTTCGACCTTTGGCTCACACATGCGCAACGTAGTTGACATCCTGGCTCGTGCCACCCCTGCGTCCCTGGTGCTGTTGGACGAGCTTGGCACCAGCACCGACCCTGAGGAGGGATCGGCACTTGCCAAGGCCATACTTGGTCACCTCGCCGCCCGGGGGGTTGCAACGGTTGCAACCACCCATCACAGGTCTGTGGCAGCCCATGCCGAGACGATGTCCGGGATGATGAACGCCAGCGTAGACCTCGACCCGTCCACATTGACGCCGACTTACCACCTGACACTTGGGGTTCCCGGCAGGAGCTACGCGATGTCCGTGGCTGAGCAATTGGGACTGCCCGACGCCATTCTGGAAGGGGCCCGCTCCCTGCTGGAGCCCCAACATCTGCGGTTTGAAGACTGGCTCAACGAGCTTCAGGGTGACCGCCAGCAACTGAAGGCGCGGCTCCAAGAGGCAGACGAGGCCCAGGCGCGTGCTGAGGCCGCCCGACGGGAGCTAGATGCCCAGTTGGAGGAGCTGGCGCTGCGTCGTGAGGAGATGCTGCAGGACATGCGCCAGGAGTTGGCGGGACAGTTTGATGAGGTTAGGAGAAAGCTGCGTCGTGCCGAAGCGTCACTCTCTTGGCGCGTGTCCGCCAGCGAAGCCGTGGCCACCGGGGATTTACAGAAGGCCAGGCTTGAGATGAGCGAGGCGAGGACCGAAGTTGAGGCGCTGGAGCGGAGTATTCCCAGGGGCCCGTCCGCGCAGGAACGACCACCTCTCGCAGTCGGTGACGCGGTGGATGTTCGAGGCCTCAACGTGCGGGGCACCGTAGTGTCGATCATGAGGCAGGATAATGAGGCCGAGGTGGCCGTGGGTGACGTACGTTTTCGCCTGGAGATGGGTCGCCTGTCGCCGGCGCGGGAGCTAGATGAGGATGAGCCTGTCCCCACCGAAGTCCGATACGAGGTGCGGCCTGGGTCTCCAGCCGCGGAGTTGGACCTGCGTGGTTCCCGGGTGGAGGACGCCCTGATAAAGGTGGACCAGTTCCTGGACACGGCGCTGAGAGACGGTCTCAACTCGATACGCATAATACATGGCAAGGGTACTGGCGCGCTGCGACAGGCCGTCAGGGAGTTGCTTGCACACCATCCGCTGGCGAAGTCGTTCGCTGCCGAGACTCCTCAGCGAGGCGGTGACGGCGCGACAGTCGTAGAGCTGACGTGAGGGAAATCCTCTGAAACCGCTGGCGACTATCCCAGCTCTTCTCGTTCTGCTGAGCCAGGTATCGATCGGCTGCGTGACCGGTGGGGCGCCGGAGCCTCCAACCCCGCTGGCACAGCCTGCCCCAGCCGCTTTCTCCAGACCTTCGCCCACGCCGAGCCCGGCGGCGGTCCCCTCTCTTGCCCACAGCCCGGCTGCGGTCCCCTCTCCTGCCCCCAGCCCGGCGCCTACCTCATCTCCTGTCCCCAGCCCGGCGCCTACACCAGCTCCTCCCGCCAGTCCCTCGCCGGCACCTTTTCTCATGCCGAGTCCGACCAGGACCGCCGCCTCTCCCTCCCCAAGCGCTACTCCCGCCGCAGTTTCCTCATCCAGCCCAGGGCCTGCGCCGTCCCCAACTGCCGGTCCCGTGTCCACCGCGTCTCCTCGCCCCAGCCCGACCGCTACCCCAATGGCTACCGTGACCCCTCCAGTCCAGTTACCCGCAGTGCTCTTGGGTGATGTTGCATTTCGTGCGGAGCTCGCCACGACCTCACAGCAGCACGCCGAGGGTCTGTCTGGCCGTGAAAGTCTGGCGCCGAAGTCGGGCATGCTCTTCATATTCGAGAGCGGGGTTGCGTCGGTCTTCTGGATGAAGGAGATGCGGTTCCCTCTAGACTTCATTTGGATCTCGAAGGGGTGCATAGTGGTCGACATTACGGCCGAGGCGCCGGCGCCCGGTCCGGCCACCTCAACTTCCCAGCTGCCATACTACGCCTCCGAGTCTCTCGCCGCCTACACCTTCGAGATCAATGCGGGTGAGGCCGCGAAATATAGCATTACGGTTGGGACGGCTGTGCGCTTCTTGGGCGTTGCAGCGGAACCGGTCGCCCTTTGTGAGTAGCGTCGCCTTGCGAGGGGAGCCGCCGTTTGCTATAGTTAGCCCCTGCCGCGATGCCACCTCGTGCACCGTTTCTTGGGGCTGTAGCTCATCTGGGAGAGCGCTTCAATGGCATTGAAGAGGTAGGGGGTTCGAGTCCCCCCAGCTCCACCACATCCTCCCCAAACCCCTTGCCCGTAGCTAGCCTCTACCCTATAATTGCCTTATACTGGTGCGCCCTACAGCAGGGCCGCAATCCTTGGAGTGAGCAGGAAGAGGAGAAGGCGGCCAGGCTCGAACAGCTAAAGGTAATCCCCACCTTCCGCGATGTCACTTACAAAGTCCACGAGGCCAACGCCGTGCGTTGGCGCAACGAAAAGCACACCAACTCGTGGTTGCAAACATTGGAACGCCACGCCAAGTTGATCCTAGATATGCCCATTGACGAAATAACCCAGGCGCACGTTCTGACCGTTTTGGAACCAATCTGGAGTACCAAGCCCGAGACGGCGCGCCGCGTACGCCAACGTATGCGTGCGGTTTTCAAGTGGGGGGTGTCTTGGGGTTATATTCCGTTCAATCCCGCCGGTGAAGTAATAGACGGCGCGTTGGTACCAATGCCAAAGGTTCAGGAACATCTAAAGGCATTGCCCTATCAAGAGGTGTCGGCCGCGATCAAAAAGATTCGGGACTCGGAAGCGTGGGCCGCTACCAAACTGGCGTTTGAGTTTATGATTCTGACTGCTGCCCGTGGTGGTGAGGTTAGGTACGCAACGTGGGCCGAGATTGACGGGGATACCTGGACTCGGCCCGCACACAAAATGAAGGGCAACAAACCCCACCGGGTACCCCTTTCGATTCAGGCCACAGTCCTGTTGCGCACTGCAAAAGAAAAATTGGGCACCGAGTCTGGCCTGATTTTCCCATCACCTGACGGCAACCCATTGTCGGAAAATGCCCTGCCAATGCGGGCCAAGAAATGCGGGATACAAGCCGTACCTCACGGCTTTCGCTCAAGCTTCCGGGACTGGGCAGAGGAATGTTCAAGCGGAAGCCACGCTGCCATAGAGATATCACTGGCCCACGATTATGGTAGCGCAGTAGAAAGGGCATATTTCCGAAGCGACCTGCTGGACCAAAGGCGGGAGCTAAATCAAGAGTGGTGCAACTTCCTGGACCCCCTACCCTTCTAGCGCTACCCTCATTAACTTAATGGTGTCAACTCCCTAATCCCTACCATATGTGGTATGCCGTTGGCGGAAAAGCACTAGATGTGGTAGACTATGAGATTGATAACCGAATGACGGACGGGAGCCCCCATAGGAGGCGAAACTTGGATATCGTTCAAAAAGCTCAGCTCCATATCAGCGAGGTCAAGGCCAAAATCACCGACCTGTTGGAGACCGCCGAGGAGAAACGCGGGGAGGACTTCGACGGCGACCTGGAGAAGGCCATGAAGCAGGTAAAACCCGCCGAGCTCCAGCTTCAAGCCGCGTTGGTGAGCCAGCCTGAGGAGACCGCCGAGAAGATGGTTGAAAAGCGGGCCGAGGTCGTCACCGAGACAGCCGAAGAACGGGAAGAAACGGAGCTGCGCTCCAAGGTCAATTTTGGCAAGTACATCGGCGCGGCGATGGCCGGAACCGGCGTCACGACCGGCGCGGAGGGCGAGCTTAACGAGCACCTGGGCCTGGCCGCAAACCAGTTCCCAATGGACCTGCTGGCACCCGCCATTGAGGTCAGGGCCTTGAGGGACGGCGACGCCGACGTTATGGCGCGCTCCTGGGTTGACCGCGTATTCGCGGATTCAGCCGCCATGCGAATCGGCATCAACTTTGAGTCGGTCCCACCTGGCATCACGGCTCACCCCGTCTTGACGGCGGGCGGCTCCGGTGAACAGCGCGGGCGGACGCAAGCGGCGGGTGAATCGACGTACAGCTTCACGGTAAGCGAGCTTCGTCCGACGCGAAATGCGGTCCACGGAATCTATAGTTTGGAGGACCATGCCCGCGTCCCTGGCCTCTCCGACGCCATCCTTCGTGACATGAGGGAGGGCATTGTCGAGAAGGTTGACCGGACGATCTTCAGGGGCGACGCCACGGCCAACGAGGACGGCGCCGACATTGCCGGTTTGGAGACGCTGACCATCGGTGAAGAGACGATCACCCAGACCAACAAGGTCAAGGGCGACGAAACCTTGAAGGCGTTCCTTTCCTTCGTGGACGGCATCTACGCCACCAGCCTGGGCGACCTGTCGGTTGTGGCGGCGGAAGGCGCGAATACCCTCTGGTACTCGACCATCCACAACTCGGCGGCTGACAATGAGACCATCGCCCGATTCCTGATGGCGGCGGGCCTGAGCTGGATGGTGCGCGGCCACATTGAATCGTCCACCAGCAACGGCGATTTTGGGGCCTTCGTGGGCCTTGCTCGTGGAATGGCGGGAGCGGGTGTTGCGCCCGTCTGGAATAGGGGCGAGTTAGTCCGTGACCCCTACTCCAACGCTAACAAGGGCGAAGTCAAGTTGACCGTCAACTGGCTCTGGAATTTCGGCCTACCTCGGACGGCCAATTTCAAGCGCATCAAATTCGTAAGTAACTAGGCGGGCCGCCATGCCTGGCATCCTGATTAGCGGTCCAGCAGGGGCGGGCAAGTCCCAATATGCGCGGCAGGTTCGAGCGGAGACGCCTGGGCCTGCCGTGCTGATTGAGTTCCAAGAGATATACGCCATGCTCCTGGGCCTTCAACGCCTGGACAACGGGCGGTATCCACCACGCTCAGAGTCGGACGCCTTCGCCATGCCCATGACTGAATACCTCCGAAGGGCGGCGATCTCGGCGGCGACTGCGCGGGACATTACCCCGATAGTTAGCAACTCCGATGGCAGTCAAGAGCGGCGGGCGGCCTTGCTCGGATTCATGGGCCCAGGTAGTCGGGAGACCGTGATTGACCCAGGCGTGCAGGTAGTGACTGAGCGCCTATCGGTCGAGGGCTACCTTGACCCAGATTGCAGGACTGCCCTGGACCGCTGGTACGGGAGAATTTAATGGAATCCTTGGCGTGCGAAATCCGGTATGAGATAGACGATTCCCGTCAATCTCCTGGCCGGTTGAAGGGAACCCTAATCACCTATGAACGGCGGGCGGGCGACCGTCCGGAGATCGTCGCCCGTGGTGCCTTCCATTGGCGCGACGGCGGCATTGTCATAAATGACCAGCACAAGCGCGAATCCGCCATCCTTCGCACGGTCCCTTTCCTGGATGGCGACGACGTGAAGATAGACGCTCCCCTACCGGACACCCAGGCGGGCCGTGACGCTGCAACGAATGTACGGGATGGCGTCTTGACCGGCCTCTCCGTCGAGATGGTCACGGAGGCCGAGGGCCGGCGTCAAGGGCTCAGGGAGATAAGGCGGGCGCGCCTGGTCCCGCGCTGGCCTGGTGGACGACCCCAGCTATAAGGATTCCAAGGTCGAGATCAGAGCCCACGGCCCATACTGGCAACTCGACCGGGAGATGCTGCGATGGCTGTAGACGTTGAACAGCTAGCTATCGGCCTACGCCTATCGGCGGACGGCGCAGGGCTCACAGACGCACAGACGGCCATCCTTACCCGTCTGCTAGGCGTCGCGGAGGCTTTCGTAGAGCTACGGGCTCCAGCCGCTAATCAGGCCGCGAAGGATGAGGCCGTTGTCTCGATGGCCTCATATATGTACGACCGGCCCAAAGCTGCCCCTGAAAGGCGCTATGCGGACGCATGGGCGAACAGTGGGGCGGCGTTCATCGTTGCGCCCTGGGTAGTCCAGCGGCTAGGCGACGCATCGGGTGAAGCTCTCCCGCCATCGGGCGGCGCGGGCCTCTCGGATGAGGAGCGGGCCAGACTCCTACCAGACAACGCGGCGGACGGTCAAGTGGCTGTCTACCAAGACGCAAGCGGCCAATGGATAGCGGAGGACGTAGCGGCGGGTGAGGGCGGTACTGAGGACGCCGTAGCGCGTGCGGCGGCAGCGGCGGCGGCCCAGGACGTGGTAGACCACAACGCCGCCTCAGACTCCCACGAGGACATCCGAACGTCCATTGAGGGCCGCGTAACTCAAGACGTGGTGGAGGACACGGCCCAACGCCTGATTAACAGCGCGGGCCATGCGACGAATGTTGACCTTGGAGTGGTGCGGGACGGGATTCAGCGCAACGCCGACGAATTGACTGCCCATGAAGGAACACCTCATGGCGGAGGGAATGGTGGAACGCCTACGCCAACGCCCCCGGCGGTCCTGGTGGATGCCGTGGTGTACTCCGCTCATGGCGACGTGACGGCGGCGGGCTGGCGTGATTATGACTTCGTTCAACTGTTCTACACCAACACCGACACCTTCACCACGCCAGCCGTGAACACGGCCCAGTTAATTGCCCGCACGTCTTTGATTGTTCCCGTTGGGCGCAACGTCTCATGGACGCTCTCAATAGACGCCGCCGCCGATGATGTTATCAATACCGCTCAGTCTACCAGTGGGAACGCCGTCGCTGCACCGACCGCGACCAGCACCATGACCGTGATTGCATGGCGGGCAGGTTAATATGAGAATACCGTTCTTCAACCGAATTGAGAAACGTGCTGAGGACTACACCGAGGCGATAATCGCGCAGCTAATAGACACGGCGGACACGTCGGTCACGCCGTCAGGCTCGACCGCTGCCGAAGAGGTGGCTATCGGTTTGTGGGGCAGGGCCTTCGCAAGCGCGAACGTCACGCCGTCCGGCCCTATTGCGGACGTGTTAAGTCCGTCCGTACTCCAAATGATAGGGCGCAACTTGGCGGAGTTTGGGGAGAGCCTATGGGTGATCGAGGTCGAGGACGGCGTGTTGCACCTTGAGCACGCCAGCGACTACACCATTACAGGGACGCGGGAGTGGATTTACGACCTTTCCCTATCATACCCCGATGGCATTGTCAGGCGGAGCCTGCCAGCTTCCCGCGTGGTCCATGTCAAATATGCCGAGGACGGCGACCAGCCGTGGAAAGGGATAGGCCCGCTTCGGCAGGCGTCCACCACCAGACGGCTCAATGCCAACTTGGAGACGCGGCTGGCCGACGAATCCAGCGCACGGAGCGGGTATCTGATACCCGTTCCTGAAGTCACGGCGAGTTTGCAGGGCGACCTTAACAAGCTCAAAGGCAAGTCCGTACTGGTGAAATCGACGGCGGACGGATGGGACCAGACGACCCAGGCACCAAAGGGCGACTTTGCAGCACGTAGGCTAGTGGTCCAACATCATTGAAATGAATACCATGATAGTCATTGTTCCTCTTGGGGGTTCAATCGTAACGTTGAACCGAGGAGGAACCATGATGTCTACCAAGAAGTACCGTATCAGACTGACTACCGACGAACAACAGGAACTCAACGCCTTGGTCTCACGCGGTCGGGCTGCGGCGTACAAACAGACCCATGCGCGCATTCTGCTGATGAGCGATGAGTCACGCTCGGACGGGGGAATGAAGGACGCGGACATCACCAGCGCGCTCGGTGTGGGACAGTCAACGGTCGAGCGAATACGCAAGCGCTGTGTGGAGGAGGGGGTCGAGTCTGCGCTGAATCGCAAAAGCAACTGCGTCGGCGTCAAAAGAGACTGGACGGCGAAGGTGAAGCACGGTTGATAGCGATGGCCTGCGGGGAACCGCCGGAGGGGCGTGCCAGTTGGACCCTGAAGCTGTTGGCTGACCAGTTGGTCGAGTGTGAGGATAGTCGGGACCATTAGCACCGAGACGGTTCGCCAGGCGCTTAAAAAAAAACGAACTGAAGCCGTGGCTGAAGCAGAGTTGGTGCATCCCGCCCGGTCAGAGCGCGGAGTTTGTGTGCGCGATGGAAGACGTACTGGAGGTCTACCAACGGCCGTACGATGGGAATGAGGTTCTGGTGTGCATGGGATGAGACGAGCAAACAGCAAGTCAAGGAGACGCGAGTGCCGCGTCCCGCAGCGCCCGGCTTATCGGCGGCATACGACTACGAATACGAGCGCAATGGAGTGAGCAGCCTGTTCATGCTGTTTGCACCGTTGGACGGATGGCGCCGAGTCGAGGTCAGAGAGCGTCGCACGAAGGTGGACTGGGCGCATGTGATAAAGGAACTGGTCGACGAGGACTACCCTGACAGAGACCGGATCGTGCTGGTAATGGACAATCTCAACACTCACAAGCTGTCCTCGCTATACGAGGCATTCGAGCCTGCTGAGGCGAGGCGTATAGCTGAGCGACTGGAGATACACTACACTCCCAAACACGGGAGTTGGTTGAATATGGCGGAGATAGAGATCGGTGTGCTGGCTCGACAGTGCCTGGACCGACGGATTGCCAATCAAGACATCCTGCGCGGCGAGGTCAATGCTTGGCAGAATCAACGCAACCGGGATGTGATACGAGTGGATTGGCGCTTCACTACCGAGGATGCGCGCATCAAGCTAAAGTCACTCTACCCATCAATACAAAAACGTTGAACCACTAGGTTTCAGTCCACCTCAGACGATCCAGCCTGTGCGGGAGTCCGTCATTCGTTCGTTGCTCGCCGCCTGCGGCGTACCTGCCGCTATGGTAGGCGGCACGACCGCGAACGAGCTCCGGGAAGCCTACAGACAGTTCCTGCATGGGACCATCCAGCCCACGGCCAAGCTCGTTTTAGACGAACTGAGATTCAAGCTCGATAGCCCCGACCTGGGCATGGACTTCTCCGATCTCGGGGCAGCAGATATCAGTTCTCGCGCAAGATCGTTCGGCAGCATGGTGACGGCGGGCATGGATATTGAACGCGCAGCGGCCCTGAGCGGCCTACTGGTGACGGAATGACCACGGGCAGGGCCTACGAGTTCAACCTAGACCGCCTACTCACCCGCGTGGTGTCAATCCCGGGCATGGTGCTCCCCGGGACGGTCTACCGCTACACCGAGCGCGATATCGACGTTGGCGGCATCAACGCCCAGGGGGAGTACTTCCCTGACGGCGTTGACTGGTATCTCCACATCATGGACGCCGACGGCCTCACCCTACCAGCGGCGGACTCCCTCACCGTGGGCGAGGACGTCACGATCATGGGCGCGGAAGGGTACACCTTCACCACCACATTGGTCGTCTATGAGCAAGGGCGTAACGCGTTTGGTCAATTCCTGCCTACCGTCATTAGAATGGAGCTAGCATCATCGGCTCCTGCGTTGCCCGTTGACCCCGAGGTAACTTTCAGGCTCCCAACGGGCGGCATGAGCGCACCAACGAAGGGCCACAGAAGGTGTGGTGTGGGCTCAGGGACTTCACGGGCAGGGACCAGATCAGGATTACCGATACCTCGTTCTTTGATCTGAGTGACACCCGCGTCATCGTGAGGGCAGATGGCTCATGGTCAACGGGCGATACGTTCACCCTCGACGGCGACAGCTACACCGTGCGCGGCATCGCTCGCGTGGGCGGGCGGAAGCAGTACCTAGAGCTACTGTCACGTACTGTCTAAGGCCGTGGGGACCCCTACGAGTTTTGAGGCCGAGACACGCCACAGCGCCTTCCAGTGTACAGCTTGCACACACTCAGAGGTAGGCTATGGACGTAGCGGATGGCCTGATTGAGTTCATAGAGGGCCTGATTGTCCCCAGCGGGCGACGTCAGGGCGAGCACATGGTGGTGCTGCCCTTTCAACGGCGGTTCCTGAGGGGAGCTTTCGGGCAACCAGACGACGCCGCGCTCACTGTCGCCAGGGGAGCGGGTAAGACGACCTTGACGGGCGCTGTCCTAACGGCTGCTCTGGTGGGACCACTTGCCCAGGAGAACGCGGAGAGCGTTCTGGTGGCCTCCAGCTTCGAGCAGTCGTTGATCGGCTATCGGCTGATAAAGTCGTTCATGCGCCCGTGGGTAGAGGCCGAGCCGCATCGTTTCAGAGTTCAGGATTCGGTCAACCGAGCCTCAATCACCGACCGGCACACCGGCGCGAGCGTGCGTGTGTTGGGGAGTGACCCCAAACGCCTCCACGGGCTCCAAGCTAACCTGCTCCTGCTCGACGAAGTGGCACAGTGGCCTAGCAACCAGCTTGACGCCATGATATCGGCGCTCGAAACATCCAGGGGCAAAATCCCGGATTCGCGCCTCCTCTGGATCGGCACCCGTCCAGCTAGTGAGACGCACCCCTTCGCCAAGGCACTAGGTGGCGGCGTCGGGTATGCTCAGGTCCAACGCAGCACGACCAGATGACCCACCATTCCAGCGGAGGACGTGGTTACGTGGGAACCCTGGGCTCCCACACTTTCCCGACCTGGAGAAGGTCATCCGCATTGAGGCGAAACGGGCGAAGGCTGACGGCTCCCGACTGGCCTCATTCAAGGCGCTGCGTCTCAACATGGGAACCTCGGACGTGGCCGAGTCCCTGCTGCTGCCGGCGGACACGTGGGCGCGAGCCGAGGGCGATGCTCTGCCGGCTGGTCGCTTCATTTTGGGTTTGGACCTTGGGGGAAGTTTTGCACAGTCAGCCGCCGCCGCCTACTGGCCGCACACGGGCAGGCTTGACGCCTTCGCGGTGTTCCCTGCCATCCCGGACCTTGTGGAGCGGGGACTATTCGATGGCGTGGGGCCGCTCTACACCGAGTGCGCCCGTAGGGGTGAGCTGATGGTTATGGGCCAGCGGACAACGGACATACCGGCCTTGTTGGAGGCCGCGCTTGCCCGTTGGGGTACACCTGTCGCCGTGGTGAGTGACAGGTATCGGATTGTCGAGCTACGGCCCCACCTGGAGGCCGTCCACTTCCCAAAGACGACGCAGCTAGTCGAGCGCGGCATGGGGTATCGGGATGGTGCCGAGGACGTCAGGGCCTTCAGGCGGGCGGCGCTGGATGGCAACGTGACGCCGGTCCAAGTCTCTGCTGCTCCGGTCCAGCATGGCGGAGGCGAGGACTGTTTCGGATCCGGCTGGCAACGCGAAGCTGGCGAAGGGCGGAGAGGGCGGAGAGGGCGGACGGAGGGAGCGGGCGCGGGACGATGCCGTTGCCGCGTGCATCCTGGCAGTTTCAGTCGGCCAGCGTGGGCGGGCGAGGCCGGACCGAAACGGGAGCCCTACCCATGCCGTCGTCGGGTAGTCGGCATTGGGCGAAGCTCAACCGGCGACGCTGGGCAGGAGTGAGGATGGCCGCGCTCGACCGTGACCGTTGGCGTTGCCAGAAATGCGGCAAAGCGGGCATCCTCGAAGTCCACCACATCAAGCCCCTCGAAGACGGGGGCAAGCCCTATGATCTCTCCAACACCTTGACCCTCTGTAGAGGCGACCACATCAGGATTCATGGCGGCACCCCTCACACACCCGACCCAGGCTACGCGGCACTGATTCAAGGGATGCTGTACCGGATCTCTTTCTTGGGGGGCTGATTGCTTTCGGATTCTTTCAGCATGGCGTCGGCGTACTCATAGGACTGTTTGGCGATAAAGTCGGGCGTGAGGTTGCAGTCGCGACTGGTGATCAACGCCGCCATCGCCAGTCCTGCGAAGTGGTCCCTGAGCCCCTCTTGTGGCTTTGCCATTCCGTCCCTCCGTTCCTCCGGTTTGGTACGCGCTATAGTATACCATTCAACGCCCAGCATGGATTAGACCACTCCTTGGCCCACACCCTGCTACG
>CAXXWW010000009.1:0-52602 GCA_963665215.2 Dehalococcoidia bacterium
GTAGGTCGTCACGATTGAGGAACTGCCGGATGCGTTTCGTGAAACTGTCTGACGTGACTGCTGAGATGGCGTCCAAGTAGGCTTGGCCGATCTGGTCCACGGCGGCCTTCAGAGGCTCCTTCAGGTGCCTAAAGGGGTTTTCGTCCGCCGGGATGTCAAAGCGGAGCTCGTCTTTGCCGGCCTCTACAATGGATAGGACGTCGTTGGGCGACGTTGTTGGCTGCGCCACGTTGCCCAAGGGATAAAAGCGCCAGAACACCTCCCCTGACGCCTCCTCCGGCATCTTCAGCATGACGTAAACCCCGTTGGCCATGCCCTTCTTTACGCTGTAGACGCCGTTGGGGATGTCTCTTACGTCCTCTGTGGCGAACTCCTTCATCATATCCAGATACCTGTTCAGCAGCTCTGCGCCCTCATCCAGACCCTGGCTACGCTCTCCCTCACGATAGACCTGGTCCGCCTGGACGCCACCGGCGCGCAGCTTCATTACCTTGTCCAGTTCCTTAGCCTCGATCTGCTCTCCCAACACCGAGGCGTCCAAGGCCACGGCATCCTCGATGGTCTCAATCTTCTTGGACAAATTCTTGACCAGGTTTAAAAGATCCTCCAAGCCATCCTCAGGCATCAGGTTGTAGATGTACACCTTGTCGTGGGGAGAGAACAGGCGATCGATGCGACCGGCGCGCTGAATCATCCGCACCGGGTTCCATGGTAGGTCGTAGTTGATCAGGAACTGGGCGTCTTGGAGATTCTGACCCTCCGAGAGTACGTCCGTGGCTATCAACAATTCGATGCCGTGCGCTCTCAGTGGCTCAATCTTCCTCAGCAGGGCTGGGTCATCCAGAGGTTCGGTCTCGCGGTTGGCCGCCAGCGGCGCGAAATGCTCAAGCACAGCGCGTCGCCGATTCTGGTCATCCCCGCCAGTGAGCAGCGACATCCAGAGTCCGCCCTCCAGGTTGCTCTGAACCCGGACATTATTCTTTAAGGATTCCACGTCTCCGCCGAACTGCTTGAACAGATTCTGAGCAGTGTCTTTGTACGTCGTGAACAAGGCCACCTTGGTGGGTTGCCCGTGGTCGTCCTGTTTTGGAAGCCTTTCTAGTAGCTTGCGCACGGCCTGCGCTTTGGGGTCGCCCTGCTCCGCCAGCATCTGCTCCAGCCACTGAAGCCGTGTCAGCAGCGTCTGAAGCCTGTCCCGGTCGAACTCCACGTCCGCCTGCAATCTCCCACGTAGATCCACGTCCTCTGGCGCGGCAAGTTCCTGTTGCAATGCCGCCACTGCCTTGGGATCCATGTCCTCCAAGTCCTGGTCGTGGTCTGGCAACGACCCTCCCAGTACGCCCCGCAGCTTGTATGCCTGCTTGGGCGTCAGGACACGACCCTGTTCCAGCCTTGCCAGGAAGAGGTTGAGATAATCCACGAGACTACGCACTGTTGACGTGAGTGCAGCCAGGGAACTCTCCATGCGCTTCAACAGGATGGTGCGCATGATGCCGACAAAGTTTGCGTTACGCTGCCGCAGTTGCGCACTGGTCTCCTTCTCCCCTGTCTCAACGCCGTATTCGTCCAGGCGATAGACGGCGAAGTTGAGGTGATCGATGGCATCGATGATGTCGTGGTAGATGTTGCCGTACAGACCTCGCAGGCTGTAGTCCACTGCCTTCGGTATTTCATGCTCCGGGAAGTGCAGCGGCTGGCCATTGACCTCCATCGTGTCCCCCGCCTCCTGCATGGCCCGGATATCGTGCCGGGTCCGGCGTACCAGGGACAGCATCATGGTGTCCAGAAGGCCAGAATTGGATTCACCCTTCTCAATCGCCTGGAAAGCCTCTTTCAGATTTGGTATCGGCCCTCGCCCGGCATACCACGTGTCGTCTCCCCTAGTGATTAACATGAGTTGGTGATAAAGGTCCCAGACCGAGTTGTTGATGGGCGTGGCTGTCATTAGCACCACCCTAGTATCCGGCTGGCCGCCTCGGATGATCTCCATGAGGGCCCGATAGCGTTTCGTCCTTGGGTTGCGGAAGTTGTGGGACTCGTCCACAAGGATGACGTCGTACTGGTCTTGGTAACGCTTCAACTCGGCGCGGAGCCGTTGCCGCTGAACGGGTGACGGCTCCTCTTCTATGTCCACCAGGCTGGGCAGCGACTCCATGGAGACCGTGGTGGCCATGATTCCCCACTCGGCAAATCTGTCGGCGTTCCAGTTGTCCTGAAGCTGGGCGGGGCACACTATTAGCGCCCTCGTAGACGCCCTCGCCCATTGTGGGTCATCGCTTCGCTGGTTGGCGAACTCCCGGAGGATGCCCAAGCCCTCGTAGGTCTTGCCCAGGCCTACCGAGTCGCACAGCATGGCCCCCCAGTGGCGCCGCAACAATGCGACGCAGCGTTGGACGGCCTGCTGCTGAAATCCGGCCAGCCTTCCCATGACCTCTTCCGACAGGCCCATCTCTAGGAATCGGCCGTAGGCGGCATGCAGCGACTTCAGCATGACCTGCCACGGAGTGTAGCGTCTCCCGAACAGGACACACTCTTCCAGGCGTTGGATGAACTGCGGCTTGCAGTCCTGTCCCAGCTCCCACTTCTCATCGAACCAGCCCTCTAGGTGTGCCGTTAGCTCCCGATCGTAGGAGCCTAGGTTCAGCTCGGAGTTCTCCGAGAGACCACTCTTGGTGAGATTGCTGGAGCCGACTGCGGCGTAGCGTCCCATCTCACCGGAGAAGAGATACGCCTTGGCGTGAAGCCGGTTCCTGGGCGAGCGGTGGTCCAGCACATTTTCGGGCAGTACCTTGTCCTTATCGGACCCCAGGAATCGCCTGACCTCCACGCTGTCCCTTCTCAGAAAGTCGGCCAGCGTTGTGACCCGCTCCCACGCGGACAGGTCGAAGGCCCCTGCTTCAGGAGTTGCGCCTCGGGCCAGAAGCTCCCGGCGTTCCTCGTGAGTGAGCAGCAGCCAGGGGTAGCCGCCTTCGAGGAAGGTGTACCAGTCCACCGACTCCGCTGCGCCTTGAAGCTCGTCATTGTCGCCGGGTTGGGACAGCACGTCCCCCGGGCCGCGTCGGTTCATGAATGGCCGCTCCCCTAGCAGGAGCCGCACGGTATGGGCACCGCCCATGCCGTCCTTCAACTCAAGGAAGCCATCGGGGGTCAGGTAGGCTGTGGCAATGCGGATGTCTTGGGGTATTACACGGGCCAACGCGCCGACAAGGTGCTCCCGCATCGAGCCGGTCGTGGGTTCGTTTGAGATAGGAAAGATATCGCTGTTTTCTGTGGTCATGCTGGTTTTGGTCGCTGACCGCCACCCTCTTGGATGGCGCATTTCAAAAGCCATTCCTTTCGGAATTAGCTCCTCTACTTTGTTTCCTCAGTCAAGGATTCCCAGCCTGATTCCGAAGCACTTTGCCAGGCAGGCTCCAAGGGTCTATCTCGCCACGGCAAGAATCTTGGCATGTCTCTACCTTCCAAGGGATACTCCTCCTGACCTAGTCTCCTGAATTCTTCGTAGCTGAAGGAGACGACAGAGTCCCGTTGTTCATTATGGACGATCCAACTGGACTCGACCTCCATCAAGACATCAGATGTTCCTTGACCTTGAGTGCCCCTCAGCGGCTTCCGAATTAGCCGGCATTCAACCCAGTCTCCTAGGTAAGGAGACATTTGCCCTTCGTTGAACAGAATCGACAGACGTGAAGTCGGCCGGATTCTATAGTCCCCTGCCTTGAGCGACAGTACAGAATTGTCGTCTTTGTATTCCTGTGGAGTAAGTGCAGTCAAGAATGAAACGTTTAGAAGGTCAATCAAGAAGCGCCCACAATCTGAGCATTTTTGCATAAGCAGTTCGATTTCCCTTAAGCCGTGGACTACATCATGACGCAGTTGATGAGCCCTCTCGAACGAGAATCCATCTATTGACTCAAGGGTGCCAGACTTGAAGACGTGCTCTATCCCTGCCACCGTGCTGTCTCTCTTGCCACCGGCCCGATTTCCGCAGGTGAGACAAGCAGCTCTAGAACCTTGGGGATGAAATCTACTGTCCATCACTAATCCTATGCATTCCAAGCCAGTCCACGCCGCGACGTAAGCAACCGCTGGGTCATCAGCACTAATCGCGATGCTATACCAATGGATTGCTGACTGCAGACGGTAAATGGTCTTACCATTGTACGAAGAGAACAAATCAAGAAATCTTTGGTACTCGTTCTGAACTTTTGGATCGAAGGACGCACGCTGAGTTTCATGCAATCTATCGTCGTAGAGGTAATTGTGTTGCGTTACTAGCCTCTCTTCGACGTTGACGGCTGCGACTCTTTGAAGACGTGGTGAGGCTAATGGGTATCCACCGAAGGCAGATGTCAGAGAGCCAAACTTAGCTCCTACCTGCAATGCGTGCTCTTCGGCATCCTTTAGCGTCCTGCCAACATACTGAAAAACGAGTGTTAGTTCGGAATCACCTTCAATCGCGGATTCACCATCCGGCGTCCGCGATACCCAATACCCTTTGTGAACACTAAAGCCGCTGGGATTGGGTAGCACCTTCCTCACTCCCCTCTCCACGTTAAAGTCGGGATTGCCCAGATCAAACTGATTCCTCCAACCATGTGACCCTGTGGGATGGCTCGAACTATAAAAGGGCAGTCTGAGGGCGTCAACTGCATCCGATTCACTCAACTGACCCACTCCCATAGGGTAACCACCCCCCTGACGAGCGTAAAAGTCTAGAATTGCCTGCCCCTGCCCAAGCGTCTCCCTCGGGGTGGTCTATTCACCCCGGACGACCCCATAACTGTCCGAAATACCTGTGCTCTCAAAGCAGGCTAGCCAGGTGCCAGCCGAAGCCGGCTGATCCGTTCTAGTATCCCGGTCAGCATTTCCCTGGTTACCAGCACCTCGGCAAGCTGAAACACCAGCCTCCTTGCGTGGCGTACCAGTCGCCCACCCGTCTTGATCAGCCTGGTCTGAAGACTGGTCAGAGTCCAGTGCTTCATATCCTCCGGCAACACCAGCCTTCTCATAAAGTTGCCCAGGTTGTAAGTCAGGACGAACAGCCATAGTCTCACCTGGTTGGCCACGAACTTGTGGCAGGAAAGCCGGGTCCAGTTCAGGGCGTACTTGCCCTCCTTGATCCACTGCTCCGCCGTGCCACGGCCATTGTAAAAGCGGACTATCCCTTTGGGTGGATAGCTCAGGTTGGTCACGATGAAACCAACCCTGGGAAATAGCTCCCCCTGATGCCACTCTACTTTAGCCACCACTCGCCTGGGCAAGTGCCAACTCTGGGCCTGATAGGCAAAGTCATGGTAGGAGACGATAGGCTCCCGGGACGGCCATTCGGTAGGACGCTCCAGCAAGGGTTGGATCTGCTCCTGAATTACCTGATTGGCGGGAAGCCGGATGGCGTACCCGATCTTTCCTTGTTCCAGATACTCGTATAGCTCCGGCTTGGCAAAAGCAGCGTCACCCCGGAACAGCAACCGCAGTCCTTTCTTCTGGTATCCTTTCACCACCGGCTCAAGGAGTTCCTGCCAGCCATCGGCACTATGCACGTTTCCGGGTCGTAGCGTCGCTCCTTCGCAATCCCCAAACTGGTTGAACAGAAAGAGGGGATGATAGCAGACACACTCGAAGTGCCCGTTGTAGGCGGCTCCTTCCTGCTGACCATGCACTGGACTCTCCGAACTGTCCATGTCCAGAATCACTCGCCGGTGTGGAGTGTGAGCCATGGCCAGCTCCACCCACTGGGGATTCATCAGGGCCAGCCCCTTTAGGTTGTCCTCTTGAGTCAGAGTCTCCGTCTCAAAACGGCTCATGGTGTTGGTCCTGGCGGCGTTGCGGTCTGAGCCTTGCCAGCCCACGACAACTCTCATGGCTGGGTCTTGGGAAAGACGTTCTGCATCGTTGGTGTCATCGTAGCCGGCCAAGCGGCTGTAGATGGACTGGCGGAGCAGAGGGACCAGGTGGTGGCGGATGTTGCGGCCGGTACGGCTTTCCTGGAGATAGTCGGAGGCTATGGGGGTAAGGCCCAGGGCATCATCCAGCTCTCGAATGGGCAAGAGTCCGGCGTCGGAAGTGATGGTGGCACCGTGAAACTCCAGACGGACTTTGGGGTTGAACTGGAGTCGGAGAGGGGTCTTGTCGCCGTCACCCATCGGGTGCCTCCAATGTCGGTACGCAAGTTATCTGAAATACGGCTAAGAGATTCATGTAACGACTAGAAAAGCAAGAAAGTTGCCTATTTACCGCATCACTTGTTTGAGCTAAATGGGGAATACGGGCTAAAACATCTCCCATCCACCACCGCAACCTCTCCACGGGCCGCCTAACCCGCTAATCAATTACCATCCTAGTAGACTGACATCCTAGCAATGAAGGGTAACGAGAATACTGCGCGACGCTCCCATCCTAACCTTCCCCCTGACGGGAAGGGACTCACTGTTGCCGTGAGGTCTCGCCAATCCAGGCTAACCCTCATTTCAAAGATTTCGCACCACTAGTGCACGATCAGGAGGCCTTTTGGGACAAAGACTCGGAAGGCAGACACGCAGGTCTGCCCCTACGCGTCGCGTGCCTTCCGTAGGGGCGATCCTGTGTGATCGCCCTGGGCGCAGTAACCGAACACGCCGTCTGAAGATGCACTAGCCCGATGGACGATATGGAACACAACTCGCCGATTCCAATCGAACTCTTGACCTCCTCAGCCCAGGTTTCGGAGCTAGCGCGCATCCTGTCTCGAGAACGCCGCATCGCCGTAGATACCGAGTCAAACAGTCGGCACCGATACCCGGAGAGAGTCTGTCTGGTTCAAGTGGCGACCAACCGCAAGGTGTACTTGATCGACACGCTGGCAGTTAAAGACATGGAACCCTTAAGCCAAGCTATGGCGGACGACACGGTGATGAAGGTGATTCAGGGCGCCGAGTACGACATACGGTGCATGGACAGAGAGTGGGGATTTCGGGTGCGGAACGTCTTCGACACGTCCATCGCAGCCCGCTTTGTCGGCATCGAGCGATTCGGACTGTCATTTCTGACCGAGACTCTGCTCGGCCTGCAGGTCCCAAAACTTGCCCGCATTCAAAAAAGTGACTGGTCTCGCCGGCCGCTCAGCCAGGAGGCCATGAATTACGCCGCGACGGACGTCGGGCATCTTTTTAGGATCCAGGAAGTGCTTGAGGGCAAGCTACGAGCCCTCGGAAGGTCGTCATGGGTCTCTGAGGAGTGCGCTCGCCTGGAAGACATCCGTTACGTTGCCCCGGATCCAGAAACGGCGTTTCAGTCTCTGAAAGGCAGCCGCAAGCTCGACGGACAACAAAAGGCGGTATTGAAACGACTGTTCACGACGCGAGAAGCCGAGGCTCGGCATCGCAACCGGCCACCCTACTATATTCTGCCACATGAAACTCTGGTCCATCTGGCATCCAATCCAGATGCCGACCTAGCCCGACTACCTTCGCTCAGAGGGCAAATTAACTCCCGTTTCGGCAGGCAATTACGTGCAGCCCTTCACAAGGGACTAGCCGATCCGCCGGTCAATAGTCCCAGTCATAGCGTCAGACGACGGGTGACAACGATTGAGGTTGAGCGACTGCAGCGGCTGAAAAAGTGGCGAATGGACCTGGGGAAGGAGCTGTCGATTGATCCGGCTCTGGTGTGGCCGATGGTTACCCTGGAACGCATTGCGAAAGCCCCTGGCACGTTGGGCGCTGAGCTCCAGTCGGGTGAAGTGAGGCATTGGCAACGTGAACAATTCGCTACATTACTGGAAGCCGCTCTTGTCTAGCTAGCAAGAATGCGCCTGGGCTCTACTGGAACTTGCGACGGTATTCCAGCCTTCGAGTGAATGCACGCTAGCTGATTAACATTACTCAACACTACACAGGACATCCAGATTGACGGTGCGAAACACCTGGTGCTATCGTTCAGCCACCAATCTTGATTCCCTCGTAAAAACCCGGTTTGAGGAAAGTTCTAGCGATTTAGCACATCTGAGCGCTACCGTATGTTGGGGTAGTATACGGAACAGAGACTGTATATTGTACCCAAGCGAGGGTACGTTTGTTCTGATTCGACCTGCACAGACTTTTTACGAGAGAATCAAGTATACTCGGCGCAACCGACAACGAACGGGGCCCCGTCTTTTCGTCGTCCAGGGGGAACCAGAGCATGGCTGGGACAATAGCCCAAGCGGTTGAGCAAATCAACAACACCGCATTCCTACGTAGCTTGAATGAATCCGCCACCAAGCAGGGAGTGGTCCTCAGACTGCTCAGCCTTTGCGGGTGGAACCAGTTCGACCTCTCGGAGGTTTCACCCGAATATACGGTTGGGAACCGCCGGGTCGATTACGCGCTCATGCCAGGTTCACCCAACGCCGTATTCATAGAGGTGAAACGGCCTAGCGAAAGTCTGGAAGGACACCAGCAGCAGTTACTGGAGTATTGCTTTCAGGAAGGGGTAAAGCTGGCCGCGTTAACCAATGGGCGGACCTGGTGGCTCTATCTGCCCTTGCAGCCGGGAAGTTGGGAACAGAGGCGGTTCTTGACCGTCGACCTCGAATCCCAAGAACCCGACATCGTTGAACGACGGTTCATGGAGTACCTTTCCAAAGGAATGGTGACCAGCGGCCAGGCGGTCAGCGACGCCGAGGACTTAGTGCAGTCGCAGCAGCGAGCCGAGATTGCCGGCAAAGCCATCGTCGAAGCCTGGAACCAAATCGTCGAAACGCCCGATGAAATCCTGGTTGACTTAATCTCGGAGACTACTGAGCGCTTTTGCGGGTTTATGCCTGAACGAGAGTTGGTCGAACAATTTCTGTCACGGCGCGTCCGCGCGTTGCCTGACTTTCAACTTCCGTCGGAAGAACCTTCCCGGAGACCCCCACCCGCTCCTTCAGCGAATCCGACGCGCAGGGAAGGGCAGGGCTCCATCCTTCCGATCACGCTGGAGCCGCAGAACTCCTTAGCCCGAATCCACCGAAGGAGGGCGTCGGGTTAGCGTCCTGAGGCGGCAAGAAGGTGCTCCTGTGCTTCTGGGATAATGGTTTTGTAGCAAAAAAACGGCCCCGGAAAAGGAGCACCCAGTAGATGCTGCCACGCAACCACCCCGACCGGATCCAAATCACCTTCGACGACCGCCGCTTGGTGGCCAATGCCGGGCTGCTCCTTCCGGCCACCCTGGCGCGGCACCTCGGCCTGCCCGAACTCGTCCGGCAGCGCCTCGACCTGGGCGATGCCCCGGGGCGGGCGAACACGAGCGACAAGATGATGACGCTGGTGGCGTCTGCGCTGGCTGGGGGCGACTGCATTGACGACGCCGATGTGTTGCGCACCGGGGGGACGGCCTGCACCCTGGGCGGCACTCTCAAGGCGCCATCCACCCTGGGCACCTTCCTGCGCAGCTTCCGGTGGGGCCACGTCCGTCAACTCGACCGGGTGAGCCGCGAGTTGCTGGCCCGGGCTTGGCAGGCCGGGGCGGGACCCGGCGACGGGCCCCTGACCATTGACCTGGACTCCACCATCTGCGAGACCTACGGACTGGCCAAGGAGGGCGCCCGCCACCACGGCTATACCGGCAAGCGGGGCTACCACCCGCTGCTGGCCATCGCCGCCGGCACCGGAGACGTGCTGATGTCCCGGCTGCGCGAGGGCCGGGCCAACACCGCCCGCGGCGCCGCCCACTTCCTGCGGGAGACGGTGGGACGGGTGCGCTACGCCGGGGCCAACGGACGACTCACGCTACGGGCCGACAGCGGGTTCTACGCTCATGGCGTGGTATCCGTCTGCCGCAAGATGGATGTCCGCTTCTCCATCACCATCCGCCAGCACAAAAGCCTGCACAATCTCATCGAGGCGATACCCGAAGATGCCTGGACGCCGATTCCTTACTGGATGGACGGCGCCGCCGATGTGGCCGAGACCACCTGCACCCCCTTCCAGGCCGAGGCGGACGCCGCGCCGGTACGGCTCATCGTCCGGCGGGTGAAGCCGACGCCCGGTTCCCAACTGGCCCTCTTCGCCAAATACAGCTATCATGGCTTCATCACCGACCGGGACGGGGAGTTGCTCGAACTGGAGGCTGACCATCGCCGCCACGCCGAGATCGAGAATGCCATACGCGACCTCAAGTACGGCGTCGGGCTGAACCATCTCCCCTCGGGCCGCTTCGCCGCCAACGGCGCCTGGCTGGCCGTCCAGACGATGGCCCACAACCTGGCCCGCTGGACGGCGCGGATCGGTCTGGGAGAGCGGATAGCCACCACCAAGACCCTCCGGCGGCGGTTCTTCTCCCTGGCCGGACGGCTCACCCGCTCGGCACGCCGGTTGACCCTGCATCTTCCGGATCGCTGGCCTTGGGCTGAGAAGTTCAGCCGCGCCTTGGCCCGGCTGCGAGCCATTCCACTCCCGGCCTGACGGCACCGTCGGCGACCGACCCACCCACCGGACAACCGAAGATCCCCGCAGACTCGTGCCAGCCCGGTCCGAGAGAGTTCCCTGCTGCGTATTCTCTCGCCATCCCGCGCATCGCAGCTCCCGCAGACGGCCATAGGGGCCCCTGTGCGGCGATGAAGACCGTCCGCCGACCTCCCTACCCCAAATGGAACCCAGGCTATTTCCCCTGTAGCTCCCTCACCCCCCTTCCGCTTTCCTCACGCCGTCCATCGGTGTCCTTCGGTGGATTCGGGATTAGGCTTATCCAAGTGGAATGTTGATTCCCTCGTAACAAGGCCTGTTTGAGATGAGCCCTGGCGTGCGAAGGTGGTCTGGAGCGGAGGAGGCCACGGGATGCCGGCTGCTGGCCTCACCGCCCTATCTGCTGCGCTCAGGACAAGCGTGATCCCGTTGCGGTACCCCTTCCGTGGCTCAGGGCACCCGGTGGAAGTTGTGGAGCGGCGCCCTCATGCGGCCGCGACCGCAGGTACCGTCCCGACCGCCCGCTGAGCCGTGTTCTCCATCTCCACCAGGCGTGCATGGACCATCCGCTTGAAGTTGCACGCCAACGCCTTCAGGTAGACGGCAAGCCGCACCCGACGGCCCCCTCGCACCCGCAAGCGCCCAAGCCCGTGGGCGCGCTTGAGCTCGGAGTTCGTTCCCTCGATACCAGCCCTTATGGCATACCGCTTGCGCCACTCCTCGGTGGCCTCGGCCCTTCGGCGCCGCTCGATGTTCACCTTCACCAGGTCCGCCTTGAGGACGTAGGCCCCCGCACGCCGGTCCAGCTTCACTGGGCAACGGGATCGCAAGGGGCAGGGCTCGCATGTTGTCCCGGCAAAGTGGACCTCTACCCGCTCCGGCGCATCCTTCAGCTCGTACTCCTCGATGGACGGGTGGCCGGCGGGGCACACCGTGGCCTGCTCCCCTGTGACGTCGATCTGAAAGTCCGCGGCGGTGAGCGGCGGTGGTCCGTCACGCTCTCCTTCGTGCGAGTTCCCCGGCGCCGACCCCGCCACCGGGCTCACCAGTTCCGTTCCCCGGCGCGAGGCTTCGAAGGCATTGCGGCCCGACCCATACGCCGTGTCGGCGAAGAGCTCGTCCGGTCGGACCTTCCGCTCCGCGAGCCCGTCAACGACCGGCACGCTCACGTCGGTGTCGCTCCCACTCGAGGGGGTCACCTCCACGTGGGTGATGAGCTGGGTGGCGTTCTCCTCGTGGCAGGTCTCCGCCACCTGCACCTCGTACCCCTTCCCCTTGTGGCCGCTGTAGGTCACATCCGGGTCGTGGGGCGATTGCAGCGAGTCGGCGGACACCTGCTTCGGGTCCTTCAGGGCCACGGGCACCTTGCATTCCCCAGCATCGTCATCATCGTCCCCCGGGCGCCCGTCCCGGTGTTTGCCCACATGGCACTGCTCCCGCAGCAGCCGCTCCAGCAGCCGGTACTCCTCCAGCTGGGCAGCAGTCGTGCCACGGAACCGGTCCACCAGCCGGTAGAGGTCCCGGGCACAGACCGAAAGGCGTCGCCGACCCTCCCCCGTGCGGGCGTCCTCGTAGTGGGTCGCCTCGTCTTCTTCCTTCAAATAGCGCCCCAGGAGGCCCTCCGGAACCCCAGGGCGAAGCTCTGGGTGCTCCCAGCGCAAGGCCCGCAGGAACAACCGCATCGTCTCACAGAACAGGCCCAGCCGGGTGAGTGTAGCGATGTTGCTCATGATGTGGGTGGAGTCCAGCCGTTGCTTTCCGGTGCGTATGCCCAGCGCCTGGATGATCCGGTCCGTGGTCTCCTGGAAAGCCAGCCGGCCACCGTCGTGCTGCATCAGGCGAACTCGGAAGTTGTGGAGGGTCTTCTGGGGCAGGTGGGTCTCCTCGATGTCCAGCCGCAGGGCGTGGTGCCAGAGCAGGTTGAACTCTAGTTGTTCCAGAGCTTCATCGTCGGTGAGGTTGAACATCTCTTTGAGGAGGTGGACCCCGAGGACGGTCTGCACCGCCCGGTTGGGACGGCCGTTGTCCACGCAGTACATGGGAGCAAAGCGCTCCTCGTCAATCAGGGGGAGCGCCTCGTTTCGGAAAACCTCGGCCCAACTTCTCTCCAGGCGCTTAGCCTTCTTCGGCGTCACCAGGAACTGGGACTGCCAGAGGCTCTCTTGCGGGTCTCGTATTCGGAACATCCTCCCCTCCCTCGGCCAGGCGCTGCCCCAACGCCCTTTCCCCACATTATCCTCCCATTGCCCCCGGACGACGAGGGGTTTTTACGAACAAATCAATGTTCAAATCCATTCTTATACAGGATTTTCGTGGCAAAAGTATTGTAAGGAGGATCAATGTAAATGCACTGCACGCTTTCGCGGTACTTTTCATCCAGCAGCCGCAGCGCCTGCGAGTTTTCGCAGTGAATCAGTAAGCCATCGGTCATGCTGTCCAAGTCGTGAAAGGACGCAAGGAGGCGGTCAACGAATTCTTGGTCATAATGCTTGGTGTCCAGCACCAACGTGGGGTGATTGCTCAGGAAAGTTTCGCTCCGGTCGCTGCCGTCAACACCAAATAGCTCTCGCCACTCTTCCCACTGTGCATCATTGACTGCGATCTCCGTATAGAACGCCGGCGCAATGGTGCCGACGGTTATGCAGTACTGGGCTTCGGTGGCAAACTTACGCTTCTCCCAGAGGAGTTTCTGAAAGTCCTCTATCTGGGCCAGGAAGTCGATGATCTTGCCGCCTACGGCCTTGGTCAGGCGCATCTGCTGAAACCAGCCCTCCGCCATGTTCTCTCCGGCGACGTTCAGGTTGTCCAGGTTCAGCACCTCGTTCTTCAGGTAGAAGTCCAACTCACGGTTGAGGAACCCGGCCAGGTCCTTGTGGATAAAGAAGTCGGAGTTGTTCCGCTGGACATACTGGCGCAGGTGGTGCTCCAGATGGCTGACGGGCTCCCCTTTCTCAGTGCGCCGCCGCTCGCCGGTCAGAGTGGCCACTGCTTGGGCACTGTCTCGCAACCGCTCGGCTACCGAGGTGACCGCTTCAGACACAATCGTGTCCTGCTGGTTGCCCCTGCCGTAAGTGGTGGCCTCACTACCGGAGAGCGGCCGATATTCGAAGGGTATGGTGATAGCGTTGGCGTCCGCGTCGAATTCAGTCTCTTCGACCTGCGGGATGAAGAAGCGCCGCTCGCCCCTAACGTTGTTCTGCTCCACATCGGCGTCCTTGAGACGGAAGTGGACCGTCACGCCATTGGGAGCCTGCCAGTCGTAGTTGCGGAAATGCTCGTCGGTCTTGACATAGTACTGATCGCTGTTGGCCCAGTGGAGATAGACCTCCTCTCCGTTGTAGGGAATGGCATATCTTTGGTTGCGGGAGTAGCGGCGCTGGGAGATGAAGTCGCCTTCGGAGTAGTAGCGGCTGAAGAACGTCCACAGGTGGTTGTATATGGCGGCTTCCACTGCATCGCGGCTGCGGCCGCCGTCAGCGGCCCGGGCCTGAGCTCCCAGATACTCCCGGCCAATGAGCAACTCGTGGTGCTCTGATGCCAAGTTGCCGTGGTTGTCTATGGCCGTCTCGCCTAGCGTCGCCCTGACCCTGTGTTCGACTTCCGCCCGATGGGCCTCAGCTTGAGCTTGCTGGGCCAGCGGCCCTCGGCCCAACTCGTCGGCGACAAAGGCTGGGAGCTGATCGGTGATGAACTGCTCCACCGCATCTCGCTTGTGGTTCATGATGCGGTAGATGCCGAAGTCGAGGTCGGCCTGGTCGAACTGGAACAGCTCGCGCAGCAGGCTTTGGAACTTGGCCAAGCTAGTTTGTATGCTGGTCATCAGTCGCCACCTTCACTACGTCAGAGCAGCAGCTTTGAAGTCCTCAACCTCGATTTCCTTCGCTCGGTCCCGCGCCTGCCAGAGGTCATAGGCCGTCTGCATACCGAGCCATGTTTCTGGCGTGGAGCCAAACGCTTGGGACAGACGAATGGACATCTCCACCGATACGCCAGCCTTCTCATTCACCAGGTCCGACAGTGCCTGACGCGTTACTCCCAGCCCTTGCGCCGCCCGCGTGACGGTCAGCCCCAGCGGTTCAAGGCACTCGTACCTTACGATCTCACCTGGATGGGGAGGGTTGTACATACCCATCTGGCTCACCTCCTCAGTGGTAATCCGTGTAATCTACGTCTGCCGCGTGTCCGTCCTCGAACCTGAAGGTCACTCGCCAATTCCCCGACACAGAGACGGCGTAGTGGCCACTGAGTCGACCTGCCAGTGAATGCAGCCGAAACCCTGGTAGGTTCATGTCCTGAGGCGCATTGCTTCGGTCGAGCACCGCGAGGATGCGCATCAGCTTACGGACATGCTCTGGAGCCACTCGTCGCGCACCGCGGCCGTTGTAGAGCGCCCTCAGCCCTCGGTGCTTGAACGATTGGATCACGGGAGTAGTCTAGGGCGTAGCCTGTCGCCTGTCAATAGACAACATCGCTTCCGTCAGACAAGTTTCGCGCGGTATGATTTCGTGAGGCGATATGGCCTCTTGGCCAGTAGGGCAAGATGCCGATGTGGGCACAGACCTATAAAAGCGGAAGAAGGTACTACCGTGAGCACAGGGAGTCTCGCAGTAACACCCAATGCCCAGCTCACGGTGGCTCGATACCGTGCCGCCTGGCTGATGAGCAGGTCGGAAGGATCGTCGAGGCCATCGAGCTAGGACCTGCATGGCAAGAGCAGCTCCTCTCGATAATCAGCGCCAGGGACGAGGTCGAAGTAGTCCAAGCCAAGCGGCGAAAGGTCCAGGAGAGGCTTCGGAGACTCGCCAAGACCTATGTCGATGGAGTTTATGATGACCAGGACTATAAGCGGCAGAAGCGGAACCTGGAGATGGAGCTCGAGTCCCTCGTTGTGCCAAAGGCTGCCGCTGCCGCAGAGGCGGGGAAGCTCGGGATACAGACGGGCGTCGCCGTGGCCTTCTTCGTGCGGGAAAAGTCGCGGCTGGGGGAGTGCAACATCCACTATGCCAGCCGGGAGGATGCCGAGGTCGCCAGAGACAAGCTGGCTTATCTGAAGGAAACCGGTCTGGACAGCGTCCCGTTCGAGAGCATCAAGCCGGACGCCAAGAACAATTGGCTTAACCAGTCCAACAGCAACTTCGAGCGGCTGATACCGCTGGCTGACCGGCAGACCAAGCTGGCCAAATCAGCAGAGGAGGAACGGGCTGTATTCGGGATTTATTCGTTGGGAGTAATCACCGCACGGGACGAGTGGGTGTACGACTTCGACGCCGCATGCTTGGGAAGAAAAGTTCGTTCGTTCATCAACGAATATGAAGAGAGTCGTGCTCGACATGGTGGGAAGGTAGTTGAGGGCAGCGACCTGGGTACGACGATAAAGTGGACCCGCGACCTAAAGAGGCAACTTCTCCTAGACATCCCCAACACGTTCGACAGGGACAGTATCAGTACAACTGTATTCCGTCCATTTGTTACGAAGAAGTTGTATTTCAACCAAAACTTGAACGAAATGCAGTACCAGCTCCCTCAGATATTCACCTCTGTCGCTGATACCCAAAACAAGGTGATCTGTTTCTGCGTAAATGGAAAGGATTTCTATGCTTTAGCCCGAATCCACCGAAGGAGGGCGTCGGGTTAGCGTCCTGAGGCGGCAAGAAGGTGCTCCTGTGCTTCTGGGATAATGGTTTTGTAGCAAAAAAACGGCCCCGGAAAAGGAGCACCCAGTAGATGCTGCCACGCAACCACCCCGACCGGATCCAAATCACCTTCGACGACCGCCGCTTGGTGGCCAATGCCGGGCTGCTCCTTCCGGCCACCCTGGCGCGGCACCTCGGCCTGCCCGAACTCGTCCGGCAGCGCCTCGACCTGGGCGATGCCCCGGGGCGGGCGAACACGAGCGACAAGATGATGACGCTGGTGGCGTCTGCGCTGGCTGGGGGCGACTGCATTGACGACGCCGATGTGTTGCGCACCGGGGGGACGGCCTGCACCCTGGGCGGCACGGTCAAGGCGCCATCCACCCTGGGCAGCTTCCTGCGCAGCTTCCGGTGGGGCCACGTCCGTCAACTCGACCGGGTGAGCCGCGAGTTGCTGGCCCGGGCTTGGCAGGCCGGGGCGGGACCCGGCGACGGGCCCCTGACCATTGACCTGGACTCCACCATCTGCGAGACCTACGGACTGGCCAAGGAGGGAGCGCGCCACCACGGCTATACCGGCAAGCGGGGCTACCACCCGCTGCTGGCCATCGCCGCCGGCACCGGAGACGTGCTGATGTCCCGGCTGCGCGAGGGCCGGGCCAACACCGCCCGCGGCGCCGCCCACTTCCTGCGGGAGACGGTGGGACGGGTGCGCTACGCCGGGGCCAACGGACGACTCACGCTACGGGCCGACAGCGGGTTCTACACTCATGGCGTGGTATCCGTCTGCCGCAAGATGGATGTCCGCTTCTCCATCACCATCCGCCAGCACAAAAGCCTGCACAATCTCATCGAGGCGATACCCGAAGATGCCTGGACGCCGATTCCTTACTGGATGGACGGCGCCGCCGATGTGGCCGAGACCACCTGCACCCCCTTCCAGGCCGAGGCGGACGCCGCGCCGGTACGGCTCATCGTCCGGCGGGTGAAGCCGACGCCCGGTTCCCAACTGGCCCTCTTCGCCAAATACAGCTATCATGGCTTCATCACCGACCGGGACGGGGAGTTGCTCGAACTGGAGGCTGACCATCGCCGCCACGCCGAGATCGAGAATGCCATACGCGACCTCAAGTACGGCGTCGGGCTGAACCATCTCCCCTCGGGCCGCTTCGCCGCCAACGGCGCCTGGCTGGCCGTCCAGACGATGGCCCACAACCTGGCCCGCTGGACGGCGCGGATCGGTCTGGGAGAGCGGATAGCCACCACCAAGACCCTCCGGCGGCGGTTCTTCTCCCTGGCCGGACGGCTCACCCGCTCGGCACGCCGGTTGACCCTGCATCTTCCGGATCGCTGGCCTTGGGCTGAGAAGTTCAGCCGCGCCTTGGCCCGGCTGCGAGCCATTCCACTCCCGGCCTGACGGCACCGTCGGCGACCGACCCACCCACCGGACAACCGAAGATCCCCGCAGACTCGTGCCAGCCCGGTCCGAGAGAGTTCCCTGCTGCGTATTCTCTCGCCATCCCGCGCATCGCAGCTCCCGCAGACGGCCATAGGGGCCCCTGTGCGGCGATGAAGACCGTCCGCCGACCTCCCTACCCCAAATGGAACCCAGGCTATTTCCCCTGTAGCTCCCTCACCCCCCTTCCGCTTTCCTCACGCCGTCCATCCGTGTCCTTCGGTGGATTCGGGTTAAAATAGCTCCCCACCAGCCGATCTCCATCGACCACCCGAGACCCAGGTGCTTGAAAGCACGGATGCGTTATTACAAAGACGAACCATCCGTCCGGACGCAGTATGCGCGCCACGGCCTTGATGCAAGCGGTCAGGTCATCTATGTCGAGCAACGACCATGTACACACGACTCCGTCGAAGCTCCGGTCTCGCAGCCTGGACAGGTGCCGAGCGTCGTCCTGTAGGTAGGTGATTCCTAGGGGTTCCACTGCCTCTTGCCGTTTCGCGATCTGCAAGAGCCGCTCGGAGATGTCTATCCCGACGACTTTCGCACCGCCCAGCGCCAGGCGTCGTGTGATGGCTCCTTGACCGCAGCCAAGGTCGCAGACCTCCCTGTCTGTAATGTCTTCTAAAAGAGAGTCAAACGCTGAACGTTCATGTGCGACACCTTCAGGGTGATACCCCGCGACGCGTACTTGCTCGTCATACCAATCCGCTATGCTGTCGTACGGGGTCCCGGTCATGCTCGCTCCCTCCCGGCGGTGCCCGTAGGTCGGCGCCAATCCTGCCGCCCCCCATTATACTTATTCCCATCCGGGGACAGGCTCATACCCGCATTGACACCCCTATTCCTCCCAAGTATCATCCAGCCAGTTGCAGCGACGGGCTAAGGCGGTGGTCCGGCATTGACCCGTACAGACCTGGACATTGAGGCCGTGAGGCGCGCTGGGTCGGGCCGCGTGGTGGGGTGCCGGGTACTCTACCACCGGGTGCTGGGCTCCACCATGGACGAGGCCAGGGGCCTGGCCGGTGACGGCGCCCCCGAGGGCACGGTTGTCATAGCGGAAGAGCAGACAGCCGGCAGGGGGCGCCTCGGCAGGCCGTGGGTGTCGGCGCCGGGCCGTAATCTCTCGCTCTCGGTAGTCCTGCTGCCCACATCCGCCCAGCTTCGGTACGTCAATATGGCCGCGACGCTGGCGGTCTCAGGGGCCATCGCCGCCATCACCGGCCTCGCACCAGCCGTCAAGTGGCCCAACGACGTGATGATCGATGGCCGCAAGGTCTCTGGGATCCTCGTGGAGAGCTCCGTCGCGGGTGGAGGCACAGTATTCGCCGTCGTCGGCATCGGCCTGAACGTGAACCTCGACCCGTCCGCGTTCCCCGAGATAGAGGAAGTCGCCACCAGCCTGTTCCGCGAGACCGGCACTCTGCTGGACCGGACCACGGTGCTGCTGGCGCTGTTGGAGCGGCTGGACAGCCTGTACGGCTCGGTCAAGCGAGGGCGCTCTTTGACTGACGAGTGGGCGGGCCAGCTGGAGACACTGGGGCGCTCCGTCCGGGTCCGGTGGGGCGACCGACTACTCGAGGGCCGGGCCTCCGGCGTGGACGGGGACGGGAACCTGCTGCTCGCCCAGCCCGACGGCTCAACTGTCACGGTCGTGGCGGGCGAAGTGACGCTACAGGGGTAGGCCCCTAGCACGTGGGAATGGCTGCGTCGCAGGGCCGTCCTGTTCCATTCGGCGGCCCTGCGACGCGCGATATCACTACACGTGAATGAGGTGCAACCATGGACATGGTGGCAATTCAATCAAAGCTGCGCACCTTCGCCCGCGAGAGGGACTGGGAGAAATATTTCACGCCCAAGAACCTCTCCATGGCCCTCGCCATCGAGGCTGCGGAGCTTATGGAAGTGTTCCAGTGGCTCACTCCCCAGGAGTCCCTATCGATAGTCGAGACTAAAGACCAGATGGGGCGGGTTGAAGACGAGGTCGCCGACGTGTACATTTACCTTCTCAATCTCGTGGACGTGCTCCAACTTGACCTGGAGACGGCGGTCCTAACGAAAATCGAGAAGAACGCGATAAAGTATCCTGTCGGCACTTCGGGACCTCGGTAGAAGCAAGTCTAAAAGGCTGGAGGTCGAGGGCAAGAATTGCTGGAGGCGCTGAGTCTGGAGGGGGTTACGGCTGTCGTCACGGGCGGCGGCACCGGCCTGGGCAAGGAGATGGCGCTCGCCATGGCCAGGGCCGGCGCTGACGTGGCCGTCGCCGGGCGTCGGTCTGGGCCTATTGATGAGACCGCCGCACTGGTCGCAGACATGGGCAGGCGGGCCCTGGCTGTCCCCACCGACGTTACGGACTCCTCCCAGGTAAGGCGGCTGTTCCGGCGTGTGCTGGACGGGCTCGGGAAGGTGGATGTCCTTATCAACAATGCGGGCATGGTTGGCGGCCAGGGTGGAGTACCGATCTGGGAGATCACCGACGAGGATTTCAGGGCGGGTATCGACGCCAATCTCACGGGCGCCTTCTACTGCTCCCGGGCAATCGCCAGACACATGGTCGAGCGCGGCGCGGGGAAGATAATCAACGTGTCCTCCGGGTTTGGGCTGCGTGGCGGGCGGGACAACTATGTGTACGCCTGTGGCAAGGGCGCGACGGTGCAGCTCACCCGCACCCTGGCAACCAGCCTGGGCAGATACGGGGTCAGCAGCAACTGCATCGTGCCCGGCTACTTCCCGACAGAGGGGACCGCGGCCTCCAGAGAAGTCCTCCCCAGGGCCGAGCATATTCCCACCGGCAGGGCAGGGGACCCCAAAGAGCTTGGTCCCATCGCCGTATTCCTGGCGTCGCCGGCCTCCGACTACATGAACGGTGAGCTGTTCGTCATCGACGGCGGCGGTCTCGCGGGGGGCTACGCACCGACCGGGCACGCGCCGGAACTTCCCCTTGAGGCGTCATGACCCGGCTGGGCCTGTGGGCGAGCGCTTCGGCCACCTAGCAGGCTGATGAAATATGGGGTGTGCAGAGGGGCGCAGCCCCTTTGCCGGGAGTCTGAGGGTGCCCCTCAGATATTATTTCTTCCCCCTTCCTGGCCAGGAAGGGGGCTAGGGTGATGGTCGAAGGTTTTTTTGGGCCCCCTGCTGGGCGAGTTGCCCTGCCGGCCGTTCTGAGTTGGCGTCCGAATGCCGCCAGGAAAGCGCGGGCTGGACGGAGAGGAGCTACAGTTGCCGGTCCCTGAAGAGTGGAGTCTGTCCGGGAAGGCCGCGATCATCACCAGCGACCGGCGTGGCTGGACGCCCTTCCTCGCCTCGGCCCTGGCGGAGGCGGGCGCGGACGTTGCCGTCGCCGGCTCCCGGGCCTCGGATATCTCCGAGGCGGTGGTTGCAGTGCGCGAGCAGGGCAGGCGGGCGCTGAGCATCGACGCCGACCTCACCGACGCGTCAAATGTCGCGAGCATGGTCGATGCGGTGGTCGCTGAGTTCGGGGCGGTGGACATCCTCGTCAACAACGCCCGCGTAGAGTACGGCAAGCCCTTCGTCGAGGTGACGGAGGCCGAGTGGCAGGCGGTGATGGACTTCAACGTGAAGTCGATGTTCCTCTGCTGTCAGGCGGCGGGCAGGCAGATGCTGGCCCAGGGAGGCGGCCGCATCGTGAACATCGGCTCCGGACTGGCCGTCCGCGGCCTGTGGAACTCGGCCGTGTCTTCCGCAGGTCAGGGCGCGATACGACAGCTCACCTTGTCCCTGGCGCTGGAGTGGGCGAGGCAAAACATTCGCGTCAATGCCATCGGAGCGGGATGGCTCGCCACGGAGCAACCCTCGGAGGAGTCGCAGCGCGAGCTTCTGGTCCGGTACATCCCCTCGCGGAGAAAGGGGCATCCCACCGACCTGTGCGGACTTCTGGTCTACCTGGCATCCGACGCCTGCGACTTCGTCACCGGCCAGATGGTGCACGTCGATGGCGGCCTCATGGCCCATGCCTAGCCAGCCTGTGAGCAGCGGCCCTAGCGTAGGTCCATGGCAGTCACGGTACGCGCTTGGCGACGTCGGCAGCGCCGGGTCTGCCTTGACCGCGCTACTGGCCAGCTGATGAAATATGGGGCGTGCAGAGGGGCGAAGCCCCGGCGCCTGTCCTGAGCCTGCCGAAGGGCCGGGAGTATGAGGGTGTCCCTCAGATTGAACTTCTGCCCCCTTCCTGGCCAGGAAGGAGGCCAGGGGGATGGTCGTCCGCCTGCGGCGGATTAGCACCCTCCTGGCCGGTGCGGGCCTGATAAGGGCATGGGGAGGGTACGGTGGAAGGAGCGAGGCTCCAGGTTAGAGTCCAGCCGAGGTCGGGCCGAAACGAGGTGGCGCTGGCAGGTGACGGGAAGCTCCGGGTCTACGTCACCGCTGCGCCGGAGCGCGGCAAGGCCAACGAGGCCGCGATCTCTGTCCTGGCCGCGCGGCTCGGAGTGGCCAAGAGCCGCATCAGTATCTTGCGCGGCCATCGCTCCAGGGACAAGGTCCTGCTGGTGGAGGGCTTGGATGCGAGCGCCGTCCTTGGCCGCTTCGACACTAGACCATAGCCAGCAGCAGCGGGCGGATCACAAAGTTTAGCACTAGCAGCGCGATCATCGGCGCCAGGTCGAACATGCCCGTCCGCGGCATGACCTGGCGGATGGGCCTCAGGATGGGATCGGTGATCTGGATTAGCATTGTGCTGATCGGGTCCTTTCCAGCAGGGGAGACCCATGACATGATAACCCGACCGAAGATGGCGATGCTGAGGGCGGTCACCAAGAGATCGACGAAGTTCGCCAAGACACCGTTCAACTCCGTTCTCCCAGCAACCGGTACTTGTCGTAGGCGGCGGAGACGGCCTCGAGCACCACCCCCTTGAACCCGCGACGCTCGAAGGCCATGAGCGCCTCCACCGTGCCACCCCCCGGTGACGAGACCATGTCCTTGAGATCGGCGGGGTGCCGCCCGGACTCCTGGACGAGCCTGGTGCTGCCAAGCACGGTCTGGAGGACCAGCCTCCGGGCCATGTCCCGGGGCATCCCCAGGTAGACGCCCGCGTCGATCAGGGCCTCGACGAACAGAAATACGTAGGCAGGCCCGCTGGCGCTGAGGGCCGTCGCAACGTCCATCAGCTTCTCGTCTGTGACGTACTCCTCCTCGCCAAACGTCCGCAGGATTTCCCGGCTTGCCTTGACCTTGTCCTCCGCTACCTCCGGCGAGGCGGTCCACACGCTCATGCCGGCGCCTATCTGGGCGGGCGTGTTGGGCATGACCCGGACGACGGCTGGGTGTTTCAGGCCCTCTACCAGCGTATCCATGCGCGCGCCCGCTACGATGGAGAGCACGACCTGCCGGCTGTCCAGGCCTGGGGCGATTTCAGCCATGACCTCGGTCAGGCTCTGAGGCTTGACCGCTAGGACCAGAATGTCGGCCTCGGACATCGCGTCGAGGTTTCGTGCCTCGGCCCGCACCCCGTACAGTTTCCTCAGGTGGGCGCGGCGGGACTCAACCGGCTCGCCTATCGCGATGTCCTGTGCGGTCGCCAGACGGGCCTCAAGAATCCCACCTAACAGGGCCTCGGCCATCACGCCGCCGCCTATGAATGAGATCCGCATCGTTTGCTTAATCTCCACTCGCCCGACCGTCGAGGGCATTCGGAGTCCGCCGTGCCCCTTACCCTCCACCCCTTCACCCTTCACCCTTCTACCCTTCACCTCTCACCCCATACCCCATCCCCTGTCCCCTACTTCAGCTTTCCCTCGGTGGCCAGGTCCACGGCAACCCTGATGGCCTCCAGCATGCTCTGGTGGTCGGCGACCCCCTTGCCCGCAATGTCGAATGCGGTGCCGTGGTCTACCGACGTCCGGACGAACGGGAGGCCCAGGTTAACGCTGATGCTCTTGGCCCAGTTATGCACCTTGATGGGGATATGTCCCTGGTCGTGGTACATGGCCAGCACCACGTCGTATTTTCCGTCGATCGCCTGGTTGAAAACGGTGTCGGCTGGGACCGGGCCGGTGGCGTCCACCCCGTGAGACCGGGCCTCCTCCACGGCGGGTGTTATATGATTCTCCTCCTCGTCTCCCAGCAAGCCTCCGTCACTGGCATGCGGATTGAGCGCAGCCACGCCAATCCGCGGCGAGGGAAACCCCCAACCCTGAAAGCTGTCGTGCATGAGCATGATCTTGGCGAGCACGTTAGCCCTCGTGACGTAGTCGCAGGCGACGCGCACAGACCGGTGAGTGGTCAGGTGCACGACCCGCAGGGAGTCGGCCATTAGCATCGTGGCTACCTCGCCGGCGCCGCTCTGCCTTTGGAATATCTCCATGTGTCCGATGTCCTTGTAGCCGGCCAGGCTGCATGCCTCCTTGTTGATGGGGGCGGTGACCACCGCCTTTACCTGGCCCGAGACGGCCATCTCTCCGGCCCTGAGCACCCACTCGACCGACGCCTTTCCAGATCGGGCCGACACCTGCCCCCGCGCGTTCTCATAGTAGTCGAACTTCAGAGGCTCCAGTACGTCGACGGTCCCCTGCCGGCCGAGTACGTCATCCAGGGAGCGGACGACGTGGACCGACGCCGCGGCGCCGTTGACGCGGCTGGCCTCCTCGATTGCGGCGGCGCTCCCGATCACGACGGGCCGGCATCTCTCATAGACGCCGCCCGCCATGAGCGCCTTGGCGGTCACCTCGGGCCCCACGCCCGCGGCATCGCCCATGGTGATTGCAATGAAGGGCCTTGTGTCAGCGATAATGCCTGCTCCTGGCCGTTACCCCCGCCCGATAAGAATGGTACGAGGGATAACCTCATGCCACCGCCGGCGGTGGCCGGATAGGCTAATTATACGCCCAGGCGCTGGAAAAAAACGAGGGGCCCCGATACCTCGGGGCCCGTGGGGCTTACCGGCGACTCTCGACTGAATGCCCCAAGCGAAGCCGGCGCTTTTTCAGTGGGGACGGGCAGGGGCCCGCCCCCGCGCCGCCTACTCGCACTTGTTATAGCCGCATTCGGGGCAGAGCAGGCATCCCTCTTGAGGTACGAGTGTCCCGACCGAGCAGTCCGGGCATTTGAGGCGTCTCGTATCGCTCTGTCCGTTGGCCGTGCCGGCGTCGCGCTCGCGGGCGGCCCGTTTTGGTGAGGATGAACGAAACAGGCCCATCTGCTCGTACGACTCGCCGCTGACCCCTACGCCCCCCGTGCCGGTGACCGCCAGATCGAGGTGGCGGCCCAGGACCAGCGCGACCGCGTCGGGCGCAGACCGCACCAGCGTGCCCTCGTCCCAGGCCGGGCAGCACGTTATTCCCCTGAGGTCCTCCAGCAACTTGATGGGGTCGATGCCGGAGCGCAGGGCCAGGGACGTCAGGCGCGATATCGCCTCAAGCTGGGCCGAGTCGCAGCTTCCCGCCTTGCCCAGCGTCGCGAAGACCTCGAAGGGGCGGCTGTCCTCGTCAAAGTTGATCGTGACGTACATGTTGCCGTGGCCGGTCCGGACGCGCTCGGTGATCCCGCTGACCGCTGCGGGCCGCTGTCGGGGGGTCAGCAGGTCTCTCTCTCCCGCCTGGCCCTCGACCGCGTTCGCCGCCTCGCCCTCGTCGGATCCCTTCGTCAGCACCTCCGCATCCCGACTCCCCGCGCGGTAGACCGTGATGCCTTTGCATGCCAGCTCCCACGCCAGCACGTAGGCGCTCCTCACGTCGTCCTCCGTGGCGCTGTTGGGGAAGTTGATCGTCTTGGAGATCGCGGCATCCACGCTCTCCTGAAACGAGGCCTGCATGCGCACGTGCATCTCCGGCGAGATGTCCGCCGAGGTGACGAAAACCTGCCTGGCCCACTCCGGCACGTCGTCGCGCTCCTGCAAAGAGCCGCCATCGGCCAGATAGTCCATCAGCTCCTGGCTGTAGAACCCGCCTTCGCGCGCCGCCGCCTCGAACCCCTCGTCGACGTAGAGCAGGCTCTCGCCGCCGAGGATGTTGTGCTTGTGATAGCAGAGCGCAAAAAGCGGCTCGATCCCGCTGGAGCACCCGGCGATCATCGATATGGTGCCCGTGGGTGCGACGGTGAGTCTGCACGCGTTGCGCATTCTGGGCTGCCCCGGCGCGTCGTAGATGCTCCCCTCGAACGCCAGGAACACGCCTCGCTCCGCCGCCAGCTCCTCGGACATCTTGTCGGCCTCTTCCATGACGGACCGCATGATATCCCGTCCCAATTGTAGGCCCTCCTTCGAGTCGTAGGGTATCCGCAGCATGGTCAGCATGTCGGCGAACCCCATCACCCCCAGGCCCGTCTTCCGCGTCGCGCGGGTCATCTCCGCGATCTTGTCCACTGAGTAGGAGTTGGCGTCGATGACGTTGTCCAGAAAGCGTGCCGCCATGCGCACCACGTCCCGCAAATGGTCGAAGTCAATCTCCAGACCGCCCTCATTCTCAGCCTGCTGCCCTGAGCCTGTCGAAGGGACCAGGAACTTGGCCAGGTTGATGGAGCCCAGGTTGCACGACTCGTAGGGCAGCAGCGGCTGCTCGCCGCAGGGGTTGGTGGCCGTCATGCGGCCCATATGGGGCGTGGGGTTCTTGTGGTTCACCCAGTCCAGGAAGATGAGTCCGGGCTCTCCGTTGCGCCACGCGCCTGCTATTATCTTGTCGAACACCTCTCGCGCGTCGAGCCGGCCTACCTCGGCGACGGCAGAGTCGGGGTTGGCGGGGTCTTCAAGGGAGCGCAGAGGGTAGTCGGTTCCGTCCCTGACGGCCTCCATGAACTCGTGGCTGGCCCCGACCGAGATGTTGAAGTTATGTATCTCGCCCTCGACGCGCTTGCACTCGATGAACTCCAGGATGTCGGGGTGGTGCACGTCCATGACGGCCATGTTGGCGCCGTCGCGCTTGCCGCCCTGGGTCACGAGCTTGGAGACCGAGGACAGGTGACGGAGTACGGCGATCGGCCCGCAGGCCCTGCCGTGGGTTGTGGAGATGTTCACGCCCTTCGGGCGTATGTGCGAGAGCGCGAAGCCGGTGCCGCCGCCGAACTTCTGGACCATCGCCATCTCCTTGGCGGTGGTCATGATCCCGTCCATGGTGTCCTCGAGGCCCATGACGAAGCAGGCGGACAGGGTGCCGGTGCCGCCGCCGTCCTTGAGGTGGATGCCGGCGTTCATTAGCGTGGGAGAGTTGGGGACGAACTCCAGCCGCGACATGGCCTGGTAGAATTTCTCTTCCCACTTGCGGGCATCGGCATCGCCCCCGTAGAGGAGCTCGGGCTGTGCGATGGCATGGGCGACGCGGCGGAACATGCCATCGGGCGTCTCGATGATGTTCCCGCTCCCGTCCTTGCGCAGGTACCGTTTTTCAAGGACCACCCGAGCGTTGTCGGAGATGGCGGCGCGGCCGTTGCCCGCCAACGAGATGCTCCCGTTGGCCCCGGTCCGTGCCTCCACGGAGCGGCTGCTGTTGTCCGTTCGCCTATCGTCGTCTATCACCATGGTTCGACTCCTCAGTTCGCTTGTCTCGATGGGTGGTCCGCGGTCTCGGGCCGATCTCCTTTTGTGGTGAAAGTCGCTCACGCGGCAAGATGCGACGGGCACGCCACGACGGCATGATTCACCTGGTCGACAGTTCTACCGGATTCAAGATACCACGACGAGAACATTTGGTCTAGAGAGGGGCACTCTACGGCGGGTGTATGGACCCCTCCTAAGAGGGGCCTATGTCAGACCGCTTGGGGCGTCCCCGGCGGCGGCGCGCGGGTACGGGCTCCTCGTCCGGCAGGAAGGAGAGCTGGCTGCTGGGCTCGCCGGGTGCCTCCTGTGGCTCCAGCAGCGCGTCGATCTCCTCCTTGAAGGTCTCGATGTCCCGGAAGTCCCGGTAGACGCTGGCGAACCGAATGTATGCTACCCGGTCCATCTTTTTTAGCCTGTCAATTACCATCTCACCTATAGCCTTGGCCGGGACCTCCAACCTGCCCAGGTCGGCCAATTGCGCCTCTATGTCATCCACCGCCTTCTCGATGGCCCCCGTGGGAAGGGGGCGCTTGGCGCATGCCTTTATCAGGCTGGCCCACAGCTTGTCGCGGTCGAATTCCTCGCGGCACCCGTCCCGCTTCATCACCTGTAGCGACCTGGTCTGAAGACGCTCGTAGGTGGTGAACCTCTGACCGCACTGTATGCATTCGCGGCGACGCCGGATGCCGTCGCCGGAGTCCCGAGAATCTATAACCTTGGAGTCGTTGTGGCTACAGTGAGGACAGTACATCAGGGCGCCTGGACAGGGTAGTAAGGCTCACACTGGGACCACAACAGCTCGTGTAGCCTCTAGAAGCTACCACCACATATGGGGGATGTCAAGTGGATTATAGCAGATGTTGGGTCTATTTCACAGCCCGCTGACACTCACCCCCGGCGTGCCGATCCCTTGCCAACGGGGAGATCAAAGTCGGGGGAGCCTATGCCACAAGCTCGGACGCGCGCCGAGCGCAGACTTGCCACGCGGGGGGCGTCACCCGGCCGCCGGTGACCCGCTTGGTCGCGGCGGTCGGTGCGAGCGTCAGTGAGGGGGCTGCTGCACAGAGGAGTATCGGCCACCGTGGGCAAAAAGGAGGGCCCGTCTGGGACGGGCCCTCAAGCGGCGGTGGCGCGCAGAGGAGAGCGCTATGCGCTGGCCACCGTCGTCATCCGATCGGCCGCCATCTCGTGGCGGCCGTCCTTCCTGTACTTGGACAGGCGGCGCAGGAAGGGCGGCAGGTCGAGCTCGGAGTCGCCGCCCGCGAGCGCCTCCTTCAGCATGTCGTTCAGGTCCTCGTTCTTGTCCTGAATGTTCTCCTGGGTCGGGAAGCCGGTCGCGATGACCGTGAGCTTGATCTCGTTCTCCATCTTAAGGTCCGTCACCATTCCGAATATGATGTTGGCGTCCGGATCGACGACGCGCTGGATGACCTCGGCCGCGTGATGCAGCTCTGAGAGCCTCAGGTCGGAGCCGCCGGTGATGTTGAACAGCACGCCGGTGGCGCCCTCGATGGACACGTCCAGCAGCGGGTTGGAGATCGCCTGCTGAGCGGCCTCCTTGGCCCTGTTTTCGCCCACGCCCCATCCGATGGACATCCAGGCTGGCCCCGCGTCCTTCATGACGGCATTCACGTCGGCGAAGTCCAGGTTGATCGCGCCCGATACGGTCACCAGCTCGGCGATGGACTGCACGCCCAGCCGCAACACGTCGTCGGCCATCTTGAAAGCGTTGTCGGCGCTTATCTCCTCCTCGCAAATGGCGTGGAGGCGCTCATTGGGGATAACCAGCAGGGTGTCCACCTGCTGCTTGAGCTCCTTGATGCCTTGCTCGGCGGTGCGCGCGCGGCGGACGCCCTCGAAGGCGAATGGTGTGGTAACCACGCCGACGGTGAGTGCGCCCGTCTCTTTGATTATTTGAGCGATGGGGGGTGCCGCGCCGGTGCCGGTGCCCCCGCCCATCCCCGCTGCGACGAACACCATGTCGGCGTCGCACACGGCCTCGAAGAGCGCCTCGCGACTCTCTTCGGCGGCGCGGCCACCCAGGTCAGGGTCGCCCCCAACTCCCTTTCCTCCGGTGAGCTGGTCTCCGATGCCGATCCTGATCGGCACGTCGCAACCCAATAGCGCCTGGGTGTCGGTGTTCACCACCATGTACTCTATTCCCGTTATGCGTTCCCTGAACATCCTCGATACGGCGTTGGAGCCTCCTCCTCCAACGCCCACGACCTTCATCCTCGCGCCGTTGCTCGGCTCACTGGTGTGCATGACCATTAGATCCTCCCTTTCCTTGCTGCAAAGAGTCCGAAGGGGACCAGCCTTCCCATCTTCCTCAGTAGCCCAAACAGCTAACCGTTCCTTGAGGCCGCTTCGGTGGTCCGATTGCCGTTGGTTTCGATGGCGTTTCTTCGAGGCACATATTCGGTGGCGACCCAGACGAGGATTCCCACGCTCGTGGCGTAAGCGGGGTCCTTGAGCTCGTCGGGGATGGCGCCGCGGACGTTGGGCACCCCGTGGCGGACCGGTATCGCCAGGGTCCTCTGAATCAAGGCGGGAAGCCCCGGCAGATTGGAGGCGCCTCCAGTCAGTACGAAGCTGATACCGGATGGGTCTCCCAGTTGCGCATCGCTGAGCAGGAGCTTGATCATGCGGGCAAGCTCTTGGGCCCGCTCTCTGGTCAGCTGGCAAATGTCCAGTCGGGAGACCCGCACGGCGGCCTCTCGTCCGATCACGGGTAGCGATATCTCTTGATCTGCAAAAGAGGCTTGAAGCTCGGTTCCAGCGTAATTCAGCTTCGCCGCCTCGGCTGCCTGGTACGGGGTGTTGAATGTTAGCGAGATATCGTTGGTGAACTGGTAGCCGCCCACGGGAATTACGCCGGTAAAGCAGATGCGTCCCTGCCTGAATCCCACCACATCGGTGGTGCCGCCCCCCATGTCCACCAGCAACGCCCCGCGCTCTTTCTCCTCGGGGGTCAGGACCGCCAGGCCGCTCGCCAACGGCTCCAGCACAAGGCTAGCTACCGTGATACCCGCTTTTTCCACGGCCCGGACCAGCCTGTTTATGAACGCGACGCCTCCGGTTACCACGTGGGTCTCAACCTCAATGTCGCGGCTGTGCATGCCCAGCGGGTTCCTTATCCCTTCCTCGCCGTCAAGGGCGTAGCTCATCCTGACGGCATGCAGGAGCCTGCGTCCAGGATCGGAGGCCGCGCTGGCCAGCGACTCGGGAGCCCGGCTCAGGTCGCCAGCTGTTATGACCCCGCTCTCACCTACCGCTTCCAGCCTGTCCCGGCGGTTCTCGAAGCTGACGTGGGAGCCGGTTATCCCGACGAAGGCCGACTCGATGCGGTGTCCGGTGGCGTGCTCCACTTGGCTGATTGACTCACGCACCGCCTCCTCGGTGGCCGCCACGTCCGTGACATTGCCCTTTCGAAGGCCGCTGCACGGCACGGTGCTGTGGCCCAGCACCTGGATGCCCCTCTTCCCGTTCCGGCGGCCCAGGATGGTGCACACCTTGGTGGTGCCGACGTCGATCGCGGCGAAGATCCCTGTTTCCATGGCCGTGCGGCTTGTCCCGTCACTGCGCAGGGATGGTCCAACGGGAACGGCTACCTCTTCTTGTGCCAACATGGCGGTTGCTCCATTACTGTCCACCGGCTTCCTGGCCGACCTGTTTCCCTTGTCGAGTATCACAGCACTTCCGCCACCCTCAATCGTGCGCTCCTGCTGCGGGGATTGGCGTGCACCTCCGTCGAGGAGGGCTTGACCACCCGCCGCGTGATCGCCCTAACGCTCGCCTCGTGGCCGCAGATACATTCGGGCGTCCCGGGTGCACATATACAGGACGACGACTCACGCCGAATGAAGCTCTTGACCAATCTGTCCTCAAGCGAGTGGTAGCTGATCAGCACCATGCGGCCGCCGGTTCCCAGCACCGATACCGCCTGCTCGAGCCCGGACCGCAGGTTGTCCAGCTCACGGTTCACGGCGATGCGGAGCGCCTGGAAGGTCCTGGTCGCGGGATGGATTCTTCGACTCCTCGGCCGGCCGGCAGCCCGGGCAACTACCTCTGCGAGGTCAACGGTCGACTCTATCGGCCTGGCGCGGACGATGGCCCGTGCAATGCGGTGGGCCCTGGGCTCCTCCCCAAACTGGCGTATGATGTCGGCCACCTGCTTCTCCGTGCCGCCGTTCACTAGTCTGTACGCTGTCTGCTCTTGCGCCGGGTTAAAACGCATGTCCAACCGTCCTGACCTGGAGAAGCTGAATCCCCTCTCCGCCGTCTCCAGTTGAAGGGAGGACAGGCCCAGGTCGAACAGCACGCCGTCGGCCGGCGTGAAGCCGTGCTGGACGGCCAGCGTCTGGAGGTGGGCGAAATTCCCCTGAACGACCACAGCTCGCTCTCCGTAACCCCCCAGCCTCTCGCCCGCTATCGACAGGGCCGTCGCGTCCAGGTCAATCCCCAGCAACCTGGAACCCGGCTCGACTGCGTTGAGCACGGCGTCCGCGTGGCCTCCCTCTCCAACTGTGCAATCGATGTAGGCGCCGCCCGGCCGCACCTTGAGGGCGGCCAGGACCTCCTCGACCATCACTGGCGTATGGCGTATCTCCATATTGGAAGTAAACGAGGGGCTAGCTATGTCCCTCGACGGCTACGCCAGACAAACGGTCCCGCTCAACAGGCTCAAGGCTCAAGGCGCGGGGCGTGTTACACTATGTGTCCATTGGATATTGACCGACTCACGACGCGGCGCCCCGGTACCATCGAAGTCTCCCAGAGAGGGCGTCGTCGACGCAAGGCGAATTGACCCTAGTTTAAGACTTTTTCTAGAACTGTTCGGGAAATGCCCGCGTAATTTGCTCGTTTCTCACACACTCACCCCTAACAGGGAAGAAAAAGTCCAGGGCGCGCCCTCCAGTCAGCCCACGTGGCAACATGAGCGCTAATAGGTCGATGAAATATGGGGTGTGCAGAGGGGCGAAGCCCCTTTGCCGGGAGTCTGAGGGTGTCCCTCAGGTATGAATTCTCCCCCCTTCCTGGCCAGGAAGGGGGCCAGGGGGATGGTCGAAAGGGTTTTTCAACACCCTGCTAATCAGTAAGGGAGCGGAGGCAGTGAGCACAGAGAGGCCGGTGTTCAATCTGGCTATACTCACCATCAGCGACGCCGGCTCCAAGGGAGAGCGGGCTGACACCAGCGGAGACGCCATTAGCGGGGCGATGGCCCGAGAGGGCTTTCGCGAGCTGTACCGGGAGATTGTGCCGGACGAGAAGGAGCTGATCTCCCAGAGGCTGGCCGGGTGGTGTGACAGTGGGGAGATAGACCTGGTCTTGACGACGGGCGGCACAGGATTGGGCCCGCGCGACGTGACGCCTGAGGCCACCCAGGCCGTCATAGAGTTCGAGGTGCCGGGAATCGCCGAGACGATTCGAACGCAGACTTTACAAAAAACGCCCCTTGCGATGCTCAGCCGCTCCGTGGCCGGCGTCCGGTCTGGGTGTCTCATCATCAACCTGCCGGGGAGCCCCACTGGGGTGCGCGAGTGCCTGGAGGTGGCGGTCCCGGCCATCCCTCACGCGCTGGAAATGCTCAAAGGGTGGCGAGGCCATCCGGCGCACTAAGTACGATCGGGCAATAACCTTGGGGTACCTGTCATTCTGAGGAGCGGAGCGACGAAGAATCTAAGACCTGTCCCGAGTGGAGCCGCAGGGTCGTTGTACTCCTCCAATGCCGTTGTGTAGGGCGAGGCCTTAGACCCTTCTCCCTGTCGGGCTCAGGGTGACACTAACGCTGAGCGATTGGGCCGATCCAAATGAATCAATCCGAATGTGCTTAGCATGATCACCTGCCCGTCCGCCTTGAGCCGCGTCCTGCTCCTTCACCCCCAGCGTCGGGGCGATGTTTGTGACTACCGTTTGGCCGGCACATGCGATTCCACGTTCTGACACTGTTCCCCGGCATGTTCGCGAGCCCGCTTGCCGAGGGCATCATTCACCGGGCACGGCAGAAAGGCCTGCTGGAGATCAGGCTCTACAACACGCGCGACTACGCCCATGACCGGCACCGCACCGTCGACGACTACACATTTGGCGGCGGTGCCGGGATGTTGATGAAGCCGGAGCCACTCTTTGAGGGAGTGAAGGCTATCCGCGACTCGGCTGGCCTGGACGATGCAGCGCCCGTGGTGCTCCTCTCGCCCCGGGGGACCCCGCTGACCCAGAGCGTGGTTGAGGGGCTGTCTGGCCACGGTGACGTGGTGCTCATCTGCGGGCGCTACGAAGGGGTCGACGAGCGGGTCCGCCGGTACCTGGCTACCCAGGAGATAAGTATCGGCGACTTCGTGCTGGGGGGGGGTGAGCTGGCCGCAATGGTGGTAATCGAGGCGGTGTCGCGTTTGGTGTCCGGCGTGGTCGGGTCCATCGAGTCGACGGAGGACGACTCGTTCACCACCGGGCTGCTTCAGCACCCTCAGTATACCCGCCCGGCGGAGTACCGGGACTGGGCAGTGCCCCAGGTGCTGCTTTCCGGCAACCACGCGGAGATCGCGCGCTGGCGGCGTCGGGAGTCGCTCCGGCGTACGTTCCACCGCCGCCCGGACCTCCTTGATGCCGCCGAGCTCTCCGAGGAGGACCGGCGCTTCATAGAGGCGCTGCGGCGGGAAGCCTAGCAGGCGGGCGCCACCCTTTAATCCCATAAGGGCTTGGGGGAACTGGCGGCACGCCCCATCGTGGCCCAACCAGGAACCCCCGGCGAACTGTGACTTGGTCGGCGAACTTGGACCGTTACTGGTCTACCTCACCCCGAGCAGTTGAATCTAGTCGCAGCTCCGGTACCCCCTCTCCGCGTGCGGTGCGGAGAGGGGGCCAGGGGGTGAGGTCTCCTCAGGGCCTCGATAACGCGCCCCCGGCCACGTCCGGAGGATTGCACCACGCGGAGAGGGCCGGGGTGAGGTCCCAAACGACTGCAAGAGCGGAGCCAACACCACGTCGGCGACACCTCAAGCTATTGCCGGCGGGGTCAGTGCTTAGACCCCCTCTCCGCACGCGGAGAGGGCCGGGGTGAGGTCCCGAACGCTGGCTACACCAAGCTTATTGATATTTTGGTCGTGATCTGGCCGCCTACCTGGCCTGCCCCCCGCTTGCGCCCGGCGCGGACCTGCCTATAGAATAGCTGTGCGGGCTTCGCGCTACACCGCGCCCGCCCACTCATTTCACAATAGCTAGGATGGCCTTGCAATGGACGCCCACTACCTGATATCGGTTGAGCCAAATCCCAAGGTGCAGGAATTCCAGCCCGGTGACACCGTGCGGGTTAGCCTGCGGGTGAAGGAAGGGGACAGGCAGCGGACGCAGGTCTTTGAGGGTGTTGTGATTCGCAAGCGGGGGAGCGGGCCGGGGACCACCTTCACCGTCCGTCGCGTGACGCAGGGGATCGGCGTGGAGCGCACCTTCCCCTTATACTCGCCGGCAGTCGAGGCCGTCGTGGTGATGAGGCGTGGAGCGGTCCGCCGCGCCCGGCTGAACTATCTCAGGGGCCGCTCGGGCCGGGCGGCGAGGATCAAAGAGCGACGCTAGCGGCACATGGCCGTGGGGAGCTGCCGCTGCCCCAGGCATGACCCCGACCGTTCGGCCGGCCCCGAGCAGGATCGTGCCGGCAGACTTTGGCGCCGGTTTCGCGTTACCAGCGCTTGCCTCCTCTCCCTCGATGGGAGAGGACTGAGGTGAGGGTGATTCCCCTTCCGCCCGAGCCCCTCCAGGTGAGCTTCCCGTGCAGGTCATCTCCCTTGTCCTGTGAGCCGCTTCCCGAGCGGCGCATGGATGTGCCCCGAATCTGAGTTGAACCGTGCCTTGTCTCCATGCCGTGGGCTCTTTAATAGCCGGGAGGCAGGGCGAGTACTGGACCGCGCACCGATGAGATACGCCGAGGTCGCCGTTGACGCGGCGGTCGGCTACGACCGCACCTTCAGCTACTCCGTACCGCCGTCGCTTGACGTGCTCCCCGGCCAGACGGTCATGGTCCCCTTCGGGCCACGCAGGCTCCAGGGAGTGGTTTTCTCGCTGCCCCCGGCCCCACAGGTACCCGAGACCCGCGACATCCTCAGCGCCTCTCAGACCGGGCCGGTCCTGAGCGACACCCAGCTCCGACTGGCCCGGTGGATCAGCGACTATTACATGTCGCCCCTGTTTGAGGCCGCTTCGCTCATGCTGCCGCCGGGCGGGCGGGTCCGCCTCAAGTCATACCTGACATTGAGTGCCGCTGGCGGTGCCGCCGAGGGACCGCCGCCTACGGAGTACCAGGAGAAGGTCCTGGCCTTTATACGCCGCCACAAGAGAGTGGCGGAGGATCGGCTCCTCGAGACGCTTGGCCGGGGGGCCGGGACGGCCGTGAGGAGGCTGGTCGAGAGGGGACTGGTCACCCGCACCCAGGGGCGGGCTGGCGCGTCCGTTGGACGCCGGTACCGGGCGTACGCGAGGCTCCCGTTCCCGGCTCCGGAAGGGCTGGCCGGCCGCCTGTCGGACATGGCCCGGCGGGCGCCCCGCCAGGCTGCGTTGCTATCGCGCCTCTTAAAGGAAAGGACTCCCATCGTCCTCGCCCAGGCCCGAAGAGAGTACGGCGCCGGTGCAGTCAGGGCGCTCCTCGACAGGGGCTGGATCGAGGTGGAGTCCGTTGCAGTGGACCGGGACCCTCTGGCGGGCCTCTCTGTACAGCCGTCGCCCTCGGTGGTCCTTACATCAACACAGGAGGCTGTCGTGGCGGAGGTCCGCGCCGCGCTCGACGAGCCGGCCACCGCGGCCCGGAGCTTTCTCGTCGAGGGCGTCACCGGCAGCGGCAAGACCGAGGTCTACCTGGACTCGGTGCGACACTGCCTCCAGCGCGGCGAGAGGGCCATCGTGATGGTGCCCGAGATAGCCCTCACGCACCAGACCATCGAGCGGTTTGCCGCCAGGTTTCCGGGGAACGTGGCGGTCCTCCACAGCGGGCTCACTGCTGGCCAGCGGTTCGACCAGTGGTGGAAGGTACGTCAGGGCGAGTACGGCGTTGTCATCGGCTCGAGGGGCGCCGTCTTTGCTCCACAGCCGGAGCTCGGCCTCATAGTCATTGACGAGGAGCATGAGTGGACCTATAAGCAACAGGACGCCAGCCCCAGGTACCACGCCAGGGACGTGGCACTGCGACTTGCCGAGTTGAGCGACTCGGTGGTCGTGATGGGCAGCGCCTCTCCCGACGTGCAGTCGTACCACATGGCCATGCGCGGTCACTTCAAGCTGCTGCGGCTGCCTGACCGGGTGGTGGTGAACGGCGGCGCCACTAGGGCGGCCCCGGGAGTCTCGCCGCTGGCCGCCGTCGAAATCGTGGACATGCGGCGGGAGCTGCGAGAGGGCCACCGCCTGATTTTCAGCAGGCCCTTGCTGCGAGCGATGGGCGACTGCCTCGAGACCGGCTCACAGGCGGTGCTTTTCCTGAACCGCCGGGGCTCAGCGTCCTTCATGCAGTGCCGGGAGTGTGGCTTTACCCTGGGGTGCAGAAGGTGTGACATTACTATGACCTATCACAAGGAGGCCCAGCGCCTTCTCTGTCATCACTGCGGCGACCGTCGCATCCCGCCCTCTCGATGTCCCGCCTGCGCGGGAAACAAGATGGCCTACTACGGGGTGGGAACCCAGGCCGTCGTCGAGGAGGTCTCCAGGCGGTTCCCCGACGTGACGGTGCTCAGGTGGGACAGGGACGCCGTCAAGCGCCCTGATGAGTATGAGCGGCTCCTTACGCGCTTCAGGTCGGGTGAGGCCCAGGTCCTGGTTGGCACGCAGATGATCGCAAAGGGCCTGCATTTCCCCTCTGTCACGGTGGTGGGGGTGGTGTTGGCCGACGTGGGCTTGAACGTCCCGGACTACCGGGCCGGAGAGAGGGCATTCCAGCTGCTGTTCCAGGTGGCCGGCAGGGCTGGCAGAGGGCCGGCGAAGGGCGTAGTCGTCATTCAGACCTACCAGCCCGACAACTACGCGGTCAGGGCCGCGGCCGCCCAGGAATACCGGCGTTTCTACGCCGAGGAAGCCGCTTATCGTAAAGAGCAGGGGAACCCGCCGTATGGCGGGCTGATAAGGATGCTTTACACCCACACCAACCGGGCGATGTGTGAGCGCGAGGCGATGCGCGTCACCGAGGGACTGCGGCGGGAGCGAGACTCCTGGGGGTACTCCGACGTCGAGGTCTTGGGGCCGACGCCTGCCTATCCGGCGCGTCTGAGAGGTCGATATCGGTGGCAGCTCATCCTGCGGGGTGCAAAGCCTCGGGCGCTACTCGACCGGCTGGCGGTCCCGCCGGGGTGGGTCGTGGACGTGGACCCGGTGGGTCCGGGGTAGGCCTTAGATGTCATTCCAATGAAAATAGCGTGTCGCATATCGAACGCGCCATCGCCGCGAAGTGCGGTGTGTAGGGGCGCACGGCCGTGCGCCCGGTTGACTTCCGAGGACATTGCGAAGTCGGCGTCGCGAGCAGGTCTGGCTGGCCGCCCGCTGCTGGTGCACTCGTCTCTGAGTTCCTTTGGGTGGGTTGACGGGGGGGCGGAGGCGGTCGTCAACGGTCTGCTAGACCAGAGGTGTACCGTTCTGGTCCCATTGTGGCGTCGCGACGTGTCTCCGCTGTGAGGACGCCGTCGCCGGTGGGCCTGTAGTCTAGCGTTCACTTGGTCCGCCCCGCTCCGCGTTTCGCACATTCACCACTCCAGGGCCGGGGTGCCGGATGCTTTTGACGCGCTGCCGGACGCTACCATATAATACGGCCCGCTCTGACGATATACACTTGCTGAGCCTTCACCCGATAGGAGCGACATGGAGGACTACCGGTACACCGTCTTTCACGTGGGCGTCCACACTCAAGAGGCCCTGGAGCCCGAGAAGATCGAGCTGGCCAAGATAGGCGCGCGGCAGGTGGTGCTGCCCAGCCTCGAGACAGAGGACGAGATGCTTGCGCAGACACGCGGGGCCGACGGCATGATCATCATGGAGTCGGACGTCTCTCGACGTACCATGGAGGCGTCGCCAAACTGCAAGGTCGTGCTGCGCACGGGCATCGGTGTGGACACCATCGACATACTCGCCGCCACCGAGCTGGGGATTGCCGTGATCAACGTCCCGGACCTATGGATACGCGAGGTGGCGAACCACGCCCTTGCGCTGATGTTGGCGTGCAATCGCAGGCTCTTTCTCCTTGACCGGACCATACGCGGGGGCGGTTGGCCGCGAGTGATTCCTTCTCCGGTCGGCTCGCTGCACGGCGAGACCCTGGGCCTGGTAGGTCTGGGGCAGATCGGACGGGCCCTCGTCAGGCGCGCCGCCGCCTTCGAGATGAATCTGATCGCCTATGACCCCTATATGGAGCCGTCCGTGTTCGCGGAGTTTGGCGTCGGGTCGGTGTCGTTCCAGGAGTTGCTCGCCCGCTCGGACTACGTCTCCGTACACACTCCGCTGACGGACGACACTCACCACATGTTCGACGAGGCCGCGTTCAGACAGATGAAGCCCACCGCATATCTGATCAACACGTCGCGGGGACCAATCGTCGAGATGGCAGCCCTCATCGGTGCCCTGCAGAGCGGCCAGATCCTCGGAGCGGGCATAGACGTGTTCGAGGTGGAGCCTCCACCTGAGGACAGCCCACTGCTCGGGCTCGACAACGTGGTGCTTACAGCCCACTCGGGCTACTACTCCGATGCCGCGCTGCAGGCACTGGCCGTCCGGTGCGGCCAGGAGGTCGCCCGCGTGCTGACCGGGCGCATGCCGCTGCACCTGGTCAATCCGGATGTGCTCGGCAAGCTGCCGCTGATCGCCGGCTGAGGGCTTCCCGCGCCGCCCTCGTTGCACCGACCGGCTGGGCAAAACAGCACGGCCATGCGCCTATCTGACGGACCGGACCACCGCGCCGCGTCAGCGGGCCGTGCAGAGGTACGGTGAGACGTACAATCCTTAACCGATCTTGAGCTGGTCCGGTTCAGTCATGCGGACCAAGAGATCAAGATCTTGCCTGATGTCAACGTGATTAAGATTGGCGGCCAGACAACTATGGATCGGGGCAGACAAGCTGTCTATCCTCTGTTGGCGGAAATTGTGTCGAACATTAAACGCCACTGACTAAAGCCCTGGACGACGAGCATGTCGGTGCGATTATCCACGTCGACGATTGAACACAGTAGCCAGCCCAGGAGAGTGGGAACTCTCGGTACTGTCTGGACCCGAGCGTTGATCCTGATTTCGGTTGCGTTTGGGATGGTTGGATGCCAGTCCGGGACAAATGAGACCCTCATCCTTGCAACGACCACCAGCACCCGGGATACTGGCCTGCTCGATGTCTTAGTACCCATGTTTGAGGAGCAGACCGGTTCTAGCGTCAAGACAATTGCGGTTGGCACCGGGGCGACATTGACTATGGGGCGTCGTGGAGAAGCGGATGTCCTATTGGTGCATGCACCATCTCAGGAGCAAACCTTCATGGACGAGGGCCATGGAATCAAGCGCCAGCCATTCATGTTTAACGATTTTGTCCTCCTCGGCCCGGCTGAAGATGCTGCCGAGGTTTCAGAGGCGATGTCGGCAGCAGAAGCCTTTCAAAAGATAAGTGCATTACAAGCCTTGTTTCTCTCTCGGGGCGACGATTCCGGAACGCATTTTCGAGAGCAGTTGGTGTGGGAAATGGCGGGGGTAGAGCCATCAGGAGCGTGGTATCAGCAGACCGGCCAGGGAATGGGTCAAACCCTGATCATCGCCGCCGACAAAAAAGCCTACACGCTATCTGATCGAGGAACATATTTGAATTTGAAGGAACGGACGGAACTCAACGTACTCTACGAGGGCGACACTGAACTTAGAAACATCTACAGCGTGATTCTGGTGAATCCGGAAAAGTCAACAAAAATCAACAAGGAATTGGCTCAAACCTTCTTCGACTTTATCCTTTCTCAAGCTGTTTCGGAGGTTATCGAAGCTCTCGGCGTGGAACAGCACGGGGAGCCATATTTCCGTCTATTGTCAAATCGATAGGAGGAAACGACGAGATGGACCTTATTTGGGAAGGGATCAAAGAAGCGATCATCCTGCTGTTCCAAGGTGACAGGGAGGTCTTTTCTGTCGTCACAACGTCACTCCGAGTGTCGCTCAGCGCCATTCTTATCTGTTTGCTATTGGGTGTACCGCTTGGAACTTTCTTAGGGTTGGCCCAATATCCTGGCCGGCGCGTGGTCGCTAGTTTCGTTAACGTAGGGATGGGGTTACCTCCCGTTGTCGTGGGCTTGGTGGTCGCTGTCATGTTGTGGCGTAACGGCCTCTTTGGCTTCTTGGGGGTAATGTATACGCCCAATGCCATGATAATCGCTCAGACGGTCATTGCTTTGCCCATTGTTACCGCCTTGACGATGGCAGCGATTCAACAGTTGAATCCCAAGTTGCGTCTTCAAATTCTGGCATTGGGGTCCACTAAGTGGCAAATGTTCTGGATTTTGGTACGTGAAGCAAGACTATCCATTCTGGCGGCCACTATAGCAGGATTTGGCGCCATCATTTCTGAAGTGGGTGCGTCCATGATGGTTGGTGGCAATATTCTGGGGCAAACCAGAGTTCTCACCACGGCGACCGTCATGGAAACAAGCAAGGGGAACTTCGAAGTAGCGATTGCCCTGGGCGTGATCCTGTTTGCGCTGGCTTATGCAGTTACACTGGGTCTGACACTGGTTCAGCAACGTGACACGACACCATGAAGGCTGCTGCCCTGAGGTTAGAAGCCGTCGAAGTCCGCCGTTCGAAGAAGACGGTTCTTCAGATACCGCACTTGTCTATAGGAAATGGGGAAGTATTAGCCGTGATCGGGCCGAACGGCGCAGGGAAGAGCACCCTGTTACAAGTTCTCGCACTCCTAGAAAAACCATCCCGCGGCCGCGTGTTCCTCAACGATCAAGAGGTAACGCCGCGCTCCAATCTCGTGTCCCTGCGTCGCCATCTGGCTCTGGTATTTCAGGAGCCCCTTCTGTTCCGTGGCTCAGTTTTCGATAACGTCACCCTGGGACTTCGTATAAGAGGCGTGTCTAAAAGAGAAAGCAAGCAGCGCGCGGAATACTGGCTGTCCAAACTGAACATTCATACGTTAGCCTCCCGATCTGTGACCAAACTTTCGGCCGGAGAGGCTCAGCGAGTCAACCTGGCCCGCTCCCTGGTGCTCAACCCGGAGGTATTTTTGCTGGATGAACCTTTTGCCTCCCTGGATCCGCCGACCAGAACGTCCCTCATCGAAGACATGCAGCATGTTCTGGCAGAAACTAAGGTCACCGCCGTTTTTGTTACCCAGGACCGTGCCGAAGCCCTTATGATTGGAGAGCGATTGGCCGTCATGGTCGATGGTCGGATTGTGCAGATGGATACCCCCGAGGCGGTTTTCGCCCGCCCAGCCACCGCTGAGGTTGCGGCGTTCATGGGAGTGGAGAATATCCTCGCAGGGCGTGTCTTGTCCGGCGCTAACGGTCGTTCTTTGGTTCAGGTGGGAGATCATCAGATAACCACGGAAGAAACACACGTTCCTGGGAGCGAGTTGCTTATCTGCCTCCGATCTGAGGATATCACGGTCTCGCTCCCGAGCGAGGACGGTGATCTGAACTCTAAGCCCAACGTAATGAAGGGCAGGATCACGAGGTTGGGGCCCCTGGGAGCACAATGTAGAGTTGTCGTAGATTGCAGTGTCCCTCTCACCGCGCTGATACCTAAGCAGGTATTCGTCGGCTTATCTCTATCTAAAGGCAATGAAGTCCTTCTGACTTTTAAGCCCCGGGATGTTCATGCCATTTCCATGAGTCGGCCAACGAGTGTGGCGGAAAATGCTACCTAGGGTGGGGAAGACTGTCGACGGGTGGGGAAGACTGTCGACTGAGCGAAGAGCCAGCCCCAATATTTGGAGCTGATGAGGTCTATTTGCCGTGTCCGAGGGCGATCACCGCTTAGATCGTTGACGCCTTCCCCGGTGACAACGCTGGTCGCTGGCTGAGGTCTTCGAGCGCCGCCCGCGTTACATGGACCGGCGGGGGAGACCTCGGCGGTGCGCTCATCTCAGGGAGCGGGCCACCTAGTGCATGATCAGGAGACGTATTAGAGAATAGGGTGCCGACGCCTCATGTCGGCCTGGGTAGGGGCAGGTTTGAAACCTGCCCCTACGGTACGGTTTCGTCGTGGGCGCATAACACGTTCCCCAACACCTTTTCTGGTGTCGCACTAGACGGGCGTTGCACTCCTGATGGACTCCCCGTAGCGGACCACGCGTACAGCGCAACCCTCGGCCGCGTATTGACGTTGTTGGTTCGTTGTGTTAACATAGTTCGCATCAACGGAACCTTTTGAGGGATACGATGGAATCTTCCAGGACGGAGCTGGTCGAGCGATTTGTCGAGCTCATGGGACGCATGTACGGCCGGCGGCATTCACGCCCGCCGTCGGAGTGGTCTGACCTCGAGCTGACTATGCCTCAGGCCCGCACGCTTTTCTTCCTTAACGACGGGCCGGCCCGCATGAGTGATCTCTCGGCCCATCTCGGCAGCGGCATGCCGTCTGCCACGAGCATGATCGACCGGTTAGTGAAGAAAGGCCTGGTAGAGCGGATTGAGGACGCCTCTGACCGGCGCGTCGTGGCCTGCCGGCTAACCTCGGAGGGCAAGGAGGCGGTGGAGGCCTTCTGGCGCATCCGCCGCATGCGGAGAGAGGAGATGGCCGGGTCCCTCACCCTGGAGGAGCTGGAGGTGGTTGTGCCGGCGTTAGAGGTCCTGGTAAACGCGATTGGGCGGCGCGATGTAGGGCCATCGGGTGCCCATCCCGGCGAGTCATCTACCGCTCGCGAATCAGAGCGAGGTCAGGCGGCGACGCAAGCCTGAGAGGCGCGCTCGCCGGACCGGACAGAAAAACAGCAACGAGGGAACTAACGCATGAGAATACTGTTGCGTCTGACGGGATATGGATGGCGGCACAAGTGGTACCTGGGCGGTGCTTTCGCCACCATGTCGGCGGCCACAGTCTCGATGATGGCCATCCCCGCGTTGCTGGGCAGCGCCATAAATGAGGCGCTTGAGAGCGGGTCGCGAGGTCAGCTCCTGACGCTGGGCGGCACGATCCTTCTGGTAAGTGCCCTGAGGGGCGCATTTTCCTACGGCCAGACCTACCTGGCCGAGGCGGTCTCCCAGAAGGCGGCGTACGACCTGCGGAACGACTTCTTCCGCAAGCTCCAGAGCCTCAGCTTTGGCTTCCACGATCAGCAGCAGACCGGCAACCTGATGTCCAAGGCCACGGCGGACGTGGACGCCGTCCGCATGTTCATCAGCATGGGGATGATCCGCGGGCTCTCCATCTTCATGATGCTGGGAGCGGTGGCCGCCATAATGTTCACGGAGAACTGGCGGCTGGCGATTGTGAGCTTTATCTTTGTGCCCATCGTCATATGGCGGGCGGTAGGGATGTCCAAGAGACTGCGGCGGACGTGGATGCAGGTGCAGTCCGAGACCGGGCTGATGACCGCGGTGTTGCAGGAGAACCTGGCTGGAATTCGCGTGGTCAAGGCTTTTGGCGCCAGAGAGTATGAGGAGGATAAGTTCGAGGCGAGGGCCTCCAGTGTCGCCCAGCTCACCTACAGCGCCACCAGGCTGTTCGCCTCCCAGGGCGCCCTGATGACCTTCATATTCACGACCGCGACAGGGGCCATCCTGTGGGTCGGCGGACAGGAGATCGCGGCTGAGCGGCTCTCCCCCGGCGCGCTGGCCGCATTCATCTTTTATATGGCGCTGCTGGCCATGCCCGTCCGGATGACGGGCTGGCTCATAAACACCTACACCAGGGCCACAGCGGCAGGGCAGCGTATCTTCGAGGTGCTGGACGCCGAGTCGCCAGTCCAGGAGAAGCCGGGAGCGCCGCCACTGCCGAGCCCGCGTGGCCACGTGGTGTTCGATGCGGTCTCGCTGACCTACGGGGCCGAGACTCCGGCCGTTCGCGGCATCGACTTCGAGGTGCAACCCGGACGGTTGGTTGCAATACTGGGGGGTCCCGGCTCAGGTAAAAGCACGCTGGTCCACATGATCCCGAGATTCTACGACGCCTCCGAGGGGCGCATCACAATTGACGGCCACGACATTCGGGACGTGACCCTCTCTTCCCTTCGCAGGAGCGTCGGTATCGTCTTGCAGGACGTGTTCGTCTTCGCCGCGACCCTCAGAGACAACATAGCGTATGGGGTCGAAGGAGCGTCCCTCGAAGACGTGATTAGAGTAGCAAAGGTCGCCCAGCTCCACGACTTCATCGACGCCCTGCCGAACGGGTATGACTCCTGGGTGGGGGAGCGGGGCGTGACACTCTCCGGCGGACAGCGGCAGCGTCTGGCCATCGCGAGGACTCTGTTGCTGGACCCGCCCATTCTCATCCTGGACGACTCCACATCCAGTGTGGATATGGGTACGGAGTACCAGATTCAGCAGGCGCTGGCCGAGGTGATCAAAGGCAGGACAACCTTCGTTATCGCCCACCGCCTCTCCACCCTCCGGCGGGCAGACCTGGTCCTGGTAATGGACGAAGGGAGGATTGTGGAGCGTGGGAGCCATCAGGAGCTGCTGGCCCATGATGGCTTCTACCGGCGCATTCACGACCTCCAGCTCATGCCCCAGGAGGATGAAGCCGTGGTTGAAGGCCCCGTGCCCGTGTCGGGACGTGACGCATAATGATGCACGGAATGGGCGGCGGAATGGGCGGCAGAATGGGCGGCGGAATGGGCCGCTGGGCTCGCTCGGGTCTCGACCAGGAGGAGGCGGGACGCCTGTACGACCACGATGTAGTCAAACGGCTGGCTGGGTACGTTCGGCCGCACTGGCGGAGGCTACTGGGGATCATCGCCGCGATGTTGGTGTACACCGGCACCGTCGTGGCCATGCCCGCGATCGTGGGGTGGACGATCGACTCCTTTATCCGTACCGGCGACCTGTCCCGGCTCAACCTGGTCATCTTGCTCTTTGTCCTGGTTGCCTTTGTGCAGTACGTCAGCAACTACATTCACCTGCGGCTCATGGCCTTCGTTGGTCAGCGTGTACTCTTCAGGCTGCGCGTGGACCTGTTCAAGCACCTCCAGCGCCTCTCCATGTCTTTCTATGACCGTAACGAGGTGGGTAGGGTCATGTCCAGGGTCCAGAACGACGTGCAGCAGCTCCAGGAGTTTCTCTCCATCGTCATTCTCACCCTGGCGGACGTGCTCAGTCTCGGCGGTATCATCGCGGTGATGATGGTTATGAACGCGAAGCTGGCGCTAATCACCCTGTCCGTCGTGCCCCTCCTTTTCCTCGTGCTGGGAGTTTGGCAAAGGTTCGCCCGCGCCAAGTTCTTGCGGGCCAGGCAGGCTATCGCCGGCGTTAACGCCGGGCTCCAGGAGAACATCTCCGGCGTTCGGGTGGTACAGAGCCTCAACCGCGAGCAAGTGAACGTTCGTCAGTTCGACCGGGCAAACTACGAGAACCTGAGCGCCACTCTTTCGGCAAGCCGCTTCACGGCTATGCTGTTTCCCTCTGTGGAGATGCTTACGGCGATGGGCCTTGCGCTGGTGGTGGTCTTCGGCGGCGCCATGGCCCTACAGGACCCCCCAGGGATCGAGATCGGTGCCCTGATTGCCTTTGTCCTTTACATCTACCGTTTCTTCGAGCCTGTCAGAAACCTGACCATGCAGTACGGCTCGCTGCAGAGGGCGATGGTGTCCGGCAGCCGGATATTCGAGCTTATGGACACCAAGACGAATGTGGAGGACGCCCCCGACGCGGTGGAGCTTCCTCCGGTGCGCGGCGATATCCGATATGAAGGAGTGGGATTCCACTACAAACCTGATGAGCCCGTATTGTGGGACATAGACCTGCACATCCGGGCAGGCGAGACGGTGGCGCTGGTAGGACCCACCGGGGCGGGAAAGACGACGCTCGCATCGCTGCTGCTGCGGCTCTACGACGTGACTGAGGGCCGCTTGACTATAGACGGCCATGACGTCCGCGAGGTGGGCCTGGACTCGCTGGCGCGCCAGATGAGCATCGTGCCCCAGGAGCCCTACCTGTTCTCGGCCACCGTCAGAGAGAACATACGCTACAACCACACCGAGGCCCTGGACGAGGAGATCGAGAGGGCGGCGGCCGCGGTGGGCGCCCACGATTTCATCACCAAGCTGGACAAGGGGTACGATACCCTGCTCCAGGAGCGAGGTGGCAATCTGAGCATCGGGCAGCGACAGCTAATCAGCTTTGCGCGTGCCCTGGTGGCCAACCCGCGCATCCTCATACTGGACGAGGCGACGGCCAACATCGATACCCACTCGGAGATGCTCATTCAGAAGGCGCTCAAAGAGCTCCTTCGGGACCGCACCGCCGTGGTCATCGCTCACCGCCTGTCCACCATACGTGGTGCCGATAACATCGTGGTGGTGGATCAGGGCCGGATCGTGGAGCAGGGCACACACGCCCAGCTCATCGCGCTGGACGGCCTCTACGCACGGCTGAGCTCCTACAGTGTGAACGGAGATGGCGCCGCCCGGAAGCCATCGGCCGTGGAGGGTACGTGGATACTGACGCTGAACACGCCGAGGGGCACGCGTAATGGCACCCTGGAGCTCGTGGTGAGCGGCTCCACGCTTAGCGGCACATGGGTGGGAGAGCGGGGCGCGCGGGATTTCTCGGGCGGGACCGTCGAGGGCGATAGCCTGGCCTGGCAGGTCGAGATGTCGGGGCCGAGAGGGGGGATGTCCCTGGGCTTCAAAGGCACCGTGGACGGCGACAAGATCTCGGGCACCGTTGAGTTCGGCCGGTCCGGCGGGGGCTCGTTCACCGCCACCCGCGCCTAGCGTCTGTAGACTGAGGCGCCACCGCCGCGTGGCGTATCACCGGTGACGACAGCCCGACGCCCTCCCACCCCGAGTAGTGCGCCAGCCCGTATCCAGTGGAGCCTGTCGCAGCCGTATCCCGAGTAAGCCGATGAGGGCCCAACGACCTATTGAACGTTCATCTGACTCAGGATGCTTAGGGCCCATATCATAACTCACCACGGAGTACGCGGAAACCAGAGCGAGATGACAGTTGAGGTGCCAGGGCAAGGTGCTGTTGGCCGCCTTAAGTGCCGAGGGTAGCCCTCTTGGGTCTGCCACGCCGCCTGGGAATCTTGCTGGTCCCTGACCTGATCCAGAAGTAAACGCTATCGTCCGCTCGCCTGATAACCAGGTCCTTGCCGGCCAGCTTGGCCGCGGCGCCGAGCCTCCTTCGCACCGCCCCAGCCGTCTCCCCCTCAGTGGCCACGAGTTTTCCGGCCTGGCCCTCTGGCAACCGCTTAATGAAGCCCAGGTACTCTCGTATAACCTGGGCCCGCTTTCCGGTCGCAGAATTCAACTCGGCGTCTGCTAATGAGACCAGCTCAAATTTCGGCATTTGGACCTCCTCGATAAGCTGATGGCCGCGTTATACATACTCAATCGCGTCTGCGCGGGTCGGACCGCGCGCTGTGCTGTCGTCGGGCGGCGCCCGGTCCTTCGCCGTGCCCTGCTAGATGCTCGTGCCCCCGGTTCTCGCCCCTCAACGTCGTTGGCGGAACTGCTCTGGAAGGATGTCGGCATGCCGCAAGAGAATGTCGCGAACACCATGGCGCGCCCGGCTCAGCCGTGATTTGACGGTCCCGAGCGAGACACTGGTCGCCTCCGCGGTCTCCCTGTAGCTGAGGCCCTGGATATCGACCAGCACGAGAGCGGTCCGCTGATCGAAGGGGAGTGAGGCGATGGCGCGCTGAATCTCGTCGCGGAGTTCTCTCCCCAGCGCCATCTGCTCGGGTGACGTCTCACCGGAGGGCAGCGAGTTGCCGCGGTTGAGCACGGCCTCATCCAATGGCTGCTCCGGTCGCCTGCGCGCCGCTCGTATGTGGTCGTAGCTCTGGTTTGAGGCGATCCGCAGGAGCCAGGCGCGCAGGCTGCCGCCACGAAAGCGCCCAATTGCCCTATGCGCCGAGATAAATGTCTCCTGCGCCACGTCTTCGGCCGCGCCCCGGTCGCCGATGATGCGGGCCGCTACATTGTGCACCTGGGACTCGTATCGTTGGACGATGCGGTTGAACGCGAACAGGTCGCCTTGCTTGCTCCGAATTACGAGGTCGGCGTCCTCTTCCTGCATTGGTCCCTCAAACGTACATCGGGCCTTCCGCGCGCGCCGCCCCGCCGCTCCTACGACGCTAGTCTACACGACCTCAACATGGCGCTCCAGTGCGACACCAGACAAGGTGTTGGGGAACGTGGCATGCGCCCACCACGAAACCGTAAGGGCAGGTTTGAAACCTGCCCCTACGCAGGCCGGCATAAGGTGTCGGCAGCCTATTCCCTAATACGTCTCCTGATCGTGCACCAGGCCTAGTGCGTGTGACATAGCCGGACTGCTCCGGTTATAATTGATGCGAGTGCCATCGGCGCCCGGATGTGCTGTGCGTTGGGCCAGGGGCTAAATGAGAGCCATTACCCTCCGGCGGCGGTTCTTCTTAGAGAGCTATTCGAGACAGTCATACTGGCGCTGCTCATCTTTTTGGCGTTGCAGCTCAGCGTGCGGACCTACCGCGTTGAGGGGCAAAGCATGACGCCCACGCTGGATGAGGACGAGTACGTCCTCGTCAACAAGCTGATCTATTTGCGTATCGATCCCCGGGCCATTGACCGGCTGGTGCCCTTCTTCGAGGTTGAGGATGAGGGTGCTCTGTTCCCGTTTCATGCGCCGAGACGGGGGGAGATCGTCATTTTCCGGTTCCCCAGGGACGAATCGCGGGACTTCGTGAAGCGGGTCGTGGGCGTGCCTGGCGATAAGGTCGAGATCAAGGACGGGCAGCTTCTCTTAAATCGCCAGCCGCTGTACGAGGACTACATCGAGCTTCACACTAGGCGAGATACGCCGGAGGTCGAAGTCCCGCCAAACGCCATATATGTTCTGGGCGACAACCGGCGGGCCAGCCATGACTCGCGTGATTGGGGGATAGTGCCGGTCGAGAACGTGATTGGACGGGCGTGGGTTAGCTTCTGGCCGCTGGACCGATGGCAGGCCCTCTGGCCGTTTCCCTGGTTGCTGACAGACTTCTAGCAGGCCCGCGGCCTGGCAATTGCCATACTCGACCTGGGGCCACCGATCGCGTTCCAGCAGCTAGCCGGCACGCTGGACCGAGTCGACAAGCTCAACGAGCCGCTGCACCATCTCCCCCTCTTCGCCGGCCTCCACACCCAGTTTCACGCAGACTCGTTGGAGGTCCTCTGCCTCGAACTCCTGGATGATGGCCTGCAATGGCCGGCGTTGCCGGTATTCGAGCCAGTCCCCCAGCTCGACCAGGTGGTATATGCGGTGACTGCGGGTACCTGGGGCCAGCGTGCCCGACACGCGAGGCACGGGATTGGCCTCCTCGGAGGTCAAGATCTCGGACCGGAAGGTCTGCAACAGGTCTTGAGCGCTGATATCGAGTGGAATTCCGTATCCCTCCAATGCCAGACGGTGACGGTAGGGGCGTCATGGTCCTTCCGTGTTCATACCGAAAAGGCAAGCCCCAGTTGCCGCTCGGCCTCCCTGCCACCGTAATTCTACGCGAATCACCAAGGACCGCCCTTCGCCGCGTACAAATCGGGCACGCCTCCGCCGTGACGTTACGATTATACAGTGCGGGTCCCGGTAGCGGCTACTGACTCCTAGCAACTCTGTCGGTACTTACAACCAAGTACTCGACGAGCGGAGCGAGCTGACATTTGCAGGTCCGACTCTTCTCTGACGCCTCCGTGCTCTTTGTGGTCATCATGGAACGCCGTATCAGGCTGATGAAATATCGGGGTGTGCAGAGGGGCGCAGCCCCTTTGCCAGGAGTCTGAGAGCCTGCCCTGAGCCTTGTCGAAGGGGTGTCCCTCAGATATGATTTCTCCCCCTTCCTGGCCAGAGCCTGTCCTGAGTCTATCGAAGGAAAGGGGGACAGGGGGATGGTCGAAAGGGATTTTCAGCACCCGGCTAGGCTGATGGGCGAGGGACGAAATAGCGACTGCGGCGGAACGGAAGGGTGTGACCACGTGCGCCTCCCTTGCCAACGGGCTTGCTAAGGTGCAAAATCCTATTGGGCGGGGAAGAGCGCCGGTGGTGGCCGGCTTATCGAGACTGTACCGCGCAGCCCCGCGGCCCGGGGCTCTGGATATTCTCCGCACAGGGTGGTGATCCGACATGGAAGCACTGGTGTTGGGCGGGACCCAGTTCATTGGCCTGCGCCTCGTACGTCTCCTGCGTGGACGGGGCCACCGGGTTACCGTCTTGAACCGCGGCAGGAGCGGGGCGGCACTCTCCCCGGATATCACGCGCCTGCGCGCGGACCGAAATGAACCCGAGCAGGTCGCGGCGGTCCTGAGAGGTCGGCGCTACGATGCCGTCTTCGACATATCCGGGTACACGCCAGCCCAGCTGGAGCCGGTCGTCGTTGCGCTGGAGGGGAGGGTCGGACACTATGTGTTCTGCAGCAGCGTCGCGGTGTACGAGCTCTCCGACACCGCTCCCGTGCGGGAGGACTTCCCGCTGGTCCGTAGCGAGAAGGCGGGCACGTATGGGAGAGACAAGGTCGATTGCGAGGACTTGCTTCTTGAGGCGTGCGCGCAGAGGGGATTCCCCGCCACCATCTGCCGGCCTCCAGTGGTCTATGGGCCGCACAATACGCTCGTGGAGCGTGAGTTCAGCTTCTTCGCCAGGCTGACTCAAGGGCGGCCAGTCATCGTCCCCGGTGATGGACTGCACCAGCTGCACATGGTACACGTCGACGATCTGGCCGCGGCCTTCGCCGCGGTCCCCGGCCGGCGACGGGCGCTGGGAAGGGCCTACACAGTTTGCGGTGATGAGGCGATAACCGCAGCCGAATACGTCCATACTATCGGACGGGTAGTGGGGGTGACGCCGGAGATCGTCTACGTGGAGTCCGGCGACTACAAGGCCCTGGGCGGTCGCATATTCCCCTGGCACAACAGCATCGTATACAGCAACAAGCGGGCCCGGCGCGACCTGGACTGGTCCCCCGGGTATGGCATGAGCGACGGAATGGCCATGACCTACCGGTGGTGGGTGGAGCAGGGCCTGGACCAAAAGCCGTGGGACTTCTCCAGAGAGGACCGGGCTCTCGAGGCCCTGGGTCGCGGGCCCGCCCGCTGATCAGACCCCCCTCTGGCAGGCTGATCTCACATGGGGTGTGCAGAGGGGCGAAGCCCCGGGCGCCTGCCTGCCCTGAGCCTTGTCGAAGGGGTGCCCCTCAGATCTGATTACTGAACCCCTTCCTGGCCAGAAATGGGGCAAGGGGGATGGTCGTCCGCCTTAGGCGGATCAGCACTCTGCTAATATCCCAACGGAGTAGACAGCAATGACCACATACACTGACCCGCGGGTCAAACAGTCGATGGAGATATACGAGCGTGCCGGCCGGCTCATCCCCGGCCGGACCCAGCTAATCAGTCGCCGGGCCAGTAGCTTCGCCAACGGCGTCAGCCCTGGCTACGCCCGGAGCGCCAAGGGGTCGCGCTTCATCGACGTGGACGGCCACGAGTACATCGACTGGGTAAATGCGGTTAGCGCGGTGATCCTCGGACACGCAGACGAGGTGGTCGACCAGGCCGTCAAGGAGCAGATCGACCTGGGGAGCATCTACACCGTCAACAGCCCCCTGGAGGTGGAGCTGGCGGAGGAGCTCGTCGACACCATCCCCAGCGCAGAGATGGTCCGCTATACGAAGGGCGGCGGCGAGGCGTGCGCGGTGGCGGCGCGCATCGCGCGGGGCGCCACCGGCAAGGACGTGGTCATCTTCTCCGGGTATCACGGCTGGCACGACTGGTACCAGTCGGCTAACTACCTGGTCGACCCCGAGTCCGGCGAGTTCCCCTTCGCGGGAATAGAGCCCATCGGAGTCCCCAAGGTACTGGCGGGTACTGCCATACCCTTCGCCGACGGCGACCTGGCGGGGGTGGAGCGGCTGCTTGTGGAGCACAGCGGCGAGGTGGCGGCCATAATGATGGAGCCTCTTCGCTCCGAGGTCCCGGCGGCGGGCTATCTCGAGGCGGTCAAGGAGGCGGCGCGCGCCCACGGCGCTGTCCTGATCTTCGACGAGGTGTCCTGCGGCTGGCGCATCGCCGTGGGTGGAGCGCAGGAGTACCTTGGCGTGGTGCCCGACATGACCGTGGTCGCGAAGTGCATGTCCAACGGTTACCCCATGGGTGCCGTCGTAGGATCGCGGGACGTCATCGAGCCGGCTGGCCGCATGTTCATCTCGAGCTCCTACTGGTCGGACAACATCGGCCTGGCGGCGTCGATAACCACGATACGGGAGCTCAAGCGACGGGACTCTCCGGCCCGGTTCCGAGAGATCGGAGAGAGCCTGCGGCAGGCTCTGACCGAGGCCATAGACTCCGTGGGGATCTCGGGCAGGGTTACCGGTCTCCACACGGGCCCGACCATCACCCTGGACCTGCCCGACGAGTCGCTGCGGCCCAAGGTAAACACGCTCTTCACCCAGGAGATGGCGCGCCGCGGGGTACACTGCCCGGTCTCCTTCAAGGCGACCCTGGCGCACACCGAGGCG
>CAXXWW010000010.1:0-7678 GCA_963665215.2 Dehalococcoidia bacterium
CATCAAAGTCTACTTTAACCCGAATCCACCGAAGGACACCGATGGACGGCGTGAGGAAAGCGGAAGGGGGGTGAGGGAGCTACAGGGGAAATAGCCTGGGTTCCATTTGGGGTAGGGAGGTCGGCGGACGGTCTTCATCGCCGCACAGGGGCCCCTATGGCCGTCTGCGGGAGCTGCGATGCGCGGGATGGCGAGAGAATACGCAGCAGGGAACTCTCTCGGACCGGGCTGGCACGAGTCTGCGGGGATCTTCGGTTGTCCGGTGGGTGGGTCGGTCGCCGACGGTGCCGTCAGGCCGGGAGTGGAATGGCTCGCAGCCGGGCCAAGGCGCGGCTGAACTTCTCAGCCCAAGGCCAGCGATCCGGAAGATGCAGGGTCAACCGGCGTGCCGAGCGGGTGAGCCGTCCGGCCAGGGAGAAGAACCGCCGCCGGAGGGTCTTGGTGGTGGCTATCCGCTCTCCCAGACCGATCCGCGCCGTCCAGCGGGCCAGGTTGTGGGCCATCGTCTGGACGGCCAGCCAGGCGCCGTTGGCGGCGAAGCGGCCCGAGGGGAGATGGTTCAGCCCGACGCCGTACTTGAGGTCGCGTATGGCATTCTCGATCTCGGCGTGGCGGCGATGGTCAGCCTCCAGTTCGAGCAACTCCCCGTCCCGGTCGGTGATGAAGCCATGATAGCTGTATTTGGCGAAGAGGGCCAGTTGGGAACCGGGCGTCGGCTTCACCCGCCGGACGATGAGCCGTACCGGCGCGGCGTCCGCCTCGGCCTGGAAGGGGGTGCAGGCCGTCCCCCCGGTGCGCAACACATCGGCGTCGTCAATGCAGTCGCCCCCAGCCAGCGCAGACGCCACCAGCGTCATCATCTTGTCGCTCGTGTTCGCCCGCCCCGGGGCATCGCCCAGGTCGAGGCGCTGCCGGACGAGTTCGGGCAGGCCGAGGTGCCGCGCCAGGGTGGCCGGAAGGAGCAGCCCGGCATTGGCCACCAAGCGGCGGTCGTCGAAGGTGATTTGGATCCGGTCGGGGTGGTTGCGTGGCAGCATCTATCGGGTGCTCCTTTTCCGGGGCCGTTTTTTTGCTACAAAACCATTATCCCAGAAGCACAGGAGCACCTTCTTGCCGCCTCAGGACGCTAACCCGACGCCCTCCTTCGGTGGATTCGGGTTTAAGAAGGTACTCGGAGTCCTCCTTATCTAACTTCTCCCGGGTGATTCGGTCTATTTGCTGGTAGTAGCGTTGAAACGTGGGGCCTGTCCACATAGCAGGCAATTCCTGAACACTTGGTCTGCTTCAAATCATACTGCGTCCGCCTGTCCTTAATCAATTGGGACTCCCACTCCATCGTTGTGGCCCCGACTGGCCCCTGCCTGAGTCCCGTACGGTGCTATAATCTTCCCCAGGCACCCCAATGGCAACCGACATCCTCGAGGGACTGAACCCCAACCAGCGCGAAGCCGTCGAGGCCATCGACGGGCCCCTCCTCATAATCGCGGGGCCGGGCAGCGGCAAGACCCGCGTGATCACGCACCGCATCGCCTACCTGGTGCGGGTCTGCGGCGTGACCCCCCGCCGCATCGCAGCGGTGACCTTCACCAACAAGGCCGCCTACGAGATGCGCGAGCGTTTGTTCGGCAAGAGCGACGAAGACCCATCGGCCCCACTGCTCAACTGGGCTACCCGGGATCAAGGACTCACTGTTAGTACCTTCCATGCGTTCTGCGCCAGGGTACTCCGACGCGAGGGCACCGCCATAGGCCTGGAAGGTGACTACGTCATCTACGACAACGCAGACCAGGTCGCAGCCATAAAGCGCAGCATGCAGGATGTCGGCGTGGACCCAAAGGAGTTCGAACCAAGGGCCATCCAGTCCGCGATCTCAAGTGCCAAGAGCCAGCTACTCAGCGTCGAAGGCTTCGGGCTGGCGATGGGGAGCTACTTCGACGAGATCGTCCACCGGGTCTATGGGCGCTACGAGGAACTGCTATCGCAAAGCTCCGCCGTTGACTTCGACGATCTCCTCCTCAAGACGCATTTACTGTTTCAGCAATATGCCGAGGTGGCCGAGAGATATCAGGACCGATACGTGCACTTCATGGTGGACGAGTTCCAGGACACCAACATCGCCCAGTACGCCATAGCAAGGCAGCTCAGCCAGCGATACCGCAACCTGTGCGTCGTTGGCGACCCGGACCAGTCGATCTACTCGTGGCGCAACGCTGATATAAGGAACATCCTGAGCTTTCAAAAGGACTACCCCGAGGCCAAAGTGATCGCCCTGGAGGAGAACTATCGCTCCACCCAGACGATTCTCGACGCCGCACAGGAGCTGATAGCCCCCAACGAGGAGCGGGTGCAGAAGGAGCTGTGGACCAAGAACGGTCGAGGAGTGCCCATCGTCGTCAGCGAAGGGTACGACGAGCAAGAGGAGGCGTTGCTCGTAATCAGGGAGCTGGAGAGGCTGGCCCGTGATGAGGGCTATACGCGCGGAGACGTCGCCGTGATGTACCGGGTGAACGCGCAGTCCCGGGCGCTGGAGGAGGCGTGCCTCCGCTACGGGGTGCCATATCAGCTTGTGGGGAGCCTCAGGTTCTATCAGCGGCAGGAGATCAAGGACCTGATCGCCTACCTCCGCCTGGTCGCCAACCCGGACGACGACGTGAGCCTGGCAAGGGTGGTCAACGTGCCGCTGCGCGGCATCGGCCGGCGCACGCTGGATGAGCTGACCAGGCTGGGGAGAGACTCCGGCGCGTCGATGTACGCCGCCATCCAAGAGGCCTCCCGACGCAATGACGACGAGGGCCCGGCGGCGGCGCCTCTCCCGGCCCGTTCGGCCCGCGCGCTGACCGACTTCCGGGAGCTGATCGAAGGCCTGGCCTCTGACGGCGAAAAGCTGGACCTTGTCGCCCTGATCGACCTGGTACTGGAGCGCACCGGCTACAGGCGCTACGTGCAGGAGGAGGCGGAGCGTGGCGAGGAGCGCTGGGAGAACATCCAGGAGTTCAGAAACTCGGCCAGGGACTTCCTGGACCTGGACTCTCGAGACGCCCTCACTGCCTTCCTCGAAAGCGTATCCCTGGTGAGCGACATCGACAATCTAGGCGAGAATGTCGAAGCGGTGACCCTGATCACACTCCACCAGGCCAAGGGACTCGAGTTCCCAGTAGTATTCATCGTGGGCATGGAAGAGGGCATCTTGCCTCACGTGCGGTCGATGGACAACGAGGCCGCGATGGAGGAGGAACGAAGGCTCTGCTACGTTGGAGTGACCCGAGCCAAGGAGCGGCTGTACCTACACCGCGCCTTTCGACGGGGCTTTCGTGGCGGCTCCGAGCCGGGCGTGCCGTCCCGCTTCCTGGCGGACATCCCCAAGGAGCTTATCGTCGCTCCGCGCTCCACGGCGAGAGAAGCAGTGGGCTCCGCCGGATGGGCGTCTGGCCGGCGCCGAGCGGCTGCTGCAAGGCTCGCGTCCCAGGACGGTGGGACCGGGAATGGCGCCGGGGCAGCCCGACAGGCCAAGGACCGCCGGGAAACGGCGCCCAGGATGGCCCTCGCGACCGGAGACAAGGTCCGTCACGCCAAATTCGGCGACGGCATAGTAATGGACACCAAGCCGTCGGGCGACGATGTGGAGGTCACCGTCGTCTTCCAGGAGGGCCAGGGGTTCAAGCGCCTGCTTCTCAGTTTCGCCCCTCTGGAAAAGGTGGACTAGGGATCAAGCGGCGGTCACCCTATGTCCACCAACAGTCAGTGACCCGCCGTCAAGCCGTACCCCCTGGCACCTCAACCACCCTGGTTGCAATCGCCTCCATGGAGTGCATCTGTGGGAACGAAACCTAATAGCGTCACTAATCCAAACCCGACAGAGACCTACACGGCCAGTAAGACCGTGTCAGGTGTCAGCCTGCCAGCGGGGGCTCCACTACGCCTAACTGGCGGGCAAATGCTTGCAAATCCAGCGGCGGCTCCCTGGCTGAACCAGGAAGGTCACCCAGCAAATGCTGTCCCTGAAGGGCAGTCAGGGATACCCCTAAGGAAAATAGCGCGATGGATATTGGTTCTCGAAATTGAGGCCGGTGAGTCACTTGATCTAGCCAAGGTGCGGGATTATGCAGAAAAAGTAGCTCTGCCTCTGAGGTTGGGCACACCTGCCCCTGTACTACTGGATTCGTTGAAGGTGACACGTGGCCAAGCGAACCAGGTGCTGGTGCAAGGCGTCAAACAGGCAGCTCTAGAACCGGTGGGCTCGAATTTCTACGTGGAACTCAGCCAAAGCGACAGCGCCACATTGGAAGCAGCGTTGCCGCAGCTCACTTATCAGCCCCGTTACGCGCCTGCACTTGTGCACTTCCTCGACGCCTTTTACCAGGCAACCGACCCTGATGCCGGTCTCAAGTACTTGCTCGCTTTAGAAACACTGTTTGACCCGAACGGTCGGGCCAGAGGTCGTAATAGCAGGGTTGCCGGACGTTCTGCTACATTTGCCGCAGATTCACTTCAACGGAGACGTGCCATGCGAAAGGTTGTAGAGCTAGCATACAAACATCGCGGGACGCTCCGCCACGGTGAAACTAACGCACAGGAAATAGTTGCGGCGCAAGAATGGTTTCGATCAACCGGAACAGAATCTCTCCGAATGATCGCTTCATGGGCAATTCAGCGGGTTCTTAGCCCGAATCCACCGAAGGACACCGATGGACGGCGTGAGGACAGCGGAAGAGGGGTGAGGGAGCTACAGGGGAGATGGCCTGGGCTCCATTGGGGTAGATGGGAGGTCGGCGGACGGTCTTCAGTCGCCGCACAGGGTCCCTATGGCCGTCTGCGGGAGCTGCGATGCGCGGGATGGCGAGAGAATACGCAGCAGGGAACGCTCGCGGACCGGGGTGGCGCGAGTTTGCGGGGACGTTGGGTCAGTTGCAGCCTGGCCGTCAGGCCGGGAGTGGAATGGCTCGCAGCCGGGCCAAGGCGCGAGTGAACTGGGATTCCCAAGGCCAGCGCCGGGGGAGATGCAGAGTGAGGCGGCGCGCCGAGCGGGTGATCCGTCCCACCAGAGCGAAGACCCGCCGCCTGAGGGTCTTGGTGGTTACGGTCCGTTCGCCCAGACCAATCCGCGCCGTCCAGCGGGCGAGGTTATGCGCCATCACCTGGACCGCCAGCCAGGCGCCGTTGGCTGCGAAACGCCCCGACGGCATGTGGTTCAGCCCGACGCCGTACTTGAGGTCGCGTATGGCGTTCTCGACCTCGGCGTGGCGGCGATGATCGGCCTCCAGTTCCAGGGTCTCCCCATCGCGGTCGGTGATGAAGCCGTGATAGCTGTATCTGGCGAAGAGGGCGAGTTGGGAACCGGGCGTCGGCTTCACCCGCCGGACAATGAGCCGCACCGGCGCGGCGTCCGGCTTGGTCTGGAACGGGGTGTAAGTCGTCTCGGCAACATCGGCGGCGCTGTCCATCCAGTAGGGAATGGGAGTCCAGTCCTCCTCCGGTATCGCCTCGATCAGGTCCCGCAGGCTGGCGTGCTGGCGGACGGTGATGGAGAAGCGGACATCCATTTCCCGGCAGGCGGAAACGACAGTGTGGCCATAGAAGCCGCTGTCGGCCCGCACCGTGAGCTGTGCTGTAGCCCCGCCGTAGCGCACCCGCCCCACCGTCTCACGGAGGAAGTGGGCGGCGCCGCGGGCGGTGTTGGCCCGGCCCTCGCGCAGACGGGACATCAGCACCTCGCCGGTGCCGGCGGCAATGGCCAGCAGCGGGTGATACCCTCGCGCGCCGGTGTAGCCGTGGTGGCGCGCTCCCTCCTTGGCCAGTCCATAGGTCTCGCAGATGGTCGAGTCCAGGTCGATGGTCAGGGGCGAGTCGCCGGGTCCGGCCCCAGCGGCCCATGCCCGGGCCAGCAACTGGCGGCTCACGCGGTCGAGTTGACGGACATGCCCCCAGCGAAAGCTGCGCAGGAAGGTGCCCAGGGTGGATGGCGCCTTGACCATGCAGCCGAGAACACTGACCGTCCCACCGGCGCGCAGCGCATCGGCGTCGTCGATGCAGTCGCCGCCAGCCAAGGCGGAGGCGACCAGCGTCAGCATCTTGTCCCCGTGTTCGCCCGTCCCGGCGCGCCGCCGAGGTCAAGGTGATGGTCGACGAGTTCCCGCAGGCCCAGGTGCTGGGCGAGGGTGGCAGAAAGGAGCAGTCCGGCATTGGCCACCAGGCGGTGGTCGTCAAAGACGATGCGGATGCGGTCGGGATTGTTCGGTGGCAGCATCTATTGGGTGCTCCTTGTTTCCGGGCGGGTTTCTGTTCCAAAACCATTATCCCAGATTCAGAGGAGCACCCTCTGCCTTCTTCAAGGGCTGTCCCCAAGGCCGTCCCTCGGTGGATTCGGGCTTAGACTCTCCGTATCGAGCCTCAGTTCGATTTACCAGGCTACGTAAGGTTGGCTGATGAGGGGTGATCAAGACGTGTTGAGAAGAATCGTTGAATTGCCGTTGTTTTGGGCCACCATGGGCCGACGGATAATTCAATTGGACCTTGCGCAATCCCAAATGGCGGGTGGATTGGAAGTGGAGTTCTTTCGAAACCCCGCGGACATCACTGAATAGCGAAAGCGAAGCGGCTAGGTCCGCATCTAGAAGCACCATCTGAGGAAGACGTACACTTAGAGTTCGGCGTGACCAGTTCTTAGATGCTGCACTCGCAAATCTACCGCACAGGAGTCAGCCGATGTCCCAGCGCTCGGTCATAACCCAGGATATGCGGGACGCCATCGGCGTGGACTCCGAGCCCGCGACTCACGTCGTCGAGATTGGGGCGATAAAAAAGTTCGCCGAAGCCATCGGAGACTCGAACCCAATCTACTCCGATGAGCGTGCCGCGCTTAAGACGCGCTACGCAGGCCTTATCGCCCCGCCAACGTTCCTGCGGTCGCTCCACCCGGCCCCCCGAGGGTGGCGCTCCGAGTCCCCTACCCTGACTTGCTGGACGGCGGCAGCGAGTGGGAGTATCTCGGCCCACCAGTGCGGCCCGGCGACAGGATCACGGTAACCTCTCGAATCGTGGACCTGAGAGAGCGGACCGGCCGGCTGGGCGCCATGCTGTTCAAAGTCCTGGAAACGAGGTATACGGACCAGACCGGCGCGGCAGTCGCGCTGGAGCGCAACACCATCATCCACTATCAGTCCTCCAAGGAGGAGGCTCCACCCTAGCCTTCCACTGCGCTGAGAAGAGCAAGCCTCCTCCCCCTTGACATGAGAGGTTGGCGAGGGTGGGTCTGCGAAATCGCCCAACATAGAATCGACAGGCGAGAATACCATGTCGGAACAGCTCCACTACGAGGATGTCCACGAGGGCACACCCCTCCCAACGCTGGAGAAGACGCCCACCACCCGCCAGCTGGTGATGTACGCCGGCGCCTCGGGGGACTTCTACGAAATCCATTACGATTCAGGACTTCGCGCGCGCGGCAGGCCTCCCAAGCGTTATCGTCCATGGGGCCCTGAAAAGCGCCTTCTTGGGGCAGCTGGTCACGGACTGGATTGGGGAGCACGGCACCCTTAAGAGGCTGAGCGTTGAGTACCGGGGATGGACGTGCACGGCAGCCCAATCCACTGCAAGGGCGTAGTGACAAGGAAGTGGGTGGAGGAAGGCGAGCACCTGGTCGAGTGCACATCTGGACGGAGAAGAGCGACGGCGAGAGGAC
>CAXXWW010000011.1:0-199004 GCA_963665215.2 Dehalococcoidia bacterium
GTCAACGCCGACCGGGAGTTCGTCGAGCGCAAGGGTGACGGGCGCTTTGTCGCCCGCCCCCTCTTCAACAAGGAGATCGACCTCCTCTACTACGGCGTCCGCCACCCCGACACCGGCGAGCTTCTCGCCGGCCTGTTCCGGGTCCAGGACGACGGGAAGAACCGCTCCGACGGCCGGGAGTACTCCTGGGAGTACGGAAAGGGCGACCAGTTCCCTGAGCTCGACCCTGAGTCGGGCTACCTGCTGCTCATGCTGGTGGAACACCCCGCCGGGACGGACCCCCAGGATTTCCACGGAATCATCCCCATCCATCAGCCCGGCGGCATCTGGAACAAGATTCTCGGTGCCCTGGACCCCTCGCGTTGGGCCAGGGCCACCGCCCGCTGGATGATCGAGGGGGTCCACGGAACCCTGTGCGGCGTGGTGGAAAAGGCCACGGGGGCCGACGCCGCCAACTGCGGGGCGGGTAGCCCGTGAGCGACATCATCACCGGCACCCCCGCCGAGTTTACCTACCTGCACCCCTTCGTCCGCGACGCGTGGACGGTGGTGTGGGCCATCGCATCCGGCGCTCTCATCGTCATTCTCGGCTGGATGGGGCTCACCTTCATCGTGGGCGAGCACCTGGGCAGCCGCACGGCGGGCTGGCGGGAGATGATCCCCCGTCTCGTCCTGGGCCTGGTGGCCGCTGCCTCTTCCTTGTGGTGGTGTGCCCTGGTCATCGACGTGGCCGACGCCGTGTCCGGCTTTATCGCCGCATCGTTGCTCGTGGCCCCCGGAGACCTGCTCCGGGCTTCCTTGGCGGTGATGCTCAGCCCCGTGCTCACAGGGAGCGTGGGCCTCATCGTCCTGATGGCCATCCTCTATCTGATCTACGCCTTCTTCGTCCTGTTCGTCATCGTCCAGATGGTGCTCAGGCTGGCCCTCATCGACATCCTGCTGGCCCTGGCCCCCATGGCCCTGGGGCTGTGGATTCTGCCCCATACGTCGGGCTGGGGACGCCACTGGCTCAGGCTGTTCATGACCACCGTGTTCCAGCAGGCCATCCAGCTCATCGCCCTGGCGATGGCGTTGGCCTTCCTCAACGAGGTGGCGGGCATCACTGCCTTCGATGCGGTGCAGGACATCATCTGGAAGCTCCTGCTCTCCATCTCCTTCGTCTACATGGCGACCAAGGTGCCGGGCATGTTGGGCAACACGGGTACCTTCGACTCCTGGATGTCCACCCTCTACTTCGGCATGGCGCTGCCCAGGACCATGCTCGGCTCCGCCCGGTCCATCGGGCTGATCGGAGGCGCTCTCGGCGGCCCGGCGGGGATAGGGGTGGCGGCGGCCGCCGCCGGTTTGGGCGCTGGCGCATCGGGGATGAAGTCTGCGGCGGAGATGGCCACCCCATCGGGCGGTGGGATGGGCGGTGAAGGCGGCTCGCCCAGGAGCGCAAGCGAGTAGCCCCAACCAATCAATGCGGCTAACGGCGTGAGGAGTCCTCGCGCCAGAAAACAAACCGAAAGGAGAAGCGAGATGTGCAAGGAAGCGACCCACGAAAGTCAGACCTGAACGACAGACAACCCACCGCAGAAGGATCGGTTCCTTCGGCGAGCACAGAGGAGGAAAACCAATTGGAGAACCTTACGCAAACCATAAGCAACCTCGTCGGCATTTTGATGGGGCTGGTTGGCGCTGTCGGTGCGGGGTTCTTTGTCTACGACGCCTACCAGTACCTCACCGCAGGCGGAGCGCCCCACCAGATGGAGCGGGGTAAGAGCGCCATGATGACCGCCATCGCAGGCATCGTCCTGGCCCTGGTCGCCTACGGCATCGTCGAGCTGGTGATGAACGCCGTCGTGGACCCGGTGATCGACCCCACGCTGCCCGAACCCACACCCGATAGCAGTTCATAGGAGGAAAAGCATGAGAGCACACGAAGTACCAACCCACTTGCAGGCCGAGGACAAGGTGCTGCTGGGGTTCACCTTTCCCCAGATCGTGGCGATGATCGCGGTATGCGCCATCTCCTACGGCGCATACACCATCCTCCCCTTCGGAACTTCCGAGGTGCGGATGGGTCTGGCCATCGTCCTTGGTCTGGTGGGGATCGCCGTCACGGTCGGCAAGGTCGGGGGGAGACGGCTGCCGTTGGTGGCCGCCGACCTGCTCCGCTACGGGCTGGGACCTCGGCGCTACGCCGGGACTCCAGCCCAGCTGGTACGCAGCGAACCCCCACCGCCCATAGAGACCCCACCCGGCCCGCTCAGCCTGATGGTCAAGCGGGCGAAACGCGGCCTTCGCAGGCAGCGCAGAAACAAGAACAAGGACCGCTGCAACGGTCGGAGGCCCTTCCGTCCCCACGGTTGGTTCGGCAAGCGACGCAACGGTAAGGATTCGAAGCGCGACACCACCCAGAAGATCACCATCCGGGAGACCGGGCGGCGGAAGAGCTGGCGGACGGCCTTGGCCGTAACCGCATTGCTGGTGCTGACAGCGGCCATCCCCCAGGTGGCCCTGGCCGACGGCCACTGGTGGGACGAGATCGACTACAAGCCCTCGGAGCCGGTCTCCGGACGGAGGCTCTTCGTCGAGGGGCTGGAGGTATCCGGCGACCGGGCCGAGGTGACCCTGCGGGCCGCCACCGGCCTGAGCCTTCGGGTCAGGGCCTACGGCGGCTGGCGGGGACGGCAGCTCCGCTTCTGGGGCGCGGCCAACCTGGACGAGGGGGAGGCCATCGTTTACGACCTGCCCCTCTCGGGCGAAAACCCGTCCTTCACCTTCTCCTGGGAGGACTCCCTGGGACAGGCGGGGGCGGTGACTCTCAAGGGCGAGCAGATACCGTACCCGCTGCCTTCGATGGCGGGGGAGCTCTGCGACCTCCGGGTCGCCTCCCTGGGCTGGACGCCGGAAACCATCAAGGGCGTCGTCGCCTCGGACTGCGTGTCCTCCGTCGAAGAGGAGATAGACCTCCAGACGGCGGCCGGACACGAGAGCATCACGGAGAGGGCGGTGATGGACGCGTCGGTGACCGCAATCACGGGGAGCGTCTCCGTTAGCGCAGGCGGATCAGACGCCAGCGCAACCTTCGTCCCCAACGGCGACACCCCATTCAGCCTCCCCGTCGCCACGGGGCAGGCCGTTCACAGCCTAACCATCGAGGCCGACCTGACGGCCAGCCTCCGGGTTGCCAGGCCGCCCCTGGTCCAGCTCACCCACCACCCGGAGCGTACCGAGCAGATCGTCCGAACAGTGAGCGTGGCGCGTCCCGGGGCCAGCGACAGCGTCAGCGAGACGGTGACGTTGACCTGCGCAGACGGAACGACCACGCGGCACACCATCTCCGCCTACCTGTCCGTCCCGTCCAAGACCGTCGACAAGGACGTGATCCTCACCATCGTCCACCCGGAGCACATCAGGGCCGAGGTGGTGGACCGCAACCCCCTGAGCAGGAGCAGGAGCGACTCTTCGGAGATTGCCCTGAGCATCGGCTCCGACGCTCCCTTCGAGACTCTGGAGCTTCCTGAGCCGGAGCCAGAGCCGGAACCGGCCGAGCAGACGCCCCTCACAGATGAGGAGACAAAGAGCATCTTGGACCGGCTGGGATGGCTGTGGCCGTGGTAAAGCGACTCACCACCATCCTGCTGCTCACCGGGGTCGCCCTCCCATCGTTGGGGGCGGCCCCGGACGACCAGCACGTCGCCATGCTTGGGACCTTCAACGACGTGCTGACGGCGATGGTCTACGCCGCCTCCGGCCTGGCCTTCTTCTCCATCGTCTGGGCGAGCTTCGTGCTCATGGCCGAGGGGAGCGAGGAGCGCAGCGCGGGAAGTGCGAAGAAGGCGGTCTTCGGCGCGGTCACCGGCCTGGTGCTGGTGCTTTCGGCCAAGGGGATAGCCCTGGCCCTGCTGGGCGGCATCGTCCCCATCCCATAGAGAAGGAGAACTCATTTGAGAACGTCATTTGAACGAATAGGACGCATAGCCACAGGCATGGCGCGGAGGGTCAAGAAAGGAGCTTCCAGGGTGAGGCTCAGTCCTGGTCTCGCCAGGCGGGGATGGACGGCGCTGCGAGAGAGACGGCGGGCCATACGCGGAGTCCTCCGCAGGCCGCGCCCCCAGGCTGTCAAGACGGCAGCAGTCGCCACACCAAAGCCGCCTCCGCCGCTGCCCCACTTCTTCATGCTCTCCCACCTGGCCGACGACGGTCCCGTCCGCCTGGACCGGGTGAAGGTCGGGGTGTGCGAGGTGCTGGGACTGGAGTTCGACGAGCCCAAGCTGGGGGCCTTCGCCGGGGCGCTCAATGCGGCGGACTTTCAGGTGCAGCTGCTGGTGCGCCAGCACCCGCCGGGCCTGGCCCGACTCAGGGCCGACCTTGCGTAGGCCCAACCGAAGGAGCTGCCCCAGCAGGCGAAGGACGCGGCCGACTCCCTACAGCGGCTCTTGACCGAGCTTGAGACCCGCGACGGCATCCTGGACCGCCGCTTCTACGCCGCCTGCGACTACGGACGGGCCGATGAGCTGCGGTCGCTCCTGGCCAAGGCGGGCCTCTCGGTGCATCCCCTCACCGGGCGCACGCTCAGGATGTTTCTTTTGGCCTCGACCCTGGGCGGCTCGCCAAAGGAGATGGACGAAGTGACCCAGGTCGATGTGGAGGTCAACCGGCGCGACATCCGCATAGGCGGCCATCTGACCCGCTCCCTCCACCTGGGCAAATGGCCGAGAACTTTAGCTCCCGGATTTTTACAAAGCCTCATGGCTGCGGGCATCCCCATGGACCTCTCCATACATCTCGCGTCTATCCCCGCAGAGCAGGCGTCGCGGACATTGGAGTGGCAGAAGGTGAAGTTCGAGTCGGCCCAGTCCTTATCCCTGCGCCGGGGCCGCACCATGTCCCCCGAGGCAGAGATCGCCCTGGAGGACGTGAACCGTCTCAGGGACGAGGTGCAGCGGGGTCGTGAGCGCCTCTTCCACTCCTCCCTGTCGGTCACTCTCCATGCGCCCCACGAGAAGTCCCTCAAGGAGATGACCCAGCGGGCAAGAGCCCATTTCGCCGCCACCTTGGGCAAGCTCGACTTGCTCACCTACAGGCAGCGGGAGGGGCTGCTGTCCACGCTGCCCCTGGCGCTGAACTCCGTGGCCGAGTGGCGCACCCTGGACACGTCCAGTGTGGCCCGGCTCTTTCCCTTCTCGCCCCCCGACCTGGACACCCGCTCGGGCACCCTAATGGGCATCGACCTGCGGGCCTGCTCGCCCGTGGTCTACGACGCCTGGGACGGCAGCCATCTCAACGCCAACACAGCGGTGCTGGCCAGATCCGGCAGCGGCAAGTCCTTCGCCACCAAGCTGGGTGTGCTCCGGGGCCTGACCCGTGGCGTCACCGCCTACATCATCGACCCCGAGGGCGAGTACGCGGACATGGCCCGCGCCGCCGGAGGAAGGGTCATCTCGCCGGGAATCGAAGGCCAGGGAATGAACCCCTTCGTCATCGACAAAGGAGATGCTGAGGAGTTGCTTCAGCGCATCGGGAGTCTCCGACGCCTCATCGAGGTGATGGTGGGGGAGAAGCTGGGCGCCGAGCGCAGGGCCTCCCTGGACCACGCCCTGGCCTCCTACTACGCCCAGCCCAGAAAGCGCACCGGGTTCAAGGACTTCTACGCCTTTCTGGAGCGCGAAGGAGATGGCGACCTCTCACGGCTACTCCGCCCCTTCGCCACGGGAAGCCTGCGTCACCTCCTCACCGATGAGGGAGACGATCTCCTATCCAGCGAAGCCTCGGTCACCGTCTTCAACCTTCGCCTGCTGGAGCCGGAGCTTCGTCCCGCCGCTGCGATGGTCTGCACCGAGACGGTGTGGGCTGCCGCAGCCCAGGACCCCAAGCCTCGTCTGCTGGTGGTGGACGAGGTCTGGAGCATCATGCAGCACCCAGAGGGCGCCGCCTTCATGATCTCCATGGCCAAACGAGCGAGGAAGCACCGCCTCGGCCTCCAGTTCATCACCCAGGACGTCCAGGACCTCCTCTCCGAAGACCCGTCCCAGATCATTACCGGACATAGCGGGCGTGCCTTATTGCAGAACACCGCATTCAAGCTGCTGCTTCAGCAGGACGCCGCTGCCATATCCACCGTGGGAGACGCCTTCGACCTGCCCCAGGAGCTCCAGCGTTGGCTGCTCTCCTGCCCCAGGGGTGACGGGCTGCTCCTTGCACGGGGAGGACGATTCCCCATCCGCATCGAGGCGACCCCGGAGGAGACCGAGGTCATTGAGTGGCGGCCCGGGCTCCACAGATAGCCACCGACACACAGACGGAAAGAAAGGAAGGCATACACCCATGAAACTGAACCCGATTCACTGGCTGTTCGATACCGACCGGCGCAAGAAAGAGCCGGTACTGCTGGCGGTGACGCCGCCCCGCACGGGAGAGCGCACCCTGCTTGGCATCGAGAACCTGCTCAACTCCCTGGCCGTACCCGAGCCCTTCTCCCTGGAGCTCTCGGGGGACGGCGACGGCGTAACGCTCCTTGCCCGCTGCCGCGACGACGAGGTGGTGCGCCAGCAACTCTCGGCCCACTACCCCCAGGCCCGTATCCAGGAGGTCTCCGAGGATGAGGACCCCCTGCATCTGGGCGAGGGCGAGGAGGCGTGGGGGATGACCCTGGCCGCCGACGGCCCCGAGTACGTCCCCCTGCGCACCTTCCGGGACGACGACCTGCTGGACCCCGGCTCGGACCCCCTCCTAGCCCTGTTGGGCGCGCTCTCGGCCCTCAGAGATGGTGAGCGCATCGTGGCTCGGCTGCTGCTGCGCTCCCTGGGTCCCGACTGGTCGGCGGCCCACCAGGAGAAGGCCCACAAGCGCCTCGACCTGGAGCGGCGCGACCCCTCCTACACCTACACCACCAAGCCCCTCCAGACCGACGGCGTGACCATGGCCATCCTCGGCCTGGGCGCTCTGGCGGCGCTGAGGGGCTATCTGTGGATACAGGACGGCGAGACCTGGAAGGCGGTCCTGATGGGCGCGGGCGTCGCCCTTGGAACCATCGTTGCGGGCTGGGCCTGGTGGCGGTGGAAGAAGGCCCGCTCCCGCGTGCATGACCCCCTCCTCATCAAGGGGAAGGTGTCCCGCATCGCCTTCGACGCCCAGCTTCAGGTCACCGCCATCCTGCCCCAGGGCAAGCCGGACGAGCGGCGGGAACGCGCCAGGGAGCTTCTGGCGCCAGTGGCCGTCGCCTACCGTCACTACGACAACCCCGCAGGAGCCCGTTTCAAGGCGAGCAGGGTCCGGCCCGTCCTGCCCAACGCCTCCCTGCACCCCGCAGGGCCTGGGCTCTTCGGAGGCCGCAGCATCCTGGGAGTAAGGGAGGTAGCGGCGCTATGGCATCCACCGGGAGAGCGGGACGAGACGCCCCTGGTGGAGCGTTCCGGAGCGCGAGTCCTGCCGCCCTCGGCGCGGGGGGTCAGGGGCGGAGCCCTGGTGGGAGACGCCACGGCGGGAACACGAAGGCCCATCCATTTCCCCGACGACCTGCTGCGCCGACACCACCTCTACGTCGCAAGGACCCGCATGGGCAAGTCCACCCTCATGCACCACGTGGTCGCCCACAAGCTGCGGGAGAAGGCGGCGGGCAGGGACACAGACGCCATCGTCGTCATAGACCCCCACGCCGACCTGGTGAGCGGGTTGCTGGAACAGGTCCCGCTCTCCCTGGCCGACGACCTGCGCCTCATCGACCTGGCCGACAACTCGCAGGCCCCCGGCATCAACCTGCTCGACACCCGCATATTCCCAGACAGGGACCGCACCGCCGACTCGGTGGTGCGCGTCGCCAAGGGCCTTTGGGAGCAGTGGGGGCCTCGGATGCAGTCGATCCTGGAGCAGACGGTCAAGACGCTCCACGAGGCCAACGAGAAGATGGACGCCGAGGAGCAGTACACCATCCTGGACGGTCTGAAGCTCCTCTCCGACGGCAAGTTTCGCAGCGCCGTACAGAAAAAGGTGACCGACCCCTACATCCTGGAGTGGTGGGCCAGAGACTTCGGCAAGTGGCACCACCAGTACAAGGCCGATGCGTTGGCCCCCGTCCAGACGCGCCTCTCCTACTACGCATCCTCCAAGAAGGCGCGGGCCATCCTCGGCCAGTCCCGCTCAACCATCGACATGCGCCAGGTGATCCTGGACGGCGGCGTGTTGCTGGTCTCCACCTCTCAGGGGACGGCGGGCCGCGACGTGGCGGCCCTGGTGGGCGCCAGCCTCTTGAACCTCGTCGACTCCGTGATACGGGAGCAGGGCGGGATCTCTCTGGAGCGGCGCAGGGGCGTCCTGGTGGTGGTGGACGAGATGCAGTCGATGCCTGGCGTCGATTACGAGTCGATGCTCAGCGAGCTGGGGAAGTTCGGCGCGTCATTCATCTTGGCAACCCAGAGCCTCGCGAAGCTCTCTGACCTCTCCCGCACCATGCAGGACACGCTCCTCGCCAACATCGGGTGCCTGGCCGTGTTCCAGGTGGCCGGGGCCGACGCCCGAACGCTGGTGTGGGAGCTAGGGAAGGACCGGGTGTCCGAGGACGACATCACCTCGCTGCCGGTGCATCAGTGCTACGTCCGCGCCACCGTGGGCACGGAGCGGATGCCCGCCTTCTCAATGATGGTTCACAAGCCCGAGCCCGGCAATCCCTACACCGCCGCACTCATCCGCGCGTCCACCTCGGCCTACACCCTGCCGGTCCGGGACCTGGCCGAGGGCGACGCCGAGGCTCAGAAGCTGGCAGATCGGTTCCGGCAGGAGATGGCCGCCCTCAAAGACGACGAGGACCCATCGGAAACGGAAGACGCTGGGGAAACGGAGGCGGCCGAGGACACAGAGAAGCGAAGCGCCGCTCCCCAGGATCAGGAGAGGCGCAAGCCGAGGACGAAGCATCGCAAGGCGGGCCAGGAGAACCAACAGGTTAGCCAGGGAGACGACCAGGCTGCCGAGGAGGACGCGCCCGGCGAGGAGCGTGACGAATGAGACTCACCCAATGCGAACAGGAGCTGATGCGCCGCATGACGGCCATGCCCTTCCTCGACCGGCTTGAGATGGCCGCAGTCTCCGGCTGGTCGAAGGGCGCGGTCTACAGGGCCGTCCGAAACCTGGAGGACGGAGGGCTCGCCGCTCCCGTTCCCCACGCCACGGAGCTCACCCATCTGACGGCGAGGTACCACCTCACCGCCGCCGGTCTGCGCCGGCTGGCCCAGTGGGAGGGCCAGTCCATAGACGAGCTGCTGAGGCTCTATCCCGTATCCGCCCGATGGCGGCGCACCCTGATAGAGCGCCTCGACGCTCTCGCCGTCATCTACCGCCTGGCTGCGGCCGTCTCCAACATCGCCTACCCCATACGGCTCCGGTGGTACAGGGCCGCGCCCATGGACGCGGTCCTCCTCCTCCCAGGACGGCGCACCGTCGCCGTGGTCAGGCAGGGGCTCACCTCCGACCGGACGGCCTTCTCCAAGCGGCTGTGGAGGCTGTGGGAGGGGCCTGTGCCCGGAGTGGTCCTGCTGCTCATGCCCGACGAGGTGCGGCTCAGGCACGCCCGCAGGCTGCTCACCGGAGCGCGCGCCCCGGCCCTGCTGGCGCTGGAGCATGACGTCGCTCAGGCCAATGACCGCGACCCGGTGTGGCGTCTGCCCTCCATAAGCGCAGCCATCGACCTCCGGTCGGCCCTGGACAGGGCGGGCGTCGGCAGCCCGCTCCCAGCCGAGCCCGCCCTGTCCAGGGCCTCCATCCCCTGGGACATCCCTGGAGACTTTCCGGGGCCGGACCTGCCCGAATACATGCTGCCAGCCCTTCTCAAGTCCGCCGAGAAGCGCGCCCTCGACCTGCTCTCCGACTGGCCTTTGATCTCTCGCAAGGACCTGGCGAGCCTGCTGGCCGTCTCCGAGTCGCGCGCATCCCAGCTGGTGAGCGCCCTCGTAGGGTTCGGCCTCGTTACCCGCGTTGCCGCCGCAGGCCGCCGCCTGGCCCTAACAGACAAAGGGATGGCGCTGCTGGCCCGCAGGGACCGCGCCTCCTTCTCCATCGCCAAGAGGCGGTGGAGCGTCGCGCCCCTGGACCCGGAGGCCCCACTCGACTGGCGCAACGTCTCCGGCGCAAGGAGCAGACAGCTGCTCAGGAACCCGCACCACACCGACGCGGTGCACGGGTTCGTCGCGGCGCTGGCAAGGCAATCTCGCTCCCTCGGGTGGGAGATAGTCCAGATCGACCCTCCCAGAAAAGCGTCAAGATATTTCCGTTATGACGACGCGCTACGATCCATCCACCCCGACGCCTTTGGCGTCCTCCGCAAGGGCCGGACAACGTGGCCCTTCTTCCTGGAGTGGGAGAGAAGGGCGGTGCGCCCCACCACCATGGCGGCCCGTATCGCCCCCTACCTGCGCTACTACTCGTCCCACCGACCCACCGACGACCATGGCGCGAGGCCCGCCGTCCTCGTCGTCTTTGACGACGACCTGGCGGCGACCCACTTCCTACGCGTGGCGCGCGAGGAGATGCGCCGGACGGGAGTCAACGTCCCCCTGCGGGTCTCACACAAAGGGGCGTTGACCAAGGCTGGGCCTCTGGGACGCGCCTGGCGCACCCCGGAGGGCTCCGAACACGTGAGCGCTCCCCAGGTCGCTGAACACCGATAGAGAGGTCGCAAACCATGCCTTGATTCCCTCGTAAAAACCCGTTTTGAGGAAGTTCCAGCGATTTAGCACATCTGCGCGCTACCGTATGTTGGGGTAGTGTGCGTAACAGAGACTGTATATTGTACCCAGGTGTGGGTACGTTTGTTCTAATTCAACCTACACAGACTTTTTACGAGAGAATCATGCCTTTGAACAACAACAACGAACGCCAAGGCCCCCGAAGGCGGCGACGCGCCGTCGTCCGGCTGGACACCCAGGCCCTCTGGGAGCGGTTGGCTCTCCTCAGCCGCTCCCAGAACTGGCTGGCCCGCGAGATCGGCATCAGCCCCGGATACCTGTCGATGCTGGTCAACGAGGGCCGCGCCCCTTCGGGACCCGTCCGCCGACGGATGCTCAAGGCCCTGGCAATGGAGGATTTCGATGACATGTTCACATTGGAAGAACCAGATGACAACCCCTAGCTCCTCTCCACGCTTCTCCGGTCAGTCGGACCAGATCACCATCGGAGGCCGCCCCGTGCCCTTCCAGAGCGGCGTGCTGCCCGACGACTTCGTGCAGCGGCTCGACGCGCTGAAGAAGGCCAGCGGCCTGACGTGGAACGGCTTCGCCCAGGCCCTGGGCGTGGACCGCAGGCAGGTCAACAGGTGGCGCGAAGGGACGGAGCCCTGCGGGGGAGCCATGCTCTCCCTGGTCCGCCTCGCCCTCATCATGAAGGGCGGCCTGAGCATCCTGCTGGGAGGGAAGGTCGAGATGGCCCAGGACTACCAGCTGAGCCTCTGGGAGGACTAGCACCGATGCCCCGACAGCGCACGCGCTACTGGAGGGTCACCTACGTCTTCCCGGAGGACTTCGCCCAGTGCCTAAAGCGGTTCAAGGAAGCTGCCGGCCTGTCGTCCAGGGAGTTGGCCCACCTTCTTGGGACAGCTCCCCTCACCGTAAAGCGGTGGGACACCGGCGTCAGGCCCTCCTACCAGAATCTGATGGCGCTGCTGGAGCTGGCCGACCACTTGGGACTCGGCCATCTGCTGCCAATGGGCAGAGCTCAGCGCGAGCCCATCCGAATCGGAGGGCCGTTCCCAGACTGATTGGGGGGAGAGGGGGTCGTTCACGGCCTCCTCTGTAGGGATTTCTCGCAATTTTAAGAGCGCTCACACCGAGGTATGAAATCGGGGGTCTGACCGGAGGCCCATACAGCAAGAAACGAATGAGGGTCCGGCGGCCTGCGGCAGGCAGGCTCCCGAAAACGCCGCCAGGTGAGCGAAGGGACGACGTGTGCCTCGAAATGGCTTGGCGGCGCACCGGAACCGACAGGACAGAGCGATATGAAAGATACGAACAGTCAGAAAAAACCGAAGAACTCCGCCAGGGACGCCTTGGACATCAGGGTCGTCAGGGTCGCCTCCAACCCCGGTCCCGACGTCGAGGATCGGCTGCGCCGCCTCCTTACCCTGATGGTCAAGCTCGCCACCCAGGACAGGCCCCCTTCGGCAAGCTCAGGGCAGGCTCATGCGCCGGAGAAGGACTCGCCAACCGACGGCGACGTCGAGGGGAAATCCTGATGCGTACCTCACTCTCCCTCACCGTCATTAGCCTCGGAGGAGGCGTCCAGTCCTCGGTCATGGCGCTCATGGCAAGCGGGGGTGCGCTCGGCCCTATGCCGGACTGCGCCATCTTCGCCGGCACCCACTGGGAGCCGCCCACCATCTACACGCACCTGGAATGGCTGGCAGGGAATCTGGCGTTCCCCCTGCACGTCGTGGACAACGGGCGCAGCCTCCGCGAAGACGCCAAGGCCCTCACCAACCACTCAGGCAACCGTAACTTCGTTGACCTTCCCGTTTATCTGAAAGGTAGTCACGGCCAGGGGGACGGCAGAGGTTACGTCAATAGGTGTGTAAACGACATCAGGCGGCGACCTTCTCAGCCGTTGATTCAATGGCGATTCCATCCGCATACTGTGCACCGAGATAGACGTCTTCGATCAACTCAGGGGCCTTCAGACGCCTGAAGCGCTGTTCGGCGACCATCAACATTTTCCAGATCACCGCTATCGCCCGATCGACCCTCTTGTAGCGCTTGGCGGCATCGGTCCGAAGCCTGAGGGCCGCGAAGGGTGATTCTACCGGGTTCGTCGTGCGAAGGTGCCCCCAGTGCTCCTTTGGGAAGTCATAGAAGGTGACCATGCGGTCCCAGTCCCGCTCCAAGGCCTCTGAGGCCGCCTCGTAGGAATGGTCGCCGCACCACCTGGTGAACACCGTCCTGAGCCGCTCAGCCTCTGTCCGAGTCGGCGCGTAGGGGATAGTACGCAGCATGAGCTTGGCCTGGTCCTGTTGTCGCTTTGGAAGCTTGGCGAGCACGTTTACGATCTTGTGGTTCCAGCAGCGTTGCTCTGCCGCCTGCGGATAGACGTTGCGCAGAGCTCCCCAGATGCCCAGGTGTCCGTCTCCAACCACCAGCCTCGGGCAGCTCAAGCCCCGGCGCTTGATGTCCCTGAGCACCTCGGACCAGTTCTCTGTGGACTCCCTGTATCCGGGAACAGCGCTCACCACCACCTTGCTCCCGTCGCTCAGGGCCGCCATCACCACCAGTACCGCCGCCTTCTCCTTCTCAAGACCAGCCTTGACGTAGACTCCATCCACCCACATGTAGACCACTTCCAGGTCATCGAGGGGCCGGCTGCGCCATTGGGCAAGCTCATCGTTCCACTTATCCTTCAACCGGGCCACCGTGCTCGCCGATACCGGTGCGTCCTCTCCCAGCAGCCCCCGCAAAGCCAGATCGAAGTCGCCTTCGGATAGACCGTGCAGGTACAGCTCGGGGATCAACTCAGCAACCTTCCTGGTCCTGTTGACGAACAGCGGCAGCAGCCGGCTCTCGAACTGCTCCTCGGTATCGCGGACTCGCGGCCGCCTCAGCTGTATCGTTCCCGAACTCAGCGTAAGCCTCCGGGCTCTGCCGTATCCGTTCCGATAGCCGGTATCTGAGTCCGAGTCGGATCTGAGCGCCGACTTCGCCCTTCCCAGAAACGCCGTCACCTCCTCCTCCAGCAACTCCTGGATCAGCCTCTGGACCTGGCTTCGCACCCAATCCTCCAACTGCTCCCACTCCGGCCTTGACTCCGACCTACTCTCAGTGCTTTCCTTCCTCATGGGCGGTCTATCTCCTCTCTTGGGCCTCGAGCCCGTGTTGTTCAGAGAGAGGGTACACCGCCTGACTGTTTACACACTTTTTGAAGATACCTCCTTGGCGAGCACGTTTACGATCTTGTGGTTCCAGCAGCGTTGCTCTGCCGCCTGCGGATAGACGTTGCGCAGAGCTCCCCAGATGCCCAGGTGTCCGTCTCCAACCACCAGCCTCGGGCAGCTCAAGCCCCGGCGCTTGATGTCCCTGAGCACCTCGGACCAGTTCTCTGTGGACTCCCTGTATCCGGGAACAGCGCTCACCACCACCTTGCTCCCGTCGCTCAGGGCCGCCATCACCACCAGTACCGCCGCCTTCTCCTTCTCAAGACCAGCCTTGACGTAGACTCCATCCACCCACATGTAGACCACTTCCAGGTCATCGAGGGGCCGGCTGCGCCATTGGGCAAGCTCATCGTTCCACTTATCCTTCAACCGGGCCACCGTGCTCGCCGATACCGGTGCGTCCTCTCCCAGCAGCCCCCGCAAAGCCAGATCGAAGTCGCCTTCGGATAGACCGTGCAGGTACAGCTCGGGGATCAACTCAGCAACCTTCCTGGTCCTGTTGACGAACAGCGGCAGCAGCCGGCTCTCGAACTGCTCCTCGGTATCGCGGACTCGCGGCCGCCTCAGCTGTATCGTTCCCGAACTCAGCGTAAGCCTCCGGGCTCTGCCGTATCCGTTCCGATAGCCGGTATCTGAGTCCGAGTCGGATCTGAGCGCCGACTTCGCCCTTCCCAGAAACGCCGTCACCTCCTCCTCCAGCAACTCCTGGATCAGCCTCTGGACCTGGCTTCGCACCCAATCCTCCAACTGCTCCCACTCCGGCCTTGACTCCGACCTACTCTCAGTGCTTTCCTTCCTCATGGGCGGTCTATCTCCTCTCTTGGGCCTCGAGCCCGTGTTGTTCAGAGAGAGGGTACACCGCCTGACTGTTTACACACTTTTTGAAGATACCTCGATCCAAGCATTGAGCCGACCAACAACCGTGCTGAGAGAGCGCTCCGCCCGGCAGTGATCGCGCGGAAGGTATCGCACTGCTCGAAGGACGTCGGTGGTGCGGATGCGTTCTCGGCCTTCACCAGCGTAATCAGGACCCTGGCTCGCAATGGCGGCGATCACTCGCTGGTCAACGGGCTCTGCGGTGTGTTCAGCGGTGCTCCGGTCCCCACCCCTTCCTTCTGAACCCCTCCTCGCACTCCGCTCCGCTAATCAATTACCTTCGCAACATCACGAGCATCACTTTGCTTGAATATGGGGGCGGTTCGATTTGTGAACTAAAGATCTCGCGCCACGACGATGGGGAGATACCGCTCAGCAAATCAGCCTCAGCACGGACCGTATCGCGCCAGCGCGTAGAGGTCGAGGATGGGCGGTCGTGGCTAGTGGTCCAACATCATTGAAATGAATACCATGATAGTCATTGTTCCTCTTGGGGGTTCAATCGTAACGTTGAACCGAGGAGGAACCATGATGTCTACCAAGAAGTACCGTATCAGACTGACTACCGACGAACAACAGGAACTCAACGCCTTGGTCTCACGCGGTCGGGCTGCGGCGTACAAACAGACCCATGCGCGCATTCTGCTGATGAGCGATGAGTCACGCTCGGACGGGGGAATGAAGGACGCGGACATCACCAGCGCGCTCGGTGTGGGACAGTCAACGGTCGAGCGAATACGCAAGCGCTGTGTGGAGGAGGGGGTCGAGTCTGCGCTGAATCGCAAAAAGCAACTGCGTCGGCGTCAAAAGAGACTGGACGGCGAAGGTGAAGCACGGTTGATAGCGATGGCCTGCGGGGAACCGCCGGAGGGGCGTGCCAGTTGGACCCTGAAGCTGTTGGCTGACCAGTTGGTCGAGTGTGAGATAGTCGGGACCATTAGCACCGAGACGGTTCGCCAGGCGCTTAAAAAAAAACGAACTGAAGCCGTGGCTGAAGCAGAGTTGGTGCATCCCGCCCGGTCAGAGCGCGGAGTTTGTGTGCGCGATGGAAGACGTACTGGAGGTCTACCAACGGCCGTACGATGGGAATGAGGTTCTGGTGTGCATGGATGAGACGAGCAAACAGCAAGTCAAGGAGACGCGAGTGCCGCGTCCCGCAGCGCCCGGCTTATCGGCGGCATACGACTACGAATACGAGCGCAATGGAGTGAGCAGCCTGTTCATGCTGTTTGCACCGTTGGACGGATGGCGCCGAGTCGAGGTCAGAGAGCGTCGCACGAAGGTGGACTGGGCGCATGTGATAAAGGAACTGGTCGACGAGGACTACCCTGACAGAGACCGGATCGTGCTGGTAATGGACAATCTCAACACTCACAAGCTGTCCTCGCTATACGAGGCATTCGAGCCTGCTGAGGCGAGGCGTATAGCTGAGCGACTGGAGATACACTACACTCCCAAACACGGGAGTTGGTTGAATATGGCGGAGATAGAGATCGGTGTGCTGGCTCGACAGTGCCTGGACCGACGGATTGCCAATCAAGACATCCTGCGCGGCGAGGTCAATGCTTGGCAGAATCAACGCAACCGGGATGTGATACGAGTGGATTGGCGCTTCACTACCGAGGATGCGCGCATCAAGCTAAAGTCACTCTACCCATCAATACAAAAACGTTGAACCACTAGCTCGTCTTCCGTGACGCACGCAACGTGCTCACCGTCAGGAGAGAACGCCCCGCCTTCGATATCCGGCGACTCGTGGCTCCAGACTGTCTTCATATCGCCGATTCGGATGATTTCGAGACGCCTCCAACCCTCGCCGTTGATGTGGACGAGCAGGTGCTGAGAGTCAGGGTGCCAGCTATGGCGTTGCAAGAGGCACTGCTGCCTCGGCACTTCGGTGAGCGCGCCGGTGTCGACCTCGTACAGGAACACGGCCTTGCGGCGCTTCGGCTCGACGTATTCCCGCTCAATGGCGACCCATTGCCCCGACGGCGACCAGCTGGAAAAGACGTCGTACGCCTCCTGGTCGTCCGTAATCTGCGTCGACTCGCCGGTGGCGACATCCAGCATGTGCAATTTGTGCACTTTCGGGTCGCCACTGAACATGAAGCCACGCTGCCGGTACTGGTACGTGACCTTCGTTCCGTCGGTCGACCATGCCTGGAAACCCGCGGTTCCAGCCGGGTCGTCAAGAATGACCTCGGGCTCTGTGTCGTCCCTTCCCTTTCTATACAGTAGGCCGCTGTTTCCGAAAAAGCAGAGGTACGACCCGTCCCTGGACCATCGGGGCCATTGGGAGATGTAGGTCGAGGGTATCTCGCCGGCCGGTTTGCCGTCCCTGGTCACGATATCTACTCTGGACGTTTGGTCGTAGTCCACAACCCAAACGGCTATCTCCCCGGTCCGCGGGTTAACGTCGAAATCCCTGATCATCCGTCCCACCTCCTGATCGGTATTGATTCCCGGCGCTGGAATCGACGGCATCCCCGGCCATTCCATCAGGTCGCTCCGGTCTTCCATGGCCAGCTTTCGGCGGATGTTCGCCATGTGGTACTTGACCGCGTCGATGCTCGTACCCCGTACCACCGCTATTTCACTATTGCTCATCCCACGCCGCAGGTAGCGAAGCACCTCCCACTCCGCGGGTGTGAGAACGTCCGGGTAGGGGGGCCTGCCACGACGATGGACCCTGGTTGGTCGGCGCATGGCTATAGTATAGATACGAGCCAGCGGAATTACCCTACCCCTCGGTCGCATGGATTAGTGCAGCGAAGGAGCGAAGTATAGCGCCTTACATGAAGACCGACGCGATCTGTGTAGAGGTCGTAGGGTTGATCTAGAATGAGGCGCTTCGGCCCGCATGCCCTCGATCGACGCACAGGTATCCGTGTAATACCGCGCACCAACCTGTGCTAGCCTGCAAGCTCCGTATTCCGCGCTGAATGGACTTATGGACGGCGTCGAGTTAGGGCCCCAAGGACCAGGTATTGGACGTCGATCCCACTCCGAATGTCCGCCAAGGCGTTCGAATAGGGCGGCCAGATCCAGCGGAGGCAGTCACGCTATCCCCGCCACCGCGTCGGCCGCGCCGTGCAGGTGAGGCGTACAACCAGACGTTCCGTTCTGCAACGGGCGCGGGCCTGCGGGGTCTACATGCGCACTTGTATGACGATGAAGTGTGCTGGAGCCGGATAGGTAACGCTGAACTCGTACCTGAGGGCTGGGAAGGTGATGGTTGCCCGGCATCCACATGCTAGCTTATACTCTCATCCCGATGGCCTAAGCCGGGATGAGTTGAGATGGGAAATTCCGCATAAGACTGTACCTGTTCTGTGGCGAATCGGCGAATTGACTCCACCAGATTTCGGTCCTGGTGTTCAACCGGTCATCTACGACAATCCAATACCCGGGAGGCCATATGCAAAGCAAGGATTTTCGGCTGGGCAAGCTCACGAGACGCGAGTTCCGCGAAGCACGGGCTGCGGGCCACTTCGTCGCTGCCATCATCGCGACCGGGAGCATTGAGCAGCATCTGGAACATCTGGCCTTCGAGACGGACATCGCCACCAGCACTCGTATTGCAGAAATTGTGGCCGAGAGACTTTATCCCCGAGTGGTAGTCGCTACCCCTATATCAATAGGTATCGCCGAGCACCACATGCACGCCGCCGGGACACTGACGACCAAGCCGGGCGCATGGCTCTCCGTGGTCTTCGACGCGGTCGACAGCATGGTACGTCATGGCATCAAGAAGGTCCTGGTCCTGAACGGCCACGCAGGCAACAGGCCCGGAGCATCGGCGGTTCAGGTCCAGTGGGACCTCTACTTCGAGCGGGAGCATGAGGACGTCGACTTGCGGTTCAATAGCTACTGGGACGTACTGGACATGGAGTTCATCAAGCAGGTCCAGGATATACCTGAGCTACCGGGTCACGCCAGCGAGTTCGAGACCTCCGTCAGCATGCACCTCCTTCCGGAGAACGTCCGAGTAGACTCCATACCCGAGAGCCAGAACGATGGCTCATCTGCTGCGACGGCTGAAAAGGGTAAGCTGTTGCTGGACGAGATCCTGATCGGCGTCGCCGCCGTCATCGAGGACATGCTGGGATTACAGAGCTAACCGCACACGTCTCAGACAACGTAGGCTTGGGCAGGATCGTCGACGCCCACGTTCACGTCTGGACGTCCGATACGGAGAGATACCCCCTGGCTCCCGGCGTCGAGAAGAAGGACCTCTGGCGCCCATCCTTTACGCCCGAGCAGCACTACGAGTTCAGCAGGTCTGTGGGCCGAGTCAGGTTCAACTTGGTACAGATGATCTGGTACGGCACGGACCACAGCTACATCGTAGACCTCATAGCCGACGATCCCGAGACATTTGCAGGTACGGGCATAATCGAGCTTTCAGACCCGGACCTCGACGGGAGGATGGTGGAGCTTTCGCGTCGAGGGTTCTACGCATTCCGTGAACCTACGGACTCATGGGACCACCCCGCGATGCAACAGCTGTTCGCGACGGGAGCCGAGCACAACCTCGCGCTGAGCTTCAACATGAGCGTCGAGGAGCTCCCGGGTCTGGACAGAGTGTGCAGCCGCTTCCCTGACACGCCTGTAATCCTAGACCACGTGTGCCATGTCGGTATCGCCGAGCCAGACTACACCGAGGACCAGATCGGGGCCCTCCTCCGCTTCGCTAAGCACAAGAGTGCCATGGTGAAGATCGGCCCCTTCCAAGGGCTTGGGGCGCGCACGGCTCCCTATCTCGACCTGCTCCCGCTGATTGAGCGAGTGGTGGGCGCCTACGGGCCGGAACGATGCATGTGGGAAAGCGACAGCGGCGGCCCGATCTGGATGAGCGATCCCCGCACTGAGTACCCGGCGGCCGTGGCCCTGATCCGGGATCACGCAGACTTCCTGAGCGAGCCGGACAAGGACTACCTACTGTTCAAGACCGCAGAGGACTTCTTCTTCAAGCGATAGCGCCCGTGCCGTGGCCTTCAACAACCGGAGGTTACGTCAATAGGTGTGTAAACGACATCAGGCGGCGACCTTCTCAGCCGTTGATTCAATGGCGATTCCATCCGCATACTGTGCACCGAGATAGACGTCTTCGATCAACTCAGGGGCCTTCAGACGCCTGAAGCGCTGTTCGGCGACCATCAACATTTTCCAGATCACCGCTATCGCCCGATCGACCCTCTTGTAGCGCTTGGCGGCATCGGTCCGAAGCCTGAGGGCCGCGAAGGGTGATTCTACCGGGTTCGTCGTGCGAAGGTGCCCCCAGTGCTCCTTTGGGAAGTCATAGAAGGTGACCATGCGGTCCCAGTCCCGCTCCAAGGCCTCTGAGGCCGCCTCGTAGGAATGGTCGCCGCACCACCTGGTGAACACCGTCCTGAGCCGCTCAGCCTCTGTCCGAGTCGGCGCGTAGGGGATAGTACGCAGCATGAGCTTGGCCTGGTCCTGTTGTCGCTTTGGAAGCTTGGCGAGCACGTTTACGATCTTGTGGTTCCAGCAGCGTTGCTCTGCCGCCTGCGGATAGACGTTGCGCAGAGCTCCCCAGATGCCCAGGTGTCCGTCTCCAACCACCAGCCTCGGGCAGCTCAAGCCCCGGCGCTTGATGTCCCTGAGCACCTCGGACCAGTTCTCTGTGGACTCCCTGTATCCGGGAACAGCGCTCACCACCACCTTGCTCCCGTCGCTCAGGGCCGCCATCACCACCAGTACCGCCGCCTTCTCCTTCTCAAGACCAGCCTTGACGTAGACTCCATCCACCCACATGTAGACCACTTCCAGGTCATCGAGGGGCCGGCTGCGCCATTGGGCAAGCTCATCGTTCCACTTATCCTTCAACCGGGCCACCGTGCTCGCCGATACCGGTGCGTCCTCTCCCAGCAGCCCCCGCAAAGCCAGATCGAAGTCGCCTTCGGATAGACCGTGCAGGTACAGCTCGGGGATCAACTCAGCAACCTTCCTGGTCCTGTTGACGAACAGCGGCAGCAGCCGGCTCTCGAACTGCTCCTCGGTATCGCGGACTCGCGGCCGCCTCAGCTGTATCGTTCCCGAACTCAGCGTAAGCCTCCGGGCTCTGCCGTATCCGTTCCGATAGCCGGTATCTGAGTCCGAGTCGGATCTGAGCGCCGACTTCGCCCTTCCCAGAAACGCCGTCACCTCCTCCTCCAGCAACTCCTGGATCAGCCTCTGGACCTGGCTTCGCACCCAATCCTCCAACTGCTCCCACTCCGGCCTTGACTCCGACCTACTCTCAGTGCTTTCCTTCCTCATGGGCGGTCTATCTCCTCTCTTGGGCCTCGAGCCCGTGTTGTTCAGAGAGAGGGTACACCGCCTGACTGTTTACACACTTTTTGAAGATACCTCCAACAACCGGGCCAATGGCTACAACAGCCTGGGCCAGCCCCAGCTTGCCATCGAAGACTGCGACGAGGCAATCAGGCTCGACCCTCAGCTTGCCCTGGCGTTCACCCGCAGACGCAGCCACCTACGCTACTGCAGCAAGCGCCTGATTGGTGAGCTTCAGCGTACTCGCTTAATTTGCGACCACTGGTCAACTGCAGCAAGCGCCTGCTCGGTGAGCTTCAGCGTATTCGCGTAATTTACGCGCAGCGTGTTCAGCTTTGTGTCTCCAGGGAGTAAGAAGTGGGTGGAGACGGCGATCACGATGTCCGTTTGGTCGCGGGCAAAGGTGCGGAAGAGCGCTGCATAGTCCAGGTCGCCGCTCTCTATCGGTCCGTATTGAAACTTGAGGCCCGGCCCGTCCAGCACGTGCACGTTCTTCGGGTGTAGGCTGACGAGGTAGGGCTTGAGATTCTGGTATCCAGTTGTCACCGTATCCAGCTCTCCCGAGTGGTAGTTATCCGCAGGGCCCCACTTGCACTTTAGACGCGGCGACCCCACGCGCTCCATGATCCGGCGGAAGTTGCCGCTGGTGTTCGTGTAGTTCCAGGGCATCATGCCGGTTCCAATGGCGATGTCCTGGCGTTCGGCCAGGTCCGCTGCGATACCGAACGCCTTGGCCAGCTTGTCCAGCTCGGCCGGCGGAATCTCCCCACCCCCGGTGGTGTACCGCTGCCGCCAGGTGGGGCTGACCAGCTCACCATCGGCCTGATATTCACCCGGCCAGGCGAACCCGTCCACATGGACGTTCGGCGATCCCACAATCTTGGCAAAGGCAATCCCCCGGCGCAGGATGTCCAGGTCGTGGACAAACTCCGGGTTCGTGGCCAGGTCCGCAAGTTCGATCTGGTCGATGTGAATCCGTTTAAAAGGAGTCGGTCCCAATAAAACGACATGGGCCTGCAACCCCGTCGCGTCGAGCACCTGTCGGCAGCGGGCGGCATGCGCATCGTTCAAATCGTCAGACTTGACTGCGACCTCTGCATAGCCCGCGCCCAGCTCCTGCGCCAGCTCCGCAGCTTGCTCAAACGGCAGGCCGGTCTCGTTCAGTAACACTCCCATCTTGAATTTGTAGCTGCCCATGCTTCGCTGCCTCCTAGTTCTGACCTGGTTGAGTGTATATTGGCGTGCTGCCCGATGGGCTGCCACTCCGCCCTCGGATCCACTGTCAGTGCTCACCACGGGGTACGCGGAGACCAGGTATCTACGAAGTCAATTCCTCAGTGACCCCTGCGGTTGCGTCGAAACTTCTTAGCGTTCTCAGCGGGGCTCGTATCTGGGAGACCGAGGAGCGCGGTCGCGCTTGAGTTTGAGCCTGGAACGGTCGAGCGGTAGCTCTACCCTGGCTCCGCCGCGCCGGTGGGACTCGATGAACGCAAAGATCAGCTCGGCGCCGGCCCGGGCCACACGCACACCGCCTCTGGTCGTCTCACCCGTGTCCAACGCCTTCACCAGGTCCTCGACGATCCTCAGTGACGTGCTGGCGCGCTGGTAGCGAGGGAACCGCCCGGGCACAAGCGACGACCGGCCCTTGAAATCTACCCCGTCTCGGCGCAACTGCCAGTTGAGTCCGCCGCGCAACGATGTGAGCGCGCCTCGCTCGCAGATGGCCTCGATCTCCCCTTTGCGCCCGGTCAGCAGAGCGTACGCTGTCACACCGTCTTCAAACTGGATGATGCCGTGCCCCGTAGGGTCCTCGATCAACCTGTCGCCCTCGATGGCCTGGTCGCCGTCGGTCAAGTGTGCCTGGACCCAGGCCACGGGGCGGTCGCTATTGAGGCGCATGACCAGGTCGAAGTTGTGGCTCGCCGCGTCAAACAACGAGCCGCTCCTGTAGACGATGACGGTCTCGAGGGCGCCCAGCCGACCGCTGTCGATAACCTCCTTCATCTTGTCATAGCCCGGGTCCCAGCGCCAGTTGGTGCCCAGGTTGAAGGCTGCCCCATTGCGTTCGACGGCTTCGGCCATCGCGTCGGCCTCGTCCAGCGACGCCGCCATCGCCTTCTCGGCGTAGATCGCCCTGACGCCGTGCTCTACGGCGTAGATGACGATCTCGGCCCGGTGCTCGGGCTGTGTGGCCACGCCGACGATCTCCGGCCGCTCCCTGTCTATCAGCTCCCGGTAGTCGAGGTACTGCCGCTCCTTTGGAACATGGTAGAGCTTCCCGAACTCCTCCATGACATCGGCGCGCAGATCGGAGCAGGCCACCAGGTCAACCCTCTCACTGGCGTAGAACGAGGCCCCGTGTGAGTAGGGCAGCACTATGGTGGGCGAGCCGATCATCTCGTTGTCGATGAACCCGCCCATACGGCTGCATCCGATCACCGCGGCGCGATACCTTTTCACTCTCAACCCCTCCTTGAAGTTAGCTGTGGCTGAAGACCGGCGAGTAGCTCCCCATTAGGACCCCCGACGAGTCATCGAGGGTGGTCCCTCATCGTGGACTTCAGGACCGGTGGCGGTCTCCTTAACAACACCACAGTAGGGGAGGTAACACTGCGTCCGCCGGCGCTGCCGCGGCCCCCACTTCGCCAATGGACCAGTGGACGCGCTAACGGCCTGCGAGTCCGACCCCCGATTGCTCGGGTAAGATGGGCCTCATCAACGTGAGCGCCTGGGACCCTGCAGCGGCGGGCGTTTCGGGCCCAATAGCCCGACCCCACATGCGCGGGACGGGTCCTGGAAGTACTCGAGCAGGCCCCAGTGCTCGAAGTCGAGGAGGGTGAGACCCCCGCCGCCCCGCAACTCATCCAGGCGCTTCCAGGGGGTAGGCATCTCGGACATGCTGAACAAGTACATGCCTATTAGCTGGTCATCGGCATTGTACATGAGGAAAAAGGGCTCGCCCTCTCCCGCCGCTCCCTTCTGAAAGTAGCGGCCCCTGCCCGACGAGCACAGTATCGGGTCGGTCCAGCCGTCCGCGACCGCCTCGGCGGCCGTGAGTGGCAGGCTCACGTCCACGGTGATTTCGGATCTACGGCTCGCGGTATATCCGGGCAGGGTGCTACCCCCGATGATGGCGCCGCCACTGGTCAAGAACACCCTGTCCCCGGCCCACGCAGCAGAGGATTCCTCCGCCGAACCCAGTAATACCGCTAATACGACGATCACGGCGACCAGGACCGCCGCGACCACGTACCCCGAAGCCACTTGGACCCATCGATTTCGCAGCAGGTTGGTCATGCCCTACCTCCGGTGATTAGAGTCGGCCGCACCTGATTATACGACAAGTGCCAGACATCGCAAAACCTCCTGTACGAGTGGCCCTCCACTAAAGCCAGAGGCGAGCACTGGCGGTTTGCCTCTGCGCGGTAGGATGAGTCTCGATCACCGCCCGTTCAGACGGTTCTCGCTCCGCAAAGATTCAGCTTTGCAAGACGCGGGCTGCCCCCGAGGTATAAACTTGAGTCAACAAAGCCAAACCCATTTTGTCTTTTACAAGAAAGTATCAATTAGTCAGCGGCTTGCGGCCGACCTGTCCCTGGCTCGTTCGCTGTGCCCGTGTGCGTCACCGAGCCCAGCGAGATAGAAGTCGATCCCTACTTCAACTTGAATCCTCTCTGGAGCTTTCACGCACCGCTCGCGATATTGGTGGCGGCCGTGCTCGGGCTGCCTACAGGTGCGTTTTGGTGGGCTAGGCGCCGACGCGGGAGGTGGCCCGCTGGGGACTAATCAGATACAAAAGTGGAGATGAGGCTCCGACAGTCGGGCTCCAAAGCCGATCCGATGATTAGCTGGATTAGACTCACCCCTATTGGCGGATTCATATACGGCGCCAGCGCGCTGCTGCTGATCGGCTGCGCCCAGCCTGGACCGACGCCCGCCGTCACGCCAACCGCAGAGGCCGTCGCGCCGGCCGAGGCTGTGCCGGCGGCGACAGCAGTTACCGCCGGGGCTATCGCCTCGCCGGAGCCGAGTACGACCGCGACCGCCGACCGGCTTGAAACCGCGACACCCACACCTACGCCGACTTCGACGCTCACACAGCCTAATACCGCGGCTCCCTCGCCTGCGCCGGCACCGTCAGCCACTCCCAGGCCCACGCCATCACCCATCTCCACCCCGACACCGTCCCCCACGCCTGCGCCATCACCCATCTCCACGCTGGCGCCGTTGCCGCCCACGCCTACGCCGCCACACACCCCCACACCATCCCCTACACCTACGCCGACACCGTTCCCCACGGCTACGCCATCGCCCACGCCTACCGCAACGCAGTCCCCCACGCCGTCGCCATCGCCAACCCCCACGCTACCCCCAGGACCCGCGCCCACCCTTGAGCTCGGATGCGCGTTTACGCGCGTCCCCCCGGACCAGCGAGTGGAGTGTGGGTTCCGCTCCGAGGGGAACATCGGGACGCTCTCCTGGTCCGCCCCGGGCGGCTCGCCCGCCACAGGTAACGACACCAGGTTCTGGCCACGTTTTTCGTCCCTGGGCGAGGCCTCTATAGCCCTGGAGGCGTGTAATCGCGGCGGCTGCACAACCGCGGTGCACCGCTTCCAGGTCGTCGAGGATGCCAGGACCTGGATCGGGCCGCCCGAGTGCTCGGGCAAGGACGTGAAGTTCACGGCGTCACCCATGGACCCTGACGTGATTGCGGACATAACGCCCATGGGGCAGATGGGGGGTGATCACGTGACACCCACGGACCACACCTACTTCTACCACGATCGGCCGGAGGTGTTCCCGCCACCATACGATATCAGGGCGCCCGCCGACGGGTATATCGTCAAGCTCAGGACGATGGGGGGACATCTGAGGCCTAGCACCGAGGACCCGGACGGCCGGTGGGAGGACTGGCGCCTCATCATATGGCACTCCTGTACCGTCTCCACGATCTACATCCACGTGGGCGGCATCGCTCCGGAGATTCTCGATCAGGCGGAAAACCGCCTAGAGTGGCCAGAGTTTCGTTGGGAAGGATCTCCCGCCATACCGGTCAAGGCGGGGCAGGTCATTGGGAAGGCTCACTATAGATACGGCCTTGACTTCAGCGTCCACGATATCGGCGTTATCCTCAGCGGCTTCGTCGTCCCGTCCCACTATACAAGCCCCTGGAAGATCCACACCGTAGATCCCTTCGACTACTTCGCGGAGCCGCTGAGGAGTCAGCTCCTGGTGAAAAATGCCAGGACCGCTGAGCCCAGGGGGGGTAAGATCGCCTACGATATCGACGGCCGGCTGGTGGGGAACTGGTTCCTGGAAGGCACCGTGACCTACAACGCCTCCGGGCCCCTGAGCGTCCCCTACGGCTGGTACGGGCATCTGTCTATCGTGTACGACTACTACGATCCGACGCTGATCAGGATCAGCATCGGCGCCGATACGGGGATCGACGAGTCCGGATGCAGCCAGTGCGCTGGCAATTACGGGGTGAAAGGCAACGCCCCCGATCCCGCCACGATCACCGTGGATTCAGGGCTTGTGAAATACGAGCTTCTCGGCCGCTTCGGATATCCTAGCCTGACAGGGCTGAATGACCAGCGCAGAATCCTCGGGGTCTTTCTCGTGCAGATGCTCGATGACCGGACGATCAAGGTCGAAGTGGTCCCAGACCGGACCGCCGATGAGGTGGACGGCTTCTCCGACTCGGCTCGCAACTACCGGAGGTAGCCAAGCGCGCGCTAGGCCATCAGGGCCGGCCGACAACGGATTCCGGGTCCCACAGGCTGATACCAAGGGCCCGGTTCTGCCTCAATCAATCCAGGATCCATTCGGGGCGCTGGGCTTCATCCCTCCCCTGACTCCCGTCTACATCCCGAATTGGCCGAAGGGGCAGGTTCGGTAATCTACACACTAAGGGCAATGGCCTCTGAGACGCGGGCTCCTGTCTCCCAGAAGTAAGCGCAAGAAGAGGCGATCCCGAGCGCTTTCTGCGGCAGAGATGGTCAGGTGCGCCTCCTGGGGAGTCAGGTAGTGTGCCAGACGCCGACTGGACGTGCCGGGACCCGCGGGGTCGCGCTATGGCGATCTGAGAGGTCGGCCTACCCCTAACGACCGTTAAGGCTGAGGGCGTAGCAATCGACGCTGTATTTGGGGTTTTCTTCTCCATCACTTGCCCCTTCCGTCCGAGGAGGAGTGAGTGATGGAGACTTCGAAGAAAGTCTCAACTCTCTGGTGTGGAGCAGTTATGACTGGTGGGCCTGACTTGACGGTAGACAGTACCATCTTTGAGTTGGTGCTGAGGATCTAACCTCCGACAGGCGCACTAGACTGGATAGAGTCGAAAACCCGGATTTCTTCGCCGTCGCTCCCTTGTTGGCTAGTGTGCTGTGCGCGTAAACATGCTCATCCATGGAACCGACCTTAGTGGGCCACATGGCGTTTCCATTTGAATACATTCCAGATAGCAAGCGTCACAAGGATCAGAGCGACGGGTCCATACAGATGTGCAGTTGCCGCATAGACCGTCGGCGCAACCGACGCCCCCAGGTAGAGCAGGGACAGTCCCAGCCCAAGGAAGCACCAACGACCGCTGTGGCGATCGCTCCAGACGATGACGGCCCCTGCAACCACTCCAATCATTCCAATTGGGGCCAGGATGGCGGACCAGTATCCCACGACAAAGGGCGTAGCAATAAAGAGCGCGCTGAGGGCCACGGAGCAGCAAGCCGCCACCAGTGATGCTACGGCTAGGTGGCTCACGATCATGCCACGGCCTCGCAATCGACCAAGGTACTGCCGCGCTATCCAGCCGATGGAGAAGGCCAAGGATGCTCCCCCACCGTAGATCACGCCCATCATGATCACATAACCAACGAAGGGAGTGTCCAAACCAAGCGGCCCTCCAATGGCCCATGCCACGGAAATGCCGCCCATTACGCTGATTGGAAAGAGCAAGACATGCTTCAGCTCCGGCCACAGCCAGCCTGCTAGGAGAGGGGACCCCCCCAGTACGATCACGAGAACCGAAACCGCCGGCCCAATGCTGGCGTCGTCAAGAACCGTGAAGGCCAACCCGAAGCCGGCCCCTGTAACTGCGGCGAGTCCAAGCGACACCATGAGATGGCCTTTAGGGAGAGCCCTAGACATCGTGCCTCCCAAACAGGTGTACGCGATGGATGTATCTCCGCGACCACGGCTTCCAGTCCAAGTCCAGTCGAAGACGACCGCCTGACATCTCACGCGCGCGGAGACCGTCGAGGCGAGACCCACTTGAGTAGCTCCCGACAGGCGACCAGAACTTCGCTGTTGTCCAACCATGTCCTATGAAGGGGATCAAGGGATTTTCGATTGTCTCACAAAACCCCCCGGTGATCACCTCGTCAACCAATTTAGTAAGCCGTTCGATCTGGTCTTTTGCTGACTCATCGCACGCGTCGCAGCCACAGACCGGGAAAGGCTCCGTGTGCCACCGGCCAAACCGGACATGAAGACCCGGGAAGGCCGAGAATGCCACCGCGATGGGAGCGGCGTGAGTATCCCTCGGGCTGAGTCTGACACACGGACCGGCAAGGCTCAGGTCCCTCTTCAGTTCCTCGTCCAGACCATACCCTTCTGTACGCTCGACTTCGAAATCGCTATCTAGCCGGCCGATAATCTCCAGCATAGCGGGATGCAACGGACGAAAGCGCTCGGCGTCGGTCACGCGGCTGTATGCCTCCGGAGGTGGTCCTTCAATCCCCCATCGACGCCTCTCAGACATTTCTCGGCTCTCTCCCACATGAGTATCCACTTGTATGTTAACTGGATGGATGCGCTGAGGAGCTAGGCCCGCTCGACCCTCACCTGTACCATCCCACAACAACCGGGAGGAATGGATAGTCCATGTCCGCAATATGGCGGTAGCCGCGGTCCTCCAAGTCCAAGCCTACCATCCGCGAACTCAGAGGCAACCACCTGAACCGCTGATGACCGAACGAGACCAGACTACGACCGCGATGACCAAAGCTACAACCGCCAAAGCCCATCGGAACGTTCACGGACCCGCCAGCGAAGGTAACGTACAAGACAACCGGGAGCAGGAAGAACAGCAATGGCAGGTAGGCCACCCACAGTAGGATCGTTCCAACTCTTCGGAGCGTCCCTTTGGCCATCCGTACACCTCCCGGCTACAGTCTAGCAAGTCTCTGTGCTAAGTATCTATTTTACAACGCATGGGTTTAGCCGCCTACGCATTGGCGCTTCGTTATGCAGGGGAGTTACTGTGCGTCAGGCGTCGCAATCAAAAACAAAGAGGTACTCCCAGCGAGTCAGCCGCACCAGCTGAGCTATCATTCGCCCCTCGCTCCTGCCACATCCCTGCGTTGGAAGAGCCAGAACGCCGTCGCGCCCAGCACGACGATGTAGGCCAGCAGGACAAGAAAGGCGTGCAGCTCACCAGGAGGGTCACTGACGGGGAACAGGGACCCCCCTGTCGTCACCACCCCGGTTTCGGTCATCCAGGCGGCCGTGTTGAATCCGATCAGGAAGTCGGACACGTTGTCGAACCAGGCGAGAATGCGTCCGAGTAGGAACTCAGCGAAGTAGTAAGCAAGAGACGTCGCGACCCCCATGCTCGACGATGAGGTCAGTACCGTGAGGAACAGCGCAAGGATGGCGTACGCGACCAGCACATAGGTCGCCTTGCCGAACATCACGGCCACCGTTGACCACTGGCCGGCACCGACCAGCCCACCGCCGTCGCCTAGTGTGAGTGAAGCGGCGATCAGGCTGCTGACCACGACGGTCAGAGATACGACAAGCAGCCCGGCAACACTAAATAGCACGAGCGACAACGATTTCGCCCCCAGGAACTGCCACCTGCCGGTACCCTTCGTCAACGCTGTTCGTAAGGTGCCCCAGCCGTACTCCCCGCCGACTGTCGACGCTCCCAGGATCATGACGAGAAGAAGGCCGATGTAATGGGCGACTCCGAGGGCGTTGGCGAGACCGCCTGGAAGGACGAAGAACCCTCGGTGACGCTCACGGACCTCCGCTATCTCTTCAACGATATCTGGGCAATTTTGGTGCTCTCGTCGTTGCTCGACCCTCTTGCGAGCGTCCTCGCGCATCTCGCCGATCACCATTTCCACCTTGGCATCGGCGGTCCCGTCGAGGATGTCGGCGCACGAGATCCTGATTATGGGAGACCTTCCACGGGCATCCGGTATTCCGGGGTAGCCAGAGGCGTATTCGTTGCCCACGTTCCCGTATGAAGCGTAGAAACCCCAGAGGGTAGCCTGAACGACGGCGAGGGCGACGATCAAGAGAATCCAGGGCATCCAGCGTTTACGGAGTTTGAACCACTCCCAGCGGATCAGACGCAGGACGTCGACGATCATTCGCCTCTGGCCCCAGCGATGTCCCGACGTCGGATGAGCCAGAGGGCCGCGCAGCCGAGCACGACGATATATGCCGTGAGGACAAGGAAAGCATGCAACTGGCTCGGCAGGTCGCTAATCCTGACCAGACCGCCGGTCTGAGTGAAGACTCCGGCGTCGGCTATCCATGAGTTGCTGCGGACTCCAGCCTGGGTCATCCAGCCCGCAATGTTGGGTCCAAGCATGAAGCCGGTTAAAGTGCCAAACCACTCGAACAGGTCGCTCAGGAACTGAAGGAGTATGATCTCGACGACGACATACGCCAGCGAGAACGCGATTCCCATGCTCGATGATGAGGTCAACACCGATAGGAACAGCGCCAAGACGAGGTAGGGGACCAGCGCATAGACCGCTTTGCCGAACATGACCACGGCGGTGGACCACTGGCCCGAGTCCGCGATTCCCGCGCCGTCGCCGCTAACCAGCGAAGCGTAGATCAGGCTACCGACCAGGACGCTTAGAGCAACGATGGTGAGCCCGGCGGCGCCGAGCAGGAGCAGCGACAATACCTTTGCGCCCAGGAACTGCCGGCGACTAATACCCGTGACCAAGCCCGTTCGCAGTGTTCCCCATCCGTATTCGACCCCCATGGCGGACGCTCCTAGGATCATGATGAGCAGTATTCCGATGGAGGTCGCACCGCTGAGGCCATTGGAGAGGCTGCTCGGAAGGACCAAGCCCTCACGGTAGAAGCCACGGCGCTTGTCATACTGCTCAGCGCCCTCTTCAAGGACCTCTTCACAACTCAGCTCACTTGCCCGTCTCTCCTCCACGGCCTCAAGAGCCCTCTGCCGGGATTGTTCCGGCATTAGCGCTAGCTTGGCATCGACGGTGCCCTCTACTATGTCCACGCACGAGATCTGGACGCGGTTCCCAGAGAAGTTGCCACCATAGACGATGCCCTCATGTCTGCGGACATTCTGGTACTCCGAATAGTCGCCCCATAGGAGGAGCTGAGTCATGGCAATGGCGATAGCCAGGAGAATCCAGGGCATCCACCTCTTGCGCAGCTTGAACCACTCCCAACGGATGAGGCGAAGCACCAACATGATCATTCGCCCCGCGCTCCTGTCACGTCCTTGCACTGGAACAGCCAAAACGCCGTTCCGCCCAGAACCACAACGTACGCCAACAGGATTAGGAAGGCGCGCAGGGCTCCCGGCGGGCTGCTGATGTCGAACAGCGCGGCGTTGCCGCCGGTCGTCTCCACGCCCGTTTCGATCATCCAGGCGGTGGCGTTGGTTCCAAGCAGAAAGTCGGAGACGTTGTTGAACCAGTCGAAAATGCCTCCCAATATACTGACGAATATCAGTTCAACCCACATTTCCCAGATCAGCCGCGTGGGTGCGTTGTAATCCGGTAAGAGTGCTGCCTATTTGAGCCGCATACCTGGGCATTATGGGCAGTGTGGGTGCTAGACTGGCCGAGCTAGCGGGTCTAGTTCTGGATACCGCAATCTCGCTGGAGGCACCCAATGGGTGAAAGCTCCGACCCCCCTTTGAAGCTCCAATTCGACCGCAGAGTCCGCCTGGATTTTCGTGGCGCTACGATCACCTCGGACGCCGGACTCCTGGCATGCCGCGAGCTTGATGCCGCTCTGGGGCTCACAGAGACAGCCAACGATTATATCCATGAAAGCCGCACCGGCCGCAATGTGCAACACCGGCTGTTGCCCTTGCTCAGACAATCGGTGTATAGCCGTCTCGCTGGCTACGAGGACACCAACGACGCTGAACGGCTTGCCCAAGACCCGGCTATGCGTGTCATCGTCGGGTGGCAAGGTACTGATAAGCAGGCAGCCAGCACCAACACTATGAGCCGATTTGAGACTGAGGTGTTAACCGAAGAGGAGAACCTGGATGGGCTTGCGCGCCTGAATGTTGAGTGGGTGGACAGGGGCATGGCCCAGACACCTCACCAGCGAGTTATCCTAGACATGGACAGCTCTGAAAGCCCGGTGCATGGGCAGCAAGAGGGAGTCGCCTACAACGGCCACTTCGAGTCCGTATGTTATCACCCGCTCTTCCTGTTCAACCATTTCGGAGATTGCGAAGGTGCAATGCTTCGCCCGGGCAACGTCCACAGCGCTGAGCGGTGGCGGGAGGTTCTGGAGCCAGTCGTGAAGCGATACCAGGAGAAAGGAGTCCGGCTGCTGTTCCGGGCCGATGCTGCCTTTGCCAAGCCCGAGGTGTACGAGTACCTGGAGTCAAGGGACACTGGCTACGCTATGCGGCTTCCGGCCAACGAGGTATTACAAGGAAACATCCGGCACCTGCTGAAGCGGCCCGTGGGCAGGCCGCCTAAAGCCTGCCCTGAGCCTGTCGAAGGGAAGCCCGTAGTCCGGTATCACGACTTCGTTTACCAGGCCCAGAGCTGGGACATTCCCCGGCGTGTGGTCGCCAAGGTGGAGTGGCGCCAGGGTGAGCTATTCCCGAGGGTCGGGTTCGTCGTCACCAACCTCAACCTACCGCCGGCAGGCGTAACCCACTTCTACAACGGGCGGGGCACGGCCGAGCAGTGGATCAAGGAAGGTAAATACGCCCTGAACTGGACGCGGCTCTCGTGTCACAGGTTCGTTGCTAACCAGGTGAGGCTGTGGCTGTTTGTGCTGGCCTACAACCTGGGCAACTTCATGAGAAGGCTGACTTTGCCAGAGTCAGTGAAACACTGGTCACTGCGAAGCGTGCAGACCAAGCTCATCAAGATGGGTGGACGTCTGGTGCGGCATGCCAGGAGGTTGGTGTTTCAGCTTGCTGAGGTGGCAGTGTCCCGGGAGGTATTCCGGCAAGTGTTGGAGCGTATCGCCGGGCTCCATCCAGCACCAGGGTAGCGATTATCCTTGAGGTCATCAGAGGTGAAGAGAGGCAACCAAGGGCGAGGTGCGCGCCCGGAGGAGTTTGAAGGGAGTGCAAACGTGGTGAAAGCCGCCTCTGCTGCCTGGGGCTGCTAACTCACCACGCCGAGAGATGGTTTTGTGAGCTTGATTGGATGGTTGACGGCATCCGTGACTGATACTACGATGGCTCTCGTCGAGGATGGTGCGTTGCTTGGACCCAGGCAGCTTGATATGGGTAATTCCGGTTTAAGACGCTCAAGGCGATTTCTTACGTCGCCTCACCAGATCTCCTTCTGGAATTATTCAAGCAGGGCTACACCGAGGTTGAGATGATTGTGGGTGAAGGCCTCACATCTGAAAACTGCCGCCAGGGGTTAGCCGAAAAGAACGTAGAGGTCGTAGAGGAAATGGCCGAACGAGTGGAGAGTGGAGCATTGAGAATCTTCGTGCCCAAGCGGACCATCCATACCAAACTCTACTTCTTGGGAAAGCCGGGGCTCACTCGCGTTATTCAGAGCAGTGCGAACATGACCCAGACAGCACGCAAGGCCACCCGGCAGATGAACTACGCCTGGTATGTTGACTTACCCGATGACCACCCCTGGCTTGCTCAGGTGGAAAAGGATTTTCAGGTTCACATGAAAGGCTGCACCCTCTTCATGGACGACCTCATGACTCTAATCCGTGAGCGACCAGCAGTTGACAGAAAACAATTAATAGGGGTGTGGTTAAAAGGAGCACAGGCTGACGAGGTCGAAAAGGAGTTCAGGGGGTCTATTCAACAGATCTCCATTGAATCACTTGAGACCAACGGGTCACGTGGGGAGCCGATCATCACGGTACAGATTCCCGACGCGCCCAAGGCAAGAAAGAGTATCGAAAGATTCCTTGCGCCGGTCAATCCGGTGGTCACGACTAATGAAATACACGTCAATGGTACCGCGTACATCCGTTATGTGCAGGAGGTACATGGCATTCCTCTCATGCGGGTGAATGCGAGCACGCATGAGGTTTTGCTGGGGATAAATGGGTCGGTCACCTCGCTCTCTGAATCACTGCCCGATCATGCGTCCGTTAATGCAGCGCTGGAATAAATCGAGGCCTATCTGCATACGGTGGAATGGGGCCAGTCAACCGACATCCAGTTTGCCAAGACGAGTATGTTCGAAGCACTTCTATATGTATTCTGTGCGCCGTTCTTCAACGAATTCATGAAGATCAGACGGCGGAGCAATATCGGGGTACTGGATACACGTGGTCCACGTTTCCTGTACGTCTACGGGCCATCGCAGAATGGGAAGACCACGTTTTTCCGCTATATTCTCAAGCTCCTCACTGGACACTATGTACGCGAATTATCCGGGACCGAGTTCACCATGAGCAAAGTTCGCACAGTTGCATCCTTCGGCACGGTGTTTCCTTTGGTGTTCGACGATGTGACCCCTTCCCGAAGTAGTAGTTTCGAGCAGGTGATCAAGTCATACTGGGACGTGTGGTGGACAGGGGAATACGTGGCGCCCCAGATCATCATGTCGTCAAACACGTTCAGCCTCAAGGGATGGGCCAAGTCTCGGATAAAAAGAGTGGATTTCGATGTCCAGTTCGAGGAGACAGCGAGAAACAAGACCAGACTTGCAAAAATTATCTCGGAAGACAATCCGCTCTATAAATGGTTTTGCTATCTCTATCTCGACGGCCTCAAGAGTCTTGATATGCCTGGGGACGACGAGTTGGAACTGGGACGTGCGGTGATGAGAGATTTGTACAAGTACGCTGAGCGAAACGTACCAGATGTTTTTCCCAACGAGCCCGTCGAGAAGTTGTATGATCCCAGTAGGCGAGACTGGCAGGACATCTTGTACCGGAGCAAGAAGGCCACCATGCAGTCAGAGCGGGATCGCGTTACTATTGAGTTTAAGAAGGATTTAAGCTCTCAAGAAGTACGAGAGTACCAGACCTACCTGCCACAAACGGTTAAGTGTGTCAGGCGAGGCAACACATTGATAAAGAGGTGGTCTCGTTTGTCTGAACAGCGCTGCCCGGTTTGATAAGTGGAATCGCGCTGCCGTGCGTTAGGCCGCCGCGGACTCGGCAGGCGCTCTGTCAAAGAACTGGTCCGGCGTCATTCCTCCAAGGCTCGAATGGGGCCGTCCGGCATTGTAAAACTCGAAGTACCGCCCGAGTCCAGTTCTGGCTTCCGGGACCGATTCGTAGGCTTTCAGGTACACCTCCTCGTACTTGACGCTCTTCCACAGCCGTTCGACGAACACATTATCCTTCCAGCTTCCCTTCCCGTCCATGCTGATCTGGATCCCATTGGCTTTCAGCAGGCCGGTGAAGGCGTCACTTGTGAACTGGCTTCCCTGATCTGTGTTGAATATCTCCGGCGCGCCGTGGCGTCCCAGGGATTCTTCGAGCGCCTCCACGCAGAAGTCTGTGTCCATTGTGACCGATACCCGCCAGGCCAGCACCTTGCGGCTATGCCAGTCCATCACTGCGGCTAGGTACACGAACCCCCTGGCCATCGGAATGTACGTGATATCCATTGCCCACACCTGGTTGGGCCTGCTCACCTCAAGCCCGCGCAGCAGGTACGGATACACCGTATGGCCGGGCCGTCGCCGGCTGGTGTTGGGCTTGCGGTACAGCGCCTCGATGCCCATCCGCCGCATCAGTGTGGCGATGTGTCTACGCCCGGAGGAGAGTCCCTCCTGGCGGAGCAGGCCTCGCATCATCCTACTGCCTGCAAACGGATACTCAAGGTGCAGCTCATCGATGCGGCGCATCAGCCCGAGACCGGCTTCGCCCACCGGCCGTGGCCGGTAGTAGATGCTCCCGCGGCTGATGCCCACTGCCTTTGCCTGGCGGGCGAGAGGCAGCTTGTGATCGCGGTCGATCATCGCCTTGCGCCCGGCAATCCCGCCTTCGTGAGCGCGGCCTCTAAAAAATCGTTCTCCAACGCAAGCTCACCGATCTTAGCGTGAAGGACCTTCATATCTACCGGCTTTTCAGCCTGCCCTGTCCCGGCCCCAAATAACTGCGCCGCCCGATCCAGCAACTGGGTCTTCCATTGCGTGATCTGGTTCGGGTGCACATCGAACTGGCTTGCCAGCTCCGAAAGTGTCCGGTCGCCGCGCACTGCGGCAAGAGCCACCTTCGACTTGAACTCTGCCGAGTGGTTACGGCGGGGTCGTCTGCTCATCTCTCGCTCCTGTCTCCGAGAGCACTATCATGCCCTCAATCAGGCAGCGATTCCACTTATCCCCCTGTTCAGATTTCCGGAGCCACTTCTTGGCTTAAAGGCCAGGGCTCATCTGGCGGTATCTGGGAATGGCTTAAGCGATTCTCCGGCAGCCGATCCAACTGACGGCATTGGTTCTCACCCAATGTCGTGGTCGAGAACCGCCGGTACCGGGTACGCAGTTACCCATAGTGCGGAGACCGCGGCCTTCGGCGCCACCACTCAGCGCTAGAGCAGCTCCAGGTTCTTGAGGCCCGAGCCCGTGTTGAGCAGCAGTATCCTGTCGTTTGGCGAAACCGCCCCGTCGGCCAGAAGCGTGCCCAGCGCGGCGGCAGTTGCGGCCCCCTCCGGACAGACGAAAATGCCCTCCAGCGACGCCACCACCTTCATGTACTCCATTATTTGACTGTCCGAGACCGTCACAGCCCCGCCGCCGCTCTCCCGGAGGGCCTTCAGAATCAGGTAGTCGCCGATGGCCGCGGGCACGCGCATCCCCCCCGCCACCGTGGTGGCGTTCTCCCACGGCTCCGCGAACTCGGAACCCTGGTGAAAGGCCCTGACCATCGGGGCGCACCCCTCGGCCTGAACGCAGAACAGCCTGGGACGGCTTCCTTCGATCAAGCCCAGCTGCTCCATCTCGTCGACGGCCTTCCAGATACCGACGATACCGGTGCCTCCCCCAGTGGGGTACACGATCGCGTCCGGCAGCCTCCATCCCATCTGCTCCGCCATCTCATAGCCCATTGTCTTCTTGCCCTCGGCCCGGTACGGTTCCTGCAGGGTGGACATGTCGAAGAGCCCCTTTTTCTCGGCCCACTCGCGGGACGCCCTGCCGGCTTCGTTGATGAGGCCGTCCACCAGCGTCACATGCGCTCCGAACGCGGCGGCCTCCTTCCGGTTGGCCTCGGGCGCGTCCTTAGGCATGAAGATGTGCGCCTCCATCCCGGCCTTGGCGGCGTAGGCGGCCAGCGCTCCGCCCGCGTTGCCTGCCGAGGGCAGGGTGAACCCTGTCAGGCCGAGCTCCTTGGCCCGAGAAACCGCGGCGGACAGCCCCCTGGCCTTGAAGGTTGCGGTGGGATTGGTCCCCTCGTCCTTGATATAGAGTGACTTGGGCCCCAGCTTCCGGCCTAGTCGCTCCGCCTTGATAATAGGGGTGAATCCCTCCATCAGGGTGACGACGTTCGTCTCCTCGCGAACGGGCAGCACCTCGAAATAGCGCCACATGCTGGCGGGACGACCTTTGAGCGCCTGACGGCTGAGATCCCGTTTCGCCGCATTCAGGTCGTACCTGGCATACAGCACCTTCCCGCACTGAGGGCAGGTCCGGGCGGGCTCGTCGGCCGTGAGCGTCGCCCCGCAGTAGGTACATTCCAGGTGGGTCAGGTAGCTCTTCATGTGTCAGCCTCTCGATTGCATATTCTATCGCGGTGGCTATAATACACCCATCCGCGAGCCGAGCACTCCCCCCTGCAGAGGCGAGCCATGGTCACGTCAATCGAGCGGCGGTACATCGAGCTTCACCCCAAGTGCGCCGAGCAATACGCTACGTCCAGTGAGCTATTCCCCAACGGAGTGACTCACGACACCAGGAACCTGAAGCCCTTCCCCTACTATGTGACCCACGCGATGGGCCCGCACAAGTGGGATGCGGACGGCCAGCGCATCATCGACTACAAGACCGGCCACGGCTCCATGATCCTGGGGCACTCCCATCCCGACATCGTGGCCGCGGTCACCGAGCAGATGAGCAAGGGGACCCACTTTAGCGCCTCAACAGACCTTGAGATCCGATGGGGCCAATGGGTCCGGGAGCTGGTTCCGTGCGCGGAGAAGGTGCGCTTTCACAGCTCGGGCACCGAGGCCGTAATGATGGCCTTCCGCATGGCTAGGTCCTACACTGGGAAATCGAAGGTAATCAAATTCAGGGAGCACTTCCACGGCTGGAGCGACTACGCCGTGGCTGGCAGCGCGGGGACGGGTGGGATACCGGATGAGACTCTGAGCACCATGGTTGTCCTGCCGCCCAACGACATATCAGAGGTGGAGAAGACCCTACGGGAAAGCGACGACATCGCCGCCGTCATCCTCGAGCCCACCGGATCTCACATGGGCCAGGTCCCCATCATGCCCAACTTTCTGAGCGAGCTGCGGGAGGCGACCCGTCGGCACGGGGTGGTCCTGATATTTGACGAGGTCGTCACCGGGTTCCGGACCTCCAAGGGTGGTGCCCAGGCATACTACGGCGTCACGGCCGACCTCTCCACCCATGCCAAGATCCTGGCCGGAGGGCTGCCGGGGGGCGCCGTGGCGGGAGCGGCCGAGCTCATTGACATGATACAGCTGACGGACGATCCTGAGTTCAACCGCACTCGGCGGATCGCACACAACGGGACCTTCAACGCCAACCCTCTTTCGGCCGCGGCCGGAATCAAGGCCCTGGAGCTGGTGGCGACCACCCCGGTCAACGACGTTGCAGACGCCATGGCCGCCCGGCTCAAGGACGGCCTGAACGAAATGTTGTCGCGAATGGAGGTCCCTGGGTGCGCCAGCGGCGTCGCCTCCACCGTCTTCCTTCGGATCGGCGTGGACCACGACTGCGACCGGGAGGTCTGCAGCCTGTCGCCGGAGCAGATTCACAAGTCCGACGCTCCCGCGCGCACCCACCAGTTTACCCTCGCCATGTATAACCACGGCGTGGACTCCGGATTCCGGTTCCTCCTGGGGGCCAAGCACACTAACGGGGACATCGACGACACCGTGGAGGCCGCGGAGCGGTCGCTCGCCGAGCTGCGGGAAGAGGGGCTGATCTAGCAGGCTGATCCGCCTGAGGCGGATTGGGTGCCCTTCAAATACAGCGGGGATGGTCGAAAGGGTTGTTCGGCAACCGGCTAGTGTAAGGGCAAAGGGGTTGGGGTATGCGGTGCGGTGGGGGTGACAATCGACAGGCGCTGGGCGTGATGCAGTGGTCAACCGCGGTGACGCCCCGCGCAATGCGAAGCCCCTCCGCTCCGGCCCGATAGTCCCGTCCCGCTCAACCTGCGACCGCGCGCCACAGAAGCAGTACCCCCACCACCAGCAGCACCAGGCCCATGGTCATGACGAGTCTGTCGAGACTCACCTTACCAGTAAGCCTGGCCCCCAGGTAGCTGCCAGCCATCGCGCTGGTCCCCATCAGCCCAAGCAGGGGATAGTCGACCTGCCCGCGGGCCACGTGCCCTATCCACCCCATCGACCCCGTGGCGAAGCCGATGAACAGGTTGGTCCCCGCCGCCGCGCGGGGGTCCAGGCGCAATATCCTGATCATTGCGGGCAGCCTTATGGAGCCGAGAATCAGTCCAACGGCGCCACCGACCAAGCCCACGGCGAGGCCGGTCCCTGCTCCGCCGATCACCCGTTTGCGGGGGAGGTCTTCTCCTGCTGCCCGACCTGCCGCACCCTCTTCGTCACGCAGTCCGGACGCTCGATGCCTTTGAGCGCCGGCGACGAGCTCAATCCCCTGCCAGAGCACCAGTATCCCCACGGCCAGGATTAGCAATGACTCCGGGACCAGCCCGCTGCTGAAGCCGCCGACGAAGGCGCCCCCCATGCTTGGGACGCCCATGACCAGCACGGTCCGCATGTCCACCCGGCCGTCACGGAGGTGCCGCACCGCTCCCACTAGCGCGCTGGACGTGCTAACCGCGATGTTGGTGCCCGCGGCGATTGGTGATGACATGCCGAGCAGGAGCAGGGCGGGCAGTCGGACCGTGCCCAAAGCCAGACCGACGAAGCCGCCCAATATGCCCACGCCGAAGGAGAGAAGAGTCAGGAGCGCCGCCTGCCACACCAGTACACTGGAGGGCAGGCCCAGCTCATCCAGGGGCATGGTCATCCCGGCCGTCCTGTCTCCGGGTCGGGCCGGGTGAGCGGTGGGGCCAAGGTCACTGACCCCGGCGTCGCAGGTCCTGGTTCTGCCCCCTGATAATTCCCACTGCCGTCCTTATGTTCCTTATCGACGAGCGCATCTGGGCGACCTGATCGTCACTGGCCGGATGATGCCCGTAGCATGCCCGGTTAAACGCGTTTGTCGCCATGCGCACCAGGTTTCGTGGAAACAACCCCTCGAGAGTGCGCTGGAACTCGCTCGGCGTCTCATGGCGGGGCCTGATGGAGCCCTTATCCTCCGCCATCGTCAGAAGCTCGTAGTACAGCATTAGCGTATTCACAATCCCCGGAGGTCCGTCTGGTAAGGCGAATCGTTCGCGTCTCCTGAACCGTGTCAGGCGTCCGGGGATCAGCTTCAGCAGGAGCTTACCGATATCCGCCAACACGTCAACGTCCTCCGTCACGGACTCGCGCGCGCCCAGTGTACGCTCAGGGTGATACGCGAACAAACGTCGCAACGCTAGTACAAGCATCGCCAGAAGTCCGATGACGACGATCGCCAGAAACACCCACTCGATCACCTGCACGAAACTGAAAAGGGCCTCCCCCGACTCCTGCTCCTGCTCGGCGGCCGCTGCCAGAACCTCAAGCGACCGGTCGAGCGCCTCTTCGCTGACCCCCTCGGAAGGATCAGCCTGGAGGAAGGGCCGGTCGAAGATATTGATGAGGGCGTCTGAAAACGCGGTAATGGCGATTGCAAGGGGCGCAATGATGGCCCAGAAAAGGCCTTGGACCAGGGTGCCGAGGCCGGTCAGCACGTGGCTCGTGTAGTCGAACAGCAGGTCCTTCCGAATGAGGCTGAGGACCACGCCCGCCATCAGTATGGACGACACCACGCCTGTTATTACCTTGGGCCAGGTCCGGGCCGCGGCGAATTTTTGAGTCGCGGGCATAAGGTGTCCCACGCTCAATCCGCCCAGTCCCGCTGCGAAGAAGATGAATATCATTGGGAGGATGTAGAGGTTGGAGGGGAGGGAGATATCCACCAATGTGGCAATCGCTAGGGCCAGCATACCCAGCCTGAAGCTGAGCGACAGGCTTTCCGTCGGGGACTCTACCGCTCCCAGCCTGGCACCCCGCCACCACAGTAGCACCCCGATAACGGCGCCCGATACACCCTTGAAGATGTATCCCTCTGGAGGAGGCTCCGAGAACAGTTTTGTGAGCCACGCCAGGTCGACTCCATCCGTTCTGACCTGGGTACCAACCACAACGTAGATGAGAACGGCGCCTATCAGCGCACGGACCAGGTGCAGGACCTCAACCGCGGATACATCGGTGGGTCCTAGTCGCACGACTACAACGGGTACGCCCAACAACACCAGTACGGCAATCCAGCTCAACGGGCTTCCGCCGGGGTCAAAGACCACACCGAGAGCGCCGAACAACGAAAACAGCCAGGCGCTCTCCGATAGTAGGACCGCTCCCAGGACCAGCCTATGTTGCGACAAGCTCGGATTCCTCCTGTCGCTCGATCAGAAGTCCCTGAAGCTCGTAGACCAGCACACCTTCCGCCAGTTCGGGGCAAGGCGCCTCCCCTACGTATAGCACGACGATCTTGTAGCCCCGGCTCTTCAGGTCCGCTAGAGTATCCACGAACTCTGGCGGCAGGAAGGCAGTAGCCACCACCAGGGTCGCTCCAGCGGGGAACCGTCGCGAGTGCTGCGCCAGCTGGCCCGCCATGGCGGCCAGGGCGTAGAGCCGGACCGTTGCCAGCGCGCCGAGAAGCACGCTGATATGGTCGCGTCCCCTGCTCGGGGGTACGACGAATGGCCTGCCCTCCATGATTGGCATGTCGTTGGTGAACAGCCCCACCACGTACTGGCGCTCCACCGCGTAGCTCGCGACCGAGGCGGCAGCGGTTATCACCCGCTCAAGCGCATCCGGATCGTATGATGCCCAGTAGGGCTCCGTCGTATCCACCGCGACCACGAGAATCACGGTTGTGGACGAGCTGGGCTCGAATGTGCGTACCTGGAGGCCTTGCATCCTGGCGGTGGCTTTCCAGTCCACGATCTTGAGAGGGTCGCCGCGCTCATAGTCGCGTATGCCCGATGGCCTGGAGGGGTCCTGCATGATGCGCATACCCCCGTGGACATCGCCCAGCGGCCGCGCGGAGGGCATGTCGAGCTCCTCCAGGGGGATAACGCGGGGGTAGATGATCAGGGAGTCGACGGGGGGGTCTGTCCTACGGCTCTGTAGAAATCCGAATGGGTCCCCGCTCTCAAGGTGGGCGGGCCCTAGCCGGTAGAGGCCCCGCCGGGTGCACTTTAGGCGATAGTCCCAGTGTATCCGCTCGTACCAGGCCATCGAGGATGAGTGGCGGATAGTCTGGATGTTGGGATGGACGTTAACATCTATGTCACCCTCAACCACCTGGAGCGCCGCTGGGACCTCGTCCTCCACGTGTATCCATGCCAGCGGCACCGGTTTCTTGTTGGTCAGCGCCACCCGCATCGCTATCTCCTCGCCGATGAACACGCGTCGTTGAGGAAGCTCGCGTGTGTAGTAGACCTCCTCCAGCGATAGCCGGTTCCAGGCGAGGGAGATAAGGCCGGCCGCAAGCCCCATTACGCCGAAGGCAATGACCAGCCCCTGGCTCATCAAGACCCCGGCAACAATGATCACCACAAAAAATATCGTCCAGACGTCGTGCCAGAAATGTCCGGATAATAGGGTGCCCTTCAGCACGCCACGACCGCCGCCATATTCAAGATGGCCGCCTCTCGATAGGGACGGGAACAGTGGACAGGATGTCGGCTACTATCTCCTCGGTAGTATCGCCTCTGAGGCGGGCGGTGGAGTTGAGAATCATTCGGTGCGGCAGGACCGAGGGAACCAGCTTTTTGACATCGTCGGGAGTCACGTAGTCCCGCCCATCAATGGCTGCCCAGGCCTGCGAGGTCTTGTAGAGGGCCAGTCCCGCCCTCGGGCTGGCGCCCAGGGATATACCGGAGTGGTCTCGCGTCGCCGCGACTATGCTGACTACGTATCGGCGGATAGACTCATCGACTCTTACTTGCGTCGCCAGCCTCTGCATGCGGCCCAGCTCTTCGCTCCCGGTGACCGCCTGAAGGTCGGGCAGGATTGTATCGCGCTCGAATCTCAGGAATATCTCTGCCTCCTCCTCGGGCGACGGATAGCCCAGCAGCACCCGGACCATGAATCGGTCGAGTTGGGCCTCGGGCAACGGGAAAGTCCCCTCCATCTCGACGGGGTTCTGGGTTGCCAGCACCAGGAACGGATCGGGCAGCGGCATCGTAACGCCGTCGACGGTGGCCTGCTGCTCTTGCATAGCCTCGAGAAGGGCCGACTGCGTCCTCGGGGTTGCTCGGTTGATCTCGTCGGCCAGTACCACCTGGCTGAACACAGGCCCGGCGCGAAACTCAAACTCAGATGTCTTCTGGTTGAAAAAATTGACGCCCAGGATATCGCTCGGCATAAGATCGGGCGTGCACTGTATGCGCCTGAATGTGCATCCCAGCGATTGCGCCAGGGCCTTGGATAGGGTCGTCTTACCGATGCCCGGCACGTCCTCCACCAGAATGTGCCCCCGGCACAGCAGCGCCACAAACGCCAAATCGATGGCCTCGTCCTTACCCACGATGACGCGCTGGACGTTCTCTCTTACCTTGGTCGCGAGCTCCTGGAGCTGCCTGCTTTCTACGCTTGCCATATCACCACCTAGCACGGCGGAGGCCGCCGTTCTGAATCTCGCCCGTTTCTACTCTATTCGGCCGGGCGCTTTCACACATTCGCGCGAACCACCGACCTCGGTCAAGTCCGGCGCAGCATCAAGGACTCGGTCCCCGACCCATTGAGGGAGACGCCCGCAGCTCGGATACGGAAGCGCGCATCTCATCGATCTGTTCCTGGCTCGCGGGCATATGCCCGTAATAAGCCCTGTTAAACGCCGCTGTCGCCATCGGCACCAGCCTTCCCGGGAAAATCTCCTCAAGGCCTGGCTGAAGCTCACTGGGAGTTTTATACGGGTGCCTGATGAATCCCCTCCTCTCCGCTACGCTGAGCAGATGATAATAGATTCGGAGGACGCTCGCGATCCCTGGAGGGCCATCGGGGACAATAAAGCCGGCCTTCCTATTCCGCCTCCTGAACCAGTCCGGCCTCAGGCCCATCAAGAGCCTGGCGAGATCGGACGCGGGGGAGGCGTCCGATCTTATGGACTCAGGCTCGCCGCGCGTGCCGGTACTGCGCGACTCCGACAACCGCCGCATCGTTACAATCACCAGGTACAGTATGACTGCCGCGAGTGCGATGATAAACATCGACTGGAGAATCTGCATTAGGAGGGCGAGCCCTTCGCCTCCGCTTTCCTGCTCGGCCTCCACGACCTCGCTGACCCCCTCAATCACCCGGCGCATCTGCTCCAGGTCTACCTCGGGGTCGCCGCCGGGGCCCAAAACGGAGCTCTCGTCCGGCTCGAAGGGCCGGTCGAAAACGCGCAACACCAGGTTGGTGAACTGGTCCAAAGCCAAAAAAATTGGGGCGAGGATTACCCAGAACACTCCCTGCCCCAGGGCGCCCAGCGTCGCCAGCGGCGCGGACAAGAACGAGTGCAGTCCCCTCTGAGAGAGGCTCACCACCACGCCGACCACCATCAGGGCCGACACCATCCCGACGATCACCCTTGGCCACGTCAAGCTTTTGGAGGACAGCTCGGATTCCGGCATCAGATGCCCGATGATGAGCCCCCCCAGGCCCGCAGCGAAGAAGATGAAGATCATGGGGTATGTGTTGAGATCGGCGGAGTGGAAAATGTCCAGCAGAGCGGCCAGTGCGAGAAAGAATATCCCAACTCTAAAGCTGAGCGATAGGCTCGAGACCGGCTCCGGTACCGAGGCAAGCCTTGCCCCTCGCCACCACAGCAGTCCGCCTATAGCTGCCCCGGCTATCGCCCTTGCGGCGTAGCCGTCCGGCTGCGAGCCAGAAGCCAGGGTCACGGCCCAGGCTAGGTCAATCCTTGCTGTTCCCTGTGCAAGCTGGGTGCCGACTACGAGGTACACCGCGGCCGCCGCTATCAGGACGCGGATTAGGTAGTCCACCTCAACCGACGCGACGTTGGATGGCCCAAGGTAGATAACCAGCACCGACAACCCCATCAGGCCCACGACAGCGGACCACGTCAGGAGGCTCTCCTCCATGCCGAAAATCACCGCGAGCACCCCCAGTACGGAGAAAAGCCACGCGCTCTCCGACACCACGGCCGCGCCGACGACCCATTTAGCTTGCGAGTAGCTCACCCGCCTCCTCCATCTCCATCAAGTGGTCCCGTAGCTCGTAGACCCTTATGTCGTCCCCCAGGTTAGGGCACGCCTCCTTCCCGACATGCAGCACCGTGACCTTGTGCCCACGGTCTCTCAAATCGCTCAGAGCGCTCACAAACCTCGCCGGCATGAATGCTGTGACAACGACCACGGTCGCCCCCATCGGAAAACGCTGGGAGTGCTCGGCCAGGGTGGCCGCCATTGGTTGTACGGCATAAGGGCGCACGGTGGCGAGGGCCCCAAGGACCAGCCTTAGCTGCTCGCGGCCTCTGGCGGGAGGCACCGTCAGGGGATTTCTGAATTGAACGGGCATGTCATTTGTGAACAGCCCCGTAGCGTACTCGCGCTCCACAGCGTAGCTGGCCATCGAGGCTGCCACGGTGATGACGCGCTCAAGGTCCTGCCGATCGTACCGATCCCAATACGGCTCTCTGGTGTCCACCGCCACGACGAGGACCACAGTGGTGGTGATGCTTGGCTCGTAGGTGCGCACCTGGAGACGCTGCACCTTGGCCGTCGCCTTCCAGTCCACCGTTTTCAACGGGTCGCCCCGCTCATAATCGCGGATACCCGCCGGCCTGGTGGGGTCCTGGAATATGCGCGCGCCCCCCAGCACATCTCCGAAGGGCCTCGACGACGGCACCCCCAGCTCGTCCAGGGTGAACACCTGCGGGTAAACAAGTATGGAGTCTTGATGTGGCTGGCTCTGCCGGCTGTGAAGGAATCCAAATGGGTCGCCGCTCTCGATGTACGCGGGGCCGATGCGGTACAGTCCTCGTTGGGTGCACCGGAGCCGGTAACGCCAGCGTAGCCTCTCATACCACTTCATCGAGGTGGAGTGTTGCAGGGTCTGAACGTCTGGCTTGACGTTTCTCGGTTCGTCGCCGGCCACGATCTGAAGAGCCTTCGGGATATCGTCCTGCAGCCGGACCCAGGCCAGCGGAATGGGCTTTTTGTTGCTCAGCGCCACGGTCATCGGTATTTCATCGCCCCTGAACACGAGCTGCTGAGGCAGAACGCGCTCGTACGAGAGCTCCTGCAATGCGAGCCTGTTCCAGAGCACTGCGACCACGCCCGTCGCGAGGCCTATCACGCCGAACGCGAGCACGACCGGATGGGACGTCAACGCCCCAACTACGGCCGTGGCGGTCACCAGAGCCGCGATAACGTACCAGACACCCTTCGCAAGGGACCTTGCCATAATCTATGTACCGGGGTCGGCCGGGACCAGCATGAGCCTGCGACGGGCGCCACAATGGCGCCAGCAGACTCGCCTTCTACCAGGCCGCAGGCACCTCAACAGTATAGTCGATGTGCCTGAGGTTGCTCCACTCGCGATGCCTGCCGGCGAGTGGTGCGGCGCCAGGCAATACGCTATATTAGATGCGGACCCGATCCCGATCGCGTCGCCGGCATTGGCCGCCGCTGGGTGGCAATAGTTTCTGAATGACGCCCGCGCGCCTGCAGGTGCTGGGTCAAGGGGATGCTCATGAAGAACCTGATCAGATGGAGGACTATCGCAACCGCGTTCACCGTGGCCACCGTGGTGTACGCTATCAAGACCAGGCAGTCGCACGGCCGGTTCTTGATAGTGCCCTACGAATTCCGGGTCCCAACGGTCCAGAGGATTCGGGACAGGTTCTGGAACCCGGACGACGCGAGAATCATTACCCCACACATCTTCGGTGTTGGCTGGTCCCTGAACGTGTACCAGGTGGTGAAGCGGTTAAGAAGCGAGGGCTCCGAGACGCCCCCGGAGGCGCAAGCCTGACCAAGCGTCCATGGACCTATGATGGGCGTTGGCAGGCGCGGCCGCTGGTTGTTTCGGTGGAAGGCTCAGTCCTGGGCACGGTAGAGTCAGGCCTGCCCGCGTCGCGGGGCATTCCCGCCAGCCCGGCTCACGGTCGATGCCCGGTGGTGTAGTGGTAGCACACGGGACTTTGGATCCCATGACCCAGGTTCGAATCCTGGCCGGGCAGCCATCCGCTTAATGCCTGTATAGACGGGCTCCTGGGCATTGCCAAGAACTGTCTGTATTGGCTAATTCCTGGTGTTTCGCCCACCCTTGCCCACTAACTTGAAATACTCGGCTCTCAGGCCTGGGGGTTAGTGATGAATGGTGGCTGGTGCTGGTAGGTAATGGGGTACCGGCAGGGCTTAGCGATTGGAGGAGAGGGTATTAGCCCGAATCCACCGAAGGACACCGATGGACGGCGTGAGGAAAGCGGAAGGGGGGTGAGGGAGCTACAGGGGAAATAGCCTGGGTTCCATTTGGGGTAGGGAGGTTGGCGGACGGTCTTCATCGCCGCACAGGGGCCCCTATGGCCGTCTGCGGGAGCTGCGATGCGCGGGATGGCGAGAGAATACGCAGCAGGGAACTCTCTCGGACCGGGCTGGCACGAGTCTGCGGGGATCTTCGGTTGTCCGGTGGGTGGGTCGGTCGCCGACGGTGCCGTCAGGCCGGGAGTGGAATGGCTCGCAGCCGGGCCAAGGCGCGGCTGAACTTCTCAGCCCAAGGCCAGCGATCCGGAAGATGCAGGGTCAACCGGCGTGCCGAGCGGGTGAGCCGTCCGGCCAGGGAGAAGAACCGCCGCCGTAGGGTCTTGGTGGTGGCTATCCGCTCTCCCAGACCGATCCGCGCCGTCCAGCGGGCCAGGTTGTGGGCCATCGTCTGGACGGCCAGCCAGGCGCCGTTGGCGGCGAAGCGGCCCGAGGGGAGACGGTTCAGCCCGACGCCGTACTTGAGGTCGCGTATGGCATTCTCGATCTCGGCGTGGCGGCGATGGTCAGCCTCCAGTTCGAGCAACTCCCCGTCCCGGTCGGTGATGAAGCCATGATAGCTGTATTTGGCGAAGAGGGCCAGTTGGGAACCGGGCGTCGGCTTCACCCGCCGGACGATGAGCCGTACCGGCGCGGCGTCCGCCTCGGCCTGGAAGGGGGTGCAGGTGGTCTCGGCCACATCGGCGGCGCCGTCCATCCAGTAAGGAATCGGCGTCCAGGCATCTTCGGGTATCGCCTCGATGAGATTGTGCAGGCTTTTGTGCTGGCGGATGGTGATGGAGAAGCGGACATCCATCTTGCGGCAGACGGATACCACGCCATGAGTGTAGAACCCGCTGTCGGCCCGTAGCGTGAGTCGTCCGTTGGCCCCGGCGTAGCGCACCCGTCCCACCGTCTCCCGCAGGAAGTGGGCGGCGCCGCGGGCGGTGTTGGCCCGGCCCTCGCGCAGCCGGGACATCAGCACGTCTCCGGTGCCGGCGGCGATGGCCAGCAGCGGGTGGTAGCCCCGCTTGCCGGTATAGCCGTGGTGGCGGGCGCCCTCCTTGGCCAGTCCGTAGGTCTCGCAGATGGTGGAGTCCAGGTCAATGGTCAGGGGCCCGTCGCCGGGTCCCGCCCCGGCCTGCCAAGCCCGGGCCAGCAACTCGCGGCTCACCCGGTCGAGTTGACGGACGTGGCCCCACCGGAAGCTGCGCAGGAAGGTGCCCAGGGTGGATGGCGCCTTGAGAGTGCCGCCCAGGGTGCAGGCCGTCCCCCCGGTGCGCAACACATCGGCGTCGTCAATGCAGTCGCCCCCAGCCAGCGCAGACGCCACCAGCGTCATCATCTTGTCGCTCGTGTTCGCCCGCCCCGGGGCATCGCCCAGGTCGAGGCGCTGCCGGACGAGTTCGGGCAGGCCGAGGTGCCGCGCCAGGGTGGCCGGAAGGAGCAGCCCGGCATTGGCCACCAAGCGGCGGTCGTCGAAGGTGATTTGGATCCGGTCGGGGTGGTTGCGTGGCAGCATCTACTGGGTGCTCCTTTTCCGGGGCCGTTTTTTTGCTACAAAACCATTATCCCAGAAGCACAGGAGCACCTTCTTGCCGCCTCAGGACGCTAACCCGACGCCCTCCTTCGGTGGATTCGGGTTTAGGCGGCCTGCCCACGGGCCGCTTCAGCAGGTGCCGGATGTTTCCTTGTAATACCTCGTTGGCCGGAAGCCGCATAGCGTAGCCAGTGTCCCTTGACTCCAGGTACTCGTACACCTCGGGCTTGGCAAAGGCAGCATCGGCCCGGAACAGCAGCCGGACTCCTTTCTCCTGGTATCGCTTCACGACTGGCTCCAGAACCTCCCGCCACCGCTCAGCGCTGTGGACGTTGCCCGGGCGAAGCATTGCACCTTCGCAATCTCCGAAATGGTTGAACAGGAAGAGCGGGTGATAACATACGGACTCGAAGTGGCCGTTGTAGGCGACTCCCTCTTGCTGCCCATGCACCGGGCTTTCAGGAGGTATCTTCAAAAAGTGTGTAAACAGTCAGGCGGTGTACCCTCTCTCTGAACAACACGGGCTCGCGGCCCAAGAGAGGAGATAGACCGCCCATGAGGAAGGAAAGCACTGAGAGTAGGTCGGAGTCAAGGCCGGAGTGGGAGCAGTTGGAGGATTGGGTGCGAAGCCAGGTCCAGAGGCTGATCCAGGAGTTGCTGGAGGAGGAGGTGACGGCGTTTCTGGGAAGGGCGAAGTCGGCGCTCAGATCCGACTCGGACTCAGATACCGGCTATCGGAACGGATACGGCAGAGCCCGGAGGCTTACGCTGAGTTCGGGAACGATACAGCTGAGGCGGCCGCGAGTCCGCGATACCGAGGAGCAGTTCGAGAGCCGGCTGCTGCCGCTGTTCGTCAACAGGACCAGGAAGGTTGCTGAGTTGATCCCCGAGCTGTACCTGCACGGTCTATCCGAAGGCGACTTCGATCTGGCTTTGCGGGGGCTGCTGGGAGAGGACGCACCGGTATCGGCGAGCACGGTGGCCCGGTTGAAGGATAAGTGGAACGATGAGCTTGCCCAATGGCGCAGCCGGCCCCTCGATGACCTGGAAGTGGTCTACATGTGGGTGGATGGAGTCTACGTCAAGGCTGGTCTTGAGAAGGAGAAGGCGGCGGTACTGGTGGTGATGGCGGCCCTGAGCGACGGGAGCAAGGTGGTGGTGAGCGCTGTTCCCGGATACAGGGAGTCCACAGAGAACTGGTCCGAGGTGCTCAGGGACATCAAGCGCCGGGGCTTGAGCTGCCCGAGGCTGGTGGTTGGAGACGGACACCTGGGCATCTGGGGAGCTCTGCGCAACGTCTATCCGCAGGCGGCAGAGCAACGCTGCTGGAACCACAAGATCGTAAACGTGCTCGCCAAGCTTCCAAAGCGACAACAGGACCAGGCCAAGCTCATGCTGGGTACTATCCCCTACGCGCCGACTCGGACAGAGGCTGAGCGGCTCAGGACGGTGTTCACCAGGTGGTGCGGCGACCATTCCTACGAGGCGGCCTCAGAGGCCTTGGAGCGGGACTGGGACCGCATGGTCACCTTCTATGACTTCCCAAAGGAGCACTGGGGGCACCTTCGCACGACGAACCCGGTAGAATCACCCTTCGCGGCCCTCAGGCTTCGGACCGATGCCGCCAAGCGCTACAAGAGGGTCGATCGGGCGATAGCGGTGATCTGGAAAATGTTGATGGTCGCCGAACAGCGCTTCAGGCGTCTGAAGGCCCCTGAGTTGATCGAAGACGTCTATCTCGGTGCACAGTATGCGGATGGAATCGCCATTGAATCAACGGCTGAGAAGGTCGCCGCCTGATGTCGTTTACACACCTATTGACGTAACCTCGGCTCTGTTCATCCCTTCGACAAGTCTCAGGACAGGCCTGGCCTACAACCTGGGAAACTTCCTGCGCAGATTATGTCTGCCCAACGCGGTCAAGCACTGGTCATTACGCAGTGTCCAGATCAAGCTCATCAAGATCGGGGCACGGCTGGTGCGCCACGCCCGGCGGCTGGTGTTCCAGCTCGCTGAGGTGGCTGTGCCTCGGGATGTGTTCCGGTCCGCCTAAGGCGGATTGGCGCATATCGGCGGGCTCCAGAGGTATCTTCAAAAAGTGTGTAAACAGTCAGGCGGTGTACCCTCTCTCTGAACAACACGGGCTCGAGGCCCAAGAGAGGAGATAGACCGCCCATGAGGAAGGAAAGCACTGAGAGTAGGTCGGAGTCAAGGCCGGAGTGGGAGCAGTTGGAGGATTGGGTGCGAAGCCAGGTCCAGAGGCTGATCCAGGAGTTGCTGGAGGAGGAAGTGACGGCGTTTCTGGGAAGGGCGAAGTCGGCGCTCAGATCCGACTCGGACAACGATACCGGCTATCGGAACGGATACGGCAGAGCCCGGAGGCTTACGCTGAGTTCGGGAACGATACAGCTGAGGCGGCCGCGAGTCCGCGATACCGAGGAGCAGTTCGAGAGCCGGCTGCTGCCGCTGTTCGTCAACAGGACCAGGAAGGTTGCTGAGTTGATCCCCGAGCTGTACCTGCACGGTCTATCCGAAGGCGACTTCGATCTGGCTTTGCGGGGGCTGCTGGGAGAGGACGCACCGGTATCGGCGAGCACGGTGGCCCGGTTGAAGGATAAGTGGAACGATGAGCTTGCCCAATGGCGCAGCCGGCCCCTCGATGACCTGGAAGTGGTCTACATGTGGGTGGATGGAGTCTACGTCAAGGCTGGTCTTGAGAAGGAGAAGGCGGCGGTACTGGTGGTGATGGCGGCCCTGAGCGACGGGAGCAAGGTGGTGGTGAGCGCTGTTCCTGGATACAGGGAGTCCACAGAGAACTGGTCCGAGGTGCTCAGGGACATCAAGCGCCGGGGCTTGAGCTGCCCGAGGCTGGTGGTTGGAGACGGACACCTGGGCATCTGGGGAGCTCTGCGCAACGTCTATCCGCAGGCGGCAGAGCAACGCTGCTGGAACCACAAGATCGTAAACGTGCTCGCCAAGCTTCCAAAGCGACAACAGGACCAGGCCAAGCTCATGCTGCGTACTATCCCCTACGCGCCGACTCGGACAGAGGCTGAGCGGCTCAGGACGGTGTTCACCAGGTGGTGCGGCGACCATTCCTACGAGGCGGCCTCAGAGGCCTTAGAGCGGGACTGGGACCGCATGGTCACCTTCTATGACTTCCCAAAGGAGCACTGGGGGCACCTTCGCACGACGAACCCGGTAGAATCACCCTTCGCGGCCCTCAGGCTTCGGACCGATGCCGCCAAGCGCTACAAGAGGGTCGATCGGGCGATAGCGGTGATCTGGAAAATGTTGATGGTCGCCGAACAGCGCTTCAGGCGTCTGAAGGCCCCTGAGTTGATCGAAGACGTCTATCTCGGTGCACAGTATGCGGATGGAATCGCCATTGAATCAACGGCTGAGAAGGTCGCCGCCTGATGTCGTTTACACACCTATTGACGTAACCTCGCTTTCAGAGCTGTCCATGTCTAGGATAACTCGCTGGTGAGATGTCTGGGCCATGGCCCTGTCCACCCACTCAACATTCAGGCGCGCAAGCCCATCCAGGTTCTCCTCTTCGGTTAACACCTCAGTCTCAAATCGGCTCATAGTGTTGGTGCTGGCTGCCTGCTTATCAGTACCTTGCCACCCGACGATGACACGCATAGCCGGGTCTTGGGCAAGCCGTTCAGCGTCGTTGGTGTCCTCGTAGCCAGCGAGACGGCTATACACCGATTGTCTGAGCAAGGGCAACAGCCGGTGTTGCACATTGCGGCCGGTGCGGCTTTCATGGATATAATCGTTGGTTGTCTCTGTGAGCCCCAGAGCGGCATCAAGCTCGTGGCATGCCAGGAGTCCGGCGTCCGAGGTGATGGTAGCGCCACGAAAATCCAGGCGGACTCTGCGGTCGAATTGGAGCTTCAAAGGGGTGTCGGAGCTTTCACCCATTGGGTGCCTCCAGCGAGATTGCGGTATCCAGAACTAGACCCGCTAGCTCGGCCAGTCTAGCACCCACACTGCCCATAATGCCCAGGTATGCGGCTCAAATAGGCAGCACTCTTACCGGATTACGACGCACCCACGCGCCTGATCTGGGAAATGTGGGCTTAGAGCCTCTAACAATACTAATGGAGAATGGGGGAGTCCAGAGGGGGCTTCCCCCTCTGGTGGTGTATAGACCGGGGACATAGCTTACACATGTTCGGGGACATGGTGGACACCATAATAGGCATGACTTCATTACAAGGAGGTGGTCATGCCATGGAAGGAGATGTCCGTTATGTCTCAGAGGAGAGAGTTCGTGGAGCTGGCGCAGGCTGAAGGCACCAACAAAAGGGGCCTTTGCCGTCGCTTCGGGATCAGCCCTACGACTGGATACAAGTGGCTTGGGCGTTTCCGTGAAGGGAGCGAGGCAGGCCTGGTCGAGCTGCCGCGGCGGCCTCACTACTCGCCTGCACGTACCCCATCGCAGGTTGAGCAGGCGGTGCTGTCTGCCCGTGCGGCCCATCCGGCCTGGGGAGCTCGTAAGCTGCGACGGTGGCTTTTGGACCGCAGGGATGTGTTTGAGGCGGACATGCCGGCCCCCAGTACTATCACGGCGATCTTGCGTCGTCATGGCCGCATTGACCCCGCCGAGGGGCCCAAGCACCGTTCCTGGCAGCGATTTGAACACCAGGCACCCAACGACCTGTGGCAGATGGACTTCAAAGGCCACTTCCCCCTTACCCGAGGACGCTGCCACCCTCTGACTGTTCTGGACGATCACTCTCGGTTTGCCTTGGGGCTGCAGGCCTGCGGTAACGAGCAGGGAGAGATGGTGCAACAGCGCCTGACGGCTATCTTCCGGCGCTACGGCCTGCCCAACACAATGTTGATGGACAATGGCTCCCCGTGGGGCCATGACCAAGACCACCCCTACACACCTTTTACAGTCTGGCTGCTGAGGTTGGGCATCGGAGTCAGTCATGGACGCCCTTATCACCCTCAGACACAGGGAAAAGATGAGCGCTTCCACCGAACCATGACCGTTGAAGTGCTGCAGGGGAGCAGCTTCACTGATCTGGCGCACTGCCAGAGAGCCTTCGACCTGTGGCGGGACATCTACAACTTGGAGCGGCCCCATGACGCCCTTGACCTTGCTACTCCGGCCACCAAGTACCAAGTGAGCCAAAGACTGTTTCCCGAGGTCCTTCCACCCTTGGAGTACGAACCAACCGACCTGGTACGCCGTGTTCACGACAAAGGTAGGCTCCAGTTGTTTGGCCGTATCTTCAAGGTACCTAAGGCCTTCAAGGGCATGCCAGTGGCTATTCGGCCGACAACTGACGATGGAGTCTGGAACGTCTTCTTCGCCACTCATCAAATCGCCCAGCTTGACCTCAGGCACGATGCCTAACATACTCAAATGTGTCCACCATGTCTCCGAACACCCGTCCACCATGTGTCCGGTCCATACATGGCCAGGAAGGGGGAAGAAATTGCATCTGAGGGCCACCCTCAGGCTCCCGGCAAAGGGGCTTCGCCCCTCTGCACTCCCCATATTTCATCAGTCCGCTAGACAAGATTGATTCCCTCGTAAAAACCCCTCGTCCTCCGGGGGCAATGGGAGGATAATGTGGGGAAAGGGCGTTGGGGCAGCGCCCGGGCGAGGGAGGGGAGGATGTTCCGAGCGCGAGACCCGCAAGAGAGCCTCTGGCAGTCCCAGTTCCTGGTGACGCCGAAGAAGGCTAAGCGCCTGGAGGGGAGTTGGGCCGAGGTTTTCCGAAACGAGGCGCTCCCCCTGATTGACGAGGAGCTCTTTGCTCCGATGTACTGCGCGGACAACGGCCGTCCCAACCGAGCGGTGCAGACCGTCCTCGGGGTCCACCTTCTCAAAGAGATGTTCAACCTCACCGACGGTGAAGCCCTGGAGCAGCTAGAGTTCAACCTGCTCTGGCACCACGCCCTGCGGCTGGACATCGAGGAGACCCACCTGCCCCAGAAGACCCTCCACAACTTCCGAGTTCGCCTGATGCAGCACGATGGTGGCCGGCTGGCTTTCCAGGAGACCACGGACCGGATCATCCAGGCGCTGGGCATACGCACCGGAAAGCAACGGCTGGACTCCACCCACATCATGAGCAACATCGCTACACTCACCCGGCTGGGCCTGTTCTGTGAGACGATGCGGTTGTTCCTGCGGGCCTTGCGCTGGGAGCACCCAGAGCTTCGCCCTGTGGTTCCGGAGGGCCTCCTGGGGCGCTATTTGAAGGAAGAAGACGAGGCGACCCACTACGAGGACGCCCACACGGGGGAGGGTCGGCGACGCCTTTCGGTCTGTGCCCGGGACCTCTACCGGCTGGTGGACCGGTTCCGTGGCACGACTGCTGCCCAGCTGGAGGAGTACCGGCTGCTGGAGCGGCTGCTGCGGGAGCAGTGCCATGTGGGCAAACACCGGGACGGGCGCCCGGGGGACGACGATGACGATGCTGGGGAATGCAAGGTGCCCGTGGCCCTGAAGGACCCGAAGCAGGTGTCCGCCGACTCGCTGCAATCGCCCCACGACCCGGATGTGACCTACAGCGGCCACAAGGGGAAGGGGTACGAGGTGCAGGTGGCGGAGACCTGCCACGAGGAGAACGCCACCCAGCTCATCACCCACGTGGAGGTGACCCCCTCGAGTGGGAGCGACACCGACGTGAGCGTGCCGGTCGTTGACGGGCTCGCGGAGCGGAAGGTCCGACCGGACGAGCTCTTCGCCGACACGGCGTATGGGTCGGGCCGCAATGCCTTCGAAGCCTCGCGCCGGGGAACGGAACTGGTGAGCCCGGTGGCGGGGTCGGCGCCGGGGAACTCGCACGAAGGAGAGCGTGACGGACCACCGCCGCTCACCGCCGCGGACTTTCAGATCGACGTCACAGGGGAGCAGGCCACGGTGTGCCCCGCCGGCCACCCGTCCATCGAGGAGTACGAGCTGAAGGATGCGCCGGAGCGGGTAGAGGTCCACTTTGCCGGGACAACATGCGAGCCCTGCCCCTTGCGATCCCGTTGCCCAGTGAAGCTGGACCGGCGTGCGGGGGCCTACGTCCTCAAGGCGGACCTGGTGAAGGTGAACATCGAGCGGCGCCGGAGGGCCGAGGCCACCGAGGAGTGGCGCAAGCGGTATGACATAAGGGCCGGGATCGAGGGAACGAACTCCGAGCTCAAGCGCGCCCACGGGCTTGGGCGCTTGCGGGTGCGAGGGGGCCGTCGGGTGCGGCTTGCCGTCTACCTGAAGACGTTGGCGTGCAACTTCAAGCGGATGGTCCATGCACGCCTGGTGGAGATGGAGAACACGGCTCAGCGGGCGGTCGGGACGGTACCTGCGGTCGCGGCCGCATGAGGGCGCCGCTCCACAGCTTCCACCGGGTGCCCTGAGCCACGGAAGGGGTACCGCAACGGGATCACGCTTGTCCTGAGCGCGGCAGATGGTGCGGTGAGCCCAGCAGCCGGCATCCCGTGGCCTCCTCCCTTCCAGGCCCCTTCGCACGCCAGGGTTCATCTCAAACAGGCCTTTTTGCGAGGGAATCAAGTATGTCCTTTAAGCTGTCCATTTGCAGCGTGCTTTGCTCAAGGTTCGCGACATTCGCGATATAGGTCACCACCGTGTTTATGTTGGGCTGGATCACCACGGTGTCGATGAATTTCTCCACGAAAGTGCCGCCACCTTCACAACCGTCGGGAGGGCTCGTGCCCACGATGACGTGGGCGGTCTTGCCGCTCTTCTCGTTGGGCGTCTGCTCCATCTTCAGGAACACGTCGTTGCAGTACCGGCCGGCGCTCTTGTCGACGTCCGCCTCGAAGCTGAACACCTTTATCTCGCCTTGCTGAAAGTACACCGGAGAGGCGAGGATCCATTCCACAATGTCCTTCTGACCACCCTGGATGTCCGATTCCGCGGCGCTGGCGATCTCCGGGAAGCTGCCGTCGGTGGACGTGGCCGTGCCGAGCCGGACGCTGAACGCTGAAGGAAGCTCGTCGTAGATGTGTGTCAGGCCCACACTGGTATCCGGACTCACCTGCTCCAGCGAGATGGTGTACCTTGCCACCATTCCGTCGAAGTTGACGGGCAGCGAGCTGCAGTTGTCAATGAAATCTACGCCGTTCTCCGCACATTCCACGGTCTTGGTAGGCCGGATCCTGTTGCTCTCTCCCCCCTGAGCGCCGCTGGCGGCCAGCTCGGTGCGCATCGTTATGGTCACGTCCGTGGCGATGCCGTTGAGGGTAATGGAGTAGGTGCAGGTCTCCGCCGGACACTGGCCGGCGTCGTCCAGGCGCGCGGGGGCGGTGCCGTGGACCAGGTCCCAGATGGCGTACTCCGCAGCGCCGTCCCGGCTATACTGGTTCTTCAGGATCTTGGTGTGGACCTGCGTGGCACTCAAGCTGGACTGTGCCAGACGCAGGGTAGGCGTAATCATCAGGGCGCCCATCGCCAGCAAGATGAGGACCAATACCAGGGCGTATCCGCCCTCGCCCGTCTTCATTGGAACGCCGCGTCCGCTCGCGGGGTGACGAAGTAGCTCAAGGACCGCTCCAGGCCCCCCAGGGTAGACTTGATGGTCACGGTTATGAATTTGCCACTCCGGGTGAACGTGATGTCGGCCACGCGTCTGGCTGCAATGCTAGTAGCGCCGTCGTAGTTCCTGAGAAGGTTCGTCCCCGAGAGCGTGTACTCGATGAAGTGGGACCCGGCCCCCTCCGGCGCCCAGCCCGTCTCGTCGACCCAGTCCACCCGCATGCTATTCGCCGGTACGCCGTCAATCAGGTCGGTGGTCTTGGCCTGGGTCAGGTCCCGGCTGAAGTAGCTCGAGGCCGTGTCTATATCGAGCTGGACCACGAAGTCCTTGTTGGCTCGCGCGGTGATGCGGGTCATCTGAAAGATCGAGGTTACTATAACGGGCAGTATCAGGCCTCCGATGGCCGCGGCCACCAGTAGCTCGATAAGGGTGAATCCATGTTGGGCGCGCCCGCTCATCGCCCTGCCTTCAGGTCCTCGATCCTGACCAGGGTACGTCCGCCGCGAGAGACCGTCACGGTGTTCATCTGGAGATTGCCGTCCGGTGTGCAAGGCTCTGGAGTACAGAACGGTTGCGTGTCAATCGCTATGGCATATCCCTGGGGCACCGGCACAGAGGAGGTGTACGAGGACAGGAACCCCTGATTGCGGATCTCCTCCAGCTGGGCCCTGGCCAGGTTCTCCGAGGTAACCCGTTCCCCGGTGATGTCCTCCGCCCGGAGCGCGGCCTGCAACGCCAGGGCGAATGCCACCCCTACGAGCCCCAGAATCGCCAGGGCCACAAGCATCTCGATCAGGCTGAAGCCCTGCTCCCTCATTCTGATGGGTGTCTTCAGCCTCATCAGAGCACTGGTCCTCACAGGTATGCGAGCACCCCCACGCCAATCAAAATTATAGCACGACGGTGCGTGACCCCCTTGTCCGCAGCCTGCCCCCAAATACCTTATTAGTCGCCAACCGCCTTAACAATAGCCTCCTGGGTGATTTTGTGGTGATTGGCGCGACCTGGTTGTTTTTATTCCTGTTGCCGGCGTTCGCCAAACCCCCTGAACAATCACCCGTCAATCATACAAAAGGGTGATGGGCTCCACGGCTGGAGAGCCGTTACGATGGCCTTGGGGATCGCGAGCAGTCACAAGCAAGACCCGCGGGGTTGGCGGCTGCTCATCCGAGGCCTCGCCCTCCGCCCCCGAAGGTGTCGTCCATGCTCCACCTGCTGAGAAGCGCCAGAGCCAAGGCCAACGGAAGCCTCCACGGGGACAGGTCCATGGAGGGCCGGTTGAGGGTACTTTCGCGACTCCTTTGGCCGTGGGATGACCAGTGGCTGGTGCCCCTCGTCGCCCTTCTGGCTGCGTCGGACCTCATAAGCACCTACGTCCTTCTTGAGCTCAGCGGCAAGGACAATGTTTACGAGAGCGGGCTGCTGGCAAGCTGGGCCTTGCGGCGGGGCGGCTTTAACGGACTGTACATCATGGATGCCGTGGCCGTGGGGCTGCTGTGCGTCATAGCGTTCTCGGCACGGGTATTCTACGGCAGGATCGGGCTCGCAGGGTACGCCCGGGCCGCCTACGTGGCCGTGCTGGTGCCTTATGCCCTGGCTTCGGCGGCTGCCGTGGTCAATAACCTGACGCTGGCCCTCACATAGGCAGGGAATTGAACGCTCGGCACCATACCGGCACGATACTGGTCATCAACGATGTGCCCCGGGTCAAGGACCGCCTAGTGAAATGGCTGACCGAGGCAAATTACCACTACGTCTTCGTCGAAAGCTACGAAGAGGCCGCAGCCCTGTCAGAGAAGCAGCGGTTTGACGCCATGGTGTACGGCCACGAGTTCTTGTTCTCCAACTCGCTCCACCACCGTCGGGCCGCCCGCCGGCACGTTTAGCCCCAGGCCACCGATTCAAGGGTAGCCCCTTCGAATGAGCCGCCACGCGTCGACGGCATCTTCCCCCGAGCAGGACCAAACCAGTACTCTATAGAGCCGTATGGCAAATCTAACGGCGCCGAAGAAAACTGACGGCCCAGGGGGTAACAAGTGGGTTGCCTTGACGGTAATATCCATCGGCACACTGATGTCCACGTTGGACGGGGGCATGGTTGGCGTGTCCTACCCCGCCCTGGCAAAGGCGTTCGGCACCGACACCTCCACTGTCCTGTGGGTCACGGTCTCCTACTGGGTTACCGCTATTGGACTCCTCTTCACGCTGGGATGGGTGGGCGATCAAATAGGGAGGCGCCGGATATATACCCTCGGCTTCGTGGTATTTACGCTAGGCATCTTGATGGCGGCTGCGTCCTCGAACATCTGGCAGCTCATCGGCGCCCGCATATTTCAGGGCGTCGGCTCGGCGATGATACTGTCAAACCTAAATGCCCTGATAGCCAGCATCTTCCCCTCGCGAGAACGCGGCAAGGCACTAGGGGTGTCGGGTGCGGTGGTGGGAGTAGGCCTGTCAACGGGCCCTTTGTTGGGAGGACTGCTCCTTGACGTATTTGACTGGCGGGCGCTTTTCTACTCCAGGGTGCCCCTGGGGGTCCTCGGCGCTGTGCTGGCCTGGTGGTTGCTACCGCGAGACCGTGTCGTGCGCGATCGCTTCCAGGTCGACATTGTAGGGGCGGTGGCTCTCTTCGGCAGTCTCGCGTCCCTACTGCTGGTGGTTAATCAGGGAGGCAAGCTGGGCTTCGGCTCCATGCCTGTTATCGGATTGGCGGTCGCCGCCGGCGTGTTTCTGCCGCTGCTGGTGTGGGCCGAGCGGAGAGCGGCGCGACCCATACTGGACATGTCGCTGTTCAGGAGCAGACAGTACACAATCGGCGTCTTGGTGCTCATCGGCCACTATCTGTCGCACGGCGGAATCTTGCTCTTGGCGCCGTTCTTCTTCGTCGATGCGCTGGACTACTCCTCCACGAAGATGGGCCTGTTCATCGCGGCGTTCTCGATAGGAAGAGCATTTCTGGCGCCTATCGCGGGGCTGCTCTCCGACCGGCTCGGCCCGCGGCTGTTCCTGTTCCTCGGCAACGTGCTCCTGGCCGTGGCTCTCCTGTGGCTCAGCCGCCCGGGGACGGCCACCATGGAGTGGGCGTTGCTTTCGGCCATGCTACTGGCCGGCGCCGGATCGGCCTTATTCGAGCCGGTGGTCACCAGCGTTATCATGGGCTCCGCTCCACATGACCGGCTGGGAACGGCGTCGGCGTCCGTGGCCATGGGGCGACAGATCGCGTTCTCCATCGGCGTTACGGTGGCAGGCGCCATCTTCACGATCCGCGAGAGTGCCTACGTGGCCGAATTGGCCGTCGGAGGAGTCTCGGAAGAGGTCGCGGCCGCAGAAGCAGTTGCGCGGGGGTTCGGCGATACAATGCTCGCGGGTGTGGCGGTGGCAATAGTGGCCGCGACGCTGTCGTTGAGCCTGAGAGATCGCCTCGAGATCAGGCTCCGCCATACCTGACTACCATCTCGACGTCCGTCAGACGAAGTCGCAGGCCATTTGGGAACACGATCCTCCTGCACCAGCTTGACGTCGTGAGGCCCTCCCACGTTTCCCAATGCGCTGAGGTCAAAGCGTAGCCAGGCCGCGCGGCCGACGTCCGAGATGCGCCACACAATTTCCCCCGCTGCAGTCCGAGGAGTACAATTCCAGCTACGTCGGCGGGGACATCAACGACGGCGTGCAGGACATCGCTCTTCCAGTGCCGCCAATTGCTTGGCGGCACTGTCCCACAAGGAGGCCACGAATGAAGAAAAAAGTGCGGGCTTTTAGCTATCACTGGGGCAGCGGCTACATCGCCGAGGAGGCACAGGTGAAAGGGCCGTATCACGTCCCCACGATCCAGCTCCTCAGCTACACGGAGGGGGACACGGCGGGCAACGTGAGCATTCGGTTCTGCCACTACGGTCACGACGGCCGCTTCCGGCGCTCCCCGCTCCTCATGTCGCCGGACGAGATCGACATGATGCGGGACGCCCTACGCGAGACTCCCCGGCTAAGGGAGGCGCTACTACGGCTGGTGCAGGAGTAGTCCGCAGGGACGAGATGTTTTGCCCGCCCGGCCCCCCGGCCGCGCGACCGGATATCCCGAACTACGCCCAGGCCCGCCTCCCCCGCTACGCCTGCTCCAGGCGGGGCACCGACAGCTCGCCGGCGATGTCCTCGAACCACCGGATGACCTCTTTGTGCAGGGGAATGCCGTTGGCCCGCCGGTCTCGCTCTTCCTCCCATTCAGTGAGGCCTGGATACAGGACCCGGTCGTGCCCGGGCGCCGGCCTGGTCTCCCTGAGCCTCTTGAGGGTCCGGTCCATATTGTCCTTGAATGCCTCCAGGTCCGTGAAGGCCGAGATGTTGTGTGCGCTCAGGAGGCTCCTGGACGAGATCCAGGTGGAGCTGTCCAGCAGCATGCCGGCGGGTGAACCGGAGAGCAGCGAGCCCAGCACCTCCACCATCATGGCGAAGCCGTAACCCTTGTGCGAGCCTAGCTCCCTGGTGCCGCCCAGTGGAAGCTGGTAGTAATCTCCCTTCTCTTTAACGGGCGACTCTTCCTGGATCGGAGTGCCGTCCAGCTCGGCCACCCAGCCCGGCAACAGGTCTGCCCCGACCCGGGCGGCCAGGTGCACCTTCTGGCCGGCTATCGCAGCCGTGGCGGCATCGAACAGAACCGGGGCCTCGTTTCTCGCCGGGGCCGCGATGGCGATAGGATTGGTCCCGAAGCGCGGCTCCGCGCCAAAGGTGGGCAGTATTCCGTGTCCCGCAGCCACCGCGCACATTCCCACCATATCCTGCTGTGCCGCCAGCATTGCGAAGTGGCCGATGGCGCCCATGTGGCTGCTGTTGTACATCGTGACGACGCCAAATCCGACGTCACGAGCCTTGTCAATAGCAATCTGCATTGCCCGGCGGCCCACCATGATGCCCAGGCCCCGGTCGGCGTCTATCGTCGCGGTCCCGGGGAACTCCCTGACTATCTTCAGCTCGGGCGCCGGGTTCAGGGCACCATCACTATAGAACTCCACATAGCGGGGGAGCATGTTCGACACCCCGTGGGTCTCCACGCCTCGCATGTCGGCGGTTACCAGGACGTCGGCCCCCTCCGCGGCATCCTCGCTGGGAACACCCATCTTCTCGAAGATGGCGGTCACCGTCCGCCGGAGCGAGCCCTCGGGGACGCGCACCTGGTCCTCGGCAGGCACCTTGAAGCGTTCGAGCATCTTTTCCCCCTGGTCGTCGCTTGCTCTCATCGCCCCACTGCGGAGCACGCACGGCTCTGCTCCTGGTCCAGGGCCCGACCCGGTCCAAGTCGGGCGACCGGCGTGCCGTAAGGATAATACTACATGTGGGGTCCTGGAAAGGCGTGGCTGGGCTGCGGACCGTGGGAGGCGCGAGGGTTGCCCGCCCGGCAGACCGTGATGTATCCTCGCAGGCGTCGGGATGTTTCACGGACGCCCCCAAAGGGCGGCGGCGCGGCCGGACCAGATTGCCGCGCACCCTCTCTCACTGCTGCATCCTCCCGCGCGGTGGGCGCCCGGTCCGACGGGCGGCTGATGAATCGACCCCTGGCAGCGCCACACTTAAGGAGGCAGCCTTGACCTCAACCCTGAGCCTCGCGGAGCTATCCCGCCTGGAGGAGTTCCTGGCGCCGCCAAGAATAGCCGTCGTTGCGACGTTGGGCAGGGCCGGTATGCCGCAGCTCACCCCGAACTGGTACCGCTTTGCCGATGGCAGACTGGCGATCTCCACCACCAGAGAGCGAGTGAAGTACCGCAATCTGCTGGAAGACGACAGGCTCTCGGTATGCATCTACTCGGAGCCGCTGGCCGAGGAGTACGCGACGCTTCGGGGACACGCCAAGGTACGGGACGACGACTCCATTTGGCCCGAGACCCAGGCCATCGTTGAGCGGTACGTGGACCGGCAGAGGGTCGCCGCCCGGATGGAGCAGCTCCGCACCCAGAACCGCGTTATCATAAGCCTGGCCCCCGAGCGGGTGGTCTTCAGGACGTAGAGGTCCGTGGTCTTACGCCCGCGCCGTCGAGGCTGCGCTTCGCCTCAGAATACACATCTGGCGGAAGCGGACCTCGTAGCACGGCCCCCACGTTTTCCCGCATGTGCTCCGGATTCAGCGTCCCGACGATGACGGTGAGGCCGGTGCGTCCAAGAATGTCGGTGGGCAGGTATTCAGGCATCTGACCGTAAACAGTGAGCGCGGATCAGGCTTGGGTGGGGCTAGCAGGGCGCTAGAGCCGTACCGAAGTGGGGCCACGGCCAAAGCCGTAATAGTCGTGGTCGATGCGGTCCTCGTAGACCCTCACCACCCGGTAGCCGGACGGGTCGTCGCCCAAAGGGTACCCGACAGAGCCCGACGCGACCATCAGCATGCTCCCATTTCGAGCGTAGTTGTTGCGGTGCCAGTGACCTGCGAAGACGGCGCTCACACCGTACCGCTCAAACAGGTCCAGCACCAGCCATCTGCGCTCACGGGGGATCACGATATGCCTTTCACCTTCGACGTCTTCGTCGGCGCTCCTGAGGAAGAAGGGGTGATGTGACAGGACGATGATATGTGTGCTACCGCGCATCCGGGCGGCTGATAGCTCGCTCTCCAGGAAGTGGACCTGTGTCTCCCACTCCTCGGGGACCTCGTCCGGCGCGTGCATCACCGTGGTGTTCAGGACAATGAAGCTCACATCTTCGCGCTCAAAGGTGTAGTAGTCGAGGCCGAATACCTCCCGGTATCGCGCCAAGGTTTCCGGCGTGGGTCGAAGCGAGCCGATAGCCAGATCATGGTTGCCAGACACCCAGTACATGGGGATGTCGGGGGCCAGCCCGGCGGCTATGCGGTGCGCCTCGTCGGCCTGGTCCTGGCTGCTCCAGTCGTTAATGATGTCTCCACACGTCACTACGAAGTCCGGGCGCAGCCGGTTGGCCTCGGAGATCGCCTCACCGAACAACTGGGTCTCCCTCTCGAACCCCTCTATCTTTGGAGACGCCAGCACGTTATTACCGCGGGCCCGGTACTCCGCAATCTCCTGCTCCGTCTTGCCGCTGAGGTTGGCGTACATGCCAAACTGCGGGTCGGCGAGCTGGATGAAGTAGAAAGGTCGCATTCTAGACGAACGCCTCCCAGGCCTGTGCCGGGCGCGTTGAAAGACGCCGTGGCAATTGCCGCTCCTGATTCGACAGCACGACGAATACTACCACCAGGCCGGGCTCCCGTCCCTCTACCCATGGGTCCCAGGGGGCGTGATTTATCGAGACATCCGAGCAGCCAGCGCGCTACAGGGCCCCCGACATGGCCAAGGACCGGCCCAGCAAAGATTCTGATTGGGCCATGCGGCGTACACATTATGGGGTGGCCGGTCTCTCTCAGGGAGAAAGAGCACAGATTTTATGACGCTGTCCGACGTGCCTGCGCACAAATCGAGCGTCGCCCTGTTGAACTCCTTGGGTCGCTCGACGTTGTGAAGGTGCCCACCCCCCTCAAATATGAAAGGCTCGGCATTGGTGACCGCTCCGTCAACCTGGCGGTCGTAAAGAGGCGATGCGGCGAGATCGAAGCTCCCCACCGTCACCCAGCCGGCCCCGAATCAATAGATTCCTCGTGTCCCAAGTCCCCATGCCACAGACGCTGCATCTCCTCACTCGTTTCCAGCAGACCCTCGAGCTGTCCTTCGGCCTCGACACTGCCGTCCTTGAGGACGATTATGTGGTCGGCCCGCCGTAGAGCAGCCCGTCGGTGCGAAACGACGAGGCAGGTCATTCCCCGTCGCTCGAAGAGCCGGTCCCACAGGAGATGCTCCGTCTCCACATCCAGTCCGCTGGACAGGTCGTCGATGACTAGCAGCTCAGGGTCCCGAATGAACATTCGCGCTGCTGCGGTGCGTTGTTGCTGGCCGCCCGATAGCTTGACGCCCCGGGGCCCAATGATCGTGTCAAGGCCCTTCTCCAGGTCTAGCAGATCTTTTTCCAGGACCGCGGACCTGATCGCGGCCTCCAGGTCCACCTTGCTCTCCCGCAGCCCCATGAGTACGTTGTCCCGCAGCGACTCGCTGAATAGCCTGGGCACCTGTGACGTGTACGCACACCGGGGTGGCACCAGGAACTCGTCGGGCCGCTTCACAAGGTCGCCGTTCCACCGTACCTCTCCCGTATCCCTTGGCAACACGCCCAGTAGGGTCCGCAACAAAGTCGTCTTGCCGGCGCCGACCCGGCCGGTGACGACGGTAAAGGAGCCTCGCGGCAGGGTGAGATCGACGCCCTCGACCCCGCGCCCCGACACGGGATGGATGTAGGCGAGGCCGCTTGCCTCCAGCGACTCCAGCCGGTGGGCATTGGTCTTTGGCTCATACGGCACCTCCGGCAAGGCGCCCCTCAGGTAGCTGGGCCTGCGTTTGACCAGCTCGCCCGGGGGGGCGTCGGGCATGAGGCTGTCCAGGCGGTCGATCGAGACGCCGGCCTGACGATGGTACATCACGTTGGCTCCAATGATCCCGGTGAGCTGGCCGACAAAACCCAGGTATGCGACGAAGAGCGAGAAGTCTCCCACCGTAAAGCTGCCGGCCCTCATCGACTGCGCCGCTAGGACCAGAACGAGTCCGGTGCCCAGCTCTTCGATGTGAGCGAAAACTCCCATCAGCCCTCTCGTGAGTACGATGTCCCTCAGCGTTGCGGCACGTCGCTGGTCGTTGATCCTGTCGAACCGCTCGAGTACCCGCTCTTCGGCGTTGGCAACCTTGACGGCCTCGACGGTGCCGAATAGCTCGCCGATGAACCCGGTTACGTCGCCTGCGGCCTCCTGCCTGGCCACGCGGTACCGCCGCACGCGGTTAACGGCCAGCCCCGCGATTGCGGTCACGGTGGCCAGCGGTAGGAAGACCCCCGCGGTGATCAGCGGGTCTACCCGCGCCATTATGTAGAGCGCGACTACGGAGAAGAAGACGACGGTTAGGGTCATATTAAACATGATTACGTGGGCTGCGACTTCACTCGCGTCGCCCCGAAAGCGGCGTACCGCCTCTCCCGGCGACTCGGGGAGCGGCCTGTCGCCGGGGAGATCCATGATGTATTCGAAGGTGTTTTGGCGAAGCACGGCCCCCAGCGTAAAGAAGCTGATCCGGTCGACGAGTAGAGAGCCAAGGTTGACCAGTACCGACGCCCCTCCAAGGACAACGAACAAAGCGCAGAGCGTCCAGATGTTGAAACCCGCCTGGGCATCGCCGGTGAGGGTGTTGAACACCTCGCGGGTCAACAGCGCAAAGGCATGGTTCATGGCCGCAATGCCCAGCAGGCTGCCCGCCAGACTGAGCAGTAACAGCCGCTTGTGGTTCCGGTAGAGGGCCCACACGTACCGTAACGTCCTCACGCGAGCACGTCCTCCAGACCGGCCTCTAGAAGCCGGTGAAACCGCGCCTTGGGGTCGCCCGCCAGGCGCATGCGGTCGCCGTGTTCGATTACGCGTCCGTCCTCCAGGATCATGATCTCGTCCACTCGCCGTACCGTGGCAAGATGGTGTGCGATGACGATCACCGTACGACCCTCCACCAACCTATCGATGGCGCGGTCGATGAGTCGCTCGGAGATCTTGTCGATCCTCGATGAGGCCTCGTCCAGGAGCACGACGCCCGCGTCCCTCAGGAAGACCCTGGTGAACGCGAGGAGCTGGGCCTCGCCGGCAGAGAGTCCACCCCCTTCAGGCTTCAGCTCGGTGTCGAGGCCAACAGGCAGTCCGTCGTACGAGCTCCTCAGGCCGAGCCCGTCGATGGCCTCCAGGAGTCGCTCGTCCGTGACCGTGTTATCAAAGAATGTCAGGTTGTCCCGGACGGTGCCGTGGAATAGCCGAACGTCTTGCAAAACCATGCCCACGTGCTCCCGCAGGTCGGATATGGCCGGCTGCCGGATGTCGGTGCCGTTTATGCGCACTGTTCCCTGGTCCGGGTCGTACAAGCGGAACAGCAAGCGAGTAAGCGTCGTCTTGCCGCTGCCCGTGCGTCCCGGCAGCCCGAGCAACCTCCCGGGCTTCAGCTCGAACGAGACGTTGTTCAAGACAGGGTCGTCGCCGTAGGCAAAGGAAACATCGTCGAACGACACCGAGAGCGCCCCACCGGGTAACGTCACCCCTGGGCCGTCGACGACACTCGGTGTGATACGGAAAAGCTCGTTGATCCGGACGATACTCGCCGTGGCCTTTTGGAGATTGTCCAGCTGTAGTGAGAGCTGCCGGATCGGCCCCCGCAGCATGTTCGTGTAGTGGAAGATCAGATAGACGGCGCCGATCGTGACGTGGTCGTTGAGAAACAGGTAGGCGCCGATGGCGAAGGCCGTGGCGTTTGCGACGGCCCACATGAACCAGGTGGTGTTAATGACAACGATGGTCATGAACACGGCCTTCATCTGTTTCTGATACCAGTTACGGGTGAACTCGTAGAACCTGCGCAGGACGTATGGCTTGGCGGCGTTAGCGCGGATGTCCTCGGTGCCCGACAGCCGCTCCTCCAGGAATCCGTACATGTCGGCGCTGGCTCCGCGACTCGCCTCATGGTGACTCACCGCCACGTTGCGAAGGGTGAACAGCACGATCAGCTGCAGGACGGCAAAACCCCCAAGTGCCAGGCCTACCCGCCAGTCCTCGCGGAAGAGGAGGGCCAGGATCCCCAGCAGCATCAGCCCGTTGCCGAGGAAGTTGATCACGAACGTCGAGAAGAAGCCTCCCAGCGTGCTGGCGTCCCCGTCGATGCGCTCGATCATCTCTCCAGGCGTGTGACTGTTGTGAAACGACATGTCCAAGTGCAGGCAATGGCTGGTCAGGTGGGACCGCAACGAATTCGTTGCGGTCCAGCCGACCCGCTCACCTACATAGGTGGCGAGGACCGACATCACCTGGATGAGCAGCGCGATGCCCAAAAAGGCGCCGGCGGCTGCGATCAGGGACCCGAGCGGGCTCCCGGCCTGGGCATCGTCGATAAAGCCACGCATTATCTGCGGGTTGACGAGCTGGAGGCCGATTTGGCTGAACAGGAGTGCCGCCAGCGCAGTGACCAAGCGGGACTGGGGGCATCAGGTAACGGCCCAGCAACGCCCTGTACTCCTTCAGGGGCATGAGCTTGGGCTCTAGAGACGCTAGTCTACCTTCAGATGCCATAGTCGACCTATGTTCCCACCAGCATCACTCGGCCAACAACGTAGGAACCACGGCGTGCTCGTGTAAGCCGCCTACGCATAAAGGTTTTAAACGCGTGTTTATGGCCTTACATTTACGATATATCAGGAAGCTAGCCGGAAGATGTAAGGAAGCAGCCGTCCACATGCCGGACCTACTAGCTGCGGCCACCGGGTCGCGCCAGCGGGCGTCGCGTGCGGAGGGAAGAGACCCGGCGCAGGCGGATGCCGCGTTCCGCTAGTTGCCTGGCCGCACGTGGTCGAGGAGCGCAACGCCGGGCAGGCTTCAGAACCGGTCCGGCGCGAGGGCGCGCCGCCGTCTCCCCCCCCTACCGCCGCTGGAGGTAGTCGCTGCCGGCCCTTTGCACGGACTTCTGCCGCAGCTCCACGAGCTCGTGCCTCTTGTCGGCAGACCAGGTCTGAGAGGCCTCCAGGTTGGTGAGGGAGCCCTGGAAGTGGGGCATCACGTATCGTGCCAGCAGCTCGTAGCTGTGAAGCACCTGCTCCCGCGTCCCGAACTCCATCGCCTGGACCAGGAATCCCCCGAAGCCGCCGCTCTCCTCGTCCAGCCGGTTGATGGTCTCGATGAGGTCGTCGGGTGTGCCGACGCACCAAGAGCCCTGCTCCACCATCTTGTCAATTATCTTGTCGGCGGGGCCGTCCAACACGGGGTCCATGCCAATGGTGTTCTCGAAGTAGTCGCGCTGAAACCGTGCAGCGCCGACACGGGCCTGCTTGATGGCCTCCTTGCGACTCTCCGCCAGGTGGACCAGGACCACCACGCGCCACTCTCCCCTGTCCATCGTATTGCCATGCTCAGCCGCCACCTCCTCGGCAATACCCCAGAACTCCTTGAGAGTGCTTGAGAAGGAGTCGCCGTTGAGCGCGCTGAGCGAGAGGACACCCGCTCCATGCTTGCCCGCCAGCACCATCCCCGAGGGCGAATGGGCGGCGGCCACGGCGATGGGAAAGTGGGGCTGGGTGTACGGCCGGAGCTGAAGAAGGGCCTCTCTCAGCGTGAACCATTCGGACTCGTAGGTGATGGGCTCGGTCTCGGTCAGCAGCCGCATGATTATCCCCAGCGACTCGTCCATGCGGCGGCGCTGGTTCACAGGGTCTATCCCCAGCATGTAGGCGTCCGTGGTCAACGCTCCCGGACCCACGCCCATCATGACGCGGCCCCTGGTGAGGTGGTCCAACAGAACCATCCGGTCCGCCACCATCAAGGGGTGGTGATAGGGCAAGCTTATGACGCCCGTGCCCAGCTTGATGTGCCTGGTGCGCTCGGCGGCGGTGGCGATGAAGAGCTCCGGCGAGGCGATGGTCTCCCAGCCGGCGCTGTGGTGCTCGCCGATCCACGCCTCGTCAAAGCCGAGGTAGTCCAACCACTGAATCAGCTCCAGGTCCCGCTCCAGGCCCAGAGTAGGGTTCTCGCCGAGCCAGTGGAAGGGCGCAAGGAAGATACCGAATTTCATGCGGGCCGGGAGTGCCATGGAGTGATTCCCTCATCCCCACCGACGGCTGATGCGTGGCCGGCCATGGGAGTTTGTTCAACGACGGGCGGTGCGTCGCCCCGGCATTCTAGCACGCGAGATTCGGGTGAGCAATTAACCGGCACACGGGCATTTGCCCGGCGCAGGGCCGTTGCGGCATATGGCCTCTCTGAGGTCGCACAGCCGGGTCCACTGAGGCCACGGGGGTGAGATGGCTTGCGGCCGCAGAGAGGGTTAAGGACCCATCTACGCAGACGCTCCGGACGCGCGTCACCGCCCGCGCCGGCTACTTTACCAGCGTTCTTTCGATCCTGCCGGTGGGGAAGATTGCCATGACCCGTGCGGTCGCCCCCGACTGGTTCACGAATCCGTGCTTGACCCCGGGCGGCGCCACCACGGTCTGGCCTGAAGTAACCGGGATCACTTCGTCTCCCAGTATGGCGTCCAGGTCTCCCTCCAGGACTACCATCGCCTCCTCGGTGGGATGAGTGTGGATCGGGACCTTCGTTCCAGAATCCAAGATCACGTCGGCCACGGTGAGGGACTCTGCGCCCCGCTCGCCGTTCACAAGCTCCCATCTCTTGATGCCCGGAGCAATCTCCTCAAATGGCGAGTCTTTCTTGTCTAGTACAGGCATTTCCCCTCCTTTCCTGCGCCTATTCTAAACGAAACCAGGCTGCCTGGGTTACTTCTTACTTGTCCCAAACGCAAGAGGGCCCGGAATCAGCGAGGGGACATCTACAGCCTGCTCTATCCGGCAACACCCTGGTCTCTGGCAGGCCTGCCACCTCGCCGTTTGGTTGGCGTGCCAGAGTCACAAACACAACGCAGGCTGCCGTCGTGAGAGGCCGTTGACCTTGACGACCGGCATTGGAATGGCGCCACTGGCCCACCCTCAGGATGTCGCGGCCGGCCAGCCACGGACCGAGCGAGGGCGTTTCAGCGGACCCAGAAGGAGCTGAACTCCGACCGTGCCGATTCCCATTCAACATCACTGGCCTGCACGTAGGCGCCGGGCGGCCCCCGGCGCAGGTGCGCCACCAGCTCCTGGAGGGCGGCATGAGGGCCTTCGGCAATCACCTCCACGCTCATGCCATCGGAGAGATTGCGGACCCATCCCACCAGTCCCAGCCGTTGGGCGTGTTCTCGAGCAAAATACCGAAATAACACCCCCTGCACACGTCCACGAACGATAGCTCGTACTCGAGTCAGCTCATTTTTGCACACAGCGCGCCTCAGCGCCGGCCCACATCTCGTGAAGCAAGCAGCCGTCCTGGGGCCCTAGGTCGCGGGCACGTAGACCTGAATACGGTGCCGGTTCGTCTCGGTTACGTAGAGCCGGCCGCCCACGTCCAGCTTCACCGACACGGGACCCCAGAAATACTGCTCGATCCGGGCCGCCTCCTCGTATGGTGTTTCCACCTCACCTGTAAGCTCGGGCACCAGGTTAGCCTTGTCTCTCGATTCCTTCTCATGGGGGCTCGATTCGAAGAACTCCTCCGCCCACCTGGAGAGTCTGGACTCACCGCGCAGCTTCTGGATGAAGCCGCCGTCCGGCCCCAGCACCTGGACCCTTTCGTTGCCCCAGTCGGCAACATATATGCGCCCTCCGGCGTCCACCGCCACGCTTGAGGGCCGGTTGAACTGACCATCGCCGTGTCCGGACTCGCCGAACCGCGCCAGGAATCTACCATCGCCGGCGAATTTTTGAATTCGGTCGTTGCGCCAGTCGGCGACATAGACGTTGTCTTCATAATCCAAGGTGACACCCCATGGCAGGTCGAGCTGTCCCTCGCCTCTACCTCGCTCGCCCCAGCCGAGAAGGTATTCACCGTCGCGTGTGAACTTCTGGACTCGATGGTTGCGATGATCGACGACATAGAGGTTGTCATCGGTATCGAATGCCATGCCGGAGGGCCCATTAATCTGCCCCTCTGCATCGCCCACAACGCCCCACTGGCGCAGGTAGGCTCCCGACTTATCGAATACGGTAATGCGGTTGTTGTGCTCGTCGGCCAGGTACAGGTTGTCCCGACTGTCGAAAGCCAGCGCGGTGGGCCAGATGAACTGTCCCCCTCCGGTGCCGTAGGACCCAAAGTCCCCGAAGTAGCCGTCCTCCAGGTCGCATATCCCTATGCGAATGCCATAGGTCTGCGTGGGATTGGTACGGCTCAACACATAGAGCCTACCGTCGCCGGAGATCGCCAGGTCCACGGGATTGCTGAATCCCCGGCCCTCCATGGCCGCGATGCCTATGGTCTTGAAGTAGCGCAGCGAGGACACCGATCTGGCTCTATGCATGGTCATGGGCAGCCCTGGACTGCGGCGGACGCGAGCCCGCTTGCATTACCGGCATAAAGGAATGAGGTATCTTCAAAAGGGATTTATACGGAATCCTTGACAACGGAGCAATAAACAGCTATGATTATCTCACAGTCAAAGAGCGTGAGGAGAGACGATTATGGCAGGCCCTGGGAAGTCCCACAGAATCGGAATCAGCCTAGTAGAACTGTTTGACATGTTTCCCGACGAGGACGCGGCCCGTAAGTGGTTCGAGGAAACCCGTTGGCCAAATGGCCGGGCCTGCGCCAAGTGTGGCAGCGTCACGACGAGCAAAGTTCCGAACGCTACTCCCATGCCCTACTGGTGCTCCGATTGCCGCTCCTACTTCAGCGTCAAGCTTGGCACGGTCATGCAGGGTTCCAACCTGCCGATGCGCAAGTGGGCCATTGCGATCTACCTCGTGACGACTAACCTTAAGGGCGTATCGAGCATGAAACTCCACCGCGACTTGAAGATACGTCAGGCGACGGCTTGGCACATGCTTCATCGCATCCGCAAGGCCATGCAGGGCGGAGACCCGCTGTTTAACGGTCCGGTTGAAGTGGATGAGACGTACATCGGCGGGAAGGAAGCCAACAAGCACGAGTACAAGAAGCAGCGCCAGGGGCGCGGGCCGGTTGGCAAGGCCGCCGTCGTTGGGGCCAAGGACAGGGAGACGAATCAGGTAACCGCCATGCCGGTAGCCTTCACGGACAAGGCGACGCTTCAAGGATTCGTGCATAGGCACACGGCGGTGGATACGATGGTCTACACGGACGACGCGCTGGCCTACGTGGGGTTGAGGCGGCCCCATGCGACGGTCAAACACAGTGCGAAGGAATACGTGGACGGCATGGCCCACACGAACGGCATGGAGTCGTTCTGGGCGATGCTGAAGCGGGGCTACCAGGGTGTCTATCACCATTTCAGCGCCAAGCACCTTCACCGCTACGTCGGGGAGTTTGAGGGCAGGCACAATGACAGGCCTCTGAATACCATCGACCAGATGGCGGAAATCGTGCATGGGATGCTCGGGCAGCGGCTCCGGTATGCCGACCTCATTGGGCCGGAGTACACGCGGCTGAACACGCAGTTGGGACTGGCCTAATGGCCGCTCCCAACTTCCGCAACCGGACGCTCTACCACGGGGACAACCTGCCATTCCTGCGTGGCATGAACTCCGAGTCCGTCCACCTTATAGCCACAGACCCGCCGTTCAACAAGGGCAAGGACTTCCACGCCACGCCTGACAGTTTGGCGGCTGGGGCCAAGTTTCAAGACCGTTGGTCATGGGCGAAGGACGTGGAGCAGGCATGGGTGGACCAGATAGAGGACGACTGGCCCACCGTCCATGCCGTCATAGAAGCGTCAAAGGCCACATACGGGCAGGATATGGCCGCGTTCCTGTGCTTCATGGGGGTGCGCCTGTTAGAGATGCAAAGGATTCTCCGCAAGGATGGGAGCATCTATCTCCACTGCGACCCTACGGCAAGTCACTACCTGAAACAGCTTATGGACGCCGTGTTTGGGCCGGGGAAGTTCAGGAATGAGATTGTTTGGCAATGTGCCACAACCAAGAAGGCAGATGCCAAGCGGTTCGGCAACACCCACGAAATCATTTTTGCTTACTCAAAGTCTGAACATGCCGCTTGGAATCCCGTTTATCTCCCCTACAAAGAAGCCTACATCAAGTCCATGTATCGCAATGACGACAACGACGGGCGAGGGCCTTACCGGGTGTCTGACCTAACTCAAACCGGCATTAGGCACGGCGCATCAGGCATGGTGTGGCGGAGTATTGACATCACAGCAAAAGGGAAACACTGGATAACGCCTACTGGCAAGGGGGCGGGTGATTGGATAGTTGACAACGTGATCCCGGATTTTAGAACCATTCGCGGCACGCAGGCCCGTTTGGATGCTCTTGATACTCACAATCTCATCTATTGGCCCAAACAAGGTTCTATGCCTGGACTGAAACGATATTTGGCATCGGTTGCGGGGGAGGCCGCTACGGACTTGGTGCTAGACATCGCCCCGTTGCAGGGATCTGCTAGGGAGCGAACAGGCTACCCGACCCAGAAACCGTTAGCCCTCTACGAGCGCATTATCAAGGCGTCCTCCAACCCCGGCGACCTCGTGCTCGACCCCTTCTGTGGTTGCGCCACGACCCCGGTGGCCGCCGAGCGCCTGGGACGGCAGTGGGTAGGCATGGACATATGGGAAGGCGCGCTCACCATCGTAAAGCAGCGCATGGAGGACAACCGGCAGCTGCTCACGGAGGCTGACCCGCAAGTCCACTATGAGACATCTCCGCCTGAGCGCACGGACGGCGGAATGGAGGCCGCGCCGTTCATCCAAGTGACGGAGCGGTATGCCGAGCCGAACGGCCCGCGTATGAGCCGGGCAGAGATGTATGAGTACCTGCTGGCCCAGCGCGGCCAGCGTTGCCAGGGCTGCGACCGCGTGTTTGATGATGCCCGCTACTTGGAGCTAGATCACAACACGCCGCGCTCCGACGGTGGCCTGAATCACATCACCAACCGAGTACTTCTCTGCGGGCCGTGTAATCGGTCCAAGTCCAATACCTACACGCTGTCTGGTCTTAGGCGACTCAATCGGGCAAATGGTTGGATGGCGAGCTAGAAGGAGGGGAATCATGCTGAAGGGAGAGCTTTACTATCGCGTTGCCCATGCGCATCGGCAAGAACAGGACCACCGGAATCGCGACTTCGACCTGAAGGCGGCGGGCTGTCTTGGCATAGCAACTACCATAACCGGCATGGGTGCCATTCTCCTCAACGGGTTCTTGAACAACTCAAACATGGAGATGACCACACTGTCGCTCGTCTTCATCGCTCTATCAGCGTTGGTATACATCTGCACTCTAGGTTGTGGCCTGCTAGCCATGAGACCCCGTGAGTGGCGTTTCGACCCTGACCTGTCGAAATTTGCGGCGTATCTACCAGATTACGATGATGAGGCGTTCGTTGAATGGGCAGGAGACCAGTTCAAGAATTCCGCTGAATCCAACAGCAAGATTCTGGCTCGAAAGGCGCAGTTCCTCATGGTCTCCTTTTTGCTTACGCTCTCCCTGCCGATTCTCCTATTTGCTCTTGTCCTCACGTTTGGGGATCTAAGTCAAGGCTCTTCTTCTCCGTTATCGGAGCATCAGGAGGCTTACATAGAGGACGTGGCGGCTCAGGCTCGTCCGGCTCAGGCTCGTCCGGCTCAGGCGTGGGCAGCTTGGGGTCGGTCATTCAGTGCCTCCCGTTCAGGATAGACTAACCCTAGCAGAAGGAGTGAGGCTTGTCAAGGATTCCGTATAAATCCCCTTCAAAAAGTGTGTAAACAGTCAGGCGGTGTACCCTCTCTCTGAACAACACGGGCTCGAGGCCCAAGAGAGGAGATAGACCGCCCATGAGGAAGGAAAGCACTGAGAGTAGGTCGGAGTCAAGGCCGGAGTGGGAGCAGTTGGAGGATTGGGTGCGAAGCCAGGTCCAGAGGCTGATCCAGGAGTTGCTGGAGGAGGAGGTGACGGGGTTTCTGGGAAGGGCGAAGTCGGCGCTCAGATCCGACTCGGACAACGATACCGGCTATCGGAACGGATACGGCAGAGCCCGGAGGCTTACGCTGAGTTCGGGAACGATACAGCTGAGGCGGCCGCGAGTCCGCGATACCGAGGAGCAGTTCGAGAGCCGGCTGCTGCCGCTGTTCGTCAACAGGACCAGGAAGGTTGCTGAGTTGATCCCCGAGCTGTACCTGCACGGTCTATCCGAAGGCGACTTCGATCTGGCTTTGCGGGGGCTGCTGGGAGAGGACGCACCGGTATCGGCGAGCACGGTGGCCCGGTTGAAGGATAAGTGGAACGATGAGCTTGCCCAATGGCGCAGCCGGCCCCTCGATGACCTGGAAGTGGTCTACATGTGGGTGGATGGAGTCTACGTCAAGGCTGGTCTTGAGAAGGAGAAGGCGGCGGTACTGGTGGTAATGGCGGCCCTGAGCGACGGGAGCAAGGTGGTGGTGAGCGCTGTTCCCGGATACAGGGAGTCCACAGAGAACTGGTCCGAGGTGCTCAGGGACATCAAGCGCCGGGGCTTGAGCTGCCCGAGGCTGGTGGTTGGAGACGGACACCTGGGCATCTGGGGAGCTCTGCGCAACGTCTATCCGCAGGCGGCAGAGCAACGCTGCTGGAACCACAAGATCGTAAACGTGCTCGCCAAGCTTCCAAAGCGACAACAGGACCAGGCCAAGCTCATGCTGCGTACTATCCCCTACGCGCCGACTCGGACAGAGGCTGAGCGGCTCAGGACGGTGTTCACCAGGTGGTGCGGCGACCATTCCTACGAGGCGGCCTCAGAGGCCTTAGAGCGGGACTGGGACCGCATGGTCACCTTCTATGACTTCCCAAAGGAGCACTGGGGGCACCTTCGCACGACGAACCCGGTAGAATCACCCTTCGCGGCCCTCAGGCTTCGGACCGATGCCGCCAAGCGCTACAAGAGGGTCGATCGGGCGATAGCGGTGATCTGGAAAATGTTGATGGTCGCCGAACAGCGCTTCAGGCGTCTGAAGGCCCCTGAGTTGATCGAAGACGTCTATCTCGGTGCACAGTATGCGGATGGAATCGCCATTGAATCAACGGCTGAGAAGGTCGCCGCCTGATGTCGTTTACACACCTATTGACGTAACCTCAAAGGAATATATCGCAGGCTGCGGATGTGTGCAATGATGTCCCCGGATGCGAGCTAACGGAGGTCCCCAATGCGAGTAGGCTTCATCGGCGTCGGCAACATTGGGAGACCCATGGCTGAGCGGATACTTGGCGCGGGACTCCCCCTTGTCGTCCACGACATACGAGAAGAGGCTGCAGCTCCACTGGTGCGGCTCGGCGCGAGCTGGGCCGCCTCCCCCCGGGCGGTAGCAGAGCAGTGTGAAGTGGTGTGCACGTGCCTGCCGGGGCCCAAGGAGATGGAGGAGGTCGTGTTGGGGAGACAGGGGCTGGTCCTGGGCATCGACGACGGGTCCGCGTACGTCGACTTCACGACCAACTCGCCCACGACCGCCAGGATGGTCCACCGGGCCTTGTCAGAGAAGGGCGTGAGCATGCTGGACGGCCCCGGTCAGTGGGGGCATGGAGGGGGCCCAGTCGGGAGACCTGACCGTGCTGGTGGGCGGCGACGAGGCGACTCTGGAAAGGTGCAGGCCCGTACTGGAAGCCATCGGGAAGACGATAATTCACGTGGGCGACACAGGCGCGGGCTGCGTTGCGAAGATCACCCACAACTGCGCAGCCTTCTCAGCGGGGCTGGCCATGATTGAGGCCCTGACGCTGGGCGTCAAGGCGGGGGTAGACCCCTCCAAGCTGGTGGAGGTGTTCCAGAAGTGCGCCCTGGGGAGTAGCTTCGACCTGCACAGGCGGCTCCCGGAGACTTTGTTTCGTGGCGACTTCGAGCCGAGATTCGCCCTGAAGTGGACGCACAAGGACATGCTGCTCGCGGCGGACCTTGCGCGGGCTTACGACGTGCCCATGGCGCTCGTCGAGGCCTGCGAAAGAGAGATGTCGGCCGCCATGTCCAGAGGCTGGGGCGACATGGACGGCTCAATCTACCTGACCGTCCAGGAGGAAAGGGCCGGCGTGCAGATTAGGCCATCTGGAACTCTCGGGTCGAGGCCATGAGCCCCAGGACGTGCGCCACGCGACGCCGGGAGTCTTCTATTGTTGTGCTGTGGTTCAGGTCCAGATCGCCGCCCAGTGCCACGCCGGAGACCAGGGCCTCCCTGGTCGACTCGGCTACATCCAGCGGGCCCATCAGGTCCAGGCATGCGTCCACTACCTCTTCGGGCGTGAGCACACCGTCGTGTATGGACGCGAGCCTGTCGATGATCGAGCGCACGCCCGGACTTTGCTCGTCGTCCAGGTGTCGGACGGCAAAGTTGACTCTCTCCAGCAACGTACCGCTGTCAATCCATTCAGGCCCTTCGTGCCATCCTTCCACCGATGGAGGATTGAACAGCTCCTGCCCCATATACCCCATGGCCAGCGCCGCGTCCCTGATCTTCAGCTCCGGCCACTGAAAGGCCTGTGCAAGCCGAAGCGTGCCGACGACCAGCTCTGCCGGGCTCTTGATGTGCGCATAGCGCACCGCCTCCGATTTGAAGTGCTCAGAAGTAAATAGTGTCCGCAGCACCGACCGAATCTCGTAGTTTGAGTTGAAGTACGTCTCGGCCAGGGATTCGACCAGACCCTCGCCACGCTCGTCGATCTGCTCGGACACGAAGAACTGGTACAGCCGCCTGCCGACAAACCGCGCTGTGGCCGGATGCCGAACGATGATCTCGATGATGTCCTCGCCGCCGAAACGCCCGGTCTCGCCCAGAAACGACTTTTCAGCGTCGTCATGGTCGGGCGCAGCATATTCGAACTGCCAAGCGATCTTGCCGTAGGGCCAGATTGATGCGTTGTCGACCCTTAGCGCCATGTAGTCGGCGTTTTGAATAGTCCAACCGGTGAAGGCCCGGACGCACTCGTAGACGTCCTTTTCGTTGTAGTTGCCGATCCCCATGGAGAAGAGCTCGAGAAGCTCCCGGCCGTAGTTCTCGTTAACGGCCCCTTTGTGATTGTCCTGGTTGTCCAACCAGAAGATCATGGCGGGGTCTCTGGACAGTTGGATGAGCAGGTCCCTAAAGCTCCCCAGACCATGGCGCCGAAACATGTCTATCTGGCTCTTGAGCGTCTTGCCCTGGAATACCTTGATCTCACCCGTGGCAAAAAGCCCGTGCCAGAAGAGGGTCATCTTCTCCTCCAGCGGACACCTGGTGCTGATCATACGGTAAAGCCAGTTGGCGGCCATGCTGTCCAGAATCCGAAGCTCGGACTGGTCCACGTGGTAGCGACGAATAACGTCGTCGGGCATTCTCCCGCAGTCTCCCGGACTGAGCAGGTCTTTGACGGTAGCCTCATAGCCATTGTCGAGGTAGGCCTCCAGCTCGTCCCGCGTCGCGCCAAATCCCGCGCGACGGAGGAGGTGCGCCATTAGGGCAACGCCTCTTTCACTCATGGTCCCCTCTCCGAATCTCGGGGCTGATGCATGTCACTTCGCGATCTTCATGCACCGCTTGGAATGATAGTCCAAGTCGGGACATGCGGCACTCATGCGCGATGTCACTTGTCCCCACGCCTTCGGGGATTCGAGGCCCCGATGAGCTGGAGCATGCGGCGGCGCAGCATGTTCCACGGCACTCAGACCACAGGCCACCGCGGCGAGAAGGAGACGCCGGTCCTGGCAAGCAGGTTTTCGCCCAGCTCCTGCACCTTCTGGATCAGCTGCCACTCGTCCACGAAAGTGGGTTTGTGGTCCTCCACGACCACCTTCCCATCCACGATTACGGTGTGGACGCTCCTGCCGTCCGCATTGTACACGAGATTATTGACCGGGTTGAATATGGTCCGCCACTCCGGCCGCCGCGTATCAAACAGCACCAGGTCGGCCTTTTTCCCCACCTCTATGGAGCCGATTTCGTCGGAGAGTCCCAGCGACCGGGCCCCCAAGATGGTCGCCATCTCCAGGGCGGTCTCCGCTGGAATCACCCGGGTGCTCTGCCGCGCGTCCTTGTACAGCACGGCCACCAGGTACATCGACCGCATGGTCTCGATCAGGTTGGAGTTATTGCCTGCGTCAGTGCCGAGTCCCACCGTTACGCCCTTGTCGAGCAGCTCCGGCAGCAGCCCGGTGGCGGTCATGCCCGAGCCCATCTTGAGGGCAGCGGTGGGGCATACCACGCCCTTGGTGCCGGTGCGGACGAGACAATCGATCTCCGTCACATCGATACCGCGCAAGTGTGCCAGGAGCACGTTCGGCCCAAGGATGCCGGCCTCCTCCAGGTACTCGGTTGGAAGCACGCCGTGCCGCTGCACGGAGTCCTCTGGGTCCATTCCCCCGGTGCGCGCCCCCTTCGACTCCGTGCTGTGGTGAAGGGTTAGCCCGATGCCGTAGCGGTCCGCCAGCTCCTTGGCCGCAACCAACAGGTCACGCGTGGAATAGTCCGCGGAAAATGGCATGGCCCACGCCCTGATCCTGCCATCAAGCCGGCGGTCGTATTTTTGAATGGTCTCCTCGATCAGGCCGACCGCCTCCGCCGTCGGATAGGTGGGCAGGTTCAGCGGGTTGGGCAAGTCGGTCACCTGCCGTCCCACTATTGCCCTGCACCCCGATTCCTCGTAGGCATTCATACACTCGTCGAGATACTTGGTGCTGCCCGGGTCGAGGAAACAGGTGGTGCCGTACTTCAGGAGCTCGGTGATTGCCAGAAGTGACGTGTAATACTCGTCCTCGGCCGTCATCGCCGACTGGACTCTGAACACGTTTGGCAGGTAGTCCGCTCCCAGGTCGTCGGGGAAGATGCCTCGGGTCGCATGCGCGTAGCTGATATGGACGTGGCCGTTGCAAAAGCCGGGCGTAACGACCATTTCGCCGGCGTCGATAACACGGTCCGCGGCCACCGACTCCAGCTCAGAAGCCTTCCCCACCTGCGCTATTCGTTGCCCATCGATCAGGATGGAGCCGTCCCGGATGATCCTCCGTTGACCATCTACCGTCAGGACAAAACGGGCACCGTGGATTTTCAAGTATGGACCTGGCATGCGGTGTTCACCCAGCCCGACATCGAAACGTGACGAAGGCCCCGCCGGCGCTAGGCCGTCTCCCTGATCAAAGTCGTATCCGGGGTAGCTACGGGGTCTCCAAACATCGTAACATTGGGCCCGGGAATGTGCACACGAACTGGTAGGTACCGGCCGGGGGAGAGGCAAAGCGCATCTCACCCCCTTCTTCAGGGTCCAGTAGCCTGAAATGTCCCAAATCAAACTGCCTGGGTCCAGGCAAGGTACCATCCTCGACGAGAGCGATGGTATATCGCTCAACACCTGCCGGCGGAGCGTCTTGAGGAGACATGCGAGCGAAGGCTCAATTGGATGTGGGCTCGCGAGAGGCGAAAATAGGGTTGACACGAGACGCATTGAACAGTACATTGTGGCGCATCTACATTACTCAGGGAGGTAAATCATGTCTGAAGAGAACAAGGCTTTGGCGCGACGCTTCTTCCAGATATTCTCCGGAGGGGACGTTTCCATTCTGGATGAAGTGATCTCCGACAATTACGTGGACCACAATCCGTTCCCTGATCAGGCACCCGGTCGTGAGGGTGTCAAACAGCTAGTCAACGATATGCGCGCCGCCTTTCCGGAAGAGGTGGTCTCGTTTGTCTGAACAGCGCTGCCCGGTTTGATAAGTGGAATCGCGCTGCCGTGCGTTAGGCCGCCGCGGACTCGGCAGGCGCTCTGTCAAAGAACTGGTCCGGCGTCATTCCCCCAAGGCTCGAATGGGGCCGTCCGGCATTGTAAAACTCGAAGTACCGCCCGAGGCCAGTTCTGGCTTCCGGGACCGATTTGTAGGCTCTCAGGTACACCTCCTCGTACTTGACGCTCTTCCACAGCCGTTCGACGAACACATTATCCTTCCAGCTTCCCTTCCCGTCCATGCTGATCTGGATCCCATTGGCTTTCAGCAGGCCGGTGAAGGCGTCACTTGTGAACTGGCTTCCCTGATCTGTGTTGAATATCTCCGGCGCGCCGTGGCGTCCCAGGGATTCTTCGAGCGCCTCCACGCAGAAGTCTGTGTCCATTGTGACCGATACCCGCCAGGCCAGCACCTTGCGGCTATGCCAGTCCATCACAGCGGCTAGGTACACGAACCCCCTGGCCATCGGAATGTACGTGATGAAGTATCTTCAAAAAGTGTGTAAACAGTCAGGCGGTGTACCCTCTCTCTGAACAACACGGGCTCGAGGCCCAAGAGAGGAGATAGACCGCCCATGAGGAAGGAAAGCACTGAGAGTAGGTCGGAGTCAAGGCCGGAGTGGGAGCAGTTGGAGGATTGGGTGCGAAGCCAGGTCCAGAGGCTGATCCAGGAGTTGCTGGAGGAGGAGGTGACGGGGTTTCTGGGAAGGGCGAAGTCGGCGCTCAGATCCGACTCGGACAACGATACCGGCTATCGGAACGGATACGGCAGAGCCCGGAGGCTTACGCTGAGTTCGGGAACGATACAGCTGAGGCGGCCGCGAGTCCGCGATACCGAGGAGCAGTTCGAGAGCCGGCTGCTGCCGCTGTTCGTCAGCAGGACCAGGAAGGTTGCTGAGTTGATCCCCGAGCTGTACCTGCACGGTCTATCCGAAGGCGACTTCGATCTGGCTTTGCGGGGGCTGCTGGGAGAGGACGCACCGGTATCGGCGAGCACGGTGGCCCGGTTGAAGGATAAGTGGAACGATGAGCTTGCCCAATGGCGCAGCCGGCCCCTCGATGACCTGGAAGTGGTCTACATGTGGGTGGATGGAGTCTACGTCAAGGCTGGTCTTGAGAAGGAGAAGGCGGCGGTACTGGTGGTAATGGCGGCCCTGAGCGACGGGAGCAAGGTGGTGGTGAGCGCTGTTCCCGGATACAGGGAGTCCACAGAGAACTGGTCCGAGGTGCTCAGGGACATCAAGCGCCGGGGCTTGAGCTGCCCGAGGCTGGTGGTTGGAGACGGACACCTGGGCATCTGGGGAGCTCTGCGCAACGTCTATCCGCAGGCGGCAGAGCAACGCTGCTGGAACCACAAGATCGTAAACGTGCTCGCCAAGCTTCCAAAGCGACAACAGGACCAGGCCAAGCTCATGCTGCGTACTATCCCCTACGCGCCGACTCGGACAGAGGCTGAGCGGCTCAGGACGGTGTTCACCAGGTGGTGCGGCGACCATTCCTACGAGGCGGCCTCAGAGGCCTTGGGGCGGGACTGGGACCGCATGGTCACCTTCTATGACTTCCCAAAGGAGCACTGGGGGCACCTTCGCACGACGAACCCGGTAGAATCACCCTTCGCGGCCCTCAGGCTTCGGACCGATGCCGCCAAGCGCTACAAGAGGGTCGATCGGGCGATAGCGGTGATCTGGAAAATGTTGATGGTCGCCGAACAGCGCTTCAGGCGTCTGAAGGCCCCTGAGTTGATCGAAGACGTCTATCTCGGTGCACAGTATGCGGATGGAATCGCCATTGAATCAACGGCTGAGAAGGTCGCCGCCTGATGTCGTTTACACACCTATTGACGTAACCTCTACGTGATATCCATTGCCCACACCTGGTTGGGCCTGCTCACCTCAAGCCCGCGCAGCAGGTACGGATACACCGTATGGCCGGGGCGTCGCCGGCTGGTGTTGGGCTTGCGGTACAGCGCCTCGATGCCCATCCGCCGCATCAGTGTGGCGATGTGTCTACGCCCGGAGGAGAGTCCCTCCTGGCGGAGCAGGCCTCGCATCATCCTACTGCCTGCAAACGGATACTCAAGGTGCAGCTCATCGATGCGGCGCATCAGCCCGAGACCGGCTTCGCCCACCGGCCGTGGCCGGTAGTAGATGCTCCCGCGGCTGATGCCCACTGCCTTTGCCTGGCGGGCGAGAGGCAGCTTGTGATCGCGGTCGATCATCGCCTTGCGCCCGGCAATCCCGCCTTCGTGAGCGCGGCCTCTAAAAAATCGTTCTCCAACGCAAGCTCACCGATCTTAGCGTGAAGGACCTTCATATCTACCGGCTTTTCAGCCTGCCCTGTCCCGGACCCAAATAACTGCGCCGCCCGATCCAGCAACTGGGTCTTCCATTGCGTGATCTGGTTCGGGTGCACATCGAACTGGCTTGCCAGCTCCGAAAGTGTCCGGTCGCCGCGCACTGCGGCAAGAGCCACCTTCGACTTGAACTCTGCCGAGTGGTTACGGCGGGGTCGTCTGCTCATCTCTCGCTCCTGTCTCCGAGAGCACTATCATGCCCTCAATCAGGCAGCGATTCCACTTATCCCCCTGTTCAGATTTCCGGAGCCACTTCTAGCACCACTAACTCAACGTTCATTGCCGCATCCTTTCAGCTTCCGGACCTGTGTAAGCAAACCTGCCTGCACGCTCTGCATAAGGTGCAATTTCGTAGGTGGCTGGCAGGAGTTTAGCAACGTTCCGGAGCCCGGTCAAACGCACCTGGGCGCCGGGTGGCCGTGTTGACATCATTACGGCAAAGGGCCTCAGGGATTAGGAGAGCGCGAAGATAGGGAGGTGTGCAGTCACGACGAGTCGGGATTGCAAGGGGTGTGGGAAGTCAAGGTTAACTACTTGAGCGCTGTTTCTGTCAGTCCTGAAGCACCTCACCCCCGGCCCCTCTCCGCACGCGGAGAGGGGGAAAGAACGGCAGGCTTGCAAACGTACCAATTGGGGTGAGGTAGAGCGGTAGTATGTCGGTAAGTTGGGTTAAGCAGTTAAAGTCCATTTCCCCATCCCTCAAGGGCGGATGAGTGGCACAGAACAGTAGGAAACCAACAAGCCACGCCGGGTCAAGTGACCGATTGTACATGTGCTTACCGCACGGCCCCTCTTGCGCGGCGAAGTTTATTGACGATTCCCCAGGCGACCACGGCCGCGACACCGCCCCCAGCGAGGCCCACTGTGAGGACCTCGAAATTATCTGCGATAAACGCCTCTATCGACTCGCCGAATATGAATATGAGAGCTCCCAGGGAGATGAACCGCGCGCCCCGTCCGACGAGTGAGGCCAGTATAAAAGTGCGCCTGTCGAGGTCAAATGCCCCCGCTGAGATTGCGAACAGCTTGTATGGCAGGGGAGTGAACGCGGCCAACAGCGTCGCCCATACCCCGTACCTGCCGAACATGCGCTCGACCGCGGCCACCTTCGTCTCCGAAAACAGCCGGTACAGGACCGGCCTCCCCAGGCGGCGGCCGAGCCAGTGGCCCACCACCGCGCCCGCGACGGACGATATGGTGGTCAGGGCCCCGAGCCAGATGGCCCGGTCCGGCTGAATGATGGAGATGCCGATCAAGAGGGGGTCCGGCGGCACGGGGAAAAAGATGGACTCGGTGAACGAAGCTGCGGCGAGAACGAGTATAGCCCAATCGCTGCCTGCAAAGCCCACCAGCCAATCGGACAGGTCGTGAAGCAGCTCAATCATGCCTGTGCATCTGGTTTAGTCCCCGCGCTGCACCTCAACCTCGAAATCGAAGGTATGGCCGTCCACGGTCGCGGTCGCTTGGCGGCTTTGTCCGCGGGCCGCCCCTCCAGCCGTGGGTGGCCTCGACACCGCCTCTCCGTGCTCGCCTATCACATCGTACGCCTGCCCATCTACCAGGATAATGAACCCAGGTGAGGAACCTTTGCGAGACTGCTTCTGGTCGCGAATCGCGACCAGCGCGGCCTCCCGCTCGCGGCGAAGCTGGTACGCCTCCTCGATTGTCACGGCCTTGAAGGCGACCGATTGGCCGGGGACCGCCTGGGCCAGCTTTCCGATGTCTGTGCTTATCACGGTTGCTATCTTGGTGTAGCCGCCGGTGGTCCCGCGGTCTGCCAGCAGGATTGTCGGGACGCCATCACCCGGCACCTGTACGGCGCCCAGCGGGTTGCCGTCTGACACGATGTCGGGGCCGGTCCGGTGCTCAATTGGGGGTCCCTCCAACCGGTATCCCATGCGGTCGGAGTCCAGGGAGATGACGTAGGTGGAGCTCCACAGGGCTGCAACGGCCTCCTCGTTGAATGCGCCATGCTGCGGTCCCAGAATTACCCTGATCTCGTGATGCTCGCCGTAGGCCGGGGCCTGGTAGCCTTCGGGAAGGCCGAGCGGTATGGACCGAGCCCCAGGCTCGACAGGTAGTATAGGTACCACGTCGCCCACCTTTAATGCGCGCCCCTCGAATCCTCCGAGCGACGCCTTTACGAGGGTAGAGCGGCTTCCCATCACCACGGGCACGTCGATTCCGCCGGCGACGGCCAGATAGGCGCGCATCCCCTCCTCCATGCCGTGAAAGGACAGCACTCCGCCACCGTGGACCTCTACCGCCTGCCATCTCGGGAGTGCCTCGCCGTCGAGCTGTGCCGAGAGGTCGGCCCCCGTCACCGCGATCCACGTGTCCACCGCGAACCTGATGCCCGGCCCCAGCACCGTTATCTCCAGGCCCGCGGCACCCTCGTCGTTGCCCACCAGCAGATTGGCGGCCCGGAGTGCGAACTCGTCCATCGCGCCGGACACCGGCACGCCAAACCTCTGATAACCGTAGCGGCCACGGTCCTGGACCGTGGTGAGCATTCCCGGCTCGGTGACCTCGAAGGTTGCGGTAATCAACGCTTTCTCTCCGCGGTGACCTGGTACTCACCCTGCTGGACCAGGTCCTGGATCCCGGAGTACTCGTCCTCGTCGGTCAGGGGGACGAACCGCACGAAGTCCCCGGCCGACAGCATGGAGGGCGGCTCGCGCTTCGGATCGAAAAGCATTAGGGGGGTGCGGCCTATGAGGCGCCATCCGCCGGGGCTCGCCGCTGGGTATACGCCAGTCTGACTCCCGGCGATCCCAACCGAGCCGGACGGGGTTTCTACCCGGGGGGTGGCCAGCCGGGGTGTGGCCAGCCTGTCGGACAGGCCCCCTAGGTAGGGAAAGCCTGGGGTGAATCCCATCATGTACACCAGGTAGTCGGTGCCTGAGTGTATGCTCACCACCTCCTCAGGGGTCAGGCCGGCGTGCTCGGCGACGAACTCGAGGTCCGGCCCGTGCTCATCTCCGTATAGCGTGGGGATGTGGACGACCCTGGGCTCCTCTGTGGCTCGCTCCGCCAGGCCCTCTTCTACCTCCAAAACCGACGCCTGGAGCTCATGAATCGATATTTGTGATGGATCGTACTGGACCAGCAGCGACCGGTAGGTAGGGACGAGATCGATTACTCCCGGAATGTCCTGGTCCTCGATCGCCAGCGTCAGATCATGCACCCTGCGGTTGATCTCCGGGCTAACGGTTTCGCCCAGTTCGACCACCAGCGCCTGGTCGCCCGCCGGAAAGAAAAGCGCTTTCTCGTACATCATGCCTCAGGCCGAGGGGGGATTTGTCGAGCGACTGTCCCGAACCCGACGGTCGCCTCCGGCGACAACCTCATTTCCGGATTTTTCCGCGCAAACTGCGCCCGACGTCGCCGGCGGGGGCCACAGAGGACCGTCCCCACCACCCGGGCCCTCGGCATGGCCCCAAGCAACGGCTTTTTTGGCCCGTCGGCCACCTACCTGGATGACCTGGGTTGGAAAGCCAGAGCTCAGACTAGCTCTCCCATGCGCACGACGGAAACTCCTGCCGCCTCAAGCTCTCTTCGAAGGGCAGCCGCCATCTCGACGGCGCCGGGTGTGTCGCCGTGGATGCAAATGCTCTCGGCCTGCATCTCGATCTCCTCCCCCGTAACCGCCGTCGCCTGTCCTTGAGTTACCATTCTGAGACCTCGCTCGGCCACTACCTCAACGTCCTCAATCACGGCCCCAGGCGACGATCTGGATACAAGAGTGCCGTCGGGATTAAGCGCCCTGTCCGCGAACACCTCGCGGGCCACGCGAAGCCCCATGTCTTCCGCGATCCGGGACCAGTGCGAGCCTGCCAGCGCCACGAGAACCATTTCCGGGTCCACCTCCAGGACGGCATCGCATATGGCGCGGGCAAGCCCCTCGTCGTTGACGGCCTGGTTGTACATTGCGCCGTGGGGCTTTACGTGCTGTAGCTTCTTGTCCCGAGTGAACGCCTGGAGAGCGCCCAACTGGTACACCAGGTCGGCCCTGGCCTCGTCCGGCGTGACGGTCATACCTCTGCGTCCGAAGCCTACCAGATCGGGGAAGCTTGGGTGGGCCCCCACGGCCACGCCGTGTCCTTCGGCCAGCCGTACGGTACGCCGCATCCACATCGGGTCGCCGGCGTGGAATCCGCAGGCGATATTGGCCGAGCTTATGTACTTGATGACCTTCTCGTCGAGACCCATCTTATACATGCCGAAGCTCTCGCCCATGTCGCAGTTCAGATCGATCGCGCCGGACATTCGAAGCGTCTATCCTCTCGTTCAGGGTGATTGTCAGGAACGTTATTATAGTCGGTAGGAGGTTTCTGGTAAACTGGACACGGCCGACCAGTCGTTGCGACGAGAGGTGGACCAGGTTGTGGTGCGGGTAGGCGGATTCGCGCTCCGTGGGGGCGCAGGTCGTTATGGGTAAGCCATGGACCAGGCGATAGTAGAGCAGGGCGTCAGATTAACGGCGATAGCTATGGGCACCGCCTTTGCTCTCTTGTTGCTGCTGATGCTGGTCATTGCGGTGGTGAGGCGGTTGGTCGCGGCCGGCTCCCGCAGGGACTCCAGGGAAGCGGAGACGCCGCCGGGCAAGCCCGGCCCTGATGACCGCGACAGGGCGCTGGCGGCGGTTGTGGCGGTTAGCGCGGTGCTTGAGCAGCGCGAAGGGGCCACTGTATCGGGTGGCGCCGCGGGTCCGTCTAAGGCGCTTGCCCGCGAATAATATCACCGGGCCGTACGAGAGAAGGCATTTTGGAAGAGTTTCTGGACTTTATACGCTCTTCGGGGCTAGCTAACATCGACTGGCGCGCCGGCATCATGCTGGCCGTGGGACTCGCCTTCGTATACCTGGCCATACGCCAGAACCGAGAGCCCTATGTGCTTCTCCCCATCGGTCTCGGGGTAATCATCGCCAACCTGCCACTTACGGGGATGACCGATTTCGCTGCCGGGTCGTCGGGACAGCAGGAGTCGGGGATCTTCGGCATCATATTTCACTTCGGCCTCTCATTCTGGGATATCCTGCCGCCGATAATCTTCCTGGGCTTGGGTTCCATGACCGACTTCAGTTCGGTGATAGCCAATCCCAAGACGCTGCTGCTTGGGGCGGCCGCCCAGGTGGGCATTTTCGTAGCGTTCTGGGGCGCGCTGGCGGCAAACGGCTTCCTTGGTATCGTATTTGCCGAGGGCACGCCGATAGCAAGTCAGGCAGCGGTGATCGGCATCATAGGGGGAGCCGACGGCCCCACCACTATCTTCCTGGCCGGGGCACTGGCGCCAAATCTTCTCGGTGTGACTGCCGTGGTGGCCTACTCGTACATGGCCAGCGTGGCATTCATACAGCCTCCGCTGATGAAGCTGCTGACCACGAAGAGCGAGCGGGAGATCGTGATGCGGCCATCCAGGGAGGTCTCTCGCGCCGAGAGGCTGGTATTTCCCCCTATCGCGATGATACTCATCATACTACTGGTACCCAAGTCCGCTCCTCTGATAGCTATGTTCATGATGGGCAACCTCTTCCGGGAGAGCGGCGTCGTCCCGCGACTCGCCGACGCCGCCTCTAACGAGCTGTTGGACGTCGCCACTATCTTCCTGATGATCACCGTTGGTGCGCAGTTATCCGCTGATCGGGTCTTCGATATCCAGACTTTGGTGATCCTGGGGCTGGGTCTGGTGGCATTCGCCTGCGGCACCATCGGGGGATTGCTTTTCGCCAAGATAATGAACGTCTTCCTGAGGGAGAAGGTCAACCCACTGATAGGCTCGGCCGGTGTGTCGGCAGTCCCTATGGCCGCGAGAATCTCCCATCGGGTAGGGCAGGAGGCCAATCCGAGGAGTTATCTCCTTGCCCACGCGATGGGTCCCAATGTCGCCGGGGTGATCGGGTCCGCCGTGGTGGCCGGTGTTTTTATCTCCTTGCTCTAGAAGGCTGCGATACGCCGTAGGATGTCAACGAAATTGCGAGTAAAAGTCGGAGACCGCTGGTACACGGTGGAGGTGGGGGACTTGGACACCAGCCCTGTACGGGTACTCGTCGACGGTGAGCCGGCCGAGGTCCGCCTCGAAGGTCTCCCGGACGATGGCGCGCTCGGGTCGCCTGAGCACCCGCCCGCCGTCCAGGCCACGCGGCCGGATTCACCCGTTGTCAAGCCCGCATCGGCCGTTAAGGCATTCACCTCGCCGATGCCGGGTGTTGTCTTGTCGGTGGCTGTCAAGGCAGGCGACCAGCTTGCCACAGGCGACGAGATCTGCGTCCTGGAGGCGATGAAGATGCAGCAGACACTCCGTGCCGACTGGTCGGGCACCGTTAGAACGGTCCACGTAAAGCCCGGACAGCAGGTGCTCGACGGCGACCCAATCGTCGATCTGGAATAGCCCCGTCCATCGCGCGCCCGGTCCTGGAAGTGGATTAAAATAGCAGCTACACGATGTGGAGGGAGAGGCCGGACCCAGTCCGGGGCGTGCGGGAACAATCGCCTTGGGTGCTGCGCCCCTCGCGCTGGGCCGATTAGTTCTGAATTCACTTGGGGCAAGCGCCGGTCCGTCGGGGCGCCGTGCCACCAAGAAACGGAGGAGACAAATGAATAATGCGCTCCAGGAGGTGCGGCGACTCGGCCAGTCTATCTGGTACGACAACATCCGCCGTGGCCTGATCGACTCGGGCGAGCTCCAGAGGCTCATTGACGTAGGGGTGAGCGGCCTCACGTCCAACCCGACCATATTCGAGAAGGCCATCGCGGGGAGCACCGACTACGACGATGCGCTGCTGGACCTGGCCCGCGAGGGGAAGAGCGCGGACGAAATCTACGAGGCCCTGGCCATAGAGGACATCCGAGCCGCCGCCGACCTGCTGCGTTCAGTTTACGAACGCAGCGACGGTGCGGATGGGTACGCCTCCTTGGAGGTCAGCCCGCACCTTGCGCACGACACCGAGACCACCGTTGCTGAGGCAAGGAGGTTGTTCGCCGCTCTGGACCGGCCCAATGTGATGATAAAGGTGCCCGCGACTCCCGAGGGCATGCCCGCCGTGCACAGGCTGATAGGCGAAGGGATAAACGTGAACGTCACCCTCACTTTCTCCCTGAGGGCGTATCAGGACGCAAGACAGGCGTACATGGCGGGCCTGGAGGACCTAGACTGGGGCGGCGGGGACATAAGCCGGATAGCGTCCGTGGCCTCTTTCTTTGTCAGCCGAGTGGACGTCGCCGTGGACGCACGGTTGGGGGAGCCGGCAGGCAGAGGGCTCGGGGAGTTTGAGAATCTGAGTGGCAAGGCGGCCATAGCAAACGCCAAGCTGGCCTACCGCGATTTCAAGGACGATTTCGGCGGCGAGCGATTCGCCGTGCTGCGCTCCAAGGGGGCCAGGGTGCAGCGTCCCCTGTGGGCCAGCACCGGCACTAAGAATCCTGACTACAGCGACGTGCTGTACCCGGAGTCCCTGATCGGCCCGGATACCGTGGACACTCTGCCCGAGGCCACGCTCACGGCCTTCCTGGAGTACGGCCAGGTTGCCAACACCTTGGAGGAGGACATCGAGGATGCCGAGCTGGTTTTCGAGTCCCTGGAGAAGGCGGGCATCAGCATGGAGGAGGTCACGGCCCGGCTCCTGAGCGATGGGGTGAAGCTCTTTGCCGACTCATTCGATGGGCTAATGGCGAATATCGAGGACAAGAGGGCGCGCCTTCTTGCCCTGGAGCAGTCTCGTTCCAACAGCGCGGGGGCTTAGCCTCTTCACGTGGCTGCAGCGCCGCGACCCGGTTGGAACAGGGTTTCGGTGATAGTAGAATTAGTTGTGCTCATGTTCGCGTCTGACCTGGTCGGGCTCGGACTGCTACGCGGCGGATTCAACGCAAAATGCCGGCGTTGGGCGGTCGTGTCATCTGGTGAACAGGCCAACGTAGCTCAGTGGTAGAGCAGCGGTTTCGTAATTCGGTAGCCAAGCTGCCGGCCAGTGCTTTTGTATCTGGGCTAGTGCCGCCTAGTTCTTGAGTCCGTACTTGGAGTGTCGCTCTGTGCAACCTGATGTCGCGGCGTATGTTGCCAAAATGTTGCCAAACTTGGGGTGACAGCTGACACCTGCGCCTTACACGATGCGCCGCTAAATCTTCGTTTCCCGAAGATCGATAGGCCTACCAATGCCCTCCGTCTCATTAACGCAGAGTCAGGCCCTAACTGAACTCGCCAGTCACCTCTACGACTTCCTTCCCGGCAAGCCTCACCCGTACGCTGACCAAGCGATCTCGTTTCAAGGGGTGGCGGCTTCACTGGGGTTGCAGTCCTACTGGACAACAGGAAGTAAGGAACCAGCTATCGCACAGTTGCTGTCTCAAGTCTTGGAACATCGCTCCAAGCAATTCAGTCCTCTGATTGTTGAAATAGTCAAAAGAGGCATGGCCTATCGGCAGAATAAGGGGAAACCGATAATGCGTGGGGAGTTGGATACAGTCAACCATGATTCCCTCGTAAAAACCCCTCGTCCTCCGGGGGCAATGGGAGGATAATGTGGGGAAAGGGCGTTGGGGCAGCGCCCGGGCGAGGGAGGGGAGCATGTTCCGAGCGCGAGACCCGCAAGAGAGCCTCTGGCAGTCCCAGTTCCTGGTGACGCCGAAGAAGGCTAAGCGCCTGGAGGGGAGTTGGGCCGAGGTTTTCCGAAACGAGGCGCTCCCCCTGATTGACGAGGAGCTCTTTGCTCCGATGTACTGCGCGGACAACGGCCGTCCCAACCGAGCGGTGCAGACCGTCCTCGGGGTCCACCTCCTCAAAGAGATGTTCAACCTCACCGACGATGAAGCTCTGGAACAACTAGAGTTCAACCTGCTCTGGCACCACGCCCTGCGGCTAGACATCGAGGAGACCCACCTGCCCCAGAAGACCCTCCACAACTTCCGAGTTCGCCTGATGCAGCACGACGGTGGCCGGCTGGCTTTCCAGGAGACCACGGACCGGATCATCCAGGCGCTGGGCATACGCACCGGAAAGCAACGGCTGGACTCCACCCACATCATGAGCAACATCGCTACACTCACCCGGCTGGGCCTGTTCTGTGAGACGATGCGGTTGTTCCTGCGGGCCTTGCGCTGGGAGCACCCAGAGCTTCGCCCTGTGGTTCCGGAGGGCCTCCTGGGGCGCTATTTGAAGGAAGAAGACGAGGCGACCCACTACGAGGACGCCCACACGGGGGAGGGTCGGCGACGCCTTTCGGTCTGTGCCCGGGACCTCTACCGGCTGGTGGACCGGTTCCGTGGCACGACTGCTGCCCAGCTGGAGGAGTACCGGCTGCTGGAGCGGCTGCTGCGGGAGCAGTGCCATGTGGGCAAACACCGGGACGGGCGCCCGGGGGACGATGATGACGATGCTGGGGAATGCAAGGTGCCCGTGGCCCTGAAGGACCCGAAGCAGGTGTCCGCCGACTCGCTGCAATCGCCCCACGACCCGGATGTGACCTACAGCGGCCACAAGGGGAAGGGGTACGAGGTGCAGGTGGCGGAGACCTGCCACGAGGAGAACGCCACCCAGCTCATCACCCACGTGGAGGTGACCCCCTCGAGTGGGAGCGACACCGACGTGAGCGTGCCGGTCGTTGACGGGCTCGCGGAGCGGAAGGTCCGACCGGACGAGCTCTTCGTCGACACGGCGTATGGGTCGGGCCGCAACGCCTTCGAAGCCTCGCGCCGGGGAACGGAACTGGTGAGCCCGGTGGCGGGGTCGGCGCCGGGGAACTCGCACGAAGGAGAGCGTGACGGACCACCGCCGCTCACCGCCGCGGACTTCCAGATCGACGTCACAGGGGAGCAGGCCACGGTGTGCCCCGCCGGCCACCCGTCCATCGAGGAGCACGAGTTGGAGGATGCGCCGGAGCGGGTAGAGGTCCACTTTGCCAGGACAACATGCGAGCCCTGCCCCTTGCGGTCCCGTTGCCCAGTGAAGCTGGACCGGCGTGCGGGGGACTACGTCCTCAAGGCGGACCTGGTGAAGGTAAACATCGAGCGGCGCCGGAGGGCCGAGGCCACCGAGGAGTGGCGCAAGCGGTATGCCATAAGGGCCGGGATCGAGGGAACGAACTCCGAACTCAAGCGCGCCCACGGGCTTGGGCGCTTGCGGGTGCGAGGGGGCCGTCGGGTGCGGCTTGCCGTCTACCTGAAGACGTTGGCGTGCAACTTCAAGCGGATGGTCCATGCACGCCTGGTGGAGATGGAGAACACGGCTCAGCGGGCGGTCGGGACGGTACCTGCGGTCGCGGCCGCATGAGGGCGCCGCTCCACAGCTTCCACCGGGTGCCCTGAGCCACGGAAGGGGTACCGCAACGGGATCACGCTTGTCCTGAGCGCGGCAGATGGTGCGGTGAGCCCAGCAGCCGGCATCCCGTGGCCTCCTCCCTTCCAGGCCCCTTCGCACGCCAGGGTTCATCTCAAACAGGCCTTTTTGCGAGGGAATCAAGCTTGGATCCATCTTTGAGATCGAGGCTCCGGTACAGTTTTGCCATTCCTGTAAGCAAGCCATAGGAACTCAGCGTGCCCTCCACAGAAAACTCCTCATTGGCCTCGATGAGTACTGTGACCTTTCCAGGTGACAAGGTGGCACTCTTCATTGCACCAGCTCCGACATAGATGGAACGAAGCTCCTTATAGCTCGGAGTAATCGTCGTCGCGAACACACCAGGCATGGGCACTCCCTTCTCCGCTTAACCGCGCAGTCAGAGTCTATTGCGCATGTCCTTCCTAGTCAACCCAAAGTGGCAGAGGAACAGGTCTGCGCTCCAAGAAGCCTGTTTGCCAAGTCGGTGAGAGGTTACGTCAATAGGTGTGTAAACGACATCAGGCGGCGACCTTCTCAGCCGTTGATTCAATGGCGATTCCATCCGCATACTGTGCACCGAGATAGACGTCTTCGATCAACTCAGGGGCCTTCAGACGCCTGAAGCGCTGTTCGGCGACCATCAACATTTTCCAGATCACCGCTATCGCCCGATCGACCCTCTTGTAGCGCTTGGCGGCATCGGTCCGAAGCCTGAGGGCCGCGAAGGGTGATTCTACCGGGTTCGTCGTGCGAAGGTGCCCCCAGTGCTCCTTTGGGAAGTCATAGAAGGTGACCATGCGGTCCCAGTCCCGCTCCAAGGCCTCTGAGGCCGCCTCGTAGGAATGGTCGCCGCACCACCTGGTGAACACCGTCCTGAGCCGCTCAGCCTCTGTCCGAGTCGGCGCGTAGGGGATAGTACGCAGCATGAGCTTGGCCTGGTCCTGTCGTCGCTTTGGAAGCTTGGCGAGCACGTTTACGATCTTGTGGTTCCAGCAGCGTTGCTCTGCCGCCTGCGGATAGACGTTGCGCAGAGCTCCCCAGATGCCCAGGTGTCCGTCTCCAACCACCAGCCTCGGGCAGCTCAAGCCCCGGCGCTTGATGTCCCTGAGCACCTCGGACCAGTTCTCTGTGGACTCCCTGTATCCGGGAACAGCGCTCACCACCACCTTGCTCCCGTCGCTCAGGGCCGCCATCACCACCAGTACCGCCGCCTTCTCCTTCTCAAGACCAGCCTTGACGTAGACTCCATCCACCCACATGTAGACCACTTCCAGGTCATCGAGGGGCCGGCTGCGCCATTGGGCAAGCTCATCGTTCCACTTATCCTTCAACCGGGCCACCGTGCTCGCCGATACCGGTGCGTCCTCTCCCAGCAGCCCCCGCAAAGCCAGATCGAAGTCGCCTTCGGATAGACCGTGCAGGTACAGCTCGGGGATCAACTCAGCAACCTTCCTGGTCCTGTTGACGAACAGCGGCAGCAGCCGGCTCTCGAACTGCTCCTCGGTATCGCGGACTCGCGGCCGCCTCAGCTGTATCGTTCCCGAACTCAGCGTAAGCCTCCGGGCTCTGCCGTATCCGTTCCGATAGCCGGTATCGTTGTCCGAGTCGGATCTGAGCGCCGACTTCGCCCTTCCCAGAAACGCCGTCACCTCCTCCTCCAGCAACTCCTGGATCAGCCTCTGGACCTGGCTTCGCACCCAATCTTCCAACTGCTCCCACTCCGGCCTTGACTCCGACCTACTCTCAGTGCTTTCCTTCCTCATGGGCGGTCTATCTCCTCTCTTGGGCCTCGAGCCCGTGTTGTTCAGAGAGAGGGTACACCGCCTGACTGTTTACACACTTTTTGAAGATACCTCGTCGGTGACGTAATACTGCGCAAACCCATTCGGAATGGAGCTAGGGCTGAGGGGCGGCGCTCGTGACAGCAAGCGAAGCCCCGATGAGGTCTATGGGGGTATTGTTGGGCACCTTCGTGCCGACTAGAACCAGGGCTGATTCCCTTGAACGTAGATACGGTCGAAATCCTCATCCGACTTGGTAATGTAGATCACACCTTCAATGATCCCAACCACAAATGCAATTAGGCCCGGCACAATGAGCAGCCACCCGATGGTCCCAGCAAGGAGCATGATTATGCCCTCTTGCTGGTAACCAAGGTAGAACTTATGAATGCCCCAGACACCTATCAAGATTCCTAGCAGGCCGGCCACGAATCGTTTTGATTGTGTAAGACCGAGAAGTGGCTCCGGAAATCTGAACAGGGGGATAAGTGGAATCGCTGCCTGATTGAGGGCATGATAGTGCTCTCGGAGACAGGAGCGAGAGATGAGCAGACGACCCCGCCGTAACCACTCGGCAGAGTTTAAGGCGAAGGTGGCTCTTGCCGCAGTGCGCGGCGACCGGACACTTTCGGAGCTGGCAAGCCAGTTCGATGTGCACCCGAACCAGATCACGCAATGGAAGACCCAGTTGCTGGATCGGGCGGCGCAGTTATTTGGGGCCGGGACAGGGCAGGCTGAAAAGCCGGTAGATATGAAGGTCCTTCACGCTAAGATCGGTGAGCTTGCGTTGGAGAACGATTTTTTAGAGGCCGCGCTCACGAAGGCGGGATTGCCGGGCGCAAGGCGATGATCGACCGCGATCACAAGCTGCCTCTCGCCCGCCAGGCAAAGGCAGTGGGCATCAGCCGCGGGAGCATCTACTACCGGCCACGGCCGGTGGGCGAAGCCGGTCTCGGACTGATGCGCCGCATCGATGAGCTGCACCTTGAGTATCCGTTTGCAGGCAGTAGGATGATGCGAGGCCTGCTCCGCCAGGAGGGACTCTCCTCCGGGCGTAGACACATCGCCACACTGATGCGGCGGATGGGCATTGATGCGCTGTACCGCAAGCCCAACACCAGCCGGCGACGGCCCGGCCATACGGTGTATCCGTACCTGCTGCGCGGGCTTGAGGTGAGCAGGCCCAACCAGGTGTGGGCAATGGATATCACGTACATTCCGATGGCCAGGGGGTTCGTGTACCTAGCCGCAGTGATGGACTGGCATAGCCGCAAGGTGCTGGCCTGGCGGGTATCGGTCACAATGGACACAGACTTCTGCGTGGAGGCGCTCGAAGAATCCCTGGGACGCCACGGCGCGCCGGAGATATTCAACACAGATCAGGGAAGCCAGTTCACAAGTGACGCCTTCACCGGCCTGCTGAGAGCCAATGGGATCCAGATCAGCATGGACGGGAAGGGAAGCTGGAAGGATAATGTGTTCGTCGAACGGCTGTGGAAGAGCGTCAAGTACGAGGAGGTGTACCTGAGAGCCTACGAATCGGTCCCGGAAGCCAGAACTGGCCTCGGGCGGTACTTCGAGTTTTACAATGCCGGACGGCCCCATTCGAGCCTTGGGGGAATGACGCCGGACCAGTTCTTTGACAGAGCGCCTGCCGAGTCCGCGGCGGCCTAACGCACGGCAGCGCGATTCCACTTATCAAACCGGGCAGCGCTGTTCAGACAAACGAGACCACCTCTGGCTATGCTCGCGCGGTGGCCTTTGCGGCAATGTGAAGGGTGTGAGCAAGATTTCGAGGCTAACAGAACTAACCAGCGGTATCACGATGCGTACTGCCGAGGTGCAGCAAATTCTCGACGGACGTATCGCAGGAAGAAGGAGTAGGGGAGTCAATCCTGAATGCATAGGAGGCCCACATGAGAGGCTACATTCGGAAACGCGGCGAGAACCGATGGCAGCTGATTTTTGACGTGCCCAGACTTGCTGACGGCAAGAGGCGCCAAGCCCGACGCACAGTCCACGGCACCAAGCGCGACGCGCAGGCCAAGCTCCGAGAGTTGCTGACCGCGCTGGATAAGGGTGACTACGTCACGCCGACGAAGGAGACGGTCGAGGCCTTCCTAGAGCGGTGGCTTGAAATTTACGTGTCTCACAGGACCAGTCCTCGAACCCAACGAGACTACCGAGGTATCGTCAACAGATACCTGATCCCTTGCATCGGTGGTCTCTCTCTGGTAGCGCTTCGGCCCAGCTCTGTCCAAGCTCTATATGCGAGTCTACTTGAGCGAGGGCTGTCAGCTCGCACCGTACTCCACACCCATCGGCTGTTGAGCGAGGCCTTATCCCATGCAGTCAAGTGGGGCTTAGTAGCGCGGAACGTATGCACCGCAGTTGACCCGCCTCGCCCGCAGCGGCATGAGATGGCGGCGCTCGACGCGAAAGGAGTTGGCCGATTGCTTGAAGCTGCAGAGAGCTCGCCTTACCGTGATGTGTTCATAGTGAGCCTCTACACAGGGCTTCGCCGATCCGAGGTGCTCGGCTTGCGGTGGGAAAATGTGGACCTGAAGAACAACCGGCTCCATGTAGTTTCTGGGTTGCATCACCTAACCGGCGAGGGGCTTGTGCTTTTGCCCGCGAAGACTGCGCGGAGCCGCCGTCCCGTTACGTTTACGAACGAAGTGACCGATGCGCTCCGGCAGATTAGGGGCGCTCAGATCGTGCATAAGCTGCAACTCGGTAAGGCGCGGCAGGATACTGGATTCGTGTTCACTAGGCCGGATGGCAGACCCTTTGATCCCGCCAAGGTAACGAATGGATTCGCTAAGGTCATGAGAGATGCAGAGCTACTAGGAGTACGCCTACATGACTTGCGACACACTCATGCATCCCTTATGCTTCAAGCTGGAGTCCATCCCAAAGTCGTGAGTGAGCGGCTGGGTCATGCGAGTGTCAACATCACTCTCGACACGTATAGCCATGTACTACCTGGTGTCCAGGAGGCGGCGGCGGAGCAGTTCTCTGAGCTGCTAACCAAGACCGAAGACAGTGAAGTTGACTCCGATGTTGCCTAAATGTTGCCAGGGCTCGATCCAGAATCGGCATTAGGACACACGCCTAGCCGACTCTAGATACGAAACAAGGTCACCTGCCAACGTAGCTCAGTGGTAGAGCAGCGGTTTCGTAAACCGCAGGTCGTCGGTTCGAATCCGACCGTTGGCTCCACTCTCCACCGCATGACAAAGGGGCTTCTGGGTATTTTGGGCGCCTCATGTTTTGGCCAGAATTCTAAATTCCCGACATTTTGCCGACATCGAGATTCAATCATACTTTGCCAACCCGCTCCTCCTCGCCAACCTCAACGCCCTTAAGTATTTCCTCAAACTGCTCCGCCGCAGCCTCTTGAAGTCCCGGTAGCACGTGGCTGTAGGTGTCAAGTGTTGTGTTGATGCTGCTGTGCCCCAGGCGCTCCTGTACGATCTTGGGGTGCACGCCCTGGCGTAGCATGAGCGAGGCGTGGACGTGGCGAAGGCCGTGGAGCCGGACGCCACTAGACGGCTTCAGCTTCGACGAATGTGCGCGGTGCCGGGAGGACTCCCTGGCCTGGGAGCCGACCTGGAAGGACGGATAGCGGTTCGGAAGCCTGAATGACCGGGCGGTGGAGCTGAGGCTGCGGATGGAGAACGGCTGTCTCCACGCGATCAATGGCGACTTCCAGATGATCACGGGCAAGGAAGGGATGCGCTACGTACGGGAGGCTACACTGCCCGATCCCAAGAACTGGCAGCACAACCGAGTGGTCACCGGCCGTCGGGGAGCATTTCCAGCGCTGGTGCCACGCCGCTTTCAGTTACCCTCAGGTATTGGGCGCGCATCAAGCTCTCATAGCTGTCCATGTAGACGTAGAGCACCAGGCCTGGGGCCACTTCGCACATGTGCCCCATAGCCCAGAGGCCGCCGCTGTCGATCTGGTAGGCCTGCCAGGTCATTCCGTCGTCATGACTGGCGTAGAGGCCCAGCCCGGGCATCCGGCCGGATACAAGGATGACTCCTAACGACGTGGTAAATGCGGTTGCGCCGTAGCATGGGAACGGCCCGGAGGTCGCTGGGCCCCAACTCTCGCCGTTGTTGTCGGACCAGACCTCCCACATCCAGGGCGAATAGACTGGCCGCACGAGACAAAGGACCTTCCCGTTCCGGGTCTGGGTTGTGGACTTGCACTCGACCAGGTCGTATTTCTGTCCCACCGCCGGGGGGCCGTTCAGAGGGACGGGGGCAGACCAGATTTTGCCACCGTCGGTCGAACGTATGGAGTAGCCGGCGTAGGCGTGCGTGCCCCACTCCCATAGATCATGTCCGCTTTCGTGATCCCGACCGGGGACGCCGCCTATCTGAAAGCCGAGCAGCGTACCGTCTTTGAGCTGCACGAAGTTGCCCGGACCAGCGAGCGTCATGTCGGGCACGGCCTGCGGAGATTCAAACTGCGACGTCCTGGCCTTGAGCGCTGTTGACCACGTCTCACCGCCGTCCAGCGATTCAATGGACATTAGGTCCGAGCCCTGGACGAACACGGACAGCAGGCGGCCGTCCGGCCTCACGTGAATCGAGCCTCCCGAATAGCTCTCGGGCCACCCCGTTGCGTCCATGGGTGCCCAGCTCCGGCCATCGTCTTTTGAGTACGCGAGCATCTGTTTCCGGTTGTCGTCCATCCAGCCGACGTTCATCAGAAGGTGGCCCTGGGAGGTCCTGACGATTCCGCTTTCTCTTTGTTGCTGCGACCGAGAGTTCTCCGGGTCCCATGGTGTCTCGAACACGGGAAGGGGCAGGAACCACTGCTGCATGGGTTGGACCGAAGGGTCCCAGGCCGTCCCTTCCGTTCGATCACCGCGTAGCCGAACGTTGCGAAACGTGCTCATCTCTTCGCGAGAGCCGTATGCTTCCAGGCCCACTCTTCCAGGCCCGGCGTACGTATCGTCATGGACGGGCGTCAGAGGCCGGCCATCGACCCAGAGGCGAATCTCGTTCCCGGCTACCTGGAGACGTGCGGTATGCCACAGTGGGAATTCGGTGGGCACCCCGTGAAGCATCTCCATCCTGAGGACCTTTGCCCACCCTGTACCGTCAACCACGTAGATGCACGCCCAGAAATGCTCTGCACGTATAACCTGGCCGTTGACGGGGATGTGCGCCAGATAGTAGTGGTGGGTGTCCTGGGCGCGGAAGATGAACCCCGACCCCGATTGGCCGGCGTCCCACCGAAAATCGAACTCCGCCTCGAAATCGCCGTAGTCCCCTCCCTGATAGAAGGCGAGGTAATCGTCGACGTTGGCGCTGCGCCCGTCAACGTAGGCGCGCTCCCCCTTCAACCTCTGCTCACGGGGCGGCGACACCAGATCGCCGTCCTGGAGCCACGGCCCGCCCACGAACTGCCAAGCATGATTCCCTCGCAAAAAGGCCTGTTTGAGATGAACCCTGGCGTGCGAAGGGGCCTGGAAGGGAGGAGGCCACGGGATGCCGGCTGCTGGGCTCACCGCACCATCTGCTGCGCTCAGGACAAGCGTGATCCCGTTGCGGTACCCCTTCCGTGGCTCAGGGCACCCGGTGGAAGCTGTGGAGCGGCGCCCTCATGCGGCCGCGACCGCAGGTACCGTCCCGACCGCCCGCTGAGCCGTGTTCTCCATCTCCACCAGGCGTGCATGGACCATCCGCTTGAAGTTGCACGCCAACGCCTTCAGGTAGACGGCAAGCCGCACCCGACGGCCCCCTCGCACCCGCAAGCGCCCAAGCCCGTGGGCGCGCTTGAGCTCGGAGTTCGTTCCCTCGATCCCGGCCCTTATGTCATACCGCTTGCGCCACTCCTCGGTGGCCTCGGCCCTCCGGCGCCGCTCGATGTTTACCTTCACCAGGTCCGCCTTGAGGACGTAGTCCCCCGCACGCCGGTCCAGCTTCACTGGGCAACGGGATCGCAAGGGGCAGGGCTCGCATGTTGTCCTGGCAAAGTGGACCTCTACCCGCTCCGGCGCATCCTCCAACTCGTACTCCTCGATGGACGGGTGGCCGGCGGGGCACACCGTGGCCTGCTCCCCTGTGACGTCGATCTGGAAGTCCGCGGCGGTGAGCGGCGGTGGTCCGTCACGCTCTCCTTCGTGCGAGTTCCCCGGCGCCGACCCCGCCACCGGGCTCACCAGTTCCGTTCCCCGGCGCGAGGCTTCGAAGGCATTGCGGCCCGACCCATACGCCGTGTCGGCGAAGAGCTCGTCCGGTCGGACCTTCCGCTCCGCGAGCCCGTCAACGACCGGCACGCTCACGTCGGTGTCGCTCCCACTCGAGGGGGTCACCTCCACGTGGGTGATGAGCTGGGTGGCGTTCTCCTCGTGGCAGGTCTCCGCCACCTGCACCTCGTACCCCTTCCCCTTGTGGCCGCTGTAGGTCACATCCGGGTCGTGGGGCGATTGCAGCGAGTCGGCGGACACCTGCTTCGGGTCCTTCAGGGCCACGGGCACCTTGCATTCCCCAGCATCGTCATCATCGTCCCCCGGGCGCCCGTCCCGGTGTTTGCCCACATGGCACTGCTCCCGCAGCAGCCGCTCCAGCAGCCGATACTCCTCCAGCTGGGCAGCAGTCGTGCCACGGAACCGGTCCACCAGCCGGTAGAGGTCCCGGGCACAGACCGAAAGGCGTCGCCGACCCTCCCCCGTGTGGGCGTCCTCGTAGTGGGTCGCCTCGTCTTCTTCCTTCAAATAGCGCCCCAGGAGGCCCTCCGGAACCACAGGGCGAAGCTCTGGGTGCTCCCAGCGCAAGGCCCGCAGGAACAACCGCATCGTCTCACAGAACAGGCCCAGCCGGGTGAGTGTAGCGATGTTGCTCATGATGTGGGTGGAGTCCAGCCGTTGCTTTCCGGTGCGTATGCCCAGCGCCTGGATGATCCGGTCCGTGGTCTCCTGGAAAGCCAGCCGGCCACCATCGTGCTGCATCAGGCGAACTCGGAAGTTGTGAAGGGTCTTCTGGGGCAGGTGGGTCTCCTCGATGTCCAGCCGCAGGGCGTGGTGCCAGAGCAGGTTGAACTCTAGCTGCTCCAGGGCTTCACCGTCGGTGAGGTTGAACATCTCTTTGAGAAGGTGGACCCCGAGGACGGTCTGCACCGCTCGGTTGGGACGGCCGTTGTCCGCGCAGTACATCGGAGCAAAGAGCTCCTCGTCAATCAGGGGGAGCGCCTCGTTTCGGAAAACCTCGGCCCAACTCCCCTCCAGGCGCTTAGCCTTCTTCGGCGTCACCAGGAACTGGGACTGCCAGAGGCTCTCTTGCGGGTCTCGCGCTCGGAACATCCTCCCCTCCCTCGCCCGGGCGCTGCCCCAACGCCCTTTCCCCACATTATCCTCCCATTGCCCCCGGAGGACGAGGGGTTTTTACGAGGGAATCATACTTCCGCAGGGCGGCTTTGAGTTCTGCAACAGCCCGAGCCTTCCACCGGATGACCCTCTCCTTTCCTGTGACGCCCCCATGTACAAGCTGGTCGCCGACTCCTTCGACCCGATTGTCGACGATTTCAACGAGACCTCGACTTACACTGTCATGGCCGACCCGGTCGGTCCAGACGTTTAGTACCAGTACGGACCGCTGGGAGCTGTTCTGGGACGGCCCGGGAGGGAATGGCTGGACCCTCAGTCAGGCCGGCAACCCGACGAATACGCTTGTGGTGCGCTTCCAGGCGCACGTCACAGTGGGCGCCTCGGGCTCCTACTATAACGAGATCTTCGTCGATATCACCTCGGGCTGCACCGCGCCCGTCCCGCTCAGAAATAGCGGGGTTACTAGCAATTCGGAGTACTGCTCGTCCTACTCGTGGCCGACGGGGGGCTCCGTGGTCCCGATGTACGACATACGCGCCGGTGCCGGCAGTCGCGTCGGCCAGGGCAACGTGAGTCTCGGCACCAGCAGCACCCCGTCAGCCCTTGAGTCCTGGCACGTCGAGTCGAAGTAGGGCTGCCCCCCCGGCGCCTGTCTTGAGCCTGCCGAAGGGCCGGGAGACTGAGGGTGCCCCTCAGATATACTTTCTACCCCCTTCCTGGTCAGAGCCCGTCCTGAGCCTGACGAAGAGGGTTTTTAGCACCCTGGTAATGCGGCAAACTTACAAGTCGGAACGCTACCGCAAGCGCAGGGTCCGGAACATCCAGAGCAACGCGGATACCAGGACGATGGCCCCCATGGTGGCCAGCATGGAGCCGGTACCGGGGGTTACCGGGCCGGCTGGAGCGCCGGCGTCCGGCGCTGGACTACCCTGCCAGAGCCAGGCGGCGGAGAACAGGGTGACCAGACCCAGCGCCACCGCGGAGATGGGCCTGTATTTGCTGGAGCCGCCCAGGATGGCCAGCAGGGTAGAGAAGACCGCGGACGCGGCGATAAGGGTCAGGGGAACACCGGGGTACCACTCCCAACCCGTTTCCAGTACCTGGGCCAGGGTCTGCTCTCCTGACTCCTGGGCGGCGCCGAACAGGTACCACGGGAAGGCGGCGGATGCCAGGGCGAGGATGGCTCCAAAACCGACGAGGGCAACGGGGGAGGTCGCTCTGGCGGGTCTGGGCGGCCGTGGCGGTCTGATTGACCACCTTGGTGGTGAGCGCTTTGCCCCTGGCGGACCCCTGCGCCTCAGCTCCGGGCATCGGCTGGCCGCATCCTCCGCAGTAGCTGTAGTCCGAGGGATTGAGGAAGCTGCACCGGCTGCACTCTACGACGCCCATGGGGGTGGCGCACACCTGGCAGACGGCCACCCCCGGAACGTTGTCGAAGTTGCAGTGGCTACACCGCATGACAACCACCTTGCAGTGAAGGCTGTAGTGTATCTGCCCGGCGCCGCGTGGTTCTACAGGTGCCGCCGCCGCTCACTGGGACCCGGGCGAAGCGACCATTTCAGCCCCGCCGGCGCCAGCCATTCGTCCGAGGATCATATTATACCCCACGCCCGTATCCGGGAAAGGTGATCTATGGCGTTGGGTCCGCGGATTCCCGCTGGAGACAGCCTCTGCAGGTAGACGAGGTCGCCGAGTGTTCCAGGAAAGGCCTCCGGCAGCAGGGGCGAGGTATCTTCAAAAAGTGTGTAAACAGTCAGGCGGTGTACCCTCTCTCTGAACAACACGGGCTCGAGGCCCAAGAGAGGAGATAGACCGCCCATGAGGAAGGAAAGCACTGAGAGTAGGTCGGAGTCAAGGCCGGAGTGGGAGCAGTTGGAGGATTGGGTGCGAAGCCAGGTCCAGAGGCTGATCCAGGAGTTGCTGGAGGAGGAGGTGACGGCGTTTCTGGGAAGGGCGAAGTCGGCGCTCAGATCCGACTCGGACTCAGATACCGGCTATCGGAACGGATACGGCAGAGCCCGGAGGCTTACGCTGAGTTCGGGAACGATACAGCTGAGGCGGCCGCGAGTCCGCGATACCGAGGAGCAGTTCGAGAGCCGGCTGCTGCCGCTGTTCGTCAACAGGACCAGGAAGGTTGCTGAGTTGATCCCCGAGCTGTACCTGCACGGTCTATCCGAAGGCGACTTCGATCTGGCTTTGCGGGGGCTGCTGGGAGAGGACGCACCGGTATCGGCGAGCACGGTGGCCCGGTTGAAGGATAAGTGGAACGATGAGCTTGCCCAATGGCGCAGCCGGCCCCTCGATGACCTGGAAGTGGTCTACATGTGGGTGGATGGAGTCTACGTCAAGGCTGGTCTTGAGAAGGAGAAGGCGGCGGTACTGGTGGTAATGGCGGCCCTGAGCGACGGGAGCAAGGTGGTGGTGAGCGCTGTTCCCGGATACAGGGAGTCCACAGAGAACTGGTCCGAGGTGCTCAGGGACATCAAGCGCCGGGGCTTGAGCTGCCCGAGGCTGGTGGTTGGAGACGGACACCTGGGCATCTGGGGAGCTCTGCGCAACGTCTATCCGCAGGCGGCAGAGCAACGCTGCTGGAACCACAAGATCGTAAACGTGCTCGCCAAGCTTCCAAAGCGACAACAGGACCAGGCCAAGCTCATGCTGCGTACTATCCCCTACGCGCCGACTCGGACAGAGGCTGAGCGGCTCAGGACGGTGTTCACCAGGTGGTGCGGCGACCATTCCTACGAGGCGGCCTCAGAGGCCTTGGAGCGGGACTGGGACCGCATGGTCACCTTCTATGACTTCCCAAAGGAGCACTGGGGGCACCTTCGCACGACGAACCCGGTAGAATCACCCTTCGCGGCCCTCAGGCTTCGGACCGATGCCGCCAAGCGCTACAAGAGGGTCGATCGGGCGATAGCGGTGATCTGGAAAATGTTGATGGTCGCCGAACAGCGCTTCAGGCGTCTGAAGGCCCCTGAGTTGATCGAAGACGTCTATCTCGGTGCACAGTATGCGGATGGAATCGCCATTGAATCAACGGCTGAGAAGGTCGCCGCCTGATGTCGTTTACACACCTATTGACGTAACCTCGGCTAGTTAGGCGTTCTGACATAAGTGCGGAGAGGACAGAGGAACCGAGTTTGTGGACCCTATCTCTCCGTTGTCTCCGTGTACTTTGAAAATCCTTTTCGGGGAGGCCGGAGGGGGCCTCTCCCCCTCTGGCGGAGGGCCTGGAGGAGGGTGTCTCGTCGAAGGGTCCGGCTCAGGCGCCGACCCCGACTGCGGCGCCGGCTCATCGCTAAACGCGCCCGCCTGCCCGCGGGGCACGCCCTTGCGTTCACCTCAAGGCGCTTGACAGTACCCTCGAGGCAAGGGTATCCTGGAATTGATGATCAGCTTACAGTGGCATAAGTTCGCACGCTTTTACTCGTACTATTTTACCGGCCGCGGTACTGCCGGGGACGTTTTGGTGCGCGAGCAAATGTAGGGCAAGTAACCAACAATCACGCAAGGACACCAAGACCTCAGCCGGCAGCGGCTGGGGTTTTTCAATTTGCGCTAGGGAAGGATGGCCTCATGCAGCAGTCAAAGACGCGCGACGTCAATGTTCGGAGCGTAGAGCCTCTCATAACCCCAATCGAGCTGGTTGCCAAACTGCCTATCACCCGGGAGGCGGAGATGACGGTGCTCGAGGGCAGGAGGCAGATCCAGGACATCTTGCGTGGGGAGGACTCCAGGTTCATGGTGATAACCGGCCCATGCTCGGTCCACGACGAGAAGGCCGCGCTGGAGTATGCCGAGCGCCTGTCCCGACTCTCGCAGCGGCTGAGCGACCGGCTGCTTATCGTAATGCGGGTCTATTTTGAGAAGCCGCGCACAACTGTCGGGTGGAAGGGACTGCTATACGACCCGAACCTGAACGATACATTCGACATCGTCGGCGGCCTGCATCGAGGGAGAGCACTGCTCTTGCAGATCGCAGAGATGGATATGTACGCCGCGACGGAGATCCTCGATCCGATTGTGCCGCAGTATCTAGCGGACTTGGTGTCGTGGGCCGCAATCGGGGCTCGCACTACCGAGAGTCAGACCCATCGGCAGATGGCGAGTGGACTGAGTATGCCTGTTGGATTCAAGAATGGGACCGACGGCGGCGCCCAGATCGCGGTCGACGCCATGGTGACGGCGCGCTCGCCGCACGGTTTTCTCGGCATCGACCATAGCGGTCGTACCTGTGTCATCAACACCAACGGGAACACCTACGTGCACCTGGTGCTGCGGGGAGGCGACGGCGGGCCGAACTTCGCCTCTCGCTACGTTGTCCGGGCGCAGGAGCGGCTCATCGCTGCGGGAGTGCCATCCCAGCTTCTCGTAGACTGTAGTCACGCGAACTGCGACAAGGACTACACCAAGATGCACATCGCCTTCCGGGACGTGGTCGGGCAGCGCGCGGCGGGCAATGCCGCCATCATCGGATGCATGCTGGAGAGCAACCTGTTCCCCGGTAACCAGAAACTCAACGGTATCGCGTCAGGCCTGAAGTACGGCGTCTCCATAACCGATCCGTGCATCGACTGGGAAGAGACGGAGTCGCTGTTGAGTTGGGCCTACGATGCCCTGGGCGGCACGGCCGGGCGCCTCTGAGACGCATGGCAGTAACCGTTCGCCGTCCTCTGGACTTCATTGCGCGGGACTCGGGGGATCTGGCGTAGCTGGAGAGGTAAACGACCGTAATGCGGTGGATGAGACCTGCGGTTGGCGGTCAGCCGTTTCTAAGCGCAGACGTCCAATGGTAGTCGCGGAACGCTATCTACAGAGATTGAAACGGCGGATCGCCAAGGCATCTGACGCAAAGAAGCGGGTAGGCTTCGGCACCATCGCCGCCCTTATCGGCGGCGTCGTTGGACCGTACGGTAACGTCTGCTGGAGCATCCTCATAGTTGGTGACTGTTTCGAAAGGGGCTCCATGGCCAGTCTCGTCGGCGGCGCATTCATCGGCGCAATGGCGGGCGCGTTCCTCGGTCCCGAAATCTTTCGTCCCGAGAAGCGCGACTAACCACCGGGAACGCCTGCGCCATCCGCGACTTAGTCGAGACGGCTCGGCGACGCTCCGGCCCGGCGCTCAAGGCGCCTCAACCTCGGCGGTCCGACCCTGGGCCCTGAGCCTCTCCAGCATGTCCAGAAACTCCTGATGGCTGGACACCCCGGATATGGACTTGACGAACGACCCCACGTTCGGATGCAGGTCCCGGAGCTCCTTGATCTGGTCTCCCACGGGGCTTAGGGATGCCGGGCCTTCGGCGTACCTGCCGCGAAAGGCGAAATAGGCCTGGTTTAGCTTGCGCAGATAGTATCCCCCCAGCCTCAGACGCCACGACCGCTCCTTCATATACTGCTCCGCCTCCTCTATCTCGCCCTCGGCCAGCAGCTGCTCCACCCGGAGGCGCGTCTCGCGCATCTCTCGGGTGAAGATGGGGTCTCGATCCTCCGCGGGCAGGTATCGGCTAGACGAGAGCGTCAGGTCTCCTCCCATTCGAGCGAAGGCAATATCCCCCAGCTCGCGTCCCGCAAGTCCGGCGGCAGTCTCATTGAGTGTGAACATCGTCTCCGAGCTGTTGATGTGGCGTCCAAGAGGTTGAAAGAAGAGGTAGGCGTGCATCCACTCGTGGGCGGCAGTCCGGAGGACCGTTCGCATGGTGTCCAGGTCAGAGACCAGCGACGGATAGGTCGAGAGCCCGCCTAGGTTATCTACCAGGGCTGAGAGGTTGTAGTCTGCTAGCATGGCCTTTTCCAGGCGGTCCCTTTCAACTCCGCGCAGGTCTGGGCTCAGCAGGAGCACCTCAGAGAGCTGGATGCGGTCCCGCGGAGAGGTGACCAGCACGGTTGGCGGCTGGTCAAACCGTATGTCCACTGGGGGGAACAGGACGCCCAATCGAGCGCCCAGTCCCTGCTTTATCACCGCGGCACCTAGCTCGGCCTCCAGGGCCGCTTCGGCCCTTGCCCTCAGCTTCTCCTTGGCGGTGACGAGCTCGCTCAGGTACTCCTGGGTGTCTGAGGCCCTCTCCTTGGTAAGGGCCCCGAGGGCCGGCCCCCCGCCGCGCCTCAGATGCAGGCCCTCCAGACGGTCCTTTTCCTTTTGCGCTCGGCGGGCGAGAACGAGGTACTCGTCGAGCAGCGCCAACCCCTCTTCACGAGTCGGTTTCTTTCCCAGGAGGGTCTCCCGCAGTAGGTGCATCCACTTGAGGTGGATATGGGTGAGCTCCCACTGCGCCAGCGAGAACAGGTGGGCCGATGCCGTGGCCCTCCCCGGGGTCAAGCTGAATGTGTCGACTCGTGCGAATAGCAGCGCCGCCAGAAGCAGCCCCAGTACCACTCTGCCCCGCCAGCCGAACCTACGCTCAGCCTTGCCCATAGCCCCACCTTGCTCGTGATCCCACAGCGACCGGGACGACGCGCCTCACCTGCACGCCGGCCTGACACGGGAGACAGCTGCCCGCGTCGCCCGACCTGGCGCCTCGGGGTTGAAGCTGATGCTCCCTTGCTCTCATGTCCATTCAATGCGCATGCGTCCCCGTCTGCGGTCGCCGGAATGGTATGCCATACCGCTCGGCCATGGGGTGAGTCTATGGAATCTCGCCGTGTCAAGCAACGGGTCCGGCCACTAGGGTACAGGAATGACGTTGACGAGCTTGACACCGGTGCCGAGCTGGAGAGCAGTCTGCGAGAGCACCGGTACGTCTATTGACGGGGTTCATGAGCAAGAACCAGGATGGCTCTCGTCGAGTCGTGAGTCGCCTCTGGTCAGTCAGGATTGAGTTGGGCGGGTCCAAGGCGGAAAAGATGTGAGCCGGCCTTGACTTTGCGAGGCGCCCCCGGGTGACAATTCGGCTAGGCGCTCGATTCGGCCTCTATCGGCGTCCCAGGGCGGGGAATCCTTACCGCTATCAAGAGCGCGGTCGGCAGGAGAAGCACGACTCCACCGTAGATGAAGGCGCTGTGGATCCCGTACCGGTCGGAGATGAGGCCCGCGACAAAAGGAGAAAAGCTCCCCAAAAAGCCCGCGCCGTATATCAGCGCGACGACTGTAGACTGGACGTGCCCCCGTGCGGCGTCGAGCGCTGCCGCGATGAAGATGTGGTGCAGTGAATAGGTAAAGGCGCCCCTTGCCACGATGATGGCGGCCAACTGTACCCCTGGTTCGGCGACGCTCAAGGCCAGGGACAGCAATGCCAGTGACGCGGTGCCCGGTACCAGAACGGCCTTCCGCCCGTATCTGTCGGACAGGTACCCCAGTAGCGGCTGCGAGGCGATCCCGGCCATTTGCGCCCCTGACAGAAACAGGGCGACCTTCAACTCCTCGATGCCCAGGTCGTCTATCAAGTACAGGGGAAGATACGCTCCCACGGCGCTCTCGCCCAGGCCCCGCAGCGCGGTTGCCAGGACCAGGACGATCACCACCCGGTTCTTCAGGAGCACACCTACAGACGCAACGTACTCGCGCACGGAGGACACGCCCTGCTTCGACATGGGTGGAGGAATGCGCAGCATGGCCCAGATCAGCACGGCCGTCAGTATCGCGGGGAAGAAGCTTGCCCTGAGGACCTCTCGCCACATCATGAATGTCAGGACGCCGGCCACGGTGACGGGGCCCAGGACCTCCCCCACGTTTGCTCCCAGCCCGTGGAGAGAGACAACGAACCCGCGCCGTTCGGGGAACCGGCGCGACAGCTCGCTTATGGCAGGGGGATGAAAGATGGCGGGTCCCACGCCGACCAGGAACATCACTGCGAACATGGTCCAGTAGCTTGGAGCATACCCCGCCAGCAGAAACGATAGGCCCATCAAGCCCAGCGATAAGCCCAACATCTGAGATGCCCTGTTGCTGAACCGGTCTCCCAGGAAGCCGGCCGTTAGCGTCGATAGCCCGTTGCTCATAGACTGTGCGGTGGCCAACGACCCGAACTGCGCTCGGTTGAGGCCCAGGCCGACTTTGATCTTCGGCATGATAATTGACCGCATTCCACTGTTAAAGATGTGCTTGACCGCGTGCCCGAAAATGATGGCCCCGGCCAACCGATTGCGACCTTGCCTGGTCTCGGGACCGACCAATGTCTCCGCGTTCGGCAACTCTACGGACTCAGCGCCTTCGCTCATGTCAACCCCTTACACATCTCGTAATTCCCTCTGCTAGGATTGGCTTCAAGAGGCTTCTTTTGGATGGGGTGGTAGGAGCCAGACGCAGTTTCGGGCGGGTGAGCGGGAACGTTCATATTGGGAGGGGCGCCTCTCTTTCTGGGGGGACCGGTTTGGATATGGCCCGTGTCCGCGCCTGATGCTGTATGCTCAACATTGGAACTTTTCCTTACAACATTAAGTTGATCCGGTGGCGGACCGGCAACCAGCCCAGAACTGTAGGTGAATCGGTGGTAGAACTCAAGATGGGCTTCCTGGCATCCCACGAGGGAAGCAACATGCAGGCTATCATTGATGCCTGCAATTCGGGCCGCCTCGATGCCGAGCCCCGCGTGGTCATCAGCAACAATTCAAGCTCCCCGGCCATTGAGCGCGCGAGGCGGGAAGGGATTCCCTATTTCCATCTTAGCAGCCGGACCCATCCGATGCCGGAAAACCTTGATGGAGCCATTCTGGACGCGCTGGAGGCCCATCAGGTCAATCTTGTAGTCCTGGCCGGCTACATGAAGCGGTTGGGGCGTCAGACGCTTTCCCGATACCCGGGCCGGATTCTGAATATCCACCCCGCGCTTTTGCCCATGTACGGTGGGAAAGGCATGTTTGGAAAGCGCGTGCACGAGGCCGTGCTGGCCGCGGGGGAGCGGGTCACTGGAGTGACAATACACAAAGTGGACCAGCACTATGACCACGGAGAGATAGTGGCCCAGTGCGAGGTGCCGGTCGCCGAGGGTGACACGGTGGATTCATTAAGCGAGCGCGTCCTCCAGTGCGAGCATGAATTTTACGTCGAGACCCTGCAGCGAGTCAGCCACGGGGAGATCGACCTTGGCTTGTAGCGCCGGTGCGGCCATGCGTGTATTTAATGGGACTTACCCGTTTGTGTACCAAAGCAAAGGGAGGCTAGTTAAGTGAATGCGGACGAATACCCGGCTCGTCAAGAACATGCTGCATCGCAGTAATCAGACGCTCTGCCTGTTAGTCTGCCGAATAAGTAGTTATAGGGGCTAGTGGTCCAACATCATTGAAATGAATACCATGATAGTCATTGTTCCTCTTGGGGGTTCAATCGTAACGTTGAACCGAGGAGGAACCATGATGTCTACCAAGAAGTACCGTATCAGACTGACTACCGACGAACAACAGGAACTCAACGCCTTGGTCTCACGCGGTCGGGCTGCGGCGTACAAACAGACCCATGCGCGCATTCTGCTGATGAGCGATGAGTCACGCTCGGACGGGGGAATGAAGGACGCGGACATCACCAGCGCGCTCGGTGTGGGACAGTCAACGGTCGAGCGAATACGCAAGCGCTGTGTGGAGGAGGGGGTCGAGTCTGCGCTGAATCGCAAAAAGCAACTGCGTCGGCGTCAAAAGAGACTGGACGGCGAAGGTGAAGCACGGTTGATAGCGATGGCCTGCGGGGAACCGCCGGAGGGGCGTGCCAGTTGGACCCTGAAGCTGTTGGCTGACCAGTTGGTCGAGTGTGAGATAGTCGGGACCATTAGCACCGAGACGGTTCGCCAGGCGCTTAAAAAAAAACGAACTGAAGCCGTGGCTGAAGCAGAGTTGGTGCATCCCGCCCGGTCAGAGCGCGGAGTTTGTGTGCGCGATGGAAGACGTACTGGAGGTCTACCAACGGCCGTACGATGGGAATGAGGTTCTGGTGTGCATGGATGAGACGAGCAAACAGCAAGTCAAGGAGACGCGAGTGCCGCGTCCCGCAGCGCCCGGCTTATCGGCGGCATACGACTACGAATACGAGCGCAATGGAGTGAGCAGCCTGTTCATGCTGTTTGCACCGTTGGACGGATGGCGCCGAGTCGAGGTCAGAGAGCGTCGCACGAAGGTGGACTGGGCGCATGTGATAAAGGAACTGGTCGACGAGGACTACCCTGACAGAGACCGGATCGGAGGTATCTTCAAAAAGTGTGTAAACAGTCAGGCGGTGTACCCTCTCTCTGAACAACACGGGCTCGAGGCCCAAGAGAGGAGATAGACCGCCCATGAGGAAGGAAAGCACTGAGAGTAGGTCGGAGTCAAGGCCGGAGTGGGAGCAGTTGGAGGATTGGGTGCGAAGCCAGGTCCAGAGGCTGATCCAGGAGTTGCTGGAGGAGGAGGTGACGGCGTTTCTGGGAAGGGCGAAGTCGGCGCTCAGATCCGACTCGGACAACGATACCGGCTATCGGAACGGATACGGCAGAGCCCGGAGGCTTACGCTGAGTTCGGGAACGATACAGCTGAGGCGGCCGCGAGTCCGCGATACCGAGGAGCAGTTCGAGAGCCGGCTGCTGCCGCTGTTCGTCAACAGGACCAGGAAGGTTGCTGAGTTGATCCCCGAGCTGTACCTGCACGGTCTATCCGAAGGCGACTTCGATCTGGCTTTGCGGGGGCTGCTGGGAGAGGACGCACCGGTATCGGCGAGCACGGTGGCCCGGTTGAAGGATAAGTGGAACGATGAGCTTGCCCAATGGCGCAGCCGGCCCCTCGATGACCTGGAAGTGGTCTACATGTGGGTGGATGGAGTCTACGTCAAGGCTGGTCTTGAGAAGGAGAAGGCGGCGGTACTGGTGGTAATGGCGGCCCTGAGCGACGGGAGCAAGGTGGTGGTGAGCGCTGTTCCTGGATACAGGGAGTCCACAGAGAACTGGTCCGAGGTGCTCAGGGACATCAAGCGCCGGGGCTTGAGCTGCCCGAGGCTGGTGGTTGGAGACGGACACCTGGGCATCTGGGGAGCTCTGCGCAACGTCTATCCGCAGGCGGCAGAGCAACGCTGCTGGAACCACAAGATCGTAAACGTGCTCGCCAAGCTTCCAAAGCGACAACAGGACCAGGCCAAGCTCATGCTGCGTACTATCCCCTACGCGCCGACTCGGACAGAGGCTGAGCGGCTCAGGACGGTGTTCACCAGGTGGTGCGGCGACCATTCCTACGAGGCGGCCTCAGAGGCCTTGGAGCGGGACTGGGACCGCATGGTCACCTTCTATGACTTCCCAAAGGAGCACTGGGGGCACCTTCGCACGACGAACCCGGTAGAATCACCCTTCGCGGCCCTCAGGCTTCGGACCGATGCCGCCAAGCGCTACAAGAGGGTCGATCGGGCGATAGCGGTGATCTGGAAAATGTTGATGGTCGCCGAACAGCGCTTCAGGCGTCTGAAGGCCCCTGAGTTGATCGAAGACGTCTATCTCGGTGCACAGTATGCGGATGGAATCGCCATTGAATCAACGGCTGAGAAGGTCGCCGCCTGATGTCGTTTACACACCTATTGACGTAACCTCCCGGATCGTGCTGGTAATGGACAATCTCAACACTCACAAGCTGTCCTCGCTATACGAGGCATTCGAGCCTGCTGAGGCGAGGCGTATAGCTGAGCGACTGGAGATACACTACACTCCCAAACACGGGAGTTGGTTGAATATGGCGGAGATAGAGATCGGTGTGCTGGCTCGACAGTGCCTGGACCGACGGATTGCCAATCAAGACATCCTGCGCGGCGAGGTCAATGCTTGGCAGAATCAACGCAACCGGGATGTGATACGAGTGGATTGGCGCTTCACTACCGAGGATGCGCGCATCAAGCTAAAGTCACTCTACCCATCAATACAAAAACGTTGAACCACTAGGGTGTCTTTCAAGAGATGCCCTCATTGTGATTCACCGGGAGGCCCAAAGACGCTTCGGCATCAGGTCAGCATGCCGATCAATGGCCGAGTGCAGTGCATAGATTTTTGTATTCATCCACTTGTTGCCGCTTTGAACGCTGGCGGTATCATAACGACAGCCAGTTGTTGCGGGCATCAAAAGATGAAGGGGAACATCATGCTTGAAGATGGGCGTACGCTCATCATCCAGCCAACGCCAGACTCCAATGATGCTTGGAGCCAGGCCGTTACCTTCTAACTTGTGTGACAGGCTGGCGAGCAGTGGGCACAGCCATCTACTTGTGAGTAGTGCTTACGTGCCGCAACAACTGCTGGATGGCAGGAGGCAAAAGCGCCGAGGTGTATGCGATTCAGGACATCAGGCAACCAAGGGCATCCCACCCTGTGAACCTCGTGGTCACCATTTGATTGTGCATTCCTATTTACATAATAGTCTGCCATCTATCCACTCCCCCTGGTTTGATCCTTGCTAGGCTTGCGCCCCGATTCCTGCTCGTATCGCCAGACCTCTTTGGGCTTGGCCTTGAGCACCACTTCCGCCAGGGTGTCCATGTCAGTTTCCAACGGCTCCGGCATCGGGCACTTCGGTGGTCGGCCCCTAGGCTTCTTCTGTTTAGACATGGTGCCCCTCCCCCATTTGTGAAGCCTTAACGTTTTGATACTCCGGCCAAGCGATCTTGAACTTGTCGAAGGGTAGTAAAGACCTCATATCGATCAGGGCTAGCCTTCGATGCAGTGGTGTAAAGAAGAAAATACCTAGGCCCACGAGCTTTGGCAATCTCGCTCGTTATCTGGTCTAGTTTATTCACAAGCATTCTCAGTATGTCCTTTAAGCTTGCATTTCGCTGGAGGGATGCATTCCTCTTTCTCTTTTCATGAGTCAGTCCACGTATCCAAACTACGCTAGTCTTTGTAGTGGACAGCAGACCTTCGTGTCTTGTCTTTGCGCGATCGTCCTTTGTAATCCAAGTCTGACCGCGCCTTCCCATCTCACATATGAGGTCTTCGTCTTGTGTCCCTTTGGTGGCAAGAACGACGGGGAAATCAACTGCTTTGAGTATATCGCCGATGCTAGGCGGTAGGCTTTCATCGTAGCAGTAAGAAACACATTTAGATTGGAAGCTTATTTTCCCAGGCAATCGCTGCCTCTACTTTTTGCACGGGTATTTGATAGGCCCCTGCCACTCGCTCTAGCGAGTCCCCCCCTGCCACTAGCGCCCATAGGACTTGTGTGGCTATTCGAGTCCCCTTAATACAAGGTTCACCAAAAGAGACCCTCGGATCAAGCACAATGTCTTCTTCTGGCTCCCATGTCTTTGGATGTTCGTTCTCTCCAAACACCAAGTTATGCATAGGCCCGACAAATAATTCTACGAAGTTGAAGGCTGCCTGCCATTTCTTTGTAATGGCGATGGGGATATCATTCTCCAGAATGTAGATGTGCAATCCTGAAACCCATATAGGTTCCATAGCAAATGGGTGGGACTGACCTGCCCCCCAAGAACTGGTCCAGGTGTAATGTTAGTCCTGGGCCTGAAAGAAAGGGGGGTAAAGATGGCAAGGAGGAAGCATACGGCAGAGCAGATCATCAACAAGCTCAGAGAGGCGGAGGTGGCCATATCGGCAGGGAGTACGGTCGCTGAAGTCTCTCGTCAGATAGGGGTGACCCAGCAGACCTTCTACCGGTGGCGCACCGAGTACGGGGGGTTGAAGATCGACCAGGCTAGACGGCTGAAGCAACTGGAGACCGAGAACGGTCGTTTGAGGAGAGCAGTGGCTGATCTGACGTTGGACAATCAGATACTGAGAGAAGCAGCGGAGGGAAACTTCTAAGCCCTTCTCGTCGTCGCCAGTGTGTGGAGCACGTCAAGGAGATGTTCGGGGTCTCAGAGCGACGAGCCTGCAAGGTGCTGGGCCATCCCAGGTCGACGCATCGGTATGAGCCGATACCTGGAGAGGATGAGCAGGGCTTGACCGAGGAGATCGTAGAGTTGGCCAGTCGGTATGGCAGGTACGGTTATCGCAGGGTCACCGCTCTGCTGAGGATGGAGGGTTGGGATGTGAACCACAAGAGAGTAGAGCGGATCTGGCGACGAGAAGGGCTGAAGGTGCCGGCCAAGCAGCCCAAGAGAGGACGTCTGTGGCTCAATGACGGCTCCTGCGTGCGTCTGCGGCCCCAGGGACCGAACCACGTGTGGGCCTACGACTTCGTACTGGTCAGGACCCAGGACAGTAGAGCTGTGAGGCTGCTGACCGTCATTGACGAATACACCAGGGAGTGTCTGGCCATCAGGGCAGATCGACAGATCCGAGCCTCCGACGTAATAGAGACCCTTGCCGAGCTGATGATGATCAGGGGAGTGCCCGATCACATACGCTCAGACAACGGACCGGAGTTTACAGCCAGGGCTGTGCGGGAGTGGCTTGGGCGAGTGGGAGCCAGGACGCTGTACATTGAGCCTGGATCGCCGTGGGAGAACGGCTACATCGAGAGCTTCAACGGCAAGCTCAGAGACGAGCTGCTGGACAGGGAACTCTTCTACACGCTCTTGGAGGTGAGGGTGCTGACCGAGCGGTACAGGCAGATTTACAACCGCATCAGGCCTCACAGCTCGCTGGGCTATAGGCCGCCGGCCCCGGAGACTGTGCTGCCTGCTGTTCCACTCCCTGTCCTTGCTGGACTAACATAGCAGGTGGTACAAAGATCGGGGGCAGGTCAGGACCATCCGCGCGCCTTCTGAAGTTCGTTATGTGCAATTCGTATTTCCCGTGATGTGATCCCCTTTGCACGCAACGCGGCAATCAGCCTTAGACCAACAAGGTCAAGGAAAGTTAGAGCTACGTTTTCCCCTCTAAGGCCAGTCAGGTATTGCCCTGTCAGCCCATCTCTAACCCATCGAAAAAAATGACGAGTCGTCATCTCTCTGACAAGGTAGGCGTCTTTAGGGCAAGTAGCTTTGATAAGAGCCACGGCATCTACAACGGGGTAAACACCTGAATGTGTGGGTCTTTCGATAGTTTCGACCATTAGTTGACCTCCCGTCCTTGAATGCTATATTCTTGAAGGACGGAAGATAGACGGACATGCGGGTGTCGGCCCGCCTGTCGGCATGCTGTCAACCTCCTTGCAGTTGTCGAAATGCAACGAGGTTGGGTAACTCAACGGCTGTCATGCTTTCGGTCTTATAGCATCCTTGGCTGTCGGGTGTCCTTCGGGCCAATCAGGTCGGCGTAGGTGAGCCGCTTGCCCACCATCCCCGCCGCCATTTTACCCATCTGGTCTTGCGTGTCAAGTGGCCGGACGTTGTGCCGCCCTGAGAATTCATCCACGTACCGCCCCAGGTGTTTCACCGAGACGTGGTGATACGTCCCGTGGAGCCCGCGCTTCATCAAGGCCCAGAAGGACTCTATCCCGTTGGTGCTCGCCTGCCGCTTCACATACTCCCCGGCGGAGTGTTTGACGGCCCAATGGGAACGGTGCGGCATCCCCTCGTATGCTGCGGCCTCGTCGGTGTAGACGACGGAGCCGACCTCGGTGGACTTCAGAACGAACCCCTGCAGGTCCGCTTTATCGGTGAAGGCAATGGGCCGGGCCGTGATCTGTCCGGTGTCCCTATCCTTCGCTCCTACAACCGCCGTCTTTCCGACAGGGCCGCGTCCAGCCCTTAGCTTCTTGTCGAAGTGCTTGTTGCGCTCCTTCCCCCCGATGTACGTCTCGTCCACCTCGGTAGGGCCATAGAAGGGCGCGGTTTCGTCGTTCCAGGTTTCCCGTATGCGGTGAGCCATGAACCAGGCGCTTTCCTGCTTGATGCCCAGGTCGCGGTGTAGTTTCATGCTGGAGACGCCCTTGAGACTGGTTACGTGAAGATAGAAGGCCAGCGCCCACTCGCTCATCGATAGCTTGGAGTCGTGCATGATGGTGCCAGTCTTGACGGTGAAGTTCTTCAGGCAGACCTTGCAGTGGTACTGGGGAGTCTTCCGCGTGGACTTCCTGTTGCTGATGGCGTCGCTCTCGCAGTAGGCGCAACGGATGCCGTCGGGCCACCGCTTCGATACGAACCAGGCTTCGGCCTTGGCATCGTCACCAAACCGTTGCAGGGCAGCCTTGAGGCTGATACCCTTGCGGTATGACTTCCCAGGTGCCCCGTTGGTAGTGCCCATGTATCCCACTCCATATCTAATTTACATGAGTAGTGTACCAAAACGCAGGGCGGAAGTCAAGGGGTTTTGGTACACAAACGGGTAAGTCCCTATTTAATCATCGCCTGACAGAGTAGAGTGCTGCCAGAACGCGGAGTCGCACCGATGAGATCCGAGGTGTGCCGACGCATCACCCTCTCCGTCAGGTCCCCTTTTTCCGCAGCTTTTCGGCGCGCTTCCGGATTATCTCCTGCAGCAGCCTCACGCTGCGGCCTACGACGCGCATTCTGCGTCGTCGCCTGCGCTTCTCCTCCCGGCGCTCGCCCTTTGTTTTGTCCTCGTCCATGGGCCGCATTGTATCTCAGCGGCGCCAACGTGAGGCGCGCTCCCAAGGAATGCACCCCTCCCCTCAGGAGCCTTTCAGGAATCTGACGGCGTCCGGCTCCACCACCACCGAGACCTGCTCACCAGCCTTGAGTCCCCCTGCAAGGGTGTCCGGAGTCGCCGGGCACGAGAGCTCACCCAGGCCCACCCGGACCTTGAGCACGTACTCCCGGCCTCGGAACAGCTTCTCTTTGACGGTACCGGACAGGACATTCTTTCCCGATGGCCCGTCGTAGGGGGCCGTGGACACAGCTATCGCCTTCTCGTCGATGAGTACCGTCACCCTTCCATCATCCCCAGGCTTCTCGAGCTGCGGGCCCGAGGCGAACATTATCCCAAGATCGCACTCGATTTTGAAGGAGTCGCTCCGGCCCACAACCCGGCCAGGCAGGATGTTGGTGAAGCCCAGCGAGCGGGCCACGAACTCGTCGGCGGGGGCCGCAAATACCTCCTCGGGGGTCCCGGACTGGACAATTCGCCCTCGATTCATGAAAAGCAGGCTGTCGGCCATGGCGAAGGCCTCGTCGCGGTCGTGCGTGACGTAGATGGAGGTCACCCCGACCTCTTTGAGTATGGCCCGGACCTGGCCCTGGAGGGAGTCCCTCAAGGCCCTGTCCAGGGAGCCCAGCGGCTCGTCCAGCATCAGCAGCCTCGGGGCCGGGGCCAGCGCCCGCGCCAGCGCGACCCTCTGCCGCTCGCCTCCCGATAGCTCGTGGACTCTTCGCCGGCCGTAGGCGGGCATATCGACCAGCGCCAGCAGCTCGTCGACGCGCTCCCGGACCCGAGACCTGGATAAATGTCGCACGCGCAGTCCGAAGGCCACGTTACCGAAGACGTCCATGTGCGGAAAAAGCGCCAGGTCCTGGAACATCAGCCCAAAGCCACGCTGTTGGGGCCGTGCCCTATTCAGCTCTCTCCCCTCGAATGACACTGCTCCCTCGTCCGCGTCCTCGAGCCCTGCGATCAGGCGAAGGAGTGTGGTCTTGCCGCAGCCGCTGGGCCCCAGGAGGCAGATGAGCTCCCCGGGACCGGCGGTGAGCGAGACCCTGTCCACCGCCTTGACCGTGCCGAAGGACTTTGAGATCCCGGAGACCTCCAGCAGAGCCATCAGAATTCCCCCACGTTTCTGTAGCGAAACCTCTCGATCACGATGAACCCCAGGGCCACTACGGCCATCAGCAGGCTGCTCATGGCCAGGGCCTGGCCGAGGTTCGCGCCGCCGGGCTGCCCCAGGAATCGGAAGATCGCGATGGGCATCGTGGTGAAGTCGGGCCGCACCAGCAGCAAAGAGGCCCCGAACTCACCCATGGAGACGGCGAAGGCGAACGTGGCCCCCACCATGAGCGCTCGAGCGATGATGGGTACATCAATGAAGATGAATACCCTGGCAGCAGAGGCGCCCAGCACCGCCGCAGCCTCTCTCAGGTTCGGGGGCAGTCCACGCAGCACCGGCAGGAGGCTTCTGATCACGAAAGGGTAGGCCACCAGAGAGTGGGCAATGACCAGGATTACCCAGGAGCCGCGCAGATCTAAGGGCGGGCGGTTCAGCGCCAAGATGAAGCCGAACCCCAGGGTAACGGCGGAGACCCCCAGGGGCAGCATGAACAGGGCGTCGAAAACGCCTTTGCCCCTTCGGCCGGGGCGAGAGAGAAAGTAGGCGACGATGGTGCCCACGACCAGCGAGACGGCCACGGTGGCCAGGGCGAAGCGGAGGGAGTTAAGCATGATCCTCGCGGGCGAGACGTAGAAATACGACCCCTGCTCATTGGAGAAGAGGCGGGCGAAGTGGGCCAAGGAGTAGCCGTCCCCGGAGGAGAAGGCCCGTTCGACCAGTGCCATGAGTGGCGACAGGATGACGAAAAGCGCCAATATCATGGCGGCGATGAAGACCCTGTCACCCATGCGATTCCTTTGGCGAACGGTGGCCGATTGGGGCTTCAGATCGAGTCGCACCGCACTCCGCTCCTGGAGCCTGACGTAGAGCAGCAGGAAGAGATAGGTGAAGACGATCTGCACCACGGAGAGGGCCCCGGCCAGGGGCAGCCGGAACAGCTTGGCCGTCAGCTCGTAGATGGTGACCTCCAGCGTCGCGAATTGGGCCCCGCCCAGGATCAGCACTACGCCAAAGCTGGTGAAGGAGAAGGCGAACGCCAGCAGGGCCGAGGACGCGATAGCTGGAAGCAGCAGCGGCAGGGTCACCTTTCCGAAAGTGCGTAGGCGTCCCGCGCCGAGCATCCTCGCGGTCTCCTCCAGGTGGGGGTCCAGGTTAGACCATAGGGCGGACACGATGCGGACGACAATGGCGTAGTTGTAAAAGGCGTGGGCCATCAGGATTATGGTCAGGGTGTTGGTTATCCTGATGGGCGGCGTATCGAGACCGAATAGGTCCATCAAGGAGGTGTTGAGGAGGCCCTGGGAGCCGAACAGCGCCACGAACCCCATCGCCACGACTATAGTCGGCATGACGAAGGGCACCGTGGTGAGCGCTTTCAGGAAGACCTTGCCGGGAAACTCGTACCTGGCGAAGAGATAGGCGGCGGGGAGGCCTAGCGCCAGGGCCAGGAGCGTCGAGACCAGTGCCTGCCAGATAGTGAACCAGATACGGCCCAGGTAGTATGGGTCTCCCAGCACAGACCTGAAAGACGCCAGATCGAGCCCCGCGTCGCCAACCAGGCTTCGCTGAAGGATGGCAGCCAGCGGGTAAAGGAAAAACAGCCCCAGATACACCAGGGGCGCCAGGAGTAGCAGGCGGCCCGCCGTCATCGGCGACCACCTTCTGCCCAATGGCCGGTCCACTTGTCAGGCATCGGCCTCAGCGAAGCACGGCCCTGGTCCAGGCGTCTATCCACTGCTCTCTTTTCTCGCCGATTGTTGCAGGGCTGATGTCCGCGGGCAATGTCGGCACCTGGGCGAACTTGAAAAAATCGGGGGTCTGGGCCTTGCTGTTGACGGGGTAGACAAACATCTTGTCCGGGAAGTCTTCCTGGAAGCTAATGCCCAGGGCAAAGTCAATGAATTTCTGGGCCAGGTCTACCTTGGCGGTCCCCTTGAGGATGCCGATCCCCTCGATCTGCAAGAAGGTGGCCCGGTCCACCAGAACGTTGCCCGTGGGAGGCACGGTGTGCTTGCCCTCGGAGAAGAAGACCTCGGCGGCGGGGCTGGTGGCATAGCTCACCACCAGCGGGCGGTCACCGCCGTGCTGGCTGAAATCGGTGTAGTAGGCGGCGCTCCAGCCGTCCTTGACCAACAGGCCGTTGGCCCTCAGGTCCGCCCAGAAGTCCAGGTAGTCATATTCGTCGTCCTCCCCGAAGTAGGCGACGGTGGCGATAAGAAAAGCGAGTCCGGGGGAGGACGATGCGGGGTTCTCCACCACCAGCCTGTCCTTCCACTTGTCCTCGGTCAGCTCCTCCAGCGTGGCCGGCGGCTGGAGGTCGTTCTTCTCCAGGTATGCCTTGTCGTAGTTGAGGTTGACGTAGGCGTAGTCGACGGGCGTCACGTGGTATGTGCTGTCCAGGATGAACTGCGCGGGAACGTTGCTCAGGGCCGGCGATTGATAGGGCAAGAAAATCTCTTCATCCAGCCCCCTCCCCAGATAGGTGTTGTCGACGCCGTACAGCAGGTCCGCGGAAGGGTTCCCCTTCTCCAGGATGGCCCGGACCAGGGCCTCCCCCGCGTCCCCGGCCTTTTGGATAAGCACCGTGGCGTTGTTGGCCTCCTCGAACTCCCGGATGACCTCCTCGCCGATGTCGAAGCTGTCGTGGGTCATCACCACCAGCTTCTGCGGTTCGGCCGGGGTCGGCGTTGCGGCCGGGGCCGCGGGAGCCGCTGCGGGGGCAGGCGGAGGCGCCTCATCCTCCTCGGCGCATGCCACCGCCGTCAGTGCCACCAGTACCAGTCCGATGATCAGAGCTTTCAGCTTCATGACGGCCGTGACCTCCCAGGAGCATGCGAGTTCCCACAAACAGAACGACCGCCCTTGTCTGGGCGGCCTGTGTTCGGCACGATCGAGGCCACATCCCTACGCTGGCATTACCCAGATCAGGTACTCGGGGTCGACAGCGTATCGGCTGCCCTCTCAGCCTGGCTTCCCAAGCTCCCCCCGCGGGTCATATGTTGCTGTGGTGCAGTCTACCGGAGAGCGGACAGGGTGTCAAGGGGAAGGGTCCTGCCGCGCAGGTCATTCGGTTTTCGGGCCTTTGCCCAAAACGGCTGTGGTTGCAGGACCGAACGGCCGGCATTACGTCTGATGGTGCCTCTCGCAGGTTCCAATGCCAAGCGCCGGTCTAGTTCTGACTCTCAAATCCTCAATCCCGTGCCGGCGGCCTGATGTTGAGGGTACTTGACATGAGAGCCTATTTTCACAGATAGCCATTTAGCAAATACGGTAGCCGCCTCTTGCTGCCAAGGTTTCACCCTCAGTTGCCCGAACAGCCGCGGTCTGCGCCGCCGCGTTCTCTGGATAACCCCGTCCTCGGCCGGCACCCCGTGAGGCCTTGCAGTCTGCGAACGCCGGCGACGGTCAAGGGTTGCTGGCTACCGCCTGTTGGGCGAACTGTGGATCAACGTAGATGGTCAGGTCGATTCCGCTCAGATCAGGCGGAGTTTGGTGGTCGGGAAACAGCTCCAGTGCCTTCAACGCGCCATCCACTGACACCTCAGGCGTTGGCGGAATGGCAGGTTCATAGATGGCTATGATGGTCTTTAGACGTTCCGGTTCCAATCTTTGTATTCCGGAGTTGAGTATCGCGCCAGCTGTGGCCAGTTGGTCCGTATGAACTAGTTGCTGGGCGCGGTGCAAGGCCCTTGTCAATGCTACTAATACCTCAGGGTTGGCGCTGGCGTAGCTCTGGGTCGTCACGAGCGAGTGCATTTGTCGATTTGTCAGTTCCGGAACCTCCCCCGCTGATTGGTTCACTATCAACACAGCTTCTTGCCCCACTAGGGCCTCTTCCAAGTATGGAGTATGCGCATACAGGGCATCAATCGTCCCGTTGGAAAAAGCGTCATTCTGGCTCGCGCCGTGGATGATCACCATCTCGACGTCTTTGTCAGCATCCAAACCCACCGATTTGAAGAGCAGACGTAGCCGAACGGGTGGACCGGGAGCTACGCCAACCCTGAGACCCTGCATGGCATTCAACTTCTCTGCCAGTGGAGCGTCGGGAGAGAGCTGACGCTCCTCCGCCACCTCTTTGCGTACTATCAGGTTAATGGAGTCGTTCTGAAGCAGGTTGGCGAACACCAGTATCGGCTCTTCCTCTGCGATGAGAGGCAGGTACATGGGAGGAGGCAGCACCCCAATTTCGGCACGCCCCTGTAGCAGGAACTGACCTGTGCCCAGCGGGTTCGGAGGCACGATCACTACGACGTCCAGGCCTTCATCCCCGAAGAATCCAGCCCCTAGGGCGGTCCAGAAGCTCATGAACTGGAGGTTATCGCCCGTTGGAATCACCACGCGGATGGCATCAGGCCCAGCCTCCGGGGTAGCGGGGGGCGTGGGGGTGGCTACTTCGCCCGGAGCGGCCACAATGCTGGCATCGGCCAGTGACTGGCTTCCACTGCGGACCAGCAACTTGACCACCGGCTTTAGCTGCGGCCCGACCCCGGGCCGGAATACGATCGACCTCTCGGCGTCGAAATCCAGCGTCAGGATCGTTGTCACTCCCGCCGTCACGTCGAATCCTCCGACGAGCCGCAACTTCTCGCTGGGTATCGCGGCCGCCCTCTCATTGCCACGGATAGTAACGACGGCTTTCGCAACCTCGAGGCGTATCTGCTGGTAACGGCCCGGCTCGAGCGTGGCACTGCCGAGGATCTCTTCAATGCCGCGCAGCTTCACCAGATCAAACTTCCGCGGCTCCGCAATGACAGTAAGCCATCCGGCGTCCCCGCCGTCCCCAAAGACATGCACTTCGATATTCTTGACTGTCACGACAATGCTGGTCGCAGCTTCGGCCGGCTGATCGGTGACTCGGATCTCCAGCGTCCCCAGGTCCGCGGACGCCTGAGAATCAGGCAGCTTGGTTGGTTGTTGAGTCGGTACAAGCGTCCCCAGGTCCTCGGGCGTCTGAGATTCAGGGAGCTTGGTTGGTTGTTGAGTCGGTACAACCGTCGTCTCTCCACCTCCGCAAGCTGCGAGGAAGAAAATAGCCGCGATGCTAAGAACGAAGATGGCGTTAAACCTCATGATCCTCTCCTATCGCTGCAAGCCCTGATTGACACTGATAATAGTCTGGCCGTCTCGATGCAGGATGTCATGGGTCTGTGGTCCCCTTCTTCGGGGAAAAGGTCCCTAGACCGCCGGGACTCGTTGGGTCCATACTGTTGGGGTGTAACACCGAAGTCACAGGCTGCCGGGGTCTCTAGTCCCTCGTGAAACAGGTCCCCAGACCCTCGCCTTGCTCTGGGGGCCAGGGTAACCTGATGCACTAAGGAGCTCTGCTGTGCTGTCTCGAATAGTGAACCGTCAACGAAGCCTGCTGCTAGTCGGGTCGGGCCTCGTCATAGGCGCAACAGTCCTGTACCCCTTTTACGGCTCGCGGGCCATTGCCGCACTCCTTGCCGTGCTGCTCGTCTACCTGGCTGTCACGCTGGGAGTTGGAATGCTTGCCCAACTGAGTGCACGGACCCGCCTGAGCCTCAGGTGGAAGATATCGGGGTCCATCTTCCTGATGCTCGGAGTCCTGCTGGGAGGTTACGTCAATAGGTGTGTAAACGACATCAGGCGGCGACCTTCTCAGCCGTTGATTCAATGGCGATTCCATCCGCATACTGTGCACCGAGATAGACGTCTTCGATCAACTCAGGGGCCTTCAGACGCCTGAAGCGCTGTTCGGCGACCATCAACATTTTCCAGATCACCGCTATCGCCCGATCGACCCTCTTGTAGCGCTTGGCGGCATCGGTCCGAAGCCTGAGGGCCGCGAAGGGTGATTCTACCGGGTTCGTCGTGCGAAGGTGCCCCCAGTGCTCCTTTGGGAAGTCATAGAAGGTGACCATGCGGTCCCAGTCCCGCTCCAAGGCCTCTGAGGCCGCCTCGTAGGAATGGTCGCCGCACCACCTGGTGAACACCGTCCTGAGCCGCTCAGCCTCTGTCCGAGTCGGCGCGTAGGGGATAGTACGCAGCATGAGCTTGGCCTGGTCCTGTTGTCGCTTTGGAAGCTTGGCGAGCACGTTTACGATCTTGTGGTTCCAGCAGCGTTGCTCTGCCGCCTGCGGATAGACGTTGCGCAGAGCTCCCCAGATGCCCAGGTGTCCGTCTCCAACCACCAGCCTCGGGCAGCTCAAGCCCCGGCGCTTGATGTCCCTGAGCACCTCGGACCAGTTCTCTGTGGACTCCCTGTATCCAGGAACAGCGCTCACCACCACCTTGCTCCCGTCGCTCAGGGCCGCCATCACCACCAGTACCGCCGCCTTCTCCTTCTCAAGACCAGCCTTGACGTAGACTCCATCCACCCACATGTAGACCACTTCCAGGTCATCGAGGGGCCGGCTGCGCCATTGGGCAAGCTCATCGTTCCACTTATCCTTCAACCGGGCCACCGTGCTCGCCGATACCGGTGCGTCCTCTCCCAGCAGCCCCCGCAAAGCCAGATCGAAGTCGCCTTCGGATAGACCGTGCAGGTACAGCTCGGGGATCAACTCAGCAACCTTCCTGGTCCTGTTGACGAACAGCGGCAGCAGCCGGCTCTCGAACTGCTCCTCGGTATCGCGGACTCGCGGCCGCCTCAGCTGTATCGTTCCCGAACTCAGCGTAAGCCTCCGGGCTCTGCCGTATCCGTTCCGATAGCCGGTATCGTGAGTCCGAGTCGGATCTGAGCGCCGACTTCGCCCTTCCCAGAAACGCCGTCACCTCCTCCTCCAGCAACTCCTGGATCAGCCTCTGGACCTGGCTTCGCACCCAATCCTCCAACTGCTCCCACTCCGGCCTTGACTCCGACCTACTCTCAGTGCTTTCCTTCCTCATGGGCGGTCTATCTCCTCTCTTGGGCCTCGAGCCCGTGTTGTTCAGAGAGAGGGTACACCGCCTGACTGTTTACACACTTTTTGAAGATACCTCCCTGCTGGCGGTATCCATCGCCGGCCTTGCGGCCATCAATTACACCCACGGCGAAATCCACGGCATTCAGGAGTTCCGCGAGTTATCACCGCGGCCCTTGTTAGCCAACCTACTCCAGGAGACGGAGGGTCCCGCAAGAGACCTGCTCAGGCAAATGATGACCCGAAATTCCCAGATGGTTGCTGCTCTTGACGGCCTGGAAAATACGCAGCATGGTATCTTGACCTGGACTCCTGGGATCGTTTTCGTCGGTGGTCTTATAGCCGTTGCACTTGGGGTGGCGCTGTCGTCGTCAATGGTCCGCCCACTGGAGAGGATAAGTGAAGCGACTCGCAGGATTGCCGGCGGGGACTTCTCCCAACCTATAGATGTGCCAAATCGGGATGAAGTAGGGGAGTTGGCCACAAGTCTCAATAATGCCGCCCAAGACCTGGCACGCCTCCAGGAGGCACTTTTGGCGGAAGAGCGGGCCCGATCCCTACAAGAACGTATGGTCGAAGCGACTCTGGCGCAGGAGGAGGAACGGAGGCGGATTTCACGGGAGATCCACGATGGCCTGGGCCCCTCGCTAGCAGACCTGGGTAATCGCCTCAGCGTCTGTCGACAACTGGTCCGGGTCGATCCTCTGAAGGCAGAGGCTGGACTAGATGAAGTTACTGTCTTACTGAGGGGCCATATCGAAGAGATTCGTGAACTAATCAACGAACTCAGGCCCCTGGCCTTGGACCAATTGGGATTAGTTGAAGCCCTCCGTCAATATATTGAGCGCTATGGTGAAGAGTCCGGGATCGAAGCCACCTTCACGGTCTCAGGTTCTGTCCCGACGGACCCTCTCAGTGAGGTGACCATCTACCGCGTGGCGCAAGAAAGTCTGAGCAATGTACGGAGGCACGCTCAGGCGACTGCCGTCCAGGTAGTTCTTCGCGGATCGGACGATAATGTGGAGATTACGGTGTCTGACGATGGGCAGGGGTTTGATCTGGATGCAGCGCCCCCGACAGGTAGCGGCATCGGCCTCACAAGTATGAGGGAGCGAGCGGAGCTGGTTGGCGGCAGCTTTACGATTAAGAGTAGCCCTGGTCAAGGCTGTCAGACGATCCTCCGTATCCCGGCGAGGAGGTAGATCTTGGACGCCATACGCATTCTTGTGGCCGATGACCACACCCTTTTCCGCAAGGGGCTCCGCTACCTCCTAGAGCATCTGACGGGCATGGAAGTAGTGGGGGAGGCGGCGACTGGCTCAGAGGCAGTGACCCTGGCGGAGGAACTTGTTCCCGATGTCGTGCTCATGGACATAAAGATGCCTGGCCTGAGCGGGATCGAAGCGACGAAGCAGATACTTCTTGAGAACTCACACATAGGCATCGTTCTGGTAACCATGTTCCAGGACGTGGAGTCGGTCTTCTCCGGGATGCGGGCAGGCGCACCCGGGTATGTTCTGAAGGGTGCGGACCCCCAGGAACTGAAGCACACAATTGAGGCCGCCTACCGCGGAGAGGTCCTCTTAACCCGAATCCACCGAAGGAGGGCGTCGGGTTAGCGTCCTGAGGCGGCAAGAAGGTGCTCCTGTGCTTCTGGGATAATGGTTTTGTAGCAAAAAAACGGCCCCGGAAAAGGAGCACCCAGTAGATGCTGCCACGCAACCACCCCGACCGGATCCAAATCACCTTCGACGACCGCCGCTTGGTGGCCAATGCCGGGCTGCTCCTTCCGGCCACCCTGGCGCGGCACCTCGGCCTGCCCGAACTCGTCCGGCAGCGCCTCGACCTGGGCGATGCCCCGGGGCGGGCGAACACGAGCGACAAGATGATGACGCTGGTGGCGTCTGCGCTGGCTGGGGGCGACTGCATTGACGACGCCGATGTGTTGCGCACCGGGGGGACGGCCTGCACCCTGGGCGGCACGGTCAAGGCGCCATCCACCCTGGGCACCTTCCTGCGCAGCTTCCGGTGGGGCCACGTCCGTCAACTCGACCGGGTGAGCCGCGAGTTGCTGGCCCGGGCTTGGCAGGCCGGGGCGGGACCCGGCGACGGGCCCCTGACCATTGACCTGGACTCCACCATCTGCGAGACCTACGGACTGGCCAAGGAGGGAGCGCGCCACCACGGCTATACCGGCAAGCGGGGCTACCACCCGCTGCTGGCCATCGCCGCCGGCACCGGAGACGTGCTGATGTCCCGGCTGCGCGAGGGCCGGGCCAACACCGCCCGCGGCGCCGCCCACTTCCTGCGGGAGACGGTGGGACGGGTGCGCTACGCTGGGGCCAACGGACGACTCACGCTACGGGCCGACAGCGGGTTCTACACTCATGGCGTGGTATCCGTCTGCCGCAAGATGGATGTCCGCTTCTCCATCACCATCCGCCAGCACAAAAGCCTGCACAATCTCATCGAGGCGATACCCGAAGATGCCTGGACGCCGATTCCTTACTGGATGGACGGCGCCGCCGATGTGGCCGAGACCACCTGCACCCCCTTCCAGGCCGAGGCGGACGCCGCGCCGGTACGGCTCATCGTCCGGCGGGTGAAGCCGACGCCCGGTTCCCAACTGGCCCTCTTCGCCAAATACAGCTATCATGGCTTCATCACCGACCGGGACGGGGAGTTGCTCGAACTGGAGGCTGACCATCGCCGCCACGCCGAGATCGAGAATGCCATACGCGACCTCAAGTACGGCGTCGGGCTGAACCATCTCCCCTCGGGCCGCTTCGCCGCCAACGGCGCCTGGCTGGCCGTCCAGACGATGGCCCACAACCTGGCCCGCTGGACGGCGCGGATCGGTCTGGGAGAGCGGATAGCCACCACCAAGACCCTCCGGCGGCGGTTCTTCTCCCTGGCCGGACGGCTCACCCGCTCGGCACGCCGGTTGACCCTGCATCTTCCGGATCGCTGGCCTTGGGCTGAGAAGTTCAGCCGCGCCTTGGCCCGGCTGCGAGCCATTCCACTCCCGGCCTGACGGCACCGTCGGCGACCGACCCACCCACCGGACAACCGAAGATCCCCGCAGACTCGTGCCAGCCCGGTCCGAGAGAGTTCCCTGCTGCGTATTCTCTCGCCATCCCGCGCATCGCAGCTCCCGCAGACGGCCATAGGGGCCCCTGTGCGGCGATGAAGACCGTCCGCCGACCTCCCTACCCCAAATGGAACCCAGGCTATTTCCCCTGTAGCTCCCTCACCCCCCTTCCGCTTTCCTCACGCCGTCCATCGGTGTCCTTCGGTGGATTCGGGCTTAAGCTCGGCAATTGCTGCCAAGCTGCTGAACCGTTTCGACCGTGCGGGTGAGCCGGTCGAAGGCATTCCTTACGAGGCGCTCACGCCTAGAGAGCTGGAGGTCCTCCGCCTGGCGGCAGAAGGGCTGAGCAATAAGGAAATTGCGGCTAGTGGTTCAACGTTTTTGTATTGATGGGTAGAGTGACTTTAGCTTGATGCGCGCATCCTCGGTAGTGAAGCGCCAATCCACTCGTATCACATCCCGGTTGCGTTGATTCTGCCAAGCATTGACCTCGCCGCGCAGGATGTCTTGATTGGCAATCCGTCGGTCCAGGCACTGTCGAGCCAGCACACCGATCTCTATCTCCGCCATATTCAACCAACTCCCGTGTTTGGGAGTGTAGTGTATCTCCAGTCGCTCAGCTATACGCCTCGCCTCAGCAGGCTCGAATGCCTCGTATAGCGAGGACAGCTTGTGAGTGTTGAAGATTGTCCATTACCAGCACGATCCGGTCTCTGTCAGGGTAGTCCTCGTCGACCAGTTCCTTTATCACATGCGCCCAGTCCACCTTCGTGCGACGCTCTCTGACCTCGACTCGGCGCCATCCGTCCAACGGTGCAAACAGCATGAACAGGCTGCTCACTCCATTGCGCTCGTATTCGCAGTCGTATGCCGCCGATAAGCCGGGCGCTGCGGGACGCGGCACTCGCGTCTCCTTGACTTGCTGTTTGCTCGTCTCATCCATGCACACCAGAACCTCATTCCCATCGTACGGCCGTTGGTAGACCTCCAGTACGTCTTCCATCGCGCACACAAACTCCGCGCTCTGACCGGGCGGGATGCACCAACTCTGCTTCAGCCACGGCTTCAGTTCGTTTTTTTTTAAGCGCCTGGCGAACCGTCTCGGTGCTAATGGTCCCGACTATCTCACACTCGACCAACTGGTCAGCCAACAGCTTCAGGGTCCAACTGGCACGCCCCTCCGGCGGTTCCCCGCAGGCCATCGCTATCAACCGTGCTTCACCTTCGCCGTCCAGTCTCTTTTGACGCCGACGCAGTTGCTTTTTACGATTCAGCGCAGACTCGACCCCCTCCTCCACACAGCGCTTGCGTATTCGCTCGACCGTTGACTGTCCCACACCGAGCGCGCTGGTGATGTCCGCGTCCTTCATTCCCCCGTCCGAGCGTGACTCATCGCTCATCAGCAGAATGCGCGCATGGGTCTGTTTGTACGCCGCAGCCCGACCGCGTGAGACCAAGGCGTTGAGTTCCTGTTGTTCGTCGGTAGTCAGTCTGATACGGTACTTCTTGGTAGACATCATGGTTCCTCCTCGGTTCAACGTTACGATTGAACCCCCAAGAGGAACAATGACTATCATGGTATTCATTTCAATGATGTTGGACCACTAGTTTGGTACTCAGCGAAAAGACGGTGAAGAACCGTATCAGCAATATCTTCGCTAAATTGCGAGTCAACGACAGGACACAGGCTGTCCTCCGTGCGCTGCGGATAGGCCTGGTGCGGCTGCCTGACGAAACCCCTTAGTTATTGTTCCTTTTCACCAGTCCCATTACAGTGGCCGCATGAGGCAACCGCACGCCGGGCTGTACAGAAACCACCGTGTCCCTATGGGATCCCCTGATTTGCTAGCCGTGCCCTTCTCGATAGTGGCGGCCTCCGTGAAGCCCTTAGGGGGCCGCTGTGAAGGCCAGGTCCTGCGGTTCCTGAGTGGACGACTTGATCTTTGCTGCGGAAAGTGGCAACTTTGATTCCCTCGTAAAAACCCGTTTTGAGGAAGTTCCAGCGATTTAGCACATCTGCGCGCTACCGTATGTTGGGGTAGTGTACGGAACAGAGACTGTATATTGTACCCAGGTGTGGGTACGTTTGTTCTAATTCGACCTACACAGACTTTTTACGAGAGAATCAACTTTGTCCAACAGGGGATAGGGTAGCGCTTACCCCATCGGGCGCACCGGCACCGGTCAGGACATCGCCGACGTGGTCCTCTTCCTGGCCAGCGACAAGGCCTCCCTTATGGCTGGCGAGCACGCGTGCGTGGACGGCTGATTCATGGCACTTGGGGCGCGGCCCCGCGTAGCTGGCGTCGCAGCCGCTGGAGAGAGCAGCTGACCAACGAGGAGTTCGATTTGGCGCAGAGCATGGAAGGCAAGGTAGCTATCGTCACTGGCGGCGCAGGGGGCATCGGTTCCCAGGTGTGCAAGGCGTTTATCGGGGAAGGTGCCGGAACGGCGGTCGCCGATATGGACCGCGAAAGGGCGCGCGACGTTGGCGACGAGCTAGTGTCGAAAGGGGGAAGCGCCCTTCCGGTCCAGGTCGATGTCACCTCCCGGGAGTCGGTCTACGCCGCAGTCCAGCGCGTGGTGGACCACTTCGGCCGTGTTGACTTCCTCGTACACTGCGCTGGCAACAATATTAAGGGGTCCATCCTGGAGATTAGCCTCGAGCAGTGGAACAGCTCGATCGATATCCACCTGACCGGCGCGTTCCTGTTTTGCCAGGCGGTAGGAAAGCAGCTGGTGAAGCAGGGCGATGGGGGCCGGGTCGTGCTTATGTCCTCGGTCACCGCCATGTCACCGGTGCCTGAGCGGGGCGCGTACAGTCCCGCCAAGGCCGGTCTCGTCAACATGGCTAAACTCCTCTCCCTCGAGTGGGCACGCTACAACATAAACGTCAACGCCGTGTGTCCCGGGGTCGCCAACACGCCCATGCTCAGGATGGTGTACGAGCGAGAGCCGTGGCTCCGGGCGCAAAGGCTCAAAAGGATGCCCATGGGCAGGGAAGCACTGCCAGAAGAGATCGCTGACCTTGTCGTGTTCCTTTGCAGCGACAGGTCATCTTACATCAACGGCACCGCAATACCCGTCGATGGGGCATGGCTGAACTCCGGCTTTATGCCAGAGTAGGAGTGAGTCTCAAGATGCTGTCCAGGCTCTTTGTGAAAGAGCCGGCCCATCTCTTTACCGAACGACAGGAGGGATGTTCATGCCGGTTCTCGATAACGACACTCAGATATCTGTGCTCGTGGATGGCCTCGACCACCCAGAAGGCATCGCCTGGGGCCTCGATGGCTACGTGTACGCCGGAGGCGAGGCCGGGCAGGTCTACAGGATAGACATCGACCGACGGGATCTCACTCAGTTCGCCGACACGGGTGGCTTTGTCCTGGGCATGGCCATGGACTCGTCGCACAATATCTACGCCTGCGATGCCGGCAACCACTGCGTAATGAAAATCACCCCCGAGGGCGTTGTCACGAGGTACTCGGACGGCGCACCGGCCGGCATCATGCAGTTACCAAACTACCCCGCCTTCGACGCCGAGGGCAACCTGTACGTCTCCGATTCGGGCGAGAGGTATCTTCAAAAAGTGTGTAAACAGTCAGGCGGTGTACCCTCTCTCTGAACAACACGGGCTCGAGGCCCAAGAGAGGAGATAGAGCGCCCATGAGGAAGGAAAGCACTGAGAGTAGGTCGGAGTCAAGGCCGGAGTGGGAGCAGTTGGAGGATTGGGTGCGAAGCCAGGTCCAGAGGCTGATCCAGGAGTTGCTGGAGGAGGAGGTGACGGGGTTTCTGGGAAGGGCGAAGTCGGCGCTCAGATCCGACTCGGACTCAGATACCGGCTATCGGAACGGATACGGCAGAGCCCGGAGGCTTACGCTGAGTTCGGGAACGATACAGCTGAGGCGGCCGCGAGTCCGCGATACCGAGGAGCAGTTCGAGAGCCGGCTGCTGCCGCTGTTCGTCAACAGGACCAGGAAGGTTGCTGAGTTGATCCCCGAGCTGTACCTGCACGGTCTATCCGAAGGCGACTTCGATCTGGCTTTGCGGGGGCTGCTGGGAGAGGACGCACCGGTATCGGCGAGCACGGTGGCCCGGTTGAAGGATAAGTGGAACGATGAGCTTGCCCAATGGCGCAGCCGGCCCCTCGATGACCTGGAAGTGGTCTACATGTGGGTGGATGGAGTCTACGTCAAGGCTGGTCTTGAGAAGGAGAAGGCGGCGGTACTGGTGGTGATGGCGGCCCTGAGCGACGGGAGCAAGGTGGTGGTGAGCGCTGTTCCCGGATACAGGGAGTCCACAGAGAACTGGTCCGAGGTGCTCAGGGACATCAAGCGCCGGGGCTTGAGCTGCCCGAGGCTGGTGGTTGGAGACGGACACCTGGGCATCTGGGGAGCTCTGCGCAACGTCTATCCGCAGGCGGCAGAGCAACGCTGCTGGAACCACAAGATCGTAAACGTGCTCGCCAAGCTTCCAAAGCGACAACAGGACCAGGCCAAGCTCATGCTGCGTACTATCCCCTACGCGCCGACTCGGACAGAGGCTGAGCGGCTCAGGACGGTGTTCACCAGGTGGTGCGGCGACCATTCCTACGAGGCGGCCTCAGAGGCCTTGGAGCGGGACTGGGACCGCATGGTCACCTTCTATGACTTCCCAAAGGAGCACTGGGGGCACCTTCGCACGACGAACCCGGTAGAATCACCCTTCGCGGCCCTCAGGCTTCGGACCGATGCCGCCAAGCGCTACAAGAGGGTCGATCGGGCGATAGCGGTGATCTGGAAAATGTTGATGGTCGCCGAACAGCGCTTCAGGCGTCTGAAGGCCCCTGAGTTGATCGAAGACGTCTATCTCGGTGCACAGTATGCGGATGGAATCGCCATTGAATCAACGGCTGAGAAGGTCGCCGCCTGATGTCGTTTACACACCTATTGACGTAACCTCTGTGTCACCCAAGTGGTATGCAAGGCCGGGGTCGCCGCCTGGGCTCGTGCACCGAACGACGTTCAGGGATAGCGTCGAAGCGGATAGGCTGAGAGAGAGGCGCCTCATACTGAAGGGCCGTTTCCTTGGCGGGACCATTGGATACGTGCTTGCGAAGGACCTAGCCCTCTACGCTAACGCATTTTGCAGGCCATTGCCGCGCCTCTCGTATACTCAGCAGATCGTGCTGGATGCTGTGGCGCGACAGGGCCCGCTTACTCCAAGGCAGATCAAGGAAGTGACGGGGCTGCTCAACAAAAGAATCATGCCCGCGCTGCACCGCCTCCAAGAAGCCTTCTTTGTGTACGAGGACCAGGTGGACGAGGACTGGGAGCGCGGCTGGTACGATTTCGCTGCCGAATGGCCAGAGATCGAGGTCGATGAAGCCCGCAGGGAGTCCGCTTCTGATGCAGTACTGGGTCGATTTCTCAGGGGCCACGTTTTCGCCACGGAGGAGAATCTCAAGAACTGGTCTGGCTGGCCTGCAAGAAAGCTTGCTGACCTGCTCGTTGAGATGGAGAATGCCAGTGCAATCGTCGCGATGAAGGTTGAAGGACTGGGGGAAGGCTGGACGCTGCCAAAGGACGCTCCACCGGAATCCAAACATGTACCTCCCACTGTCTTCATGCTGCACAGGTCCGACATCCTTGTGAGGTCCCATACCACTGAACTGAAGCGGCGGTTCGGCGATCACGAAGTCCTGCAATATTTGCTGATCGACGGACAGTTTCACGGCGCTGTGCTGGGACATTGGCGCATCGGTCCACACGACGTGGAGGACATCGTCGTGGAGCTTTCCGCACGTGAGCGAGAAGCAAGGCGAGAAGAGGTACTCCAGGCCGTCAGATGGGGCTATAAGCCACCCCACCACAACATCTTGAGGTACGATGCCAAGTTCCTCAGGTGATGTTCTCATCCTACTCAAAAATGCGACCCGCGCTCGCGTGTCTGCCCTTGTCTGTTCGCTGTGCCGTCAGAATCTCCCAATGTAAAGCGTGAGCCCGACGAGGCAGCGGACACCGAACTCTACTTTATCGGCAACCATTCAAAGGAGGCGACGTGGACCCGCATATTGGGATCGACGTAAGCAATCATGCCATAGCACCAGCCTTGGCCTCATCGAGGACCCGCGCGACGCCCCCATCATGGCGCAGGTCACGCACGCTGCTAGCGGGCCGCCCACCCCAGCGGCCTCGAAGCAGTCAGCCGCCTCACGACATCGGGATCGTAGGGCAGGTCAGGAACCGGCCGCGGCCGGTGCTCGATGGGGCTCTGCGGCACGGGCAGCCGCGCGAGCAGGGTGTTGTAGACTATGTCCGCCAAGGCTGGCAGAGACACCACGTCCTCGGCGTTGTAGCGGATAAGGGTGTCGCGGGCGCCGGTGTCTCCCCCCTGCCACATCCGCCACAGCAGCACCGCATCATACCCGCTCAAGCCCGCCAGCTCGGAGACCCGACCAACCTGAAGGCGGCCCTCGATTGCCTTGAGCCCGCCCCCGTAGCCAAGTCGCCGCAGCGGGAACCTCAGGTCGAGATGCGCCGTATGCGCGAACAGCCGGCCAAAGTGGTACTCCAGGTAAGGCAGATCGAATGAGGCACCGTTGTAGGTGACGATCAGGTCGTATCCCTCAAGAGCGGCCCGCAGGTCTTCCAGGTTCTCGTCTCTCACGTACGGCGTGTAGCCCTGGGAGTCGAGGATGCCTACCATCGTGACGTAGCTGTACTCGGGAGAGAGTCCGGTGGTCTCGATGTCAAGGAATGCCGCCCGGTCCCTGAAGTCGCCGTACAGCCTCCAGAGCTCCCGCCTGGGAAGGCAAGACTCGAAGTAGGCCCCATCACGCGCGTTCAGGCGGACCCGGCACTCCTCCAAGCGACGGCTCAGCTCAGCCCGTCTTCCCCAGACCCTTGAGGGGAGGCGACGAGGAGCTGATAAAGTCGTCCCAGGTCGCAAGTCCCGCATCCCAGATGGCCTTTTCTGTTACTGGGCCTACGTTGGGCAGATGTACAAAGGTCCTGCGCAGCACCTTCGATGTTGCCTCGTCTAGCAGTGAATTCTCTCGAAAGTCTATCCGCCCCGCAGGTCCATGTCCAGGGACGGGTCGGGCATAAGCAATCTCTATGGGCCACGCCAGCGTATATGATGAGACAGGCCCTCGTAACACCGGGCCCCCAGACCGTGCGCCGCCCATCGTCTGCCGGTCAAGGCCCTCAAGCACCCTGGAGCGTGTGGCACATGGAGGGGGGTCCTAGAGCCAAGCTACAGAGGCGTATGGCTGGCCTTTTTGCCCTCCGAGGACGAGAATGGGGTCAAAGCGGACCGATGCATTGTGCAGCGTTTTACCCGACCGGCCGCCGAGGGGTGAGCAAGCGATGAGAGGCGGACGAGTGAAGCACCTGATCGCGTTGGGCGTTGTCCTCGCGGGTGTGCTGGCTTCCTGCGGCACCGAGTCGGAGCCCACACCGGCAGCGCCGCCCACAGCAGCGGTAGCACCAGCCGCGCCTGCTCCCGCATTACCCACGCCCACGCCGACCCAGCCAGCGGCGCCTCTTCAGGGCGAGGCCACTCCCAAACCGCCGGATGATGCGGCGCCTGCGGCGCTACCCGCCGCGGTGGTCTTCTCCAGCATCGAGGACTTCACGCTAGAGGACCACACGATAAGAGTCGGCACGGCCATTCAGTGGTCAAATCAGGGCCCGACACCTCATACAACAACCTCCGGCGCACCCGCGAACCCTACGGACGTCTGGGACAGCGAACGCCTCGACCGAGGGGCGTCTTACTCGTTTACCTTTACCGAGCCAGGGGTGTTCACCTACTTCTGCAGGTTCCACCCCAGCTTGATGAGCGGGACGATAACCGTGACCGACGGCGAGCCAGCACCGCCCGTGCCGCCTCCCCCTGCGCGTTCACCCACCCCTACCGCGCGCCCGACTGCTACGGCCACTGAGGTGCCCCCCACTCCCACGGCTACGACCGTACCTCCAACTGCCACGCCTACACCGGTACCTCCCACATCGACGCCCGCTCCGCCGGGGGAGGAGCCGCCGCCCACGGAGGAACCGTCCCCCACCCCCACTCCCACCGCGCCGCCGACTGCCACGCCCACGGTGGTGCCTCCCACTCCTACGGCTACGTCCGCGCCGACACCCGTAGCGGTCAACTCAACCATTCAAGACTTTGCCCTGACGGACCTGACGGTACCCGTGGGCACGAAGGTGACATGGGAGAACCGGGACATCGTGGCTCACACTACTACGTCGGGGACTCCTGGCAGTCCTTCAACCATCTGGGACAGCGGGACCATCGACGCGGACGGCAGCTTTTCTTTCACCTTCAATGAGGCCGGCACTTACGACTATTTCTGCCAGTTTCACCCCAGTTTCATGACTGCAACCGTAACCGTTACCGGGCCATAAGGGCCGTAGCCCAAGAGCGTCTAGCGGTCCCCTCTCGCCTATCCCCTCGGAGATGGTCCCACAGACTCATCATCTACTCAGGGCAGACTCCGAGCTCCGCCGAAAGGAAAGCTCGCCGAAGTGCCCGCCTGAGGGCTACCAGCTCCAGGGCCGTCGAAGCGCCATGCCGCCCGATTAGGGAGCGCTGCTACGCCACCGAAGAGTCCAGCCACTCCAAAAAGACCTCGACCTGGGTCACACCGTCCAGGCCGTAGTCGGCCACTCTCGCCAGCTCCTCGGGCGAGTCCTGGTAAAGAACGGCCACTCCGGCCCCGCGGATCTCCCCTCGGGCCCTCAGGTCCCTGAGCGCGGCCAGCGCCGCTATGTCGGTGGTGTCATCGCCCAGGACAATGGCAGCGTCGAGCCGCCACTCCCGGACAAGCCTCCGTAGCGCGTAGCCCTTGTGGACCCCGGCCGGTGGCACGATCTCCAGGACCATCTTGCCGAAAAACACCTCCACCTCATCGACCGTCGGCGCAGACTCCAGGGCGGCCTCTAGCAGCCGCCGTACGTGGTCCGGGTCGTCGACCAGCCGGAAATGGACCGATGCGCTGAACTGCTTGTCATCCCAGAGGAGGCCGGGGGCGGACACAGCCGACTTGAGGTGATCGAGGACACGTCTGATCGCCTCTCGATGCCGGACGACTTCCGTTGCGACGGTGAGGTCTCCCCCGGCGAGGTACTCGGCGCCGTGATTCCCTACGTACACGACCCCGTCCACTGCCACCATCGTTGCCACGTCGCGAGCCGACCTTCCCGATATCACGGACACGAGGTGGAGCTTGACGGCCAGTCTTCGGAGCGACTCAGCCGCGCGACGGGACACCTCAGCCTCGTCGGGCGTGGGAGCTATGGGTGCGATCGTGCCGTCGAAGTCCACCATCAGGCCGAACCTGTCCGACTGTCGCAGGGGGCGCACCCGCTCCAGGTGATTCAGAATATCAGGAATGAGAATTGCCACCCCCTTGACAAGAACCCATGTGCTGTTCTATATTGTTCTAAGTCTTGTATGAGACCGAACAGGGACAGCAACGTGCAACGCACAACAACCAGGATGCCGGCCGCGCAGCTCCACATGTCGGGTATGCCAGAGCCGGTACGCCGGACGGCCAATGCAGGCTCGCACAACGTCTGGCCCGGACAGCAAGTGTTGTACCTGGGTAACATTAGTGGAGGCCCCCGCTTCGGCGCGCGAGGCGTGGTCAAGCGGACTCTCGGCCGCAGGGTCAAGGTGGACATGGGCCCCCTGGGCACATGGCACATTCCATACTACTTCCTGACTGTACCAATGCGTGTCCGCGAAGAAGAGATGGGCTCCCGGCGCGCCCCGACAGTGCCACTATAGGGCCAGCTCCGGAGTCTGTAAATATCCCAGGATAGGGGGCAACGTCATGAATGGTCCCACGGAAACAGGGGTGCGCGTCAAGGTGGTTGGAGTCGGGGGAGCCGGGAGCAACGCCGTCCAGAGGATGAGCGCCGGCAAGATTCGAGGACTGGAGCTCCTCGCTATCAACACCGATGTCCAGGCGTTGCGTCGCATCAAGGCCTTCCCCACCTTCGCAATAGGCCCCCAGACCACCGGCGGTATGGGCTCGGGTGGCGACGCGAGCATCGGCCGCAAGGCGATTCGGGAGAGCCTCGACCAGGTTGCGCAGCTCCTGCAAGGTTCCGACATGGTGTTCATCACCGCCGGGATGGGGGGCGGCACCGGCACCGGGGCGGCTGCGGTTGTTGCCGAATTGGCGAGGCGACAGGGAGCGTTGACCGTGGCCGTGGTGACGCGCCCGTTCTCCTTCGAGGGGAGCCGCCGGCGGGAGCTCTCCGAACAGGGGCTTCAGCAACTCCGACAGAAGGTCCACACGCTGATCACGGTCGAGAACGACCGGCTCCTGTCATCCCTGGACGGCAAGTTATCGCTGGAAAAGGCGTTCCGGCTAGCGGATGAGGTGCTGCGGCAGGGTGTCGTCGGCATCTCGGAGATAATAACGGTCCCGGGACTTATCAACGTCGACTTCGCCGACGTCAAGGCGGTCATGGCCAACGCGGGGACATCGTTCATGGCGATCGGCGAGGGAAAAGGGACCTCGGCGGCAACCGATGCCGTCCATGCGGCGCTGTCAAACCCCCTGTTCGACGCCCCACTGGAGGGCTCCACCGGGATCCTGCTCAACGTCAAGGGTGGGAAAGACCTGTCCCTCGGCGCCGTGCACGAGGTCGCAGGGATCATCAAGGACGCCAGCCGGTCCGAGGCCCAGGTGGTTTTTGGCGTGGTCCAGGACAAAAAATGGAATAAAAGGGTACACGTTACGCTCGTAGCGACTGGAGTGACGGAGAGAGAGCGAAGGGACCTGAACGAGGACACCGCCACGTTTCACCCGGTGCCGAAACCGGTCGCACTGGCAGCCACCAACGGCCACAATGCCGTGGCCTCGTTGGCGACTCGAAAGCTTCTCTGACGCTTAGCCGTCGAAGAACCCGTTCCGAACGTGCTCTTCGATAATTCCTGCCACCAGCTCGGGCCGCTGCACGGGCACGTCATGCACGCTGTCCTCTAGCCAGACGGTCTCGCTCACCGGCAGCAGCCTTCCGGCCCGGTCCAGCCAGTCACTCACCCGAGCACGCCACGCATCCGAACGCTGGTCGGCGCCGTTCCGCGTCGGTAGCAGCAGCACCGGACACCTGATGTGCGAGTATAGCGCAGACGGCTTGTGCTCCCAGAAAGCGTCGATCACCTTCATGTGGCTGGCGCGGCTAAACCTGGCGAGCACGGTGTTGTCCTCAAGGACGTCGAAATAGGACATTATCATCTCTTCTATCTTCGGCGTGACCTCAAATCCGAAGTCCCGGGACCTTACCATCTCCCTGAACCTGTCAACTGGTACCCCGGTGAATTCCGGGGGCGCCATCTCCTCGCGGGCTCGCTCCAGGGTCATACCGGGCGCAGCCGAAAGCTCGATGGTCCCACCGTCGATCAGGCACAGTCCCCCAGGCGCCGACGGATTAGAGAAAGCGTACTCAAGCGCCACGTTGCCGCCCCAGGAATGACCCACGATCACCAGCTTTTTCAGGCCGAGCGCGCCGTTGAATCTGTGGAGGTCGGATGCGACCGTGGCGAAATCGTAGCCACTTTCCGGCTTGCCGCTCTCCCCGTGGCCACGCAGGTCAAGCGCCAGGACGGCGAAACCCCTGCTCAGGATAGGGGCCACAAGGTCCCAGATGTGGCAGCTCGAGGCCAGACCGTGAACCAGTACGATGGGTTGGCCCGCGCCTCCCTAGTCCCTGTAGTGGACTCGCAGCCCCTCGAGTGAGACCCAGCTATCCCGCGCGTTACCTGTCACGTGCCCTTCCGGTGTTAACGCACCACGACCCGGCCGGCGGGGACCCCTCGGTGGGAGGCCCCCAGGAACATATCACATAGCAGCCTGGACGAGTACCTCCCGTTGCCGTCACCAACTCACCGGGGGACGGGTCACTGCGTTTTCAATCTCGGAGGCGCGGGTTGCAACCGGCATGAAAAGACACGCGGGTCAGCTAAGGGATGTGTGGATACCGAGCGCGCTTGAAAACAGTGCGGGAAGCTCAATGCGACCAGAGCCGCCAGTGGCGACGGGCCGAGGTTGTAGCAGGCAAAATGGGGCGCCGCAGGGTCCGGGTAAAAGGGCCGCCCCGCCGGTGGTAGCCCGTTAGTCGTTCGGCCGCTGCTGACTCCTCAGGTACTTCTCGAGCTCATCGATCATGGTTTCCGGCATCGGGATATCGTTAGTCTGCGGGTTAGCCGTGTCGTAACGCCTCTCAAGTCGCTTCACATACGCGGTGATGTCGTTCTGTTTGCCAATAGCCTGGTCTACCTCAGTCTCAAACACTTCGCCGGCCTGCCGCAACTCTTCGAGGTCCACTTCAACCTCCACCAGGCTTCGTAGCCTGGTAAGCAGGGCGTGACTCACTATCGGGTTGGACGACGTGGTCAGGTAGTGGGGGCTGTGACCCCACAAACTAGCGTGTGACAGCCCACGCTTTGTGCACGCGTCCATGAAGGCGGTGTGTATCCCCGTCGGACCCTGGTAACCGGAGCCTCGGATGCCCAGCCACTCCACCTTCTGGGAGAGCTCGGGGGAGCTGGCACGGCCGGTTACCCGCGTCTCTCGGGTATGAGGAACGGCGTCGAACAGCGCCCCAAGTGACACGACGAGCTCAACGCCACAGCGCTCGGATACGTGCAGCATGATATTGGAGAAGGTCCGCCACCTGAGGTTTGGCTCGGTGCCCACGTACAGGACCAGGCCTCGGGACTCCTCCTCGGGCGCGTAGTAGTAAAAATCATTGGCCGGCCAGTGAGTCTCGCGCTCCCCCTCTTCGTTCTGGCGAGTCTGGGGCCGCACGACGGTGAAATCGTAGAACTCCTCGGGGTCGATCTCCGCGAATTTCTTTGCCGGGAGCGTCTGGATGAGGTGTCGAACTGCCTTGGTGGCCGCTTCGGCGGCATCAGGCCAGCCGGCGAACGCCACAATCATCGTGGGAATCTTCGGCTCGGGCATTTCGTGAAGTATCAAGCCGTCCATGGAACGTCCCTTGCTTCTACTTGATTTGAGTGTACCATCTGACAGGGAAGGTGCCAAGGCGGAGCGGCACCAGGGAGAGCTGTTCCCCCAAGTGGGCTTCATCGTCACCAACATGTCCGCTGACCCCGAGGGGGTAGTCCATTTGTACGATGGCCGAGTACTGCCGAACTGGGGATTAAAGAGGGTAAGTAGGCCCTGCACTGGACCCGGCTGTCCTGCAATCGGTTGGTATCCAACCAGGTGACGCCCGCAATTTGATATGGGAAATTCCCGATTGAATTGTTAAGATAAGACCCGTGTGAGGGTCAGGTGGCGCGGGTATGTCGGAGGCCCGATGTTTCCAGGTAGGACCGTTCCGTTCCAGACTGCACCATGCTGGTTACTGGAGACCACGCCATACCCGCCGACGAAAAATATGCGCCCGCACATGAGCTCTCAATGCTGCTGGTACGGCGCAAGAGGAGGCGGGCGATGCGGCCGAATAATCTGGGTCTGTTCGTAACGAAACTGGTTGGTACTCTAGTCGTACCGCTCATCGCCGGCGCTATTCTGCTGATAGTGCTCCAGCGAAACGGTAATGTTGACGGAACGCCCGTAATCGTGGGCATCACGGTAGCGTTGGCAGCCGGGGGTGTGTTGCTGGGAGCAGTCCACTTCGTACTGATGCTGCGAAAGATGTGAACTATCGGCATTAAGAGTGGCCATCCTCTGTGGAATGCCGACTTAGCTCGCTCACCGAGTTTTTCCGACAGTCTGAAGAATCAATCTCGTCTCCGCTGACTTCGCCTGGAGGGTTGCAGGGGTCGTCTCCTCGTCCCCTCGCGGTGTTGGGGCCGCAGGGTGGTTGGACCGGCAATTGAAGCCAGGAGTTGAGGATGTTCGACGTCGTCATTGCAGGTGGAACGGTCGTCGACGGCTCTGGTTCCGCCGGCTACCGCGCCGACGTTGGCATAGCCGGGGAAAAGATCGAGGCGATAGGCGATCTCGCCGCCTACGAGGCACGGCGCGTCGTCGACGCAAGGGGGCTGGCGGTGTCGCCCGGCTTCATCGACACCCACACGCACTCGGAGGGCGCCCTCTTGGTGGACCCCCAGCACGCCAACGGCCTCCGCCAGGGCATAACCACCGAGTTCCCGGGCATCGACGGCATGTCCTACGCTCCCCTTTCCTCGGCCAACTACCTCCTCTACCGGCGCTGGCTCGGCGGCCTCCTGGGCGAGCCGCCGAAAGACCTGGACATGAGCACCGTAGCCGACTTTCGCTCCCACTATCATCGAAAGGTGTCCATCAACACGGCCTACCTTGTGCCCAACGGGACCGTTCGCCTGGAGGCCGTGGGATTCCGGGACGTCCCGCTCCGCGGGGACTCCCTGGAGAAGGCCAAGCGACTCATTTTCGAGGGCATCGAGCAGGGCGCAATCGGCTATTCCACCGGCTCCAGCTACTATCCGGGTCCTTGGAGCACCACCGATGAGCTGATCGAGCTTTGTAAGACTGTGCACCGAGCGGGCGGGATATATATGACCGAGCCGCGCAGGGCGAACGCAGACCGGGCCTACGGGGGAGGCGGGGTGCCGGAGGCGCTGGAGATCGCGCGAAGGTCCGGCGTCAGGATTCATTTCGCCCACTACCGCACGGCCGCCGAGACGGCGGGGGGCGTCGCGAAGCTCATGGAAGAGATCGACCAGGCGAAGGCTGATGGCGTGGACGTTAGCCTGGATATCTACCCCTACCCGACGGGAAGCACGATACCCGTCAGCTTCCTGCCGAGCTATGCACAGGACGGCGGCCCTGACGCAATCATCCGACGCCTAAGGGACCCCGTCGAGCGCCGTAAGATCAGCGACTACCTTGACAACGAGCTGGACAGGCCGCTGGACGAGACGGTGTTCTCCTATCTACCCAGAAACAGCCATCTGGAGGGGATGAGCCTTTCGGACCTCGCCACGGAGAGAGGAGAATCTATGGGGGAGGTCCTGTGCGATCTTCTGCTGAAGGAAGACCTGAAGGTCGGATACTGGGCATCGCCGCCTGACAGCGTCGCGCTGTGGCGCCAGGTGAGCCGCGACTCGCTGGAGCTCCTGGCCCGGCCGGACTACATGGCTTGCAGCGACATAACGCCCGCAGGCAGCCTGCCCCATCCCCGCTGCTACGGGGCCTTTCCCAGATTTCTGGGCCGCCTGCGCCGCGAGTTTGGAGTGCTCAGCCTGGAGAAGATGGTCCAGCGAATGACCGACAACCCCGCGCGGCGCTTTGGCCTGGACAAGCGAGGGCGCATCGAGAGGGGGTATTACGCGGACATTGTGGTATTTGACCCAGAGGGGGTAATCGACACCGCCACATACGACGACCCGCGCCGGTTTCCCATTGGCATTCCATTCGTGCTGGTCAACGGCCAGGTCGCCGTGGACCATGACCGATGCACAGGGGTGCTGGCGGGTCAGGCCGTGCCCTAGCGGGCTCTAGCCGCTGCGAACGCCCTCCACCAACTCGCTCATGATGGCGGAAAGGAGCTTGACACTGGAGATGGTCTTGAAGTACTCCATGCGGGTCGGACCGATGGCGCCCAACGCGCCGACGGCCTCACCCGGTATTCCGTACTGGGTTACGACTACGCTCAGAGGCCAAAGGACGTCGCCGTGGTGCTCTCTGCCGATGACGACCCTTAACACGCCCACCTCAGGGGTCTCATCCAGTATCGCCTGGACCAGGCTTCCGTCCTCCACGCCCTCCACCACGGCACGGGCTTGGTCGCCTTTAGAGAACTCGGGCTGGGCCAAGAGGTTTCGGAGGCCATCCACGTAGTGCTCGCTGAAGGCGCCGCGGTCCTCCTCACTCAGGATGAGGACGGTCGCGTCCACCATCTTCTCTTCCAGCGGGGTGTGGATAACGGGCTCGATCGCCCCGATCTCACGCCGAGTGAGCCCAACCAGCTGATGCTTGACCCTGCTGGCCGACATCTCAAGCTCATCCGGATAGACCGGCTCATCTAGGCGGATGAGATGCTTTCTCAGCCTGGCCTGCTCGACCACCACGATCAGCATCGCAAGGAACTCCTGGAGGTAGACCATCTCCAGATGCTTTACCCGCGACTCCGCCGCCTTGGGGAAGGTAGCTATGGCGAGATTGCCCACTAGCTGCGCCAGGACCTCCGCGGCGACGCCCGCCCAGGAGTCGATGTCCTCCTCTGCGTCGAGCACCTGCCTGCGCACCGACGATCGAACGCTGGAGGCGATCTGGTCCGTCTCCAGCTCGACGAGAGACTCGACATACAGCCGGTAGCCCCTGTCCAGGGGAACGCTCCCGGCCGAAAGGTGAGGTCGCGAAATGTAGCCCTCGTCCTCCAGATGGGCGACCTCGCTCCGAATAGTCGCCGCACTCACACCGACTCCATGCCTGCGCGCGATAGACTCAGAGGCAATAGGCGACGCCGTCTGGATGTAGTCACCCACAATAAGATTGAGAATGCTTCTTTGCCGCCCGGTTATCATGGATACCCCATGCAGAACGAGTAGCTATGCCGGCTCCATATTTTGAATCTAGCACCCTGGTCCGGGCGCGTCAAGCAAGCCCAGCGCCACATTTCAGTGGTCGATCCTCGGCGGAGTTGGGTTAAACCACCAGAGTCTAATGCAAACCCCCAGGGGGCTGCGTTTGGCCCTCCGCTCCTCTGCCGGACCGCCAAGTCAGCGAGGCACGGCCCAAAGGCGCAGAGAAGCCTAAACAGAGAGGGCCCCGGCTGCCGGGGCCCTCTCTGTTATCATCTCAATAACCGCGTGCCGCCTAGTAGTCCATCGGAGGCGGAGTGGGCCCGGCCGGTATCTCTTCCTTGATATCGGTGATCAACGACTCGGTGGTCAACACCATGGCCGCCACGCTGGCTGCATTCTCTATCGCCGCCCGTGTCACCTTGGCGGGGTCCATTATTCCGCGCTCGAGCAAGTGGGTGAACTCTCCCGCCTCAGCATCGTATCCCCAGTCGCCCTTGGATTTTACGCTCTCCGCCAGGATTACCTCACCGGCGACTCCGGTGTTCTCGGAGATCAGCTTGAGCGGCTTCTCCAGCGCGGTCCTCAGGATGGTAACCCCCGTGCCATCGTCACCGGGCAGGTCCAGCTTGTCGAGAGCCGACCGGACGCGGACCAGCGCCAGACCGCCACCGGTCACGATGCCCTCTTCGACGGCCGCGCGGGTGGCCGACAGCGCGTCCTCCAGCCTTTGCTTTTTCTCCTTAAGCTCCACCTCTGTCGCCGCACCCACTTTTATGATTGCTACTCCGCCCGAGAGCTTGGCCAGACGCTCCTGGAGCTTTTCGCGGTCGTAGTCAGAGGTGGTGTCATCGACCTGAGCCTTGATCTGGCCTATCCGGCCCTGTATCTCCTCTTCAGACCCAGCGCCATCCACAAAGGTTGTGTCGTCCTTGGTGGAGATCACCCGCCGCGCCTTACCAAGGTCCTCTATGGTAACCGAGTCCAACTTGCGGCCGATCTCCTCGCTGATAACGCTTGCGCCGGTCAGGATCGCCATGTCCCGGAGCATCTCCTTGCGCCTGTCGCCGAAGCCCGGCGCCTTCACGGCAAGTATGTTAAGCGTGCCGCGAAGCTTGTTCACGACCAGCGTGGCCAGCGCCTCACCCTCGACGTCCTCGGCCACGAGCACCACGTTCTTTCCGATCTGGAGAATCTTCTCCAGCGCTGGCAGCAGGTCGGCGACCGCTGACACCTTCTTGTCGGTAATCAGAATGTACGGGTCCTCGATGTCCGCCTCCATGCGCTCCTGGTTGGTGACGAAGTAAGGGGAGATGTACCCGCGGTCTATCTGCATGCCCTCTACGAACTCCTGCTCGTAGGTTATCCCCTTCGACTCCTCAACGGTGATCACACCGTCCTTGCCAACCTTCTCCATCACCTCGGCGATAAGCTCGCCCATATCATCATCGTGCGCCGCAAGGGAGGCAACCTGAGAGATCTGGTCTCTGCCCTCCACGGGGGTGGACATCTTCTCGACGGCCTCTCTCAGCGCCACAACGCCCTTCTCGATGCCTCGCTTGAGCGCCATGGGGTTGGCTCCCGCGGCGATATTCTTGAAGCCTTCGTGGATGATCGCCTGGGCCAGCACCGTGGCCGTAGTGGTCCCATCGCCGGCGACATCATTGGTCTTGGTGGCGGCCTCTTTGAGGAGCTGGGCGCCCATGTTCTCGAAGGGGTCCTCCAGCTCGATCTCCTTGGCAATCGTCACCCCATCGCTGCACACCTGCGGTGGGCCAAACTTTTTGTCCACGACAACGTTCCGACCCCTGGGGCCCAGCGTCACCCCCAAGGTGTTCGCCATCACGTCTATCCCCCGCTTCATTGCAGCGCGGGCCTCTTCACTGAAAGTCAGCTGTTTCGGCATTAACGTCCTCCTCCTAGCTGTGCTATCGCACGAAAATCATACGTGGTAGACATCGGGAAGGCCCTCGAGGGCCGAGCGACTGGAGAAGCTACTTCTTGAAAAGGACATCGTCTTCGCGCAGCACCATATACTCGGTATCCCCCTCCTTGTACTCGGTGCCACCGTACTTCGAGTAGACCACGGTGTCCCCTACCGCGACCTCCATCGGTATCCTTTTGCCCTCATCGGTGAGCTTGCCAGGGCCTGCGGCGACCACCTTGCCTTCCTGGGGCTTCTCCTTGGCGGTGTCGGGAATATATATGCCGCCCGAGCTCACCTGAGTTTCATCTTCAGAGGGCTCCACTACGATCCGGTTACCCAACGGCTTGAACGAGAGCTTGGTTTTCGTTGCCAACTTGACGGTCCTCCTCCCTTGATGCTGAGTCCTGTATATCGAGCATTAGCAGTCTGGGGTTGCGACTGCTAGCAGACAGTGTAGAGCATACATAAACTCTCGTCAACAGGTGACGTTCACGCGGGCGGGAGATCAGCCCGGGGGCTGCTACGGAGATCAGGCATCAGACCCGCCACTAGGCCGTAACTCACTGGGCTAGACTGCCCCCAGGGGCTACTGTGCTACAATCGAGACCCTATTTTGAGGAGGGTGTGGAGACCGGTCTTCGGGAGGGTGCAGCCGTGCTTGCTGTCGGACTGATTGGCGCGGGCGGGGTGGCAAGAAGTCACCTCTTCGCATGGCTAAAGCGAGACAACGCCAAGATTGTCGGCGTGGCCGATGTCGACCCCAAGAGGGCGGCGGAATTTGCCGCCGCCGCCGGAATAGAGCGCTGGACAGCCGACTACTCCGAGTTGCTTGGATGGGACGGCATCGACGCGGTCGATGTCTGCACCACAGAGGCCACCCACGGGCGGATTGCGTCCGAAGCCGCAGATGCTGGTAAACACGTCCTGGTCGAGAAGCCCATCGCGACCACCCTCGAGGACGCCGACAAGATCATCGAGGCGGCGAGCAGGAACGGAGTGCAGCTAATGGTGGCTCACTCCCACCACTTCTTCGACTACAGCGTCACCGCCAAGGCAGCCATCGATTCCGGAGAGATTGGCACCCCGATTTACATGCGCTTCAGCTCGGGCGGTGGCTTTTGGCGGCAGGACTGGACCGGCAATCGCATCAGCCCGGGCGATACCGGCGGCAACGTCCTGACCAACGGCGTGGATGTCACCGACCTGTGCAACTGGTGGATGGACGCCCGTCCCGTCTCAGTCTACGCCCAGGCCCGCAACCTCACGTCGTCATACCTGGAGATGAACGATTACTTTATGATCACGATCAAGTACGACAACGGCGCCATCGCCGCCACCGATTTGAGCCGCGCCAACGTGCCGCGCTCTAACCAGTTCAGCTCCATCACCGTGCTGGGGAGCGAGGGCGAGATCACCACAGGCACCCAGTACGACAGCCAGTGGCTCTACAGCGACGCCGGACTCGAATTCATCAGGCTCGATTACCAGCACGGCTTCGACCGGGAGATTCGCGAGTTCGCGTCGTCGGTCCTGGAAGGCAGAGCGCCCCCGGTGACCGGAGAGCAGGGACGCGTGGCACTGGAGATGTGCCTGGCTGCCGAGCGATCTATTCGCAGCGGCGAGGTAGTGGACATGGGAAGCTGACCATGGCAAACGATAAGCTCAGCGTCGCGGTCCTCAGCATGAGCGGCATGAACAGCGTGTTCGCCGAGACCTTCTTTAAGAACCCCAGGGTCGAGGTGGTGGCGGTCACGGCTGAAGCCGGCCACGTCCATGGCCACGCGCTCCCTCCACGAGAGGAGCCCGCCGGCGAGATCCGGCGGCGCAACCTCGAAGCGGCGCAGAGGTTCGGCGTCCCTTACGTCGAGCAGCTTGACGACGTGCTGGGACGCTCCGACGTTCAGGCCATCACCTTCTCCAGTCCCTACGATCGTCGCGTCGCCCTCGTGGAAAAGATGGCCGCAGCCGGCAAGCACATCTTCGCCGACAAGCCCCTAACGGACAACCTGCCCGACGCGGATGCCGTCGTCGAATCGGTAGCGCGCCACGGCGTCAAGCTCATGGTCGGCCACAACTACCGGTTCAATTCGGCCATCGTCCAGGCTCGGGAGGCGCTCCAGAGCGGCGAAGTTGGCTTGACCTGGGCCATCCACAGCGAGTTTCTTGTCCACGGAGGGACGCGAGTCGCCCCCGTCGGAGAGCTCAGGAACCACGCCATGTATCCCCTCGACGCAATGCTATATCTGGTCCCCAGCAGACCCCAGACGGTCTACGCCATCAGCGGCTCGTTTTTCTTCGAGGACGCCAAAATCAACCGGCTGGAGGACCTGGCCTTCATAACGATGAACCTGGAGTACGGCGTCATCGCGTCGACCTCCGTGGGCCGCACGCCCATCAAACAACCCAACCCCCACGGTGCCCATACGATCCGCATCATGGGGACTCACGGGATGCTCGTCCTTGATACCAACCGGCCCGCGTGGGCCTCCTACGGCAAGTCGGGCGTAAAGGCGCTGAAGTTCGGTAGTAACCCTATCTACGATACCATCGACCACTTCGTCGACAGCGTCCTGAAGGACGAGGAGCCCATGTGCGGGCCGAAGGACGCTCGGGACACCCTGGAGATTACCCTCGCTGCCCTCCAGTCGGCGAAAGAGAACAAGGTAGTGAGGCTACCACTGGCTCGCTAGTGCCCTGTCCCCGTTGGAATGGACGGTTGACGCGATTGGTCACTCTCATGGCAGGGCACCTGCCAGTCCGGTGGTTGGGGACTCCCCAGTCTACGCCATCGGTCCTGTAAGACCGAACAGCGGCTCCAGCGGAGGCCTCAAGATTGACCCGAACGCGCGGATCGGACCGGGCTGGCACGAGTCTGCGGGGATCGACGTTGAGAGCAGGGCAATTCCTAACCTGCATGCCGCAGGGATTAAAAACCCGTGCTCAGCGCCAATCAGGTGACCGTGTGGCACGCCCTTCAGCTCATCGGGCGCGAGCCCTTGTAGCCGACGGACGCGGCTCCCCTTTCGCCAGACAGGCTGCCGCCTCCTAATAGCGGCGTAGACGTGAGGACCCGCGTCTCCCGCAGGAAGTGGGCGGCGCCGCGGGCGGTGTTTCGCGCAGCCGGGACATCAGCACGTCTCCGGTGCCGGCGGCGATGGCCAGCAGCGGGTGGTAGCCCCGCTTGCCGGTATAGCCGTGGTGGCGCGCTCCCTCCTTGGCCAGTCCGTAGGTCTCGCAGATGGTGGAGTCCAGGTCAATGGTCAGGGGCCCGTCGCCTGCCAAGCCCGGGCCAGCAACTGGTTCGAAAGATGCGCAGGAAGGTGCCCAGATGGCGCCTTCGCTTGAGAAGCGCGGAGTGCGCTGCGTGGCGGAGCTTCTGGCTGAGAGAGCGCCCAAGACCTGCGAGGCAATGTGGAGGTCCACGGATTCGGGGTAAGACCGAACAGCGGCTCCAGCGGAGGCCTCAAGATTGCCCCTCGGCGGCCAGGCCTACCACGCCAAGTACGCCAGCAACGAGGTCTACTGCCTGGTGCCGCCCTTCGCCGAGTTGGACCCGGGCCGGGAGAACTCCACCATCGCCCCCGCAGCGGGCGACGTCGTCTATTTCCGGTTCCCGCCCGGCCACGTGAAACACCCTGAGCTGGCCGAAACGGCCGACCGGGTCGGCATGGTAGACCTGGCGCTCTTCTACGCGCCCAACAACCTGTTACTGGACCCGGCGACGGGATTCGTTCCGGGCAACGTCTTCGCGCGGATCACCGAAAACTTTGAGGCGATGGCGGCGGCGTGCGACAGCATCTGGCGCGAGGGGTTCCTGAACGAACGGCTTGTCTACAGTCGGCTGGAGTAAACCGGCCTAGACAAACGTCCCTTCCTCTGCGGCAGCGGGGGAAGGCAGTATGGGGTAGAGCGCCCGCCCAAAATCGAGAGACGGTCTAGGAATACATTCCTCCGAAAGCCGCTGAGCGATGTGGACACAGCACCGTGCCTCTGGGACAGTATAGTCCTAGGGGGAGTACCCGAGGTCCTTGGCTTTCCCAAAGTCCCGCTCTGCTTCTATTGACTTACCGATGACCCCGTAAACCGCACCCCTGAGGTAGTAGGCCTCAGCGTATTGGGGGTTTAGGCGGATGGCCTCGTCATAGTCCTCAATCGCAAGTTCGTACTGGCCCAGCTTGCGATGCGCAACACCCCTGTTGTAGTAGGCTTCGGCCTGTGGGTTGAGCCTGATGGCCTCATTTAAGGCCTGAATAGCACGCTCGTACAGGTTAAGCCCGAATCCACCGAAGGACACCGATGGACGGCGTGAGGAAAGCGGAAGGGGGGTGAGGGAGCTACAGGGGAAATAGCCTGGGTTCCATTTGGGGTAGGGAGGTCGGCGGACGGTCTTCATCGCCGCACAGGGGCCCCTATGGCCGTCTGCGGGAGCTGCGATGCGCGGGATGGCGAGAGAATACGCAGCAGGGAACTCTCTCGGACCGGGCTGGCACGAGTCTGCGGGGATCTTCGGTTGTCCGGTGGGTGGGTCGGTCGCCGACGGTGCCGTCAGGCCGGGAGTGGAATGGCTCGCAGCCGGGCCAAGGCGCGGCTGAACTTCTCAGCCCAAGGCCAGCGATCCGGAAGATGCAGGGTCAACCGGCGTGCCGAGCGGGTGAGCCGTCCGGCCAGGGAGAAGAACCGCCGCCGGAGGGTCTTGGTGGTGGCTATCCGCTCTCCCAGACCGATCCGCGCCGTCCAGCGGGCCAGGTTGTGGGCCATCGTCTGGACGGCCAGCCAGGCGCCGTTGGCGGCGAAGCGGCCCGAGGGGAGATGGTTCAGCCCGACGCCGTACTTGAGGTCGCGTATGGCATTCTCGATCTCGGCGTGGCGGCGATGGTCAGCCTCCAGTTCGAGCAACTCCCCGTCCCGGTCGGTGATGAAGCCATGATAGCTGTATTTGGCGAAGAGGGCCAGTTGGGAACCGGGCGTCGGCTTCACCCGCCGGACGATGAGCCGTACCGGCGCGGCGTCCGCCTCGGCCTGGAAGGGGGTGCAGGTGGTCTCGGCCACATCGGCGGCGCCGTCCATCCAGTAAGGAATCGGCGTCCAGGCATCTTCGGGTATCGCCTCGATGAGATTGTGCAGGCTTTTGTGCTGGCGGATGGTGATGGAGAAGCGGACATCCATCTTGCGGCAGACGGATACCACGCCATGAGTGTAGAACCCGCTGTCGGCCCGTAGCGTGAGTCGTCCGTTGGCCCCGGCGTAGCGCACCCGTCCCACCGTCTCCCGCAGGAAGTGGGCGGCGCCGCGGGCGGTGTTGGCCCGGCCCTCGCGCAGCCGGGACATCAGCACGTCTCCGGTGCCGGCGGCGATGGCCAGCAGCGGGTGGTAGCCCCGCTTGCCGGTATAGCCGTGGTGGCGGGCGCCCTCCTTGGCCAGTCCGTAGGTCTCGCAGATGGTGGAGTCCAGGTCAATGGTCAGGGGCCCGTCGCCGGGTCCCGCCCCGGCCTGCCAAGCCCGGGCCAGCAACTCGCGGCTCACCCGGTCGAGTTGACGGACGTGGCCCCACCGGAAGCTGCGCAGGAAGGTGCCCAGGGTGGATGGCGCCTTGACCGTGCCGCCCAGGGTGCAGGCCGTCCCCCCGGTGCGCAACACATCGGCGTCGTCAATGCAGTCGCCCCCAGCCAGCGCAGACGCCACCAGCGTCATCATCTTGTCGCTCGTGTTCGCCCGCCCCGGGGCATCGCCCAGGTCGAGGCGCTGCCGGACGAGTTCGGGCAGGCCGAGGTGCCGCGCCAGGGTGGCCGGAAGGAGCAGCCCGGCATTGGCCACCAAGCGGCGGTCGTCGAAGGTGATTTGGATCCGGTCGGGGTGGTTGCGTGGCAGCATCTACTGGGTGCTCCTTTTCCGGGGCCGTTTTTTTGCTACAAAACCATTATCCCAGAAGCACAGGAGCACCTTCTTGCCGCCTCAGGACGCTAACCCGACGCCCTCCTTCGGTGGATTCGGGTTAAGATTGCTGGACACCCGCTGGGACTGGCCAAGAAGGTTGTAAGCAACGCCCCTGTTGTAGTGGGCGATGGCGTCCTGCGGATCTAGCTTAATGGCCTCGTCGAATGCTTCAATGGCCTTCCTGTAATCACCTTCCTCAAAATAGATCATGCCTCGGTCATTGGGGTTCACGTCTTCAGAGCAAGCTGCCGTGACCGCGATGAGCAGCACGCATCCCAGTGCCAGTACTGCCTTATGTCTCTTTCCACCCCGCATGAGCGTGCCTCCGGAACAGTATAGGCTGGCCTACAATGAGCCTGACAATATCCTATTCTGCTCGCCTAACCCGGAATTCCCCATATCAAACTGGCTCGACCCAAGCAGCGCACCATGCTCGTGGGGGGTGATGGTACTGGCACCTTAGAACGCTGTCAACGACCTGCCACCCCTAATATCGCGCGGGGTGTTATGCAAGGAAAAGTGGGGTGGCCCGACTTTAACCAGCTCGCCATGTATGAGGGCGGTTCACCCCCTAAGCGCGTGGGGACGACAGATATTCAGCCTCTCGCATCGCCTCAAGCCGCACGCTGCGAGGAGGGGTGGGGGCAATGGCAGAATGACATGGGTCTGGGGGATATGCCCCCTGATAGAAAACACTCGAGGGCGGGTGGGCGTTAAGAACCAAGGATCCACTTTGGTGAAATTTACCAAAGACCTCAGTTCACGGTTGACAGATCGCTACCCGCTATCGCCCTCGAGTTGGGCGACCAGCCGCGAGGTGTGAATCACGTCGCGAATGTCGGTGATCGGCGTCTTGCCGGTGCGGATGCACTCGACGAAGTGCTGGTGCATCGTCAGGGTCCCGTCGTAGGCCAGCGTATCTGCTATCTCCGCTCCCTCGATCTCGGCGCCTGAGAGCGTCTGCGGACCGTCGCCGTCCTGGTAGATCTCCAACTCCTCGGGGATGCGCATGAAGCAGCCGATTCCCAGGCCGTGCAACTCCGATCTCAGGGTGCGCCCTCCGGAGGAGCGGTTGGCAGTGACGATCCCGACGGCGCCGTTGGCGAATCGGATCAAGGAGTTGTAGTCGTTGGGCCGTGTCGACTGCCGCGTGTCCTGGTAGGCGTGCACCTCGACGGCCTCGCTGCCCGCCATGTAGCGCACCAGGTCCACCACGTGGCAGATGTCGCCCCACATGATGCTTCGAGGGACGAGGCTCCGAGGGTTCTCGGCGGACCCCAGCATGTACTTGTGAAACTCTCCAATCGCCAGCGTCGCGGGGCCTCGCTCTCTCACCAGCCGCATCGCCTCCCGGTTGACCGCGGCATACCTGCGCTGGAAACCAATCATGCAGAAGACGTCGTTGGCCGTCGCCGCCTCCAGCAACTGTTGACTCTCTTCCGGGCTCGCGCCCGCAGCCTTCTCGATGAACACGTGCTTGCCCGCATTCATGCACTCCACGGCTATGGAGGTGATGAACGCCTCGCCCATGATTGCGTAGACCATGTCGGGGTCGGCCGATTCCAGCATCTCCCGGTAGTCGCCGAAGGCTCGGGGGATGTTGTAGGCGTCCACGACGGTCGCCATCCGCTCCTCGTCCAGCTCAGCGACAGCCTCGATGGACGTATCGTCCAGGCGATTGACGCTCGTGTAGTGGGCGCCCTGGGCCCGTCCGCCCGCGCCTATGAATGCCGCTCTCAGCATGGTTCGTCTCCTTCGCTGTCGAGGGTGGGGGGGTCTACGTCGGCGGGATTATAGACGACTACTCGATCCGGGTCAACGCCGCTGGCAATTATCCAATGGACACTCCTTACCAGTTACGCTCAATTGGCGCGTCCGAGAGAGGGAGGCCCTTTTTCACAATCAACAGTCAGGGGAGTGGCCTAATCCCGAATCCACCGAAGGAGGGCGTCGGGTTAGCGTCCTGAGGCGGCAAGAAGGTGCTCCTGTGCTTCTGGGATAATGGTTTTGTAGCAAAAAAACGGCCCCGGAAAAGGAGCACCCAGTAGATGCTGCCACGCAACCACCCCGACCGGATCCAAATCACCTTCGACGACCGCCGCTTGGTGGCCAATGCCGGGCTGCTCCTTCCGGCCACCCTGGCGCGGCACCTCGGCCTGCCCGAACTCGTCCGGCAGCGCCTCGACCTGGGCGATGCCCCGGGGCGGGCGAACACGAGCGACAAGATGATGACGCTGGTGGCGTCTGCGCTGGCTGGGGGCGACTGCATTGACGACGCCGATGTGTTGCGCACCGGGGGGACGGCCTGCACCCTGGGCGGCACGGTCAAGGCGCCATCCACCCTGGGCACCTTCCTGCGCAGCTTCCGGTGGGGCCACGTCCGTCAACTCGACCGGGTGAGCCGCGAGTTGCTGGCCCGGGCTTGGCAGGCCGGGGCGGGACCCGGCGACGGGCCCCTGACCATTGACCTGGACTCCACCATCTGCGAGACCTACGGACTGGCCAAGGAGGGCGCCCGCCACCACGGCTATACCGGCAAGCGGGGCTACCACCCGCTGCTGGCCATCGCCGCCGGCACCGGAGACGTGCTGATGTCCCGGCTGCGCGAGGGCCGGGCCAACACCGCCCGCGGCGCCGCCCACTTCCTGCGGGAGACGGTGGGACGGGTGCGCTACGCCGGGGCCAACGGACGACTCACGCTACGGGCCGACAGCGGGTTCTACACTCATGGCGTGGTATCCGTCTGCCGCAAGATGGATGTCCGCTTCTCCATCACCATCCGCCAGCACAAAAGCCTGCACAATCTCATCGAGGCGATACCCGAAGATGCCTGGACGCCGATTCCTTACTGGATGGACGGCGCCGCCGATGTGGCCGAGACCACCTGCACCCCCTTCCAGGCCGAGGCGGACGCCGCGCCGGTACGGCTCATCGTCCGGCGGGTGAAGCCGACGCCCGGTTCCCAACTGGCCCTCTTCGCCAAATACAGCTATCATGGCTTCATCACCGACCGGGACGGGGAGTTGCTCGAACTGGAGGCTGACCATCGCCGCCACGCCGAGATCGAGAATGCCATACGCGACCTCAAGTACGGCGTCGGGCTGAACCATCTCCCCTCGGGCCGCTTCGCCGCCAACGGCGCCTGGCTGGCCGTCCAGACGATGGCCCGCAACCTGGCCCGCTGGACGGCGCGGATCGGTCTGGGAGAGCGGATAGCCACCACCAAGACCCTCCGGCGGCGGTTCTTCTCCCTGGCCGGACGGCTCACCCGCTCGGCACGCCGGTTGACCCTGCATCTTCCGGATCGCTGGCCTTGGGCTGAGAAGTTCAGCCGCGCCTTGGCCCGGCTGCGAGCCATTCCACTCCCGGCCTGACGGCACCGTCGGCGACCGACCCACCCACCGGACAACCGAAGATCCCCGCAGACTCGTGCCAGCCCGGTCCGAGAGAGTTCCCTGCTGCGTATTCTCTCGCCATCCCGCGCATCGCAGCTCCCGCAGACGGCCATAGGGGCCCCTGTGCGGCGATGAAGACCGTCCGCCGACCTCCCTACCCCAAATGGAACCCAGGCTATTTCCCCTGTAGCTCCCTCACCCCCCTTCCGCTTTCCTCACGCCGTCCATCGGTGTCCTTCGGTGGATTCGGGCTTAGGCGGACATAATCGCTGGACATCGACACCGGGACAGGGCAGGCTGAAAAGCCGGTAGATATGAAGGTCCTTCACGCTAAGATCGGTGAGCTTGCGTTGGAGAACGATTTTTTAGAGGCCGCGCTCACGAAGGCGGGATTGCCGGGCGCAAGGCGATGATCGACCGCGATCACAAGCTGCCTCTCGCCCGCCAGGCAAAGGCAGTGGGCATCAGCCGCGGGAGCATCTACTACCGGCCACGGCCGGTGGGCGAAGCCGGTCTCGGACTGATGCGCCGCGTCGATGAGCTGCACCTTGAGTATCCGTTTGCAGGCAGTAGGATGATGCGAGGCCTGCTCCGCCAGGAGGGACTCTCCTCCGGGCGTAGACACATCGCCACACTGATGCGGCGGATGGGCATCGAGGCGCTGTACCGCAAGCCCAACACCAGCCGGCGACGCCCCGGCCATACGGTGTATCCGTACCTGCTGCGCGGGCTTGAGGTGAGCAGGCCCAACCAGGTGTGGGCAATGGATATCACGTACATTCCGATGGCCAGGGGGTTCGTGTACCTAGCCGCAGTGATGGACTGGCATAGCCGCAAGGTGCTGGCCTGGCGGGTATCGGTCACAATGGACACAGACTTCTGCGTGGAGGCGCTCGAAGAATCCCTGGGACGCCACGGCGCGCCGGAGATATTCAACACAGATCAGGGAAGCCAGTTCACAAGTGATGCCTTCACCGGCCTGCTGAAAGCCAATGGGATCCAGATCAGCATGGACGGGAAGGGAAGCTGGAAGGATAATGTGTTCGTCGAACGACTGTGGAAGAGCGTCAAGTACGAGGAGGTGTACCTGAGAGCCTACGAATCGGTCCCGGAAGCCAGAACTGGACTCGGGCGGTACTTCGAGTTTTACAATGCCGGACGGCCCCATTCGAGCCTTGGGGGAATGACGCCGGACCAGTTCTTTGACAGAGCGCCTGCCGAGTCCGCGGCGGCCTAACGCACGGCAGCGCGATTCCACTTATCAAACCGGGCAGCGCTGTTCAGACAAACGAGACCACCTCTCTCTTCTCCTTAACAAGCAGGGAATGGAATACCGGTCTTTAGTCACGTTTGGTGGTTTAGAGGAATCATATTACACGAGATATTGCATAGATGGGCTGTCCACGGTTCGCATCCTTTGGCAGGTGGCGGGCATTTTGCAGCTTTCAGCAATATAATTGGAGCATTCGGTGGTTATTTCTCCTCTCCGTTCGAAGAGATTGTTGATCTTGGAGAAAATCGGTTCAAAGCCCAAAAACGTGATGGGTCTTACACGTACGGTCCACTTGAACTTTACTTTGCAGGTTTGATTCCTCCAGAAGATGTGCCTGACTTTTGGGTCGCAGTTGATGGGGAATGCACATCACCTGAGCGACCTTTGACCAATGAGTTGGGCGAGCGTACCGGAGAGGTTCTTGAGGGCACACCCGATTCTGAGTGGTCAGCCTTGACAGCTGGCCGATTACATAGGGCCGCTATGGACTGCGAGCGCTTACAACTCGCGTGCGCACGATCTTGTCCCATCCGCACTGGCGGTCGCTGTCCCATACGCACCACAACGCTGCAACGACGAAGGTAAGCCCGAAAATGGCACCGCCCACTTGCTCGCCCAGCACAGCCACCAATACCCCATTGATTGCACCGAAAGCGATGGCACGCACAACCAAGTCCCTGATCAGCATCCAACCCAAGTCGGCCGATTGACCATCGTCACGGATAACGCGCGTACGCAGGAGTTGCTTCGCTGGGCTCTGTCCGCCTCGCGCCACGATCAGGTACCAGATGACCCAGCCGATACCGAGTGTGAGCACGAAGAGGAACCCGTCCAAGACGGCACCGGCAAGTCTGCGACCTTGGCTGGCAAGCTCAGCGTCATTGCTCTTCACGTCGCCTCCTCCTACAGCTCCAGTTTGAATTTCAAGCTGAAAGTTCTCGATTTTGTCAAGTCTGGTGGGCCTAAGTTGACGGTAGGCAGAACCATCTTCGAGATGCGGATGGGGCTGTAGTCTATCACGCCACGTCTGGGCGACGCCATGGGGCCATGCTCTCCAGGCTAGTTTATTTGGCTGACCGGACCGTTCAACCCTAGCGGCCCGGCGACAGCAGCTCGTTGGCGGTACTTCGGAACGAACGTCTGCCTTGTGACCTCAACCTCCGAAATGCCGCCAGTTCGATAGGTAGCACATTCGGAGGAGCCGGCCTCGCAGGCATATAGCACAACATTGCCGCCGCGAGCCTTGCGCAGTGAGTATGGCTCCACCCTTTGCACGTCCCCCTCGTAACCCACGTTGACACACAGCCTGTTGGCAGCAGCAAAGCGAATGCGCTCCAGAGTGGAGGCGTTCATGCCCAGGTCATCGACGGAGCCACCGCCCAGGCCGACGTCGCGAGCTGAGCCGCCCTGGTCCACGGCGCGCCCAGGCCCGATCGACCGCTGCCTTCGCCCAAGGCGCGCCCTGGGCAGGTCCACCGCAGAGTTGAACGCCTGGGGGGGTACCGTGGCCCGGGCCACCGCTGCCTCCGCCCAGGCGAACGCCGCGAGCTGAGCCGCCCTGGTCCTCGACGGAGCCACCGCCCAGGCCGACGTCGCGAACTGAGCCGCCCTGGTCCACGGCGCGCCCAGGCCCGATCGACCGCTGCCTTCGCCCAAGGCGCGCCCTGGGCAGCTCCACCGCAGAGTTGAACGCCTGGGGGGTACCGTGGCCCGGGCCACCGCTGCCTCCGCCCTGGTCCACGACGCGAACTGGCCAGCCCCACCGATGCCGCGGCCAGCCCCACCGATCGCCCTGGGCCAGGCCCAGGTCCTCGATGGAGCCCCCGCCCAGGTCGTGGTTGTGATCTGCCCTGCCAACACCGACCCGCTGATCTCGTACTGCATGGTGTAGTAGATATATACTTACCCCAGAGGCAGAAATCTACCTATTACATGTTGCTTGGACCGTTACACCCTAGTCTAGTACGATGGGATCGCCACAGCCCTCGCCCAGGTCGAGGTTGTGAGCGCTGCCGAGCTGCAGGGCCTCCAGGACGCCGGTCGAGGGCCTGCCAGGTCCGGATCGCGCCTGGGCCAAAACGAGTACGGACGCGTCATGGAAGTAGGCGCGAGCAATCGCCAGCCTCTGCGACGGGGTACCCCAGGGGAGGCTGAACCCGTGGCTCCAGATAGCGGTGAGAGCCGTGAGTTGGTTTGCATCTCTGGAGCTCTTCGACCGCCTATTCGCCTTTCGGCTAACCGCCTATTCCGTTCAACTGAGCTTGTCCAGCGATCTCCCTTCGATCGCCTTGATGCTCGGTATCATTGTGGTGGGTCTCGTCGTGGCCCGGGCTACGGTGCGCCTACACGATACCCCTACAAGGAGAGCTGCATGTCCAACCGCGACGGAATCCTAGACTCGCATCCTTCGGAGCGCGTCAAAATGCCGCCGGAGCTGGCGGCCTTCGACCGATGGGACGCCGATCCGAACGACCTGGCGAAGTGGGAGGCGGCTATGGCGGCCTTTGCCCCGGCCTTGGCCCCGGCCGCCGGAGCCGACAATTCCAACGCCACCGTCAATCTCTAAGCCCGAATCCACCGAAGGACACCGATGGACGGCGTGAGGAAAGCGGAAGGGGGGTGAGGGAGCTACAGGGGAAATAGCCTGGGTTCCATTTGGGGTAGGGAGGTCGGCGGACGGTCTTCATCGCCGCACAGGGGCCCCTATGGCCGTCTGCGGGAGCTGCGATGCGCGGGATGGCGAGAGAATACGCAGCAGGGAACTCAACGCTCACAGACAACGCCATCCCCATCGCCGTCTCGGGCGCTAGGGACCATTTCCTTCGGGAATCCTCTCCCTCCACCCGCGCTCCCCTGCACCCTTGACTCCCCAGCTTCTACCGCTTCCTCGCACGACTCATACACGGAGGTGTTCACATCTGGTTCCGGCTCCGGCACTAGAGTCGGTGTTGCCGTTGCCTCCTCTGCTGTAGTCTGCCCCGACGTTTCCGTTCCGGCTATATCCTCCGCTCTCTCGGCCTCGACTTCGACCGGCTCCTCACAGGTGTCCAGCATGTCGATGACCGCCTCTGTTTCCGTCTGGGTCATCGTGAGCCCCCACTCCATCTTCACCTCCGTCCAGTCCGTCGCGTACTGGCACCAGTAGCCCTCGTCCGGGGGCCGCCACTCCTCCGGCCCCTTCGCTCCCTTTGACCGGTTGGCTCCCCTGGTGACCGCGATCAGGTGGTCCGGGTCCCCTAGGTAGTTGGCGTACTCCTGCTTCCTAGCTGCACTCCAAGCCCATCCGCCGGAATCGTGGGCGTTCTTCAGCGGTACTAGGTGATCGATGTCTAAGTCTACTGGCGCCTCGACGTAGGCGCCAGTGAATGCACCGTACCACCGGCCCGTTTCGACCCGGCATTTCCGTTCGGACTCAAAGGTGACCTCAACCAGGCTTTCCGAGATGAGGACCTCCTGCCGGGCGTCTCGGCAGTCTCTATCATCGTCGACCCAGTGCTTCCATTGGGACCGGTTGTACTCCGCGATATGCGTTGGGATTGGGGCGACGGTAATCGCCAGAGTAGTCGCCGGTCCTGCGGCAGAGGGCGTTGCAACAGCCGTCGGCTCTTGGGTCGGTATCGACGTGGCCGCTTCCGTCGAGGACGCTGGTGTTGGCGTGGCGGTCGCCGCAGTGGATTCTGGAGTACTCCGAGGTGGCGGCGTCGGGATGATGTTCGTCGGCGATTGGGTTATGGAACTTGATTCCGCCGTTGCCGCGGCAGACGTTAGGGTTGCCGCCGGAATCGGCTCCTGGCCTGAGCAGGCCACCAAAACCATGAGGATCGGTACGAGTGCCCAAATTGGGAGTCTTGTCATTCGCGTCCTGCTCTCCTTCTGAATAGACATCGGGGCCTGATTACAGATCCACAACGAAAGTGACTGATGGCCTAGTAGACCGACATCCTAGCAATGAAGGGTAACGAGAATACTGCGCGACGCTCCCATCCTAACCTTCCCCCTGACGGGAAGGGACTCACTGTTGCCGTGAGGCCTCGCCAATCCAGGCTAACCCTCATTTCAAAGATTTCGTACCACTAGGTTTGGCCAAGGACCGGGCGTCGATAACGTCCAGCACAGTCGAACGGCGTCTCCCGTAGCGGTCTGTAGACATCAATTACCTCGTCCTCGAGCTCGAACCGCTCCGTCAGGACGTCGATGGCGGCTTGAGCAATCAGTGACGCGCAGGCGAGGACGGAGGCGGGCGGCGCATTGTTGACAGGTGCAGAGCAACCGAGGTCGGGCTCCGCAAGATCTACCGCGGGTTCGCTAGGTGGAACAATTGGGTACTTGGGAGAATCTGGCCGACTAGTGATTGGGGCATCTGCATCCAGGGCCTTCCTCTGAACCCGGCCAATGAAACCTGTGGGCCAGGATGAAGCGGGAGTAGTCGTCCATGACGTTTAGTTTCGGCGTGATAATCCCAGCGAAGCGCTGCCGACGGGACTACATGCACTGAGGCCGACCTGATCCCCAGATTTCCTTTTCGGCGTTTGGCAAATAGTACCTTCTTTACAGACCGCTCTGAGAAACGGACGTCGCCGAAGTACAACTCAGTAGCGTTTGTATTTTGCGTGATTTCGGCAGGTTCTGGGTTAGCTGAGCTTCCCATACGGGTGTCATCTCCTGTTACGTGGTGTAGTCAGGTATATGAGACTCCCTGTTGGTCTACTACTTGCACAGTTGTGCCAATCTAATTGACCGGGACAGTCTTGCAGTAGTAGAAAACCTGAAGAGACTGCTCTTGGAATCGAGCCACATTACAACGGCCGCCACAACCGCTACAAACGCCGGTTAGACACCACAGGCTCCGACGCCAGTAGGTCGCGGAGCTTGGTCAGGTTTGGAAGACCCAGGATTCGGGAGATGCCGTCGTCCAGAGAGCGGCGGGCCGGGCAATTCGCAATACTTGGCAGCCGTTCGAACTCGGCACCTGCCAGTTGGTCGAACAGGTCTGACAAGCCTTCAAGCTGCGCTAGCGAGAGGCGACGCAGGTCGAGAACTGGCAGCTCTGCCAGGTCGGCTTTCTTCAGTTGCACCCAACTGCCTTGTGTTGTATTGCGGACAGCCATCAGGGTTAGCAAGCCGAAGCTGCTGTCCAGCCATACCGTGAGCGCCTTTTCGAACTTTGGGTATTCGACTCGCACCGGCCACCACATACTGCCCAGGACATCCGTCGATGCCCGCATGGCAACAACCCTCACTGTGTTGAGCCGGAAACGTGCTCCGACAAGGAGCCGACTGGATTGCCGCCAGAGGTAGTCACCGTAACCTGGACGCTGTCCACCTCTTGGATTTGTTAACGGCGACAGATAGCCATCCATTGAACATGTCAGCGACTTGCGCAGCTCTGTATCGTGACCCTCAACGACAGGGTAGGCCGTTATGGAGATGGTTCTATCGAATCCATCACTTAGCCCGAATCCACCGAAGGACACCGATGGACGGCGTGAGGAAAGCGGAAGGGGGGTGAGGGAGCTACAGGGGAAATAGCCTGGGTTCCATTTGGGGTAGGGAGGTCGGCGGACGGTCTTCATCGCCGCACAGGGGCCCCTATGGCCGTCTGCGGGAGCTGCGATGCGCGGGATGGCGAGAGAATACGCAGCAGGGAACTCTCTCGGACCGGGCTGGCACGAGTCTGCGGGGATCTTCGGTTGTCCGGTGGGTGGGTCGGTCGCCGACGGTGCCGTCAGGCCGGGAGTGGAATGGCTCGCAGCCGGGCCAAGGCGCGGCTGAACTTCTCAGCCCAAGGCCAGCGATCCGGAAGATGCAGGGTCAACCGGCGTGCCGAGCGGGTGAGCCGTCCGGCCAGGGAGAAGAACCGCCGCCGGAGGGTCTTGGTGGTGGCTATCCGCTCTCCCAGACCGATCCGCGCCGTCCAGCGGGCCAGGTTGTGGGCCATCGTCTGGGCGGCCAGCCAGGCGCCGTTGGCGGCGAAGCGGCCCGAGGGGAGATGGTTCAGCCCGACGCCGTACTTGAGGTCGCGTATGGCATTCTCGATCTCGGCGTGGCGGCGATGGTCAGCCTCCAGTTCGAGCAACTCCCCGTCCCGGTCGGTGATGAAGCCATGATAGCTGTATTTGGCGAAGAGGGCCAGTTGGGAACCGGGCGTCGGCTTCACCCGCCGGACGATGAGCCGTACCGGCGCGGCGTCCGCCTCGGCCTGGAAGGGGGTGCAGGTGGTCTCGGCCACATCGGCGGCGCCGTCCATCCAGTAAGGAATCGGCGTCCAGGCATCTTCGGGTATCGCCTCGATGAGATTGTGCAGGCTTTTGTGCTGGCGGATGGTGATGGAGAAGCGGACATCCATCTTGCGGCAGACGGATACCACGCCATGAGTGTAGAACCCGCTGTCGGCCCGTAGCGTGAGTCGTCCGTTGGCCCCGGCGTAGCGCACCCGTCCCACCGTCTCCCGCAGGAAGTGGGCGGCGCCGCGGGCGGTGTTGGCCCGGCCCTCGCGCAGCCGGGACATCAGCACGTCTCCGGTGCCGGCGGCGATGGCCAGCAGCGGGTGGTAGCCCCGCTTGCCGGTATAGCCGTGGTGGCGGGCGCCCTCCTTGGCCAGTCCGTAGGTCTCGCAGATGGTGGAGTCCAGGTCAATGGTCAGGGGCCCGTCGCCGGGTCCCGCCCCGGCCTGCCAAGCCCGGGCCAGCAACTCGCGGCTCACCCGGTCGAGTTGACGGACGTGGCCCCACCGGAAGCTGCGCAGGAAGGTGCCCAGGGTGGATGGCGCCTTGACCGTGCCGCCCAGGGTGCAGGCCGTCCCCCCGGTGCGCAACACATCGGCGTCGTCAATGCAGTCGCCCCCAGCCAGCGCAGACGCCACCAGCGTCATCATCTTGTCGCTCGTGTTCGCCCGCCCCGGGGCATCGCCCAGGTCGAGGCGCTGCCGGACGAGTTCGGGCAGGCCGAGGTGCCGCGCCAGGGTGGCCGGAAGGAGCAGCCCGGCATTGGCCACCAAGCGGCGGTCGTCGAAGGTGATTTGGATCCGGTCGGGGTGGTTGCGTGGCAGCATCTACTGGGTGCTCCTTTTCCGGGGCCGTTTTTTTGCTACAAAACCATTATCCCAGAAGCACAGGAGCACCTTCTTGCCGCCTCAGGACGCTAACCCGACGCCCTCCTTCGGTGGATTCGGGCTTAGGCTGCGCACATCAGGGCCAATTTCTCCCACTTCGTCGAACCGGCACATGGGGACCTTTGCAGTCGTCGCCTCGCCAGGGATCCATGCTTCTCCGTCGTTCAATACCCTGAGTGCGCTGCGGACCAAGTCGGCGCGGGCAAACTGCATGCCGGACCATTGCTTGCCAGCTAGTTTCAATTCCGGCATCGACAACACCTCGCCGACGTGCCGGCCGTCAACCTCCAGTAGTGCAGTGCCCGTCCCCTCTAGTCTTGCTGGCTTCGTCACAGTTATCGCCTGTGCCACTCGGTGAGCATCCAACACGCCGTCCGGGTTCCGCCAGAGATTGACGAAGGTGGTGCGGCGCTCAGCGGTGTCGTGGTTATCAGGACGGCGTGTGGCAATCAGAAGTGCCTCCGAGAGGTCCGTGCTGTCCGAGAAGTTCCACCGCAGCGGATCGTGGGACGCAATGACCATGTCAAGGGCGAAGTCGTGCTCTATGAGGGAGCGGGTCTGCTTCCAGGATGGTCCGGTGCACACCGTAGCCGGCAATACCAGAGCCAAGCGTCCCTCACCGGGACGCAGTTTGGGCGACGCTGCCGCTACGAACGCCGCGCCAAGTCCGGCGGTGGCTGATGCTTGCCTCTGCTTCAAGCGGCGCGACAGCTCGTCCTGAAGCTTCCGCCGGTCTGCCGAAGGCAGGCTGCCAAACAGCAGGTTGCCGATAACTGAACGTGTAAACGGCGGATTCATAATAGCCAGGTCCAACTCCGGCAATATGGCTGTTACCCCTTCCGCCGCACCTCGAGAGCCGCTGCCGGATACCCTCTCGACATCCCTCGTAGCTACTCCCATGTCTTCGACGGACAGCGCAAATTGGACCGCAGCCTCGCCCGCCCCCAGGAAGTCCAGCGAGCCCAGCGATACATGCGAGCCTTCCGCTCCCAGTGGCATCACGTAGAGGTTCATGCGGTCGAACTGTATATCCGGGTTGAGCATCGCCAGGCTGGTGGCGGCGAAATGTACAGCAGAAAGCTGAACGCCGTAGCCGTGCAGGGCCTGCTCGACCATTGCCTTGTGCAACTCTGCGGCTTTCTGGCCGCCAGCAGCTGTATGCCGGCGCTCGACCTCAGTAGCTACTGCCATCAGTAACGTTCCTGTACCACAAGCAAGGTCGGCCACGTTGAGCGCGGCGGGGAACTCGTGGTCGCTCCAGTCAATGTGGGGCGGCCAATCATGGAACACGAGCCGTGACAGCAGCGTGGCCGCAGGCACCGAGGTGTAGTAGGCCCCGGTGAACTTGGCGTCGGTCAGCAGCGTGTGGAACAGACGCCCGGAAAGATCGTGCCCTTCCAATCGGCGCGTGTCCTCCATAGCCTTTACCAAGGGAGCTATGACTGAGGTTTGGACTTCCTCTGGCCCAGTATCGAGCACGTCAAGGATGTTGGTCGCCAACTCGAAAACTGGCACGTAGTCGATGTTGTCGCAGATATGACGCCATGCCTGGCGTAGCCCGGGGATGCCCTGCCCCAGCGTCTCGTTGACGGTCGGGACGTCCTCATTGGCTGCGGCGAGACGGTCCTGGAATGCGAGAGCGTTGAAGAGCACCAAGCATCCAATACGGAGGGCGGCAGATCGGTCCTTCTCCTGATCAGTACTGGCAATGATGTCGGCGATCCGGCGAGATATCCGTGCGTGTTTGGCAATTTGCTCCGCCGCCTGTTCCAGAGCGTACCCAACCGCACCGGCAGCAGCAGCCACTCGGTCTTCACCTTCCAATTCCAATGGAAGGGTACGCAACTGGTCTGCAAGTTCTGCTACGGACCCGCTCCTTATGCGTGGCTCTGGGGTCGCTACGCCGCGAGTGCCATGCAGCCACCATTTGAGGTCCGTCGCGGCCTCAAGGCCAGCGTACGTGTTCTCTTCATGTCGAAGCCCGCCGGGATAGAGGACGCCAACCATTCCAAGAGCTTCGGGAAAGTCTTTCAGGCGTTCTTCGAGCTGACCATCCAGGAGATTGGCAGAGCCATCCCATTTGCATTCCAGGATCACCAGATCCCCGCCTCTCAACTCGACGCGAATATCGGGGGTGCCCTTCCGACTGCGGCGCTCTGCCCTGGCCGATATGCCGTGGTCGCGGAGGGACTGGGCGAGAAGGACATTAACGCCCTCCTCGCGAATGGTCTCAGGATCGTTCTGTCGAGTAGTCATTGTCGAGGTTTGCCTGTAACAAAATCAGATGAGCGAATTCTTCGATCAGTGGTCATCGCGAACCTGTGGTTAGATCAGGCTTGCTTGTCTCCGCGCCCAAGGCGCTCACGACCTCCTTGATTCGAGCCAGACTTGCAGTTGCGTAGTCAGTGGCCTCGTATCGCTGTATCTGTTGCTCCTTCAGCCCAAGGCGTTCTGCCAGGTCCTTCTGACTCAGGCCTTGTGCGACCCGTGCTTTGATCAGAGCGGTTGCTAGTTCAGCGACCACGCTAAGCTCATCCATCGGGAACTTGCCAGCCTTCAGAGATTCATACTCGCGCAACTCTCCCTCAAGGTCTGCTAGCTGGCTCCTCAACGCGTCCTCTTGAGCTTTAGCGATAAGGGGATGTATACCGTCGGTCCCGCCGGAGCGATGCCTGAGGCTGTGAAGGGTCTGCGAGAATCGATCCGCCTGCGCCTTGGTGATCCGATATTGCCGTTCGTTCTTGATCATGCGAGGCCTCCCAAGTCTATGGCAATGATCCCCTTGGGTCGCCCGGTGTCCTTGTCTGTCTGAAAGAATTCAAGAAACGACAGCCCGCCTGTATCAGCGATGATTGACGCTGGGAAACAGCTCCCCCATGTACTTGGCCTTCTGTGTGGCCCTCCCGGGGTCGAAGGTCAAGAGAACAGGGTCGAGAGCCGCCGGTTCGACGCCATCCTCTTCCCAACAGGCGTCGTAGTCGTTTGGTAAGTCCCTGCTCGTCACGAAGCTCCCATTGATGTAGACGGTCCGGCATCCAGCGTCCTTCAAGTTCGCGAGTGCGGCTCTGAGTCCAGTCATGAGGTGCTGTCTCCAAGGATTGTTCCCAAGTCTAGCGATCAACTCGTCCCAGTCGGCCCAGTGCACTCCTGGCGGAAGGAGGCCATCTGCATCAAACTGGGGTATCATAACACAACAATACTATTGTGTAATTGCGTTGTCAAGAACAATGTCTGCCTCCCAAATCAGTTCCGCCACAGTCCGGCGGTCAGGACACGGCGAAGCCAACGCCGCAGCAACGCCCGCACCCGCTCCGCCCGCACCCGCTTGAGGTACTGCGTCCGCTCCCAGAGCTGATCCCGCCGGTCGAACTCGTCCCAGGGGAACGAAGCCGGAGGCAGCGTCAGCTCGTGCTCCCCGACGATGGCGATTTCCAGCTCCAACATTGGCTCCTGGACCTCCGTCCTGTCCAGGGTGGTGCCGGTCTTCAGGAACTCGGCCCTCACCTTCCGCCACTCGACGATCGCCGGCGTGGCGTCTCCGTACACCAGGTCTTCGTTGGGTTCAGCCTCCTGGGTAACCAGCTGGGGGTACGTCCTGGGGCGGACGTATCTTCGCTTCGACGGCTCAGGCTCCGCGCCGGTCGGGGATGTCCTCTCCATCCCGCCCTGCGCGCTCCTTCCCGCCTCCAACCGCACCAGTCGCCGCTCCACGTGCCGCATCGCCTTGGCCTGCTCCTCCCGCAGAGCCTCGACCTTTCCTGCGACGTCCGCTCGGACGTCTTCGATGCCGCTTCGGAGTTTCCCCTCCATCTCCTCGATGCGACCCTCCAGGGCATCGTTGCGCTCCCTCTGCCGGGCCGCCGCCGAGCCTGCTCCCGACTGTAGCCCCTGCTCCAACGCCTCCCGCACACGCCAGGACAGTCTTCCCGTCTTCATGGACGAGGCCACCGTCCTTGGGTCTATACCCAACGCCAGCGCGGCTCCCCTGTTCCCCTTCTCCCGCACCAGCTCGTGCAGCAGCGCCATCAGCCGCAGGTGGTGAACGTCCTCCACGACACTGCTGTCTTCGATGTCAAGGGTGTTGTTGTTCTACGATTATGTCAGTAGCTAACTGGTCAGCGAAAATGTCATCCCATGGAAGGAGTGACATTGACGCAGAAGGAGCAGACGAGACTTCAGGTGCTCAACAGCGTTCTGGCAGATCAGGTGGTGGTATGTCAGGCGGCCGAGGTCCTGGGAGTGAGCGAACGCCACATGAGGCGTATTCTGGCGGCCTATAGGAAGGAGGGCGCCGCCGCACTCGCCCACGGGAATCGTGGCCGCCGACCGGCCAACACCACGACAGAGACCAAGATGACTTACGTGGTGCAGCTGGCCCGCACTCGCTACGCTGGAACGAACCATACGCATCTGACCGAGTTGTTGATGGAACGGGAGGGGATCGACCTGAGCCGCTCTACGGTGCGCCGCATCCTGGTCAGCGCCGGCGTGGACAGCCCCCGCCGCCGCCGGCCGCCCAGACACCGTGTCCGGCGCAAACGCATGGCCCAAGAAGGGATGCTGCTGCAGATAGATGGGAGCCACCATCGGTGGCTGGGGGAACAAGGACCCCGGTTCGTCCTGCTGTTGGCCGTGGACGACGCCACCGGCACTGTGCCTAACGCTCTGTTCAGCCAGGAGGAGGACACCCGCGGCTACTTCCTTCTCATGGAGGGGTTGATCCGGCAATGCGGGATACCGCTGGCCGTCTACAGCGACCGACACGCGGTCTTCAAGCATACTGGAGAGCCTCGCCAGAAGCCGGCCGGGCCAACCCAGTTCGCCCGCGCCATGGAGGAGCTGGGGATACGCCAGATATTCGCCAGGTCACCGCAGGCGAAGGGCCGGGTCGAGCGGACGGCGGGGACATTCCAGGACCGGCTGGTGACCGAGCTGCGCCTGGCGGGCGTCACCACCATCGACGAGGCCAATGAAGTCCTGCACCGCTTCCTGCCGCGCTTCAACGAGAAGTTCGGGGTTCCGGCAGAGCACTCAAGCGTTGCTTACCGCTCTATGGAGTCATCGGTGTCCCTGGACCAGATACTCTGCTTCAAGCACCGCCGCAAGGTGGCCAGGGACAACACCGTCAAGTACAACTGGCGTACCTTGCAGCTGCTGCCTGGTAAGGAGCGGCCTAGCTACGCCGGAGCGCAGCTGGAGGTCCATGAGGGCTTGGACGGTCAGCTCCTCGTGCAGTACCGGGGACGCACGATCCCCACACAGGAGGCGCCGCCGCGCCCTGGAGTTCTCCGTGCCTCCAATGGTCCTCTCCGATATGGCCCCGGCCTTGAGCGTAGGGTCAACGGCGTGGGCAGCCACCCCAAGGAGAGCTTGGCATCCCTCGACGCCATCGAGGCCGACAGCGCCACATTGAACGGCGGCGGCAGAGTTCGCAAGCCTCCGGCATCGCCACGCAGGAAACCCACGCCGCGACAGAGGGTCCGGTGGAAGGCCGTGCAGCAGGCTAAGCTTCGGGGCCTCTCCATTCGGGCAATCGCCAGGGAGTTGGGCATCCACAGGAACACGGTCCGCAAGTACGCCGAAGCCAAGAGCCCGCCCATGATGCCCACCAGGGGCAGGTCCCGCGTATCACAGTCCGATGGTATGACAGCGGCCTAGATGGACATTTTCCCTGACCACTTAGGCGGACATAATCGCTGGACATCGACACAGGAATCGAGGCTTGTTAAGCCCGAATCCACCGAAGGACACCGATGGACGGCGTGAGGAAAGCGGAAGGGGGGTGAGGGAGCTACAGGGGAAATAGCCTGGGTTCCATTTGGGGTAGGGAGGTCGGCGGACGGCCTTCATCGCCGCACAGGGGCCCCTATGGCCGTCTGCGGGAGCTGCGATGCGCGGGATGGCGAGAGAATACGCAGCAGGGAACTCTCTCGGACCGGGCTGGCACGAGTCTGCGGGGATCTTCGGTTGTCCGGTGGGTGGGTCGGTCGCCGACGGTGCCGTCAGGCCGGGAGTGGAATGGCTCGCAGCCGGGCCAAGGCGCGGCTGAACTTCTCAGCCCAAGGCCAGCGATCCGGAAGATGCAGGGTCAACCGGCGTGCCGAGCGGGTGAGCCGTCCGGCCAGGGAGAAGAACCGCCGCCGGAGGGTCTTGGTGGTGGCTATCCGCTCTCCCAGACCGATCCGCGCCGTCCAGCGGGCCAGGTTGTGGGCCATCGTCTGGACGGCCAGCCAGGCGCCGTTGGCGGCGAAGCGGCCCGAGGGGAGATGGTTCAGCCCGACGCCGTACTTGAGGTCGCGTATGGCATTCTCGATCTCGGCGTGGCGGCGATGGTCAGCCTCCAGTTCGAGCAACTCCCCGTCCCGGTCGGTGATGAAGCCATGATAGCTGTATTTGGCGAAGAGGGCCAGTTGGGAACCGGGCGTCGGCTTCACCCGCCGGACGATGAGCCGTACCGGCGCGGCGTCCGCCTCGGCCTGGAAGGGGGTGCAGGTGGTCTCGGCCACATCGGCGGCGCCGTCCATCCAGTAAGGAATCGGCGTCCAGGCATCTTCGGGTATCGCCTCGATGAGATTGTGCAGGCTTTTGTGCTGGCGGATGGTGATGGAGAAGCGGACATCCATCTTGCGGCAGACGGATACCACGCCATGAGTGTAGAACCCGCTGTCGGCCCGTAGCGTGAGTCGTCCGTTGGCCCCGGCGTAGCGCACCCGTCCCACCGTCTCCCGCAGGAAGTGGGCGGCGCCGGGCGGTGTTGGCCCGGCCCTCGCGCAGCCGGGACATCAGCACGTCTCCGGTGCCGGCGGCGATGGCCAGCAGCGGGTGGTAGCCCCGCTTGCCGGTATAGCCGTGGTGGCGGGCGCCCTCCTTGGCCAGTCCGTAGGTCTCGCAGATGGTGGAGTCCAGGTCAATGGTCAGGGGCCCGTCGCCGGGTCCCGCCCCGGCCTGCCAAGCCCGGGCCAGCAACTCGCGGCTCACCCGGTCGAGTTGACGGACGTGGCCCCACCGGAAGCTGCGCAGGAAGGTGCCCAGGGTGGATGGCGCCTTGACCGTGCCGCCCAGGGTGCAGGCCGTCCCCCCGGTGCGCAACACATCGGCGTCGTCAATGCAGTCGCCCCCAGCCAGCGCAGACGCCACCAGCGTCATCATCTTGTCGCTCGTGTTCGCCCGCCCCGGGGCATCGCCCAGGTCGAGGCGCTGCCGGACGAGTTCGGGCAGGCCGAGGTGCCGCGCCAGGGTGGCCGGAAGGAGCAGCCCGGCATTGGCCACCAAGCGGCGGTCGTCGAAGGTGATTTGGATCCGGTCGGGGTGGTTGCGTGGCAGCATCTACTGGGTGCTCCTTTTCCGGGGCCGTTTTTTTGCTACAAAACCATTATCCCAGAAGCACAGGAGCACCTTCTTGCCGCCTCAGGACGCTAACCCGACGCCCTCCTTCGGTGGATTCGGGCTAAGCCAGCAAGTCGAAGCTCGTGTTCCAAGTGTAGTTCGGCCCTGCTCTCTTGCAGACAGGCGGTTGCTGTCTCCGTCAGTCCCAGGGCATCATCCAACTCGCGGCAGGCTAGGAGTCCCGCGTCCGAGGTTATAGTGGAGCCGTGGAATTCCAGGCGTAGGCGGCGGTCAAAACGGAGCGTGGTGCGGCTGTCGGTGCTTTCACCCATTGGGTGCCTCCGGCGAGATTGCGATATCCAGAACTAACATTCGCTATCTCGGCCAGGCTACCACACTTACCAGCTATGATGCTCACGTATGCGGCTCAAATGCGTGGCCTTCTTGCCGATCACGACACGCCCACGGGGCTCATCTGGGAAATGTGGGCTTGGTAGACTCCCTCAGTTTCCCGGAGTGCCTGCGCCAAATAGGCAAAGGCGAACTCCATGCGGTTTCTGCCCGGCAACGACACCCCCTCAGCCCTTCGAATCTTTTCGAAGAAGACTTGTTGCTGGTTGTCTGTCTTCATGTCGTCCTGTTTTGGGCTAGGAAAGGGGTATTCCTCGAGAATACTCTCTATAGCGCTATCTGTTGCACCTATATTCTGAAGAGCTTTGTGAACCACCGCCTTATCCCAGAGATAGTTTTCTATCTCGCGGCGCCGCAAGACTCGTATGCCTTCGATGATCTTTTGATCTCGAGTTGGATCGGGCATGTCGTCTCGGTCGATCAGTCGCCAGACTCTAACATTCGGAACTACGGCCTCTAGGACAGGGATTACATCGCCCTTTTCGACTGTGCTCGCACTTCCACGGGCGACGAACAAAGTATCAGGATAATCTTCCTCGAAGATTCTACTGTAAAGTTTCGCGTCGGTGGCCTTGCTTCCCTCGCAAAGAACTATCCGATCTGGTGCCACCAGTCCCGCAAGATCGTCTTGCAACACATCGTACATTTTGAGAAAGAAGCTTCGATTGGGTTTAGTGGGCGTTAGATTCACCGTCTCATCGAAGTTATGACCTGAGAAGTCCAAAAAGGCCACGTTGTTCTGGCCACTACTTAGTTCTACGGCCTTCCGAACAAACCCAGTGGAGTGCGTAGCTATCCACAGTTGGCACGCATCCGGGATCAGGTCTAGCATTGCCTGAAGAAGTCGACCGTGAACCCCCGATGCGACATGGGACTCTGGTTCATCTATGCAATAAACGGCATCTGGGTACTCTCTCCGCTTAACGAAGATGTCGAGAAGTAGGTCGAACGCTGCTTTCTCACCGCCTGACAGATTCTTGTAGTGAAAATCGTCAATAGTACCTTTTCTGAACCGGAAGGTGCCAGAGTCGATACCTGCTCCCAGATCCTGAAGGCTAAGGAGTGGATCGTCGAACAATTTCGCTAGTGCAAGTGTTATTTCTCCGAGAGTATCCTTGCGAAAGTGGCCTAAAGACTTGCCTGCCGGTTCGCTCTTGAGGGCCCGGTGCAACGCACTGCGGCCAAGTCTATTGAAATTGTCTGATACAGCTTGATCTTGATCGATGATGCGCTGGAAGCGAAGGGACTCGTTGGCAGGTTTGACTGGGCCTAGGTTAGTGTTTGAGAAGTCTGCTTCATGTCGATAGGGAGAGCGAACGGTGAATGCCTTAGACCAGTCCTGCACTTCAGTGTCGGTGTCGATGTCAATCGTATTTGCCACCTGTCTGGTATTGGAGAGGTTGGCGGTTTCGTTTTCCACTTTGAGAAGATAGCCCCCGAAAATGCCGTCGCTCAGCGCCCAATTGTTTCTCGATGAGTGGGATTTGAGCAGGAATGCGTCAAAGACTGAAGACTTTCCTGAGCCGTTGGGTCCCACCAGAACCACTAGGCGAGCTGACTGTGGAATGTCAGTGATGCGAAGATCTGTAAAGCGCTTATAATTCCTCAGATGAACCCGTGTAATCCGCATTTGTCTCCTTGATGGGAGGATTGATGATTGAAGTCATGCAATGATCTGCACTCTATCGAATTAGTGGACGGATTTGCTTCCCTCGAACCTCCCTGAGGGCATAGTCCTTCAACCGTCCAACGTCCGGCACTCGGATCAGGCCCGTGAACCTATCACTCTTGTTGCCGGACCGAATCAGTTCGATAGAGGTCAGTTTCGAAATCCCGCCGGCGACGGCCGATCGCGACATGACTGTGAGGCGAACGATGTCTCGCTGGCGCACGGCGATCTCCCGCTCAAGGCCGTAATCCTCTCCAGCAAGGGCTAGGCGGGAGATCAAAGCAGCTGCAACCCTATGCGCCGGACTCCCATTGGTCGCGAGTGAGATCCAATAGTAGCGTGACATACGCCTCAGCAATACAACATGCATCTTGGCGCGTATCTGTGGAATCCTTTCAACGGTGAGTCTCATTGTGTCGATGGGGATGGCCACAACGATCGCCTGCGTTGCGGCGGAATAGGAGGCCACCCAGCGCTCCGCGCCCATCATGAATTCGTGATCCCCTATGAGGAAAGGAGCAGACAACTCCGAGTAGGGATACTGCCAAGGCACGATCATGCCGTGTTGGACGAAGTACAGGTGACTGAAAGGCTCTCCCGACTGAATGAGTGCCACATCAGCCGACGGCTCAACGAATTGCATCTCCAGTGGTTCCGGGCCTTTGGATAGCACGTTTTCAAGCTCGCCAGCATCGACAGACTCAAATGCTTGACACCGAGCTAGCGCCTGGGCGAAACCGGCGATTTCAATAGCCATTACAGTTCACGTCCAATCATGCTGCCTCCATAGTAGCACACAGGAAGGCAAAGGCAAAGGAGCTTGGCACATATTGACTTTGTTCTTTGGACGACATATTCTAATGCTGTAGCGACACGTAGCTTGATGGGCCGCTCTTTATAGGCAGGAAAAGATGGCTAATGTGCTTCCAAGAAATGTGGAGAACGGCTCCGACCTCGTATCCTCGCGGGGGCCGGTCTTCCTGTCGTACCGACACAGTGATGGCGCGGAGCTCGCGATGGACCTGGCGTGGGCACTCAGGTCTGCAGGCGTTCCCGTATGGCACGACAGGAGCGATCTGCCTCCTGGAGACACGGAGCGTCGACTAGAAGAGGCGATGCAGTCCGGGCTATCGGGTGCCGTGTTGGTCGTGACCCCAGATATCGGAGCATCAACCGTAATCAGGGACACAGAACTCCCGCAACTGCTCGCCTTGGAGGCTGAAGGAGCTTTCACACTCTCAATCGCATCGACCATCGAGAACGAAGCTGGGGACTTGGACTATAGCGCGCCCGACCGCCTTCTATCTTTGCCTATCAAAACCCTACAGAGACTGCGCCAGGACGCGGTACTGACTCCGAAGAACATCGCCGACATCGCCCGCAGTCACTGTCGCCGTAGGATGGAGGCGCTTCGGAGAGATATTGAGGCGGTCGGACAAGTCATGATTCCCTCGTAAAAACCCGTTTTGAGGAAGTTCCAGCGATTTAGCACATCTGCGCGCTACCGTATGTTGGGGTAGTGTGCGGAACAGAGACTGTATATTGTACCCAGGTGTGGGTACGTTTGTTCTAATTCAACCTACACAGACTTTTTACGAGAGAATCAAGTCATAGATATCAACCTGCAAACGCGCATCACACCATCGGCAGGCAGTCTGCGCGGAGACCTGGTCGTGCGCTTGCGACCTTCTATGACTGCCGATCGTCGACCACATCGGCAGGGCTTGGAGGATCTGCAGTTGTTTCTCGGTGATCCCCCACATCTGCTGGACATCGCGGGTGCGAGGCATGGGAGGGTCAGTGGAGGGGCACACCTGTCCGTTGCATTCGCTCTCGGCTCTGCGCTGCCCACACCGCTCTTTGGGCGTGTAGAGGTGGTCGACACAGCTGAGCATTCGTGGACACTGTCAGATAACGCTCCCGCGCCAGCAAGGTCGACACGATTGCTGGAGATAATAGATCGCTCACCACATGAAGCAATTTCCGGCGAGGCACTCGTCTATGTCGATCTGCTGCCAACCCGGAGCGACCTCGCCTTTGACCGACTCCTCGAAGCCTACCCTGGTCGGCTAGCTAGTGTGTTCCACATCCGAACAGCGGCTGAAGGGAACCTGCGCCCGGGGGACGCCAGCCAAATCGTGGCGGAGGCGTCCCATGCGATACGGCAGGCAGCGTTACGCTCGGAGGCGTCCGAGGTGCAATTGCTCCTTCGCTGCCCATGGACAGTGGCCCTGCTCCTCGGTCGCACACTGAATACCATCCGCCTGAACCTGTACGAGTGGGAAGATGGTCCGGATGACTGCGGGAATCCCGTACCACCACGCTACCTGCCGAGCCTGGTCGTGCGCTCTGGTGCAGGTGGAAGTTCAATTGAGAAAGTAGTCTTGCCAACTCGTCAAGAAGCGGTGGCCTAAAATCATAGAGGGGGACGTGATGCCCAACATGCGGAAGCAATTCGAGCAGGCGCTCACAAACATTGAAATCAATGGAGAGAAGCGGAAGCGTGCCATAGACGCCCACACTGAAATCCGAGAACTGCTACAACAGGACAAGCAACTGAAGGATTGGGGCATCGCACCGCTTCTGATTGGCTCCTACGGCCGAGATACCGGTATCTATCCAGGCAAGGATGTGGATGTCTTCCTTCGCTTCACTAAGCTGGATACCAGCGCAGAGCCAAGAGCGGTGTTTGATGCTGTCTGGCGAGTAATCGTCCAGAAGTACGGTCAAGTCGGGCAGGGAGGCGGACGGGCACAACAGCAGGCGAGGAGTGTCAAGGTCCTGTTCCCTGATCGTGATCGCGCTTCGGGAGGAGATTTTTCTGTCGACGCGGTCCCGGCGGTGCGCAAGGGTGAACTGTGGGCAATTCCAACCAAGGACCAGAATCGGTGGGTAGAGGGCGAGGGTCGTTGGGTAACCACTGGCGCCGTGCGCTTCGGGGAGCTTTCCGAGGATCTGAATCAGTCGGTCTCCAGTCCGAAGGTCGGGGAACGGCACGCCTATAAGCCGATTGTCAAGCTCATACGCCAGACTAGAGAGACTCACCTCGGAGACAAGCGGCCTGGAGGGCTTTACCTTGAGTTCGTCACATTTGAGGCATGGCGATCCAGACTGGTTTCCGGAAGTGAATGGGATGTGCTCTTGACGGGGACGCTCAAGTGCATTGCCGACCGCTTTGCTCGAGCGGGAGTCGAACCTCTGCAGGACCCCGTGCTCCGTACCCCTGTAGATCCACCGTTGTCCGCAGGGCAGATCAAGCAGGCTGCGGACATCTTTGGGAAACTGGCGGCTGCGGCAAACCGAGCTCTGCTTATGAACGACACCGACGCTGCCACCGAATGGCGCAAGATCCTCGGCGGCAATGTTCGAGCCAATCCGGTCCTCCCTTATCCTCCGACTACGGGAGGGCGTATGGGTAGCACTGTTGCCGCATCCGGAGCTGGTGCAGCTAGTGGGACCGGCGCAACAACTCGGCGGAATGAGGCCCACCGATTCGGATAGACGAGATGGAACAGGAATCCTTCGACATCGCCTCGCTGGAAAGGTTCCGAGCCGACCTCGTTGCGTCAGGATTCGAGCCCGTCCCTAGCACTGAACGCCGCGTGTGGCGAGGCCCCATCCACCCCGCGTTTGACGGACTCACAGATGCGCGCACTATGGAGATAGTCTTCGACCCCGGGTGGCCGTATCGGCCCCCGCGTGTCTACGTGCAGGGTCTCAATACCAACCACTCCACGTTAAACGGCTTCGTCTGCCTTTGGCGGGAGGGCGACGCAAGTCTGCAATGGGAAACAGTAGGTGGCTTATTCGACCGTATTGAAGACTGGTGTGAGCGCGCTAGGAACGGCTGGCAGGAAGATGATCTGCCATTTGACGCCTACTTGAACTTCAAGAAGAAGTGGCCGCTGATGGCGACGTTCGATTTTGAGTCGTTGCTGACGAGCATCGGTAGCTGGGGAGACATGAATGGAGTCCTGGCGAACCCGAACTTGCTGAGTCTTCGGCCAGGACCAGCAACTGGACCTCGAGACCTCCGTGGACTCTGGTTTCGGGTCGGCCAGCTTCTGGCACCTCCGCCGCGCAATCTCTCCGAGCTGCCGCAACATCTCAAGAGGTCGCAGCGGAAAGGCTTGGAGAAAGCGCTCTCGCGGCGTCGCTCGACCGGAGGCCCGCAGACACTTGGCGGTGTGGACGTCATTCTATTCGCCTGGCAAAGGCGGGAGCGGACGGACCTGCTCATTTTGGCTCTAGCCGGAACAGGAGACGACATGGACGCAGCAGCACTGGTGGCAGAACCTAATGACGAGCGAACCCTCAGGCTCCGAGCTGGACCGGACGCGGACTTACTCGGAGGGCGCAGGGTTGTCTTGTTTGGGGTCGGCGCGTTGGGCGGGCATGTAGCTTTAACGCTTGCCGAGAGCGGCATCGAACACTTGAGAATTGTGGATAGTGACCTCCTGTCCCCGGGGAACGTCGTTCGACATGTCGCGGGCCATGATCAGGTTGGAGGTCGGAAAGCGAGCGCTGTACAGAGCGTCATAAGAGACCACGCACCATGGACTGAGGTGGACTCCATAGCGACGTCCGTGAACCCGGGAGGCCGCCAAGAGATCGCCCAGCTCGTTGAAGACGTCGACGTCGTAATTGACGCCTCCGGCAACGATGCATTTGTGTATCCCGTCGCCCAGGTCGCGGAAGAGCTTGGCACAGCCTCTCGTCTCTGGTGCGCTGCTTCGAGGTGGTTTCATTGGCCGGGTTCAGCGGAAGGCACTGGAATCCGACGCTCCAATTGATGACCGGCCTGACTCTTCCGATTACCCGGTTGTTCCGCGTGGCGACCCCAGTTTCGATCTTGCTGAGCCCGATCTCGGTTGCTCTGCGCCTGTAAACAACGCCCCGCCCTCCTCTGTTCTAGCGTGTGCGTCACTGATTGCCCAAGCCGCAATCGACGTCCTGACAGGGCGATTCGAATTTGAGGACGAGGCCATTGATGTCTACAGGCCTCTACTGGAGCCACCGTTCGATCGAGTTGGACGTTATCGACGCCCAGTCCTGAAGCCAACGTAGCCGGTCAGTTACTTCCGACTGCGTAACGGTTTTCCAGTCCACCGGTGGCGAGCACCGATGCTTGGAGGAGTTCCGTGAGCAATACAGGGGGAGAGCATACGATTGAAGTTCCGGGGGTACCTGTTAAGTTGCAATCCCTTGCAAAGAGGGACATCGGCATGCTGGTGAAGGCAGTAGCAGGAGCCGCTAAAGCACAGGGGCTACCGTTCCTCCTCGATAGGGTCCGTGTAACCGATTGCTTTGAAGATGATGTGAACCGGTTGGTTGATGAGCGATCAGGTCATGCAGCATATGTCGCTGCCCGAAGGAATGCGCACGCAATTGGTAAGACCCTTTGGACCCGCTCCCAGCAAGGAGAGCTGAGCTTTGCAGTAATCATTGATGCGAAACAGATAGGTTCGTGGGGACTTGATAATCCGCGGTGTTTGACCACAGTGCTCCACGAGATGATCCACGTGCTCTACGAGGAGCGCCACCTGCATAGGCTGGGAGAGGAAGAATACGTTGCCGATCCTGACACTAGGGAGCGATTGCTGGACGCCTGTGCCACGTTGCTTCTGGATGAGTTTGATGTGGACCGCCGTGTAGACGCTTTGGTGGGAGTGCTAGCTAAGAAGGAGGACGGACAGCCGTGGTCTCTAGCTGAGATGGATGAGGCTCAGGGCGTAGATTGGGTGCAGGGGCTGCTGGACGGGCTTCAGGAGATGCCAGGGTTCATAGAAGAAAAGGTGTCGCGGTTTCGGACGAGGCAAATGGGAATCGACGACCTCTCCATCGCGGTTATTCCCTACTTGAAAGACTTGCTTAAACTGTTGAGCCATACCGCTTCGAGGTACATGGGTACCGAGCGTTGGCCAAACATTGTAGAGCAGATCAAGAGGACGGACGCTGCTCACCGTTTCTTTAAGGGACACATAGATACAATCCTAATGCAGCTCGATGATCCTGAGTTGCCATTCCAAGAGTCCGTTCAGATCACTGCGCACGCCGTAGAAGGGATTTTCCGCAACTGTGGCCTAAGCTTTCAGACAGTTCCTGAAGGGGTTTACATTTCCGTCAACGCACCGTCGTGGTAGTTGGCGGTCCCTGCGGGATTGAGGCAGATAAAGAGAATGCGGGGCCTTGGTCGATGCCTAGACTGTCCATCCGGGGCAGCGACATCGCCCAACCGGTGAAGTGGCTACCATTGGGTTGGGTATGGAATTTCCAGCGATGGAGGGCACTGCCCTTCTGACCGCTCAGACATGTCAGGGTTGTAGGACAGAGATCCTTGGAGGCCTTATAGGCTACCCAGCCACAATTCGAAGACGGTTCTGTCTACCGTATACGTTGGTGGGCCTGCACGTATCGAATTGCGAACTTTTCGCTGGGAGGTCCAGATATAGGGAAAGGGCCAGCCGACCCCGGTTAGCCCCCTACGAGCCTCCGGCCCACCGGGTTGGAGGCTCGTCCACTCTGTCAAGGGCGGTCCCGTCTCTCCAACAGCGGACGGCGAAGACACCCCCTATTTTCGACGCTGTGCCCCTGCAAAGACAAGACCGGACGTGGCTGTTTCGCCAGAGCATTGGCCAAGGCCCTCCCGGTCAGCAGACGCCGCCCAAGTCTGTCGAGAGGGACGGTTGCGGTCGGCGCAGGGGGCTGTCCTTCACGTCGGCCCTAGCGCTAACGCCCCCCGATTTTTGCTTTGGATAGGCCGGGGGCTGGGTCATGACTCTACTCAGACGCCGCATTCTTGTTTCCCTGGCCCTCACGAGGGCCGCCCTCATCGCCGCCCTTCTGGTCATACCCTGGGCGGTCAACGCCCAGAGCGAACCCACCGTACCGAGCAACGTCACCGCCCGGCCAGTTGACGGCGGCGTACTCCTTACCTGGGACGCCCCCACCGAGGACGCCGGGTCGGTTCACCGGCTCTAGTGGGTCGATGTAGATGCCCTTGACGCGGTGCGCGTAGCATGGCAACAGGGCCTTCGGCGCGTCAAGGTTGTCCCCGTGTATGATCAGGTTATCATCCTCACCTGATGACCGACCCCTCAACCCCCCGGACTCATCGCCCGCCGCCTTCGTATCATGATGAAGCCAGCGCCCCCCAAGACCGCGAGGCCCACGACTAGAGAGGCCGACATGACGACTATACTGTTCGCTCTCTGGCCGGTTCCAGCGACGGCCGTGTGTTCAGTAGGGAGATCGGAGGACAGAGCGCTACTGTTGTCAACTCCAGCCGATGGTCGCTGCCCAGGCTCGACGTTCCACCGAGATGGAGGAGTGAAAACCTCCTCGACGATTAACCCCACAGCGTCTACAGGTATCGACAACTGGCTCAACAGCTGAGGCAAAGCTGCGGCGGTCCCTGGCACATCCAGGGTTTGCAGATGGATGATTGTGCGCCACTCCGGTCTATTGTCGTGCGCTTCCTGAATGTCATTGAGAGGCCAAACGACCGCAGGTTCCCCGGCGTATCGGTTGATGTTGTATCCGAGCTGCGCCGAGGTTATCCCCAAGGTATTCCCAGAGCTGCGCGCGAACCTATCGAGTATTATCGACCAGCGCCATAGCTCCTCGTAGTCGTGATTTACTGGAATGATCTCTACGTTGTCTTCATTGAGCCCGCGTTTCTTCGACTGAATCACCGCACTCTTTGCGGTTGCTATCTGTGAATCATCCCCGTTCGGTATCTTCACTTGAACGTATGCTTTGTCCGTCGATTGCCAACCTGCAATGCGGATGTCGGGATTCCTCTCCCACTTTAGACAGGAATCATAAGTGCCGTTGCCACCCATGATCTCGCCGCAGTTCCCCCTCAGCACCGGAAAGTTGGTGACATCTACGTCCGAAATGTCGAAACCATCGCTCCCAGGATCCTGACCTGCCCCCCCCGCACCGCCGGCGCCCCCCGGCCACAACTCTCGAAAAGCTTGATTCTCTCGTAAAAAGTCTGTGTAGGTTGAATTAGAACAAACGTACCCACACCTGGGTACAATATACAGTCTCTGTTCCGCACACTACCCCAACATACGGTAGCGCGCAGATGTGCTAAATCGCTGGAACTTCCTCAAAACGGGTTTTTAACGAGGGAATCAAGCTTGCCACCCTCCATAGGACCGCCTCGCTTCGGCACGCCCCGGTAAGAGCTGGATGTCTTGATAGACTGACGACTCTGGAAGCATGTACCCTTTGCCAATTGACAGAACTCCACTACCGCACCCGTAAGGTTCTAGAACGCATTCGTGCTCACCGGTTCGCCGAGCCTCTTCCTGAGCTGTCCGCCGCATGTAGTCCAGAGCGTCATTTCCTACACGGTCGTCCTGTGTCAGAAAGATGAACAACCCCCTGGCTACGCCGTAGATTGCGTCGACCTCGATTATCCTTGCGTTGTGAGCCTCCTCCAGAACATGACAGTGGAGCGGGTCAGTCGACAGTGCGCCCCCAAAGCAGTCGTCGACCGGGTCGTCCGCGTACACAGGCGATTGAAGTCCGAGAGCCAAAACGAACAACAGTGTGGCCAGGGCAGCGATCGACAGCCTTACCGACACCTGCGTTTTAGTTAAGGACTGATGTCTCATATAATATCCTCCTGCTTCTGGCACTATCGAGACTGAAGCAGCCAGAAAACCCTAATCAGTAGCTCCGAACCGCCACTGCCTCTCATTGCGCTTCAGCCTTCGCTATTTCCATGTCCAGAGGAACCTCAAGCGGGACATGCGTCGGTCCTACCGGTAACTGGCGCAGACCAGAATCCCCACTCCGCGTCGTAGGGCGTGCCGTCGCCGTAAGCCCGCACGACAAACTCGTACGTCGTATTGCAGGAAAGGGGACTGAGGGAGGCTGGCGAGGAAACGACAGAGTTCGTGGCGTCAATCCAAGAATCTGTCCCCGTTGCCCTGTATTCAAACTCGTAGCCTGTCGTATTGGACACTGTGTTCCAAGCGAGGGTTACGCTGTTCGTACTGGTAGCAGTCACTCTCAGGTTTTGTGGTGCAGGTGGCAGATGGAGCGTGGTGCCTCCGTCAGAGCCGTAATCACTGCAATGGCCATCCGCAACGGTTTCGTCAGCCTCAAAGGCGCACAGCCGAACCCGGACGGAAAACTCGCCATTCTGCTGTGCGACCGGAATGTTTGCCACGTCGAAGCGCGCAACCGGGCCAGGCGTATCGTCGGTGACCTCCCGAGAAACCTCCTGCTTATAGACAGAGCCGAAGGTATCGGTAACCTGCGATGTGACCGTTCCGACCTTCCGATACAGGACGGCCTCGTAGGCTAATCCTGGCCCATGGCCGAAGTCCTTCATATCGAAGGTAGCGACGATTGTCCTGCCTGCTTCGTCCATCTCAAGACCTTCGTCGAAATCGTCATTGAGTGCTGGGAGAGGTCTGATTTCGTCCAAGAGCCAATCATAATCCTGGAGCAGTGACTCAGTATATATCCGCTCAATGGGTATGAATAAACCTTCGTCAGCTGCTCCAGCGTAGTGAACTCCTACGAGAAGAACCTCTCTCACCGCACCCACGCTGCCAGTCTTCTCAACAAAGACTGGTGAGCCGCTATCGCCACCTTCAGATTGATACAAAGTCCAAACTAGGCATTCGATAAAGAAGTCGTCACCCGGATCGTTCGGGTCCCTGTCTCGGTCATTGTCACCCGTGCCCAGAGGGTTGCCGGGGCAGGTTCGGTCGGGGTCAGCGAATACCTTGATAGTTCCCGATGTCCAACCGGTAGTTCTGCCAACCTTGTGCACAGTGTCGTGAGAGTCAGGAGGCCTGGCGCCAACGATCCTGAACTGATTCGAGGAATGTTCGTCGAAGTGCTGGATCGAAAGTCCATCCGCCTGATTCAATAAGTTCTTCACTGCGGGTCTAAAGATGCGACTGGAGGTTACGTCAATAGGTGTGTAAACGACATCAGGCGGCGACCTTCTCAGCCGTTGATTCAATGGCGATTCCATCCGCATACTGTGCACCGAGATAGACGTCTTCGATCAACTCAGGGGCCTTCAGACGCCTGAAGCGCTGTTCGGCGACCATCAACATTTTCCAGATCACCGCTATCGCCCGATCGACCCTCTTGTAGCGCTTGGCGGCATCGGTCCGAAGCCTGAGGGCCGCGAAGGGTGATTCTACCGGGTTCGTCGTGCGAAGGTGCCCCCAGTGCTCCTTTGGGAAGTCATAGAAGGTGACCATGCGGTCCCAGTCCCGCTCCAAGGCCTCTGAGGCCGCCTCGTAGGAATGGTCGCCGCACCACCTGGTGAACACCGTCCTGAGCCGCTCAGCCTCTGTCCGAGTCGGCGCGTAGGGGATAGTACGCAGCATGAGCTTGGCCTGGTCCTGTCGTCGCTTTGGAAGCTTGGCGAGCACGTTTACGATCTTGTGGTTCCAGCAGCGTTGCTCTGCCGCCTGCGGATAGACGTTGCGCAGAGCTCCCCAGATGCCCAGGTGTCCGTCTCCAACCACCAGCCTCGGGCAGCTCAAGCCCCGGCGCTTGATGTCCCTGAGCACCTCGGACCAGTTCTCTGTGGACTCCCTGTATCCGGGAACAGCGCTCACCACCACCTTGCTCCCGTCGCTCAGGGCCGCCATTACCACCAGTACCGCCGCCTTCTCCTTCTCAAGACCAGCCTTGACGTAGACTCCATCCACCCACATGTAGACCACTTCCAGGTCATCGAGGGGCCGGCTGCGCCATTGGGCAAGCTCATCGTTCCACTTATCCTTCAACCGGGCCACCGTGCTCGCCGATACCGGTGCGTCCTCTCCCAGCAGCCCCCGCAAAGCCAGATCGAAGTCGCCTTCGGATAGACCGTGCAGGTACAGCTCGGGGATCAACTCAGCAACCTTCCTGGTCCTGTTGACGAACAGCGGCAGCAGCCGGCTCTCGAACTGCTCCTCGGTATCGCGGACTCGCGGCCGCCTCAGCTGTATCGTTCCCGAACTCAGCGTAAGCCTCCGGGCTCTGCCGTATCCGTTCCGATAGCCGGTATCTGAGTCCGAGTCGGATCTGAGCGCCGACTTCGCCCTTCCCAGAAACGCCGTCACCTCCTCCTCCAGCAACTCCTGGATCAGCCTCTGGACCTGGCTTCGCACCCAATCCTCCAACTGCTCCCACTCCGGCCTTGACTCCGACCTGCTCTCAGTGCTTTCCTTCCTCATGGGCGGTCTATCTCCTCTCTTGGGCCTCGAGCCCGTGTTGTTCAGAGAGAGGGTACACCGCCTGACTGTTTACACACTTTTTGAAGATACCTCTGCGACTGGCGGCAACGGGGCTACGTCCGGTGGCGTATGCTTGGTCTCCCTTATGGCAGTTGTCCGGCGTTTCTGTGTTACTGTCTCCGTTAAGTATGGCGCACGTCATATTTGCAGGCAGCAATGCGTCCAACGTAGTGCCTAGCTCTACGTCTAATGAAGGAGAGGCTGCGCCGTAAAACAAGGGCTCTTGAACCTGATCGAGGATATCGGCATCTGACCGAGACATGGAACTGACAGCAGGGCTTTCGACACTCATCGGAGGCGACGTCCCAGCGCCATAGCCACTGCCATCGACAGCTTGCGTTGCAACTGCTGAAGCGCCAGACGCGCCGCTATCGGATTCACCACAGGCCGAAGCGAGGAGCACCAGACAGGTTGAAAACGCCAACAATACCGATATTGCTCGGCCCGACAGTAGTTTCTGAGCCTTGCTCATCATTGCGTGCCTTCCTCCCCTTGCAACCATCGTCAACACAGGAGGGGGACCAAAGACAAGCGCGACTAAAGCTAGGATCTACCAAGGTCCCGCAGGTCCGGTGCAATAGCTTAGTCCCTGGCACGCAATCATGGCGAGAGCATGGGAGTTGTGCGACTCTCGCAGAGTCTTGTTCGGTCACGGCACTGTGCGTGTCGTGACTGTCACCCGCGAGACCTCACTGAGCCCGGCAGCGTTGACCGCGTGGACACGGTAGATGTACTTGGTGCCGGGTTCGATGTCGGTCGTGTCGACATACGTTGTAGCAGTGCCGTTGGTGACCTCGAACTTGACGAAGGTGTCTTGCTTTGCCACCCTCCTCAGTATGAGGTAGCCTGTCGGCGGGTCGTCGCCCGCATCCCACATCAGCGTCACCGATTCGTGCGTGGAAGAGGCCGTCAGGCCCTGCGGCGACGGCGGAGATGTCCCGGCCACGTCCGTTACAGGGATGCTGGGAGTCGCCGCCGGTGTAGCGGTCACCCGCGAGACCTCACTGAGCCCGGCAGCGTTGACCGCGTGGACACGGTAGATGTACTTGGTGCCGGGTTCGATGTCGGTCGTGTCGACATACGTTGTGGCAGTGCCGTTGGTGACCTCAAACTTGCTGAAGGTGTTCTGCCTCGCGATCCTCCTCAGTACCAGGTAGCCCGTTACCGTCGGGTCGTTGGCCACATCCCACGTCAGGGTCACCGAGTCCTGCGTGGAGGAAGCCGTCAGGTTCTGAGGCGGTGGCGGGGGACATAGCACATCGTTGGTCGCGCCAGTCAGGCCGGGAGAACTTTCACTGATGCGCAGCATCAGAAGGTCTCCGTCATTCCAAGGCCGCTCGCATACCCCCCAGGTCAGCGCGCGCGTGCGGCCCTCCTCAACAACGTCGACAGCGTCGTCGAAATCCAGCCGCAGCACGACCGTCCCGTCTAGGGCGATGAAGTCGATGTGATGGCCTGTGGGCCTGCCAGGCGGGTCGATCTGCATCTCGACCCTTGCTGACTCCCACCGGATCCGCTTGATGTCTGTTGTGCCCACCCCCTCGATGGCAAACGACGCCGGCTTCAAAACACCACGTGAGCCGTCGGCGCCCACCGCCGCGCCAATCACCACCGGATCGAAGAACGCCTCGTGAACAGCGTCCTCGGGCGCCGTCACGGTCATCGTCATTTCGTAGGTGAAGACGTGATTGCAGGGAATGAAGGGGAACCGAAGGAAGTTGTTATTCGCCCTGTATTCTCCCGCGGGAATCGGACGCGCGGAGACCACACTCTGGGTGAATGTGAATCCCCACTCTTGTGGGACAGGGTCGCCAGCCACGACATTGAACAGGGCAGCGTCTTGTCCATCGAACCAGAGCCGGGACCGCTTTTCGGTTGACTCTGCGCCCCCGATCTGGTCTGCATAGATCGTGGTGCCGGCTGGCTGGCCGGAGTCGAACTCATGTGTGGGGTACATGGGTTCGACTCGCTGACCCTCACCCTGCGCTATGAAGTACCTGTCCATGCGATCAAACTCATATCTCATCTTGACGCAATCTTTGTACTCTTCCGAGCCGTCGCCGGCGTTCAGCTCGGCGGTTACGGCTGCGATCCGCTGCTTCAGGTCGCCTAGTGTTATCGTTGGACCCGACGGTGTGCTCGCACCGCTTGCGCCCGCAGCACCGGCTGGCATAGCCAGCAGGAATTCCTGGCCGCCCCCCGCCGTCCCACTCTGGCCGGTAGCGGCCGCGTCGGCCGGCAGCCACAACTTACGGTATTCGCTGGACAGGCTGAAATCATTCTGATAAGTGAATCCGCCCGACATGTAGTAATGGTTGTCACCCTGCAATGTCGGGAGGAGATCAAGGGGAAAGACTCCATCATCTTGCAGGCCTTGCAGGAAGAAGATAGCCTCTCGGCTATCCCACTGGGTATCCCTTCGGGCGCGGATGTCGGGCGATGCGTCTTGAGCCTCCTGGCGGGTGCCGAAATCATCGGCCGCGACCCACATCGCTGTGATGTTGTTGGCGCCTGTCCCATTCAGGTACTCGCTGATCGCAAGGTCGAACTTCACGGCAGCGTAGTATTTGCCCTGAATCCTGCCCGCCCCAGCCACAACCTCGATGGACTCGGACGTCATCCGAGCCTTGACGACGGTGGTGTAGTTGGCGATCCTCTCTTCGAGCGAGATCTCACCATACTGAGGACCCTGGGCGGAGCGGACAGTAGTATCTGTCGCTAGAAGTTGGGCAGGAACCGGATCGTCGGGCGTATTGCCTCCCGTGCCCTGGCCGCACGCCAGCAGCGTTCCGGTCAGCAGGGCGATGAGGATTGTTCGCATCGTGGTTCTCCCTAGTGTTTCGTATGGAGTCCATAGATTGCCCGCAGCTGCTCTATGTCTTCATCCTTTATTTCTTTGGCAACCCAATATTTGTTCATTATGGCGGTCAGCAGCGATAGACGGGAGTCATAGTTCTCACTGGTGCTACCAGAGTAGAAGTCCGGCAGCCCCAGAGTGTGGCCAAACTCGTGCAGCATAACCCAGTCAATGAAGGCGTACTGCTCCTGGTCGGCTGCCGTGCTGCTTGGTGTCGGGGCGCCATCTTTGGTTTGGTCGTCGGTCCAAACGATCCGATATGGGTCTAAACACATGGAACCGGAGCAAACGTAGGCGGGTTCCTCAAAGACCATCGTCATATTCACCATGTGCTTGCCTGGGCCGGAGGAGTTGCCGTCTGTGCCCGGTTGCACGCATGCGTAGCTGTTTCCGCAACCGCCGCTGTCGTTGGTTTTTGTGGTGGTTGCCGTCTGGATGAGGTATCTTCAAAAAGTGTGTAAACAGTCAGGCGGTGTACCCCTCTCTCTGAACAACACGGGCTCGAGGCCCAAGAGAGGAGATAGACCGCCCATGAGGAAGGAAAGCACTGAGAGTAGGTCGGAGTCAAGGCCGGAGTGGGAGCAGTTGGAGGATTGGGTGCGAAGCCAGGTCCAGAGGCTGATCCAGGAGTTGCTGGAGGAGGAGGTGACGGCGTTTCTGGGAAGGGCGAAGTCGGCGCTCAGATCCGACTCGGACAACGATACCGGCTATCGGAACGGATACGGCAGAGCCCGGAGGCTTACGCTGAGTTCGGGAACGATACAGCTGAGGCGGCCGCGAGTCCGCGATACCGAGGAGCAGTTCGAGAGCCGGCTGCTGCCGCTGTTCGTCAACAGGACCAGGAAGGTTGCTGAGTTGATCCCCGAGCTGTACCTGCACGGTCTATCCGAAGGCGACTTCGATCTGGCTTTGCGGGGGCTGCTGGGAGAGGACGCACCGGTATCGGCGAGCACGGTGGCCCGGTTGAAGGATAAGTGGAACGATGAGCTTGCCCAATAGCGCAGCCGGCCCCTCGATGACCTGGAAGTGGTCTACATGTGGGTGGATGGAGTCTACGTCAAGGCTGGTCTTGAGAAGGAGAAGGCGGCGGTACTGGTGGTGATGGCGGCCCTGAGCGACGGGAGCAAGGTGGTGGTGAGCGCTGTTCCCGGATACAGGGAGTCCACAGAGAACTGGTCCGAGGTGCTCAGGGACATCAAGCGCCGGGGCTTGAGCTGCCCGAGGCTGGTGGTTGGAGACGGACACCTGGGCATCTGGGGAGCTCTGCGCAACGTCTATCCGCAGGCGGCAGAGCAACGCTGCTGGAACCACAAGATCGTAAACGTGCTCGCCAAGCTTCCAAAGCGACAACAGGACCAGGCCAAGCTCATGCTGCGTACTATCCCCTACGCGCCGACTCGGACAGAGGCTGAGCGGCTCAGGACGGTGTTCACCAGGTGGTGCGGCGACCATTCCTACGAGGCGGCCTCAGAGGCCTTGGAGCGGGACTGGGACCGCATGGTCACCTTCTATGACTTCCCAAAGGAGCACTGGGGGCACCTTCGCACGACGAACCCGGTAGAATCACCCTTCGCGGCCCTCAGGCTTCGGACAGACGCCGCCAAGCGCTACAAGAGGGTCGATCGGGCGATAGCGGTGATCTGGAAGATGCTGATGGTCGCCGAAGGACGCTTCAGGCGTCTGAAGGCCCCTGAGTTGATCGAAGACGTCTACCTCGGTGCACAGTATGCGGATGGAATCGCCATTGAATCAACGGCTGAGATGGTCGCCGCCTGATGTCGTTTACACACCTATTGACGTAACCTCTACCATCCACGGTGCTGCCCGCAGTCCTGTGCGGCGCCGCTCTAGCCTGGGCGGCCGGAGAGCTTCGGCCAGCAACTCTTCCGGCGGTGGCGCTTCCCGGTATCCTCCACGAGCTCTTCGCGTTGAGATTCAGACCGATTGCTACGGCGGGGCTTCGGTCAAGGGAGCGTCCTCGGGCGGTGTGGATATTGGCTCGGTTTGGGCTTCGGTGGCCGGGGGCGTTTCGCTGTCATCGGCGGTCCACTGTTTGTAGAAGTAGATGAACACGTCTCTTGTGGCAGCGACCAAGGGCACGCCGACGATGACGCCCCACAGTCCCGCGATCTCGCTGGCAACTACCAGAGTGGCGATCACAAGCGCGGGGTTCAGCCGGACGGCTCTGCCCTGCATGCGCGGCGCGATGATGTTGCTTTCTATGAGCTGAACGATGACGTAGACCAGCGCAACCCATACGGTCTGACCGGGAGAGCTTGCCAGCGTGACCAGCAGACCGGGTACTGCTCCGAGCAAGGGCCCGATTATCGGGATAAGACCGAACAGGCCGGCCACCAGTCCCAGGATGGCGGCGAACTTGATGCCGAGGATGAACAATCCGATGAACACCAGGACACCGAGGACCGTCGCGCTCAGGAGCTGTGCCCTGACGTAAGACCCTATGACGCGGTTGACGATGAAGATGACGTTACGCGTGTGCGTGCGTCCGCGCTCGGACAGGAGGGGGTAGACGCCGCCAACCACCTCCTCGCGGTCCTTCAGGATGTAGAAGAGGAAGAACGGCACGATTGCGATGCCGATCACCAGCGTCACGGTGTTCGAGACGCCGCTCACCGTTCGCAGGACGATACCCCAAGCCGCGTCTGCCAGCACGTTGCCACCCGCTGCGACAGCTTCTTCTATCTCGGTCCGCAGCTCAGCGGGTACTCGCTCCACGTAGCTGCGGGACCAGCCTTCAACTGTGGTTCTCGCGCGTTCGTACAACTCTGGGGAGGCCTGGATCAACTCCTGTGATTCGGCGTACAGAGGCGGAATCGCGACGAACAGGATGCCCACAACTATCGCTGCGAACGCCACGTAGATCGTGAGGATCGAGACGACACGGGTTGCGCCGGGCACCCGATGGTGGGTCGGCAGCCGCTCTTCCAAGAACACCACGACCGGATAGAACAGCTGGGCCAGTACTATGCCGCTGATGAACGGGAAGAGCACGCCGCGTGCGAGGTACAGGATGTTGGCAATGACCACGACGGCCACCACGACCAGTCCTACCCGCCGCCATCTTATCCAAGCCTGCTGGCCGGGTCCCTGTTGTGGGGCGTCAGGGGGCTGTTGCGTTGTCAATCACCCTCACTCCAGCCCTCTCCCGTCGAGGAGGGGAGACGCCCCCTGTTTGGCTATGTCAGTGGCCCGGCCCGCTCCAAACGTTCTCGATCAATGAAGTTCAGCGCTTACACCCAGTAGGGACAGAGTATCACAGCGAACTGTGAAAACCCGCCAAGTTGTATAGTAAACGTTGTCGATGTCCAGCGATTATGTGAGGTATCCTCAAAAAGTGTGTAAACAGTCAGGCGGTGTACCCTCTGTCTGAACAACACGGGCTCAAGGCCCGAGAGAGGAGATAGACCGCCCATGAGGAAGGAAAGCACTGAGAGTAGGTCGGAGTCAAGGCCGGAGTGGGAGCAGTTGGAGGATTGGGTGCGAAGCCAGGTCCAGAGGCTGATCCAGGAGTTGCTGGAGGAGGAGGTGACGGGGTTTCTGGGAAGGGCGAAGTCGGCGCTCAGATCCGACTCGGACTCAGATACCGGCTATCGGAACGGATACGGCAGAGCCCGGAGGCTTACGCTGAGTTCGGGAACGATACAGCTGAGGCGGCCGCGAGTCCGCGATACCGAGGAGCAGTTCGAGAGCCGGCTGCTGCCGCTGTTCGTCAACAGGACCAGGAAGGTTGCTGAGTTGATCCCCGAGCTGTACCTGCACGGTCTATCCGAAGGCGACTTCGATCTGGCTTTGCGGGGGCTGCTGGGAGAGGACGCACCGGTATCGGCGAGCACGGTGGCCCGGTTGAAGGATAAGTGGAACGATGAGCTTGCCCAATGGCGCAGCCGGCCCCTCGATGACCTGGAAGTGGTCTACATGTGGGTGGATGGAGTCTACGTCAAGGCTGGTCTTGAGAAGGAGAAGGCGGCGGTACTGGTGGTGATGGCGGCCCTGAGCGACGGGAGCAAGGTCGGTGGTGAGCGCTGTTCCCGGATACAGGGAGTCCACAGAGAACTGGTCCGAGGTGCTCAGGGACATCAAGCGCCGGGGCTTGAGCTGCCCGAGGCTGGTGGTTGGAGACGGACACCTGGGCATCTGGGGAGCTCTGCGCAACGTCTATCCGCAGGCGGCAGAGCAACGCTGCTGGAACCACAAGATCGTAAACGTGCTCGCCAAGCTTCCAAAGCGACAACAGGACCAGGCCAAGCTCATGCTGCGTACTATCCCCTACGCGCCGACTCGGACAGAGGCTGAGCGGCTCAGGACGGTGTTCACCAGGTGGTGCGGCGACCATTCCTACGAGGCGGCCTCAGAGGCCTTGGAGCGGGACTGGGACCGCATGGTCACCTTCTATGACTTCCCAAAGGAGCACTGGGGGCACCTTCGCACGACGAACCCGGTAGAATCACCCTTCGCGGCCCTCAGGCTTCGGACCGATGCCGCCAAGCGCTACAAGAGGGTCGATCGGGCGATAGCGGTGATCTGGAAAATGTTGATGGTCGCCGAACAGCGCTTCAGGCGTCTGAAGGCCCCTGAGTTGATCGAAGACGTCTATCTCGGTGCACAGTATGCGGATGGAATCGCCATTGAATCAACGGCTGAGAAGGTCGCCGCCTGATGTCGTTTACACACCTATTGACGTAACCTCAGCCAGCCTTTCAATCAGCGCAACCCCGTACTCGGCCCGTTCCTCCCCCGACTGCTCGAACTCGACGATGCGATGCCCGATCAGCCAATAGGCGGCGGTCATGGCGGCGTTCACCGAACGGGCGGCCGAGTCCCTGGCCGCGTCGATGATCTTCGACGCGTCTCCAAAGACGGCTTGGTAGGGAGCGTTGTGCTCGCCGAATGCCCCTTCGCTCGCCGGGAGCGGCGCAGACGCGTCTTGGGCCCCCCGGCTCAGGCTGACGTCGATTGGGAGCGGTTCCAGGTGCATCAGGCTTCGGCCTCGACGTGGTCGCCAGCGAGATCCGCCTCTGGAAAGGAATCCGTCGCGGGCGCGGCCCGTCTCTCCCTGGCTGCGTGTTCGAGCAGCAGGGTAAAGAGGCGGCGAAGCCGGTCCTCCGCGTCGGGAGCGGGTTTTGAGACGACCCTGACCACCCCGAACTCGGAAGCGTCCCCTTCGGGCCTCCTCCGCCTGTTTTGTCTGTTCTTATCCTGCATATCGCCGTCGAGTCTGAGGAATCGGGGGGTGAAATATCACGGTCGGTGAGGGGGGCACGCGCGGGGGCTCCCCTCACGGGGCCTGCACTTAGAAAGGCCGGATGTGGTGTCATACCCGTGTACAGGGATTTGCGTCAGTTGTAGGAGTACAAGGCGGGGCCAGTTTGAAGCTGAATTAGGCGGAATGGAGGGAGGGCGCTACGTAGGAGCGAGCAATGTGTTGAATGGTCTGGTTCCGGTGGAAGTTGCAGGAATGCAGGTTGGGTTCCTGCTACATCGGAGCGAGCAATGTGGGGAGGGGCGGCAATTGGGGGTGGAACCCCCCTACAGGACAACCCCCTACAGGACATGACAGGAAGGAGACTGAGGGCATGAATAAGGACCGTGTGAACGGCAACGGGAGCGTGGATGCGGAGAGGCTTCGGCGGCAGAGGCTGGGCGAGTTCCTGCGGGAGCTGGTGCGGGAGGAGGGCCGGATGGAGGCGGCGGAGATGCTGGGCGTCAACTACCGAACGCTGGTCAAGGCCGAAGAGTCGGGCGAGCTGACCGGGCGCATGAGCGATGCGCTGGAACGGCTGCTGTTGTCGGTGGGCGGTTCCGACGAGCCGAATCAGGACGGACAGGGCGGCCAGTCGGAGCGGCTCGACAGGTTGGAGGGCGAGATGAGGGCGCTGGCGAAGGAGCTGCGGGGCGGCCTCGACGGGCTGCGGGCTGCGGCGCTGGGTGGGGAGGCCCAGGACAGAGAGCGGGCTCAGGCCCAGGCGCAGGACGGGGAGCATGGGGAGGGGGCAGGCCGGTCGGAGACCGGGGCCGCCCAGGGGCGCGATGAGAAGGAAGGGGCTGGCTGGTCGGAGACCAAGGCCGCCCCGCCGGTGGCCGGACTGCGCTCGTCGAGGCGGGCGAAGCTGCGGCGTCTGGACCCGGAGATCGTGACCGTGGAGCCTGCCGAGGACGACGTCGAGGTATACGGCGCGGCGTGGCCGCTGGTGGAGGAGTGGCGGGCGCTGCGGGCCGGCCATCCGAACCAGGGGAGGAGCCTGTCGTGGCTCGTCGCCGAGGAGCGGCAGCTGACGCTGGAGCTGGCGATGCTGGAGGAGCACGGGCTGACGCTGCCCCCGGAGACCCAGCCGCTGCGGGGCTTCGGGCGCAAGGGACAGACCAGCTGGCGCTGGACGGCGCTGGCCGACACGCGTGTGGCGTTGAGGAAGCGGGAACTGCTGCGGTGGGTGCGGCGGGTCTGCACCCTGGGGCTGTGGTGGAAGTAGGCGCCGGGGCAGACGTTGCCAGGGGCGTTTTCGGCGGTGGCTACTTCGGCGCTAACTCGGAGCTAACTCGGCGCAAGTGATGTGGGCGGAGATGCCCCGATACCCCGCCAGACCCCTTTTCTCCGGTCGGATGTTCGGGGGATAATTGGGGCAGTTTCTGGCTTTTCCAGTGTTTCGTGCCTAGGAACCTGGAGGATTCCCGTCCCCCGAATCCGGGACCGGCTGCATAGGATCGAGCCTCGCTCTCCGAACAGCCACCCAGGGGATCGGACCGGAAGGATTGAGCCTCGCTCTCCCGACGGTTCGCCCCGGAGGACACATTCGCAGCGGTTGTAGTGCATCCTGCACTCGGCCCCTCGGACACCCTGGTCGGAGTGCGCCCTGCACACTCGCCGGTTCCTCACGTCTGCGGCATGGTTCCTGTGGAACTGGCCGCAGCTTCTCCCCACGCGCCGGTCTGCGATGAAGTCTTCGCTGGCTGGCCGCTTCCCTCGCAGCTTCCCAGGTCGATTCGCAACGGATCACCTGGGCCGGGCTGCGTCTTCTTCATCCCCCACGTAGCAGCAGCTCCCCTGAGTCCGTTCCCGTGATGTCACCCTGGCCGAGCTGCGTCCTTTCCTCACCGCGCCGTCCTGTGACCAGTTCCCAGGCCGGTCGCTCCCCTCGGCAGAAGTTCCCCAGCGGTCGCTTTCGCCAACGAGTAAACCCTGGGCGAGCTGCGTCTTCTTCATCCTGGCCGTCCCGCGTTCCATTCGTTGGCAGGCCATGCACATCCCCCTCTCCGTCTCCCGCGTCCGGCATCCGACCGTGGACGGAGTGCGTCTTTCGTCAACCCATCACCAAGGACCTGTGCCACGGATGCCCGGCGTGGGTCAACAACAGAAAGGAGGCGTCAATGCACGTCAAGGCAACGGTTTCAAGGGTCAAGGGCGTCGCGGTCAAGGCGGGCGGAATCCTGGGGCGGCACAAGCGGCTGACGATAGCGGTCGTGGTCGCGGCGCTGCTGCTCGGGCCACTCGTGACCACTGACGGCGAGCTGGTCTTCCTGAACGCGGTCGGCCTCGGCTTCGGCGTTCTGCTGCTCAGGCGGTACCTAGTGCGCCGTTCTGTAAGGAGGTCCTACCGCCGCTGACGACGGGGCCTCCGGGTCTCTCTCAACCATTCCCATTCACAAGGGTCGTCTCTTTCGAGGCGGCCCTTCTTCTTTGCCCGCAAGCGGGCGCAGGCCGAAGGCAACACACAACACAAAGAAGGAGGACAGACCGATGACGACGGCAACACT
>CAXXWW010000012.1:0-10655 GCA_963665215.2 Dehalococcoidia bacterium
GGCTAGGCCGAAGGCCTGTGTCTCATGGTCGACTTCACCCAGTCTCGCGCCCGGCTGGACCCGGGCGGTGCGCCCTACAGGGTCAACGTGGACCCCCGTCATCCCAGAAAAATCGATGACGAGCCCGCCGTCGCACAGGGCGGTGCCGGCCACGCTGTGGCCTCCACCTTTGACGGCCAGCCGCACCTCGTGCTCTCTGGCGAAGCGCACGGCCGTCATGACGTCCGCGACGCCCGTACATTGGGCGATCAGTCCGGGACGCTTATCGATCATCCCGTCCCAGATAGCCCGGGCGGCGTCGTAACCTTCGTCGCCGCGCCTCAAGAGCAGTCCTCTGAGGCCAGACCGAAGCGCATCTATCGACGCCTCATCCAGGGCGTTGCCAGCGGTGTCAAGAACCGGCTGTGCATTAGCCCGAATCCACCGAAGGACACCGATGGAGGGCGTGAGGACAGCGGAAGGGGGTGGGTGATGGAGCTACAGGGGAGATGGCCTGGGGTTGGGGTAGATGGGAGGCCGGCGGACGGTCTTCAGTCGCCGCACAGGGCCCCTAAGGCCCTATGCGGGAGTTGCGATGCGCGGGATGGCGAGAGGATACGCAGCAGGGGACTCTCGCGACCGGGGTGGCGCGAGATTGCGGGGACGTTGAGTCAGTTGCAGGCTGGCCGTCAGGCCGGGAACGGAATGGCTTGCAGCCGGGCCAAGGCGCGACTGAACTGGGTTTCCCAAGGCCAGCGCCGGGGGAGATGCAAAGTGAGGCGGCGCGCCGAGCGGGTGATCCGTCCCACCAGAGCGAAGACCCGCCGCCTGAGGGTCTTGGTGATCACGGTCCGCTCGCCCAGACCAATCCGCGCCGTCCAGCGGGCCAGGTTATGCGCCATCACCTGGACCGCCAGCCAGGCGCCGTTGGCGGCGAAGCGCCCCGACGGCATGTGGTTCAGCCCGACGCCGTACTTGAGGTCGCGTATGGCGTTCTCGACCTCGGCGTGGCGGCGATGATCGGCCTCCAGTTCCAGCGTCTCCCCATCGCGGTCGGTGATGAAGGCGTGATAGCTGTATCTGGCGAAGAGGGCGAGCTGGGAACCGGGCGTCGGCTTCACCCGCCGGACAATGAGCCGCACCGGCGCGGCGTCCGGCTTGGTCTGGAACGGGGTGTAAGTCGTCTCGGCGACATCGGCGGCGCCGTCCATCCAGTAGGGAATGGGAGTCCAGTCCTCCTCTGGTATCGCCTCGATCAGGTCCCGCAGGCTGGCGCGCTGGCGGATGGTGATAGAGAAGCGGACATCCATTTCCCGGCAGGCGGCAACGACAGTGTGGGCGTAGAAGCCGCTGTCGGCCCGCACCGTGAGTTGTCCCCTGGCCCCGCCGTAGCGCACCCGCCCCACCGTCTCACGCAGGAAGTGGGCGGCGCCACGGGCGGTGTTGGCCCGGCCCTCGCGCAGCCGGGACATCAGCACCTCGCCGGTGCCGGCGGCAATGGCCAGCAGCGGGTGATAGCCGCGGGCGCCGGTATAGCCGTGGTGGCGCGCTCCCTCCTTGGCCAGTCCATAGGTCTCGCAGATGGTCGAGTCCAGGTCGATCGTCAGGGGCGAGTCGCCGGGTCCGGCCCCAGCGGCCCAGGCCCGGGCCAACAACTGGCGGCTCACGCGGTCAAGTTGACGGACATGCCCCCACCGGAAACTGCGCAGGAAGGTCCCCAGAGTGGATGGCGCCTTGACCACGCAGCCTAGAACACCGACCGTCCCACCAGCGCGCAGCGCATCGGCGTCGTCGATGCAGTCGCCGCCTGCCAGCGCGGAAGCGACCAGCGTCAGCATCTTGTCCCCAGTGTTCGCCCGTCCCGGCGCTCCGCCGAGGTCAAGGTGATGGTCGACGAGTTCCCGCAGGCCCAGGTGCCGGGCTAGAGTGGCCGGCAGGAGCAGGCCGGCATTGGCCACCAGGCGATGGTCGTCAAAGACGATGCGGATACGGTCCGGTTTGTTCTGTGGCAGCATCTGTTGGGTGCTCCTTAGTTTCCGGGCGGGTTTCTGTTCCAAAACCATTATCCCAGATTCAGAGGAGCACCCGCTGGCTTCTTCAAGGGCTGTCCCAAAGGCCGTCCTTCGGTGGATTCGGGCTTAGACATTGCCTTCTCCTTCTAGCTGAAGCGACTGCCCAGCCATCAGCGCGGGGCCTTCCATGATCTCAGCGGTGCCTTCCAGAAGCACCCGTGGGTGGTCGGGGCTGGCGTCGTCCGCGCAGGAGACCGCATGGCTGACGCGTTATCTGCCATGTTCAAATAGAAATTGTGGGACGACCAGGACGGTATGGCGGCTCCAGGACGGCTCTTTGCTCCGGGGTGAATTCATCCAGAACATCTTGAACTCCCGGCGGGAGGTATTCATGTCCATAGCTCATGGTGCCTGGAGAGTATTTGTATAGAACGGCGCGCCTCTGGTGGTCCGATTTCCACGGGAGGGTGCCGTGTGTCAGAGCTTCGGTGAATATGATTACTGAGCCGGCCTTTGCCTCTACCTGCTTCACCACGCCGATGTCCATCTCCACCCGGCTCACATCCACGGGCGTAGGGTAGTTGGACTTATGACTGCCGGGGATGCAGGCAAACCCGCCATCGCCAGGTCCGCAGTCGGTGAGCACCCACGAGACCACGGTGAGTCCGCAGCGCATTATCCCTCTTTGGAACTGATAGAACTGAATTGCGTCGTCACGGGCGCCCCCTCCGTGGAGGACGTGACCCTCCGCACCCTTGCGCATCAAGATTCCGTACAAGTGGTCCAGTCTAAAGCCGTCCCCAAGTAGCTCCTGGAGATATGGAAGGACTCTGAGATGGGCCAGGAGGTCTCGAAACGGCTGACACCAGGGCCTCGGCCATGTGAGCATTCCACCCAGTTCGCCTCTACCGCGCTTTCCCACGAGGGCTTTCGATCCTCCCGCCAGGGAGATATCTGCAGGGCGCTCCACGATGCGGCTGGTCTCGTGGTCTATGGCCTGGTTACAAGTCGCTACCTCTTCAGGCGTGAGTACGTCTTCCACCACCAGATAGCCGCTGAGATCGAAGAAGTATTTCTCGTATTCGTTCATTTTGGACTCCTAAGTCAAACAGGATCACTCTTGGCATAGGCCCGCTCATCCTCTGGAACGAGAAAGTGCGCGTCATCGATATCTTCCTCCCAGCAGTAGAAACGAGTAGTCTACGACTGGCTCGACTGGGAGCCAGAATAGGTGGACCTTACAAGGTGCAGAGAGATCGTCCAGGTTTGAGAGTGCTCGTTCCTCGGGCGCTAGCTCTGCGACGGCCGCACGATAGTTTGCTATGTGTTGTCTCAGCCGTTCCTCGGCGCTGGCCTTGAGGTACTGATTCACATGTCCCTGCACCCTCATCTACTGAATTTCGCGATTAGGAGTATTCTAGCGTGGATCACATGCTACTACCACGCGCCTGCAGGAGCAGCTAAGCCTGGATGTGATGGAAAGGTAGGAATTGGGATTGAATCCTCCACATAATGAACGTATGAATTGCTGCCGTGGCTCAAGGTGGCTAGAATGGCTACAGGCTACCCTCGGAGGACGAAAATGGAAACCAGGACGCTAGGCAGGACCGGTCTGAAGGTCACGAGGTTGGGGCTGGGACTGGCGGAGATCGCCCGCCACGAACAGGCTGGGAAAGCGGCGGAGGACGCCATGCAGGTGGTCAACCTCGCCCTGGACAGCGGCATCAACTTCCTGGACACTGCCGCCTGCTATGCAAACACCGAGGAGCTCATCGGGTCCGCCGTGTCCCATCGTAGGGAGGACTTCTTCCTGGCGTCAAAATGCGGCCATGCCGTCGACACGTCAGCAGAGCCTTGGACGGCCGAGGTGATAGCCGAGAGCGTCGACCGCAGCCTCAGGAGGCTCAAGACCGACCACCTTGACATCCTCCAGCTGCACTCCTGCCCCATTGACGTTCTGGAGCGCGGCGAAGTGGTCGAGGCAGTCATCGGGGCGCGTGACCAGGGTAAAACCCGGTTCATAGGGTTCAGCGGCGACAACGAGGCCGCCGTCTGGGCCGCGGAGAGCGGGTTGTTCGATACCCTCCAGACCAGCTTCAACCTGGTGGACCAGGGGCCCCGAAAGAAGCTGCTCGGTGCCGCCCGGGCCGCGGACATGGGCATAATCATCAAGCGTCCGGTCGGCAACGGTGCCTGGGGGCGCGGCGAAAGCCCGTCCCGGTACGCGGACGAGTACTTCCGACGCGCCCAGGTCATGGAAGCGATGGGGCCCATCCCGGGCTCTCCCGACGACCCCATACTGCTTGCCATGGGCTTCGTTTTCGCGCACCACGAGGTCGATACGGCAATCGCGGGCACCCACAATCCGGCGCATCTTAAGGCCAACATCGAGTTTGTGGAGAACGGTCTGCCGATCGCCGCTGAGGCGGTGGAAGAGCTCCACCGGCGCTTCGATGCCGTCGGAGGAGAGTGGCCCGGCCTAACCTAGCCTAGACCAAGCGCAGGGCGTCGGCTGCAGGGTCCGCACGTGGGTAGCTAGTACCTATTCCAGGTGGATTTAACAACCTGTCGTTCTGAGCGGAGCGAAGAACCTGGTGGGGTCGGGTACCAGCATAGCCAGACTAAGCCCGGCGGTGACACTACCCCAGGTTCTTCGTTCCGCGGCTCCTCAGAATGACAATCAAATCTAGCTGGACAGAGTACTGGTTGCCGGAGGGCCTTGTGCATGATCAGGAGACGTATTAGGGAATAGGGTGCCGATGCCTTATGCTGGCCTGCGTAGGGGCAGGTTTGAAACCTGCCCCTACGGTACGGTTTCGTCGTGGGCGCATAACACGTTCCCCAACACCTTGTCTGGTGTCGCACTAGGGGATTCGATCAGACGAGGGTCTGTAGCAGTGACGACGTGTTAACGTAGCGAATTATTACTATCTGCGGGCGGGCTCGTCCATTTCTCTTCTGGCAATTCGGCTCAACTCGGCCAGATGGTCGTCGTTGGCCAGACGTTGTTCCAGGTGGACCATACGCTCCGGGCTGGCGGTATTGATCATGGTGTGGCCATATGCTCGCTCAGCCCAAAACCTCGATAGATTCCCGATATTGGTGCGAAGAATGTCCAGTTCGTCGTCAGGATACCGGGGCTCAAGCACTATCGTGAACATACGGCGACGGGTCCCTCCGCCGAACGATGCGTGCTTGATCCGACGGTCGAAGCAGACGAGATCGCCCGGCTCGGACTCCAACGCGAACCCAGGCACTTCGCTGCCGTGGATGCCTAGAGCTTCCTCGGTACGCGGCTCGCGTTGGGAGGGCATCATGTCCTTTAAGGACGTCACAAAGTCGTCGCCGGTCTTGTGGCTACCCGGAATCACCCTGAGGCAGCCAGAGTCTTTCGTGACCGCATCCAGGTAGAACGCGGCCTTGATCGTTGGCTTGGGACGGTTGAAGTCCGAGTGCCAGGAGGTGTCGCCGACGTAGAAGTTGCCGTCGCTCAGTGTGTAGTTGTAGTCGTCGCCCAGGATCGCAGAGGCGATGCCGTCGAGGCGCCGATCGTCTATCAGTCCGCAGAGATACTCATCCTGGTCGATAAACGGCACGAGGGCTGATCTAAGCTTATGGTCGTGGACCTGGCCCTGGTGTCCGCCACCGTGGTCCGCCCAGACCCGTTCGAAGGATTCGGTGATACGGCCAATGTCGGCGGCAAACAGGCCCGGGAAGCGGAGGAAGCCGAACGTGTCGAAGAAGCGAAGTTGCTGTTCTGTCAGGCTCATGTCTGCTCCCTCGGTTCGATTCAGTATGAGTACCGGTCGTTCGCGGGTACTTTATGGGCATGCTACAACGCTGTCAATGGACTTACATCATGGCGTCATCGCGGAAGGAGCCAAGTGCCTGGGCTCGACGTGGGCTTACGGAGACTCTCGCACCGCAGGTCCGTCCTGATGTCGGTAGCAGATTGCTCGGTGGCCCTGAGTTCTAGATCCAACTAAGGTCTGGAGCCGTCACGTCAATGTTAACGTAGCCCTATAAGAACTGTGAACTCCAAAGGACTGCGTTAACAGCACCCACACACAGGTCCCTCTGCTGCAGGTTATCGGCTACCCCGCGGCAGGGCGCTACATCTGAGGTTACGTCAATAGGTGTGTAAACGACATCAGGCGGCGACCTTCTCAGCCGTTGATTCAATGGCGATTCCATCCGCATACTGTGCACCGAGATAGACGTCTTCGATCAACTCAGGGGCCTTCAGACGCCTGAAGCGCTGTTCGGCGACCATCAACATTTTCCAGATCACCGCTATCGCCCGATCGACCCTCTTGTAGCGCTTGGCGGCATCGGTCCGAAGCCTGAGGGCCGCGAAGGGTGATTCTACCGGGTTCGTCGTGCGAAGGTGCCCCCAGTGCTCCTTTGGGAAGTCATAGAAGGTGACCATGCGGTCCCAGTCCCGCTCCAAGGCCTCTGAGGCCGCCTCGTAGGAATGGTCGCCGCACCACCTGGTGAACACCGTCCTGAGCCGCTCAGCCTCTGTCCGAGTCGGCGCGTAGGGGATAGTACGCAGCATGAGCTTGGCCTGGTCCTGTTGTCGCTTTGGAAGCTTGGCGAGCACGTTTACGATCTTGTGGTTCCAGCAGCGTTGCTCTGCCGCCTGCGGATAGACGTTGCGCAGAGCTCCCCAGATGCCCAGGTGTCCGTCTCCAACCACCAGCCTCGGGCAGCTCAAGCCCCGGCGCTTGATGTCCCTGAGCACCTCGGACCAGTTCTCTGTGGACTCCCTGTATCCGGGAACAGCGCTCACCACCACCTTGCTCCCGTCGCTCAGGGCCGCCATCACCACTCGTACCGCCGCCTTCTCCTTCTCAAGACCAGCCTTGACGTAGACTCCATCCACCCACATGTAGACCACTTCCAGGTCATCGAGGGGCCGGCTGCGCCATTGGGCAAGCTCATCGTTCCACTTGGACTTCAACCGGGCCACCGTGCTCGCCGATACCGGTGCGTCCTCTCCCAGCAGCCCCCGCAAAGCCAGATCGAAGTCGCCTTCGGATAGACCGTGCAGGTACAGCTCGGGGATCAACTCAGCAACCTTCCTGGTCCTGTTGACGAACAGCGGCAGCAGCCGGCTCTCGAACTGCTCCTCGGTATCGCGGACTCGCGGCCGCCTCAGCTGTATCGTTCCCGAACTCAGCGTAAGCCTCCGGGCTCTGCCGTATCCGTTCCGATAGCCGGTATCTGAGTCCGAGTCGGATCTGAGCGCCGACTTCGCCCTTCCCAGAAACGCCGTCACCTCCTCCTCCAGCAACTCCTGGATCAGCCTCTGGACCTGGCTTCGCACCCAATCCTCCAACTGCTCCCACTCCGGCCTTGACTCCGACCTACTCTCAGTGCTTTCCTTCCTCATGGGCGGTCTATCTCCTCTCTTGGACCTCGAGCCCGTGTTGTTCAGAGAGAGGGTACACCGCCTGACTGTTTACACACTTTTTGAAGATACCTCCTACATCTTCCCAATCCTGAACACCTTCGTCCCGCAGACTGGACACTTGCCTTGAGTTGCTGGCCGGCCGTTCTTCATTGTGATCGGTTGTGGGTTGCTGATCTGCCTCTTGGTTCGACACTTCATGCAATAGGCTTCCATCTTCTCCTCCTTCACGTTGGGTTGGGCCACATCGTGTCCAACTGACCCAAAAATCGCAACCGTACGCCGAGAACGATTGAGGTGTGGCTTTCGCGAACACGTATGGCGGACTAACGCGGGGGGGGGGGGGGGGGGGGGTGAGCGGTCCCGCTGAACTCCGGACACTATCACCGAGTGCCCAGGCTGCGTCCGCTCCGGCGAGTCATTAGCCCGCCCTCCTTCTTCAAGACAAAATGCACCTGGCCGTCGCAATTGAGCGACTGCAAATTAGGCTGAACCGGAATGCCAACTGCCACTCTCTACAACCTCGATTAGACCGGCTGCATCGTAACAAGCTGTCTCATTCGGAGCCCACTATCTCAGGCCCAATAGCTCCATCTCATGGTGCAGAGTTTCTGACAGCCCCTGTTTCAGCGGACGCGACTCCCAGCCCAACTCATTCACAGCTTTGGCACTGCTGCCGATATAGGTGACCCCAGCGATTACACGCAGGTACTCACTGCTGTAGTCGTCGGGCACGGAGACCACTCGCTCGACCACACTCATGAGCTTGCTTGAGGTTCTCAGCAGCCACGGCGGCACCGTTCGCGCCGGCGCGGGCACACCGGTGATTTGTTCAGCCAATTCGAGCACCTCGATAAACGTGTGTACCGGGCCGGAGACGAAGTAGCTCTCGCCGGGGCGGCCTCGCTCCATAGCCAGCAAGTGCCCGCGTGCGGCGTCTTCTATATGCGCCCAGCAATAGGCCGTCTTCTGCGGCATCATCGGCAACCGCCTTGTCAGGTACCTGGCGAATGCGTCGTGAGCCGGTCCGTTGTCGCCGGGGCCGTAGATCAGGCCAGGCTGTACGATGAAGAGGGGCAGGCCCGCATCGATGAACTGCTTGGCCACGTCGTGTGCAGCCGCCTTGGTGCGGTCGTACTCGCTGATGTGCCTACCGCTGAAGCGATAAGTCTCATCGACCAATTGGCCGCCTGTGTCTGAGTTGACGGTAAGCGTGCTGGTGTACACAGCCTTCGGAATCTTCAGTTGCTTCATCAATTCCAGCACATTGCGTGTGCCATCGATGTTGATAGCGACGGCTGGACTAATGTCCTTGACGCCCACTTTGTACCAGCCTGCAATGTGGAAGATGCCGTCCACGCCGGTCATCGGTGCGCGCATGGACTCCTTAACCCGAATCCACCGAAGGACACGGATGGACGGCGTGAGGACAGCGGAAGGGGGTGGGTGAGGGAGCTACAGGGGAGATGGCCTGGGGTCTTGGGGTAGATGGGAGGCCGGCGGACGGTCTTCAGTCGCCGCACAGGGCCCCTAAGGCCCTATGCGGGAGTTGCGATGCGCGGGATGGCGAGAGGATACGCAGCAGGGGACTCTCGCGACCGGGGTGGCGCGAGATTGCGGGGACGTTGGGTCAGTTGCAGGCTGGCCGTCAGGCCGGGAATGGAATGGCTTGCAGCCGGGCCAAGGCGCGACTGAACTGGGTTTCCCAAGGCCAGCGCCGGGGGAGATGCAAAGTGAGGCGGCGCGCCGAGCGGGTGATCCGTCCCACCAGAGCGAAGACCCGCCGCCTGAGGGTCTTGGTGGTCACGATCTGCTGACCCAGGCCGATGCGGGCTGTCCAGCGGGCCAGGTTATGCGCCATCACCTGGACCGCCAGCCAGGCGCCGTTGGCGGCGAAGCGCCCCGACGGCATGTGGTTCAGCCCGACGCCGTACTTGAGGTCGCGTATGGCGTTCTCGACCTCGGCGTGGCGGCGATGATCGGCCTCCAGTTCCAGCGTCTCCCCATCGCGGTCGGTGATGAAGGCGTGATAGCTGTATCTGGCGAAGAGGGCGAGCTGGGAACCGGGCGTCGGCTTCACCCGCCGGACAATGAGCCGCACCGGCGCGGCGTCCGGCTTGGTCTGGAACGGGGTGTAAGTCGTCTCGGCGACATCGGCGGCGCCGTCCATCCAGTAGGGAATGGGAGTCCAGTCCTCCTCTGGTATCGCCTCGATCAGGTCCCGCAGGCTGGCGCGCTGGCGGATGGTGATAGAGAAGCGGACATCCATTTCCCGGCAGGCGGCAACGACAGTGTGGGCGTAGAAGCCGCTGTCGGCCCGCACCGTGAGTTGTCCCCTGGCCCCGCCGTAGCGCACCCGCCCCACCGTCTCACGCAGGAAGTGGGCGGCGCCACGGGCGGTGTTGGCCCGGCCCTCGCGCAGCCGGGACATCAGCACCTCGCCGGTGCCGGCGGCAATGGCCAGCAGCGGGTGATAGCCGCGGGCGCCGGTATAGCCGTGGTGGCGCGCTCCCTCCTTGGCCAGTCCATAGGTCTCGCAGATGGTCGAGTCCAGGTCGATGGTCAGGGGCGAGTCGCCGGGTCCGGCCCCAGCGGCCCAGGCCCGGGCCAACAACTGGCGGCTCACGCGGTCGAGTTGACGGACATGCCCCCACCGGAAGCTGCGCAGGAAGGTCCCCAGGGTGGATGGCGCCTTGACCACGCAGCCTAGAACACCGACCGTCCCACCAGCGCGCAGCGCATCGGCGTCGTCGATGCAGTCGCCGCCTGCCAGCGCGGAAGCGACCAGCGTCAGCATCTTGTCCCCAGTGTTCGCCCGTCCCGGCGCTCCGCCGAGGTCAAGGTGATGGTCGACGAGTTCCCGCAGGCCCAGGTGCCGGGCTAGGGTGGCCGGCAGGAGCAGGCCGGCATTGGCCACCAGGCGATGGTCGTCAAAGAGGATGCGGATACGGTCGGGTTTGTTCTGTGGCAGCATCTATTGGGTGCTCCTTGTTTCCGGGCTGGTTTCTGTTCCAAAACCATTATCCCAGATTCAGAGGAGCACCCGCTGGCTTCTTCAAGGGCTGTCCCAAAGGCCGTCCTTCGGTGGATTCGGGCTTAACTGTCACGTCCCCCTTGACTAATGTTGCGCCGAGTTCAACCAGATGCTTCGCTCTGTCTAAGTCGCGCACCAAGGCAACGACATCGTGACCGGCGTGGCGTAGCTGCTTCACCACACGTCCACCGACAAAGCCAGTGGCACCGGTAACGAA